>NZ_JAJAWH010000009.1 GCF_020531965.1 Pseudorhizobium xiangyangii | reverse complement strand
CGACAAGATCGACGAGAACCTTCGCGAAGCCATGGAAAGCAGAAGCAATCTAGCACCTGCTGCCTGAGTGAAAGAATGCCTTGGGTGCCAGGACAGGAACCCAAGGCGCCTGGCCCGTCCATGAACATCCGTGACCGCTCCATCCGATAGAACTCTGCCGGCCCCCGCTGGGCCCGGGTGCTTGGCGGCCCACTTAGTCTACTATCCCACTAGACATAATCTGGATTTGCACTAGCCTTTATCCCATGCAGCGGATGGAGGTAGCATGCTGGACCTGATCGACCGCAAGATCATTGCCGAACTGCAGCGCGATGCCACGCTATCGGTAGCGCAGATCGGCGAACGTGTCGGCCTTTCTCAAACGCCATGCTGGAAACGAATCCAAAAGCTCGAACAGGCCGGCATCATCCTCGGGCGGGTGGCTCTGGTCGCCCCGGAACGGATCGGCTTCGGACTGACGGTCTTCGTTGCCATCGAGGCATCGGACCACAGCCCGGCATGGCGCGACACTTTCCTCAGCACAATCGAGAGCATGCCGGAAGTCATGGAGCTCCATCGCATGGCAGGCGAAGTGGATTACATGCTCAGGGTCGCCGTTGCCGACATGGCTGCCTACGACGCCTTCTACAAGACGTTGACCGAAGCCGTGACGCTGAAGAACGTCACGTCGCACTTCGCCATGGAGCGGATGAAGAGTTCGACGGCGTACCCAATCGACACCGCCAAGCGATAGGAACCTTCTCCATGCCATCGGCGAAAGAGAAGAGAACCGCTCTCTGCGGCCCCTGTTTTGGAATGTACATTGTCTATCGGTTCGGTAGACTGATGTCAGACGTTTAAGGAATGTTCGATGGCGCAAACCATTACCATCCCTGGTCTGAACGACGGGCCACGGCCCGTTTATGCGCGGGCCAGCTCCCGCATCGTTCAATATCAAGCAGCGCAAGAGCTTTGTCCCTCGGCCGACAGGCCCACTGGACCCCACGGAAACATCGTGCGGCCTGCCATCAGGCAGCGCCTCGTATCTCAGATCGAGTTTCAAGGAGCTTCGCAACATGCATGACAGCAGACAGAAGTTCGACAAAGTCTTCGGATGGGCCGCCTTTCTGGCGTCCTACCTGCTCGTAGTCGTGCTGATCTCTCTTCCGTTTTCCGATCGCGGAACAAATGAGCAGCCTCAAACGTCGAAAGGGGAAATCGCGTCACTGCTGACGGATTGAAAGCAGTAGCAGAGCCATGCGGACCAGCCGTGGTTTGGGAGCAAAGGAGTGCTAAGATGCGCAGAGATTCTGGCGGCCAACAGAGCAGACACCTGTATGATGTAGAGAGATTTTCTCTTGCAAACATCCCAAAGGAAAATTCACTCGATGTTGTCAATGAAAGGCAAGTATGGGCTGAAGGCGCTCTATCATCTTGCCGGCCTGCCTCCCGGGGTCATGGCACAATCCATCGAGATTTCGGAAAAGCACGGGATTTCCAAGAAGTTCCTGGACGCAATTCTCGCAGATCTCAGGCACAGCGGCTTCGTGCAGACCCGCAAGGGGCGCGGAGGCGGCTATTGCCTGACCCGTTCACCGGACTCCATCATGGTGGGCCACGTGTTACGGGTGCTGGACGGGCCTTTGGCCCCGATCCACTGTGCCAGCCGGACGGCCTATCATCGCTGCCACGACTGCCCCGACGAGAACGCCTGCGCGGTTCGGCTCACCATGCTGGAAGTGCGCGAGGCGATCGCCGCCGTTCTGGACAACAAGTCCCTCACTGCGATGCGGCAAATGGTGGAGGACGAGAAGGCGGATCTCGACGAGGTGCTGGCGGCATCCTGATCCGTCAACGCCTCCTCGTCACGGTTTCGGAGGTGGTACGATGACCCTGCATGTCGCGATTATCGGAGGCGGCGCAAGCGGAACGCTCGCGGCCGCCCACCTGCTCAGGCGCAGGAGCAGCCCGGAAAGGCTGCGGATCACGCTCGTCGAAAGCCGCGAGGATGTGGGCTGCGGCATCGCCTATTCCACCGACCAGTCCAGTCACCTCCTCAATACCCGTGTCCACAACATGAGCGCCTTTCCCGAGGAGCCCGAACATTTCGCCCGCTGGCTGGAACGGCAAGGGCTGAGTTCCGGCGGTGGACTGGAGTTCGTGCCACGCAAGGTCTACGGTCGTTACCTTACCGAACTCATCGCCGCCGAGCCCAATGCGTCGGCAGTTCCACGGCTGCGCATCGTGAAGCAGGAATGCACCGGGCTGCGCCCCCATGAGCACGGAGTGGAAGTGGCGCTGTCCGATGGCACCGTGCTTCCCTCCCACTTCGCGATCCTCGCAACCGGCTATTGTCGCGACGGGCGTCACGAACCCGGGCTGGACGACCCCTGGTCCCGGCCCGAAAAGCATGACCTTGCTGCGCCGGTGGTTCTCGTCGGCACCGGCCTCACCATGGTCGACATGGTGATGTCGCTGCTGGATTCCGGCCAATCGGGACCGATCTATGCGCTCTCCCGGCGCGGCCTGCTGCCCCAGCCTCACAGGGTGACGAAACCGCTGAAGCTCTCGACTGCCGATATCCCCATCGGGACCAGCCTCGCCTACATGATGCACTGGCTGCGCTCCACAATCCGGTCGCACGAAACCGCGGGCGGAAACTGGCGCGACATCATCGATGGGCTGCGGCCGCATACGCAGATGCTCTGGCGCCATCTTCCGCACGAAAGCCGTGGGCGCTTCCTGCGGCATGCTTCCAGCCTGTGGGACACGCACCGTCACCGGATGCCCCCGGCATCGGCCGACCGCATCGCCGATGCACAGGCTTCCGGCCTGCTACGGATCATCAGGGGGCACTTCCAGGAGGCGCACAGGACGGCGCATGGTACGAACATCACCTATCGTCCGTCCGGCAGCAGGGAACCTCTGGTTCTGGAAGCCTCGCACGCAATCGACTGCCGCGGCTTCGGTCGCCTTTCGCTTCCCACAAAAAACCGGCTCATACAGTCTCTGCTGGACGATGGCCTTGCCCGTGTCGACACCCTGAAGCTTGGCCTGGATTTCGACAAGCACGACGCCCTGGTCGATGCGAACGGGTGCAGCACAGCCCGCGTCTTCGGTATCGGTCCGATCACACGCGGTTCTCATTGGGAAATTACCGCGGTTCCGGATATCCGCGAGCAGGCGGCCCGGCTGGCCGAGCTGCTGCTCGGCACTCCCGGGCTGAACGAATCCGCACCCCGTCGGGAAACCAATTAGGTCGCAAAGGGGAGAGGCAATCGTTCTCTCCCCTTCCCCGTTTGCGCTAAACCTCTTCTCTTTCCGCCAACAACAACGAAATGGACGCCAGCGGGCGAACGCGTTTAGTCTACCAATTCGATAGACTAAACGAAGGAGACGCCCCATGTCCAAGTTCGATATCGTCGGCCTCGCTGGCAGTTTCAGTGTGCCTTCCCGCACCAGAGGCCTCGTCGAAGAGGCTGTTGCACGCACGGTGGCCAGCTATGGCGGCCGTTCCAAGGTCATCGATCTTTCGCAGCTGGGACCGGACTTTGCAGCCGCACGCCATCTGAGCGATCTGACTGGTCCCGGGCGCGACGTTGTCGACCACATCGTCGAAGCAAGGGCGCTGATCGTTGCAACCCCGGTCTACAAGGGCAGTTATCCCGGGCTGTTCAAGCACCTCTTCGATCTCATCGAACCAACGGCACTTGTCGGCAAACCGGTTCTCCTGGCCGCGACCGGTGGAGGAGACAAGCACGCGCTGATCATCGAGCACCACCTGCGTCCGCTCTTTGCCTTCTTCGAGGCCCACACGCTTGCCACCGGTGTGTACGCCTCCGATCGCGACTTCATGGATGGCCAGCTTGCTTCCGCCAGTGTCACCGACAGACTGGACCGCGCCGTCTCGCAACTGGAGCCATATCTGAAACCGGACCTCAGGGAGCTGCCCTTCACCGCGAAAATCGAGCGCTGGCGCGGCAATGCCAACGCAGTCGCCGCCGTTTCGTGACGCACGTTTATCGATCCCATCAGGAGAATTCAGATATGACCCGACAGATCAGGCTTGGTGCTTTCCTGCCCGGCGGTGGGCAACACATCGCTTCATGGCGGCACCCGGACCAGCCGGCGGACGGCGCTACCAGCTTCGAATTCCACAAGCAGCTTGCACTGACGGCCGAACGCGGCCTGTTCGATGCCTATTTCCTGGCCGATGGCCTGGCCGTCTCCTTCGGCGGTGGCTCCGAAGGCGGCAGCGCCAAGGTGGCAGGGCTTGAACCGGTCACGCTCTTTTCCGCACTTGCGCCTCTCA
The DNA here is from genome assembly GCF_020531965.1 of Pseudorhizobium xiangyangii. Taxonomy (GTDB): domain Bacteria; phylum Pseudomonadota; class Alphaproteobacteria; order Rhizobiales; family Rhizobiaceae; genus Neorhizobium; species Neorhizobium xiangyangii. The sequence continues at coordinate 194,943 of NZ_JAJAWH010000009.1, read as the reverse complement.
CCTCTCATATCGGTTTCATCGCGACGGCCTCCACCACCTACGAAGAGCCGTTCAACCTTGCCCGCAAGTTCGCGTCACTCGACCTCATTTCAGGCGGCCGGGCCGGCTGGAACGTCGTGACCACCGGCACGGAGGCTGCTGCCTATAACTTCAATCTCGACCAGCAGCATCCACACGCCTTCCGCTATGCCCGAGCGAAGGAGCATGTCGAGGTCGTCAAGAAGCTCTGGGAGAGCTTCGAGGATGACGCCTTCATCCGCGACAAGGAAAGCGGCGTGTTCTCCGATCTGGACAAGCTGCATAGCGCGGACCATCGCGGCGAACATTTCAAGGTCAAGGGCCCGCTCAACGTACCTCGCTCTCCGCAAGGTCACCCGGTCATCGTCCAGGCCGGCCAGTCGGAAGACGGTCGCGGGCTTGCCGCAGCGACGGCGGAAGTCATCTTCACCGCTCACCAGCGTCTGGATACGGCGCAGGAGTTTTACCGGGACATCAAGTCGCGAGCACAAGGTCTCGGCCGAGACCCGGGCCATATCCTGGTCATGCCTGGCGTCTCACCCTTCGTTGGCAGGACGGAAGAAGAGGCGCGCGAAAAGTACAATCGCCTCACGAGCCTCATCGTGGAGCAGGACGGGATCGCGCTGCTGAACGGACTGACCGGCGGAACACTCGACCTCAAGGGCTACGATCTAGACGGCCCGCTTCCACCAGCACCACCGACGGAGGGCATGAAGAGCCGCCAGACGCTAATCCGCCAGATCGCCGACGAGAACAATTTCACCATCCGTCAGCTCTACCAGTGGGTCGCCTCGGCGCGTGGCCATTTCACGGTCGTTGGGTCTGCGACGCAGATTGCCGACACGCTGCAGGAATGGTTCGAGAACGAGGCGGCCGACGGTTTCAACATCCTGCCGCCCTGGCTGCCGACGGCGCTGGAGGACTTCGTAGAGCTGGTCATCCCCGAGCTGCAGCGTCGCGGACTGTTCCGCACCGCTTACGAGGGTCGCACGCTGCGTGAGAACCTTGGGCTTCCCTACCCCCACAATCGCTGGACCACCGCGCGAACCGCGGTCCAGGCAGCCGAATGATCCGTGAACGGAGAGGATCCACCATGTCTATCATCGAGTCGGAACAGAGTGGCGCCTTCCGTCGGAGCAAATCCGACACGCCCTTTTCCGCGGGCCTCGCCGAGAAGGCCGTCGCCGGTCTTGCCCGGCTGGGGAGCCGCTACGGTGTACTCATCGCCTTCCTCGTCTTCTGGCAGGTTGCCAGTGAAGCGGGCTGGCTCAACCCGGCGGTCTTCCCGCCGCTCGACAAGATCATTTCGGCGCTCTGGAACGGTATCGCCGGCGGCTTCCTGCTGGACGATGTCGCCATCAGCCTGCAGCGTGCGGGCATCGCCTTCTCGGCCGCCGTCATCATCGGCATTCCACTTGGACTGTTCATGGGGCAGGTCAAGGCAGTCGAGCACAGCCTTGACCCCATTCTGCAGCTCTTCCGGCAGACCTCGGCTCTGGCCCTCTACCCGGTCTTCATCCTCCTGCTCGGGCTCGGAGAAGCGTCCAAGGTCTTCGTGATCTTCTGGGCAACACTGTTTCCCACCCTTCTGGCGACGATAGGCGGCGTCAAGCAGGCGGATCCGAAGCTGATCGAGATGGCTCGCGTCTACGGCGCCTCGCGGCTCACCATCTTCCGGCGCGTGGTACTGCCGGGCGCAGTGCCTTCCATCTTCGTCGGCCTGCGACTCAGCGCAACCACCGCCCTGCTCCTCCTGATCGCCGCCGAGATGATCGGCGCCAATAGCGGCGTCGGCTTCCAGGTCATGAATGCCCAGTACAACTTCCAGATCCCCCTGATGTTCGCTGCGATCCTGCTGCTGGCAATCCTGGGGCTCGGCGCGAACTACGCGCTCGAACGCCTGCAAGGCAGGCTCTGCCGCTGGAACCAGCTCAGCCGCTGACTGCTCCGTTTCCAATTTTGATCGAAAGGCTTCACCGTCATGAAAATCACCCGCAGATCCCTCAACTCCCTGGCACTTCATTCAGCCATCGCACTACTGGCAACGACCACCCTCTTCGGCGCGGCCAAAGCCGCCGAAGAAGCCACGACGATCCGCTTCCTTGGCAGTCATGGAGGCGTCTCGGCCCACGAACTGGCCGAGGAACTTGGCTATTTCGAAGGCACGGGGATCGTGCTTGAAAACATTGGCTATGCCGGCGGCGGGCCTGAATCTCTCTTCGCACTGGCGTCCGGTAGCGTCGAACTCGGCAGCGCGGCGACTGCCGCGGTCCTCAACTCCATCGCAGGCGGCAACGACTTCGTGGCGGCCTATCCCAGCAACGGGATCAATGCCGAGGTTCAAAGCATCTTCTACGTGCTCGAGGACAGCCCGATCCAGTCGATCAAGGATATCGTCGGAAAGACCGTTGCGGTGAATACGCTTGGCGCCCATCTCGACTACACCGTGCGGGAAGCCCTGCATGCCGAGGGCCTGGCCGAAAATGCCGCACGCCTAGTCGTCGTTCCAGGCCCGCAACTGGAGCAGGTCCTGCGCTCCAAGCAGGTGGACGTCTCGGCATTCGGCTACTGGCAGACGACCTTCGAGGGTGCCGCGCGCAAGGTGGGCGGTCTGCGCCCGATCTTCGGCGATACGAGCGTGCTCGGCGAGATCGCAGGCGGCTTCGTGGTACTGCGGCGCGACTGGACGGAAGAGCATCCGCAAGCTGCCAAGACATTCGTCGACGCCTCTGCCAAGGCGCTCGATTTCGCCCGCGAGAACCCGGACAAAACCAAGGAAGTCCTCGCGCGCGTCCTGAAAGAGCGCGGCGAAAACCCTGAAATCGCACAATATTTCGCGGGCTATGGCGTGCGTCCGGGCGGCCGTGCGGTCGATCGCGACGTCCAGTTCTGGATCGACGTCCTCGTCCGGGAGGGCAAGCTCTCCGAAGGCCAGCTCAAGGCGGAGGACATTCTCTATGCACCCGCTGCCGAGACGGTTGCGAGCGGAGGCTGATCATGACGCAAGGACAGGCAAGCGGGCGCGGCGAGGTCTCCATCCGGGACCTCTCCAAATCCTTCTCCCTCAACGGCCGCGCACTGAATGTGCTGCGCGGCCTCGATCTTCATGTCGAAAGCGGCCAGTGCCTGGCAATCGTCGGCGCCAGCGGCTCGGGCAAGACGACCCTGCTGCGCATCCTGGCGGGGCTCGAGGCTGCCGATTCCGGCGACGTTCTTGTCGACGGAGCGCCTATCCACGGCGTGGGATCCGAACGTGCGGTGATCTTCCAGGAGCCGCGCCTGCTGCCCTGGCTGACGGTAATCCGGAACGTTGCCTTCCCGCTTGAGGTGCGCGGCGTTTCAGCCACGGAGGCCGCCGACCGTGCCCGCCACTACCTGCGCCTCGTGGGGCTTCTGGATTTTTCGGAAGCCTATCCCGCCCAGCTTTCCGGCGGCATGGCACAGCGCGTGGGCATCGCGCGGGCGCTTGCGGTACAGCCGGAACTGCTGTTGCTCGACGAGCCCCTGGGCGCGCTCGATGCAATGACAAAGATGACCATGCAGGAGGAACTCACCCGGATATGGTCCGAGGAGCACGTCACCATGGTCCTTGTTACCCATGATCTGGAGGAAGCGGTCTATCTCGCCGACCGCGTACTGGTCCTGCCCAAACACAAGGGCGGTGTGATCCGGACGATCGACGTGGATCTCCCGCGCCCTCGGGATCGGAGCGAGCCACGCTTTGTGGCGCTCCGCCAGTCCCTGCTGGCCGAATTCGGCCTGCATTGATCTGAAATCTCTTCACGCCATAGCACCGTGAAGTCGTAACAGCTGACTGAACCAGGCCCCCCTATCTGCAGCGGCCCGAAACCTTAAAGGTTCCGGGCCGCCTTAGTATGTGATGGTCACCAAGCGTCTCAAGACGCCTGCTCGACTGTCGATTTATCAGCCTTAGCTCGCGCCGGGCTGCACCACAGGAACCCTAGGCAGGTAGCGGTAGGCCATGCGATTTTGCCGCACGAGAACACTCATCATGCGGGCGGCGGTCCCGAATGTCATCTCGTTAAGCGGCCCATCGCCCTCCCACGGCTTGGAGAGGCGATCGGTGATCTCACCGACCAGATGAGACGGCAGAATATCGGTACACCCTCGCATGTGGACGAATATTTCCCCGATCGAAACGACTCCATCTGCCGATTCGACCACGGGCTCATTCTCGCCGATCGACCAATCATCGAACGCAAACAACGCTTCGCGGAACAAGTTATGCAAGGTAATTGGCGCATGGCCATCAGAGAGGTGTGGCAAGGTCATCATGATCTGTCTCCTTCTCACGTTGCGGATCACAACACCGGAAAACCCCAGCGGCTCCAACTCTACTGAACAAGTAGAGAAATACCAGCGAAAGATCGCGGTCGGGAAGCAGCGTTTATGCCGGCCGGCCTTCCGTATTCAACCATGGTTCGAACCGGGCCGAGGCCCGTTGGTATGGGCGATTACCGCAGGCCTCAATCCGGCTCAAACTTATCATTTTCTATCTTTTTTATAGAATGACTGTTCTTTATGAGGCTGCTCCCTGTGCGAGCATATGCCCCATCAAGTAAACTGAGCTGGGGACTGAAGATCATGACTTTTTTTTCGACCATCAAGCGTTTTGCTGCCGGAAGCCTCGGAGCCTTGCTCCTCAGTGGTACGGCAATGGCATCGGAAGCGCTTGTCGACGCCAATTGGCTGCAGGACAACCTTTCCAATCCGAAGGTTCGCATATTTGAGGTCAGCGTGGACACGGGTGTCTACGAACGCGGGCACATTCCGGGCGCCGCTCATCTCAATTGGCACACCGATCTGGTCGATCCTGAAAAACGGGATATCGCAAGCCGCGAGGCGTTCGAGAAGGTGCTCCGGGATGCTGGCGTCGACAAGGACACCACGATTGTCCTCTACGGCGACAACAACAACTGGTTTGCTGCCTGGGGTGCATGGATTTTTGAGGTCTATGGGCTTGGCGACCAGGTCAAACTGCTGGACGGCGGGCGGAAGCTCTGGGAAGCAAAGGGACTGCCTCTCGATACGGCTGCAGTCGACCATGAGGATTCTACGCTTGAGCTTGCGGAGCGCGACAATGCTGTTCGTGCGCGCTTCGTCGATGTGGTCGCCGTTGCAGAAGGCAAGCATGACGTCAAGCTGGTGGATATTCGCTCCGCCGACGAATATTCCGGCAAGATCTTCGCGCCCGAAGGCGTGAAGGAACTGTCGGTTCGGGCAGGTCACATACCGAACGCTGTCAATGTTCCTTGGGGCACGATCGTCAACGAGGACGGCACATTCAAGAGCGCCGACGAGATCAAGGCTATCTACGCCGGGAAAGGTATCGACGGCACCGCGCCGGTGATCACCTACTGCCGCATTGGCGAGCGCTCCAGCCACACGTGGTTCGCGTTGAAGAAGATCCTTGGCTATGACGTCAGGAACTATGACGGATCATGGACGGAATACGGCAACGCAGTCGGTGTTCCGGTGACCAACCTCGCCGGCACTGTATGGACCGGAAAATAATCAGGCTCTCTTCGTTTTGAGCCGATGGATCGCCGAAGCGGCCGGACTGAAGTCCGTCCGCTTCGCCATTTCACCGTTTTGCTGATTTCGTGCCAATGACCTTTGCCCGCCTCGCCTCCGTCGCCATTCTTGGCGCAATCATCCTCTCCGGCATCCTGCTTGCGGCAGACGCGCAAGGGAGAGTGCTTTCGTACTCGCTGCTCGCCGGTGCAGCGTTCGGAATCGTATTGCAGAGAGGACGCTTCTGCTTTCTCTGTAACCTGCGCGATTTCGTGGAGAAACGAGACCCGTCCGGGCTGACCGCCATCCTGGTCGCGCTTGCTGCCGGCATCGTGCTCTATCAGGTCGTCCTGGGTGCCTGGGTTCCGGTTCCACAGCCGGGCCGCCTGCCGCCGACCGCCCATATCGGCCCTGTCGGCGTCGTACTTGCTCTCGCCGCACTGACCTTCGGTGTCGGCATGGCCATTTCGGGCTCCTGCCTTTCCGCACACTTCTATCGTCTTGGAGAGGGAGCATTCGGCTCTCTCGCCGCACTTCTGGGGGCGGCTTTGGGCTTCCTTGCCGGCTTTGCAAGCTGGAACACCCTTTACACCCTGACGGTCTATGATGACCCGGCCGTGTGGCTGCCGGAAAGGGTTGGATATGCCGGCGCAACCCTTGGCGCCCTTGCGGTGCTCGGCCTGCTCACAGCACTCGTGCTTCGGCTTGGACGCGTTGCCAAGGCGGATCCATTGCCGCCCACTACGGCTTCCACCGTATTCGAAGCCGTATTCGTTCAGCGATGGCCGCCGGTAACGACAGGCATCCTCATCGCCGCCATCAGCGCCTTCTCCTATCTGCGTGTCGCACCGCTTGGCGTGACCGCGGAACTTGGCAGCCTTGTCCGAACCGCAGCGGCATCGACAGGGCTTGTGCCCCAGACGCTCGTGGGACTCGACACGGTGCGGGGCTGCATCAGTGCGATCAAAACCGCCATTCTCTCACCGAACGGCGTCTTCGTCGGCGGCCTTGTTGCCGCAAGCTTCGCATCGTCGCTGCTCGCAGGCCGGTTTCAACCGTCCTGGCCGAGCATGGGCGGACTTGCGACCCGTTTCCTCGGCGGCGTGCTGATGGGCTGGGGTGCGATGACCGGCCTTGGATGCACCGTAGGGGTATTGCTTTCAGGTATCCACGCCGGCGCACTTTCCGGATGGGTCTTCCTCGTTTTCTGCACGGTCGGAGCCTGGGCGGTAATGTCGGTTCAGAAATACGCATCGCAGCGGCGATGATGTCCATGCTCTGAGAGAACCAGACCTTCGGACGTAGAATGAAATTCCCTTTATCTTCACGTAGTCAGAATGCTTGCCTTGGTATTGGAGCATCCAGCCACATCGTTAGTTCTTTCTTCCAGAAACCCTAACCTGTCGCTTGAACCTGGCCCTGATTAGTCTATCTTGGCTGTAGACAATGCCACGGCGAGGATTTTCTCATGACCGCAATCAAATCGGTAAAACTGCGCACCACCTCGTTTCCCACCGCCATGGCATTTTGTTGTCTCTCCATGTCGCGAATGCGGGTTTCGCAAAATCGAAACCAGACAAGCTTCCAACGACAGTGGCCTGACAGGCGGAGAAACGACAATGCAAAAGCAAGTCATTGAATACGGCGGCCTACCCGTCGGGATAGTTGTCCCTCAGGACGACACACTTCGATTTATCGCAGTTAAATTTCATGTCATCGACCTGGACAACCAGCGTTTCAGGAGCGTCGATGAATTGAGAACCGCCATAGGCAACCACATGGCGCAAACCGCAGCGATTGCTGCCTGACGGGCGGCAGCGGAATTGGGTCGGAGCTTTCCCACAGTGCAGCTCCGGCCCGCTAAGTCCAAGGGGAAGAGCCTCATCCGACAGAACAGCGATGAAAGAGCATACTGTCTGCGATCCGGCCGCAGATTAGGAAATCTGCATCACGCTGTACTTGCGAATTGAAGGTTTATTTCTTTCCGTCGCGGTTCAAGCGTGGCTAAATGCCCCATTAGACCCGAACGCTCAATCAGTCATGGAACTCACAGGAGTGTTGCGATGAGCAACGTTTTCCATCTCGCTGCAAAGATCCGTGCGGTTCCTCCCTACCTTGCAACGGAAGACGAAGCGATCGAGGTGGCCAAAGCCATCGCTGAGCGTATTGCTACGAGATCAAACCACAGGGGCCACGACCGGATACTGCCGTATGACAAGATGGCTCTCGTCGCTCAGTCCGGACTTCTGGGGGTGACGGTGTCCTCCGAGTATGGGGGCACAGATATATCCAACGCATCACTGGCGGAACTGATTGCGATCCTTTCCGAGGCCGATAGTTCGGTCGGGCAAATTCCTCAGAGCCATTTTTATATTCTCGAAGCGCTGCGACTGGCCGGCAGCGACGCGCAAAAGCAGTACTTCTTCGCTCGAGCGCTTGCCGGGGAATATTTTGCCGACGTGCTGACGGAAGCCGAACCGACAGCTTCAGAAGACATTGCGATCCGCCTGATACCGGACGGTGTCGGCTATCGTATTTCCGGCCGCGGATATTGCTCGCCCGGCGCCTTGTTCGCCGATTGGATGGCGATCTTCTGCCTGGACCCACAGAACCGGATCGTGATGGCGATCGTTCCGCGCCAGACAGAAGGTTTGGCCATTGTCGACGAGGGACATGTCCTCAGTCCGCGGGCGGCCGCAAGAGGTGGCGTCGTCATTGACAATATCTATGTCTCGCAGGATGCGGTGATCGACCACTACCGTAACTTCGAGCGGCACGTACCGCTCGGCGCGCTCGGCCAGCTTTTGCTGGCAGCCGTCGACCTCGGGATCGCGCGTTCTAGTTTTGCTGAGATGATCCGACTTCTGCGTACGGGAGAACGTGGCAGTGGCCGCCCTGAGACCGGGGCGACGAGCGGAGATCAGCTGACGATCGCTCGAACAGGATCCATCGCGATAAAGATAGAAGCGGCGTGCGCGCTCCTCGAACGAGCCGGCCGTAAGGTCGATGTGGCACAGATCGACCAATCACAGGAAACGGCGATCGAGGCCTCGATTGCGGTCGCCGCGGCGAAAGCCCTGACCGCCGATGCCGCCCTTGAGGCGAACCGCAGCCTCGACGAACTGGCGGATCCTTCGCCGAGCAAGGGGGAGCCGGGCCTGGATTGCCATTGGTCTGATGCCCGGATGCACACGCTGCATGATCCGGTTCGCTGGAAACATTACGCCATCGGCGACTTTCACCTGAACGGCAAGGTACCGCGTCCGAACGGCCAGTTCTAAGAACGATCAACCGTTCGAAACGTCGTCCAGCAAGGCGTTCGACCGCTTTGCGACCATCTGCTCGAGCGTCATGTTGTCGAGCACGAATGCAATCGCATCACGAACTTCAGTCATGGAATGGCGGATCTGGCAGTCTTCCGGGTGATTGCAGTCGTCACAGGCTTCGAAGGCTGTCTTGCTGGCGCAGCGGATGGGTGCAAGTGGCCCGTCCAGAATTCGAACGGCGTGGCCGACATAAATCTCGGAAGCCGGCTTGGACAAGGCATAGCCACCGCCAGGGCCCTTCTTGGACCGCAGGATGCCACCCTTGCGCAATTCAAGCAGGATGGCATCGAGGAATTTCTTGGAGATATTATTCTGAACTGCGATCTCGCTTACAAAGGCAGTCTTTCCAGGCTCCAGCTGAGCGAGGTGAACAAGGGCTTTCAGCCCATATTTTCCTTTTTTTGTAAGCATCGAGAGTACGAAACCTGCCTGCCTTGTGATCCGACAGCGCATTGCCGTCAGTATCCCACCGATACAAGACCGGAACGCAAGGTTCAATTGTCCTGAATGCGTCGAAACACAATCTTTCGTAGGTTCTCAAGCGCATGGACAAGGCTAGAGAGCTTGCTGGACAGGCGACCGAAACCGTCGAGGAAGACCGGCAAGCCTGCTTCCGATCAGACGCTCGAAGAAGCCGTAACCTTCCTCCCATCGCCCAAACCCGCTGGCGACATTGATATGACCAGCAAAGCCGATAGTCGCCAGATCGCTGCCCCAGCATTTGACGTGCCGTTCGAGCTCCCGAACATTCATATACGGATCGTTGAGACTTCCAACGACGAGGCTGGGGAATGGCAACCGCGCCAACGGGGCATCACCAAACTCGATCATGCAGGGATGAAGCCTCAACGTAACGTCCAGAGAACACGGCGCCACCAGCAACGCGCCCCGGATTTTCTCGGATAAGGCCCTTCTGCCATAGCTTGCGGCCAGCAGGCACCCAAGACTGTGCGCGACCAGAAAGACACCATCCGATCGAGACAGGACCTTGTCCAACTGGTGCTGCCAGTCCTCAAGAACGGGGCAATCCCAATCCTCCTGCTCCAGGATCGATGCATGAGGATGGTCATCTACCCAAAACTGCTGCCAATGCCCCGCCGGCGACCCTTTGAAACCCGGTAGAATAAGCGTTTGATACATCGCATCCTCCGACAACTTGAGACCCTCAAAGTTTAGCGGGACGCGAAAAATTGGCAGGCAACACGCAACCATAATCTAGTGAAACAGTAGATTATTATGCTCGGGGATTCTGCCTATGCTCCCTGGCCGGCGGACAGATCGCGCAGTCCTCGCGGCAGGGCATTCATGCATTCCACACCGATCTCGGTCACCAGGAACTGATCCTCGATCATCAGGGCGCCCAGCCCCTGCCCGTAGAAAGGCGCCTCCAGCGCTACGACCATGTTCGGACGAAGAATTTCCTGATTGTCGCTGGAGAAGAAGGGCCACTCCTCGATGCCGACACCGCCGCCGACCGAATGGCCGAAATGGCCACGGTAGTATTCGCCAAATCCACTCTTGCGCATCGCGGCCAGCATGGCAGCATGCACCGCGCCAAATGAGTTGCCCGGACGGAGCTTCTCGAGCCCGGCAGCGAACGCATTTTCCAGCGCCTTGAAGACGTCGCGCGCCAGTGGCGAGGCCGGCCCATAGGTGAATGTCCGTGCTCCGTCGGAAGAATAGCCATCGACCAGCGTCCCGACATCCGCCTTTATCAGCGCGCCCGGCGTCACCACCGCCGACATGTCCGAAAGGTCCGGACCGACGGAAATGAAGTCCCAATGACCGCTCAATGCATAGCCGTCTTCGGTGGCAGCGGCATTTGCTCCCGCCTTCCAGGCCGCCGACAGCTCAGGCAGCGTCGTTCCCGGCTTTACTGCCGAAGCCATCCGCACCAAGCCGGCTACCGCGGCCTTGGTCGCGCGGCGCAACCGCTGGATTTCGCGGGGCGTCTTCACCATTCTCAGACGTCGAAACGCCAGCGATCCATCCAGCCACGTTACCTGTGGCAATGCCCGCCTGAGAGCCTCGAAATCTGCCGCGGGCATGAATTCCAGATCGACGCCGATCCTTTCCCGGTCAAGCCCTCGTTCCTTGAGAAGATCGCCGAGCAGGCCGAAGCAGACGGATCGGTCAAACGTCTCGGGCCGAGAACCGCCGACACCGGAGCGACGGTAGGCGTCATCGACCTGCTGCACCGTCTCCACGCCGGTGAGGTTGGCCATGTCGATCCATATTCGATGGGTTCGAAGCTCCACCTCCGGCGCCAGCCGGCGGAACGCATCCGCAGCGTGATCGCTGGCCACTGCGGCAATGGATGTGGTGGCGTGCGAAGGAACCAGCGCGATCGCGGAACCTGCCCGGCCCCACATGGTCGCGACACCTGCCGGCGCACCAGTTGCGTAGCGAAATGCTTCAGGCTGAAAGAGCACCAATGCGGCGAGCCCTGCCTCTTCCATCAACTGCTGCGCATACTGCCGGTCGATATCGCTCATGCCAGACCCTCATCCATAGCCTCAGGGATTTAGCCATGTCCGGATCAAAGCACCAGCAAGGCTGGAACAAAATTTCTCCTGGCCGCGAGCCGGGCGAAGAGCGTTTCCCGGCGACGGCAAAAATCGTCGCAGGACACCGTTACAGCAAGGGGAGGCTTAAGCTATTCTCCGCCAACCATAGCATGGCCGCAAAGGCCCCTCGCCCTAGGAGTTTCGAAATGACCGGTTTGACGACCCATGCGGGCGCAATCCTCAAGATCAGCCGACGCAATGCCCGGACCATGACGGCGGCGGCGTTGCTATTTGGCGCACTCGCCGCAGGATCGGTACAGGCGCAGGACTTCGACGCCGACGCGACGATCAACATCGGTTCGCTCTACGAGCCGCAGAACCTCGACAACACCGCAGGCGCCGGCCAAGGCATCAATGAAGCTTTCAACAGCAACGTCTACGAGGCGCTGTTTCAACTGAACGACGACGGCACCGTAAAGCCGGTCCTGGCGAAGGACTATACGGTGAGCGATGATGGCCTCACCTACACGTTCACCCTGCAGCCGGGCGTCGCCTTCCATTCCGGCGACCCACTCACCGCGAAGGACGTAAAGTTCTCGATCGAACGCGTCACGTCGGCTGAATCCAAGAGCTCGCGGAAAAACAGCTTGAAGTCGATCGCCGCCATCGAGACACCCGACGATGCGACCGTGGTGATCAAGCTGTCCGCCCGCTCGATATCGCTCCCCTACAACCTGAGCTACGTCTGGATTGTCAACGATACGGCGACCGACCTGACGGCTACGGAAGACGGCACCGGACCCTACCAGCTCGAAGACTGGCGTCGCGGCTCATCGCTCGCACTTGCCCGCTTCGACAGCTATTGGGGCACGAAACCAAGCAGTGCCGACGTCGTCTTCCAGTATTTCACCGAGGCGACCGCGCTCAACAACGCGTTGCTGACGGGCTCCGTCGACATCATCACGTCGGTCCAGAGCCCGGATTCGCTGGCGCAGTTCAAGGACAACCCTGACTTCACGGTCTCCGAAGGCCAATCCACGACAAAGCTGCTGCTGGCCTACAACGACCGCGTCGCTCCGTTCGACAACATCAAGGTCCGCAAGGCGCTTGCCCGTGCGGTGGACGACCAGAAGCTGCTCAATGCGGTATGGGGCGACTACGGCACTTCGATCGGCTCGATGGTTCCGCCCACAGATCCCTGGTACATCGACCTTACAAAGACCGACGCCTATGACCCGGAGAGCGCCAAGGCGCTGCTGGCCGAGGCCGGTTACCCGGACGGCTTCACCTTCACCATCGACACGCCGAACTACGACCCTCATCCGATCGCCGCGCAGTTCCTGCAGACGGAGCTCGCCAAGGTCGGCGTCACGGTGAACATCAATGTCATCACCGCCAACGAATGGTACTCGAAGATCTACAAGGCGCATGACTTCCAGGCGACCCTGCAGGAACACGTCAACCACCGCGACATCGTCTTTTACGGCAATCCCGACTTCTACTGGGGCTACAACAACCCGAAGGTCGTCGACCTGATCCAGCAGGCCGAAGCGAGCGCCAACACCGACGAGCAGACGGAAAAGCTGAAGGAAGCCAACCGGATCATTGCCGAGGATGCTGCCAGCAACTGGATCTATCTCTATCCGCAAATCGTCGTCTCGGCGAAGTCGGTTACGGGTTATCCGTTAAACGGACTGAATTCGCAGTTCTTCGTGTCAGGCATCAAGAAGGCCGATTGAACCAGGTCTCCCCTTCGGCAAAGTCATAACCCGCGCTATATAGTTGACCGTCCGGTTCCACACCGGGCGGTTTCCCATGAAAGGTGCTGCCATTCTCTCCTATCTCCTGCGCCGACTGGCCATCCTCATGGTCTCGATCCTGATCGCAGCCATGGTGCTGTTTCTATTGCTGCGCCTTCTGCCTGGCGATCCGGCGAACGCGCTCGTATCGGTTGGAGCGGACCCCGAACAGATCGAGGCTGCGCGTAAGCAGGTTGGCTCCGACCTGCCGCTTTCCGAGCAATTCGTGGGTTTCGTTTCGAGCCTTTTGCGCTTCGACCTCGGCAATTCCTTCATCAGCCAGGCACCCGTCCTGCCGGAGATCGGCAAACGGCTGGCGGTCACCGTGCCGCTGACACTGATGGCGTTCCTTCTGGCGGTCGTCATCGCCGTCCCCCTCGGCATCATCGCCGCCGTGAAATCCGATCGTTGGTACGGCTCGGTCATCTCGGTCATCTCGCAGCTCGGCATCGCGGTGCCGGTCTTCTGGATCGGCATTCTTCTCGTGACGGTCTTTGCCGTAAATCTGAGGATCTTTCCTTCCGGTGGTTTTCCCTCACGCGGCTGGCAGCGACCCGAAGCGGCCTTTGAATCGCTTGCATTGCCCATCTCCACCATCGCCATTGTCATGTCCGCCTCGCTGATCCGCTACGTACGCTCGGCCACGCAGGACGTGCTCGGCAGCGACTACCTGCGTACCGCACGCGCGCTTGGCGCGAGTTTTTCGGAGGCACTGATCCGCCACGGCATCCGAAACGGCTCGGTGCCGGTTATCTCGATCCTCGGGATCGAACTTGCCTCCACACTGCTCGGCGCCGTCGTGGTCGAACGCGTCTTCTCGCTGCCCGGCCTTGGCTCCATGCTGCTCCTCGGCATCGAGCAGCGTGACTATCCGAACGTTCAGGGTGTGCTGTTCGTTTCGACGCTTCTGGTCCTGCTCGTCGGCTTTGCAGCCGATCTCGCACAGCGGTTGATCGATCCGCGGCTACGCGACCGCACGGTGGGGACCGACCGATGACCGATACCAGCCTCATCGATACCTCGCCGCAAGGCAGCACCCGCCGATCGTGGACCTTCACCATCGGCGCCATCGTGGTCGGCCTGCATCTCGTCATCGGCCTGTCGACGCTCTTCTGGACCCCCTATGATCCAACCGCCATGTCTGGCGGGCGGCTGGAAATGCCGTCCCTTGCGCATGTCGCGGGAACCGACAGGCTGGGCCGCGATCTCTTTACGCTGATCATGATCGGCTCGCGCATCGCGCTGATCGTCGGCACCGGCGCAATCGTCATCGGCGGACTGATCGGCATAGCCATCGGCTTGCTTGCCGCCTTCGCCTCCAGGACGCTGGACGACATGCTGGCCGCCGGCCTCGACATCCTAATCGCATTCCCCACGCTCCTGCTGGCCATGCTGATCGTCGCCTCCAGTGACGGCGCAAGTCTTTGGACCGCCATCGTCGCAATCGGCATCGCAAACTCGGCGATCGTTGCGCGGTTGACCCGTATCCTGGCGAAGCGGGTGCTGAGGATGGACTACATCACCGCTTCGCGCATTTCCGGCACATCGTGGATCGGCGTCGTGGCTATCCACATCCTGCCGAACATCTGGCCGACACTGCTCGTCAATCTCGCCCTGCAATTCGGCCTCGCGGTCATCGCCGAAGCCTCGCTTTCCTATCTCGGGCTTGGCACGCCTCCTCCAAATGCATCCTGGGGCCGTCTGCTGCAGGAAGCGCAGGGTACGGTATACACGGCGCCGTTGGGGGCGATTGCACCCGGCATCGCGCTCGTCTCGCTGGTCATCGGCGTCAACCTCCTCGCTGACGGCTTGCGCGACATTGCCGACCCCACACGCAGGAGGCGTCGATGAGCCCGCTTCTCGGCATCGAAAGCCTCACCATCCAGGCCGGCGGCAAACCACTCGTCTCCAACGTCTCCTTCTCCGTCGCACCGGGTGAGCGCCTTGGCCTGATCGGCGAGTCCGGTTCCGGCAAATCGCTGACGGCACTGGCCTCCATCGGCCTGCTTCCGGATGGGCTGCAAGCCTCCGGGTCTGTTCTCCTGGATGGGCGACAGGTGGTCGGGGCGCGCGACCGGGATCTTGTCCCCTTGCGCGGCACTGTCGCTGCAGTGGTATTCCAGGAGCCGCTGACCGCACTCGACCCGCTGATGACGATCGGTCGGCAGGTCGGCATCGCGGTTCGTCGCCGGGCGAAGCGCGATGGACATCCGACAGACTCAATAACTGTCATGGGCGAGGTTCTCGACCTGCTCGACCAGGTTTCCCTGCCCCAGCCCCAACGCATCGCGGAAGCGTGGCCGCATGAAGTTTCCGGCGGCCAACGCCAGCGGGCGGCAATTGCCATGGCGCTTGCCTGCAAACCGAAACTTCTGATCGCCGACGAGCCGACGACGGCACTCGATGTCACGACTCAGGCGGAAATCCTCAAATTGCTGGGCCAGCTGGTCCGGGAGCGAAACATGGCGCTGCTGTTCATCAGCCACGACCTGCCTGTCGTTGCCGGCGCGGTGGACCGGGTTGTGGTCCTGCGCCACGGAAGCATTGTCGAACAGGGGCCGGTCGCCACCGTCTTTGGTCAGCCATCCCACGAATATACGCAGAGCCTTGTCGCAGCCGCACGGGCCTTCGACGACGCGCTGGAGATCGCGCCATGAGCCTCATCGATGTCCGCAACGTCTCCTTCGGCTACACCCGCAACCAGAGAACCCTCGACGAGGTCAGCCTGACGCTGAGCAAGGGCGCCAATCTCGGGATTGTCGGTGAGTCCGGCTCCGGCAAGACGACGCTGCTGCGCCTGCTGCTTGGCCTCAACCGCCCTTCGGAAGGCGCCATCACCGTCAACGGCGTATCGCTGGAGCCGGCAAACCGGGAGTTCATGCGCGGCTTTCGTCGCACAGTGCAGGCGGTCTTCCAGGATCCCTACTCGTCACTCGATCCCCGCCAGAGCGTTTTCGACATTATCGCCGAGCCACTTCGGTCCTTGAAAATACCAGGCGACATCCAGCTCGCCGTTGCGGACGCCCTCGCATCCGTCGGTCTGCCAGCCGATGCAGCGGAACGGTATCCGCACGAATTTTCCGGTGGCCAGCGGCAGCGAATTGCGATCGCCCGGGCGATTGTTTCGCGACCGGACGTCATTCTGGCCGACGAGGTCGTCAGCGCGCTCGACCTTTCCACCCGCATCCGCATCGTCGAACTGCTCAAGACGCTCTCGAAGACCGCGACATTCGTGCTCGTCTCACACGATATCGGCCTTGTCGCCTCGCTCTGCGAAGAAACCGTCATCCTTGAGCGCGGCAGGATCGTCGAAAGCGGCCGGACCCGTGATATTCTCGCCGCCCCCCGCCATCCCTACACGAAAAGACTTCTCGCCAGCATTCCCCGCATGCCCGCCTGATCAAGCCCCCTGATTGATGATGGTCAGCGGGTCACGGCACCGGGCCGGTTCCAGCGCGTGATAGCGCGCAACCGGCTTTGAAATGCCGTTAGCACAGGGCCGTCACTTCAAATCGGCTGCCGTCAGCACATAAATCGATCGGCGACTACGCTCATAGAGCTTGATCGCCACATCCTGGATGGCCGAGCGCGATCTATCGAAGGCGTTGAGACACTCCGCTTCCGCGATACTGTTATCTGCTTTCTTCACGAGCGCCGCAGCCTCCACGAGAAAACGTACTTCGAACATGCCGTCATAGCCATGAAAGCGAACCGTCCGCTTCACGTCGTCGTAACTACGGCTCCTGTTTGGAAACTGAAGCGTCATGGTGGTCTCTTTTCGGATTGAGTGAGCCGGGACGGTAGACGCATTCTTTGGTCATCCGAGCCTGTCGCCATTTCGGCGGCAGCGGACCAGAAAATAGGTAGTGCTTTTATTTGGAAGGCAACTTGTCACGGCCCGATCCGCAGGTTCGATGCTTCACCAACCGGGTGACGAACCGTTACCCCCGAGACGACAAAGTACCCATTGCTTGATCAGGTCGCTTCACAGCGGCGGACGCACCCCACTCCAATCATGGAACCATGGGGATGGTTGCCTACATGGCGGACATATCATCCAGGAGGTTCTGCGCCAGTTCGCTGATGGCGACTTCCGATTCCTCCAATGTCCAGCCGACACCGGCAGCGCGCTTTGCAAGACCAGCCAGAACCGGCGGGAGATTGCCACCCGCCGCGGCCACGACGTCATCCGGCGTCAGCCCCTTGGCCAGTTCAAGAAACACCTGCTCCAGAGCTTCCTGGCAACCGATATCCCTGTCCGGATAGCGCTCGGAACTGCGTGGTTTGTTCAATACGATCATCTGCACCTCATCGTGTCGCGGGCTCCGTTGCGCTGGGCGCAGAGCCACTGATGCTGGTCGGCCGGCATGTTCTCGGGTCTTCGGATATTCGCACAAACGCTGACATTGGCGGTGCGGGCACCTACAGGCACGAGAATATCGGCAGTCTTGTTATGAAATGGACAAGGGCTCCGATCGGTCGGAGCCCTTGATCTTGGTACTTGTCGAGGTCGAAACCGACCTCGTTACATCATGCCGCCCATGCCGCCCATATCAGGCATGCCGCCGCCCGCAGCATCCTTCCGCGGCAGTTCGGCAATCATGGCTTCCGTCGTCACCAACAGACCGGCAACAGAAGCTGCGTTCTGCAGGGCGGTGCGAACAACCTTGACCGGGTCGACGATGCCCATGGCGATCATGTCACCGTATTCGGATGTCTGGGCATTGTAGCCGAAGTTGTCGGTGTTGCTCTCCAGTATCCGTCCAACGACCAGCGAGCCTTCATCGCCGGCATTTTCGGCAATCTGGCGAACCAGCGACTGCAGGGCCTTGCGGATGATGGTGACACCGGCGTTCTGGTCGTCGTTCTCGCCCTTGACGTCGAGGACGATGGAGGCGCGCAGCAGCGCCGTGCCGCCGCCAGGTACGATGCCTTCTTCAACGGCGGCGCGCGTCGCGTTGAGCGCGTCGTCGATGCGGTCCTTCTTTTCCTTGACTTCGACTTCCGTCGAACCGCCGACACGGATCACGGCAACGCCGCCGGAAAGCTTGGCAAGACGCTCCTGCAGCTTTTCCTTGTCGTAGTCCGAGGTGGTTTCCTCGATCTGCGCCTTGATCTGGCCAACGCGACCTTCGATATCGGCCTTGGTGCCGGCACCATCGACAACCGTGGTGGTTTCCTTGGTGATCGACACCTTCTTGGCGCGACCGAGCATTTCAAGCGTGACGTTTTCAAGCTTGATGCCGAGGTCTTCCGACACGACCGTGCCGCCGGTCAGGATGGCGAGGTCTTCCAGCATGGCCTTGCGGCGATCGCCGAAGCCAGGAGCCTTGACGGCAGCGATCTTCAGGCCGCCACGCAGCTTGTTGACGACGAGCGTAGCAAGAGCTTCGCCTTCGACGTCTTCCGAGATGATCAGCAGCGGCTTGCCGGTCTGAACGACAGCTTCCAGGATCGGCAGCATCGCCTGCAGGTTGGATAGCTTCTTCTCGTGCAGCAGCACATAAGCATCTTCCAGTTCAGCCACCATCTTTTCGGGATTGGTGACGAAATAGGGGCTGAGGTAGCCGCGGTCGAACTGCATGCCTTCGACGACTTCAAGTTCGGTTTCAGCGGTCTTGGCTTCTTCGACGGTGATGACACCCTCGTTGCCGACCTTCTGCATGGCGTCGGCGATGTATTGGCCGATTTCCTTCTCGCCATTGGCCGAGATGGTGCCTACCTGAGCAATCTCCTCAGACGTATTGATCTTCTTGGCCTTGGCGAGCAGGTCCTTGACGACGGCAGTGACGGCAAGGTCGATGCCGCGCTTCAGGTCCATCGGGTTCATGCCGGCTGCAACAGCCTTGCCGCCTTCGCGAACGATGGCCTGGGCGAGAACGGTCGCGGTCGTGGTGCCGTCACCGGCAATATCGTTGGTCTTCGAAGCAACTTCGCGGACCATCTGGGCGCCCATGTTCTCGAGCTTGTCTTCCAGTTCGATTTCCTTGGCCACGGTGACACCGTCCTTGGTGATGCGCGGAGCACCGTAGGACTTGTCGATGATGACGTTACGGCCCTTCGGGCCGAGCGTTACCTTGACCGCGTCGGCGAGAATGTCGACGCCGCGCAGCAACTTCTCGCGCGCATCACGGCCGAATTTGATTTGTTTGGCAGACATCGCAAAACTCCCGGGCTGATCGCCCAATGATCTTCATGATAGGAAACAGAGGCGGCAGAGGTCAGGCGATAACGCCCATGACGTCGGCTTCCTTCATGATCAACAGGTCTTCGCCGTTGAACTTGATCTCGGTGCCGGACCACTTGCCGAACAGGATGCGGTCGCCGACCTTGACATCGAGAGGCACGATCGCGCCGCTCTCGTCACGCACACCGGTGCCGACGGCGACGATTTCGCCTTCCTGCGGCTTTTCCTTGGCGGTGTCCGGGATGATGATGCCGCCCTTGGTCTTGGCCTCAGCCTCAATACGACGCACGACGACACGGTCGTGCAACGGCCGAAAATTAGCATTAATCATTTTGGGGTTCCTCAGCGAGAACACAGCCGAAAGGCCGATCTCGATAAGCGCTTTTAGCAGTCTTACGTTGTGAGTGCTAGAACTAATTCGTGCCTTGGTAGCAATCCGGGATTTGAGCTCGCGGAATTTCGTTTCTTGTATGTTGGGCGATATTCATGCCGTCATAGCAGCCCGGAGGCCGGATATTCCGGCGCCGGTGATGGAGATGATTACCAAGCCCTTGGTAATAGGAAGCATCGCACGGAAGGAGCGAGGGTATTGACCGCTCCGCGGCGGGCTCCCTCCCGGGCAATCATCCCCCGACCGTCAAACCGCTATGCGACGCGCCGCCTTGTCGGAAGCTTTGCGGTCGACACCATACTGAGTAATGATCTTTGTCGCATCCTCGACGCTGATGCGATGCTTCTTTGCCAGTGTTTTCGCGTCATAAGCTTTCGCCGGCGCTGAATTGAGGTCCGTCATAAAAGTCTCCATTTAATTTCGCGCTCCCGTGGGGCGCTCGATCGGATGATACGGCCGCCCGGCAACATGCCGGCGGCAAAGGTTCCATTTTAGAAAGGAGGGGCGGTTTCGATCGCCAAGCCGCCAAAACAGCGCTCGAAGTGAGCGCAATCGCTCCAATTGCCCAGTGACTATGTCCAAAGAAAGGTTAGCGGGCTGCACAGACGCCCGACTGCCCTCATCGTTATCATGATGACCCGACGCAAGTGTTCCTGCGTGGTGCCGGCATCCATATCGGGAACGCCAGCACGGCAAGAAGGTCATCACATTCCGGTCCTACAGCTTCATGTTGAAAAATGGAATGCGGGCGATCCGGCTTCGCACCTGCCTGACGAGCGATTGCCGCGGTGAAAAACAAGCAGTTGGTCCGTCATCCCCCTGCAGCCGGAGCACAGGACGCCTATTCCTGCAGATGTGAACACTCCGCCATATCACCACCTCAGGTAGCATTTTTACGAATACTGAAACAGGAAGTTGACGCGACGGCGTGGCTGATATATGAAGAACCCTCGATACTTTGTTTGCTGAATTTGTTTTTGCTGCGCTATGCGCCGTTGACGAACTTTCCCTCTCAAAAGTCGAAACAATCGCCGGGAATCGCCCGGTGATGATTAATCTTTGCATTGAAGGGGTTCGTTATGACCACTGGCACAGTTAAATGGTTCAACGCCACCAAGGGCTTCGGCTTCATTCAGCCTGACGACGGTTCCGCCGACGTCTTCGTTCACATCTCCGCCGTCGAACGTGCGGGCATGAGCTCGATTGTCGAAGGCCAGAAGCTTAGCTTCGAGCTTGAGCAGGACCGCAAGTCGGGCAAGATGTCCGCAGGCCAGCTGCAGGCCGTTTAATGCTCCGGTCTCCATGACCGGACATACTGGCATGGTGGCAAGACATATAAAGGCCAGACAGATGTCTGGCCTTTTCCCGTTGGCTGGTTGACCTCATACGGTATCCGAGAGGTTTCCCATCAGGCCGTTTGCGCTTCGAGCCACGGCCTTCTGAAGTTCTATGAGGAAGATATATTGAGACATTCGAGCGACAATGGCTTTGCCGAGCGCCGCAAGACTGCGGAGAATGCCAAGCGGGAGCTTTTGACCAAGTTTGCAGCCGCCCCGAAACCGACTGATCCTGAAGTTCAGGAACGATTGGCGGCGCGCGAGGCAGTGAGCGTGGCAAGGGCGGCTCGCCGCGCCGAGCGCGAAGCCTTGAAGCAGGCAGAGAACGAGCGTCTGCTGGCGGAAGCCGCAGCAGCGGCTGCCGCAGCCGAAGCCAGTGAGAGAGCCGAAGCCGAAGCCCGGCAGGCAGAAATGAACAATCGTATTTCTCGCGTGGTGGCCGATGAAGCCGAACGCAAGGCCGAGCGGGATCGCCGCTATGCGGCTCGCAAGGCTCGTAAAGCCTGACAGTCAAGGGTATGCCCGGCAGCGTGGAATACGCCTGCTGCGGCGCCGTTTACCTGCGGCTGGAAAGGGATCGAAATTCATGAACACTCATGCCCGCGCCGTCGACGCGTCGTTCACGAATACCGGCGGCTCCTGGCTGAAGATACTTGCAAAATACCGGCAGCCACGTCTGGGACGTAGCGTGTTCGAGCTTTTTGTAACTGTCCTCCCTTTCGCCGCCTTCTGGGCCGGAGCCTATGCTTCGGTCCTGCACGGATTTTGGCCGGGGCTGATTCTGATCATTCCGGCTGCCGCCTTCCTGCTTCGGCTGTTCATGATCCAGCACGATTGCGGGCACGGCTCGTTCTTTGCGCGGCGCAAGCTTGACACATGGACGGGGCGCACTCTGGGCGTCTTGACCATGACGCCATACGATTACTGGCGTCAGGCCCATGCAACCCATCACGCGTCGACTGGCAATCTCGACGAACGGGGCATCGGCGATATTACCACCCTGACCGTCGCGGAATACAATTCCCTGCCGCGATCAAAGCGCCTTGCATACCGAGCCTACCGCCATCCACTGGTGATGTTCGGCATCGGTCCCGCCTGGCTCTTCCTCGTCAAGCAACGCCTGCCTTTCGGGATGATGAATTCCGGGGTCATGCCCTGGATATCCACCATGGGCACGAACCTTGCGATCGCAATACTGGCGGCATTGATGATATGGGCCGTCGGGCTTGTGCCCTTCTTGCTGATCCACCTGCCGGTGGTGCTGCTGGCGGCTGCGGCCGGCGTTTGGCTTTTCTACGTTCAGCACCAGTTCGAGGATACCCATTGGGCAACGTCCGAGGAGTGGCAGTTTCCCGAAGCCGCGCTTCATGGTGCGTCCCATTACGACCTGCCGCTGGTGCTGCGATGGATTACCGGCAACATCGGTGTTCACCACGTCCATCACCTGGCGAGCAGGATACCTTACTACAGACTGCCGGAAGTGCTGCGCGACCATCCCGAACTGGCATCCATCGGCCGCACAACCCTGTCGCAGAGTCTTTCGTGCGTCGGGCTCGCGCTGTGGGATGAAAAGCGCGGCAAGCTGGTCTCCTTCCGGGATGCCGCAAAGGCTCTACCTCTCGCATGACACTAACCACGGCGCCTGACGACAGCGCTCCGATCCGAAAACTAAACCGACTTTTCCAAGGACTGAAGTTTGAACATGACCGCAAGTAACAACACGACCGCCGCTGACACGGTGATCTCGTTGACCCCGACCCAAATCCGTGGCCTGAAGCTTGCCAAGGACGGTGACCTGCACTTCCAGGAGGGAAAACGATGGACGCACCTGAACGCCGTCGTCACCTACGCCAGAACCGACCGCTTCAAGGAGCGGCCGCGCAAGGTCAAATTCCTGATGACCGGGACTTTGAACGAGTTGAGGGAATTCGGCCTTCTGCGAAACCTCACACCAGATGTGGCAACGGACGAAGCTCCCCATGGGATCACCATGGCAGGCAAGATCTGGCTCCTGAAGCATAAGTGACGGCCGCGCGGATACGCGACGGCAGACAGGCTTGGCGAGGTTGGCGTTCCTGCCCCCTCGTCATTGCCACGATGGGCATCGTGGCACGGGCGGCCTGATAAAAACTCAGTCTCCATGGTGCCGCCCACCTTACCCCTAATTCGGTTCGCCACGAATTCCCCCAACCCTGCCACTATGATCCCGCAGGGATTCAGAGGCCCGCATTCGCGGGAGTATTCCCGTAACCGTCGGCAGATTTCCGTCGCTCTACGGCCGCTCAAATACGGCATCTGCCCTATGTCTTCCTCCCGAGTGTGCGAACTGTCAATTCAAGCTGGCTGCGTGGTTCGCAACGGGTCAGCGGATTTTTCGAAAATCCCCGGCACTCATTCGTGTCATGTACCGGTTCCGACAGTCACTGACAGCCTCTCTCTTTTGTTTGAGGGCCAGGATGTCGGGGGATACCGGTGAACTCGGGTCTATCTTGAAGCCGAACAGTCCTCGTCCCACTTCCACGATGTTGAAATGCTTGCTGGCGAGCGCGTTGATGGACCGACTTATCTCCTGCCTTTCAATCGTCAGCCGGATGTAGTCCGAGGTCGCCGGCTCCGCGTCCAACTGAATGAATTTGGAAGGAAGCATCGGGTCGAGCTTGCCGAAGGTGGTCTCGGTATCGACTATGAACGCTATTTTCTTATAGTCCTCGCCGGGAAAGCAGGCGCTGTGATATCGCCCAGTCTTCCGTCCTTCGCCACGATAACAGCGTGGTGAAGTGCCTCCAGAAAATGCCCGGGCAAATGACAGAGAAGCCATCCAAGCTGCACACCGACGCCGAACCGCATGTGAGCCACACGCGCATTCCTGTAGCATTGCCCGACCGGTGCGCTGTCTATCCTGGGCACGGTCAGAATTCCCGAAGCCGGGAAAAACGTATCGCGAAGTTGACGCGCAAGCTTGTGGTCTGCGGTGAGCGTTTTTCGGCGTAGCATGCGGTCCTCCATCGCCGTTGAAGAACGTTCTCGCTAGGGACGCTGTTTGTCCCGCAGCCAAGCGATGCAACCGCCAGGAAAAACCCGCTGGCTGGCGATCCTGTTGCTTCCGGGAAAACCTACTCAAACTCCAGTTCTTATAAGTATCAATCCGCTCGATTTCGGCCAGTGCCTCGGGCCACAAAACTATTTACTCGCACTCTCGGGGTTCTGTCGCCGGGCCGGGCGACGCCAACCATAAGCAGCTTTTCCATTGTTTTCTCGCTAGCCTAAAGGATGACATTCACTGGTGGGCGCCCTTCCCCACCAGTTGCCCATCCGCTGGAGCAGCCGAACGCTGGTGCTGCAATGAGGGATCCGCGAGTGATGACGACAGAAGCGCCTTGTGACGGAGGTCTATACCTGCGGCAAAACTTACAGCGCTTCGACGATAGCCAGCTTGTCGGCGGCCTCCTGCGTGAGAGAGGTCGAGGTCGTCATGAACGTACTCCTTCCTGTGCTGAGGCCTGCCGGATGCAAACCTTCCCGGTATCGGCACCTTAGGCGCAGATGTTGGTTATTTCGGTGGAGCTGTTTGTGGGTCTGCTATTAGAGGTCGGCGTCGATGCGCTCGATCAGGCCGTCCGAACTGGTCGCGATCCTCATGATGCCGGTCTCGTGGCCGAAATCGCCCTTGAAATCCAGGCGGAGGTCCGCGTTGAAGGCGTCCAGTGGCTCCATGGACAGCAACCTGCTTGCGGTGTTGTAACCAACGAAGAACCGCTCGAAGTAGATCCGGACGCCGTCCCTGCCAACAAAGGCGTCGCCGATCGAAACATCGTCGATGACGGCATCGGGAGCGAACAGGGACAGCGTGCCTTCGACGTCGAATGCGTTTGCGGCCGTGATGAAGGATGCGACCATCTTCTGCATGGTGCGCTCCTCAGATGTCGGTGATCGTGGTGTCGGCGATGGTCTGGGCGAAGCCGCTTCCGAACAGGGCGGCAGGCGTCTGAAAGCCGGGGCGGACCTCGCCTGCGAGGACACGGCGACCTGCTTCGGCGGCAGCCATCGCGGTAAAGGTATAGCCGTTGACCGTGTCAAGTAGCGAGCGGATCACGTGGCCTTCCGCGTCGGTGACTTCGACGGCCGCCTGATATCGGTTCGCCAGCCGATCCTCTTCACTCGGCCCATCCGGGAGCAGAGAGACATCGCCCTGAGGAAAGCCGTCGCCTGTCACATGCACGAAGGTCTCGATGTCAGGAACGCCCGTGGACCGCCAGATCGTGATGAGATCGGGAAGCGTCACTGGGAAGCAATCGACCTCGCCTTTGCCGAAGTCGAATTTCCTAATACCCTCGGCAGGAGTGCTGACGAGCTTGCCGTCGAGACGAGCGAAGGTCTGTGTGGTGACATTCTCCATCGCGCTGATCGCCGACCCGCGCGAAAGACCACCTGCAACATGCAGAGCAATACCGATCTTGCGGGGCGCTCGGACCCTCCCCAAAGCATGTCCGGCGAGGCTGCCGAGCATTGCGACGCTGCCACCACCGCCCGGCATCAGCATGATCCCTGCTGCCTTCGCCTCATCGTCCAGGTCTTCGGCCAGATGGTAGCTGTCGAGTTCGGCTGCAGTGTCGAGATAGTGCACGCCGTTGCGGAGCGACGCCCGCATCAGGACTTCGGCGGTCCTCAGGAAAGGTCCGGCGCAGTTCAGCAGGACTGATATATCGGCAACACCATTGTCGATCCCTGCAGTGTCGCCGAGGTTAAACACCCGGTATTCAACGCCGAGCTCGGCGGCAAGCCTGGAGAGGGTCGCTTCGCTGCGGCCTGCGAGGACCAGAGAAGTGCTTGCCGCCTTTGCATGTTTCGCTGCCATGCGGCCGGTATAACCGGTCGCACCATATATCATCAGCTTTGTCATATCAGTGCTGCCATTCCTTGTAGACGAATTCGAGGCTATAGCCGTCGGGGTCGCGAACCTGCGCGGCGTAATAGCGTGGGTCGTAGTGGAGCTGCGGGCCGGGGGGATGGATCTCGGTTGCACCCGCGGTGATCGCGGCGTCGAAAGCGGCTTCGACTTGGGTGGTGCCTTTGGCGACGAAACCGATATGCGCCGAGCGACCATCCACGAACCCTTCGCGAAGCCAGAAAAACACCCTGCCGTTAGCGCCAAAACCCTTCAGGTCCGGATGGCCGGGAGGCCCGTCCTTCCCGTCGTAGTCATGTGCATGAACGATTCCGAGCGGTGCCAGCACCGCCTCGTAAAAGGCGATCGAGCGGGCGATATCGCTAACGGAAATGAAGACATGATCGAGCACAATGTTCTCCTTTGGTCAGATGATGTAGCCGCCGGCGACTTCGATGTTCTGGGCGTTGATCCAGCGATTCTCGCTCGACAGTAGGCTGGCGACGACGCTACCGATCTCTTCAGGTTCGCCGACGCGGCCGAGCGCAGTCTGACCGGCAAGCATTGCCTCGAACTCGTCGTTCAGGCCACCGCCGAGCTCGGTGCGTATCGCGCCAGGCGCAATCGAGTTCGCGCGTATACCGCGCTCGCCAAACTCCTTGGCCATATAGCGGGTCAGGACTTCGAGGCCACCTTTGAACGAGGCATAGGGGGCTACGCCTGCGGTCGCCACGCGCGATGTGGCGCTGGTGATGTTTATGATTTGGCCGCCATCCGCCATCAGCGGAAGCAGGATCTGCGTCAGGAAGAATGGACCTTTGAGGTGTACGTTGAACAGTCCGTCGAACTGCTCTTCCGTCACCGTGGCTATCGGACTGAAGAGGCCATATCCGGCGTTGTTGACGAGATAGTCGAAATCGCCACGGCCGAAGATAGTTCCCAACTTCCCCGCGACGTCGTCACGAAACGCCGAAAACGAGCTGATGTCGCCCACGTTGAGTTTCAGGGCCACGGCCCTGCCGCCGTTTTGCGCGATCGTATTCACAACGTCCTTGGCCTTGTCGGGATTGCTATTGTAGGTGACGATCACGCCCATGCCGTTTTGGGCACACTCGATGGCGGTGCTTGCTCCAAGACCACGGCTGCTGCCGGTAATTATGACGATCTTAATGGGATTCTCCTTGCCTCTTCGGTCTGACTAGAGGCTAGGACCGTGCTGTCTCGTGCGCTCACCCATTCCTCTCTGTTACTTGCCTATTTCTGCTTTGTGATTGCGATAGCATCTCCGGTCTGTCACCGTTGTCCTCATGGAAAAGCAACTTCAGGAACTGCGCAGCCTAGCCTCGTCGGCCGAAAACCGGCGGACGGAAACGGGTATTCCCCGCGTCGCCATGGTCCAGGGCGAGATACCGGAACATCGCCTTTCGGCCGTCTACGAGCCAATGATCAACCTGATCCTGACGGGATCGAAAACGATGACGGTCGGAGACCGGACCTTTGCCTACGATCCAGCCACCTATTTCGTCATGTCGGTCGATCTTCCGGCCGTAGGATCGGTGCATCCGTCGGCGTCCGGGGAGCCGTATCTCGCGGTCAGCCTGACGCTACATCCTCCGACGGTCGCGGCGCTGATTAGCGATCTTCCCGTTCAGGTCTGCGGCAAGCTGTCTGGATCGGGCTTCTCGGTCGCGCCGGTCAACAACGAGTTTCTTGACGCTTGGGTGCGGATGCTTCGGCTTATGGACCGGCCGGACGAGGTTGCCGTGCTCGCGCCTGCCTACGAAAGGGAAATCCTGTTCCGGGTGCTGCAGGGGCCTCTCGGCTGGATGCTTCGGGACATCGCCGTGCCTGATGCGGCGCTCTCACGGATCGGCGCCGTGATCCAGTGGATCAGGGAGAACTTCGCAAAGCCCTTGAAGGTGGAGGCGCTTGCCGAAATGGCGGCCTTGAGCGTTTCGGCGTTCCATCGCCACTTTAAGGCTGTCACCGCGCTGAGCCCGATCCAGTACCAGAAGCAAGTCCGGTTGTTGCATGCGCGGACGCTTCTTATGGCCGGAGAGGGAAACACTACTTCGGTGGCGTTCGGTGTCGGCTACGAAAGCCCGAACCAGTTCAGCAGGGAATATGCCCGGCAGTTCGGCTTACCGCCATCCAAGGATATATTACGTCTTCGAGGCGAGGCCGCGTAACTGTCCCTATGCGGGAGACGTCCGTTTTCGAGAACCTAGTCGGGCATGGAAGCGGCGCTTGACATGGGTTCAGGGCCCAACTCAATGCACCGAAGGTGCAGCGATTGCGCAAGCGCGAAATACGGGGCATCGAAAACAGAATGATTTTTAGGTGATTGCTTAAATCAATGGCGGAGAGGATGGGATTCGAACCCACGATACGCTTTTGACGTATACTCCCTTAGCAGGGGAGCGCCTTCGACCACTCGGCCACCTCTCCGGTCGAGGCCTGATTATTTCGGATGCTTGCCGATTGCAAGGTCTTTTCGCAACAGCGGTGGAAATGCTGTGCACCGACCTCCCGGAGCACAGCTTTTGCCCTGTCAGTAGCCGGATCGGCCACCGGAATTGGGGATGCCGCGGCCGTAGCGAGCCGCCAGGCCCCGAAGCGCGCCGGCAAATTCGGCAACATCGGAGCCCACGGCAACGAATCGCGCACCAAGATCGATGTAGCGCAGGTTGAGCGCCTCGTTGAACGTCAGGATGCCCGCCGCCTTTCCGGCGGCCGTGATCGTGCCGATCGCCTTCTCGATGACTTCCTGAACCTCGGGCGCTTCGATCCGGCCGATATAGCCCATGTCCGCGGACAGGTCGGCAGGGCCGATGAAGACACCATCCACGCCATCCACGGCAGCGATATTCTCCAGATCGGCGATGGCGGCGCGGGTTTCGGCCTGCACCAGAAGGCAGATCTCGTCGGATGCCGTATCGGCATAATCGGCAATCGTGTTGAAGGCCGAGGCCCGCGCAACGGCTGCGCCCACCCCACGGATGCCGTGCGGCGGATAACGGACGGCGCGGACTAGTTCGCGGGCCTGCTCTGCCGAATCGACCATCGGCACCAGAAGCGTGCGGGCGCCGGCGTCGAGCAGCTGCTTGATCATCCATGTCTCGCCCGTCGGCGGGCGAACCACCGGCTCAGCCGGGGACGCTGCCAGCGCCTGCAGCTGCGATATGATGCTGCGCAGGTCGTTCGGACCGTGCTCGCCGTCGATTACCAGCCAGTCGTAGCCTGCCGTCCCTGCCAGCTCCGCGAGAAGTGGCTCCCCGGTGTTCAGCCACAGGCCGATCTGGGGCCGCCCACCCTCGCGGAGGGCGGCTTTGAACTGGTTCTTCGGTACAGGCATAAGATATTTTCCTAGGAGAGAAGTTGCTTGAGATCGGCCGCCGCATCGGACAGCACCGCCCGGTCGGGTTCGATACCCAGATCGAGAAGTTTCTTGCCCGTGACGTAGGCCTTGGCGTCGTTGATGGCATCCACGGCAACGAAGCGCCCGTCGCGGAAATACCAGATGGAGACACTGCCTTCGCGCATGCCCGGCCGGACCAGCGTCTCGTCGTAGCCGAGATTGAAGCCGGCGATCTGCAGTTTCACGTCGTACTGGTCGGACCAGAACCACGGTGTCGGCTGGTAGGGAGCCGTGCCGCCGGCAAGGATGGCGGCAATCGCCTCGGCCTGATCGACGGCGTTCTGAACGGATTCGAGACGGACCTGCCGTCCCTTCCAGGGCAGGAGCGTGCAGTCGCCGGCAGCAACGATCGACACGTCTGAGGTCCGGCCGAAAGCATCGACGATGACGCCGTTGCCGACATCCAGGCCGCTTTCCTGCGCAAGCCGGTCCTCGGGCGTGACGCCGATGCCGACGATGACGAAGTCCACGTCGATCACGCTGCCGTCCGACAGTTCGGCGCCACAGACCTTGCCATTCTTGCCGATAAGGCGGGCGAGCCCCGTCCGCTCGCGTATGGTAACGCCGTGCTGCAGGTGAATGGTGCGGATCACGTTGGCGGTTTCGGGCGCCGCCACTCGCGACAGGATGCGATCCGCCATCTCGATCACCGTCACCTCGACCCCGAGATGCCGGGCAACCGCCGCAGCCTCCAGCCCGATATAGCCACCGCCGATCACAAGCAGACGACGGCCCGGGAGCATCTCCTCGGCGAGCAGATCTGCATCGCGCTTGTTGCGCATGACGAAGACACTGTCGAGATCGCCACCGATCGCCGCCGGAAGTGTGCGTGGGACCGCGCCCGTGGTCAGCGCCAGCGTTTGGTAGTCAAGCCACGAGCCGTCCTGCATGCGGACACGTTTCTTTGTCCGGTCGATCTGCTCGACATAGGTCGACAGCCGAATTTCAACATTGTTTTCCGCGTACCAGTTCTCGGTGCGAAACGTCAGGCGGTCGAACTCCATCTCGCCCATAAGGTACTTTTTCGACAAGGGCGGTCGCTGGTAAGGAAACGCGTCTTCCGAGCCGAGGATGGTAATTGGCCGGGCATCCTTCAGCGAACGTAATTTCGCGGCGAGTGCAAAACCCGCCTGCCCCGCTCCCACGATAACCAGCCTGTCTGTCAAAACTCTTCCTTCCCGCCTTGCGGCCCGGACATAAGCTCCTGATCCCGAAGGGGTAGCTTTGCACCGGTACGGCGTCAACAGGCGGACCGCAGATGCTCCAACCATGCCTGCGTTGGATTTTCGCGGATTACGCTACTGGGTTGAAGATGTTCAGGATGTATTAGTCCAATGCCGGTAGAATCACTGCAACGAGGAGCCAGAAGGAGGGTGTTATGCCCTTGAACATGGAACGAGACCCTAAACAGAACATCCCCCGCGACCAGGTCTTCGAGAAGTTTACAATCGATCGCCCGGGCAAGATCATCTTTGTAGGCCACCACCTCAGCACCAAGACGCATGTGCGTTGCCTGATCCGCACCATTTCGCTCTATGGCGCGGAACTGGACGTCAGCCCGAATGTGCCTGTGCCCAACAATTTCTTCCTGAAGATTCTCGGCATCCATGACGATATCGGAAGCACGCTGATCCGCCGGGAAGAAGAAAAGGTCACAATCGGCTTCAACATGCTGATCGATAGCGAGTTCCTGCATCACGTCATTCGCCTGAGCTTCGAGAACAGCTAGGGCGGAGCGCGCGTCTCGCTTCCCATCGTTACCCGCCGGACCTCCGCAGGCCTGCCATTGCGGTCGGCCCAGCGGACCGACAAGCGGCGCGCCCCCACGGCCTGTCGACACGCCACCGGCAACGCCTCGCCGGTGAAGCCATTTGGCGTTACTGAGGACTTGCGTGGTCGAAAATCAGCCTTATGGTGCCGGTTTTCGCAGCAGAGCTCATCGCCATGTCCGCCTTTTCCCGCTTCACGCCCCTCATCAACTCGCTTCCCGCCACTGTGCCGTTCGTCGGGCCGGAGGCGATCGAGAGAAATCGCGGCCTGCAGGTCAAGGCCCGCATCGGGGCCAACGAAAACGGTTTTGGACCGGCACCCTCCGTGCTCCGGGCCATCACGGAAGCCGCCGCCGATACCTGGAAATACAGCGATCCCGAAAACTACGAACTGAAACAGGCTCTGGCGAGCCATCTCGGCTGCCGACCCGAGAACCTGGCCATCGGCGAGGGAATCGATTCGCTTCTCGGTCAGATCGTTCGCCTGGTGATCGACCCCGGCATGACCGTGGTGACATCGCTTGGCGCCTACCCGACTTTCAATTTCCATGTGAACGGCCATGGCGGGCGGCTGGTGACGGCACCATACGCTAACGACCGCGAGGATCTCGACGGGCTTCTGGCGGCGGTGCGCAAGGAGAACCCGCCCCTCGTCTATTTCGCCAACCCGGATAATCCGATGGGCAGCTGGTGGGATGCGGACAGTATTGTGGAGTTTGCCCGGGCGCTGCCGGAGACGTGCCTGATGATCCTCGACGAGGCTTACTGCGAAACGGCGCCGGCAGGATCCACACCTTCCATCGAGGCCCTGATCGACCGCCCGAACGTGGTGCGGACGCGAACTTTCTCCAAAGCCTATGGCCTGGCAGGCGCGCGGGTCGGATACGTCATCGCAACACCCGGCACCGCGAACGCCTTCGACAAGATCCGCAATCACTTCGGCATGGCGAGAATCAGCACCGCGGCAGCGCTCGCCGCCCTTGCAGACCAGCCCTATCTTCAAGACGTGCGGAACAGGATCGCCGCATCCCGCGAACGGATCTCAACCATCGCCCGGGCAAATGGCCTTTCACCGCTGTCGTCGGCAACCAACTTCGTCGCCATCGATTGCGGTCGGGACGGCGTCTATTCGAAAGCCATCGTCGATGGGCTGATGGAGCATGGGGTGTTCATCCGCATGCCGGGCGTTGCACCGCTCAATCGCTGCATCCGCATCAGTGCCGGACCGGAAGCCGACATGGCCCTCCTGGAAGAGGCGCTGCCGCAGGTTCTTAAAACTCTTTGATATGACGAAAACCGCATAGGATCGCGCCGGCCTTGTTCCTGCCGGTCGCGGTCCTATCCGTTATGATATCGTCGTGCAGCGTTTGAAATCCGTAGCGAAGTTTATCACGCCGCCGGATCAGTGCAGCGTCATCCATTCGCGAGCGGCACGAAGTGCCGCAGCGAGGTCTGTTTTGCTCATCGTCCGGGCCAGATCGGCGCGAAGCTCGGCGGCACGGTCGGAACCCTTGATGGCCGCGATGTTCAGCCATTTGTGAGCCGAAACGAGATCCACCGGGCAACCACGACCTGTCGCATACATCAACCCCATGTCGCAGAAGATGTCGGGGCGGGCTTCGCCACCCATCGTGGCGTATTCGGAATTCTGCATTTCAAAGCGTGCCATCGTTTTTGTCCCTGTTCGAAGCCTGTTACTTCGGCATGTCCCTGTTTTATTTCCCTTTCGGGCACCTTCCGGATCACCGTCTTCAAGCGGTTCATCTGGTCCTTCAGGCCGGCGGAATTTCCCGCTCGTTTGTGAGGATGACTATGCGGCAGATTTTCCAACAGTCGCCTAAAAGGCATGATTAATTTGATGAAAACAAAATCCAAACGCTTGGTAAAATTGGGTTTTTGTTAAATATCAGAAGCCCTGCGGATTAGGCGATTTGCCTCAAATTTTACGAAAAATTCAGATCCGGATTTCAACCCTTCGCTAACCACCATTCAAGGAGCGGCGTGAACCTCTCTGAGTTTCCGCGGCGACCACCCTCCGAAAATCCCGCTCACCGCCCGACCCGATAGATTTACCTTTACGTGCGCGTAAGCTAGCTTGGGCCTGC
The DNA here is from genome assembly GCF_020531965.1 of Pseudorhizobium xiangyangii. GTDB lineage: Bacteria > Pseudomonadota > Alphaproteobacteria > Rhizobiales > Rhizobiaceae > Neorhizobium > Neorhizobium xiangyangii. The sequence goes on along the minus strand of NZ_JAJAWH010000009.1, from coordinate 161,666 downwards.
CCGCCTGAACCGCGGGATGGAGGAATGGCGCGCGACATCTCGCGCGAAATGGGATGGAGAACCAAACATGATGCGTCGATTGATGCTCGCGTCAGCATTTGTGCTCGCGGCGACCGCGGGCCAGGCCGCGGAGGCGATTGAAGGAAACTGGAAAACAGCCAGCGGCGAAACCGCAACGATTGCGGAATGCGGTGGCGCCTACTGCATTACCTTGAAAACCGGACAGCATGCCGGAAAGAAAATCGGCAGGCTTGCCGGAAGCAATGGCCGCTATGCCGGCGAGATCACAGACCCGGCCGCCGACAAGACCTATAGCGGCACCGGCTCGGTTAGCGGAAATTCGCTGCAGATGAAGGGATGCGTTCTCAAGATCCTCTGCAAGTCACAGACCTGGACCAAGCTCTGAGAGTTCTGCACAAAGTTCCGCCATCAGGCGTCGCAAATCCGGTTGCGGCGCCCCCTTCTGCTCAATTCACAGCCACCAGCGCGCCAAAAACAGGCAGCGCAGAGCATTTTTTCCCAATGTAACAGTTTTGTGAAACTCTTGAAACGGAGGGCATTCGTCAGTTTGCCCCGAAATCGCCACATATGCCGCACCGATGAAGGCGCGCCCTCGCCCATAGGTCACATTCACATCTTCTAAATCGTAAGCGACTGATTTCAATCAATATTGTTGACTTGCATGGGCGGCAACGGCAATCCCGGAAGCTCATGCGACCGTAAAAACTGCGCCCACATCACCCCTTATGGTTGCCGCCGATTTGGCAGCTCATCGATTGTCAATGTCTCGTTGACAACGCATTCCAATTTGCGGCCTTCCGCCTCCCTCGTTTCGATCCGATATCAGCCTCCAGCAAGCGACACTGGTTCGCTCTGGCTGACAAAGGAAACGAATATGACCAAGTCTCTTACTTCTACATTTGCCGCCGCTCTTATCGCGTCAGCTGCATTTGGCAGCGCTGCACTGGCCTCTGGCGACTATTATCAGGGCGCAGATGCCCAGCCGGCAGCCTCCGTCGATATCTTCCAGACAAGCAGTGTAGGCGAGCGTTCCATCCAGCGTGATGGCGTTTCGGTCCAGGTCGCGAACCAGGCCGTCGATCGTGGCGACTACTATGAAGGCGCAAACCGTCCGAACTAAGCCTGCCAGTTCATTCAAGACCCCGGCGTGCCCCGCATAAGGTCGCAAACTCTGCGTGGCAGCCTAATCATCCAAGGATATGAAAATGACCAAGTCTCTCACCTCCACTCTTGCTGCTGCCCTTATTGCTTCGGTCGCCTTCGGCGGCGCCGCACTTGCAGGCGGCGACTATTACACGGGCGCTTCCAAGGATGCCGCCGGACACATCGACCGCGTCCAGACCAGCAGCGTCGGCGATCGCGGCAGCTTCACGCATCAGAAGATCGCGCAGGCGCCCGACAACGGCGACTACTATGAAGGCGCAAACCGTCCGCAGTAATCGGTCGCAAGCCCATCAAGACACCAACATGCCGCGCATCAGGTCGCAAACTCTGCGCGGCAGTTCAAACTGTTCAGGATAAGAAAATGACCAAGTCTCTCACCTCTACCTTTGCTGCTGCCCTCATTGCCTCGGTCGCCTTCGGCGGCGCCGCACTTGCAGGCGGCGACTATTATGCAGGCGCTTCCAAGGAAGCCGCCGGACACATCGATCGCGTCCAGACCAACAGTGTCGGGGACCGTGGCAGCTTTACGCACCGCGAGGTCACCCCGACTGCCGACAGCGGCGACTACTATGAAGGCGCGAACCGCCAGCAGTAAGACCGAGCCATCGGTCGGTTCACCGCACCAGATCCACCGCAGATTGCGGTGGGCCACCAGTGGCCGGATACTTCCGGTGAAGATGATGTTTGCCGGTATTTTTGCGGCAGGCGTGATCGCTTCAGGCGCAGCGACAGTACCGCGCTCAACGGCGTAGCACATATAAAAAGACCAGCCGCCAAGGCGGCTGGTCTTTGCAGTTCATTCAAGACACCGGCTGAACGGCGGGTCGCAATCGCCCTTCACCTGCAGTGATTCCATGGTCTCTCAACAAGGGATCACAGCAACACCATAGTTGAACGCCATTGGCGAATCAACGGATGCTTTCGGGCTGCCAACGGGCCTCCGGAAAGAGGCGGTAGTTCGCATCGAAATAGGCACCACTTCACAACTGCTTGATCTATCTGCCATTTCTTTGTGAACGGCAAATCTCATCTTTCTCGGAACGATGTGATGGCGAGCGTGTTCTTTCCCTTGCGAGCGGCACAAAATTTCAAGCCGCTCGATGAGATCAATGGAAAGGCAGGATTATGAAAACCTATCTGACTTCCGGTTTTGCAGCCGCTCTAATTGCTTCCGCTACTTTCGGAGGCACAGCCCTTGCTCAGTCCACTCAGTACGATCCGTATGCGGAAGCTCCGCCCGCGGTCAATGACAGCCAGGTCGATACGATGTCCACCGGCAGCATCAATGGCGATAGCCGGTATATGGTTGGCGGCCCGAACATGTCCGACACCTATGTCGACGGTTCGCAGGACACCGGTGACTATTACAGTGGTGCCATGCGTCCAACCAACTAAGCGGTTCGTTCAAGACACCGTTCCCGCTCGGGTCGCGTAAAGAGCGGGAATGATCTGATCAAAGGCCGGCTTCACAAGCCGGCCTTTTTTCCATGCACACGCCTGAGTTCCCCCGGATTCCGTTTGCTATACTGAACATCACATGAACCCATGCGTCAGAGTGAGTTCAGGGCGGCGTCACTATCCTGCCACTATTGGATTTGGGAAAGTCAGATGTCAGTGCTCGCTCGCCGTCTCTTCATCGTTACTCTGATCTGCGCCAACTTCGCGATCCTGTTCGCGGCTGTTGCAAGCCAGCCGAACAATCGCGGTTCAAGGCACGGGTTGCTGCCATCCTCGCCCTGCCAGTCCTCGTTCGGCTGCGGAGTATCGCTATGAGAGCCCGGCCCCATTCGGGCACACGCGGCCTTAAAAGGGCGATCGTCACCAGCGTCCGCCTCTGCCTCGCCACCCTCATCCTCGTCGGTCCTCTGGCGGCCGTCGCAGTTGGCATGTCCGCGGACGGGCTGATGCCGAAACGTGGCGCTGGGCTTGTGCTCTTCGTCAGCCTCCAGCGGCAGTCAATGAGCTGAACCAGACCGACACGGGCCGCACGATGAGCCTTTTGCTTGTCAGCGACTTCATCCTATAATGCCACATGAGCAAACGAATCTTCTCCCTGTCGCCTCTGTCTTTCATCAGCCCAAGCCCTTACGAGCCCCGCCTCTTCGATGATCCGACGGAGGCCGTGGACGAGTTGACGAGGCTCTACGAGCGCAACACCACGTTCCTGATGCAGGCGTTCGATGCCCTCGGAAAGGGGGCCGCCGTCACCGGCCGCTACCGCGCCTGCTACCCGCAGGTCAGCATAGAATCGACATCGTTCGGGCATGCGGATAGCCGCCTTTCCTACGGGCATGTCACCTCGCCGGGCATCTACACGACCACGATCACCCGTCCGAAGCTCTTCCGCCATTACCTGAAGGAACAGCTCGGTCTGCTTATGCGCAATCACAACGTGCCGATCACCGTCTCGGAATCGACGACACCTATTCCGCTGCATTTCGCGTTCGGCGAAGGCGCCCATGTTGAAGCTTCGGCGACAGCGGGTCTGGCGGACGTGCCGTTGCGCGACCTGTTCGACACGCCGGACCTCAACAACACCGACGACCTGATCGCCAACGGCGAATATGACCAGGTGGTGGGCGAACCTGCTCCCTTGGCGCCCTTCACGGCGCAGCGCATCGACTATTCGCTGGCGCGGCTGAGCCACTACACCGCCACCAGCGCCAACCATTTCCAGAATTTCGTTCTGTTCACCAACTACCAGTTCTACATCGACGAGTTCACCGCCTGGGCACGCGAACTGATGGCGAATGGCGGCGAAGGCTATGACGCCTTCGTCGAGCCCGGCAATATCGTGACGCACGCCGGCACACCGCGCGATGAGGCCAACGTGGTCGGGCGCCTGCCCCAGATGCCCGCCTACCACCTCAAGAAAAAAGGGCATGCCGGGATTACGCTGGTCAACATCGGTGTCGGCCCTTCGAATGCGAAGACGATCACCGACCATATTGCAGTATTGCGACCACATGCCTGGCTGATGGTCGGGCACTGCGCCGGACTTCGCAACAGCCAGCGCCTGGGCGATTACGTGCTGGCGCATGCCTATGTCCGTGAAGACCACGTTCTCGACGACGACCTTCCCGTGTGGGTGCCGATCCCGGCGCTGGCCGAGGTGCAGCAGGCACTCGAGGACGCGGTGGAAGAGATTACCGGCTACGAGGGTTTCGAGCTGAAGCGCATCATGCGCACCGGCACTGTCGCGACGATCGACAACCGCAACTGGGAACTGCGCGACCAGCGCGGGCCTGTGAAGCGGCTTTCGCAGTCGCGCGCCATTGCGCTGGACATGGAATCCGCCACCATCGCGGCCAACGGCTTCCGCTTCCGCGTGCCCTACGGCACCCTGCTCTGCGTATCGGACAAGCCGTTGCACGGTGAACTGAAGCTGCCGGGCATGGCGACCGCCTTCTACCGGACGCAGGTCAGCCAGCATCTGCAGATCGGCATCCGCGCCGTGCAGAAGCTGGCGGCCATGCCGGTCGAACGCCTCCATTCGCGCAAGCTCAGGAGCTTCTACGAGACGGCGTTCCAGTAACGTAACGCCGCAGCGAGACCGTTACTCCCTTACCGTGTCTCTCAAGTGGTCGAGAGCCTTGCGCAGCTTCTCGACCACCTCGTCCACCTCGGAACGGCTGATCGTGAATGCCGGTGAGGCCAGCATCCGGTCGCCGGTCGCCCGCATCACAAGACCATTGTCGAGGCAGTGATTGCGGACCATCGTGCCGATGTCGTCGGGTTTGGCATAGCGGCGGCGGGTCGACTTGTCAGCGGCGAGTTGCAGGCCGCCCATCAGGCCGACGCTTTGCGCCTCGCCGACCACCTCATGATCTTCCAGGCTTTTCCACCCTTTAGCGAAATAGGGGCCGATATCGTCCCGCACCCGCTCGACGAGCCCCTCATCCTCGATGATGCGTATGTTCTCGAGCGCCGCTGCCGCGCAGACCGGATGGCCGGAATAGGTGAAGCCGTGATTGAAGTCACCGACCTCGTCGAGCATCACGTCCGCCACCCGGTCGCTCACCAATACACCGCCGATCGGCAGGTAGCCGGAGGACAGCCCCTTGGCAATCGGGGCGAGATCAGGCTCGACGCCGAAATGCTGGTAGCCGAACCAGGAGCCCAGACGTCCGAAGCCGCAGATCACCTCGTCGGACACGAGCAGGATATTGCGCTCGCGGCAGATCCGGGCGATTTCCGGCCAATAGGTTTCGGGCGGGATGATCACGCCGCCTGCCCCCTGGATAGGCTCCGCGACGAAGGCGGCGACGCGGTCCTCTCCCAGTTCGTCGATTTTCTCTTCCAGTTCGCGGGCCACCTTGAGGCCGAATTCGGCCGGCGAAAGATCACCACCCTCGGCATACCAGTAGGGCTGTTTGATGTGCGAGATGCCATCGATCGGCAGGTTGCCCTGCTCGTGCATCCACTTCATGCCACCCAGCGAGGCGCCGGCGACGGTGGAGCCGTGATAGGCATTCTTGCGCGCGATCACGTGGGTTTTCTCCGGCTTTCCGAGCGCCTTCCAGTAGACGCGGGCCATGCGGAGCCATGTATCGGACGCCTCAGAACCGGAATTGGTGAAGAAGACCCGGTTGAGCTTGCCGCCCGCATGGGAGGCGATCTTCTGGGCCAGCAGCGTGGTCGGCGGCGTCGTGGTGCCGAAGAAGCTGTTGTAGTAAGGCAACTCGTTCATCTGCCGGGAGACGGCATCTGCCATTTCCTTGCGCCCATAGCCGATGTTGACGCACCACAGGCCCGCGAAAGCGTCGAGATACTTCTTGCCGTTGCTGTCGAAGATATGAACCCCTTCCGCCCGCTGGATGATGCGCGTGCCGGCCGCATTCAGCTTCTTCATGTCGGAGAAGGGATGCAGGTGATGCGCGGCATCGATGGCGCCGAGATTGGAAAGGGACGATGTATCGGACATGGGGCGTAGCTCTGCCTTCTGATTGTGTGACCAATTCTTATCGGCTACGAACAGGGCTTCGCAACCTCCTTCAGAAGACATTCCCCATGACTGACGAGACTGCTCCGCCCCGCATCGAGATCCTACTCGTTGGCATGAACGGCGATCTGCGCGGCAAGCAGATCCCGCTCGAAGCGGAGAAGAAGGTCTGGGACGGCGCTGTGCGCCTGCCCTCCTCTACGCAATCGCTAGATATCTGGGGAGACGACAACGACGACATCACCGGCCTGTCCCTGACGATCGGCGATCCGGACGGCGTCTGCATTCCCGACCGCCGCAGCCTTGCGCCTATGCCGTGGGCGCCGGAAGGTTCGCGCCAGGTGCTCTCGACCATGCACGAACTGGACGGCACGCCGAGCTTCATGGACCCGAGGGCCATCCTTGCGGCGATGCTTAAACGCTACGAAGATCGCGGGCTGACGCCGGTGGTCGCGACCGAACTGGAATTCTACGTCGTCGAGGACGACTGGCGGGAAACCGGCAAGCCACGTCCTCCGGAACGGCTTACCTGGCGCGGCGAGCCGAACGGCTTCCAACTCTACGACATGAGCGCTGTCGATGCGCTCGACGGCTACCTGCAGACGGTGCGCAGCTGGGCGAAGGCACAAGGCCTGCCGGCCGATGCGACCACGGCGGAGTTCGGTCCCGGTCAATTCGAGATCAACCTGCTCCATCGCCCGGACGCGCTCGCCGCCGCCGACGACTGCATCTACCTCAAGCGGATCGCGGAACAGGCGGCCCGCAAGCATGGGCTGAAATCCACCTGCATGGCAAAGCCCTACGCCGAGCACGCGGGTTCCGGCCTGCACGTGCATGCGAGCGTCATCGACAGCGCCGGCAACAACGTGCTGGATGCGAAGGGCGGCGATCCCGTTCGGCTGAAATCCATCTGCGCCGGGATGCTAAACACGATGCGTGAGGCCCAACTGGTCTTTGCGCCTTTCGCCAATTCCTACCGCCGCTTCCAGTCCGGCTCGTTTGCGCCGGTCGACATAGACTGGGGTCCGGGCCACCGCGGCACGGCGGTCCGTATTCCGGAGAAGGATGGACCGGGCGCACGGGTAGAGCACCGCGTCGCCGGTGCGGATGCCAACCCTTATCTCCTGCTGACGGCGATCCTCGGCGGCATGCTGCTCGGCCTCGACGAGACGCTCGACCCCGGTCCGGCAACGGAGCCGGGCAAGCCCGCGCAAGGCAGCCGTCGCCTCACCCATGACTTCCTGACCGCGGTGGAAGACTTCGCGGCCTCGCCCTTCATCGCCGATACGTTCGGCGAGCAGTACCGGGCGCTCTATGCCGACACGAAGCGGAAGGAGGCCATCACCTACCTTCGCACCGTTTCCGACTTCGATTACCGGACCTACCTGCCCAGGATCTAGGTCGGCAGATCATCCGGCGCGACGCGTAAGGGGTGATGCATCAATGTTTAGGGGAATGTTCAACCCCTTCTTAGGCCGCGGTGCCTAAGGCCGGGGAAACCTAATTCTATCCGGCAGCATGATGCGCTTCATAGTCACCAAATCCATCGCGGCAGGGCTGCTATCCATGCTTGCCTCGCTGATCGTATCGTTCACGTTCGTCCCCATGCTGGGCGGACAGGTCGCGGGCGCCGGACTGATCATGACGATCGTCTGCCCGCTCGCAATCGGCATTCCGGCGTCGGCAATGCATTTCTATCAATCCGAACGCGTCCGCAGAGCCGAGGCGGCAACATCCGATGCACTTGCAAGGCTGGCCTCGGCCTACGAGGAATTACGGCTGCAATCTCGCCAGGACGACCTCACCGGCGTGCTCAACCGCTATGCCTTTCAGGAGGAGCTGGAGAATTTCAGCCGGAACGGCGTCACAGGATCTCTCGTCTTCCTCGACCTTGACCACTTCAAATCGATCAACGATCGCTACGGCCACGCCACAGGAGACGACGTCCTTCGCGCAATCGGGCTGATCCTCGCGAAATATCAAGGTCCGTCCGGTATCGTGGGCCGCCTCGGAGGCGAGGAGTTCGCACTCTTTCAGAGCGGCCTGAAGGTCAATGAGATGCTCGTCCGATGCGAGGAGGTCAGAGAGCTTATCCAACGCGTGGATGTCCGCTCTGCCTCGGGTGCGCGCGTGCCCGTTTCGGCCAGCATGGGAGCCTTTCACTGTACGACAGGGTTTGACGCCCTCGAATGCCTGAAGGCCGCCGACATCAATCTCTACCAGGCGAAGGCGCGAGGGCGAAACCGGGTCATCGTGTCGGCCTGAACGGTACGGATCGCGGGCTCAGCCTCACGGCATCTCGCACGCATTTCGGTGGCTCGTATCCGTGAGATCAGATGCCGCTGCCGACGCCTTGCTCAACCTGGCCCGAGTCGCGCGGCACAAGGACCTTGAGCTCGCCCGCATGGATCTTGAGCTTCACGTCGCGGTCCATGGGCAGCAACTCGCCATCGATGACGCAGCGGACATCGTGACGCTCGCGGGGAAAATGCAGTTCCAGTTCCGTGGCGGTCATGGCCGTGACGGCAGCGTTCTCCTTCAGCCGGCCGCGCAGTATGTCGAGCGCCAGCTGTGCGACACCCGCAGGCTTCAGGGGATCAGCAATGTAGAAGCCGAGATGGCCGCCGGTCAGGCTGTCAGCGAACATCAGCGGATCGCTGCCGAACTCGTTGTTGGAAACTGAGATGGCCGAAACCTTGCGGTGGCCGACTTTCCCTTCCGCGTTAAACTCCACCTCGAACTCCGGTGGATTGAGCATGACGCCGAAGGCAGCGCGGGTACTCGCCCTTATCTTTCCAAGACGAGACCCATAGGTCATCGAATTGCGATAGCGGACCATCCGGGCATGGAGGCCGGCGGAGAACTGGTGCACGAAACTCTTGCCGTTCGCACTGGCAATGTCGACATTCTGGACCTTGGCATCGGCCAGGACATCCAACACCTGCCAGATATCGAGGGGCAATTTCAGTGATCGTGCAAACAGGTTCATCGTGCCGGCAGGCACGATCCCCAGCGCCAGGCCGCTCCGCCAGGCGATATCCGCAGCCGCCGATATCGTGCCGTCGCCACCACCGGCAATCAGCCCATCGATGCCGTCGCTCTGCGCGGCCTTCTGCATCGTTGTGACGACGTCATCGCCGGCCACGACATGACAATCGATATCATGCCCGGCCTGCTTGAATGTCTTGACCGCATGGGCGCAGTAGGCATCCATGTCGGTGGTCCTGAACGTACCGCCATCGCGGTTGAAGACGGCAAACAGGTTCATCTGGCCTCGCTTGGGCAACGCGCCGGTTTTGGCGGCGGGACAACGGATCATTCCAGAAATGGTTGCGCGGTTGACACTTATCAACAGCGAGCCGGTCGCCACCTGCGCCCACCCATTCGCATGGAAGATGGGTGGAGCGCGCGGCAGGTTCTACCGCAATGCACAATCGCGTGGTATCTCTTTGCGACACGACCTCGATAATTCGCTCACCACGGGTGAATTGGGCGTCTCGCCGATTTCTCGCTTCAGCAGACATTACCACCATGAGTGACAACGCAGCCGCCCTCGATTCCGTCCAAAACCGGGCGGACCCTCGCGCCCCGGAATCCGTGACAACCCTTTCGCCGCTGGCGATCATCCTGATCGAGATCGCCCTTGCCGTCGGTGGCTTCGGCATCGGCACGGGTGAATTCGTCATCATGGGCCTCCTGCCGGATGTCGCTTCGACCTATCAGGTCAGCATTCCAATGGCCGGCTACGTGATCAGCGCCTATGCGGTCGGCGTCGTCATCGGCGCGCCGATCATCGCCATTCTTTCCGCCCGGCTGCCGCGCCGCACGTTGCTGCTTGGCCTCATGATAGTGTTCACTATCGGCAATATCCTGAGCGCGATGGCGCCTGACTTCTGGACCTTTACGGCGCTACGCTTCATCACCGGCCTGCCACACGGCGCATACTTCGGCGTCGCATCGCTGGTGGCTGCCTCCATGGTGCCGCCCAACAAGCGAGCGCGCGCCGTCGGCCGGGTGATGCTCGGCCTGACAATCGCGACGCTTGCCGGCACGCCGCTTGCCACATTGATGGGCCAGATGCTCAGCTGGCGGGCTGCGTTTTACCTGGTGGGCGGCATCGGCGTGCTGACCGTGTTGCTGCTCTGGTATTTCCAGCCGCGCGACACGGTGAAGGAGGGTGCCAGCATCCGCCGCGAACTCAGTGCCTTTGCCCGCACCCAGGTATGGCTGACGCTCGGAATCGCCGCGATCGGCTTTGGCGGCATGTTCTCCGTGTTCAGCTACATCGCCTCGACAACAACCCAAACGGCCGGCCTTCCGGTCGGCATGGTGTCGATCGTGCTCGCCCTTTTCGGCATCGGCATGAATGTCGGCAACATTGTCGGTTCGCGGCTTGCCGACATTTCGCTCAAAGGCACGATCGGCGGCTCGATGGTGTTCTACGTCTTCGTCATGCTTGGCTTTGCGCTCTTCGCGCACATTCCGATCGCCCTCTACATCACCGTCTTCCTGATTGGCTGCGGCTTTGCGCCCGGACCGGCCCTGCAGACACGACTTATGGACGTCGCGGCCGACGCACAGACGCTCGCCGCCGCCTCCAACCATTCGGCCTTCAACATCGCCAATGCGCTCGGAGCCTGGCTCGGCGGCCTCGTCATATCGTGGGGCTGGGGTTTCGCCGCAACCGGCTATGTCGGCGCATTCCTGTCGCTGGTCGGCCTTGGCGTGTTCCTGATTTCGGTCGCGCTGGAAAAGAGAGGCGTCCGCTAAACCTCGCAAGCTGGCCCAGATGCCCCGACATCACTCCTTGCCACCTGGAGGCATCGACAACATCTACAGCGAACGCAACGAATGAAGGAGAACTCCATGCGCGCCGTCGGCTTCACCATGCCCCAGCCCATCACTGCGGATAAGTCCCTGCTGGACATCGAACTGCCGAAGCCCGAAGCAACCGGGCGCGATCTTCTCGTCGAGATCAAGGCCGTCTCGGTAAACCCGGTCGATACGAAGGTGCGCAATTCCGCGGCCGTGGAAGCCGGCGACTATCGCGTGCTGGGCTATGACGCCGCCGGTATTGTTGCAGCTGTCGGCCCGGACGTCACGCTCTTCCAACCGGGCGACGAGGTCTTCTATGCCGGCGCGATTAACCGGCAGGGCACGAACGCCGAGTATCACCTCGTCGACGAGCGGATCGTCGGCCCCAAGCCGAAAAGCCTGAGTTTCGAACAGGCCGCCGCCCTGCCCCTCACCGCGATCACCGCCTATGAGGCGATGCTTCACCGCATGAAAGTGCAGGACCCGGTTCCGGGTGCGGCGAACGCGATACTGATCATCGGCGGCGCCGGCGGCGTCGGTTCGATCGCGATTCAGCTTGCGCGCCAGCTGACGGACCTGACGGTCATCGCCACCGGTTCCCGGCCGGAAACGCAGGCCTGGATCCGCGAGCTCGGCGCCCATCATGTCATCGACCATAGCAAGGCACTGGCACCGCAGGTGGAAGCGCTCGGCATCGGTGCGCCCGCGTTCGTTTTCTCGACGACTCAGACGGACCAGCACATCGCGGACATCCTTGAACTGATCGCGCCGCAGGGCCGTTTCTCGCTGATCGACGATCCGAAGGAGCCGATGGACCTGCGCCCCTTCAAGCGCAAGGCGCTGTCAATCCACTGGGAAATGATGTTCGCCCGTCCGGTCTGGCAGACCGCCGACATGATCGAGCAGCACAAGCTGCTGAGCCACGTCGCGGACCTGGTGGATGCCGGCCGGATCCAGACCACGCTCGCCGAAACCTACGGCACCATCAATGCGGAAAACCTCAAGCGCGCTCATGCCATGATCGAGAGCGGACGAGCCAAGGGCAAGATCGTGCTGTCCGGGTTCTGACCGGAGCTAGCCCTTCTCCCCGGCAGGCCGCACGATCCTCGGAGCCGTCGTTCGCCCAGCAGGTTGCAGCGGCATTCATGCGTTTGCTCAAGCGCATGAATGCGAAGGCTTGTGGACTGCAACGCCGACCATGATGAGCAACACGCCCACCACGTCCACTGCGCTCGGAATCTGCCGAAGCACGAGAACGCCGATCACGGTGGCGGTCGCCGGGAGGAGCGCCAGCAGCAGTGCGAAGCTCGCCCGCGGCAGGCGTGACATGGCGAGCTGGTCGCAAACGTAGGGTATCACCGACGAGCAGATGCCGACCCCTATTCCGGCAAGGACAAGCAGCGGCGCGCCGAAAGCCTCCAGCGCCTGCAGAAAGCCGATCGGCATTACGAAGAGAAACGCCGTGCTCATGGCTGCTCCCAGTCGCTCGATGCCGCGCGAGGCTCCGCCTTCCGAAATCTTGTGGCCGAGAACGATGTAAAGCACGAAGAGCGCCCCGTTCAGCACCGCCCAGAAGAGGCCGAGCAGGTCGGATGCCAACGCAGGTCCCTCGACGACAAGGAGTGATGGCACGTCAATCAGAAGCGCGACCCCGAGGACGCCCAGCGCGAGGGCAAACCAGTTTCGCCCCGTTCTGAGGCCGTAGAGCGCCATGCCGATCGTGCCGACGAACTCGATCGCGGCAACGAGCGCGATCGGGAGACTGTCGAGCGCGAGGTAGAACGCCGTATTCATCCCCGCGAGGGTTGCGCCGAGCGCGATCAGAAGCACACGCTCACGCGCGTCGGCGTTCAGGAACGTTCGCCAGGGCTTCGTTATCGGCGCAAAGAGGAGGGCTGCCGAGGCAATCCTGAACCAGGCCGTGCCAAGGACGCCAACGGCGGGAAAGAGCAGCACGGCAAAGGACGGCCCGAGATAGTGGAAGACGGCTGAGACCGCGAACCAGGCGTGCGACGGTACTGCCTCGGCAGTTCGCGTCATTAAAGGCATCGGCCGGACGGAAGTGGGGGATTCGACTTGGCGGTCCATTCATGCATCATAGAAGGCAAGGTAGCTGAGTATATGGATAAGGCGCATGCGTAATGGCGGCAATAGCACCATAATGAAGGCAAAATCGCCGATTGACCATCGAATCGAAACATCCGAACTCGATGCCGCCGATCGGGCCATCCTGCGGGAACTGATTGCCGATGCCCGAATTGCCAGAGCCGAACTCGCACGTCGAGTGCGGCTCTCTGCGCCCGCCGTCGCTGAACGGGTTCGCCGGCTGGAGGACAGGGGCATCATCACGGGTTATGGAGCAAGGATTGACCCTCGCCGACTGGGATACAGTCTGAGCGTGCTTATCCGCGCCCGCCCGAGTCCTGGCCTGATGAAGGACATGGTCGCCGCGATCGAGGCGACACCGCAGATCGTGAAATGCGATCGCGTTTCCGGCGAGGACTGCTTTATTGCGTTAGCTCATGTCCGCGACGTGGGAGAGATGGAGGCCGTCATAGACCGACTCGTCCCCTTCGGCGCAACGAACTCATCCATCATCCAGTCCGCCACAGTCCCCGAGCGTACCTGGGACCTCGTGGGCCGATAAGGGAGTACTGCTCTCCAACGGGCTCTTGTCCCACGCAGCCGGATATTCGGACCGTCACAACGCGGCTAACGGGCTTGCCGAGCTGATGCGCGACATAGGTGTGCGTGCCTTCCGCAGCAACCTTAACAAACGACAGGTCTTCGCCTACACTGACGCCGTCCGAGCCGTAGGGGAACGTCATGGCCACATCGCAGGCGAATACATTCGGTAATCCGATCAATGCAATCACCGGAGCGACATGGTTCGGCTATCTCGCCAGAACCGTCCTCACCTTCATGTTCTGGGCGAGCGGTTTGGCCAAGCTCATCGGCTTCGAAGAGGGCGTCGCCGAAATGGCGCATTTCGGACTTGAGCCCGCGGTGGCGTTCAATATTGCCACCATCGTCGTGCAACTCGGCGGATCGATCCTGATCATCCTGAACCGATGGACCTGGCTCGGTGCCGGGGCGCTTTCGGTCTTCACGGCACTAACGATCCCCATCGCCCATAATTTCTGGACGATGGAAGAGCCGTTCAAGACCATCGAGTTCTATGTCGTGATGGAGCACATCACGGTGATCGGTGCGCTGATGGTCGTTGCCTGGAAATCGCGCTAGGCAGCCAGCAACTACGCCTGCAGGACCACGACGCGGCTGCCGACTGTTACCCGCTCGTAGAGGTCGATGACGTCGTGGTTCATCATCCGCACGCAGCCGCTCGACAGCGCATGGCCGATCGTCTGCGGCTGGTTGGTGCCGTGGATGCGGAAATGCGTATCGTTGCCGCCGCGATAGAGATAGATGGCGCGGGCGCCGAGAGGATTGTGCGGGCCACCGGGAACGCCGCCGGCATATTTCAGGTTCTTTTCCGGCTCGCGGCGGATCATGTTGGCCGTCGGCGTCCAGGTCGGCCATTCCGCCTTGCGGCCGATATAGGCATCGCCCCGCAGCGCCAGACCCTCGCGACCGACGCCGACGCCGTAGCGCATGGCCTGGCCGTTTTCCATGATATGGTAGAGGCGGCGGGCCGCCGTATCCACGACAATGGTGCCCGGCTTGTACGTGGTTTCGTAGGCGACGACCTGCCGGCGAAGTTCAGGCTTGATCTTTTCAAGCGGCATCGCCTTCAGCGGGAACGTCTCATCGGGACGCGCTGCATAATTGGCCCGGTGGTCAACCCCACTGGATGCACAGCCGGCAACTAACAGCGGCAGCCCGATCAGAAATCCGCGGCGGGAAATCGACATGAATCGTATCCTCAATGTGTCGGCTTTGTGTCCGGCCACTTAATGAGATTATGGTTAATGGAGGCTTAACTGAATCCACAAGTGGTTGATCGGAAAGGGTCGCAACCCCTAGCCCCACTGCATCTCACAGCAATTTTACCACTGCGCGCTGCTGGATCAGTGATTTCCAAACGGAAAGAGGCCCGTCAGTGACGGGCCTCTTTCGTTGATAGCAAACGTTCAGATGCCGCTTATCGCACGGATCCAACCGTGCTTGTCGTTGCTCTGGCCACGCTGGATGCTGACGAGCGCCTGACGCAGACGGGTCGTAACCGGACCGGTCTCGCCACCGCCAATCTGGAACTCGCCGCCTGAGAACTTCACCGTACCGATTGCCGCAACGACAGCCGCCGTACCGCAGGCGAAGGCTTCCCTGAGCTTGCCGCTCGCCACATCGGCCTGCCACTCCTCGAAGGAATACGGCTTCTCATGCACGGTAATGCCCTCGTCGCGCGCGAGAGAGATCAGCGACTTGCGTGTGATGCCCGGCAGGATCGTCCCGCCAAGCGGCGGCGTCACAATCGAGCCGTCCTCCATGACAAAGAAGACGTTCATGCCGCCGAGTTCCTCCACCCAGCGTTGCTCGGCAGCATCGAGGAAGACAACCTGGTCGCAGCCGTTTTCAGCGGCTTCTGCCTGCGCAATGAGGCTGGCGGCATAGTTGCCGCCGCACTTCGCGGCGCCCGTTCCGCCGCGGGCAGCGCGCGTATAGTGTTCCGAGACCCAGATCTTCACCGGCTTTGCGCCACCCTTGAAGTAAGGTCCGACCGGCGAAGCGATGACGCAGAAGATGTATTCCTTCGACGGACGAACGCCGAGGAAGGTCTCGCTCGCGAACATGAAGGGGCGCAGGTAGAGACTTCCCTCGCCTTCCGGGATCCACTTGGCATCGATCCGAACCAGCTTCTCGACGGCATCGAGGAAAGCCGCTTCCGGAAGTTCCGGCATTGCCATGCGGCGTGCGGATTCATTGAAGCGCCGGGCGTTTTCCTCGGGCCGGAACAGCACGACGCGTCCATCGGCCGAGCGGTAGGCCTTCATGCCCTCGAAAATTTCCTGGGCATAGTGAAGGACGCTCGATGCCGGGTCGATGGGGAAAGGCGCGCGCGCAGTGACCTCGGGGGAATGCCAGCCCTTGTCGCTCGACCAGCGGATCACCGCCATGTGGTCAGAAAAGAGGGTGCCGAAACCAAGGCTCTCGAACGCCTTGAGGCGGTCCGCTTCGGCCAGGGGGGTCTGGTTGGGTTTGATGTCGAAGGTAAGGGCGGTCTCGGCTTGCATGAGTGGTGGTCTCTCAACTGGTCTGGATTGTGGGCGCAAACTGCCCCTTCGGTCGGCGTTTTTCAAGCTGGAATAGAGGCCGTTCGGTACGCCGGTTTGCACGACGCATTGAAGCGGGCAGAGCTCTGCCCTTCCCGACCCGCCCAAACAACGATCCCGTCCTGCACAGACGGCATCCTGAAACCTTGCTAAACGGTTGGTGCGGCAGGACAGCCCTGCCGCCACCGACCTCACATATTCGGATAGACGGGTCCCTCGCCGCCCTGCGGCGGCACCCAGTTGATGTTCTGGTTGGGGTCCTTGATGTCGCAGGTCTTGCAGTGGACGCAGTTCTGCGCGTTGATGACAAAGACGTCCTCGCCGTCCTTCTCCACCCATTCATAGACGCCGGCCGGACAGTAGCGGGTCGACGGGCCGGCATAGATGCCGAGTTCCGAGCGCTTCTGCAGATCCATGTCTTTCACGTGCAGATGGACCGGCTGGTCCTCCTCGTGGTTGGTGTTGGACAGGAACACCGAGGACAGCCGGTCGAAGGTCAGCACGCCGTCGGGACGCGGATAGTCGATGCGTCTGTGCCTGGCCGCCGGCTCGAGTGACTGGGCATCCGTCTTGCCGTGCTTCAGCGTGAACGGCGAAGTGCCGAAGATCTGGTTGACCCACATGTCGAGGCCGCCGAGCGCGATCCCCAGCGCCGTGCCGAACTTCGACCAGAGCGGCTTGACGTTGCGCACCTGCTTCAGATCCTTGCCGATATCGCCGCCGCGCCACTCGTTCTCGATCTCGACGACTTCGTCGTTGGCGCGGCCGCTCGCGATCGCCGCGGCGATCTTCTCCGCCGCCAGCATGCCGGACAGCACCGCGTTGTGGCTGCCCTTGATGCGCGGAACGTTGACGAGGCCGGCCGAACAGCCGATCAGCGCGCCGCCGGGGAAGGTGAGCTTCGGCACCGACTGGTAGCCGCCCTCGGTAATGGCACGCGCGCCGTAGGAAATGCGCTTGGCGCCGGCAAAGGTCGGCGCGATCGTCGGATGTGTCTTGAAGCGCTGGAATTCCTCGAACGGATGCAGATAGGGGTTCTTGTAGTTCAGGTGGACGACGAAGCCGACCGCCACCAGATTGTCCTGCAGGTGATAGAGGAACGAGCCGCCGCCGGTCTTCATACCGAGCGGCCAGCCGAAGGAGTGCTGCACGAGGCCGGCCTTGTGGTTCTCCGGCCTCACCTCCCAGAGTTCCTTCAGCCCGATGCCGAATTTCTGGACGTCGCGATCCTTCTGGAGATCGAATTTGGCGATCAGCTGCTTGGCGAGCGAACCGCGCACGCCCTCGCCGATCAGCACGTACTTTCCATGCAGTTCCATGCCGCGCGTGAAGGCGGGACCCGGCGTGCCGTCCTTCTCGATGCCCATGTCGCCGGTCGCCACGCCGCGCACGGCACCCGCCTCGTCATAGAGCACTTCGGTCGCGGCAAAGCCCGGATAGATCTCGACGCCGAGGCCTTCCGCCTTCTCCGCCAGCCAGCGACAGACGAGACCGAGCGAGACGATGTAGTTGCCGTGATTGTTCATCAGCGGCGGCATCAGCATGTTCGGCAGCCGCACCGAGCCGGCAGGTCCCAGCACCAGGAACTGGTCTTCGGTCACCGGCGTGGTGAAGGGATGGCCCTCCTCCTTGCGCCAGTCCGGCAGCAGCCTGTCGATGCCGACCGGATCGACGACCGCGCCCGACAGGATGTGCGCGCCGACTTCCGCGCCCTTCTCGAGCACCACCACCGAAAGATCCGGATTGACCTGCTTCAACCGGATCGCCGCCGACAGCCCCGCAGGTCCCGCACCGACGATCACAACGTCGAATTCCATGCTCTCGCGCTCGGGAAGTTCCTGTTGCTCGCTCATTACCTACTCCACTTGCCGGCCCAGCCCGGCACCTAGTTGTCTGACAACCTAATTGGCAAAAGACGACGAGGTTGTCGATAAGGAATGCGACTGTTCCTCCCGCTTTCACTTCGGCTCATCAATCTTACCTTTACGTTAACGTAAGATATCGATTGATCAGTGAAAATCAAGTTGCGGGTGGGACTATGACGCGCATCACTGCTCCTGCCCAGCGGGTTGCGCTTGCAAAGACCGCCGAAGCGTTGCATCCCCAGCACATTCACGACAAGCGCAGGCCCGACATGAGCACGACCAGTTCCCCTTCATCACTTTCAGCGGCAGAACTCGCGGAGCGGCTACGCGCCCTACATGCGGACCTGACGGTCCTCAGTCCAGCGGATCTGGCCGGACGGCATCCCGGAGAACACCCGGAAAATTTCGGCGCAGGCGTCATGGCACAACCCTCTTCCACCGAGGCCACTGCTGCGCTCGTCTCCTGGTGTGCCGCCGGCAACGTGGCGATCGTGCCGCAGGGCGGCCTCACCGGGCTCGTCGGCGGCAATGTCAGCCACTGCGGAGACGTGATCCTCTCCTCGTCCCGGCTTAACCGCGTGATCGCCATCGAGCCCGAGGAAATGACGGCAACGGTCGAGGCAGGCGTCACGCTGGAGGCCCTGCAACTGGCCGCCGCCGCCCACGGGCTGACGACCGGCATCGACCTCGGGTCACGCGGCACGGCCACCATCGGCGGCATGGTCTCGACGAATGCCGGCGGCATCCTCGCCTTTCGCAACGGCGTCATGCGCCATCAGGTGCTTGGAGTAGAGGCGGTGCTGCCGTCGGGCGCGGTCTTTAGCGACCTTACGCGCGTGGTCAAGGTCAGCGCCGGGCCGGACCTGAAGCAGCTGTTCATCGGCGGAGAAGGTGCCTTCGGCTTCGTGACGAAGGTCGTCCTGAAGCTTGAGCCGCAGCGTCCCCACCGGGCAACGGCCATGCTCGGAGTAGTCGATGCCCGAACAGCCCTTTCGGTCGTTCACCACTTCCGCTCCCTGCCGGCGGTGACGCTGGAGGCCGCGGAAATGATGTGGCCGCGCTACATCCGCAACCACGCCCGGCTCAAGGGTCTCGACCTTTCCTGGCTGGAAGACGGCGCTTCCGCGCTGCTCATCGAAATTTCCGCCGAAAGCGTCGAAGCGGCGACGGCTGCGCTCGAAGAGGGGCTCGAAACTCTATGGGAGCCGCTCGATCTCAAGGGCGGGATCGTTGCCCAGTCGCTCGATCAGACGCGGAAATTCTGGGACATCCGCGAGGATTCCGGCTTCTATTACGGGGAAATCCCGGATGCGGCATCCTTCGACATCTCCGTGCCGCCAACCTTCCTCGATACCTATGTCGCTGATCTCGAAAGCCGGCTGAAGGCCATCGACCCGACCTACGAGGCCTATGTCTACGGCCATATTGCCGACGGCAACCTGCACCTGACGCTGGACAAGCGCGGCCCGTTGCCGGACCCGGAACTGCGCGCCGTGGAGGATGCGGTCTATACCGGGATAAGGGAAGCCGGCGGCAGTTTTTCGGCCGAACACGGCGTCGGCTTCGAAAAACAGCACGGCTACCGGATATTCGTCTCCGAGGAAAAACAGGCTCTGGCACGCACGCTGAAACAGGCGCTCGATCCGAAAGGCCTTTTCAATCAGGGCAAGGTGCCGTTCGCCTGAGCCTTATGACCCGGATGCAATGCCCGCAACGGAGATTTCGAGGCGACACGAAAAAGCGGCGGCCCAGGGGACCGCCGCTTTTTTTGTGATCGTTACTTGCGGCGGTCGGGCGCCTTGCCGGTCGCCGGCTTGGGCTTGCCCTTCTTCACGAAGGGCTTGCCATCCTTGCTGAAAGGCTTGGCGTCCTTGTTAAAAGGCTTGGCGTCCTTGTTGAAGGGTTTGCCTTCCTTCTTGAACGGCTTGTCCTTGAAAGGCTTGTCGAAGCTGCGGGCCTCCCGCGCTTCCCCTGCACCTGCGGGCTTGCCGGCAGGCTTGGCCTTCGGCCACTCGTCCCGGGGCCCTTCGCGCGGCGGGCGATCGTCCCAGGTCTTCTTGACATAGGGCTTGCCTGCGGAAGGGCGGCTGAGATCCGGCGTACCTTCGACGCGGGTCACGCGAATGCCGCGCTCCAGCGTCTTGTCCTTGCCGATAGCCTGAGAGAACCGCTCGGCGTGATCCGCAGCGATCTCGACGAAGGTTTCATCCTGCTGCATCTTGATCGCGCCGATTTCCGATTTTGTCAGCTCGCCGTTGCGGCAGAGCATCGGGATCAGCCAGCGCGGCTCGGCATTCTGCTTGCGGCCGACCGAAAGTGAAAACCACACGGCCGGGCCGAATTCGGAGCGGGGTGTGCGCGGCGTGGCCGAAAACTCGTCCCTTTGCCCGCCTCCTTCCCGCGGCTTGCGGGTCCCGTCGACTGCAACCTCTACCAGGTCTTCCGGCGCAGCCTGTTTGGCGCGATGAAGATTGACGAAAGCCGCAGCCAGCTTTTCCGCACCATAGGTGGCAACCAGCTTGGCAATCAGGTCCTCTTCCTCTTCACGCGGCTTTTCCTCGAACACAGGATCAGCCAGCAGCCGTTCCTGGTCGCGGGCGATCACTTCGTCTGCCGAGGGCGCCTGTGCCCAGGTTGGTGTAATCTCGGCACCGGCGAGCAGGCGCTCGGCCTTGCGACGCTGGTTCACCGGCACAATAAGCGCGCTCACGCCCTTGTTGCCGGCGCGTCCGGTACGCCCGCTGCGGTGAAGCAGCGTGTCGGAATTGGTCGGCAGATCGGCATGGATGACCAGATCGAGACCCGGCAGGTCGATACCGCGGGCAGCGACGTCGGTTGCGATGCAGACGCGGGCACGGCCGTCACGCATCGCCTGCAGGGCATGGGTGCGCTCGTTCTGCGTCAGTTCGCCGGAAAGCGCCACGACATCGAAATTGCGGTTGTTGAAGCGAGCCGTCAGATGGTTGACGGCGGCGCGCGTCGAGCAGAACACGATGGCGTTCTTGGCGTCGTAATAGCGCAGCACGTTGACGATGGCATTCTCGCGGTCGGAGGAAGCAACAGCCAGGGCGCGATACTCGATGTCCGCGTGCTGCTTTTCTTCGGTCTTGGTCGCAATCCGCACCGCATCGCGCTGATAGCGTTTGGCGAGCTTTGCGATCCCGGACGGAACCGTCGCCGAGAACATCAGCGTGCGACGTCCCTCAGGTGCGGCTTCCAGGATGAACTCCAGGTCTTCACGGAAGCCGAGATCGAGCATCTCGTCCGCCTCGTCGAGAACTGCAACCCGCAGTTCCGACATGTCCAGCGCGCCGCGACGGATATGGTCGCAGATACGGCCGGGCGTCCCGACAACGATGTGCGCGCCGCGGCTGAGCTCGCGCCGCTCGTTGCGGATGTCCATGCCGCCGACGCAGCTGGTGATCACCGCACCCGTCAGCTCGTAGAGCCAGTCGAGTTCGCGCTTCACCTGCATCGCCAGCTCGCGGGTCGGTGCGATGACGAGCGCCAGCGGAATGCCGGCACGGTCAAACTGATCCTGACCGTCGAGCAGCGTCGGCGCCATGGCAATGCCGAAGGCCACCGTCTTGCCGGAGCCGGTCTGGGCGGAGACCAGTGCGTCGGATGTCCTCAGCGCCGGGTCGAGCATAGCCTGCTGGACCGGGGTCAGGGTTTCATAACCGCGTTTCGACAACGCCTTGGCGATCGCCGGGACGGCGCCTTCGTAATCGGTCATACTGTCATTCTTTCGGAATATCGGGCGCGCCTGTGCGCCTGGCTGCAACGCTCGCAGCACTACATGTGGCAGTTCCTATCGATGGAAGCTGCAAATGTCAAAGCTCAGATCTCGAATCGACCGCCCTGCCCTTTCCAAGCCCACCTCGACATTGCTAGCCTCACGGCACCACAAATCAGTTCTGGAAGGAATCACCATGGATCTCGGACTTGCCGGCAAACGCGCCCTCGTACTCGCTTCCTCGCGCGGCCTTGGCCTCGGGATCGCCACGGCGTTGGCGCAGGAAGGCGCAAACGTGCTGCTGGTCGGCCGCTCGAGTGAACGTCTCGCGGAGAACTGCAAGGCAATCAATGCCAAGGGTAAAGGCAAGGCGGACTGGGTTTCTGCCGACCTTTCCGACGCAGATTTCGTCGAGACGATGAAATCGGCAGTGCAGGAAAAGCTCGGCGGCATCGACATCCTCGTCAACAACACCGGCGGCCCGACGCCCGGCACGGCGGAGGAAATGACGGCCGAAAAGCTGGAGACCTTCTTCCAGTCCATGGTGCTCCGCGTCATTACGCTGACCGGCGCCTTCCTGCCCCAGATGAAGCAGCAAGGCTGGGGCCGCATCCTGACTGTCGCCTCTTCCGGCGTCTTCGAGCCTATCTCGAACCTCGCCCTGTCGAACACGCTGCGCGGCGCGCTGGTGGGCTGGAACAAGACACTCGCAACGGAAGTTGCCGGCTCCGGCATCACGGCAAACATGCTGCTGCCGGGCCGCATCCACACGGACCGCATCGACGAGCTGGACAATGCCAACGCGGCGCGGCTTGGCAAGAACATCGAGGAGATCCGCACGGCATCGGTGAAGAGCATTCCGGCCGGTCGCCTCGGCAAGGTCGAGGAATTCGCCGCGGCCGGCGCCTTCCTCTGCTCGGAGCCTGCAAGCTACGTCACCGGCGCGATGCTGCGCGTCGATGGCGGCGCCTCCAAGTCGATCTAGTCAAGCAAAGCAACAACAGCGGCGCCGGCCTGTTTAGAAAAGGCTGGCGCCGCCTTCTTCCGCGACTGTATAGTGTCCATGGTGAAACACTTCGCGGGAGGGAACGTGGATCGCATTCGATACTGGATGGTGGCGACAGGCGCGCTGATCATCCTCACCGGCCTTGTCTGGATTGCACATGGAACCGGTTTCGTGAGTTTGCCGGCAACCGATTTCATGACCGAACTCAGCGTCTGGACCGTCAATGGCGGACTTGTCTGCGTGTTCGGAGCAATCGTACTTCTCGGCTCCTGGCGGCTGCTGCGGGAAGAACCTCACGCGGAACCCGAGGATGGGGACGTGCCAGGGTGACGGCGCGACCACGGCAGCACGATCACAGCAAAAGGCGCGAGGAATGAAGCGCATCCTCATCGTCGTTGGCATACTGGCGACCTTGGTCGGCCTTGTCTGGATGGGACAGGGAAGCGGCCTGTTCCCCTACCCGGCCTCCAGCTTCATGATCGACCAGTCGCCCTGGATCGCCTATGGCGCGGTCCTTGCCGTTGCCGGGCTCGCCCTGATCTTTGCGGCGTGGCGGCGATGATTGGCGGGCTTGCCATCAATACGGAAATTCCGTATGGTTATTATCGATGACGCAGAGGTTCGACCCTGCAAAAGACGCGGCCAATCTCGAGAAACACAATGTGTCACTCGCCTTTGGGGAACGGATTTTTGAGGACGACAACTACCTGATAATTCCTTCAATTCGCGAAATCGACGACGAAGAGCGGTTTAAAGCTGTTGGTGGCGAGGAGACGTGCCGCGCTTCATGTCGGTGCGAAGGAGCAACAAGGGTGAAGAACGAGCATATCATTCTGCCTTCTGATCCGGCCGACGCCGAGGATTTCGACGTCACGGCGGAAGCGATGGACCGAGGCCAGCGGGCCCGCCTGATCCGCAGGACGAGGATTGAACTCGGTCTGTCTCAGGCCGAGTTCGCCAGCAGATTCCGCATGCCGGTCGGCACTCTTCGTGACTGGGAACAGGCTCGCGTGACAGCACCGGATTTCGCCATAGCCTATATCCGCGTGATCAGCCTGCATCCCGATTTGGTAGCCACGGCTGTGGCATAAGCAGCAGTTCACGTCAGCTGCAAGCCACTTGCTTTCTCAAAGCCCCGCGAGGATCTTCGGCAGGTCTGCGATCAAGCTGTCCCGTGTTTCGAAGCTGAGCGGCTCGTCGTAAGCCCGGTTCGAGACATAGAGCCGGGCGAAGACCACCCGACGGTCGTTCTTCTCGGCCCAGCCGACGAACCAGCCGAGCGGTCGATCCTTGGCCGGTTTCCCGTTTTCGTCGCGCAGCCGTCCGCTGCCCGTCTTGCCGTGGATGACCCAGCCGTCCGCCGCCTCGAAGCGGGGAACGATGGACTTCGTCATCTCCACCGCATGGTCCGAAATCGATAGCCGCCCGGTCAGGAAGCGCCGAAGGAATTGTACCTGGTCATCGGCCGAGATCGTCAGTGACGACATGAGCCAGGATTCCGTCAGGCCGTCCGTATTTCCGGGTCCACCGGAAACGTCGCGATTGCCGTAGTCGAATCGCTGGATGTAGTCGCCGAATTTCCCTTCGCCCAGACGCCGGGCGATCTCCTGCGAGTACCAGACGATGGACTCCTTTTCCCAGCCCGTCGGGTCGAAGGCCTTCTGTACGCGCTTCGGCCCACCGAATTCCTTGCGATACTCCCAGCGCGGCGTTTTTTCGTCGGTCAGGATTCCCGCGTCATACCCCATCATGGCCAAAGGCAGCTTGAAGGTCGACATCGGATAGACGCGCTCGTCGCAGCTCCCTTCGCGGTGCAGAGGTTCGCCGCTCTCCTCGTCGATCATGACGGTGCAGCGGATGGGGTCGACGGCCAGAGCCGGCGCGGTAGCGTAGATCGAGACGAAAAGGCTAACGGCGGAGGCAAGAAGAGCGCGTCTGTAAAAGACCATGATGAAAATCCCGTGGTTCACTTCGATCTTTCTAGGCAACTTGCACCGTCGCCGACAAACGACGATAACTGGCAGGAGCCATAAGAAAAACTAAGGCACCCATGGTCCGGCCACATCTCCCGCTTAACGCCCTGCGCGCCTTCGAGGCCGCCGCCCGGCATCTTTCCTTTACACGTGCTGCGATCGAACTCTGCGTCACGCAGGCGGCCGTCAGCCATCAGGTGAAGCAGTTGGAGCAGCGGCTGGGCGTGACGCTTTTCCGCCGACTTCCGCGCGGATTGATGATCACGGAGGAAGGTCTGGCGCTCCTGCCGACGCTCGAAGACAGTTTCGACCGGATGGCGGACATGCTGGAGCGTTTCGAGGGCGGGCACATGCGCGAGGTGCTGGTGCTCGGCGCCGTCGGCACCCTGGCCGTCGGCTGGCTCCTGCCGAGGCTCGGCGATTTCCGCGAGCGCCACCCGTTCATCGATGTCCGGCTCTCCACCAACAACAATCGCGTCGATATCGCGGCAGAAGGGCTGGATTACGCCATCCGCTTCGGCAACGGCGCCTGGCATGACACTGAGGCACTGCCGCTGTTCGAAGCACCGCTTTCGGCGCTCTGCGTGCAGGCGATGGCAGCACAGCTGAAGACACCGGAGGATGTGGGGCGGCAGACGATGCTGCGCTCCTACCGGACCGATGAATGGCCAGGCTGGTTCGAGGCGGCAGACATCGAGCCGCCCCCGGTCACAGGACCGGTTTTCGATTCTTCCGTCCTGATGGTCGAGGCGGCATTGCAGGGTGCCGGCGTCGCGTTGGCCCCGCCGCTGATGTTTTCCCGTCACCTCGCCTCGGGCGCTCTCCAACAGCCCTTTGCCGTCTATGTATCGAAGGGCAGCTACTGGCTCACCCGCCTCAAGTCGCGCAGCGTCACGCCCGCGATGAGTGCATTCCGCACCTGGCTCGTGGAGATGGCGGAGGAGACGCGGCGCGACACCGCATGACCGTTTCGGGATTGCCATTCCGCGCCGCCTGTGCCATTTGGCGCGCTCTCAAATTCTAAGGGCGCCGCAAGCGCCCTTTTCGCGTTCGGGGCAACATCCCGATTCAATGATCTATGACGGACAGAAGGAGCACCGCGATGGCACGGGCGCTGGGGCTTGATTTCGGCACGACGAATACGGTTGTCGCACTGGCGGATGGAAATGGCGGCACGAGCTCCCTGCCGTTCACGAGCAGCGCCGGAAATAGCGACACGATGCGCACCGCGCTGTCCTTCATGAAGGACCGGCAGCTGGGCGCACAGGCGCTCAAGGTGGAAGCCGGTCAGGCCGCCATCCGCCAGTTCATCGACAATCCGGGCGACTGCCGCTTCCTGCAGTCGATCAAGACCTTTGCGGCAAGCTCCCTCTTCCAGGGAACGCTGATCCATGCGCGGCGTCATCAGTTCGAGGATCTGATGGAGATCTTCCTGCGCCGCCTGACGGCCTACGCAGCCGATGCATGGCCGTCGGAAGTCTCCAGGATCGTCGTCGGTCGCCCCGTGCAGTTTGCCGGTGCCAGCGCCAACGAAGAACTGGCGCTGGAGCGCTACAACGCGGCGCTGACGCGTCTCGGCTTTCCGGAAATCCATTACGTCTACGAACCGGTGGCGGCAGCGCACTACTTCGCGCAGAACCTCGACCGCGACGCGAACGTGCTCGTCGCAGACTTCGGCGGCGGCACGACCGACTACTCGCTGATCCGTTTCGAACGGCACGCCGGGCGCCTGACCTCCACACCGGTCGGCCATTCCGGTGTCGGCATAGCCGGCGACCAGTTCGATGCCCGGATCATCGACCATCTGGTGGCGCCGGAAATCGGCAAAGGAAGCCAGTTCAAGAGCTTCGACAAGGTGCTGGACGTACCGAGCAACTACTACACCAGCTTTTCGCGGTGGAACCAGCTGTCGATCTTCAAGAGCAGCAAGGAGTTCGCCGACCTGAAGTCGCTCGTCCGCTCCGCTCTGGAGCCGGAGAAACTGGAAGCCTTCATCGATCTCGTCGAGCATGACGAGGGCTACCCACTCTATCAGGCGGTCTCGGCGACGAAGATGGCGCTGTCGAACGCCGACGAGGCCGAATTCAACTTCGCGCCGCTCGGCCGCGCCGGCCGCAAGATGGTGCGCCGCAACGATTTCGAGAGCTGGATCGCCGACGACCTCACACGCATGGAAGAGGCACTGGACGAGGTGCTGACGCAAACCGGCACGCCTGCATCGGAGATCGACAAGGTCTTCCTCACCGGCGGCACGTCCTTCGTACCGGCGGTCCGGGGCATCTTCGCGCGCCGGTTCGGCGACGAGAAGATCGAAAGCGGCGGCGAACTTCTGTCCATTGCCCACGGTCTCGCCCTGATCGGAGAAGGCGACGATCTGGCGCAATGGGCAGCATGACGCTTTCAAGCTGCCTCGCGCTTCGTTAGAGTGAGGCCATGATCCAGTCGAAAGACCTCGAACCCGGCGAACTCGCGGCGCTCCTGCATTTCTATTCAGATGCGGGCGTCGAATGGTTGCTGGACGACGAGCCCATCGACCGGCTTGCAGAATTCCAGGTGCAACAGGCGGCGCGCGAGCAGCAGAGGGCGTCGCGACAGCCGCCGGCTGCAGCCACCCAGCCCGAGCGCAAGACGCCGGCCCGTTCCGCAGCGCCGGCCATGCCGATCAATTCGCCCACGGTCGCCGTCCCGGACGATCAGGCGGTGGCCGCCGCGCGGTTTGCCGCCGAAAGCGCCCGCTCGCTTGCGGAACTCAAGACGGCGCTCGAAACCTTTGGTGGCTGCAACCTCAAGAACGGCGCGCGCTCGACGGTTTTCCTGAGCGGCGACCCCGCTTCGAAGATCATGGTGATCGGCCCGATGCCGAACGCCGACGATGACCGCGACGGCATTCCCTTTTCCGGTCGGCAGGGCCAGTTGCTCGACCGAATGCTGGAAGCGATCGGCCTGTCGCGCGAGGCGCTGCTTCTCACCAACATCATTCCCTGGCGACCGCCAGGAAACCGCATGCCCTCGCCCGCCGAGACTGCAATCTGCCAACCATTCATCGAACGGCAGATCGCACTGACAGAACCGACGCACCTTCTGCTGCTCGGCAACTTTCCCGCCCGCTTCTTCTTCGGCGACAGCGGGACCATTCACGGCCTGCGTGGGGAATGGCGCGACGTAACGACGGGTGGACATGCTGTTCGGGCGCTGGCGACCCTGCACCCGCAGGAACTGCTGACGGCTCCCGGAAGCAAAGCCTTGGCCTGGCGGGATCTTTTGCTGTTTTCACACGCGATCGTCGGCCGCTGACGCCTGAAAAATGATCATTATTACCTCAATATGACAATAGTCATGCAGCAAGCGCATGGCAGTGTAGCTTTATGTCGCATTGTGGAATCTACGCTGCACTGCAATATAAGGCTGTGTCTTGGGAGGAATTCTAGGTTTTAAGGAACCAAGGCCATGACTACCCGTTCGCGCCCGATCCATTGCGGATTTGAGAGCCTTCGTAATGCCAGCCTGCCGCCGCGTTCGACGCAGGGCTATCACAGGTTCGGCTCAGCCACCAACGAGCAGTTGACGGCCCGCGCTATCGGCCGGACCGGAAGCATCACGCGCCCGTCCGCCATCTTCGCGGATTTCCGCGAGCGTTGATCTCTCCTCCATTCGGATAGGAACCAGGATCATGACACAGCTTCATCCCCTGCGGGCGCTCCGCGCCGCATTCAGCGATGTCAATGCCGCCATCAGTGCGGCCCGGGAATACAACCACGCGAGCGCGGTGCGCCGCGGCGACGCGCGTCCCGGCAATCCGCTGACGGCCGGCATCCCTCTCTGACGCTTGTAAGAGCCTTCTGGCTGACCGGAACGGAACCCGCCTAGGTCGAAGGCGGCGATGCCTTGGCGGCCCTGCGCCGCTCAAGGCCAAGCTGATGCTCGCGGTACACGATGAATATTCCGGCAGCGATGGTGATGGCCGTTCCGATAATCATCGGCATGGTCGGGATGTCGCCAAAGATAACGAACGCGATTGCAATCCCGAGCAGGAAGGACGTGTATTCGAACGGCGCCACCGCCGACACGTCCGCATGGCGGTAGCTTTCCGTCAGGAAGATCTGCGCTATGCCCCCCAGAATGCCCGAGGCGATCAACAGTGTCGCCTGCTCGCCGGTCAGGACGGTCCAGCCGAAAGGCAGGCTGATCAGCGAAAGTACCGCACCGGTCAGCGAAAAATAGAAAACGATGGTGGGCGTCTTCTCTGTCTGCACAAGCTGGCGGACCTGCACCATGGCAAGACCGCTCAGCACGGCAGCCATCAGCACCGCGGCCGCCCCCATTGCCTGCGTGGATTGAAGACCGCCCTCGCCGAATAGCGTCAGGTTGGGCCATGAGACGATGAGCACTCCCACCATCCCGGCCATGACCGCCGTCCAGCGATAGAATCGGACCTGCTCTCGCAGAATAATGGCCGCAAACACGACCGCCATGAGAGGCGAGGCATAGCCGATCGCAATGGCCTCCGGCAGTGGCAGATGGACCAGGCCATAAAAGCCGCACGCCATCGACATGACCCCGAACAGTCCGCGCTTGAAATGGCCGAACGGTCTGTCAGTCCTGACGGCCGTGAGAAGATCGCGCCGCCACGCGAGATAGGCGATGATCGGGATCAGTGCGAATGCGGAACGGAAGAAGGTGATCTGCCCGGCCGGGACATCAGCTCCCGCCGCCTTGATACAGGTTTGCATCATTACGAATATGGCGACTGACAGGATCTTGTACACGATCCCGCGCAGGGGATTTCCTGCTTCAACAAACATTTGGAACTCTGGGATATGCGACTCTAGGCCAAGTCATCTGCGGCGGGGCGAACATAGAGGGAAACTGGATGCAAACCCTAAAGGAAGTATTGCCGACATGACATCAAATTGACGACAGGTCGATCAATATCATTGCGGGGAAGGCAGCCTGGCCGTTCTCAAGTCCGGACAGGCGCCTGTCTCTGGTTATTTGTGCAACATGGCCCGACGCATCGTTTGTTAGCATCGTGTTAGCAACCCATTGGTATTACTCGGACCCTCACCTTGCCGAAAGGACCTGCCGTCGTGCCTTCTCCTGAACATCCAAACCACACGCCGGCGCTCCCGTTCAAGAAGCGACCGAACTGTACCTGGAGCAGATTTAGGCAAAACCGCGGGCATTAAAGGCCCTCACCTGGCTTTCCCGCACCTTCTACTGCACGCATAGGGACCCCTGCGCTTATGGGCAAATCCGACAATAAAATTGTTGAACTCTCCAATTACCGTCCGACCGATTTCGTCTTGGAGCGCGTCGATCTCACGTTCGAACTCGACCCGACGAACACGAAAGTGGATGCGCGGCTGATCTTTCATCGCCGCGAGGGTACCGAGGCGAAAAGTCCGCTGGTGCTGGACGGCGACGAACTGGCACTGTCGGGTCTGCTTCTCGATCAGAACGAGGTTCCGGCCAGCCAGTTCGAGGCGACGCCGCAGAGCCTGACGATCCGTGATCTGCCGGAGAGCGCACCGTTCGAGATTACGGTCACGACGTTCATCAATCCGGAAGCGAATACGCAGCTGATGGGCCTCTACCGCACCAACGGTGTCTACTGCACCCAGTGCGAGGCGGAAGGTTTCCGCCGCATCACCTATTTCCCTGATCGTCCAGACGTTCTGGCGCCCTATACGATCACGATCATCGCCGACAAGGCCGCCAACCCGCTGCTGCTCTCCAACGGCAACTTTCTCGGCGGCGGCAACTACGACGAAGGCCGGCATTTCGCCGCCTGGTTCGATCCGCATCCGAAGCCGAGCTATCTCTTCGCCCTCGTCGCCGGCGACCTCGGCGTGATCGAGGATACGTTCGAGACCATGTCGGGCAACGAGGTCGCGCTGAAGATCTACGTCGAGCACGGCAAGGAGCCGCGCGCCGCCTATGCCATGGACGCGCTGAAGCGCTCGATGAAGTGGGATGAGGAACGTTTCGGCCGCGAATACGACCTGAACATCTTCCAGATCGTCGCCGTCTCCGACTTCAACATGGGAGCCATGGAGAACAAGGGCCTCAACGTCTTCAACGACAAGTACGTGCTGGCCGACCCGGAAACCGCCACGGACCAGGACTACGCCAATATCGAGGCGATCATCGCCCACGAATATTTCCACAACTGGACCGGCAACCGCATCACCTGCCGCGACTGGTTCCAGCTGTGCCTCAAGGAAGGCCTGACGGTCTACCGGGACCACGAGTTCTCGGCCGATATGCGCTCACGCGCCGTCAAGCGAATCGCGGAAGTCCGGCACCTGAAGTCCGAGCAGTTCCCGGAGGATGCGGGTCCCCTCGCCCACCCGGTGCGCC
Organism: Pseudorhizobium xiangyangii; assembly: GCF_020531965.1. Lineage (GTDB taxonomy): Bacteria > Pseudomonadota > Alphaproteobacteria > Rhizobiales > Rhizobiaceae > Neorhizobium > Neorhizobium xiangyangii. The sequence goes on along the minus strand of NZ_JAJAWH010000009.1, from coordinate 130,553 downwards.
CGACGAAGTATCGCGAGATCAACAACTTCTACACTACGACCGTCTACGAGAAGGGTTCAGAGGTCACCCGCATGATCGCCACGCTGCTTGGGCAGGAAGGCTTCAAGAAGGGCATGGACCTCTACTTCGAACGTCATGACGGCGATGCCGCCACGGTCGAGGATTTCGTCAAATGCTTCGAGGACGCGAACAGTCGCGACCTCAAGCAGTTTTCGCTCTGGTATCACCAGGCCGGCACCCCGCTGGTCACGGCATCGGGCGCCTATGATCCAGCAGCCTCCACCTTCACGCTGTCGCTGGAGCAGATGATCCCGGCAACACCCGGCCAGCCGAAGAAGGAGCCGATGCATATCCCGGTCTCCTACGCACTCATCCTCGACAACGGCTCGGTGGTGACACCGAATGCAGTCGCCGGGGGCGAAGTGACGGGCGACGTCCTGCATCTTACCAAGCGCAAGCAGACCTTCGTCTTCTCGGGCATCTCGTCGCGCCCTGTATTGTCGCTCAACCGCAGCTTCTCGGCGCCGATCAACCTCCACTTCGACCAGAGCACGGAAGACCTCGTCCACATCGCTCGTCACGACGGCGATCTCTTCTCGCGCTGGCAGGCGCTCAACGACCTGATCCTGCCGATCCTGATGCAGGCGGCGCGGGATGCTCGCGACGGCAATCAGATCGCCTGCGAGCCCGCTGTCATTTCGGCCATTGTCGAAACCGCCGCGAACGAAGCTCTGGAGCCCGCGTTCCGTGCCCAGGTTCTGGCTCTGCCGAGCGAAGCCGACATTGCACGCGAGCTTGGCAGCAACAACGACCCGGACGCAATCCACGCGGGGCGGACGGCGATCCTCTCCGCGATTGCCGATGCAGGACGGGACGTCTTCCAGCAACTCTCCGACGACATGCAGATCGAGGGAGGCTTCACCCCGGACGCCTCAAGCGCCGGCAGGCGCGCGCTGCGCAACAGCGCGCTCGGCTATCTCACCTATGCCGAGCAGTCACCGGCCCGTGCGGCCGAGGCCTTCGCATCCGCCGACAACATGACGGACCTGCTCCAGGCCCTCACCGTGCTGGAACACCGCTTCCCCGAAACGGACGAAGCCGATGCGGCACTCGGCGCATTCGTGACACGCTTCGACGGAAATGCCCTGGTGCTCGACAAGTGGTTTGCGGTCCAGGCGACCATCCCGGGGTCCGGCACGCTTGACCGCGTCAAGGCGCTCATGGCCGATCGGCACTTCGCGCCCAACAACCCGAACAGGGTGCGCGCGCTCGTCGGCAGCTTCGCTTTCTCCAATCCCACCGGCTTCAACCGCGCCGACGGCGAAGGCTACCGCTTCCTTGCGGAACAGATACTGGCCATCGATCCGAAGAACCCGCAGCTCGCCGCACGCATCCTCACCTCAATGCGCTCCTGGCGCTTGCTGGAACCGATGCGGGCCGATCATGCCCGCTCGGCGCTGATGACGATCGAGCGAAGCGCAACATTGTCAACGGATGTCCGCGACATCGTGGAGCGCATACTAAAGGGATAGGCACTTCCCGATACAACCTATGATTCCATTAGAATCGCAGGTGAATCAAATAGTTAAAAATCTATTACCAAACCTCTGGACACGGCGAATCACTCATGATTCATTAGGCTAGATTCGGGCGAGCGGCGCGCCGAATTTCCATGAGGGGTTATATGAAAACGATGGTGGACGTGCGGCGGGCAACCGCCGGCGAGGGATTGCCGCGTCTGAAGATTCCTGGAGCAAGCAAGGCTTCGGGGGTTTTCTCGGACGGGCCAAACCTCACCGTGACGCCGTTCTCACGGCAGTTGCCGCGTGTCGAGTTGATGCTGAAGCGATCGATACCGCTTCTCATCCTGGCATTCCTCGCCGTTGTCGCCACCTCGCGCAGCCTTGGCCTCGTCAACGAACATGCGCGCATGGAAGAAGCCGCCCGCCAGGCGACATCGCTGATGGCTGCCGCAGCCGTCGCCGCGTTCGCCGATCAGGACGGTATGATCGCTGCCGGCGACCGCAAGGGCGCCGAAGCGCGACTTGCAAAATTCCTTCCCTCGGATCGTCTGCGGCCGGAATCATTCCTCCTCCTCATCGACCCGTCCGGCAAGATCTTCGGAGGATCCGGCACGAACCTTCATGTCGGACAGCAACTGACTTCCCTCCTGCCTGAAACCGCCGCGCTTCGGCAGTTCGGCGGATCTGGCCTGATCGAGACCTCGATCGGCGATGAATCGCACTATGCCGCGATCCAGCCCCTCGGCAACGACGGAGGATTGATCGTCGCGGCCTACTCCCTTTCGTCGATCCAGTATTTCTGGCGCCATGAAGTGTCGCTCAACGTGACCCTCTTCGCCTGCGTTTCCGTTATCCTGCTGGTCATCCTCTATGCCTATTACATGCAGGTGAAGCGCGCCCGGCAGGCAGATGAAACCTTCCTCGAAGCCAACCTGCGCATCGAGACGGCGCTGTCGCGCGGCCGTTGCGGCCTGTGGGATTTCGATGTCGCCAACCGGCGCCTGTTCTGGTCGGGATCGATGTACGAGATGCTCGGCCTGCCTCCGACCGGCAACGTACTCTCGTTTGCCGATGCGGCCCGCATGATGCACCCGGCGGACGGCAATCTCTACGCGCTGGTGCGCGCCATCAGCCGCGGCAATGCCAAGCAGGTGGACCAGATTTTCCGCATGCGGCACGCGGCCGGCCACTACGTCTGGATGCGAGCACGCGCGCAGGTTGTCCGCAACGGCGCCGGACGCACCCATGTCATCGGCATCGCCATGGACGTCACCGAGCAACATCGGCTGGCGCAGCGCTATGCGGAGGCCGACCAGCGGCTGGCGGACGCCATCGAATGCACCTCGGAAGCTTTCGTTCTCTGGGACAAGAACGATCGCCTGGTGATGTGCAATGCCCATTTCCAGCAGGCTTACGGCCTTCCCGACAGCGTTCTGGTTCCGGGCACGGAACGCGCCGCCGTGAAGGCTGCCGCCGCACGGCCTGTCATCGAGCGCCGCGTCGTCGATCCGCACCAGAACGGACTTTCGCGCACGACGGAGGTCCAGCTGGCTGACGAGCGCTGGCTTCAGATCAACGAACGGCGAACCCGCGACGGCGGCCTGGTTTCGGTGGGAACCGACATCACCCTTATGAAGCGCCATCAGGAGAGACTGCGCGACAGCGAACGGCGCCTGATGGCGACGATCGGCGACCTCTCCTCGTCCCAGAAGAAGCTGGAGCGGCAGAAGGAAGAACTGTCGATCGCCAACGCCAACTATCAGGCCGAGAAAGAGCGGGCCCAGGCGGCCAACAAGGCAAAGTCCGAATTCCTCGCCAACATGTCACATGAGCTTCGCACGCCGCTCAACGCAATCCTGGGCTTCTCGGAAATCCTCGTCAACCAGATGTTCGGACCGGTTGGCTCGGCGAAGTACGGCGAATATGCACGCGATATCCATGACAGCGGCAAGCATCTCCTGAACCTGATCAGCGACATCCTCGACATGTCGAAGATCGAGGCAGGCCACATGACGATCCAGCAGGAGGCAATCGACCTGGCCCCGCTCGTCGAGGAAAGCCTGCGCCTGACCGCCATCTCCGCCGAGGAGAAGAACATCGCCGTCGAGCAGCGGCTCGCCAGCAATCTGTCGATGGTCGGTGACCGCCGCGCCATGAAGCAGGTGATGCTCAACCTCCTGTCGAACGCCGTGAAGTTCACCGACGACGGCGGCCGGATCGTGGTCCGTGCCCGCAAGTCCGAATCCGGCGTGCTTCTCACGATCGCGGATACGGGCATCGGCATCCCGAAACCCGCATTGGGCAAGATCGGCCAGCCGTTCGAGCAGGTTCAAAGCCAATACGCCAAGAGCCAGGGCGGCTCCGGCCTCGGCCTCGCCATCTCACGCTCGCTCGTTGCGCTGCATGGCGGCAGGATGCGTATACGCTCCTGCGTCGGCAGAGGCACCGTCGTCTCCCTTCATATCCCCGAAGGGGCTAATCCCGGCAACGCATTCGCGCGCCTTGCTACGCGCTCACTGTCTTCCGGAAGATCGCCCGTACCGCTTTCGACAACCGCTTGACCTCACCTTCCAGCGTGCGGATGTCCGGGCAGTCACCCGCCCGGCAGACACGCTCCACAAGGCCCGCCGGCGCTTCCTTCGGATCGAACGGGCCATCGATGCAAAGCCGGATGATCTGCGAGAGTTCGGTGAACAGGCGCAAGGCCTCGATCAAACTATCGACATCGCTAGGAGGCATCATCTCCGGTCCGAGAGCCTTCAGTACCTCGCCAGTGCTCATGGACGTGGCGGTACAGGCAGGTCCCTTCCCGGGCACAACCAGACGCAGATATTGGGCAATGAACTCGATATCGACCAGTCCGCCGGGAATGAGCTTCAAGTCCCATATGTCGCGAGGCGGTTTTTCCTGCTCTATGAGGTCGCGCATCTCCTTGACGTCGGCGGCGATCTTGCGGACGTCGGGGGGACGAGACAAGACCTCCGAGATTACTGCCCCCGCTTCCTTCGCAAGGCTCGCATCGCCGCAGACCAGACGCGCGCGCGTCAGGGCCATGTGCTCCCAGGTCCAGGCTTCTTCCTGCTGATATTTGCGGAATGCCTTGATGCGGGTCGCAACCGGCCCCTTGTTGCCGGACGGCCTCAGCCGCATGTCCACCTCGAAGAGTACACCTTCCGACATCGGAGCCGAAAGGGCGGCAATCAGGCGCTGCGTCAGCCGCGTGAAATAGCGGGTGCTGTCGATGGGCTTTTCCCCATCCGACTCGAAGGCATCGTCGTCATGGTCGTAGAGCAGGATGAGGTCGACGTCGGAGGCCGCCGTGAGTTCGAAACTGCCGAGCTTGCCCATGCCCATCAAAGCCACCCTGCCGCCGGGATAGCGTCCGTGGGTCGCCTCGATCTCCCGCACCACGGCTTCAAGCGCCTGCTCGATCAGGAGATCGGCAAGGTCGGTGAAGGCGTGGCCGGCCTGCATGCCGTTGATCGCGCCGGTCAGCAGTCTTATGCCGATCAGGAAGCGCTGCTCGGCTGCGAATATGCGCAGCCTGTCCAGCAACTCTTCATAGTGGCGCGCGGCGGTCAGGAAGGTCCTGAGCCGCTCGGACAGGTAGTCGCGCGTCGGCAGCTCCGACATCAGCCCCGGATCGAGCATGCCGTCGAAGACATGCGGACGCGAGGCGATGATGTCCGCCAATCGTGGCGCCGCCGACATCACCGTCACGATCAGGGAGAGGAGTGCCGGATTGTTGCCGATCAGCGAGAAGAGCTGGATGCCGGCGGGAAGCCCTGACAGGAAACTGTCGAAGCGCAGCAGCGCTTCGTCGGCCCGGCTGCTTTCGCCGAAAGCCCTCAGGAGGTCAGGTGTCAGTTCGGTCAGCCGCTCGCGTGCCTCTACCGATTGTGTCGCGCGATACCGGCCATAGTGCCAGGTGCGGATCACCCGTGAAATGTCGGCGGGTCGCTGGAAGCCCAGCATGGCCAATGTTTTCAGGGTGCCGGGATCGTCCTGCTGGCCCGTGAAGACCAGATTGCCCTCTACACCGGAAAGCTTCGCCTCCTGTTCGAAAAGGCGCGCGTAACGCTTCTCGACTGTGCGCAGCGTCGCCTCGACCTTGGCGGAAAACGATCCCGTGTCCGCAAACCCGAGCATGAAGGCGATGCGCTTCAGTTCCGCCTCGGTTTCAGGCAGGCTGTGCGTCTGCTCGTCCCGCACCATCTGGATGCGGTGCTCCACATCGCGCAGGAACCAGTAGGCGTCCGTCAGCTCCGCCGCGATCTCCGGCCTGATCCAGTTCGCCTCCGCAAGCGCTGCAAGCGCCGTCTCCGTTTGGCGGGCTCGCAGCGGCGGCATCCGTCCGCCGGCGATCAGTTGCTGCGTCTGCGCGAAGAATTCGATCTCGCGTATGCCACCGCGGCCAAGCTTGACGTCGTGGCCTTTCACGGCGATGTCGCCATGACCCTTGTGCACGTGGATCTGCCGCTTGATGGAGTGGATGTCTGCAATCGCCGCGTAGTCGAGGTACTTGCGAAAAACGAAGGGCACGAGCTGACGCAGGAAATCCTCGCCGGCCGCAAGGTCTCCAGCCATGGCGCGCGCCTTTATGAACGCCGCCCGCTCCCAGTTCTGGCCGCGGCTCTCATAGTAGAGCAGCCCCGCTTCCACCCGCACGGCAAGCGGCGTCGAACCGGGGTCGGGCCTGAGCCTCAGATCGGTGCGGAAGACATAGCCGTCGGCCGTGCGTTCCTGGAGGATGCGCACGAGGCGCCGCATCATGCGGGCGTAGATCTCGGAGCCATCCATCGGATCCGGCAGTATCCCGCTCTCGGGATCGAAGAACACGACGATGTCGATGTCGGAGGAATAGTTGAGCTCGTAGCCACCCAGCTTGCCCATGCCGAGAACGATGAGGCCGGAACCCTCGCTCGGGTTTTCGGGATTCTTTAGCCGCATCTTGCCGCTGTCATGCGCCGCAAGCAGCAGATGATCGATGGTCGCGGCAGTCGCCGCATCCGCCATGAGCGTCAGGTAGCGGGTGGTATCGCGTGCGGTGAAGAGGCGGCCCAGGTCGCCCAGAGCCACGAGGAAGGCGGCATTCCGCTTCATCGTCCGCAGGCAGGTCATGACATCCGCTTCGGAGGGCGTATTGCCATCACGCGGCCGCCAGCAATCGCGGCTCGTGCCGATCATCCGCTCCAGCGCCGCCTCCAGCGGCTCCGAGACGGCAGTGGCAACCAGTTGCGGCGAGATCACTGCCGTGTCTCGCAGATAAGGTGACAAGGAGAGCGCCGCGATCAGGAACTGCTTCAGCGCGCCGTCGTCCGCCATCGCATCTGCGACCACGGGCTCCTGCTTGGCGATGTCCTTGAGGACCGCCGTGACGGCCTTCGCTTCGGTCTGGTTAAGCGGCCGGATTACATCCGCGCCAACGTCTATCAGTCTTGTTTTCGTAATCGCCACAGTCTCCTCCCTGCTGCTTCCCTTCTTTAGGGCTTCAGCACGGGGAATACCATCGTGGCGGTCAACCCGGGAGAATTCTCCCGGTCGGGATGCGTTGCCGACAGCACCAGCGATCCGCCGTGCAGTTCCATCACCGCCTCGACCAGCGACAAGCCCAGGCCGGTCCCCGGCTTCGAGCGGCTGGCATCGAGGCGCACGAAACGCTTCGTCACCTCGCCGCGCTTCTCCGGCGGAACACCCGGTCCGTTGTCGCAGACGGCAAGCCGCACTTCGTCGGCGTCCACGCTCAGAACGACCTGCACATCCGGCTCCCCCTCACTTTCGGATGCATACTTGATCGCATTGTCGAGGAGGTTGAAGATTGCCTGACCGATGAGTTCCCTGTTGCCCTTTACCTTCACCTCCGGCGCGATCGAGGTCCCGAGCGAAAGACCCGCCTCCTCCGCCACTGGCTCGTAGAGCTCGCAACTGTCAGCGGAAATCGCAGAGAGATCGACTTCGCTCATTTCGGCGACGATGGAACCTGCCTCGACGCGGGAGATCATCAGCAGCGCGTTGAAGGTTCTGATCAACTGATCGGACTCGCCGATGATGCCTTCGAGCGCTGCCCGCCGGGTCTCGACATTGTCCTCGCTCAAGGCATCGGCCGCCTTGTTCCGCAGCCGCGTCAGCGGTGTCTTCAAGTCATGGGCGATATTGTCTGAAACCTGCCGTAGTCCTTCGTTGAGTTTCTGGATGCGTCCAAGCATGGCGTTCAGCGATTCCGACAGCCGGTCGAATTCGTCGCCTGATCGGCCGACAGGCAAGCGCTGCGACAGGTCACCAGCCATGATCTTCTGGCTCGCCGCGGACATCCGGTCGATGCGTTTGAGGGCATTGCGGCCGATACCGAACCAGATGAACAAGGCACCGACGCCCATGATGGTCAGCGCCACCATCAACGCCCGGCGAACTATGCCCCGGAAACGGCCAGGCTCGCCCAGGTCGCGGCCGATCATCACGCGAAGGCCATTCTCCATGAACAGCACGTTGGCGATCGCCAGGTGTCGGCGGGCGGGACCGGATTCGGAATAGGGTTGATAGGTGAAGGGAAGACGGGTCCAGCCCTCGTTGCCCAGCACGCCCGGTTCGACGGATGCGACGTTGCCGGCGACGATCTCGCCGGTCGGTCCTGCCACGACGTAGAGATTGGCGCCCGGCTGGCGCGCCCGGCGCTCCATCATCCGCAGCATGCCGTTCAGGCCATTGCGCTCATAGACGCGCTGCACATCGGCCACCTCTTCCACGAGGTTGTCGCGCGTCTGCTGCACCAGGATGCGCTCCGACATCGCGGTCACATAGAAAACCAGAAAGGCGGCGCAGATGGCAAAGAGCAGGATATAGAGGCCCGACAGCCGCACGGCGGTCGATCGGAACATCAGGCGAAGCCGGGTCAGCACGCGATCACGCCTCGTCCTTGATCATGTAGCCCGCACCGCGGATCGTCTTCAGAAGCGGCCTGTCGAAATCCTTCTCGATCTTCGACCTCAGGCGCGAGACATGCACATCGATTACATTCGTCTGCGGGTCGAAGTGATAGTCCCAGACGTTTTCCAACAGCATGGTGCGGGTCACCACCTGGCCGGCGTTCTTCATCAGGTATTCGAGCAACCGGAACTCGCGTGGCTGCAGGAGAACCTCCTTGCCGGCGCGCTTTACCTCGTGGGACAGCCGGTCAAGCTCCAGATCGCCGACCCTGTATGCCATGTCCTGTTCCGGCGTCCCCTTGCGGCGGCCGAGAACCTCGACACGGGCAAGCAGTTCGGAAAAGGCGTAGGGCTTCGGCAGGTAGTCGTCGCCGCCGGCCCGCAGGCCCGTGACGCGGTCATCGACCTGACCCAGCGCCGAGAGAATCAGAACCGGCGTGTTGACGCCACGCTTTCGCAATTCGCTGATGACGGAAAGCCCGTCGCGACGTGGCAGCATCCGGTCAATCACCATGACATCGTAGCTGTTCTCGCTGCCCATGAAGAGGCCGCTGTCGCCATCGCTCGCATGGTCGACAACGATGCCGGCCTCGCGAAAGGCTTTGGTCATATAGGCCGCAGCCTCGAGGTCGTCTTCAATCACCAGAATCTTCATGTGCGGCACAATAGCGTGCGGCGACTGTTTTGCACCATCGGATTCGATAACCTCGGCTTCGCGGGTGGACGTTGCCATCGCACGGCTCCTTCAATGCGAATGAAAAAGGGGCACCGGCCGTTGCCGGCGGCGCCCCTTAGTTAGGCTGACTGAAAGGATCAGCCCTCGTTGATCGGCAGCGCCACGAAGCGGCTACCGCGATCCGACTCTACCTGGAAGAGCGCACGGGTGCGGCCATCCTTGCGAGCCTGTTCGACCACAGAGTCGATGTCGCTGGCCTTCTCGACCCGCTTGTTGTTGACCGAGACAATCTTCTCGCCGACGCGCAGACCGCGTGCCGCCGCTTCGGAGTCAGGGTCCACTTCGACCACCGAAAGGCCGGCCCCGTCTTCAGCCGGAGTAACGGTGATGCCGAGGTTTGCCAGCGCCTGTTCGGTCGACGGAGCTGGTGCATCCGGCTCCTTGGTTTCGGCGGCCTTGGTTTCTTCGCTTGCGAGGTTGCCCAGCGTCACCTCGAGTGTCTGGGCTTTGCCATCTCTCCAGACCGAGAGCTCGACCTTGGTATCGGGGACAAATGCAGCGACCTTTCTTGCGAGATCGCGTGCATCCTTGATCGGATCACCGTTCAGGGCGGTGATCACGTCACCTTCCTCGATACCTGCCTTCGCGCCAGGAGAACCTTCCTGAGGCGCAACGACCAGTGCACCCTGCGGCTCGGACAGGCCAAGCGAATCGGCGATGTCCTTGTTGACCGGCTGGATCTGGACGCCGAGCCAACCGCGCTCGACCTTGCCGTCCTCCATCAGGTTCTTGACGACGTCGCTGGCGACAGACGCGGGAATAGCGAACGCGATGCCGACGCTGCCGCCCGACGGCGAGAAGATCGCCGTGTTGATGCCGATGACCTCGCCTTCAAGGTTGAAGGCAGGACCGCCGGAGTTACCGCGGTTCACGGCTGCGTCGATCTGGATGTAGTCGTCGTACGGGCCGGAGCCGATATCGCGGCCACGTGCCGAGATGATGCCGGCGGTCACCGAGCCGCCAAGACCGAACGGATTGCCGACGGCGACGACCCAATCGCCGACGCGCACCTTGGTGTCGTCTGCGAAGTTGACATAGGTGAACTCACGGTTGGCATCGACCTTCAGCACGGCGAGGTCGGTGCGGCTGTCCTTGCCGATCAGCTTGGCGTCGAGTTCAGTGCCGTCATCGAGCACGACGGTATATGCAGCACCGTCAGCGACGACGTGGTTGTTGGTGACGAGATAGCCGTCCTCGGAAATGAAGAAGCCTGAACCCTGGGAGGTCGGGCGCATGCGGTGCGGACGATTGTCGGAACCGCCGCGTCCACGCTCTGCGCGATCGCTGTCGCCGCGACCTTCCGGTCCGCCGAACTCGCGGAAGAAGCGCTTGAGCGGATGGTCGTCAGGGAGATCATCGAAGCCCTGGCCGCCGAAATTGAACGAGAAATTGCCGTTGTCACTGGCTGGCTGCGCCTCGGATTGAACGCGCACCGATACGACTGCGGGCGAAACGGCCGAAACGACGTCCGCAAAGCTTGGAGCCTGCGGCGCCTGGACTTTCACCGGATCGGCAAAGGATTCAACGACCTTGGCCGGGATCCCGGTCGACAGCATCACCGCGGCAAGGCCTGCGACCGTCGAGGTCTTCAGCACTGTCTTCAGCGAGGGCCGTCCAAAGTTGGTGTTGCGCATGTGAGTACCTTCTTCTCTTCACTCAGGTTGTATCCGGGAATGCCCGGAAGACGGTGGATGTGAAGAGATATAGGGAGGCTCACCTTAACTGCAGGTGTCGGACGCATGAAATCTTGGTAATGTTCCGGAAGGCGTTTAGCGTTTGTCGAGCAGCTCGTTGATACGCGCCTGTTCCTCCGGCGTCAGTGCCGCCGGCGCCCGCGCCTGAAGCCTTCCCCGCGCCATGAGCAGCAGTATCAGCCCACCGATCAGCAGCAGTGCTGCCGGCGCGCCCCACAACAGAAGCGTACGGGCCGAAAAACGCGGCTTCAGCAGGACGAATTCGCCGTAACGCGAAACGACGTAATCGATCACCTGTTCGTCCGTATCGCCGTCCGTCAGCCGCTCGCGAACGAGGATGCGCAGGTCGCGCGCCAATTCCGCGTTCGAATCGTCGATCGACTGGTTCTGGCAGACCATGCAGCGCAGCTGTGCCGACAGGCCGCGGGCACGCTCTTCAAGACGCGGATCGGCAAGGATCTCGTCCGGATTGACCGCCAACGCCGGAAGGGGCGTGAGGAAGATGAGCAGCGCGACGAAAAGCTTCGCAAGGCTCGACCCTCTCCCCTCATCCGGCTGCCGCCACCCTCTGCTCGCCCGTGGGGAGAGGGTCAGGGTGCGGGGCAATCTCCTTGAGGCACACATCACTCCGCCGCCTCCAGCTTGGGTGCCTTGGCCGGCTTCGCCTTGCGCGTCGGGGCACCCACCCGCAGGCGGCGATCCGACAGCGATATGAAGCCGCCGATCATCATGATCACGCAGCCGCCCCAGATGCAGAGGATAAAGGGCTTCCACCAGATACGCACCACCATGCCGCCGCCAGCAATCGGATCGCCGAGCGAAACATAGAGCTGGCTGAAGCCGAACGTGACGATCCCGGCTTCCGTCGTCGGCATGCCCCGCGCCGTATAGATCCGCTTGGACGACCATGTATCGGCAACGGCGACGCCGCCCTTGCTGATCGTGAAGTGCCCCTGCTCCTCCGTGAAATTGGGGCCGATCGATTCGCGCATGCCGTCGAAGACGAGCGAATAACCGCCAGCTTCGGCAGTCATGCCCTGTTTCATCTCGATGACCGACTCCGTCTCGAACGTCGTTACCATGACGACGCCAAGGACCGTCACGCCGATCCCGAAATGAGCGAATGCCGTGCCGAAGGTGGATCGGGGCAAGCCGACCAGCCGCCGCCAGGCCACATTGAACGGCAGCTTGCTGAAATTCGCGCGGTGCCAGAGGTCGGCGAGTGCGCCGAACATGGCCCAGAAGCCGATGATCAAACCGAATGCGGCCATCACCGGTCCGCCATTCTGGATGTAGTAGAGGCCGAATCCGGCAACGAGCGCCAGTCCCGCCGCCACATAGAGCCGCTGCATCGCGCCCAGGAGGTCACCGCGCTTCCATGCCAGCATCGGGCCGAAAGGCACGGCGAACAGCAGCGGGATCATCAACAGGCCGAAGGTCATGTCGAAGAACGGCGCACCGACGGAAATCTTCTCGCCGGTCAGCGTCTCCAGCACGAGCGGATAGAGCGTGCCGATCAGCACCGTCGCGGTCGCCACGGTGAGAATCAGATTGTTGAGGACCAGCGCTCCCTCGCGCGAGATCGGAGCGAAAAGACCACCGGCCTTCAGCATTGGCGCGCGCCAGGCGAAGAGGGCGAACGCGCCGCCGACGAAAAGCATCAGGATCACCAGGATGAAGATCCCGCGGGTCGGGTCCGTGGCGAAGGCATGAACCGATGTCAGCACGCCGGATCGGACGAGGAAGGTGCCGAGCAGCGACAACGAGAACGTCATGATCGCCAGCAGTACCGTCCAGATCTTCAGCGCCTCGCGCTTTTCCATGACGAGTGCCGAATGAAGCAGCGCGGTGCCAGCCAGCCAGGGCATGAAGGAGGCGTTCTCGACCGGGTCCCAGAACCACCAGCCGCCCCAGCCGAGCTCGTAATAGGCCCAGTAGGAACCCATGGCGATGCCTGCGGTCAGGAAAGTCCAGGCGGCAAGCGTCCATGGTCGCACCCAGCGCGCCCAGGCGGCATCGATGCGGCCGTCGATCAGCGCCGCCACCGCAAACGAGAAGCAGACGGAAAAGCCGACATAGCCCAGATAAAGGAGCGGCGGATGCACTGCCAGCCCAAGGTCCTGAAGCACGGGATTGAGGTCCTGCCCTTCGGCTGGTGCCGGGCTCAGACGCGCGAAGGGATTGGAGGTCAGCAGGATGAACAGCGTGAAGGCGGTGGTGATCCAGGACTGAACCACGATCACATTGGCGCGCAGGCTATCCGGCAGGTTCCGGCCGAACACTGCCACCAGAGCGCTGAAGAAGACCAGGATCAGCAACCAAAGCAGCATGGAGCCTTCGTGATTGCCCCAAACGCCCGAGTACTTGTAGATCAACGGCATCATCGAGTGCGAGTTCTCCCAAACGTTCTTGAGAGAAAAATCCGAGACGACATAGGCCCAGGTCAGCGCCGCAAACGAAATCAGCACCAGCAGGAAGGTCATTATTGCGCCCACGGGCGCCAGCGCCATCATTGCCATGTCGTTGCGGCGCGCACCGATCAGCGGCACGATGGAAAGGATCAGAGACGTCGCAAGCGCCAGGACGAGCGTGTAGTGGCCGATCTCGATTATCATTGGGTCGCCGCCTCTTCTCCGTGCTGCCACATACCCTTTTCCTTCAGGCCGTCAGCAACTTCCTTCGGCATGTAGTTCTCGTCGTGCTTGGCGAGCACGGTATCGGCCACGAAGCCGCGCGTGGCTGCGTCGAAGGCGCCCTCGGTCACGACGCCCTGCCCTTCCCGGAACAGGTCCGGCAGGATTCCGGTGTAGCTGACCGGAACCGTCTCGGAACCATCGGTCACCGAGAACGTCACGGTGGAGCCCTCGCCGCGCTTCACGGATCCTTCGGCCACCAACCCTCCGAGCCGGATTCGCGTGCCCGGCGAAACCTCCGTCTTCGCCAGGTCGGACGGCATGAAGAAGTAGGCAACAGACTGGCTGAGAGCGAACATGACGAGAAGCACTGCGGCGAGGATGAAGCTCATACCACCGGCGATGATCGCGAGCCGCTTCTGTTTGCGTGTCATTGGGTCACTCCTTCGGCAGCGATGCCGATTTCGCGCGCCAGCGCGATCAATTGCCGTCCTTCGTCACCCTCGGCGGGGAAGGTCTTCAGCCCTGTTTTAAGCGCTTCCGCGGCTTTTTCTTTGTCGCCTAGCACGGAATAGGACCGGACGAGCCGCAACCAGCCCTCCAGATTGTTCGGATCGCCCTCCAGGCGCGCAGCAAGACTTTCCACCATGCCGCGGATCATGTCCTGCCGGTCGCCCTCGGGCATATCCTCGGCAGCGGCCATATCGTCGGATGTCGGTCCGCCGGGCGCTGCGTTCGTTGTCGCCTGGGGTGTCCCACCGGTCGAAGCGATATGCTGCTGGACCAGTTCCATCCAGGGAGCGTCAGAGGGCGAATCCTTGGCGATCGCCTCGAAGGCTGCACGAGCCTCGTCGCGACGCCCCGACTGTTCCAGGCCTAGAGCGACATAGAAACGGGCACGCGGGTTGCCGGGCTCCAGGCGAACGCTCTCCTCGAACGCGAGCCTCGCATCCTCCGTCACGATCCCGTCGGTGCCCGCAACGAGCGTTTCGCCCAGGCCGGAAAGCCGCTCTGGACTAGGCCCCAGAAAGCGGATCGCATTGCGGTATGCAAGCTCCGCATCCGCAAGCCGCATCGATCTGAAGTAGATTGGAGCAAGCAGGTCCCAGCCGGCCCCGTCCTTGGGGTTCTCCGCGAGGTGCCGTTCCGCCTTGGCGACCAGAAGCGCCATGTTGTTTCCGGGGTTGGCAAGCCGCGCTTCCAGCGGCTGGTCGGGCAGTTGCGGGCTGCCGAGCAGAAGGTAGAGCGAGAGGCCGACGGCCGGGACGAGAGCGGTCATCACCGCGCCGGTCGCGGTTAATCCCCCGCGGGGGGCGGGACAGTCTGCATCCTTGTCGGCGTCGCCCGCGACGGCAATCAGGCGACGGCCGATCTCGGCCTTCGCATACTCCGCATCCTGCGCCGAAATCAGGCCGAGGCCGCGGTCGCGCTCGAGTTCCGTCAGCTGATCGCGATAGACGGCGATCTCGCCGGCACGGTCATCGACCGCCGGCCTGGAGCCGCGCGCAAGGGTGACGAGGAAGACTGCAGCAACGGCAGCCGTCAGAATGGCGAGAATGATCCACAAAAACATAATGGTCCAATTACTTGAACCGACCTGTAATTCCAACTGCCAAGCCGGTGATGACGCGGATTTGAGGCGTTTGGCCGCAATCTCTAGGCTCCATTTGTGCCGTTCTGACGACTTCAGCCATGACTTAGGTCAAATCTGTCAGACGAGCGGCGTCCACGTGCCGTCCTTGTTGCGGCATGCTGCGCCCCGCGCCTTAAGCTCGCGCCCGTCGCTCGTGACCGTATGCGTATACTGTCGGCAGTTCTGCGAGCCCACCTGATAGGGGGCGGCGGCAATCACCTGTCCGCTGACGCCCCTGCCGTTCCAGGCGACCGGCTGGCCGCCGGGCGCGGCTTCCAGCGCCCTGTATTCCGCTTCCAGTGCACGCGACCGATCGCTGTTGCTGATCTCGACGCCGCTGCGACTGACGATCCCGCCCTGCAAGGCCGCGATGTAGGACGCCGACGCCGAAGGCCGCGCGGAGAGAAGACCTCCGCTGCCGGCGCCATCGGTTGTCGTGCAGCCTGCGAGAGCAAGCGCTAGCAACATCGACGGAACAGCAAGATAGATACGGTTTGGCTTCATCTGTTCAGCACCGGTTGGAAACGCTCTCATTGCGCAATGATCCTGCATGCCGATGTTTCGACAACGCATTGATTGGATATGGATCGTTTGCCTTCATCAGGCAACATCCTTTGTCACCGAAGGCAAGAGAAGTGTTGCACGAAGCCCACCCTTCGCACCGCGCTCGAGATTTACGGTGCCCTGGTACTCGCCGGCAATCTCGCGAACGATCGACAGGCCGAGCCCGGCCCCTGGGCGGCTCTCGTCCAGCCGCCGCCCCCGTTTCATCGCCTCGCGAACCTGCTCCGGATCCAGCCCCGGCCCGTCGTCCTCGACCGAAACCTGGAGCCAGGTACGGCGCGCGCCTTCGGTCACTTCGGGCGGGCGCGGATCGGTCGTGGCGGCGGCAGCGATCCAGACACCCGTCCGGGAAAAGCGGGCCGCGTTTTCG
This sequence comes from Pseudorhizobium xiangyangii, assembly GCF_020531965.1. Taxonomy (GTDB): domain Bacteria; phylum Pseudomonadota; class Alphaproteobacteria; order Rhizobiales; family Rhizobiaceae; genus Neorhizobium; species Neorhizobium xiangyangii. The sequence goes on along the minus strand of NZ_JAJAWH010000009.1, from coordinate 114,477 downwards.
AGCAGATTGCCGATCGTTTCCTCGACATCCTGCTGTTCCATGGCAAACACCGTGCCCGGTGCAACGGAAAGATGGAATTCCATGTCGGGGTTGAGGCGTCGCATCACCCGCACCAACCGCTCCAGAACCGGCTCCGCTTCGGTGCGGACCAGCACCGATTCCCGCTGTGCCGCAATGCGTGCCCGATTGAGATAGGAGTGCACCTGCGCCTGCATCGCCTCCGCCTGCGACTGGATCAGTTCCTGGTGTCCCTTGTCCAGCGTCCGCGCCTCGTTGATCAGCACCGCGAGCGGCGTCTTCAGCGAATGGGCGAGATTGCCCACCTGCATGCGGGCCCGGTCGACGATGCGCCGGTTGCTCTCGATCAGCGCATTGATTTCGTTGACCAGCGGCAGGACTTCGCGCGGAAACTCGCCTTCCAGGCGCTCCGCCTGCCCGCGCCTGATTTTTTCCAGTGCGCGGCGAGCACGGTCCAGGGGCCGCAGGCCGAAGAGGATAGCGCCGCCGTTGACGATGAGGCTGCCGAGCCCGAACACGGCCAGCGCGATATAGAGGCTTCGGTCGAAGATACGGATATCCTCTTCCATCACGTCGAGATTGCCGGCAACGCGGAAACGGGCAGCCCTTCCCTCACCATCGAGCACGACTTCCGTCTCCGCCACCAGAACGTTGTTTCCGAACGGATCCGTAAGCGGGTAGAAGCGCTCGTAGCGGTTGTTGAAGGGCACGCTGAGGATGGAGGGAACGGCGATCTTGGAAACGCCGAGGGAGGAGGAGGAAAGAGGCGACGCGGCAAACGTGCCGAGCGGCTCGATGATCCAGTACCAGCCGGTCTCCGGCTGCGAATAACGCAGGTCGCCGAGCTGCGGATTACCGACGAGGTTGTTGTCCTCGCCGATCGAAACCGAATTGATGACGTTGTAAAGCTGCGCGCGCAGGAGGTCGGTAAAGGAGCGTTCGGCCGATTGCCGGTACAGCGTCGAGATGACGAGCGCGATCACCACCAGCGCGATCCCCGACCACAGCGTGGCCAGTAGCAGAACGCGTGCCGTTAGCGATCTAGGCCCGGCCATCATCGTCAGCTGGCGTCGTTGGGCGATTGCATCCTGTAGCCGAGGCCGCGCACCGTCTCGATCAGGTCGACCCCGAGCTTCTTCCTCAGCCGCCCGACGAACACCTCGATCGTATTGGAGTCACGGTCGAAATCTTGGTCGTACATGTGCTCGACCAGTTCCGTGCGGGAAACGACCTGCCCCATGTGATGCATGAGGTAGGAAAGCAGCCGGAATTCATGGGAGGTGAGCTTGAGCGTCGAGCCGTCTACCGTGGCCTTCGATGCCTTGGTGTCCAGCCGCACGGGGCCGCAGACGATCTCGGACGAGGCATGACCCGCGGCGCGGCGGATCAGTGCCCTCACCCGTGCCAGCACTTCTTCCACGTGGAATGGTTTGGCGACATAGTCGTCTGCACCGGCATCGATGCCGGCCACCTTGTCGCTCCAGCGGTCGCGGGCCGTCAGCATGAGCACTGGCATGCTCTTGCCCTCCTCGCGCCATTTCTCGACGACGGTTATCCCGTCGATCACCGGCAGGCCGATATCGAGGATGACGGCGTCGTAAGGCTCCGTCTCTCCCAGGAAATGTCCTTCTTCGCCATCGAAGGCCTGGTCTACGACGTATCCCGCCTCCTTCAAGGCGTCCGACAGCTGCCGGTTGAGATTGACGTCGTCTTCGACTACCAGAATGCGCATTTCATGCCCCACCGTTCTCGGCGACCCTGTGATCGCCTTATCCGCCTTACATCGGCACCCGCACTGTTACCTTGCGCGGCCGCTCGCTGCCATCCCCTTGTACAAGGACAGTGACGATGCAGGTCTGGCCGTCCGAAGCCGGCTGGGCAGAGAGCAATTGACCACCCGTCTCGCTCACGACGCGGGCCGCAGCGGCGCCGCAATCGGCTGCAGCCAGGATCAAATAATCCGTGGCTGCCGCGGGTTTGAAGGCTGTCAGACCGGCAAGGCCGGCGATCATTATCGCAGGGATTGGCAGTCTTGCCATCGTTGAACTAATCCATCTCCAGAACGGATCGAACAGATCCAAAGTATGTGATGGATTATGTAACCGACAACGTCTGAATGCCAAATGAATGGTCCGGCAACGGGTTGGGAGGCGCTAACCGTGTAACCCGTAGATCCGGGATACGCCCCGCAGCATGGCAGGAATGGACGGGACTGCTCCCTCTCACGTGAGGTCTTTCACCATCAAGATCCATTCCCCGGGCACGTCTGACCCCGGGAATGCGGTAAAGGGCCGCCTGTCCCACTCCCTGAAGCCAGCTTTCTGATAGAGGCCATAGGCTCTGGGATTAAAGCTGCCGACCATCAGCGTCAGACGATCCCTGTGTTGCGCACGCGCGATGCGTTCTGCCTCTGTCAGCAGGTCTTTTCCGAACCCTTTGCCCTGATGTTCCGGATAGATGGCGGCGGAGGAAATATAAAAGGTTCCGGCGGCCACGGCTTTCAATTCATTCAGCGGCTTCACGGCTTCGATGGCCGTTACCGGTCCAGACGGTTCGGGGATGACATAGCCGTTCAAGCCTCCGACGAGCCGACCCAGATGTTCGGCAACGCGCCAGTTCTTGAAGTGCGTAAAATGGCTCTCGTCGTTGCGGATGATGTTCCGGCCGACCTCGAAGGCGGATTGACCGGGAGTGGCCATTTGCCCCCACAGGAACGATGTCAGGCGGCGGGTCGCCATATCCGCGAGAAGAACGAGATGGGTGCAGTCCTCCGGGGTCGCGGATCGGAAGGCAATGGACTGAGGTGCAGGGGTCGAGAGCATGCGTTTTCCCTGGGTTCTACAGCGTCAGACAACAAAAACCCGCCGACCGGTGTGCGAGAGGACGAAAGATTCGTCAAGGTTGCGCCGTGTCTCCGCTCCCGGCGCTTTCGGCCAGGTGTTCGTCCGCTCGCCCTTTGCGGACATTCGCTGGTCCGTGTAGTCTCTGTTTCTGCTGCGGATGGAAACGAAAGGACCCGTGCAATGGCAAAAAACACGATCTGCCTATGGTACGACAGGGATGCCGAGGCCGCCGCCCGGTTCTATGCCGAAACCTTCCCCGACAGCTCGATGGGTGCCGTCATTCGTGCGCCCGGAGACTATCCGGATGGCAAGCAGGGGGATGTCCTGGTTGTTGAATTCACTGTTGCCGGTGTTGCTTGCATGGGCTTGAACGGCGGCCCCACGTTCAAGCATAACGAAGCGTTTTCATTCCAGATCGCAACTGACGACCAGGAAGAAACCGACCGCCTCTGGAACGCCATCGTCGGCAACGGCGGCCAGGAAAGCGACTGCGGCTGGTGCAAGGACAAGTGGGGCGTGTCCTGGCAGATCACGCCACGCGTCCTCACCGAAGCCCTTGCCGCAGGCGGCGATGAGGCAAAGCGTGCCTTTGGCGCCATGATGACAATGCAGAAGATTGACGTCGAGGTGATCAAGGCCGCTCGGCGCGGCAACTGAAGTGATCAGGGCGGACTGTTCATCAGCTTCGGCCCGATACGGCCAATTGCCCAAGGGCGGCTAAGACGACCGCCTTTTGGGCACGTGCGTCCAATTGATAGCCTGTCAGACTTAAATCATCTGAAACACACCGGTCCCCTCAAACCTCTGAAACGCTTCCACGCTCCGGCGCATGTTGGGGAGCATGTCAGGTAGAGCGTCCGGATGGACCCAGCCGACCGCCTTCGATTCATCATCCCCAACAACCGGCACCCCCTCGAAGTCATCGGTGTAGAACATCATGACAAAGAACTGGCAAACATCACCATTGGGAAAGGTGACTGTCTCGAACTGCGGATCGCTGCCGAAACCAAATGGCCGCAGGTTCCAGATGCGGATGCCGGTTTCCTCCATTGTCTCCCGGATGGCTACCGACTGGAGGTCCTCTCCTTCTTCAGCATTACCGCCTGGGATGCCCCAGACGTTGAAGTCGCTCCTATGCTGCATCAGCACGCACCCGTCGGATCGTCTGACAACGACTCGAGCACCCGGAACTAAAATGCAGCCTGACCCTACCTTCGCACGAAGTTTTCCAAGATAACTTTCTGAAAAGCTCAATGTCTCACCCCCGGCGATAGACCGCTAATCTTACTGCCGGGCCATTATGTACAGGATAACCAGAGGATCTTCTATCTGGGTTGGCGGTGTAACTTTCTTAAGCGTAGCCGGCTTATGCGAGCAACATACCGGCTCCCGATACGGTACGGCCCCCTAACCTACTTCCGCCCGATCAGGGCTTGCGCCGAAATGCGCCCGTAGATCGACAGCGCTCCGCCGATGGCACCGGTGAATGCGATAGCGAGATCCGCGAGGTCGCTCTGCACCTCCGGCGTCAGGTCCACCCCTGCCACCTGCAGCAGCGATGCGGCCACCGCGATGAGCGCGCCCCACACCGTCTTCGACCGATACCAGGTCTTTGATCCATCCATGGTCATTCTCCTAGGTTGAGACTGTTGCAATTGCCGGCAGCCCGAGGGGCACCGCCCGGCCGAGTTGCCGGACGCGGATCGTGAGGCTCGGCTGCGGCGCACCGAAATCGGTGAGTTCCTGTGCTTCGGTATAGACATGGCGCGGCTCGGCCAGATCGACCGTCCGCTTCGCTTCGGCACCGTCAAGGATCTCCAGCCGGTAACGCTCCTCCGGCTCGTCGAGCGGGATGTCTGCTGCGTCCCAGTCGTCAGCTTCGATGCGGCTGCGGCGGGTCCAGGAAAGGTGCCATCCGTCAGGTCGCCGCAGCCCACGCAGGTGCACCGGCGAAAGCGGCGTTTCCGCCCGCGTTCCGCCGGCAAAGGCGAATGGTCCTATACGGCCGCCCGATGCGGACGTGCCCTCGGCGACCCAGTTGAGGTTGCGGCCGCGTTCCTCGACCGTCAGCCCGAGTGCCACGACCGCCTCGTCCAGCAGCACGATCGGCGCGCCGGTGGCGGCACCAGCCATCATCGCGTCCTCGGTTCCAGCCAGGCCGCGCAGCAGGATCGAAAGCCGCCAGCGGTCCGGCGCGATCTCCTCTGCCTCCGCAAAGCCAAGCACTTCCCAGGCCCCGTTGGCGGCCCGGATGGCCAGCCTGTTTTCGCCAGCAAGAACGGCAGCGTGTGTCGCAGACGACAGCCCCCCGAAAAACAGGTCCAGTTCGATGGCCGTCCCCCGGTTGAACCGGCCGCTCACGCCCTTGGTCAGAGGACTTGTCAGACGGCCTGTCCGCGCCGGGCGATCGAGAGATGTCCGCAACGCGTATCCCTCGCTCGTCACGGACGATGACAAAAGTATCCGCTGCCAGGGGCGGCAGAAGACTGCCGCCCGCGCGAAGCTCTCCCCGCCGCCGGCGGAAAAGCGGGGCAGGTCCATAAAATGCACGATCGGCGCGAACGCATTCGACGCCGGTCCGCCGTTGCCCGGAACACCTGTCTCCCCGGTCGGTGCCGGCGGCGCGAGCACGGCGTGCTGCCGCGCTTCGATCCGTCGGACGCTGCCATCGTCGATGCGGTTGATGAGGAATGTCCCGGCCACGCCGGGCAGGCTGATCGGATCGCCGGGCTGCAGGTCGATTTCCGTCGGCGAGATCGCCAGAGTCAGGCTCCTCCGCGAAACCCTCAGGTCGCGCACCGCGGCCTCGGCCGCAGCCAATGCCGTCTCCTCCGCCAGAACCGCCGGAAGGTCGTAAGCAAGCACCCGCTGGCTCCCGGTGCGGGCCCGGCGTGAGCGGACGCTGGCCTGCTCGTAGTCGAGCGCCGGATTGTAGGAACCGAGCACGACCTCGGCGGCAAAATCGCTGTCATGGCCGCGCGTCTCCGACCACAGCGGTTCGCCTTCCATGTCCGCCAGAACGTCGACCAGCCGGGGCTCAAGGCTGGTGGCTCCGCGCGAGCGAAACCGCAACCGGCCCGCATCCTCGACCACATCCACCCGAAACACATCGAGCAGCGGCGTCAGAAGCGACCGCGCCGAGGTCACCTCCGCCTGAACATAGCCGGTGAGATCGCCCGTCACCTCGGAGGTGTCGAAATTCTCTATTCCGTGGTCGGTCAGGATTGCTCCAATCGCCTCAGCAAGCGTCGTCGCCCCCAGCCTGCCGTTCAGCCAGTGGCCGGCCCGCCAGTTTCCACCGTCGGACCAGATCGATCGGCTCACCGGAAACGCCGGATAGGGCCGCGCATCCCATGTCCACACAAAGACATGGTCCGCATCGACCGGCCCGCTCGCCGCAGCGGCCTGCCAATGCTCGTGATGAGCTGTGAGAAAGCGCCGCTGCATCGCATCGGACCGGCCACGGCTGGAGAAATGCGGCGCAGCACTTTCCGTCGACTTCGGATCGACGAAGACGTTCGGCTGGTTTCCCCCTTGTCGACGGCCGCGCACCCCAGTTCGGTAAACCAGATGCGCTTCAGGCCCGGAAGCCATGCCGTGGGCTCCACCTTCTCCACCCCGCCCACGCGGTCGTAATGCCGGTTCGACCACCAGCCGACGATATCCTTTGTACGAAAAACCCAGGGCTTGCCGGCGCCGTCTGTGATCGGCGAGCGAGTTCGATCCTTGCGGTCAGCCTCGCTCGCATAGTACCAGTCGAAACCTTCAGCGGCCGCGATCTGCGCGCGCATTGCCGCCTGCGCCAGCGTCCGGCGCTCTCGGCGTCGGTCACATCGACGGTCTCCGCATTGAACGCCAGCCGCCGCGACCGCAGTCCAGCCACCGTCACGTAGCTTGCTCCATCGCTGATCTTCAGCAGCAGGTCCTTGCCCTTCTGCGCCACCATGGTCATCCCCTTGTTCGAGAAGTGGAGCGCCTTGCAGCGCCGTGTTGCCAATCGAATGTTGCTTCCGCCGGCGGCTGCTTGCTGCTACGCGAGGAAAGCCCATCTCTTCCTCCCGAGTCTCCGCCCCGCATGAGCTTCCTCACCAGACGTTCCGCGCAGACAGTCGCCGTCCTTGCCGTGACGCAGCTCATCGGCTGGGGCACGACCTTCGAGACGCTCGGCGTCCTCGGACGAACGATCGCGCCGGATCTCGGTCTGCCGAACGAAGTCATCTTCGCCGGCCTGTCGGTCATGATGCTGGTCAGCGCGCTCGCAGGGCCCATTACCGGCCGGTGGCTCGACCGGTACGGCGCTGCGCGCGTGCTCGCAGCCGGCTCGATCCTCTTTGCGTTGGGGCTCCTGCTGCTTGCTTCCGCCGGCGGCATCGTCACCTATGTCGTTTCGTGGGTCGTGCTCGGTCTCGGCGGTGCACTCGGCCTCTCCGCCCCCGCCCATACCGCGGTCGTGGAGCGCGAAGGGGCGGCGGGCAAACGCTCCATCGCCATCCTGATGCTCTTCACCGGATTGTCCGTAACGATCTTCTGGCCGCTCCTCAGTCTCCTCAACGAGATGATCGGCTGGCGGATAACCTTCGCCGTCTGCGCCGGTCTCCAGATTTTAGTCTGCCTGCCTCTCTACCTGTTCGGCTTGCCAAAGCCGGCACCCGGCGAGAGGGAAAACAAGGCGAATGATGTGGCCCCCGTCGCCTTGTCCGCAGCCGAGAGACGCCTTGCGTTTCTTCTCGTTGCCGCAATCATGACGATCACCTCCTTCGTCACCTTCGGGCTCGCTCCCACGCTGCTCGAACTGCTGCAGAGGTCGGGAGCCTCGGCGGATTTCGCGCTGCAACTGGCAGCCGCGCGCGGTGTCATCGGCATCTCGGCACGGGGCATGGACATGTTGCTCGGGCGCCGTGGCAACCCGTTCCTGACCTCGATTGCCGGCTGCGGCATGATGCTTCTCGCCCTTGCCTGCCTTCTCCTTCTTCCGTCCTCGTCGGGCGCGCTGTGGGTCTTCATCCTGTTCTATGGCTTCGGCTCGGGCATTCTGGCGGTGGCACGGGCGCTTCTGCCGCTCGCACTCTTTTCGCCACGGGAATTCGGCCTGCAGTCGGCGCGGCTGTCACTGCCGCAAAATCTCGCCAATGCCGTGGCGCCGGTCGTCTTTACCGCGCTCCTCGACCGCCTCGGCCATGAGGCGGCTATCGCCGTTGCCGGGGTGCTGGGATGTCTCGCGCTTGCCGCCGCCGTCATGCTGCTCCGCTTGGTAAGGAGGGTGCGGACACGGGCAGACGCTACTCCGTAACCGCCCGGAACTGCAGCTCGGCACTGAACAGCCTGCTCTTCGGCTGTCGCCTCGTCCGGGTCCGGATATGCGTCAGGTTCACGAGTTCATGGCTTGCCAGAACCAGTGGCGCATCGTGCAGCAGAACCTGCACGCGATCGGCGATCGCATCCGCCTCGCGCCGCCCCTCCGCGTCGGACCAGACTTCCAGCGTCAGCCGATGCTCTTCTCCCGCCTCCGTCGCAGTCGAATAATCCCGCGTCTCCATATCGCCAAAGACGATGCACGGCAGGGCAGGACGCGGCAGCAGCCGGTCGCGGACACCGGCCGGCCCGATCAGGTCGGCAAGGTCTGCATCGCCGGTGAGCCGCGTATGGATCGCGGCCAGAAGTGCATTCGCAGCGCTCATCGTGCCGCCTCCTCGCACCGGCAGACGAGATAGCGCCGCGTCTCGTCCGGATCGCGCACCAGCTTGACGGCGAAGACGCGCCCGCCTTTGCGGAACCGTTGCCCGGCGGCAATATCCTCCCGGAACCGCACCCAGATGCGGTGCGTGACCGTTCCCGTCTCGGCCGATCCTTCCTCACCGATCACCGTCGATACCGGCTCGACCCTGGCCCACATCGATGCGGCGATTGACCATGTCCTGCTCACGCCGCCCTGCCCGTCCGGCACGCTGTCGGCAGCCTCCAGGTCGAGCCGCACCGTCATCTGGCCGGGATCGAAGAAGGTCACCATCAGAGCCTCCGCATCCGGAAGGGCGCGATCAACCGCTCGTAGCCATCGGGAATTCCGGCCGGCTGCTGGTCGGGCGAGATGACGCCGCGAAACGCGAACATGTGGCCGACATGGATCAGCATCGCCCGCTTCAGCGTGTCCGGCACATCCGTCCCGGCCTCGCCGTAGCCGGCCGAAAAGTCGATCTCGATACCGTTCATCGACCGGCCGGACGACAGGGGATCCCGGAGCCACAGCCGGGCCGGACGCCCCGCGCCGTCAAGCAGATGGTCTTCAAGTGACACTTCAAGCGGAAGCCCGTCCTCGCCATAAACCGTAACGGTTTGAATCGCTTGCACCGGAGACTTCGCAATGCGGATGACGCCGTCGCTCGGCCAGTCGTCGAGATGAAGCCGCCACGACTGCGCCAGCAGGCACAGCCCCGTCTCGCGCTCGCGCACGCCCGCCCGGTCGACCACGAGATAGCCGGCACGGAAATCGCCAAAGGCCAGTGCGTAGGCATTCGCCCCCACATCCGGCATCTCCTCCGCCTCTGCAATCGGGAAGCCCATCAACGAAGCCGGCTGGCCCGCGGTTGCCGGCGGGCGCCACAGGTAATTTCCATCGGCATCCTTGAACTTGCGCACGTCGCCTTGCGTCTTGCGGTTCATCATGAACGTGCCGTTCTGGCGGTGGCCGGCCTTCAGCGCATAGATGATGTCCACCAGCGTGTCGGAGGGACCGGCGGCCTTCCAGTCACCGGCGACGCCGGTTGCGACATAGCCCAGGTTACCCCAGGTCCAGGTTGCGTCCGCCACCGCCGCATAGGTCAGGAAGCCCTTCGGCTTGTTGATGCCATCGCCGCGGATGAAGGCATCCCCCTCCTGCTCGGCGAAAACGATGTCCACCTCGCCGGCAATCCACGCCTCGATGTCCACCGCCGCGTCATCGAGCAAGCCTTGAGTTGCTGCCGGCATGGCATAGAGTTCCATGGTCGGGAAGGAGAGTTCCGCAAGCTGCGGCGTCGCAGTCTGCGGCCGCGCCGCCGTTTCCGCCACCCAGCCCGTGGCAAGGCCGGATGCCGCAAACGGCTTCTTCAGGACGGCGGTCGATACAGTCCTCACCGTCGAGAGCGCCCGCATCGGCGAGACGACCGAGATGCGGCGGCCGATCTCGTTGTCGGTCTCGGACGGCACCAGATAGCCGCCATCCGCGCCGGTCCCGCCGGAAAAGGCCTTGGCCTCCAGTTCGCGCAGGCCCTGGTCGTCGCCACGGCGCACATAGGCGTCGAAGGCAGACTTGTGCTCCTCGGCTTCCGGCGACAATTGGCCGGACGCCGATCCGAGCGGCGGGCGCGCCTTCTTCAGCACCAGGTGGTCGAGCACCTTCTTCTGGTCGTCCACCGCCCGGTTGATGCGGTCCATCTTATCGCGCGTCACGACATCCGAAGTCAGTTTCTGCTCGATCTCGCCGAGCCGGCGGTCGTTCACGTCCTTGAACGCCTCGAACGCCTCCATGAATTCCTCGAAGGCCACCGTTACCGTGTCCGGCAGAGCCTTCACCTCGGGCGCCGTCGTCATCTGATCCGTCATGTCGCTTTTCCTTTGAAGCTGGGTTTCAACATCGTCTTCGCCGCCCGCCGCATGTGGCGGACAAGCTCTGTCTCCCGGTCGCGGAAGAACCGCGCATGCTTGATGTCGGAGACGCGCGCCGAGGGCAGCATGGGGAAGGTCACCACCGAGATCTCCCAGAGATCGGCCTCGAGCACGCGGCGCACGCCGGTCTTGGCGTCTGTGCGTGCCTTGACGGTCCTGAACCCGATGGACAGTCCGTCGAGCGCACCCGACTTCATCAGCGAGAAGACTTCTCGCGCCCTCCCCACACCGGGCGACAGCACCCCCTCGACGTAGAGCCCGCGGGCATCCTCCCGGATCGTCGTCCAGGCGCCGATCGGCTCGGCCGGATCGTGCTGGTAAAGCATGCGCACGCCACGGGCGCCGCGTTCGACGAGCGAATTCATGAAAGCGCCGCGCTCTATGCGGTCCTTGCCGAGATCGATCTCGCCGAAGACGCTGGCATAGCCGCTGAACGTCCCGTCACCGGCAATCCCGGCCAGTTCCAGATTGGCGAATTTGCGCCCGCTGGGACGCAAGCCCCGGGGCATGACGGGGCGCTGCCCGCGATAAGCGTGCATGAAAATCTCCTGCAATGTCTTTGAAACGCCGCTCCCGCGTGCGGGCCGGGAGCGCATATTCTTTCAGCAGCGGGCCGCGAGCTACCCCACCCTTCGCCCATACCGCGCGGCCACACGCACCAGCGCACCCAGCACCCACCAGGCTGAAAGGCTGGCGGCGGCTGATCCGGTGAGCATGATTTCCGTGCCGGAAAGCCGGTGGGCGATTTCCATCTGCTCGGCGAGCCAAAGCCCCACCGGACCGCCGAAGATCAAGCCGCAGCAGAGGCCGGTGAAAAAGCGGCTCGCCGCCTCGCGCCTGCTCTTCGGAAGGAGGTAGATCAGCGATACGCCGGCGCCCGCCGCCGCACCGGCCGCCTTCGCCGCCAGTACGCCCGGCAGGAAGGAAGCCTCGTTGCCAAGGTCAGCCATTGTTAATATCTCTTGATTAGAATGATCACACAGACGGCCGATCGCCGCCGTGCCGCCCCGGAAGGCGATTGCCGATTCATCTGAATCGCTTACGCCGCAATGCTCCCAAATTGAGTCCGGTCCTTCAGAAATCGGTTCAGCGACCTTCGGGATTGAATCAAGTTGCTGAGATGCCGATTGAAGACGCTCGCCGGCTTGCTTCGGCATGATCGCCAAGCCTTTTCGCGGCCTTGCCTTTTTGCCTCAATAGCCCACCGCCTGCCGCTTTTCCTCTTCGCTCAGGAATTCCGCCGCCCCTACCCGCGCCCACAGCGCATCGCGCTCGGCGGAAAGCCCCGCAATGCGGTCGAGATCCGGCTCCAGCCGGATCGCTTCGCCATGGGTACCCGATAGCCACGCCGAAAGGCTCGCGGCCGTCCGCGTCAGAAGCGGCACCACGGTCAGCCGGTAGAAGGCGCGGTTCGCCTCCTGGTAGTTCGCGTAGGTGTTGTCGCCGGGAATGCCGATCAGCATGGGCGGCACGCCGAGCGCCAGCGCGATGTCACGGGCGGCGGCGTTCTTCGCCTCGATGAAGTCCATGTCCCTGGGCGAAAATCCCATCGATTTCCAGTCGAGCCCGCCCTCCAGCAGCAGCGGCCGCCCGGCATTGACGGCGCCGGAATAGCCGGCCTCCAGCTCCTGCTTCAGCCGCTCGTACTGGTCGACGGAAAGGTTGCCGCCGTCCTTCGGCTGATAGACCAGCGCACCGGAAGGCCGCGCCGAATTGTCGAGCAGCGCCTTGTTCCATTCGCCCGCCGCGTTGTGCAGGTCGAGTGCCGCACCGGCGGCCCCGAGCGGCGGAAATCCCAGATGATCGTCGAGCGGGTGGAAGAGCTTCAGATGCAGCAGCGAAAGGCTCCCCTCTCCGTCCGTATCCACAGGCAAGCGCCGTGTCACATTGCCGGCGCGGTGGTCATAGGCCGCAATCCAGCCGTCCCTGCCTTCCACCACGCTCACCCGGTCGGGGCGCAGCAGATGCAGCTCGCGCACGGCATTGCCGATTGCCAGCGGCTCCACATAGGCATTGCCGGAGAGAAGCAGGTGCCCGTACAGCGTCTCGAAGAAATCCGGTCCCGCCTGCCGGCCGTTCGGCTGCGCCAGAAGTGCCAGCGCAGGATGCTCGGTCAGTTCCGTCTCCCCGTCATAACCGAGCCAGGGCACGGAAGCGGCCGCCTCGGCCACCAGCCGTACCGCCCGGTGCGCAATCGGGTTCTTCATGAAGCCGGCGCGGGAAAGAGCGCCGTACGACCGGCCGGACCAGCGTGCCGCGCCATCGCCGGCCACGATCGCAAATCCGCCTGCCGCCTTCGCTTCCGTCGACCGGTTCGCGGACACGGCTGTTCGCCCGCCGGTGGTCGCCCACGGCAGCCTGAATGGAGATTTCATGATTGTCACCCTGCTCCAGATCCACTTTGATCGCTTGAGACATGCGCCGCTCGCTTGGCGAACCCGGCCCAGGCCTGATCGTCAGGTTTAACTCATCCGGCGGAAAGGCTTGCCACGAACCCTCACCCGGTCGATGCGCTAGTTGGCGGTCTGCATCTCGGCGGTGATCCGGTCCCAGCCCACGAAGATCTGGTCGTCGGTATCCTTTTCGATCAGCCCCGCGTCGAGCAGGGCGAAGACATCCGCATGAACGCTGCGATAGTCGCGCTCGAGTGCCTGCGACAGGCGGCAGATCGAGGTCGCCCCCTCCGCCTTCAGCGCCCGAAGCAGATGCCAGCGGCTCGGCGTCAGCACCTTCAGCAGCAGGTCCATGCTCTCGAAGGCGATTTCTCCGGACTGCTGTTGGGGATCGCCACCATTGATCCGCCTGCCCGCCGCAGCGGCGCGGTGCAGGAAACCGTCCATGTCCGATACGTGAAGCCGCACTTCGCTCATGTCATTCCTCCCGAGAGATCTGCCTTCGGTCGTCGACGATCCGCTCTCCCGTGCGGACGAGGACTGCGAATATTCCGTTCCATGTTATACGGGTCATGCGAATGCTATTGGCACGGCCCGGCAGTTGCCGAACCTTCTGGATGATCGTCTCGTCCGGCGTCGCGCGCTGCGGCTGAGGGACTCAAGGATCGCCCAGGTCATCGAGATCAAAAATAGCATAGGGTGCCGGGGGCAGCAATTATTCCAGCGCGAACCGGAACGCCCGCCCGTAACCCGCCACCATTTCGGCCCTGTCCGTGCCGTTGATGATTTTTCGCGCGCCCGCCCAGTCCTCGCGGCCGCGCTCGAAATAGTCGTCGAGGCACCGGCCGGTGAAACTGCCGCCCCGCATGCCCTCGATCAGGATCACTACTGCGACATCCATCTCCATCGCACGGCCGGGGTCCGCCACCAGGTCCATGCCCGTCACCGCCGACATCGCCTCGTAGTTCCGCCGGTGGGTCAGCTGCACCAGGCCACGGCCGAGCCAGCTTTTTCCGTCCGCATCGGGCCGCCAGTACGGTGTCCTTACCGCCTTCAGCCGGCCCGCCGCGAAGGCCGCTTCCAGCTTGCGGATCGCCAGCGCATCCGTCGCGGCAAGCGTCTCGCGCACCGGCTGCATGGTCGCCGCCGTCTCGTGGAACGCCGTTGCCAGCACGTAGGCAAGCTGGCTCGATTTGCCTCCGCCTGTCCTGGCCTGCCAGACATCGAGAACCGCGGAAAGGCCCTCGACCTGCGCCTGGCGAAGCCGCCCGCCGAACAGGGTGCGGCGCGCCCGGGAGTAGAATTGCCCCCGTTCTACCTCATTCGAAACCATACGCATTAACCTCTTCGACGTAAGGCCCCAAGTTTCAATCGGTTTAAGAAAACTAAATCGTTTTAATCCCTTAGCGCGCGATTTACATTTCATTCACGCTGTGGAACCAACTGCGTCACCGGACGTTTCGGTCGGCCTTTTGATATGGAGAGATCATGATGATGCACCCGCAAGTCCCGGCCCAGCAGCCCAAGCAGCTGCAGATCCCCCAGCATGTCCTCGACCGCCTGGAAGACGAGTGGCGGCAGATGCGCGACAACGCCGCGCCACAGCCGCGCCTTCAGGCAGCCGAATAAGTTCTCTAAATTCCACGCACGCGCGGCTCTCCCTGCCCTTCGAGGACGAGAGCCGTCAGCGCCCAGACCAGCGCATCCAGCCGGTCGGGCGAGCGGCCTGAGGAAAGCCCTTCCGGCCCGAAGTCGCACATCTGGTCCTCGAGTTCCATGAACCGTCCCGCGTGCACGACACGCCGCTGCTCGTAGAGCGCGGCGACCGGCTCCGCCCTCAGGAATTTCCCACGCGTCGCCCTGACCAGCGTCAGCGGCAGCACCGTATCGACGCTTCTCAGCATCGCCGCCACCATCTCGCCGCCCTGGTTCGCCTCGGCCACCACCCGGTCGGCCGAAAACCGTTGATAGGCGCGTACCACCGCGTTTGCCCAGCCGGCGGGCGACTTGCCCGTCACCGAGCAATCCGCCAGCACCACGGCCCGTCCGGTTGCCTCCAGCCCGGCCACGACGATGCCGCAGCAGGAGTGCTCGCCCGAACCCGAAGGCGGGTCGACCGCCACGACGATCCGCCGCAGCGCTTCGGAGACCCGCACCGTGCAGGCCTCGATCTCGCCGCGCGTCCACAGCGCATCCTCGCGGTCCGATCAGTTCGCCGTCGATCTCCTGCCGACCGAGCCTTGTCCCGCCGTAGCGCTTCTGAAGCTCGGCGATGAAGCCCGGTGCCAGGTTCCCGGCATTGGCGCGCGTCTCGATGCGCACCAGCCGCGTGCCTGCGTCGGCGATCAGCCGCTTCAGGAGCGGAACCGGTCGCGGGGTCGTGGTGACCAGCTGGCGCGGATCCGCCCCCAGCCGCAGGCCGAACTGCAGCATGTCGAACGTCTCCTCCGCATGCTTCCATTTCGCCAGCTCGTCGCACCAGGCATAGTGGAACTGCGGCCCGCGCAGGCTTTCGGGATCTTCCGACGAGAAGATCTGCGCCACCGCGCCGTTCGGCCAGACAAGCCTGCGGCGCGACATCTCGAAATCCGGCCTTCTCGTCCGGGCGATCCGGCAGATGCCGGAAACGCCGTCCACCATCACTTCACGCGCCTCGCCCAGCGTCTCGGCCACCAGCGCGATCCTGAGACCGGAACGCTCACCGGTCGAAGCCAGCGCATGCACCCATTCCGAACCCGCCCGCGTCTTGCCGGAACCGCGCCCGCCCATGATCAGCCATGTGCGCCAGTCGCCCTCCGGCGGCTTCTGTTCGCGGCGCCCCCCGAAAGTCCAGTCGCGGTCGAGACCAGGGACAAACCCGGCAAGCATGTCGCCCACTCGGTCGCCTACACAGGGGACGCTCCCATGCATGGACGACGAGGGCTGCGGCATGGCGGTCTCCCCCTCGACGGTTGAGACCGGAGCGAGCGTATCCTGCACCCCCGCTTCCCGCACACCCGTATCCTGACGCCCGATCGCATTGCCCAACGCCACGCCCTCATCGAGGGCCTGAACCTTGGCTTCACGCGCCGCGGCAATCTTCGCCAGGGTCCGGCCCGTTCGCTTGGAAACCATCGCCGCCTTGTCCGCCACCGTTTCTGCTGCCCGCTTTATCGTGCGCCGGCTGGGTGGCCTCGCGTTCCAGCCGGTCCGCAACCCAGGCCGGTGGGCCATCGCGTTTCCATATTGCGTAAAGACGGAAGCCCTCTTCATGCGCGCGGTCCTTGATCATCCCGACGAAGCGGTCCCTTGCCGCCCCGTATCCACCGGCCTCCGCCACCCGTTCCGCCTCGTCCTCGCGATCGCGGGCAAGCTGGCGCTGCAGGCTGTCGACCTTTTCGAGCGTGCGCACGATCAGCGACATGGCATCCGTCGCCGCCTTGATATCGGCGCGCGCAAGTTTCTGCGCCGCATCGTCGCCACCCTCGAGCAGCAGTTCGGCCGCTGTCCGCATCTTGCGGAAGGCGGCAAACTGCTCGCGTATCTCCATCGTCATCTCGTTCAGAAGCTGGCGCAGCTCGTCGGCCGGCGAGACAGACAAGGCCTCAACCGACTTGGTTTCCAGCACCACCGTCCGCACCACATCGGCGAGAGGATCAGCCTCAGGCAAAGCCGTGGCATAGGAAGGCGCCGCCTCCCAGCAACCGAACAGGCTGACGTCCGCCAGCGCGGGATCGAACGGCTCGCCGGCCGTCTCGAAAGCATCGGAAATGATCATGAAACATCCTCGCAAGGCCGTCGGTTCGGCATGCGCTCATCCAGCGGCGCAAACCGCAGGATGCGTAAAACAGAGAGGTTCAGTGAAAGTCGTGCTCCCCGAAACGGGGCTAAATACTCTGTCGGTACCTAGTCCGACATTTCGTCGCAATCGTTCGACAGGTTGAGCCTGATAGACTGGCCGGCAGCGTAAGAGCGCGCAAACTCCTCGTTCGAGAATGCCACCTCACACGTATTGTCATCCTCGGTGACGCGAACGAGGTATTCGCCGTTCGCGGAGACGATTTCGACAGACGACCGGGTCATGACTGCTCCCCCTCAGCTGGCGGCAAAACTGGCAAAAAAACCAATAGCCACATCGGAAAATGCAATGATATCCGAAGGATACATTTGGCCCGTTATCGGTCAATATGCAAAATCTTGCAGTTCGCACCTGCTATCTTCGCGCCGCGCATCACATGGTCCGACCCTACAGGGCAGCGGCACAGGCTTGCGTTTTGTCAAAAATGCTTTGGTATCAGAACCTTGCCGGCCAGCCGACTGGTTTGACGCCGCACCGAAGACCACGCAAACGCATCGGTCAGACCCGGATAAAAAGCCCGACATAAAAAAAGCCCGACGCAGGGGCCGGGCCAGCTTTGACTGGAAGATCTGCCAATCCGGCGTCCCGCCGGTCACAGATCTTCGACTATGCCTGAACCCTATCAGACGACCGTAACGCCGTCAAGGATTAAATTCCTATCTCGGCATTTTACGCACCGTGTTCGCCGGCACCGTTTTGACATCCTGGCTGGACCCCTTCCCTAGCCGCCCTAAATGCCGCCCCCTTCGACCCGGCACCCTTTGCCGCAAAAAGGTCGAGCGCATTGAAAGGCAGGCAGAGAGATGGTCAATCCGGTGCAGGACGCGGCAGCGCTGAAGGCAATCCTCGACGAGGTGGTCAAAGAGGTTCGCGAGGCTGCCCCCGGCATTCGTGACCAGGCGGTCGCGGAGGCTGAGGAGCACGGCAGACCTGCGCCGGCCAAGGCGGATTTCGAGACGTTCGGCATCGCCGTCCACACCCGCACCGGCGAACTCGTCGCATCAGGAAATGCCGGCGTCAGCTTTCCCATCCAGTCGATCTCAAAGGTCTTCGCGCTCGAAGTGGCTTTGGAGGCAATCGGCGAGAAGCTCTGGAAGCGCATCGGCCGCGAACCGTCCGGCGATCCCTTCAACTCGATCATCGACCTCGAGCGCGACAAGGGCATTCCCCGCAATCCCTTCATCAATGCGGGCGCGCTCGTCGTCTGCGACATCCTCGTCGGCCTTGGCGGCAAGGCCGGGCCCAATCGCCATGTGGTGCGCCTGCTTGAAAAGCTGCTGGAGGACAGCACGCTCGATTTCGATCCCCGCGTCATGGACAGCAACCGCACCGGCGGCGATCTCAACCGGTCGCTGATGTTCATGGCCAGCCACTACGGCAACCTCAGGCACCCGGTGGACAAGGTCATGGAAGCCTATATCCACCAGTGCGCCATCACGCTCGATTGCCGGGGCCTTGCCAGGGCCGGCCGCTTCCTCATGCTCGATGATCCCGACGATGCGGACGAGGTCACCGTGGCGGCGGCCCGGCGGGCGCGCCGCATCCTCGCCGTCATGATGCTCTGCGGCCAGTACGACGGTTCGGGAGACTTCGCCTATCGCGTCGGCCTGCCGGCCAAATCCGGCGTCGGCGGCGGCATCCTTGCCGTCGCGCCGCACCGCGCCTCGATCGCCGTCTGGTCTCCGGCGCTGGATCCGATGGGCAACAGCTGGCTCGGCACGCTCGGCCTCGAACTCCTGACAAAGAAGACCGACTGGTCGGTCTTCGGCCGCGCCCGGCGATGAAAGCCGACCAGGATCATGAAAAGCGTGAACCGCCAGTAATCAACAGCGGAGGCCGCGCGTTGCCAATCGTGGACGCTGCGTGGTAATCAGGCTGCTCTTATCGAATTACCGCAGTGTTGAGCCAATCATGGGATCTCCGAAGTCGTCAGACACGTAAGCCGCAACAACGTTCTTGTTGTTGCGGCGTCTGTCCATGTACCCCCACAGGCTGACAGGCAGATCGCCGTCAAATGTCCTTCATTTGAGCGGATGTCTCTTAATGTCTTCAAAATCCCCCACATGGGGCTACTCACTGCCGTTGGCACTGCTGCTGATGGCACCCTTCGACATTCTCGCCTCGCTGGCGATGGATATCTACCTTCCCGTCGTGCCGGCCATGCCCGGCATCCTCGGAACAAGCCCCTCCATGGTTCAACTGACGCTGAGCCTCTACATGGTCATGCTCGGCCTCGGGCAGATCATCTTCGGCCCGATTTCCGACCGTATCGGGCGGCGGCCCGTGCTGATCGGCGGCGGCATCTTGTTTGCAGCTGCGTCCTTCGGCCTTGCTGCCTCGTCCTCGGCCATCCCTTTCTTCGCCCTTCGCTTCCTGCAGGCGGCGGGTGCGTCGGCAGCCCTGGTGGCGACCTTCGCAACGGTGCGGGATGTCTATGCCGACCGATCGGAAAGCGTCGTGATCTACAGCCTGTTCGGCTCGATCCTGGCCTTCGTCCCGGCACTTGGGCCGATCGCCGGCGCACTGCTTGCAGAACATCTCGGCTGGCGTTCCATCTTTGTCGTGCTCGGCATTCTCGCTGGGCTTTCGGTCCTGCATGCCCTGCCGCGCTGGCACGAATCCCGGCCGGCGGAAGGACCCGTGATGCGACGCTCGTTCCGGCCCATTCTCCGCAGCCTGGCCTTCTGGACCTACACGCTCGGGTTCAGCGCAGCGATGGGAACATTTTTCGTGTTCTTCTCGACAGCACCACGTGTCCTTGTCGAAAGAGCCGGATATTCGGAACTGGAATTCAGCCTTGCCTTTGCGACGGCGGCCGTCGTGATGATCGTCACGTCGCGTTTTGCCAAGTGGTTCGTTAGACGCTGGGGCAATTCCGGCACGCTCCTGCGGGGCATGGCGGTACTGCTTCTGGGATCGACGCTGCTCGGCCTGGGAGAGGTGCTCGCCGCTCCGTCCCTGTGGACCTTCGTCGCGCCCATGTGGATCATGGTCGTGGGGATCGTCTTCACCGTATCGGTGACGGCCAACGGAGCGTTGGAAGAGTTCGGCGACATGGCCGGTTCGGCCGTCGCCGTCTACTTCTGCATTCAGAGCCTCATCGTCGGGATAGCCGGGACGCTTGCGGTGCTCTGGCTGCAGGGGGATACGGCGTGGCCGATAGCGGCCTATGCAGCAGCCATGGCCGCCGTCGTCATTGCCGTGCGGGCGCTTCAGCGCCGTCATGAAAGTGCGAAAGTGTAATCGATCCGGAGGCCGGCGAGCACGTCGGCCTCAACCCCTCAGCCGCTCGGCTCGAATATGAGAATGGGCAAGCTTGCCTGCTCGGGATAATTGCAGTCGCGGCTTCGAGGTGGCGGCTGACCGAGAGCCGTTCGTCCGAACCAAATCAGCATCACGTGGCGCCGGCCGCTCCATGAGCGCCGTCATCAAAAATGATACTTCGATCGCGACCGAAGCTTCCAACGCCTTGAAGCTGCAATATGGGGTGAAACCAGCATTGGAACCCTTGGCATGTCTTCTCCGTCAACATCCGTGAATTCGCCCTTCCTTGGCTGGTACGTGGTCGCTGCAACCTTCGTTCTGGCAGTGTTCGGATGGGGCGTCGGTTTTTACGGACCGCCCATTTACCTGCAGGTGGTGGTCCAGCGAACCGGTTGGTCCGTCCCGCTGGTGTCGACCGCCGTAACGCTGCATTTTCTTGTCGGGGCAGCCGTCGTTGCCAATCTGCCTCGTCTTTATCGGATGGCAGGCGTCCCCCTGATAACAAGTCTGGGAGCGGTTCTCCTTGCCATCGGCGTCGTCGGCTGGTCCGTGGCCTATCAGCCCTGGCATTTGTTTGCCGCTTCCCTGTTGAGCGGGGTCGGCTGGGTTGCGATGGGCGCGGCAGCCGTCAATGCCATCATCGCACCGTGGTTTGTGCGCAGTCGTCCGGCGGCGCTTTCCATGGCATACAACGGAGCAAGTGTCGGCGGCGTGATCTTCTCGCCCCTCTGGGTCGCACTTATCGTTTCGAACGGTTTTGCCAACGCAGCACTCGTTGTCGGCGTGTCGATGATCTTCATCGTAACCTCCCTGTCGGTCGTCGTATTCTCGAAATCCCCCGAGACGATGGGCCAATTTCCCGATGGAAGCCGGCAGGACCAGTTTCGGGCCCCGACAGCTAACTCGATCAACGCATCCCTGCCGGGCAGACTGCTTTGGCGCGACCGCCGTTTCATCACGCTTGCGGTGGGAATGGCCGCCGGCTTGTTTGCGCAGATCGGCCTGCTGGCACACCTGTTTTCAATTCTGGTTCCGGTCTTCGGATCCCAATCCGCCGGTCTTTTGATGGGAAGTGCAACTGTTGCGGCGATAGCCGGTCGCACCGGCATCGGCTGGTTGATGCCGGTCTCGGCGGATCGCCGTCTCATCGCATCCGCGAGTTATGGCGTCCAGATGATCGGGTCATTGGCACTGTTGTGGGCGGGTGGAGAAAACATGGCAGCGATGATTGTCGGCGTCCTGCTTTTCGGGCTCGGCATTGGCAACGCAACGTCACTGCCGCCGCTCATCGCACAGGTGGAATTTGTGAAAGCCGATGCCGCGCGCGTCGTGCCGCTGATCGTTGCGATGAGCCAGGCAATCTATGCCCTTGCACCCGCTCTCTTCGGCGTTGCCAGGGCAATATCCGACCCCTCGCTCCTTGTCCTGGCCGTGGCGATCCAGTGCCTGGCAGTTGCCGCCTACCTGTACGGACGACACCGCTAACCGAAAGAGCGCAGGAAGCCTGCCATCAAGCGAAATACGCTGATGCGCCAGAAGCGGTCACCAGCTTGTCAGTTTAAACAACCTGTCCAGAAACATGGGGCAAGCCCACTTGTGCCGTGTGATGCGAATGTTGTGATCTCATCTGCGTCAACATGGCTGATGTTGCATGCAGCAGTTTTGAGGTAGTGCTCCTCACGATAATTAGCATCAACGAATAAGCTGGAAATATCAAGTGATTGACTGGTTCCCTATCGTCTTCTTTCCGTTCAAGATTCTCGTGTTAGGCGCGGGCATGTTCTTCGCCATCAAGTGGCATCACGATCAGGCGAAGAAGACGAAATAACGAAACCGGCGGACCGTAAGCGCCCGCCGATTAGAAAAGCGCCGCCCATCTGGCCCGCTTAGTGCCGTGTGCTGCTTTCAATGAAAATTCCGAGACTTCACCTTCAACGTAAGCGGTGTTTTCCTCGCACATTGACCAAGCTCGATTGGCCATTCCCAAAAATGCCGCTACGACCTTGATGGCAAGAATGCGCCAGAAGGAGACATCGGTCGTTCTTCGAACTCAACCAGGCCATAGCGGACGCTGATATCAGTAGCTAAAATTCATGAGTGCGGATCGGGCGCATGCGCCGGCTCGTATATTGACATGCAGGTATTTACCTGCGTATCAATATTCTGGTAAAGATTGAGACCATGCACACTGACAAAGTTTTCAAAGCGCTAGGCGACCCGACACGCAGAAAGCTGCTCGACCTTCTGTGTGAGAAGAACGGGCAAACGCTAGGCGCGCTTTGCGAAACTCTGGATATGGCTAGGCAATCCGTCACGCAGCACCTCGGGATATTGGAAGATGCCGATCTGGTGAGCACGGTCAGGCGTGGACGCGAAAAGCTGCATTTCATCAATCCGGTGCCGCTGCACGAAGTCTACGAGCGGTGGGTGCGGAAGTTCGAACGCCAGCGCCTCACTCTGCTCTACGAGCTGAAGAAAGAACTCGAAGGAGAATAGCAATGACCAGAGAGACGACCAGTTTTGTTTACGTAACCTATATTCTCTCGACGCCAGAAAAGGTGTTCGAAGCCATAACGAAACCGGATGTCGCAAGGCGTTACTGGGGCCACGAGAATGTTTCCGACTGGAAGGTCGGATCGAAGTGGGAACACATTCGTGTCAATGATGAACGCACCGTCGAACTTACTGGCAAGATCATCGAGGTCAATCCGCCGACCCGTCTGGTCATCTCCTGGGCCAATGCTTCGCAGGCTGCGGATTCGGCCAGCCACAGCCGCGTAACCTTCGAGATAGTAGAGTATGATGAGATGGTCAGGTTGACCGTCACCCATGTCGATCTGATTGCGGGTAGCGGCATGGCGAACGGCGTCAGCAAAGGGTGGCCAACGGTCCTCTCCAGCCTGAAATCCTTCATCGAAACAGGCAAGGGTCTGGACATCTTTGCCAAGCCAAAGGCGGCCTGATTCAGGCGGCGTCAAATCTCACTCGCAGAAAGAATAGTCATGGCCAAAGCCTATACCGGCGGCTGCGCCTGTGGCGCGATCCGCTATGAAACGATGCGCGAACCGATCTTCGCGAACCACTGCCAATGCGGCGATTGCCAGAAACGTAGCGGCACCGGGCATGGATCCTATCTAACGTTCCCGCAGCGCGCCGATGTGACAATCATGGGTGAGGCCAAAAGCTGGCGGGTTGCGGGCGAAAGCGGAAATGAAAAGATACACGCCTTCTGCCCGACCTGCGGAACTCCAGTTTACCTCACATTTGCCGCGATGCCGGAACTGATAGTGGTCCACGCTGCCAGTCTTGACGATCCAGGCAGGTTCGATCCGCAGGCCGTCACCTATAGTGTCGGTGGCCATAGGTGGGACAAGATGGATCCCGCGCTGCAGGTATTCGAGCGAATGCCGCCCGCATAATTTTTGCTGGAGCAGTCCGAATTCGCGACTGTATTGAGGAGTCCACTAAGGGGTCGATCGCGACATCTACGCATTAAAATGAACGACCGCTTTCTTGTGCTGCCTTCCAAAAGCCGCCAGTCTCCTTCCCACCCCATCTCAGACGAACCGAAACCAGTTCTGCAATAACCGCCTCGGGCCGGAAGCAGTCATGACATCGTAGCTCCACGGCGAATGTGGATTCCTTTGAGATCGATTGCTGAATCCGATAGCGCTTTTCTTACCGAAGAAGCCCGTCGATATCGAAATCTTCCCAGCCGCGCAGCTTCGGAGCCGGATCGTCGGGATCACGATTGGGCATTTTCGAAACCTTCCGGGCTTTTTTCAGCGACCGCGTCAGTTTTGCCTTGTACGCAGCTTGTCGCCTTTTTTCCGCCTTGGCCTCGGCGTCTTCCTCCCGCCATTCATCGACAACGCCCCGGTCAAGAAGGTCTTCCACTAATTTGGGATCGAAGACATGGAACGTAATTCGGCGGGCGCGGCCGTTCAACCGGACCGTCCGGGTCCCGGCGCTCGGCAGACGTCCGTCCGCGAGCCATCGATGACGCTCGCTCGTTTTGATGGTCAGAATATCCTGTATCTCGCGGGGGATGACGGGCAGCGTCTCGACCTCCTCCATCACCTTGTTGACAACGGCGACCGAGGCGCTGAACGCGGCTTTGTCGCTGGCGGGCATTGCGAGAGTTAGGTCGCTACCTTCGAGGACCACCGACTTCTTCGAGGTGGCGGGAAGCCTGGCTTGGATTTCCTGCAAAATTCCCTTTGCTCGCACGGACGATCCAAGCGTAGCCGCAGCCGACAGCGTCCATGTTCTGAGCAGTTCAATGTCGGTCTTTGCGGCTTTCGGCATTCGCGTTAGATGGGATTGGCAGAGATCAAGGTCAACAACCCCGTTGCTAAGGGTGGATAAATGCAAAGGCGGCATCCACATCCTCCCGCCGCCGCTTTTACGTCGATCGCGGACACTGCTGGAGGCCATTTTGGCTTTGTTCGCAAGGCAGGGCAAATGAGTTTACGAGATGAAAGCAGACGAGATTGTCATGAGCACAGAGAACATCACAGGTCTTAACTTGTATTTTGCCGTCACTGACGGCCCTGCCTTAGCCACTGAACAGGACGCACTGGACCTGTTGGGCGAAACCTATGGCAAGGAGATCGATGTCATAATCGTTCCCGCCCATCGGTTCACGCCTGAGTTCTACGCCCTCAGCAGCAGACTTGCCGGCCATTTTTTTCAGAAAATGCAGAATTACCGGGTTCGCCTGGTGATCCTCGGAGACATCTCTGTCCACATAGCGGCAAGCAAAGCGCTCCGTGACTTTGTCGGCGAGACCAACCGCTTAGGCCACCATCTGTTCGCTAATGACCGGGCCGAGCTAGAGGACAGGCTCCGCCGGAAAGGTTGATCCTTCGCCTTTTCGGATGGGAGCAGACAGCCGCCCATCTCAATTGTGCTCCGGTCTAAAGATTTGACGCGGGACATCCTATGATGATCGGGATGTCCGCAATGGGCCGACAGCCGTCTTCGGCAGGATTGGGCCAATAGCGCTCATCGCGACGCGCCCTGCTGTTGAAGCCATCGGCAAATCACCCCTGCCAGGTCTTTGGGGGCCTCCAAGGGGATCATGTGTCCGGTCTTCTCGATGACCTCGAAAGCTGACCCGACAAGCCCCTGATGAAGCTCCAATGCCTCGGTCCGTGATCTGAGTTTGTCCTGCTCTCCCGCAATGACGATTGTCGGACACCGGATCGCATGCAACTCACCCCGTTCGTCTCTTCGCTCGAGAAGGGACTGGCGCCGGAACACCTCTCCCCCCAGCCGATGCCCCATTGCCTGAATGCGCGTGATCAGGTCCATCCGCCCTGCGTTGCCCGGATGCAGGGCGGACGCCACGGCCGATGTGCTGAGACCCTTGAATGCTGAAACGTCACCCTGTGCGGCAATGGCGGCCCGGCGCTTGGCCTGCACCTCGTCGTCGCCCCGCGCGGACGTGGCAATCAGGATGAGGGCGGTTATGCGATCAGGAGCTTGGCGCACGATCTCCCGCGCGACGTAGCCACCCATGGAGAAACCGGCAAGCACGAACGTCGGCGGAGCTTCGGCCAGGGCGCGGCGCGCCATGGCCTCGATTGTGCTGTCCCGCGACAGATCCGCATGGCTCACAGGGCCAGGATCGGCCAATGCCGGCTCCATATCGCGCCAG
Source organism: Pseudorhizobium xiangyangii (assembly GCF_020531965.1). GTDB lineage: Bacteria > Pseudomonadota > Alphaproteobacteria > Rhizobiales > Rhizobiaceae > Neorhizobium > Neorhizobium xiangyangii. The sequence continues at coordinate 88,818 of NZ_JAJAWH010000009.1, read as the reverse complement.
AGATCCGCATCGAGCATGAAGCCCGGAACCAGAAGTATCGCCAAGATAACCACCCCTACATTCCTGAACCCGTGAAATGACGGAGACCGCTGGGATGCGCAAGGAGATAACCCTATCTGGCCTACTTGGCCTATCTGGCCCGAAAGCGGCCTTCACGACACGCCCGCCTGCGGCGCGGGCATTCATCCCGATTCCCCCTGCCCGGATTTTGCTGTATCATTCCACCTTTGGGAGGATTGGTCATGACCTTCATCTCCACGCCCGGCTCCGAAGCAAACGATGCCACCACGGCAATGTATGTGGCGGCAGAAGAAAGCTACGGCTATCTGCCCAACATGTACCGGGTCTTCGGCCACCGGCCGGAGGTGATGGAGAAATGGGGCGCGCTGCTGGGCAGTATCCGCAAGCACATGAGCCTGCGCCGCTACGAGCTCGTCACGCTGGCCGCCGCGAAGGAACTGAAATCCTCCTACTGCATGCTCGCCCACGGCTCCGTCCTGCTTCGTGAGGGGTTCAGCGAAAAGCAGCTGATCGAGATGGCGGGCGGCGGCAGCCATGCGCCGCTGGATGAGGCGGAACGCGAGATGATGCAGTTCGCCGGAAAGGTGGTGCGCGACGCCACCGGCATTGCGAAGGAAGACATCGACAGGTTGAAATCGCATGGCTTTTCCGATGCGGAGATCTTCGACATCACCACGGCGGCGGCCGTGCGCTGCTTCTTCAGCAAGACGCTGGACGCCATGGGCGTCGAGCCGGACACTGTCTATCGCGAGCGGCTCGCTCCCAACCTGGTTCAGGCGCTGACCATCGGCCGCAAGGTCGAAGGCGCCTTCGTGTCGCAAACCGCCGCAGCAGCCAGGGCCGCAGGCTGACCCCGGATCGCTCTCTGACCCCGGATCGCTGGAGATCCCCACACCGGCGCCGCTTGCAGATGACAAACGAGCGGTCATAGTGGACGTCCTCGTTCGCCCGCCGGAGTTCCCATGCCTAAAGCCAAGTCGCCGTTCACCGGCCTCTCCGCCTTTCCCCTGACACCGGCGGACGAAAGCGGCCGCGTCGATACCGCCGCTCTTCAGGGCCTGCTGGCGCGCATCGTCGAAGCCAAAGCAAATTCCATCGGCCTTCTGGGCAGCACCGGCACCTACATGTACCTGACACGCGACGAGCGCCGAAGGGCGGTCGCAGCCGCCGTCGAATGCGTGGCGGGCCGCCTGCCGATCATCGTCGGGGTCGGCGCGCTTCGAACCGACGAGGCCGGGGCACTCGCCCGTGACGCAGCCTCCGCCGGGGCCGATGCTCTGCTGCTTGCGCCGGTTTCCTATACGCCGCTGACCGAGGAGGAAGCGTTCCAGCATTTCTCCACGGTCGCCGCCGCCACCGACCTGCCGCTCTGCATCTACAACAATCCCTCGACCACCCATTTCACGTTCAGCGAAAACCTTCTGAGCCGCCTTGCCGATGTGCCCAACATCGCCGCGGTAAAGATGCCGCTGCCCGGCGAGATGGATTTCTCCGGTGAACTGGCCCGCTTGCGCAACCGGACGCCGGCCGGCTTTGCCATCGGCTATAGCGGCGACTGGGGGGCGACGGACGCGCTGCTGGCCGGGGCCGACGCCTGGTACAGCGTCGTCGGCGGTCTTTTCCCCAATGCAGCGGCAGCCCTCGTCCGGGCCGCAACCGAAGGCGACCGCGCCGAAGCCGCCCGTCTCGATGCCATGTTCGTCCCGCTCTGGCAGTTGTTCAAGGGGCATGGCAGCCTGCGCGTCATGTATGCCGCAAGCAACCTGCTCGGCCTGTCGGCGGCCGTGCCGCCACGACCTGTCCTGCCACTCGGTTCAGAAATCCTGCCGGCCGTCGAAGCGGCAATCGCCGCGCTGCCCGAGGCTTGAGACCGCGTCACGTCCCGCAGAACGTCTGCAGCACGCGCTCCTCGGGCTTTGGCGGGATCGTGTAATCCTCGAACTCCGGCCGGTCCTCGAAGGGGTTTTCGAGCGCCCCCAGCAGCCGTTCGAAGAAGCTCAGGTCGCCGTAATTGGCGGCGGCCAGCGCTTCCTCCACCTTGTGGTTGCGCGGAATGACGGCCGGGTTGGCGGCGCGCATCGCGGCAGCCCTTTCCGAATCCGGAACGGCCTCTTCCGAAAGCCGTGTGCGCCACACCGCCAGCCATTCGACCGCGTTGGCGGTGTCCTTGAAGGAGGACAGGAAGGCGTCATCGCCGCCCCCGCCCCCGCCCCCGGCAGCGACCGCGCAGAGCCGCCGGAAGGCCAGGGTGAAATCGGCCTCGCCTTCGTGCATGGCGCCCAGCAGTCCCTGGACAAGCTCGCCATCGCCTTCGTGCCCCTGCACCAGCCCGATCTTGTGGCGGAACACGTTGAGCCATTCGCTCTGGAAGCGCTGGCCGAATTCCGTCAGTACCCGGTTGGCGGTAAGCGCCGCCTTGTCCTCGTCCGCGCCGATCAGCGGCAGCAGGCATTCGGCCAGCCGCGCGATGTTCCACTGGGCGATGCCGGGCTGGTTGCGATAGGCGTAGCGCCCCATCTGGTCGATGGAGGAAAACACCTTCATCGGATCGTATTCGTCGAGAAAGGCGCAGGGGCCGAAGTCGATGGTCTCGCCCGAGAGCGTCATGTTGTCGGTGTTCATCACGCCGTGGATGAAACCGATACCCATCCAGCGCGCCACGAGGTCGGCCTGGGCGAAGGCGACGGCGCGCAGCAGCGCCAGATAGCGGTTATCCTCGCTTCCAAGCTGCGGATAGTGCCGCTCGATCACGTAGTCGGCGAGCGTGCGCAGGCCGTCGATGTCCTGCCGCGCGGCGAAATACTGGAACGTGCCGATGCGTACGTGGCTGGAGGCCACGCGGACGAAGACTGCGCCGGGCTGCGGGGTCTCCCGGTAGACGGGCTCGCCGGTCGCGACTGCGGCAAGTGCCCGGGTGGCCCGCACGCCGAGCGCGTTCATGGCTTCCGAAACGATGTATTCGCGCAGGACCGGGCCAAGCGCCGCACGGCCATCGCCGCGGCGGGAAAACGGCGTTGGGCCGGCTCCCTTGAGCTGAATATCGCGGCGCGTCCCCTTACGGTCGATCACTTCGCCGAGGAGGATCGCCCGGCCGTCGCCGAGCTGTGGCACGAACGACCCGAACTGGTGGCCGGCATAGGCCATGGCAATCGGCATCGCGCCGGCCGGCACGACATTGCCGGCAAGGATCGCCGCCAGCCGCTGCGGGTCGCTCAGGTCCGCGTCGATCCCCAGTTCCTGCGCCAGCGCCGCGTTGAACTTCAAAAGCGTCGGGCCTTCCACCGGCTCGGGGTAGACCGGCGCGAAGAACCTTTCAGGCAGCTGGGCATAGGAATTATCGAACTGAAACAAGGGTGGCTCCTTTAGCCTTCTGGCAGCTTGTGGCCTCCCCCAGATATGGGAGGATGCGTTGGATGGAACAAGCCGGAGGCGGTTTTGTTGCGCTTGCCGCCTTCAGGTTCCTTTCAGGCGGACACCGAAGCCGAACAGCAGGGTGACGACCGCGCCGGCGGCGGCCGTTCCGTAGAGCCAGAGCGCCGGCCCGGCGGGATTGCCGCTGTCCAGCGCGCCGACCAGATCGGTCGCCGTGGCGATCGTCCCGGCAAGGCCCGCACCAATGGCATATCCGGCAGTCGAGATCACCGGCAGCAGGGCGCTGGCCAGATCACGCTCGGACCGTGCCGCCGCCTCCATGGCGGCCTCGTTGACGCTTGCCCACGCAACCCCGAACCCGGTGCCGATCGCCACCTGGCCCGCAAGCAGCAGCGGCACGGAAGCGGTCGCAAGCGCTGTGCCGACGGCGAGGAAGCCCGCGAACTGGAACAGGGCGCCGCTCCGCATCCAGCGGTGCCGCGGCCCGAGTGCGACAACCCGGCTCGCGACGATGGCGACAACGCTCCAGGTAAGCGCCATCAGGACGACGATATAGCCCACCACCGCCGGCCCGAAGCCCCACACGGCACCGACCATCAATGCCAGATAGACGCTGCCGACGGAATGGCTGGCGGACATGAGAAGCAGGACCCAGAAGCCGTGGCCGAGTGTCGAGCCCAGCCGGAAGGCGCCGCCGGGAAAGAGTTTCGGGCCGAACCGTCCGTCAAGCTTCAGCGCCGGCAGGAACAGGCCGGCGCCGGCAACGATCGCCGCCACCTGCAGCACGCTGCTTGTCGCGACCGACGAAAGCGACAGCACGAAGGATGCCGCCAGGCAGAGGGCGACCGTCGCATAGGAGAGGAGCACGGGTGCCGCCTCGGTCACCTTCGGCCGGGCCGCGACCGCAAGGAGCGGCAGCACAAGGACGAAGGGCGCGACGGCCAGAAAGGCCGCACGCCAGGAGAAAGCCTCCGTCAGTAGCCCGCCGACGAGCGGCCCGGCGACAGCCGCCACCGCCCAGACCACCGCTTCCACCGCGAAGACCTTGGCAACGAGGGCAGACGGAAAATTTGCGGGGATCAGGCTGTAGCAGATCGCGACGATCAGGCCGTCGGCTATGCCCTGAACGAGGCGGCCCGCCATGATCCAGGAGAAATCCGGCGCAGCCATCGCCATCAGTCCGCCGGCGGCAAAGACAAGCGTCGAGAGGATAAGGCTTGAGCGCGCACCGATACCGTCGCGCAGGGCGGCGGCAACCGTTCCTCCGGCGATGGAGCCCAGGAAGTAGAGAGTATAGGCCCAGCTGAACCAGGCCGTGCCATCGACCTGCGCCGCGGCCTGCGGCAGGGCTGCCACGATGGCGAACTGGTTGAAACCGTGCAGGCCGATACCGGCCGAGATCAGCGCCAGCATGACGCCGCTCCTGCCGCTGAGTAGTGCCTTCCAACTGTCGTCCATGCGCGCCCCTTGCCGCTCAGTGCATAACAGCTCTGGGACCTCAACTGCCGTTGAGGTCAAGCACGCGGCAGGCGGTTATCCGATGATCCAGCGGCCAGGCGTGCATCGAAGCGACCTTGATGCAAATCCGCCACAGCCCGCGAGGTTTATTTCCGACGACAGGGAACCGGAGGAACCGCATCCCCGTGGCCACGTTCTCAGCCATCATCAACTACGGGCGATAAAAGCAATACACTGTGATTTTTCGTTTGTGATAACCTGTTGTACTTAAGCTACAGCTTTATGAGCAAAACAACGTTAAATCCTCATCATCCGCTTTCGAGTAAGGAGAGTCATCATGAAGAGAATTCTGTTCCTGGCTGCGAGCGTTGCAATGGCTGCATCCTCTTCAGCACTTGCCGCCGATGCGGTTGAGATCATTCCAGAAGCCCCGATCGCCGTCGAAATGCCGGCGCCGTTCAGCTGGAGCGGTCCCTACATCGGTGTGCACGGCGGCTACGGCTGGGGCGACGGTGAAGCCCTGGGCGAAGACAGCAGCTTCGACGGCGGCCGCTTCGGTGCATTCGCCGGTTACAACTGGCAAGTATCCGACGGCTTCGTTGCCGGTATCGAAGGCGATCTGAACTACGACTGGAATGACGACGACTTCGCACCTGGCTTCTCGGCAGAGACCGGCTTCTCCGGCGGCATCCGCGCCCGTGCCGGTTTCGCCTTCGACCGCGCCCTGCTCTACGCAGCAGGCGGCTGGACCGCGACGAACGTCAGCGTCGATACGCCTGCCGGTGACGACGACGACACTCTGAACGGCTGGACGATCGGTGCGGGTCTCGACTACGCCTTCACCGACAACATGTTCGGCCGCGCCGAATACCGCTACAACGACTATGGCAGCGGCGACGTATTGGGCGCAGACGTGGACTTCACCCAGCACGTCTTCCAGGTCGGCCTCGGCGTGAAATTCTGATCCCTTTCGGATCGAACCAGAAAAAAGGGCTCCGCAAGGAGCCCTTTTTTGTTGGAGCAGGGTGGCATCAGCCTCGTATGGCACGGCGGCGGACGATGATCCTCCAGCCGATAGCGAATGCGACCATCAACGCCAGCCACAGAAGCGGAAACACCACGAATGCCGCCACATAGCCGCACGCACCTTCGAAACAGGAGCCGAGCATACCGGCATCCGCCAGGCCGCCGGCGGAAAACAGGGCAGCCGTGCCTGTCATGAACAGGCCGACGATCCAGATCGCGATTTTCGCAACAATCCTCATCCACCAGCATTAACAGCCGGGACGGCGCAGCGGCAACAGGCCCCGACCTAATGCAGATGCTTCAGCTTGTCGGGGTTGCGCATCACGTAGATCGCCGCGATCCTGCCGTTCTCGATGTCGAGGGCCGTCGTCTGCAACTCGCCGTCCGCCTCGCGCGTGATGAAGCCCGGCAGGCCGTTGACCATCACCGTGCGGATCAAGGTCGAGCCGCCCTTCGCGAAGAACCGCGCCAGCGACTCCTGCAAGTTCATCACGTCCTCGATGCCGAAGAGAAGCTTCATTGCCGCCGGACGCTTGCCGCCGCCATCGGCATGGAAGCTGACATCGGCTGTCAGCATGGCGCTGAGCGTCTTCATGTCGCCGCTTCGCGAGGCCGTGAAGAACGCCTCGGCCAATTCGAGGCCGTGCGTCCTGTCCACCTGGAACCGCTGCCGCGATCCGCGCACGTGGGTGCGGGCACGGGCGGCAAGCTGCCGGCAGGCGGCGGGCTCGCGGCCGATCGTCGTCGCGACCTCCTCGAATTCCAGCCCGAACACGTCGTGCAGCAGGAAGGCCGCCCGCTCCAGCGGCGAAAGCCTTTCGAGCGCCAGCATCAGCGGCAGGGTCACGTCTTCCTCTTCCTCCTCTTCCACGACGGGATCGGGAAGCCAGGGGCCAACGTAGGTTTCGCGCTTCAGCCGCGCCGACTTCAGCTGATCGAGGCAGAGCCGCGTGACCGTGCGGCGGAGAAACGCCTCGGGCTCACGCACCTCGGCGCGGTCGGCCCTCATCCAGCGGATGAAGGCCTCCTGCAGAACGTCCTCGGCATCGGCGACCGAGCCCAGCATGCGATAGGCGACGCGCATGAGCTTGCCGCGCAGCGGATCGAAGCTCGCCGCGGCGTCCACCGGTGCCACCTCCGTCATCAGGCGACCGCCGCCGTGGCGGTGACCTTTGCCGCCTCGGGTTCGATCCACAGGCTGAAGCCGACCGCCAGGCGGTTCCAGCCGTTGATGACGTTTATCATCAGCGTGAGTTTCACCTGCTCCTCCTGTGTGAATTCAGACCATAGAGCCTCGTACGCCGCCTCATGCGCGTGGCCTTCCGAAAGCCGCGTCAGCGCTTCCGTCCAGCCGAGAGCCGCACGTTCGCGATCGGTATAGCACGGAGCCTCGCGCCAGGCCGAGAGCAGATAGATGCGCTGTTCCGTCTCGCCCTTGGCGCGGGCTTCCGCCGCGTGCATGTTGATGCAGTTGGCGCAGGCGTTGATCTGCGAGGCGCGGATCTTGACCAGTTCGATCAGGCTCGGCTCGAGGCTTGCGGCGATCTCGCTGGAGGCCTTCATCCACGTCTTCATCAGCGCGGGCGCGACGGCAAAGGGAGCAAGTTTGGGGGACATCGTTCGTTTCCTTCCATTGGTTACGACGACATGACGAGGCAGCCCTGCCTCCGTGTGACATGGGCGGAAAACTTTTTTGAAAATCCCCGGCGATCGACGGCGGCGGCCCGTGCGGCGCGGCCTACTCCTCGAAGCGATCCGTCGCCTCACGATCGCGCTCGTATCGCTTCGTGAGCGGAAACGGGGGCAACCAGCTTTCGCGGCGGATGGTCCAGAGTTCATAGGTTGGCTTCAACTGATCGGGGGCATCCAGCGATCCGAGGTTCACTTCGACCTCGTCTTCGGTGCGACCGAAAACGGACGAGCCGCAGCGCGGGCAGAAATGCCGCCCTGCATAGTCGCGCGTTTCGCCATCGATCGTTACCGCATCCGCAGGAAATATCGCGGAGGCGTGAAACAGGGCTCCGTGATGCTTGCGGCAGTCCAGACAGTGACAGATGCCAACCCGGTACGGGCGTCCGGACGCCACAATCCTGACGTCCCCGCACAGGCAACCGCCGGTCAATCGGTCCATGCCGCCTCTCCTCCAGGATCAAGCCGTCGGAATGGCTACAACGAACAGCACTGCCATTGAAATTGCCTGCCGCGAGCGGCAGCACAATCGCGGGTCCGGGCATGGGTGTTGTCGGCAAAGTGTGGCGGGCGCAGTCAGCGTCGTGATTAAGGACCTGCCGGCCAATGTCGTGGCCGCGGGCAATCCGGCCTAGGCCGAAGCGCCCGCTACTTCATCAAAACGGCTTCCTCGCTGCGACAGCGGTGAGACGTCTCAGCCCGGAAAAGCCTCGACGAGGTCATCAGGGCTGCCACGTCGGCGAGCTTTTGCGGATCGGAAAGCCCCATCTTGTACAGCCGGATAATGGCCCTTCCGAGCATTTCGCCATCCTCGGCGACGTCGAAAGCGGTACCATCCTCCAGAGCCAGCAGGAAAGCGTCACGCATGACGTCGATGTCCTGCCGGTTGAATATGCCCCATCGCATTGCATCTTGTTTCAGTCGCATTTCGCACCTCCCTGTCCGAACTGCCGCCGATGTGATGCTTGTCCTTTTATCCCTCCAAGTTCACGCCTTCGAGTCTATCAGTAAACGAGGCCGCCCGGGCGATCAGTACGGTAGACGACCGTGTTGGTGGCCAAACCCGTCCGCCACGACCGCCCGAGAAGTCAGAAAAGATCCATCATCAGGCGCCGGTATTCTGCTTCCGGTTTGCCGTAGGCATCATGAGCGAACTCCTCCAGAGCCGCCCTGTTGCGAATTGTTATGCTCCCCCTCTCGGCCCTGATGAAACCGTTACCTTCCAGGATGTGGAGTGCGGCGGTGACGCTGGGTCTTCGGACCGCAAGCATCCGCGACAGAAATTCGTGGGTAAGCTCTATCTCGTTTCCCTGGATCCGGTCGTGGCACATCAGCAGCCAGCGCGCCAATCTCTCGTTCACTTCATGAACGGCATTGGAAAGGGCCGTGTAGGCCAACTGGACCGTGAAGGCTTCCAGGGAGCGGACCATCATCTTGGACACGTTCGCGTTGGAAGCCATGCACATGCGGAAGGCATCGTAATCCATGCGGTAGCCCTCCCCTTCCAGCTGGATGCCGACGTTATGCGGGCAGACTTCCACCAATGCCGCGGCCGAGGTCGGGACATATCCGTCGAAGCCGAAAAGCCCCGCTTCGGCGCGACGACCTTCGGGCGTTTCCACGACACTCGACCCTATCCCGGCGGTCAGGAAGTAGACGTAGCGGATCGGCTGGCCGGCTGTCGCAAGTTGCGTGCCTCTGGGCAAGGCCACATGCTCGAGGTCCTGCGCGAGCTGGCCGAAGTCAGCCGGCGGAAGGATGGAGAGAAGCTTGTTCTGGATCGTTGCCTGGTGAGGAATTGCCATATGTGCCTCCCTCAAAAACAATGCGAGAACCTGAACATAGCCCTCGATCGCCCTTGATCGCCTGCGCCCTGCCCAGTTGGCAGACGATGTTCAAGAATACTCCTCTTCCGCATTGGAGAAAAGCTTTTGTCTATCGGGAGACAGGACGGGACAGGTGTCGCGGCGGCCGGAATCGGAAAGCAATCCAAGGGACTACGCACCCCTTTCGCCACGGGATCCCACGCCAGATGCGAAGCACCATTTTGTGAAGGGAAGGCCGCGCCTGTGGGTTGTCAGGCGCCGATGCAGGCGATCGGGCTCTCGTCGCGCACTACATCTTCATGACGTCGCATATCGTCTCCACGACGAATGCGGAACTATAGGGTTTCGGAACGAACTTTCCCTCCACGGGAAGATCGGCATGGGTGAAATAGTGCTTGCCCGACGTGACGATGATCTTGATCGGCGGCCACCGGCTACGCACGAGGCGGGCGAGCTGAAGCCCGTCGATATTGCCCGGCATATCGATGTCGGTGAACAGGACCTGGATTTCCGGATGCCGATTGAGCAGCGTCACAGCCTGGTGAGCGTCGGGTGCTTCGAAGACTTCATAGCCAAGCGAGGATAGTTCATCGCTGATATTCAACCGAATGAGCGGCTCGTCCTCGACAATGAGGACCGCAATTCGTGCAACTGGCACAGCAGTCTCATTTCTGCAGGAGGAATCGTGCGCCGATTCGTACGTTAGCAGACAAAACCACTCATGGAGCGGCAAGTTCCCCAAACAGTTAACTTATGCCCAGAAATAAGGCAGATCCTCGTTTCCCACCTGTCTTGCGGCGGCAGCTGCGCAAATGGACATCAGCTTTCAGGCGCTTCTCGGTGTTTTCCGGGAGCGTATGGGCGCCGGTTTCGACAGGTTCAGCGCCACGGCAGCGCGGATCAGCGCCGTCAAAGCCTCCCGGTCGATTTCGTCTCTCTCATGCAGATCGATGGCGCGCCTGGTATTTCCCTCCAGGCTGGCGTTGAAGAGCCCTTTCGGATCATCCAGCGCCGCCCCCTTGGCGAAGGTCAGCTTGACGATCTGCCGGTAGGTCTCGCCGGTGCAGATGATGCCCGCGTGTGACCACACGGGGACCCCGCGCCACTTCCATTCCTCGACCACATCCGGATCGGCCTCCCGGATGATCTCCCGCACGCGGGCAAGCGTCTCGCCGCGCCAGTCGTTCAGATCCGCAATTCTGGCATCGATCAGCCGGGAGGGAGACGGATCTCCATCCTGCGGGATCGCGCCGTTCTTCTCCGTGTCCATGAACATCCTCCTTCCCGATATTGCCTCCCCGTTACCCTCAGGGACCGCTCACATCTTTTCGCCGGGCAGTTCGCTGGCCTGCTTCACCCAGGAGGCGAGCCGCACCTCGTCCAGCGCGTCGTCCTCGTAGATATCGAGGTAGCGCACTTCCTTCTGCTTCGACTTGCCGGGAGGCTCGGGTTTCAGCGAGGTGCCGCGGAAGAAGGCCACCTTCACGTATTTTGCAAAACAGTGGTAGCTGGCAAACCAGCCCTCGCCCTCCACGCCATAGAAAGGCGAATTCCATTTGACCGCTTTCTGGACGCCGGGAACGGCATCCTCGATGAGCGCGTCGAGGCGAATGCCGAGTTCTCTTTTCCAGCCCGGCATGGCGGCGATATAGGCTTGCACGGGTGCATCACCATAGCCTTTCGCAATCTGCGGATTACCGCCCGAAAGCAGAACCGGCCCCCCGGCATCCGGCCCCTCGCCATCCGGCTCGGCTGCAGGCCTGACCTGCCTCTTCGTCGTTTCCTTTGCCATCGGGTTCGCTCCTCCCTCCACATCACGAACAGGGCTGCGGCAACCGGGCGTCGCCCGTCTGCAACCAGCGCATGTGCCGGGGAAGATAGCATCCACCGCCGTGGCATCCAACCCGCCGGCGGCGCGATCGCAGAGGTGGCCGGGAGATGCGGACAGCGCGTGATCGTGCCCGAGAAGGCTAAACGGTGTATGATGGCCCGACGACGTGGACGGGAGGACAGCGATGCGCCTTCGCACATTGACCAGTCTGGCGACTATGCTGGCAACGCTCCTTGCAACACCGCTTGTCGGCGCCGGCCTGCCCGCATTTGCCCAGCAGGCAGAGCGGATGTCCATAGAAGTGTTTCCGTTCGAGCTGGAGGACAAAAGCGCCGGGGCGGGCATCATTCCTCCGGACGAGCACGACATACGCTATCTGTCGGAGTCGGCGCAGGTCGCGAAAGACATGCTGTCCAGGTCCGGGCGCTTCACCGTCATCGACGCGCCAGCCGGCGATGAGCAGGCGGCGGCAACGGGCGGATTGCGCAATTGCAGCGGATGCGAAGGGCGGATTGCCAAGGAGCATGGGGCATCATTTGCGCTGCTCGGCGTGGTGACCCGTGTCAACCGGACGGAGCACACCATGTTCATCCGCATTCTCGACGCGGAAACGGGAAAGCCTGTTTCGATGGGATTCACCGACCTGCGCATGGGCGCCAATCACGGCTGGCCGCGCTCCGCCAGGTGGGTGATGACGAACAAGATCCTGCAATAGACCGCCACGGACACCGATCGCCGTCGTCCTCAGCTCTCGATGCGAAAGCCGGTCGGCATGGTCTCCAGCGTTGTCGGTTGCGTCTCCACCCCGGATACCGATGCCCCTGCAGGTCCCTGTCGGAAACGTTCGAGCATGGTCGATACCGCGGCATCGGAACCCGCGATCAGGGCCGAGACGGAGCCGTCGGTCTCGTTGCGCACCCAGCCCGTCAGGCCGAGCCGCGATGCCTCCGCCCGCGTCCAGACACGGAAGCTGACACCCTGGACCCTGCCGGATATGCGCACCCGCACTGCCTTCTGACCGTCGGTCATGGCTGTTTTCCTCTTAGGAAACATCCGGTCGAAATGGATCACCGCGAAACGAGGTCAAGGGACGGGCATTGCTTCGCAGACATCCAATTGGCCCCACAGGTCGGGCTCGCCCTCGGCAAGCGCTGGCACGACTTGCATTCGAAATGGGAGACGGCTAGGAAAGGCCCGCGCTGGACGACCCGCGCCATGAAACGTTCCGGGGACGGCCCCGCTTCTCTTCGTTGAGAGCAGGAAGCCGCCGCGTGAAATTTCCCTCCACTTTTCCCTACCATTCAGCACCGCGATCGAAGCTCGTCCGCCATGCCGCTGCCGCGGCCGCCCGGGCTTGCCACGTCGTGTGTGCCAGCTTTTCAAGGACATCCTATGGCCGGGCCTATTGAGCAGTTCGAAATCAAACCCATCGTCGAGTTCAGCCTCGCAGGTATCGACCTCAGCTTCACCAACTCCTCCGCCTATATGGTTCTGACGGTCACGGTGGCGACGGGCTTCCTGATGTTTGCAACAGGTTCTCGCCGCATGGTGCCTGGGCGCTGGCAGGCGAGCGCGGAGCTGCTCTACGAGTTCGTCGCAAAGACCCTGCGGGACAATGCAGGCGAACAGGGCATGCGGTTCTTCCCGCTGGTCTTCTCCCTCTTCATGTTCATCCTCGTCGCGAACATGATCGGCATGTTTCCCTATGCCTTCACGGTGACGAGCCATCTCGTGGTGACCTTCGCGCTCGCTGCGCTCGTCTTCGGCACGGTCACCATTTATGGCCTGGTGAGGCACGGGTTCGGCTTCCTGCGGCTGTTCAAGCCCGATGGGGTGCCGGCCATCCTCGCCCCGATCATCATCCCGATCGAGGTCATTTCCTATCTGTCGCGGCCCGTCAGCCACTCGATCCGACTGTTCGCGGTGATGCTGGCCGGGCATATCACGCTCAAGGTCTTCGCCGGCTTCGTCGTGGCGCTTGCCGGGGCAGGTTCGCTCGGCGTCATCGGCGCCATCCTGCCGCTCGCCATGACCGTCGGATTGACGGCGCTGGAACTGCTGATGTCCTTCATTCAGGCCTACGTCTTCACCATGCTGACCTGCATGTACCTGAACGACGCGCTGCATCCGGGCCACTGAGCACGGACGGCAAGGCGGTGGCGTTGGTTGGGAAGGCCCTCATCCTGACGTGGCTGATCGAAGGTCAGCCCTCGAAGGATCAGGCCTTTGCCGGCGTGTAGCCTGCTTCGCGGATCGCCGCTTCGGCCGTCTCGGCATCGCCCGCAACGGTGACCGTCTTCGCCGCGAGATCGACGGCGACGACGGCACCGGGCAAGGCCTCGACGAGCGCTGCACGAACGGTCTTCTCGCAATGGCCGCAGGTCATGTCGGCAACGGTGAAGGTGGTGGTCATGCAATTTTCCTTTTGTTGTTTTGTTGTCTAGGCGGAGGTGCCGGTTTTCACAGGGCCGGTTTTCACAGGGGCAGTCTTCACAGGGACGGCAGGCGCCTCGCCGGCCAGATCGTCGAGGATCGGGCAGTTCGGCCGGTGGTCGCCGCCGCAGCAATGGGCGAGATGCTTCAGCGTCTTCACCATGCCCTGCATTTCGGCAATCCGCCGTTCCAGGTCGCCTATATGCGCCTGTGCCACATCCTTGACGGCGGCGCTGGTGCGATCCTTGTCCTGCCAGAGTTTCAGCAGCGTTTCGGTCTCCTCCAGCGAGAAGCCGAGATTGCGGGCCCGCTTGATGAAGCGCAGCACATGCACCTCCTCGTCGCCATAGACCCGGTAGTTGTTGCCGGTGCGACCCATCGGGCGGATCAGCCCGATTTCCTCGTAATAGCGGATCATCTTGGCGGAAACACCCGAGGCTTCCGAAGCCTGTCCTATGTTCATCGTATCACCTTGACGGTTTTCAACCTGAGCGCATTAGCCACCACGAAGACGCTGGAAAAGGCCATGGCGCCGGCCGCGATCATCGGCGACAGCTGGATGCCGAAGGTCGGATAGAGCACACCGGCGGCGACCGGGATCAGCGCCACGTTGTAGCCGAAGGCCCAGAACAGGTTCTGTCCGATGTTGCGGATCGTCGCACGGCTGACCGCGATCGCATCGGCAACGCCGGCAAGCGAGCCGCCCGACAGCACCACATCGGCGCTTTCGATCGCGACGTCCGTGCCGGTGCCGACAGCGATGCCGACATCGGCCTCGGCGAGCGCCGGCGCATCGTTGATGCCGTCGCCGACGAAGGCGATCTTGCGGCCTCCGGCGCGAAGCGCATGCAGCGCCTCGACCTTGCCTTCGGGAAGCACCTCGGCAAAGACACGGTCGATGCCGACCCGGCGACCGATGGCTTCCACCGTCTTTTTCCTGTCGCCGCTGACGATGGCAACCTCCAGCCCGAGACCATGCAGCCCGCGGATGGCGTCGATGCTCTGCGGCTTCAATTCGTCTGCGACGGCAATCACCGCCGCAAGCCTGCCGTCGATTGCCGCGTAGACCGGCGACTTCGCCTCTTCCGCCAGCCGGTCGACCGCTGCTGCGAAGGCCGAGACATCCAGCCCGAGCCTTTCCATCAACCGGTCGGAGCCGACGGCGACGGCGTGCCCCTCCACCGTGGCCTCGATGCCGTAGCCGGCGAGACCACGGAAATCCTTCGGCTGGTGACGTGCGATGCCCCTTGCCTCGGCGGCGCGGACGATGGCGTCTCCCGTCGGATGTTCGGACAGTGCCTCGACCGAAGCGACCAGGGACAGCACATCCTCTTCGGCGAAGCCTTCCGCCGTGACCAGATCGGTCAGTTCCGGCTTGCCCTTGGTGATCGTGCCGGTCTTGTCGAAAACGACCATGTCCACCGCGCGAAGCTCCTGCAGGGCATCACCCTTGCGGAAGAGCACGCCGAGTTCGGCGGCGCGGCCCGAGCCGACCATGATCGAGGTCGGCACAGCGAGCCCCATGGCGCAGGGGCATGCGATGATGAGGACGGCGACGGCCGCGACCACCGCGTGGCTGAGCGACGGACCCAGGACCAGCCAGACGAGGAACGTGAGGATGGCAAGCCCGATCACCGCCGGTACGAACCAGCCGGTCACCTTGTCGACCATGGTCTGGATGGGTAGTTTTGCCCCTTGAGCCTGCTCGACCATGCGGATGATCTGCGCCAGCATGGTGTCGCGGCCGACCTTCTCCGCGCGGAAACGGAAGGAACCGGTATTGTTGATGGTGCCGCCGACGACCGTGGCGCCCTCGCCTTTCTCGACCGGGATCGGCTCGCCGGAGATCATCGATTCATCCACATGCGACGCTCCGTCGAGGACCGTGCCGTCGACCGGGATACGCTCGCCCGGACGGATGACGACGACATCGCCGGCCACCACGTCCTCTGTCGGGATATCGACGGTGCGACCATCGCGTTCGACGCGCGCCGTCTTCGCCTGCAGGCTGGCAAGCTTGGAGATCGCCTGGCTCGCCCGACCGCTGGCACGGGCCTCGAGCAGGCGGCCGAAGAGGATCAGCGTGACGATGACGGTCGCCGCCTCGTAATAGACGTAGCGTGCGTTCTCCGGCAGGAGGTCCGGCGCAAACGTGGCGACGAGCGAATAGCCGTAAGCGGCGAGCACGCCGACGGCGACCAGCGAGTTCATCTCCGGCGCGCCGCGGAAGAGCGCCGGCAGGCCTTTTTTCAGGAAGCGCAGGCCCGGCCCGAAGATGACCACCGTCGCCGCCAGGAAATAGGCATAATAGAGGTTCTGTGTTGGAACCGCTTCCATCAACCAGTGATGCATCGGATCGTAGACGTGGCTGCCCATTTCCAGCACGAAGAGCGGCAGGGTCAGCACGAAGGCGACGACGAAATCGCGCTTCAGCGTCGCATCGCCATGCATGTGGGCGGAATGGTCGTGGGAGGCTTGCTCCTGATGATGGTGGGTCTGCGTCTCGTCGGCGGAGACATAGCCCGCATCTTTCAGCGCCCGTTGCAAGGCATCCGGCGGCACCTCATAGCCGACCTTCTCGATCGCGGCCGTCAGCGCCGCGGGCGAAAAGCCTTCACCCGGCTCGATGGTCAGCTTCCTTGTGGCAAAATTCACCGAACTCGCCGTGACACCCGGAACCTTGGCGGCAGCGGTTTCGACCCGGCGCACGCAGGACGCGCAGGTCATCCCTTCGACGGGAATGCTGATCGGCTCGATGGCGGCGGGTTTGACGGTCTGGTTCATGGCGGAATCCTTTGTTCCGCATGTATGTGGACCTTCCCATCATGGGAAGGTCAAGGCGATGGGCGAGAAATTTTGCGTGGCGTGTCGGATTGTCGCGATGCGCCGCGTCCTCGAACCAGTCGACGCCTCAAACATGGAGGAAGACATGAGAAAGATCGTGGTGAGTGCCTTCATCAGCCTCGACGGCGTGATGCAGGCTCCGGGCGGGCCCGACGAGGACCCAACGGGCGGCTTCGAGCACGGCGGCTGGATCTGGCCGCTGTTCGACGAGACGATGAACGAGGCGCTGGACGCTCTTTTCGCACAACCGTTCGACCTGCTTCTCGGCCGCAAGACCTATGACATCTTCGCCGCCTACTGGCCCCATGAGGGGGACGGTTCGATCGGCTCGGCGTTCAACCGGGCGAGAAAATACGTCGCCACAGGCAAACCGGACATGGCGCTCGACTGGCACAACAGCCGCACGCTCGGCGCGGACGTGGTGGAAGCACTCCGCAGGCTCAAACAGGAGGACGGGCCGATGCTCCTGACCCAGGGCTCCGCCGATTTCCTACAGACGCTTTTCAGGCATGGGCTGGTCGACGAACTCTATATGTGGGTGTTTCCGCTGGTGCTCGGTCGCGGCAAGACACTGTTTCGCGACGGGGCGATGCCTCAGACGATGAAGCTCATCCGCTCTGTCGCCTCCGGCTCCGGCATTGTCCTCAATCAGTATCGGCCGGACGGCCCGGTCGTGACCGGCTCCTTCGCATCCCGGGAGCCGAGCGAAGCGGAACTGGAGCGCCGACGCAAGCTGACATAGGCGCTAGCCCACCATGCGCTCGACGGGCGCGAACTTGCTCAGTCCCAGCCAGGCCTGGACGTTGCGGGCAATGGCCGGGTCGCCCTCGACATCGAGTTCCCCGCCGTTCGTCTCCTCGCGCACCGTCGTCAGCCCCATCCAGATCGCGGTCATCGCACGAAGCGAACTGCGGATGACAAGGTCGAGTTCGTGGCCGGGATCGAAATTGCAGAGGTCCACGCGGCCGTTCTCGATCACCAGCCACCAACGTTTCTGCCCGGCCGAAAGTTCGGGATACAGAAACTGTATCGTGCAGCGCTGCATCGGCAGGTGGCTGACGTCGAGATTGCGATGCATGTCCCACATCAGCAGCGAGGGATCGAGGTTCTTAAGCGACAGCCGGGATTCCATCCAGCGCTGCGCCCAGTTTCCCAGACCCATGATCAGCGGGCGAAGCTCCTCGCCGGATTGCGACAGGCTGTATTCGGTGGCGCCGCCCGAAAGCCGCCGGACGGTGATGACGCCTGCCTTTTCGAGTTCCTTCAACCGCTTGGAAAGGAGCGTGGGCGACATTTTCGGGACGCCGCGCCTCAGATCGTTGAAGCGCGTCGAGCCGCACAGAAGCTCGCGGAGGACGAGCGTCGTCCACCTTGAGCAGAGTATTTCCGATGCCATCGACACCGGGCAGAACTGCCCGTAACCACCACGTTCCTGCATGGCCCCACACTCTCAAGGCCCAGCCCGTTTCCATCATAGTCCAGGTCTCCCAGCCCGACAATGCGGGGGCAACCGGAGGCCGGCGCAGGAGCAGACGTGGGCCGGGGGCAGTACAGTTCCTGAACTGGAGCAGATCCGCGATCAGGCGCACACTGCAGGCATTCTCAATGTCGAGAGGAGGAAACGACATGCAAGGCCTGGCAGAAACCATGGCGCAACCGAACGCAGCGGTGGGGGATCTCAACGTCGTCGAGATCGCAAAATCCCTTAGCCCCATCATTGCGGAGCGCGCCGCGGCTGCAGATGAAACCGACAATTTCGTGCGCGAGAACTATGCTCTCCTGAAGGATGCCGGCCTGGTCGAGGCTGGGGTGCCGATAGAACTCGGCGGCGGCGGCGCGGAACTGCCCGAACTGGCAGAGATGCTTCGCATCATCGCCCGTGCCTGCGGCTCCACCGCGCTCGCCTTCGCCATGCATACCCATCAGGTGGTGATCCCGGCATGGCGCTGGCGCCACCAGAACGTCACCGTCGTCGAACCGCTTCTGAAGCGTATCGCGGCCGAACGGCTGGTGCTGCTGTCCAGCGGCGGATCGGACTGGATCGGCGGATCCGGCAAGGCCGAGAAGGTGGAAGGCGGCTACCGGATCAACGCCCGGAAGGTCTTCACGTCCGGCGCGGAAGCCGGCAACATCCTGATGACCGGGGCGATCCACGACGCCAATGACGGCACACGGTCCGTCATCCATTTCGGCGTGCCCATGAAGGCGCCGGAAGTGAACATCGACGATACCTGGCACACGCTCGGCATGCGGGGCACAGGCTCCAATGACGTGGTCATCGAGAACCTGTTCATCCCGGACGCAAACGTCGCCTTCTCGCGCAAGAGCGGCGAATGGCATCCGGTGTTCCAGGTCATCTCCACGCTCGCCTTCCCGCTGATCTATGCGGTTTATCTCGGCGTGGCTGAAAGCGCCCGCGACATTGCCGTGGAAGCCGCCCGCAAACGCCCGCCGTCGGATCACACGACGGCGCTTGCCGGCCGGATGGATACGGCACTTCGCGCAGCGCAGCTTGCCCACCGCTTCATGGTGGACGTCGCCATGCGCAATGCGCCGTCCGCCGAAAGCGTCAACGAGGTGATGATCGGCCGCACGCTTGTCGGGCGTCACGCCATCGAAGCGACGGAACTCGCCATGGAACTCGTCGGCGGCGCGTCCTTCTACCGGTCGACCGGACTGGAGCGCCGCTTCCGCGACGTCCAGGGAGCACGCTTCCATCCGCTACAGTCGGGGCCGCAAGCGCAATACACCGGCGCGATGGCGCTCGGCCGGCCTGTCGCCAACATCTTCTAGGGCCTATGCGCAATCTGCGCATGACCTAGGTCGCAGGAGGATTGCGGGGTCGCCAATGGCTCCGCAAACCTTCCCTTCCGGGACTTAACTCGGCACCTTCTCGGTCTCTTCCCCGGCCCTCCACGGCCAGTCGACGATATAGTCCTCGAAGTCCTCGATATCGACGTCCGTCTCGCAGGCGGTCTCGTGCCCGCGGGCGGAAATGCCGGCAATATGAACCGTTTCCGGATCACCGGAGACGAGGTGGTGCCACCAGTAGAGGTCGTGCCCCTCGTTGATGAGGCGGTAGCCGCAGGTCGGCGGCAGCCAGGCGATGTCGTCAACGGTTTCCGGTGTCAGCTGGATGCATTCGGCCACGGTTGCCTGGCGGTTTTCGTAATCGGTACAGCGACAGCTCGTGCCGTCCATCAGGCGACAGCGGACCGATGTAAAGACGACGGCGCCGGTGTCCCAGTCCTCGAGCTTGTTGAGACAACAGAGCCCGCAGCCGTCGCAGAGGCTTTCCCACTCCGTCTGGTTCATCTCGGCAAGCGTCTTCGTCTTCCAGAAAGGTCGTTCCGTCATTCACATTTCCGTATCGGGGATCATTGGGTGCTCCGCGACTTCGCCTTGTTGCTATTCTGCTATCGTCAATAAACACTTCATCAGCTATTGCTGATTACCTATGCCCGCAGCTCTGGCCGCTCAAGATGGCGGCGTCAAGCGACCGGCATGATCGATCGGGGGTATCAGGTGCAGGACGATCCAAAACAAAGGGAAGAGCGGCCGCACAAGCGGCATATGCTGCTCCGCATCGACTCCTGGATCGATTCCACCGTCTGGAACCTCGGCTTCCGGCTCGGCGAGATATGGGAAGAGATTACCATATTTTCGCGTAAATTTCGCGTCCGCGGCTGGAAAAAGGCCGTTTTCGAAGTTGCCGGCGAAGCCATGACCCTCGGCACGGCCGGTTCGGTCGTCCTGCTTGCACTGGCATTGCCGGCCTTTGAGGAAACCAAGGAAGATTGGCGCAATCGTGGCGATTTCGCCGTAACCTTCCTCGACCGCTACGGAAACACGATCGGCCACCGCGGAATCATCCACGAGGATTCCGTGCCCGTAGACGAATTGCCGGACCACCTGATCAAGGCGGTCCTGGGCACGGAAGACCGTCGCTTCTTCTCCCATTTCGGCATCGACTTCCTGGGCCTTGCCCGCGCCATGAACGAGAATGCCAAGGCCGGCGGCGTCGTGCAGGGTGGCTCGACGCTGACGCAGCAGCTTGCCAAGAACCTGTTCCTGACCAACGAGCGCTCGATCGAGCGCAAGATCAAGGAAGCCTTCCTGGCGCTATGGCTCGAGGCCAACCTGTCCAAGAAGGAAATCCTCTCGCTCTACCTCGACCGCGCCTACATGGGCGGCGGCACATTCGGCGCGGCGGCGGCAGCGCAGTTCTACTTCGGCAAGAACATAACCGAGGTGAACCTTGCGGAATCCGCCATGCTGGCGGGCCTGTTCAAGGCACCGGCCAAATACGCGCCGCATGTCAACCTGCCGGCGGCGCGCGCCCGCGCCAACGAAGTTCTCTCGAACATCGTCCAGGGCGGGATGATGACCGAGGGCCAGGTCATCGGCGCCCGGCGCAACCCGGCAACCGTCATCGACCGGGCCGATGCCAAGGCGCCGGACTTCTTCCTCGACTGGGCATTCGACGAGGTCCAGCGGCTTGCCAGGGCCGGAAGGTTCAACGAGCACTCTGTCATCGTGCGAACAACGATCGACATGGGCCTGCAGCAGGCCGCGGAAGCCGCCATGGAATCCAGCCTTCGCGAGTACGGCGAAAGCTACCGCGCCAAGCAGGGCGCCATGGTGATGATCGAGAACGGCGGCTCCGTGCGCGCCATGGTCGGCGGCCGGGATTACGGCGAGAGCCAGTTCAACCGCGCCACCCGCGCGCTACGCCAGCCGGGCTCGTCGTTCAAGCTCTATACCTATGCCGCCGCCATGGAGAAGGGTTTCACCCCGGAATCGGTCATATCCGACGCTCCGGTCACATGGCGCGGCTGGTCGCCGCAGAACTACGGCCGCTCCTACAAGGGCAAGGTCACGCTGATGACCGCCATGTCGCAATCCTACAATACCGTGCCCGTTCGCCTCGCCAAGGACGAGCTCGGAACCGAGCGGATCGCGCAACTTGCCAAGGACATGGGCATCGAAACGCCGCTTCGCACCGACAAGACGATCCCGCTCGGCACATCCGAAGTGACCGTCCTCGACCAGGCGACCGCGTACGCGGTGATGCCGGCCGGCGGCGTGCAGTCGCGACGCCATGGCATTGCGCAGGTGGTGAGCTACGGCGGCGACGTTCTCTTCGATTTCCAGCGGGACGAGGCGCCGCCACGGCGCGTGCTTTCGGAGCAGGCGGTTTCCTCGATGAACCGCATCCTCACCAACATTCCCTATAACGGCACAGCACGGCGCGCGGCCGTCGACGGCGTTCTGACAGGCGGCAAGACGGGAACCTCGCAGAGCTATCGCGATGCCTGGTTCGTCGGCTTTACCGGCAACTACACCACGGCGGTTTGGTTCGGTAACGACGACTTCACGCCGATGAACGAGATGACCGGTGGCTCGCTGCCAGCCATGACGTTCAAGAAGCTGATGGATTACGCGCATCAGGGTATCGAGCTGAAGGCAATCCCGGGCATCGAGAACCCCTTCCCCGCGAGCGCGAAGAAGGAACCGGTGGTGGCCGCCAAGCAGGACGGAACCGAGGAAGCGCTTCCGCCGCTTGTCCGGCCCCGCTCCATGTCGGCCGAATCCACGCGCGTGCTGCGCAGGATCGCCGACAGCCTGAAGACTGCCGCACCGCTTTCCATCGCCAAGGGGAAGATTGCGGATGCGACGGTGACGGGCTCCCTCACGACGGGCCAGTGACAGTGATCGTTTACAGGGACAGCGACGACCGTTCCCGCGTCGGTGCCGGCGCGGCACTCCCGGTCGTCGCTCCTGAAGCCAACACCCGATGAACCATCGCTAAGACCAAACTGCCCGACAAAGCGCCGCTTCGCCGTTCCTTTTCGGAAGAATCAATGCTAACCCTCGGCAGCAATCCTTGAGGGCAAGCCTTTCGTGTTTCGTGTACCTTTCCTTGTCGCCATTGCCCTTGCGATCGCCTTCGGAGGCGGCATCTGGTCGACGCTTAGGGCGCTTGAGGCGACCACCGGCTTCGGCGCGATCCGGCTTGGCCCGTGGGAAGCCTTTCCGAACGCCCAGACGGCGGAAGCCGATCCCTATGCCAAATCGCACCGCGCGAGTGCGGGCGCCCTGCTTTATGCCAGCGCCGAGGGCCTGCAGTTCACCGCAACGGTGGATAGCGCCGGGGCCACGCTGAGGGGCGACTGCACCTACCGGATTTCAGGCCATACACCGCCTGCCCGTCTGTGGACGCTCTACACGGATGGAGCAGCCGCGAGCAGCCGCGTGCGCGGCCAGGACCTGCCGGTGGCGCTCAATTCGCGATCCATCCTGCGCAAGGCGGACGGCACGTTCGACATCGAGATCTCGGCCGAGGCCAAACCCGCCAACTGGCTGGCAATCCGGCCTGACGGCCGCTTCCGCCTGAAGCTGACGCTTCTCGATACGCCTGCCGCGGGCAGTTCCGGCCTGATCGATCTTTCGATGCCGAGCATCCAGAAGACTGGATGCGGCGATGCTTAAGGTTCTCTTCGCGATCATTACCGGGCTTGTGGGCGCTGCGCTGTTGCATCTGGTGATCATACTGGCGCTTCCCTATTTCAGCGAAAAGGACGCCTACACGCGCGTGCTCGCGGAGGGTAGCCGCCACACCTTCTACCGGCTCCCGGACGTGCGCGACCGCGCCGGCCTGATGCAGGACGATCCCTTCATGGAGGTCTCGGTTTGCGCCTACGACATTTCGCAGGGGCCGATCCGCGTCTATGCGCAGGGGAAAGTGCCGTTCTGGTCCCTCGCCATCTTTGACGCGGCGTCCAACGAAGTCTTCAGCATCAACGACCGGACATCGGCTGCGGGCATTCTCGATATGGTTCTCGCGACGCCGGCGCAGCTGACGCTGCTCAGGAAGGCGCTGCCGGAGCCGATCGACCAATCCATTCTGGTGGAGACGCAGCAAGCCGACGGCTACGTGGTATTGCGGACGATGGTTCCGCAGGGAAGCTTTGCGCCGGGCGCTTCCGCATTCCTCTCCGAGGCGATATGCGCGCCCTTCGAATGGCGGCAAAGCCAGCAGCTATAGGGCGGCGAGTTCAACCCCTCGACCGCGTGGTATCCGCTAGTTCTGTTCGAAAAGCATCGTCGTGTTGCGACCGTGCTTTGACGGCATCGGCTCCAGCCGCTCGTACCTGATGCCGGTAAACATCAGAAGCTGCGCGGACCCGGCATCCGCCGGCTCGCCAATGCGGATCTCGGGCCGCCGGCCCTGTTTGTCACGCCACGTGTCCAGTATCACTATTTCTGCCATGCTCGTCTCCCTGGTCGTTCGAGACGGATGAAGCGGTTCGATTTCACCCTGCCCTTTAGCGGGCCGACGCATTCCCAGCTGGCTGGGCATCCGCGCCTTTCTCGTCGGTGCAGCCTCCCCTGAGGCACAGCGACATTTCGGCATTGCGACCTATCCTGGCCGGACAGCCCCGGAAACCTGACGCAGGCACTTTGGCCTGCCGAATCTCAGCCATTCCGATGCGGTACGGAATGCATTGAGGCAATAACTGGTAAACCATTCGTTAAAGCTAACGGTTCCTTACCGTCTGCATGGCCCGTGGCACCGCCTAAAACGCTGGAAGTGGCAAAATGTTCACACCAGGGCGGCTCATGCGGCATTGCGGGCGTGCCGCAACGGCGCATCTTCATCCCCCATTAACCGTGGCAGCATACCATCTGGTTTACCATGAGGGTCAGGCCGGCGGGCAGGAGGCATGCGCCTTCCCGTTTCAGGTTTTCTCCTCCAGGCACGATCCTTTCCCGAGATCCCGGTCGCAGGAAAGGTTGTTTCGTGTCCTTACGTGGTGTGCTGCCGCGAGTGTGTATTGCGTTGACGTGAGTGTGGCCGTGACGGACCAGTTTCGAGATCTTGAAAGGCCCTCGGCCATGCGTAGGAAGGATGTGGTTCTGATGGCCACAGTGACCAGTTTCGAGAGCATGCCCCATCCATCGCGCTCCGAACTGAGACAATTCGCAGAATTGTTCGGACCCTTGTACAGCGCATCGAGCGATGAGGCACGCCGTCAGGCAGTCGCCGCGCTTTCCCAATGCCCGAAGGTGCCGAACGCCGTCACCTTCTTCATCGCCAGCCAGCCGATCGCGATCGCCGCGCCCTTCCTTACCTCCTCTCCCTGTCTCGATGACGACACGCTGATCGCCGTCGCCCGGACACAAGGGGCCGCTCATGTGCGCGCCATCGTGCGCCGCGAGAACCTCTCGCCGAAAGTCGTGGATGCGCTAGTCAGCCTGCGTCACGACCTGCCGGTGGCGGGACCGCAGGAGAAGGCGGAACATCATTCCGAGCCAGCATCACCATCGGCCGCGGCCGCCCAGGAGGCGGAGCGTCGGTGGCGCGAGGATGAACTTCGCCAGCGCATCAAGGCGCTCGCCAGCCATGTCCACCGCTCCAGCGACGACCGGCTGGGCCTGCGGACGCTCTCGCCCATCCAGGATGCACTGCTCGTCCGCTTTGCCCGCAACCGCGAGGGCGCGATGTTTGCGGCCGTGCTGGCCGACAGCCTGTCTGCAAGTCACTGGCTGGCGGAGCGGATCATGCTCGACATTTCGGGCCAGCAGCTCGCCACCACGCTGAAGGCGCTGGGCATGGAGGAGACGGAAGCGCTCTATGTGCTGCAGCGCTTCTATTCGCATCTGGACCATGAGACCAATGGGGTCACCCGCGGCCAGTTTCTGTGGAATTCGCTTCATGCCGACGAATGCGGCCGGCGCGTGGAAGCCTGGCGGCGGGCCGACAGCTACACGACGCGCGAAAGCGAGTTTGCCGAACCGGCAGCAGGCACGGACGGCGAGGCTGCTGCAGTTTCCCCCGGAGCCGGACGTATCCTGCGCAGCCGCGGCTGACGCCAATCAGCCGGCATCGACCACGGGGAAGAGATCGCCCAACTCGTCGGTCTCCAGTTCCAGCACCCAGAGATCGCGGTCGAACCGCAGTTCCCGTTCAAGATGCTCCGCGGTCATGTCGGGCTCGGCGCGATCCAGGCGTTTTTCGAAGCGGCGGTCATACGCCTCGCCCATTTCCTCGAACATGGACTGCGGCGCCGGCCCGTAGAGCGTTTCGGTGCCGTCGCGGAAGCGCTGGCGGATGAAGATGGCCCCCGCCTCGTCCGCCCCCTTCTTCTCAACGGCCGCAAAGCCTCCCGCCGAGAAGACGCGGCGGGTCAGGGCGGAAACGTAGAAGTCGGATCGGATGCGCATGAACCGCACCTACCCCGAAAGACGCATCCACGCAAATCCCGCGCGCCGGCAGTCGACAGTCGGTCAGGCAGTCAGGCGGCGGCCACCTTGGCGGTGGTGCGCCGATGCTCCTGCGTAACGCCACCATAACCCCAGGCCGTTTCGTGGACCTCCCGGACGATGACATATGTCGCCAGCGGCACGTCCGGCCCCAGAACCTCCTTCAGCAGGCTATTCATCTGCTGCACGAAGCGGCTCTTCTCCGCATGGGAATTTGTTCCCTCCGACACATTCGCCTCCACATTGGCTGCAACCGGGACCGGTTCGGCACCGATCGTCCAGCCGGTCAGCGGGACGACGTCGACAAGCACGGCGGTGACCTCGCGGCGCTTGCGCATGACGGCATTCATCAGGTCCGTGGTCCCCTCCTGCAGACGACGGACTGCGGCGGCATCGATTTCGGCGCCTGCGATGGTGACGCGAATGAAAGGCATGGCGATCTCCTTCGGGATATGTGGCTGACAAGTCTATTGACGGGCCGAGTATCCGACCGCATCATCATTTTGAAAAACGAGAAGTTCCAAACCAACAGTTTTGCAGAAACGAACGATTATGATCCCGACCAACCTGGACATGGATACGTTGCGGACCTTCTCGGTCGGCATGGAGCTCGGCAGTTTCGCCAAGGCGGCCGACCGGCTGGGACGATCCCCCTCGGCGATCAGCCTGCAGCTTCGAAAGCTGGAGGAGCAGGTGGGCGAGCGCCTGGTGCAGAAGAGCGGGCGTGGCCTTGTGTTGACCGAAGCCGGAGAAATCCTGCTCGGCTATGCGCGGCGGATCCTTGACCTGAACGACGAGGCGCGGGCAGCGGTGAGGAGCATCACGAGGCTCGACGGCTGGGTGCGGATCGGCGTTCCACAGGACTTCGCCGAGACCTGGCTGCCGGCCCTGCTCGGCCGGTTCTCGCGGATGCATCCCAAGGTGCGGATCGAGGCCCGGGTTGATCGCGGCAATTCGCTTGCCGCGGCGGTCGACAAGGGGGAGCTGGATATCGCACTGACATGGGGACGGCAGGAGCGGCAGGCATGCGACGTCATCGCGACGCGGCATGCCGTCTGGATCGGCCCGCAGGGTTTCACCCGCGATCCCTCTGAGCCTCTGCCGCTTGTTGCCATCGAGGCGCCCTGCAGCTTTCGCAAGGCTGCGGTCGATGCGCTCGAAAGGGAAGGAATTGCATGGCGGCATGCCTTTGCCAGCCCAAGCCTCGCCGGTCTGTGGGCCGCGGTGAACGCAGGCCTTGGCGTGACGCCGCGCGTGGCGGAGGCCGTTCCGCCCTATTTGCGAATACTCGATCCGAAGGAAGCTGGCCTGCCGCCGCTCGGCACGCTGGAGCTTGCATTGCACACGTCGCGGGATCGACCGGAACCGCCGGTCGCCGAACTGCGGACGCTGCTGCTGGGGGCGGTGGGGTGACGGTCGCTACAACGCGCCGATCGACTTCAGCTTCTTGAGCACCATCTCGTTCGGCAAGCCGGTTTCCGGCAGGCGGTAGTGTTTCTCGAACCGCCGGATGGCCGCCTTGGTCTGGTTGCCGGCCACGCCATCGACCGTGATGTCCGTATAGGCGATGTTCGACAGGCCGCGCTGGATCTGGAAGACGAGATCCGTGGAGGGAACGATACCGGAGCTGACATCGCGCGGCGGCGTTGCCGCCCGCGTGGCATTGGTCGCGGGCCTGCCGGTGTTGCCGGAGGCGCGGATGGCAGCGGCGACCGGGTCCTCAATAGCGGCGCTGACATCTTCCGGCGGGCGCATGGCGGGGACTGCGACGGTTTCGACAGGCCGAGGATCGACTGGCCGAGGCTCGACAGGTGCATTGGCTGGCTGGACGGTGGCCGGCCGTTCGGCAGCGCTCAGGGCTGCCACGAGCTCGGGCGTCGCCTCGCCGGTCTGTGCCATTCCCTCCGTTTCCTGGAAGAACAGGATGGCGGCCTTGGTCTGGGGACCCATCAGCCCGTCGGCAGTGCCCTGGTAGAGCCCGCGGCGCACGAGCTGGCGCTGCACTTCGGCAACGATTGCCTGCGGGACGGCCTGGCTCTGGGATGTTGCCGACGGCTGCTCGGTCGCAGCGACGCCTCCGGCGCCCTGCCGCTCGATGCGGAAGGTGGTTACCTCCTGCGGGGAAACATTCCTTGCGGGGCGGTAGCCGGCGATGCCGTTCGGATCCTGGGAATCGCGGGTGGCGAGGAAGGGCGACGGGTGGGTGCCCGGCTGGTACCAGAGCGCATTCGCCGCGATGAAGCCAAAGACGACAGCAAAGCACGACACGCCGCCCAGCAGGCGCGGATGACGCGTGGCCGTCCGTCCCGCGGCCGAGAAGAGCCGGGACAGGATGCCAGGTTCGGGAACCTGCTTCTTCCTGTTAGGCGATTTTCGCTTTCGCGGCGTCGTCATTTCCGATGTCCTGTTCGTCCTTCATGGTCGTCCGTGTGGTCTTCAACAAACGCGGCGGAAATTCGACCATCGGGTCGTTCGGCTCCTCGGCCACGTCCACAATGCCCGCACCGTCCGCCGGCAGGGTCACGGTCACAACCGTTCCCTCGCCCGCGCTGCTTTCGATATGGAAGCTTCCGCCGTGCAATGCAACCAGTCCCTTCACCAGCGAAAGCCCAAGACCGGTGCCTTCGTACTGGCGGGCATAATCGTCCTGCACCTGCATGAACGGCTGGCCGATCAGCGCGAGCTTGTCGGCCGGGATGCCGATGCCGGTATCGCTGATGGTCAGCACGAAGTCGCCGCCGTTGCTTGCCGCGTCGATGGTGACGACGCCGCCGTTTTCCGTGAACTTGATCGCGTTGCCGGCGAGATTGATGAGGATCTGCTTCACGGCGCGACGGTCTGCATTTACCTCGCCCAGTCCCTTGGCGGTGCGGGACGTCAGGGTGACGCCCTTGTTCCTTGCCTGGAGGTCCAGCATGGCGCGGCAGGCTTCCACCGCCTCGCCGATCACGAAAGGCTCGGCGATCAGCTGGTAGCGGCCGGATTCGATCTTGCTCATGTCGAGCATCGTGTTGACGAGCGACAGGAGATGCGCGCCGGACTGGCGGATCAGGCCGACATATTCCTTCTGCCGATCCGTCTCGAGGCGGCCGAAGTACTCGCCGGCCAGCACGTCGGAAAATCCGAGGATGGCATTGAGCGGCGTGCGCAGTTCATGGCTGACCGCAGCCAGAAAGCGGGATTTCGCTTCATGCGCCGAGTGAGCTTCCGAGATGCGTGCCGTCGCCTCGTCGCGCAGCGCTTCCTCGGTTGAAATATCGCGGAGCTGTGCGAACACGCAGGCAAGCTCGCCATCCTCCCGGCGCAGCGCCGACATCTCCAGCCGGACATGCAGGAACTGCCGGCCTTGCGACGCACAGTAGACGCCCTGCAGGCGAACGGTCGCGGACGCGCTGTCGGCACCCTGCCGCAACGTATCCAGCGCATGCACGAGCGTGATGCGATCTGAAACATGGACGAGTTCGGCCAGACGCTGGCCGGAGGCATCCTGAAGGGATGGCGGAAAGGCGCTCCGGTCACGGCCGCCGCATTTCGTCACGACGCCCCTGCTGTCGAGCATGAGCGAGAGACCCGGGCAGACGTCGAAGATCAGGTCTTCGCTGGAAGCCGGAGCAGCAGTCGGGGCCGGCCGGCGCGTGAAAGCGAAGGTTGCCGCAACCACGCACAGGAACAGCGACACGACGGCTGTCGCGCCGACGGGAAGCGCTATGGAAATCGGCAGCAGGAAGCTTAGCGCGATCGGAAGAGCCACCGAGGCGACGGACGCGACGAGCACCATGCTGCGGAGCAGGGCGACATCGCGGACACGGATCTCTTCCGGTTGCCGGAGGCTCCGCAGCCAGCGGGCGGCGGCCCGATCGATCTCAGCGACCGCCTGTCCGGCAATGTTTCTCACTACGCGCACTCAATACCCTTACGCCAACAATTACCCCCCGACTTTAGGCCTCGGCGGTTTAAGGAAAGGATAAAACCGGGGCCTCGCACACGTCTCAAAGAGGCACGTTTCCCGTTTTGAAACGCTTTGGGCCAGGCTTTTCCCGTCGTGGTTAATGAGGCGTAAGCAGCGGATTTATTTCAATTTTCCTGATCTCGTTAACTATTGTGGCAAGGTGCCGGCCTGAAAGGGTGGCGGTTCTCGGCCAGCCGCCCCAATTATGCTTAACAGCAGATACTAAGATTTGAGAAGAATGCCTGCCAGACGCGTCCAGAAACGGGATGGATACAATTTTAGATAAATTTGCCGAAAAAGCGCCTGAACTTTTCAAAGAGCGATTCGCTTCCTCGCATTAGGGTGACACCAAGACCGGGACAGACCCGGCGGCCGGCCAGGCATCACGGCCCGGCAATCACGAGATGGTGGACAGGAAAATGTGGTTTCTGATCAAAGGCAGCGTCTGGTTCGCACTCGTACTCGTGGTGCTTTCCTATTTCAGCAGCCAGCCGGTTGCGACAAAGGAAGGCTCATCAGGCGTTGAGATGCAGGACGCGGTGAGCGCCGCCACGCAGGCCTACCAGTATCTGAGCGACATGTGCATCGAGAAGCCGGACGTCTGCGCGAAGGGCGCTGAAACCTTCTCTGCGCTCGGCCATCGCGCCAAGGAAGGCGCTCGCGTCGCCTTCGAACTCCTGGACAAGCAATTTACCGACGAGGTTCCCGCCATCGCAGAGGTTTCCGACCCGCAGCCGATGCCGGAAAAGCCGGTAGCGGTCGGCGCTCTCGTGTCCGACAGCCTGGCCACCGGCACAATTTCGACGGGTGGCATCCCGCTTCCGCAGAAGCGCCCCACCCTGAACTGAATACCCCAAGCTGTTTCATGACCCTGCGTCCGGCTTTGCCGCCGCAGCACTGCCTGCCCTGACTTCAGCCTTTGCTGAGCCGTGAGGTTTCATCCCTCACGGCCCTTTTTCTATTCACGCCGGGCACATTCCTTCCTATATTCAGTTCGAAAGAATACTGGAGCAGCCATGGCGACGCTGGAGCAAATCATCGACGATTTCGCCTTCCTGGACGATTGGGAGGATCGCTACCGCTACGTCATCGAGCTGGGCAAGGCGCTGCCGGAGCTGGCCGAAGACAAGCGGACACCGGAGAACAAGGTTCTGGGCTGCGCAAGCCAGGTCTGGCTCGTCAGCCACGAGGAAGATGGCGGTGCCGACCCGGTCCTGACGTTCGAGGGTGATTCCGACGCCCATATCGTGCGGGGACTGGTGGCCATCGTGCTCGCCGTCTATTCCGGCAGGCATGCTTCGGAGATCGCAGGAACCGATGCGATCCAGATCTTCGACAGCATCGGTCTCGTCGAGCACCTCTCCTCGCAGCGGGCCAA
The DNA here is from genome assembly GCF_020531965.1 of Pseudorhizobium xiangyangii. Lineage (GTDB taxonomy): Bacteria > Pseudomonadota > Alphaproteobacteria > Rhizobiales > Rhizobiaceae > Neorhizobium > Neorhizobium xiangyangii. Next base: position 57,724 of record NZ_JAJAWH010000009.1, on the reverse strand, counting down.
CGGCCTGCGCTCGATGGTGAAGCGCATCCGCCAGGAAGCGCACCTGAAGGCCGCCGCCTGACGCATCAGCACGAAATCGGCGGGCGATAGTCCGCAGCCCCCCAATGATGGCGCGCGCGCCCTCCTCCCCGCGACGGCGGCGCATAGTGCCGGGCGAGCGCCAGAAGCGCCGTGCGCAGCATTAGCTTTGCGGACCTTGCCGGCCATTGCCGCTCCCGTTCCACCGTTTCCAGGCCTTTCGAAAAACAACAGACATCGACCGCGACGCCTGAGAGTTCGGGGCCCATGGCATCGACCGCCCGCCCGAACCGCTCCCGCGCGGCAATGGCCGTGTCGGCGATCTCCGCCTGCCCCCCGGCATGACCTTTCGCCCGGCTTGCCAGACGTGGCTCCCAGCTTGCGGTGATGCGCGGCTGAAGCTGGGCACGCGTGAAATCCGACAACAGGCGCTCGCCGGCATCCAAAGCGCTCTCCGGCAGGAAAGGCTGGCCCGCGCGATCCTTAAGGCGTCCCAGCAGCGACAGGGGCGATTCGGCGAGATTGCGCCTCGCCGGCTGGCGGTGGCCGGCAATCTCGACCGTTTCGGCCACGTCGATCCGGTGCTGTCCGGCAAACGCATCGTCGGGAAGCATGGATCGCCGCAGAAAACCCGCCGTCTGCGGCGTAGCGGACAAAATGCCGTCCGCCTGCCGGACAAGACCCTGGCTGACGGCGCGTCGCACCAGTTCCTCGTGATAGGATTGCTCATCCCCCGCGATCCTCACAAGGTCGGGATGTCCCGCCGAAGACACCGTCAGCGGACCTTTCACCAGCCGACGAAGGAGCCGCACAAGGTGGCGCTTCTCGCCACGCGTCCATTGCAGGTCAATCATCGCTTGCAAACTCCGGCGTTCCGAAGACGGCGGTAACGACCCTTTCCATGGCGGAGACGAAATCGTCGAAGACGGGATCGTCGCGACGGTCCTCCACCACATGGCAGGCATGACCGACCGTCGTGCGGTCGCGGCCAAAGGCATCGCCGATGTCGCTCTGCGAGATCCGCAGCGCCACATGGCAGACATACATGGAGATCTGGCGGACGTGGCAGGCGAGCCGCCTGCGGTCGCGCCGCACAAGGACCCGATCACCGAACAGAAGCACAAGCTCGCCCACGATCTGGCGGACGATACGGCAGACGCTCTTGAGGGGAACGGGGCGAGACCCCGGACACGACAGGGGGCCCGACAGGCCCCAGTCGACAGACAGGCCCGCAGGCGTCTCCCTCGGCGTCGAGGGCTGAGCGGCCAAAAGCGGCGGGAAACTTTCATCGGGTGTCATGACAAACTCCTTTAAATAGGACTTTATTCATACACCACAGAGCAGAAACGAGGACAAAGAAAATACGACGGCCCGCAATTCCGATTGATATTCAAGCGGAATTTAAACTCTTCACGCAAAGATGTGTGATTTTATTCCTCCTGCAGTCCTCATCGCGCAAAAAAGAAGGGGCCGGAAGCATAGGCTTCGCGGCCCCTCGAGAGGGCTATCAACAGGAAGGAGACGTTACTTGGCGCGCTTGCGGCGCTGGCCGAGACCCATCTGCTTAGCGAGACGCGAACGGGCTTCGGCATAGGCCGGAGCGACCATCGGGTAATCGGCCGGCAGGCCCCACTTCTCGCGGTATTCTTCCGGAGTCATGTTGTAGTGGGTCATCAGGTGGCGCTTCAGCGACTTGAATCTCTGGCCATCTTCCAGGCAAATCAGGTACTCGTCCTCGATCGACTTCTTGATCGGAACAGGCGGCTTCGGCTTCTCCGTTACCGTTACCGCGGGTGCGGGTGCGGAAGTGATGCTGAGCGCCGTATGGACGTCGGAAATCAGGGAGGCGATATCTCCGACAGGAACCACGTGATTGCTTACGTAGGCCGCTACAATATCCGCGGTCAGTTCGACCAGCAGATCCTGTCCCTTGACCAATGCCACTTCTGTCATTTTGCGTCTCCTGTCTTTTTATCGTTCAGCCAAATGCCGGGGCGCATCAGCTAGAAAGTTGTATTCCAGTTCGAGGCACAGCTTGCCGGCCACAGGCCGCCAAAAGGTCAGGAGCCGGAGACAAGCCATAGTCACTGTCGGCACTGAGAACAGCGCACCGCACTACAAAGCGAGCATCTACGGTCGCACAAGCACCAGATAGATATTCGGGATGAAGGGGTGCGGCTCTTCTTGACTGCCATTGCACTCGACTACACTCCGGTTAGCACCAATAAAGTGAAGTTTCCAACCATGAAATGTAAGCCAAGACATAAAATTTTCAACTCGGCCTCTGGATACCTCACGTAATAGGGAGTTTCTCTCAAGAGGCGCGCAATAGTTGAGTTATTCAACCGATTAGTAACTATATTCTCGGCTCATCTGTCTTCTTCTCGTCCAGGACGGAAATGTCCGACAGCGGATAGCCCGAATCATGCGCGGCTTTGGCCAAAAGATGGGCGGAGACCGGCGCGGTCAAGACGAAGAAGAAGAAACCGGCAAATGAGCGCGCCAGAATGGCCAGATCGGCGGCGTGCACTCCGACCGCCACCAGCATCAGGGCCGAGCCCACCGTGCCCGCCTTGGAGGCGGCGTGCATGCGGGTATAGAGGTCGGGGAAACGGTTGATGCCGATTGCCGCCGCGAAGGTGAAGACCGTTCCGACGAGAATGAGAAGTGCTGTTGCCAGAGCAAGAACAAGATCCATCACGTCTCTCCCTTCCCGGTGGCCGGCTTGCGCTTCGTTTTCGGCTTGTCCTCCGGCTGCCTTGCTGACGCCGCCTTCTGCTTGCCGTCACTGGATTTGGCCGGCTTTGGCTTTGTGGCCTTTGGCATGGCGGGCGGGGCGGCTGTTCCGGCAGGCACTACAGGAACGGCCGGTGGTCGCGTCCCGTCTTCCCCGGCCCGCGCCTTTCGCGACAGGATGAAGCGGGCAAAGGCGACGGTTGCCAGAAAGCCGACAAGGCCGAGCGAGATCGCGATGTCGATGTAGAGCGTGAAACCGGTGCGGATGGCGATGAGCGCGATGAAGCCCATGACGATGCCGACCAGCATGTCGAGGGCGATGACGCGATCCGGCAGGGTCGGTCCCTTGATCACGCGCCAGACCGTCAGCAGGAAGGACACGCCGAGGACGAAAAGGCCGACATTGACGGCGAACTGGGTGATGGCAGCGGATGTCATCAGCGGAACGCCTCCAGGATCTTGCGCTCGAAGCCGTCGGCAATGTCGCGGCGGGTCGCGTCAGCATCGGAGCAGTCGAGTGTGTGGACGTAGAGCGTCTTTCGATCGGGCGAGACATCGACGGAAAGCGTGCCGGGCGTCAGCGTGATGAGGTTGGCAAGCAGGGTGATCTCGAAATCGCGATCCACGGTCAGCGGATAGGCGAAGATGCCGGGCTTGAGGTCGAGGCGCGGGCTGAAGACCATGACCGCCACGCGGTAGGCGGAGAGCGACAGTTCCTTGAAGAACAGGGCAAGCAGCGACAGGACACGACGAAGCCGGCCCCAATACCCGGGCGTTGCCATCTCGCCACGGACGACCCAGAGAGCCGCCGCCGACAGGAAGAAGCCGAACACGAAGTTGAGAAGCGTCGCGCTGCCGGTAATCGCCACCCAGACGACAGCGAGGATGACGTTGAGGATATAGGTGGTCATTCAGCACCTCCCGTCGGGAAGACCGACTGGATGTAGGCGGTCGGATCGGCAAGGCCTATTGCGGCTTCCTGGGACAGGCGGACAGGAAGTTCCGGAAAGAGCCCGAAGAACACGATGATCGCGACAAGCCCCACAAGCGGCGCCGAGCGCTCGACCGTTCCGGTTGTCACCGTGACAGCGGCACCTGCCGGCTGCGGGCGCCAGAAGGCGAGGAGAAAGACGCGGCCCAACGCCAGCGTCAGGATGAAGGCCGAAAAGAGGATCGAGGCGGACAGCCACCAGGCACCGATATCGAGAGCCGCCTTCAGCAGCACGATCTTCGGCCACAGACCGGAGAACGGCGGCAGGCCGGCCGTTGCGAAGAAGATGACGAAGGCGCTGGCCGCGACCCATGGGGCCTTCCTGTAGATGCCGCCGAGCGTCTGCAGCGACCAGGAGCCGCCGACGCGCGCCGCCTCGCCGATCAGCAGGTAGAGCGCGGTCATCGTCACGATCGAATGCAGCGCATAGAGGATGGCGCCGCTGACGCCGGTCGGACCACCGATGGCGACGCCTGCCATGACATTGCCGATGCCGGCGATCACCGCGAACCCCGCCATGCGCCGAAGGTCACTCTGGGCCAGTGCCCCGAGTGCACCGAGCACCATGCTGAGGGCCGCCGACACGGCGATGACGAGGCTGAGATCCTCACGCTGGAGCGGGAACAGCATGACCATGACGCGCATCAGCGCATAGACGCCGACCTTGGTGAGGAGGCCGCCGAACAGCGCCGAAACCACGATGCGCGGCGTGTGATAGGACGCCGGCAACCAGAAGTTCACCGGGAATGCCGCAGCCTTCATGGCAAACGCCAGCACGAACAATGCCGTCAGCGTCATCAGCGGCGCAGTGCCGTGATAATCACCGGCCTGACGGGCGATGTCGGCCATGTTGAGCGTGCCGAAGATGGCATAGAGATAGCCGACGGCGATCAGGAAGAGCGTCGTGCCGAGCAGGTTGAGGATTGCGTATTTCAGCGCCCCGTCGACCTGTTCCCGCTCCGAGCCCAGGATCAGCAGACCGAAGGACGAGATCAGCAGCACCTCGAACCAGACATAGAGGTTGAAGATGTCGCCCGTCAGGAACGCGCCCGTCACGCCGGCCATCAGCAGCATCAGGAACGGGAAGAAGCCGTAGCGGCGGCCGGAGGCATCGATATCGCGCAGCGCGTATATGCCGGCAGCCAGCGCCACGACCGCCGCGACGAAGGCCATCAGCGCGCCGAAAAGATCTGCCGTGAACGAGATGCCGAACGGCGGCAGCCAGCGCCCGGCCGTCATTGTGAAGGGGCCGTGATGAACCACCCGCCACAGAAGCATGCCGTCCAGCAAGACGAGCGCGGCAAGGCCGGGAATGGCGATCCAGCCATGCAGGTGCAGCCGGTGGCGCACCATCATCAGCACGGCGCCAAGGAGGATCATCAGCCCGATGGGCGCGATCACCAGCCAGTCGGCAAGCGCCGTGGGCGCCATGAGATAAGCGGCGGAGAGATCAATCGGGGCAGTCGTGGGTGCAGCCATCTGGTCAGCCTGTCCTGTCAGTAACCGAGCGGCGGAAGCGGCTCGTCCTTCGGCTCGGCAAACCGCATTTCATCGGTATTGTCGGTGCCGAGTTCCTGGTAGCCGCGATAGGTGAGCACCAGGAGGAAGGCGAAGAAGGAAAACGAGATAACGATAGCCGTCAGGATCAGCGCCTGCGGCAGCGGGTTCGCCGCCGTGGCGGGAAGCGTGTCCATGCCGGCGGGAATGATCGGTGGCACTTCGCGGGTCAGGCGGCCGGCCGTGAAGAGCAGAAGGTTCACGCCATTGCCGAAGATTGCGATGCCGAGCAGGATGCGCACGCTGTGCTTGGACAGCATCAGGTAGACGGCGGCGGCGAAGAAGAAGCCGATCAGAACGGAAAATACGGTCTCCATCAGTCCTCCTCCCTTCCCTCGAGCGTGAGCGCGATGCCGGCAATGGCGCCGACGACGACGAAATAGACGCCGATATCGAAGGAGATCACCGTCGCAAGCGGGACTTCCACGCCGAACAGGCTCGGATAGATCCACAGGCCCGTCATGAAGGGCACGCCGGCAAAGATCGAGACGAAGCCGGAGAGTGTCGCAAGCAGCAAGCCGAAACCGGCGATCGCCATCGGATGGAAGCGGATCGCAAGGCGGACGGCGGCAACGCCGTGGGCGATACCATAGATCGCAAGCGCCGAGGCGGCGATCAGCCCACCGATGAAGCCGCCGCCGGGCTCGTTATGGCCGCGCAGCAGGACAAAGACGGAGAAGACCAGCATCAGGGCGGTGATCGGAGGCGCGACGGTGCGCAGGATGACGGTGTTCATGACTTCGCTCCCTCTTCAACGGCAGCCGGAACCGCGTCGGCGCGCGGCTTTGCCTTGACGCGGATCAGCGCCAGAACCGCAAGCCCGGTGATCAGAACCACCGAGATCTCGCCCAGCGTGTCGGTGCCGCGGAAATCGACGATGATGACGTTCACCACGTTGGCGCCGTGGGCGACGACCTTGGAATAGGTGTTGAAGAACTGCGTCAGGTAATCGTTGAACGGTCCCTGTGTCGCCTTGAGAAGGAAGAGCGTGAAGCCGATGCCGCAGGCGATGGCGATGGCCGCGTCGAACAGGAGTTGGCCGAGCGGTCGGTGGTCCGTCGGCGACAGGCGCAGCCGGGTCATGACCAGCGCCAGGATGACGACCGAAAGCGTTTCCACCATAAACTGGGTAAACGACAGGTCGGCCGCACCGAACAGAAGGAAGATGACGGCGACTGCGAAGCCCTGGATGCCGAGCGAGACGATGGCTGTCAGGCGGTCGCTGGCGCGCAGTACCGCGAACAGGCCGAGCAGCGCCAGGATGACGAAGGCCCATTCGTGGAACAGGACGTCGGAGGGCCAGGACGGCATGTCCGGCAGTTCGCCGTAGACGATGGGAGGCACGAGCAGCGTCAGCGCCAGCAGGATGAAGGATACGGTGAGGTAGATTTCGAGCCGGCCCGGCTGCACGATGCGGGTGACGGCGACGGACAGTCGCACGAGGCCGGCGACGGCATGATCGAAGCCGCGGTCGGGACCGCTGCCGATCGCTTCGAGCAGTCGCACCGCCAGCGCGCGCGCGCGGTCGATCTGCAGATAGACCAGTAGCCCGAGCACGATCGTGACGATCGAGAGAAGAAGCGGCATGCCGATATGCGGGACGGTGGAGATGTCGACCACTGTCGGTTGGCCGGCCACGGCGCTTGCCATCGGGGTGGAGACGAAGCGGTGCGCAACAGCGGAAAAGATGCCGGCGAACAGGCCGAGCGCGGCAAGAAGCGCCGGGCCGAACCACATCAGAAACGGACCCTCATGCGCATGCTTCGGCGTCTCGACCTTCGGGCCGAGGAAAGGCTTCAGCGCCACGGCAAAGGCGACCGCGAACATCAGTGCATTGCCGCCGACGGCGACGACCAGAAACAGGATCGACCGGAGATCGCCATGCGCCAGCGCGTAATAGATCTCCTCCTTGGCAAGGAAGCCGAAGAAGAGCGGCAGCCCGCCCATGGAAAGTGCCGCGGCAAGGGCCGCACCGAAGGTGATCGGCATGGCCTTGCGCAGGCCGCCGAGCTGCGCCACGTCGCGGCTTCCGCACTCATGGTCGATGAGGCCCGCCACCATGAACAGCGCGCCCTTGAACAGCGAATGCGCCACGAGATAGAGCGCCGCCGCTTCCACCGCATGCGGCGCGCCGAAACCCGTCAGCATGACCAGCAGCCCGAGCGACGCCATGGTCGTATAGGCGAGCATCAGCTTGAGGTCCGTCTGGCGGATGGCGAGAACGGTTCCGGCGATCAAGGTAACGCCGCCGAAGAAGGGCAGAAGGATTTCCCAGGCCGGGGTTTCGCCCATGACCGGGTTCAGCCGCATCAGGAGATAGACGCCAGCCTTCACCATGGTAGCTGAATGCAGGTAGGCGGAGACCGGCGTCGGCGCTTCCATGGCGTTCGGCAGCCAGAAATGGAACGGGAACTGCGCCGACTTGGTGAAGGCGCCGCCAAGCAGCAGCAGCAGTGCCGTGAGATAGAACGGGCTCTCGCGCAGCATGTCGTCGACATTGACCAGCAGCGAGAGTTGCGTGACGCCGGTCATGTTCCACAGGAAGATCAGGCCGGCGAGCAGCGACAGACCGCCGAGCCCGGTCACCACCAGAGCCTGGAGTGCCGCGCGGCGCGCCGCTTCCCGCTCATGGTCGAAGCCGATCAGCAGGAAAGAGGTGATCGAGGTGAGTTCCCAGTAGACGAACAGCATCAGGAAGCTGTCCGACACGACGAGCCCGAGCATGGCGCCCATGAAGAGCAGGATGAAGCAGAGGAAGCGGCCCTGTTGCGGATGGCCCTTCATATAGCCACCGGAATAGAGCACGATCAGCGTGCCGATGCCGGTGATCAGCAGCGCAAACGTCAGCGACAGGCCGTCCAGAAACCAGGAAAAGCTGAGATTGAGGCTGGGGACCCAGGCATAGCCGCCCGTGATGGCGGCGCCATCGGCTATCTGCGGCAGCAATGTCAGGAAATGCACGAAGGAAAATGCCGGCGCCAGGGCCAAAAGCCAGCTTCCCGCCGCACCGAATCTGCCGATTGCCATCGGCGCGAGCAGAGCCGCAAGAACCGGCAGGAACAGGCACAACAACGTCAATGCCGTCTGGTCGGCCATGCCTTCTCCCGCTCGTTCGCTATCCGGATCGCCCCCTCGGACCGGTGTGTATACCCCTTAGGTCAAAGAATCCTGCGCCTCAAGACATTTACGACGCAAGGAGGGCACCACCGGGCTTTTCCAACAGGAGGTTGCGGCCTATCTCTAGGATAACGAAAGGACATCCCATGGCAGACGCGACGAAACCCCGCATTCACAAGAGCGACGACGAGTGGCGTGAGCAGCTGACGCCCGAGCAATACCGCATCCTGCGACAGCAGGGTACGGAGCGCGCCTTCACCGGCCCCTACTGGAACAGCACGGAAAAAGGCCTGTACAGTTGCGCCGCCTGCAACGAACCGCTTTTCGTCTCCGATACGAAGTTCGACGCCGGATGCGGCTGGCCGAGCTATTTCGAGCCGGTAAAGCCGGACGCGGTGACCGAGTTCCGTGACGCGTCGCACGGCATGGTGCGCACGGAAGTGCGTTGTACCAATTGCGGCGGGCATCTCGGCCACGTCTTTCCTGACGGCCCGCCACCGACCGGACTGCGCTACTGCATCAACGGGCATTCGATGGTGTTCGGGCCGCTGGACTGAGCGACGTCGGACAGGTTCAGTTCGCCCTCACCCGCAGCTGTTCGAGCAGTGCGCGAAAACCCCCTACCGCCTGGATCGAGGTTGACTGCGGATCGTCGGAATTGGCGATCCACATGGCGGCGTGGATGCTGGCTCCATTGAGGAGGCGCGCCGTCGCCTCCTCGTCCACATCAATGATCGTGCCATCGGCCTTCAGTTCGGCGAGACTTTTCCTGAGCGCGGCAATGCAGCCATTGGCGTTCGGCCATTGCGACATGTCGCCGAGCACCGCCGGTCCGTCTCGGAACACGATCCGCTGGATTTCCGGCTCCAGTGCCATCTCGATGTAGGCGGTGTATTCATCCACGAAGCCCTGCCAGAGGCTCGGTGCCTTTGCCGAGACCTTGTTCAGCCGCGCCGTCATTTCGGCATCGAGCTCCTGGATCACCGCCTGCAGCAGACCCTTCTTGTCGCCGAAATGATGATAGAGGGCGCCCCGCGTCAGGCCTGCTCCGGCGGTAAAATCGTCCATCGAGGATTCCGCATAGCCCACCGTGCCGAACGCATGGCGAGCCGCCGCAATCAATTTCGCACGGGTTTCGGCAATCATTTCAAGGCGCGGCTTGCTCACAAGATTTCCTTTCTGACATACGCAACGTATTTTATTTGACATACGCCGCGTATGCAACTACGTCTCGACATACGCCACGTATGTAAGTGGCTTCATCGTAGGTTTCACGGAGCATACCCATGCCCAACCCTTACAGACAAATCTTCTCGGTGCCCGGCGCAAAGGGCTTTTCCGCCGCCGGCTTCCTCGCCCGGCTGCCGATCGCAATGGCCCCCATCGGCATCGTCGCCATGCTTTCACAGGCGCGTGGCGAATACTGGCTGGCCGGCGCGGTCTCGGCGACCTTCGCCTTCACCAACGCCCTCCTCTCGCCGCAGATTTCGCGGTTCGTCGACCGGCTCGGCCAGGCCGCAGTCATCACGCCGATGACCATCATCTCGGTCATCGCGTTCGCCGTCCTCATCCTGGCGACCAACCAGAAATGGCCGGTCTGGACGCTGTTCGTATCGGCCTTCCTTGCGGCGGCCATGCCCAGCATTCCGGCCATGGTACGAGCCCGCTGGACCGAAATCTTCCGGGACCGGCCTGAACTGAACACGGCATTCGCTTTTGAATCGGCGGCAGACGAACTGGTCTACATTTCCGGTGCATCACTTTCGGTGGGCCTCGCCGTCGCTCTCTTCCCGGAAGCCGGGATGATTATCAGCACCATCTTTCTCGCGGTCGGGACGCTGGCCTTCATCCTGCAGCGCTCGACCGAGCCCAAAGTAACGCTTGTCCATGCGGACACGCCGCAGAAATCGGCGATCCGGCTACGGTCGGTGCAGATCATCACGCTTGCGCTGGTGTTCGTCGGCTCGATGTTTGCGACCGCCGAAGTGACCGCCGTCGCCCTCACCAAGGAACTCGGGCAGCCCAATGCCGCAAGCCTGGTGATCGGCGTCTATGCGGTCGGATCGTTCGTCGTCGGGCTCATCCTCGGCGCAGTAAACCCGAGAATGCCGCTGCACAGGCAGTTGCTGATCGCTGTCAGCGTGCTTGCCGTGACATCCCTGCCCCTGCTGATCGCCGGCACGGTTCCGCTCCTCGCCTTCGCCGTCTTCCTCAGCGGTATCGCCATATCGCCCACCTTCATCACCGCCTTCGGGCTGATCGAGCGGCGGGTGCCGGGCGCGATGCTGACGGAGGGCGTTACCTGGGTAATGACGGGCATCGGCATCGGAATGGCACTCGGCGCCTTCCTGGCCGGATGGGTCGTCGACACGTTCGGGGCACAGAACGGCTTCTGGGTTTCGGTCGTCGCAGGCATTGCCGCCATGGTGACTGTTGCGGCTGGCCAGAAGAGCCTCAGCGGCGGCCGGACAGAGGTCGCGCTGGAGCCGCTGGCCCAGCCCGCTGAATAGACTACCCCGGAAAACCGAAACTTCGGGCTTGTCGAAGCCCGAAGAAACAGAACCCACTGATTTGCAAAACGACAGGAGTATTTAATGACCAAACGCGACGCTATCTTCCCCACTGGGCGACAGGCGCTCTACGAAATCAACCAATATTCAGCGGCAATCCGCTCCGGCGATCTTCTGTTCGTTTCAGGCCAGGTAGGCAGCCGCGAGGACGGCTCGGCCGAGCCGGACTTCGAGAAGCAAGTCCAGCTCGCCTTCGACAACCTGGAAGCCGTGTTGAAGGCCGCCGGCTGCACCTTCGACGACATCATTGACGTGACCACCTTCCACACGGACCCGGAAGCCCAGTTTTCCGCGGTCATGAAGGTCAAGGGACGCATCTTCCCGGAGAAGCCCTATCCGAACTGGACCGCGGTCGGAGTGAACTGGCTGGCGGGGTTCGACTTCGAGATCAAGGTCATTGCCCGCATTCCTCAAGCTGCCTGATCGAAGGGTAAACAGCTCACGATCGTGGCGCGCAGGCACCGGCCTGCGCGCCATTCCCTTACAGCCAGCCCGTCTTCTTGAACCGGTAGTAGAGAAAACCGCACAGCACCAGGATGACGAGCAGCACCACGTGATAGCCGTAGCGGGTGGAAAGCTCGGGCATATTCCTGAAATTCATGCCGTAGATGCCGGCAATCGCGGTCGGCACGGCAAGGATCGCCGCCCATGCGGCCAGCTGCCTTGTGATGACGCCCTGCCTCTGCTGTTCGAGCAGGTTGGACGCCTCGAAGACCGAGGTGATGACTTCGCGAAGCCCTCCGACCATGCCCTCGACCCGGATGACATGGTCGTGGACATCCCGGAAGAAGGGTTTGGCGCTCTTGTCGACGCAGGGAAGTTCGAGATGGACGAGCTTGCCGGCGACATCCGACATAGGCCCCAGGATGCGCCCGAACAGGATCAGCTGCCGGCGAAGCCTGAACAGCCGCCTTATCTGCTCGCGCTCCAGGAAGGTCGCCAGCATGTGCTTTTCCATTGCGAGAACCTTGTCCTCGATCGCCTGCACGACGGGCAGGTAACCATCGACGATGAAGTCGATGATCGCATGAAGAACGTAGTCCGTGCCCTGACGCAGGAGCTGGGCGGATGCCTCGAGCTGCGAGCGCAGTTCCGTGTGGCCCCGGGCGGAACCGTGACGAACGGTGATGATGTGGCCCCGGCCGACGAAGATCGCCGTTTCGCCGTAGCGGATCTTGTCGCCTTCGAGATGGGCCGTCTTGGCCACGACGAAGAGCTGGTCGCCGTAGACCTCGACCTTCGGAAGCTGGCGGGAGTTCAGCGCATCCTCGACCGCAAGCTGGTGCAGCCCGTAGGTGGCGGCGAGCCCGCCGATCTCCTCTGCCGTCGGATCGACCAGCCCGATCCAGACGAAATCGCCTTCCTTGAGCAAAGGGCGAGGTCCATCCGTCGCAACGGCTTCGCTGCGCTTGCCGCCGCGATATACAAACGAAGCTACGACCGTCATGGAAACCCTGCAGACCGAGATGCGATAGACGGCAAACATAGAGCAGATGTGCAGGCGCACCAAGGGCTGCGCACCGGCCTGTTGCGCCGTTATTCGGCCAGCCTTTCGCCGAGGGCCCGCCGCATCGAGGCATAGGGCAGGAGCGCTTCATATTTTGCACTGGCCTTGCGGAAGGCAAACCTTAATTGTCTTCATCATATGACGTGACGAGATCAGAGGGAGAAGAGATGTCCAACGTCGTCGAATTCAAGCAGCCGCCGAAAGCGCCCAAGCCGAAGGAACCGAAGAAGCCCAATCCCGGCCTTCGGAAGCTCCTGACTGTGCTTGGCGTGGCGGCAGCTTTGGTGCTGGCCTGGGCTTATTTCCAGTATGTCGGTGGCTGAGACCAGCCTGCCCATTCAGGCGTTCAAGACGACGAGGGTAGCCGCAGTTCAAGGCAGGTGAGATCGAGCCAACGGCCGAACTTCGTGCCGACTTCCGAAAACGTCCCGACATTGCGAAAGCCGAGACCTTCGTGCAGCCGCACGGAGGCGGAATTGCCCGCTTCCACGCAGGCGACCATGACGTGGATGCCGCGCTTGCCCGCCTGTTCGATCAGCGCCCGCATCAAGGCGCGGCCGGCGCCTGCCCCGCGATGATCCTTGTGGACATAGACGGAGTGTTCGACGGTGTTGCGGAACCCTTCGAAGGCGCGCCAGTCGCCATAGGAGGCATAGCCCGCAACAGCTCCACCGACATCCGCGACCAGAATGGGAAAGCCCCTCGCCTGCCGCGCCGCGAACCACTCCTGCCGGTTGGCAAGATCGACCTGCGTCTCGTTCCAGATGGCGGTCGTGTTGGCGACCGCGTCATTGTAGATCTCCAGGATCGCCTGGAAATCGGCTTCGGTCGCATCGCGGATAATCGGGGCGGTCATTGCTCGTCCATGTGATGATTGCCTGCCCGCCATAGCAGACGCAGAAAGCCGATGTCCACGCGCAGTTTAACCGGGAAAGGCTCGGTCAGGCGGCTATAGCGTCGTGTTCGACAAGCTGAAGCAGGTGATGACGGCGCCGTAGTGGACGGCGGAGGCGGCCACCACGAAAGCATGCCAGATGGCGTTCTGGAAACGCAGCCGCTCCCAGACATGGAAGATCACGCCGAGCGAATAGATGATGCCGCCGGCGACGATCAGCCAGACGGTGATGGCGGGAAGGTATTGCGAAATCGGCACTGCCACGATGACGCCGCTCCAGCCCATGGCGAGATAGAGAAGAATGGCCAGCCGGTCATACCTGCCCGGAAAGAAACACTTGAGCAGGATGCCGACAATCGCCGTCAGCCAGATCGCCACGAGCATGAACAGGATCATCGGATCGTGAATGCCGCGCTCGAGGAACGGCGTGTAGGTCGCGGCGATCAGGACGAAGATCGCCGAGTGGTCGAACCGCCGCAGGACCCACTTGGCCCGCGACACGGGCCAGATGTTGTAGGTGAAGGAGATCGACAGACAGAGCACAAGTCCGAGGCCGTAGATCCAGGCCGCCGCGATTTCACCGAGGCTTGCCGAGATGGTGGCGTAGAAGATCAGCGCGGTGACGCCGACAAGCGCGAACACGAGCCCGATGCCGTGGACGACGCCATCGGCAACGATCTCGTGAAAATCATACTTTCTGCCGAAGTTGAAACGCTCCGTCATACCTTCCTCGCGACACTCATCCCATCAAGATGATCGGAGTTGCGAAGCGAGGCAAGAGCTTTTGGAGAACTCTGATTCACAATGTTTTTCGGCCTGTTAGATTGAGGCAAATGCGGAGTGGTGGCTCCTCAGCCTACCGGTCCACAAGGACCGAGCACTGCGCGTGGCGCACCACGCGGTCGGCCGTGGCGCCGAGGAAGTAGTTGGAAAAGTCCGGCCGGTGAGAGGCGAGGATGATCAGGTCCGCCTCCTGCGCTTCCGCACAAGCCAGGATGGCCCGCGCCGGCGCTCCATGACGCACTTCGATATCCGCGCTCAAGGAGTATTCATGGCGCAGATCGAGGAGCCTGGTCTCCGTCTCCTGCCGCGCGTCCGCCATTATGCTCGGCGGCACGTCGGCCAGCACATATCCCGGAAGATCCTCCACGACGGACAGGAGAACGATCCGCCCGCCTGCCTCCAGAAGATTGACCGCTCGCGGGATGATCCGCTCGGCCTTTTCCAGGTCTGTAACATCCACGGCGACGATGATTTTCTTGTACATGGTCCGCTGCCCCAAATTTCAGCTCTTTCGATAGGGGCATTCTCCTGTTCCGCCCGCACAGCGCATTGATCATGATCAAGTCACCAGGTGGCACCGTCAACGAAAACTGAACAACCTATCAACAATCGATGATCTTTATTGAACGATGAAAAGTCGGCATATTCAGGTCAACGGAGCCACAGACGCTCAAGGAGATCGCAATGAATGAACCGCAGCCGCAATTCGCACAGACCCGACCAGCCTTCGTCGAACACGTCCACCTGGTGGTGAACGACCTCTCGCAGGTTTCCGAATTCTACCAACGCGCCATCGGCCTTGCCGTGCTGGAAAAGAGCGCGTCTGGCGCAGTTCTGGGCGTCGCAGGCAAGCCACTTCTGGCGCTGACAACCCGGCAGGACGCGGTCCGCGCGCCACGCAATGCAGCAGGCCTGTTCCATACCGCATTCCTCCTGCCAACGCGAAAAGACCTCGCCCACTGGCTCTCGCATGCGGCAGCGAACGACATCCGCCTCGAAGGCGCCTCCGACCACCTCGTCAGCGAAGCACTCTATCTTTCCGACCCGGAAGGCAACGGCATCGAGATCTACCGCGACCGCCAGCCTGAAGAATGGACCTACGACGCCGACGGCATGGTTGCGATGGCCACCGAGCGTCTCGACCTTCAGGAACTTCATGCCAGCGCACCACAGGCTTCCTGGGCGGGCATGGCCGAGGGCACATCCGTCGGACATATCCATCTGCAGGTCGGCGACGTGCCGCAGGCCGAGGCCTTCTATCGCGACGTGCTCGGGCTCAAGGTGATGGCCCGCTATCCCGGCGCCAGCTTCTTTGGCACGGGCGGCTACCATCATCACGTGGCGGCCAACATCTGGAACAGCCGGGGCGCCACGCGCCGTCAGCAGAACATGACGGGCCTCTCCGACTACACGCTGCGCTTCAACGAGCAGGCGGCGCTGACGACGGCGCTCGCCAGCCTCGACAAGCAGCAGATCAGCACCACCAAAACCCCGCAGGGTTGGTCCCTCACAGACCCCTGGGGTATCGGCATCACGCTTTCCGCATAGAGAGCCGCTGCTTGCCTGCAGGAAACGCTCCAGGCGAAGGAACCGGCGTCCCCGCTGTGCGTTAACGGCGCGCATCGGGAACCCATAAGCATGACGAGATCGGACACGAACGGTCGCAAGCCAAGGAAGGCGCCAGCACTGGAGGGCCTCGAGGCTGCTGCCGCGGCCAAGCCAGGCACCGATGGGGACGCGACCGAGTTTTCGCCGCTCGGACGCGAGGCTCTCGAGGTTGCCGCCAGCTGGGCAATCATCGGCATATTCTTCCTGCTTGGCCTTGCCGTCATCTCCTACATGAAACTGGTGCTCATCCCGATAACGCTGGCGATCGTCGTCGGCATCATCCTCGGCATGGCCGCCGAGCGCCTGGGCGATTATGGGGTGCCCCGTTTCGGCATCGCGGTCGTGCTGTCGTCCGCAGTGGCCATCGTCCTCCTTCTGTTGATCAACGCACTGGCCGAGCCGGCGCTGTTTTTCGTCAACAGTGGCCCGAAGCTGATCGAGCAGATGATTGACCGCGTCCTGCCCTTCCTCGAACGGCAGGAATGGCTGAACATCAGTGCCGCGACGTTCCAGACCGGCCCGATGTCGATGGAGAAGCTGCTGGAGAACAGCAGCAGCATACTTGCGGTACTGACGGCCAACCTCACGCCGGCCATCATCCAGGCCCTTATCTTCTTTGCCGCGTTGCTGCTCTTCCTTTACGGCCGCGTGCGGCTTCGCCGGACGATCATCATGGCCTTTCCCCGCCGACACCAGCGGCTGGTCGCCATCCGGGTGCTGAATGCGATGGAAGAAGTGCTGGGCTACTACTTCGCGACGGCAAGCCTGCTCTATTTCGCACTCGGCGTTTCGATGACCATCATCGCCTATCTGGGCGGCCTGGCATCGCCGGGCATGTGGGGCATGTTCGCGTTCATCTCGAGCTTCATCCCCTATCTGGGCATTACCCTGATGACGGCATCCGTGGCGCTCGGCGGCGTGCTGGTGCACGATTCCCTGCTCATCGGGCTTATTCCCGCTATTATCTTCTTCATTATCCACCTGCTCATGGAAAACCTGATCTTCCCGGCCATCATGGGACGGCAATGGGAGATCAATCCCTTCCTCGTGTTCATCGCCATTATTTTCTGGACGTGGATGTGGGGCGCAGTCGGCGCGATGCTCGCACTGCCACTGTCACTGATCATGATGACGATCGCCAACGAACTGTTCCCGGAACGCAAGACTGTACCGCACCTGCCGGGATAGAAGCCGACATGAAATCCAGCCTGAATTTCGAGCAGACGAGCCAAGACGACCTGCACACCGGCAGGTCGCCCTGGGGCGGAAAGATCGCCAACCCGGAGCGGGCAGCCCTTTCCGCAAGCCTGAAGACCGGCATCGCCATCATCGGCGGCGGGATCACCGGCGCCCTGACGGCGGAGCACCTGACGTCTCTCGGACATGAGGTGACGGTCATCGACCGGGAAACGCTCGGCCACGGCAGCACCAAGGCAAGCACGGCGATGCTGCAGTGGGAAACGGACGCGTCTCTCCAGGAACTGACGGAACTCTACGGCTTCGATTCCGCAGCGGATATCTATCGTCGCAGCAGCGCGGCCGTGGCTGGCCTTGCCAACCTGATCGCCGAGCACCGCATCCCCTGCTCCTTTCACCCGCGACCGACGCTCTATCTGGCGGCGGGTGAGACCGGCGAAAGGGAGCTTCGCGAGGAGCTGGCGCTGCGCCATCGCGCCGGACTTGCCGGGCAGCTTCTGCCACATGCCGAGCTTGCCCAAGAATTCGGGCTCGATCGCGAGGCCGCGATCCTCTCGCCGGGCTCCGCCGAGGCGGACCCCCTGCTGCTCTGCTGGTCGCTCCTCCATATCGCAGCGTCGCGCGGCGCGCGCCTCATCGCGGCCGATGCCCTGCATTTCCATGCCGAGGGGGACCGGGTGGTCGTCGAGACGGACGGGACACACGTGATCGAGGCCAGGCACGTCGTCCTGGCAACCGGATACGTGATGCCGCATTTCGTCATGCCGGAGACCCATGCGACCCTGTCGAGCTACGCGATCTGCACCGTGCCGCAGGCACCTGACAGGCTGTGGCGCGACCACGCACTGATCTGGGAGGCGACGGAGCCCTATCTCTACATGCGGGCGACAGCCGATAACCGTATCATCATCGGCGGCGAGGACGAGGATATCGCTGATCCGCAAAAGAGGGACGCCCTACTCCCTGACAAGACGCTGCGGCTGAAGGAGCGGCTGGTGCAGCTCTGGCCGCAGGCGGATGCGACGATCTCGCACGCCTGGTGCGGCGCATTCGGGGAGACGACGGATGGCCTGCCGCTGATCGGGTCGGTGCCGGGTGCGCGCAATATCCACGCCGCGTACGGCTACGGCGGCAATGGCATCACCTTTTCCTACCTGGCCTCGCGGATGATCGCGGCGATGATTGCCGGCGACAGGCAGGGCTGGTTCGAAAATTTCGCACTCGACCGGCCCGCCCCTTCGTCCTGCTAGTCGTAGAGGTAGTGTTCTTCCCACTCTTTGCGCGGGACCTTCGAGCCGATCTTGTACTGGAACGACTCGACCGCCAGGCCATGCTCACTCGTTTCGCACTTGAACTTCAGGCGGTACCAGTCGCCGGCGCTGCGGAAGGCGGCACCGGGCGCCTTGATCCAGTCGCCGTTCTCCTCCGGATCGGAGAAGGTATAGGCAATCACCTTGTCCGGCTTGAAGCCTTCCTTTTCGCTGGCGATGCGCGCCATCGCCTCGATGTCGCAGCGCTGCTCGCGCCGCTCCTCGGGGGCGAGCGCCTTCAGTTGCCGGACGATCCGGCCATCGAGGGCGTGAGCAGGAAAGGCGGCGCAGAGCGCCAGGAGGGCAATTGCAATGTTTTTCTTATTCATTCCGTCGCAGAGGGTGAGATTCGAACCGCGCGGAAACTAGGAGATGGAACCCGCGTTGGCCACCTACCATAGCGGGAAACAGGATGGCTGGGTCGAGCGGGGACGCGAACGCGCACTGGGCCGGCGACCGAACAGGATACGCGCCAACCCCCGGCCGTTGGCGGATCTCGGTCCGTTGGGCAATGGCGCCTTGCCACTCATCGCAGCACCTCCTATCTCTGGCACTTCCTCATGAAATACCGGAGTGCTTCCTTGGCCGTCTCCCGCAGAACGATTTTCACCGACCTCCCCGCCGCTTCCGTCGCTGACAGGAAGCCGGTCTCGGATACCCGCCACGGGATAACCCGCACGGACGACTATGCCTGGATGCGGGCGGAGAACTGGCAGGCGATGTTCAAGGATCCGAGCCTGCTCGATCCCGGCTTGCGCCAACATCTGGAGGCGGAGAACGCCTACATGGAAGCGGCGATGGCCGATACCAAGGCACTGCAGAAGACGCTGTTTGCCGAGATGAAGGGCCGTATCAAGGAAGACGACAGTTCCGTTCCGATGAAGGACGGACCTTTCGCCTACGGCACCGCCTACGTGACCGGCGGCGAGCAACCCCGCTACTTCCGCATTTCCCGCGACGGCGACCACAAGGACGAGGCGAGCCGCAAGCTCCTGCTCGACGGCGACAAGGAAGCAAAGGGCAAGGATTATTTCCGCCTCGCCGGCCTTGACCACACGACCGACCACCGTCTCGGTATCTGGGGCTATGACGACAAGGGTTCGGAATATTTCACCCTGCGGGTCCGCGACCTCGAGACCGGCGAGGATTTCGCCGACGTGCTGGAGAATACCGCCGGCGGCGGGGTCTGGGCGCCGGACGGCAAGAGCTTCTTCTATACGTTGCAGGACGAGAACCATCGGCCATCCAAGGTCTTCCACCACATCCTCGGCCAGAAGCAGGAGCAAGACCGTCTCGTCTACGAGGAGAAGGATCCCGGCTTCTTCATGGGCGTCGGCGGCTCGCTGCTCGACGATTTCATCTATATCGACATCCACGATCACGAGACGTCAGAGTATCGCCTGCTCTCCACAAAGGACCTCACCGCCGAGCCGAAGCTGGTGGCCGAACGGGAGGAAGGCGTGGAGTACTCGATGACGGAAGGCGGCGAAGTCTTCTACATCCTGACCAATGACGGCGACGCCAAGGACTTCAAGATCATGGAAGCGCCGGTGACGGCGCCGGGCAAGGAGAACTGGCAGGAGATCGTGGCCCACGAGCCGGGCCGGCTGATCCTGTCGCACATGGCCTTTGCCCGGCATCTCGTCTGGTTGCAGCGAAAGGACGGCCTGCCGCAGGCCATTGTCCGCGACCGCAAGACAGGCGAAGAGCACGCCATTGCCTTTGCCGAGGAAGCCTATTCGCTGGGTCTTTCGGGTGCCGCCGAATACGAGACGGACGTCATCCGCTTCTCCTACTCGTCGATGACGACGCCGGGGCAGCTCTTCGACTACAACATGGCGACACGTGAGCGCGTGCTCCTGAAGACGCAGGAAGTGCCATCCGGCCACAATCCGGATGACTACATCACCCGCCGCGTGTTCGCGGCCGCGCATGATGGCGAGCAGGTGCCGGTTACCCTGCTCTACCGCAAGGACACCCCGCTCGACGGTTCGGCGCCCTGCCTTCTCTATGGATACGGCGCCTATGGCATCACCATCCCTGCCGGCTTCAACACCAACTGCCTGTCGCTCGCAGACCGCGGATTCGTCTACGCCATCGCCCATATCCGCGGCGGCAAGGACAAGGGTTTTGCCTGGTACGAAGACGGCAAGATGGAGAACAAGGAAAACACCTTCAGGGACTTCATCGCCGCTGCGGACCATCTGGTCGGCGAAGGCTTCACCTCCTACGAGGACATCATCGCCGAGGGCGGGTCTGCCGGCGGCATGCTGATGGGGGCGATCGCCAACATGGCCCCGGAGAAGTTCGCCGGCATCATCGCCGCCGTACCCTTCGTCGATGTGCTGAACACGATGCTCGACGACACGCTGCCGCTGACGCCGCCCGAATGGCCGGAATGGGGCAACCCGATCGACTCGGAGGAGGAATACCGGTGGATCGCGGCCTATAGCCCCTACGATAACATCGGCACCAAGCCGTATCCGCCGATCCTGGCGCTCTCCGGCCTGACCGACCCGCGCGTGACCTACTGGGAACCGACGAAGTGGGTGGCGAAGCTGCGCGAGAACGCGCCGCAAGCCGGCCCCTTCCTCTTGAAGACCAACATGGCAGCGGGCCATGGCGGAAAGTCCGGCCGCTTCCAGCGGCTGGAGGAGATCGCCTTCGAATACGCCTTCGCCATCAAGGTGGCGGGCAAGATGTAATCATCGGCCCAAGGGAGGGGAGATGACCGTCTACGTAGCTTTGCTGAGGGCGGTGAATGTCACCGGTACGACCCTGCAGATGACCGAACTCAAGGTCATCTGCGAAGGGCTCGGCCTTGCGGATGTCAAAACCTACATCCAGAGCGGCAACGTGCTGTTCCGCTCGGATGATGGGGAAGAAGCCGTTGCGGCAAAGCTCGATGAAGCGTTGGCCAGGAGATTCGGCAAAAAGCCCGGCGTCATGGTGCGCACGACGGATGAACTCGGGGCCATCGTCGAGAACATCCCCTTCCCCCA
The DNA here is from genome assembly GCF_020531965.1 of Pseudorhizobium xiangyangii. Lineage (GTDB taxonomy): Bacteria > Pseudomonadota > Alphaproteobacteria > Rhizobiales > Rhizobiaceae > Neorhizobium > Neorhizobium xiangyangii. The sequence continues at coordinate 36,433 of NZ_JAJAWH010000009.1, read as the reverse complement.
TGCCAAGCCGAATTTCCTGCTCGTCCATTTTCTCCCGGAGACCGCGCCGGTCGGGGCGCTTGAGGATCTGGTCGCGCCCGACGGCGAGGAGGCCGTCGTCCGTGGCCGGGAAATATGGGTGCACTATCCGAATGGATCGGGCCGCTCGAAGCTCAGGCTGAAGGCTATCAAGCCGGCCACCAGCCGCAATCTCAACACTGTCCGAAAACTTGCGGAACTGGCACGAGAGATGGCTGAAGCCTGAACTGGCGACCGCCGCCAAATCACCATGCGCATAAGCATTCCCGAATCTGTCAAGTGACCGATTGAGCGCGCCGCGCAATTGCGCAAGCTTCGCGCAAGGTTCCATCATTAACCATTTGTTAACGATTGAACCAGGTGTAAGCCATGCAGATCGACAGCAGCCTCAGCGGCTACCATTACCCGACGCGCCCCCAGATGATCGAGCGCATCACCGAGGAACCTGCACAGCGGGAGGTGGAACAACCGTTCCGCTCCGGCTCGACGCTCACGGGCAGCAGTACTCTTCTTTCGAGTTCGCTTGCCAGCGCCCTTTGGGGCCTGCGTGACAGCGGGCAGGCACCCGCCGCCATCAACAAGCCTTCAAACGTGCCCGATGTGCCGGTCGATTGGGTCCAGGAACTTTATCAGGAATTTTCCGGGGGGCGCTGACCATTCGGCCAGGTTTCCCGCCACTGCTCTCCGATTCCCCCTGCATGATCCATTTCCGGCAGCCGCCATGCCTTGCGATCAATCGAGAGGCTCATCACGTCCACGATCGGCGGCCTTGCTCTCAACTCCCCATGCCTGACAACCAGCCCCACTGCAGGTGAGCACCTATCCGTTCGGCGCGTGCGCCTTGTGGACATTCCCCGAGCAGCACCGGTCATGCGCCGCGTGATGGCTGTCCTCGCCATGGCTGTGGCCCGCATGCGGATCGAGTGATACCTCTCCGCCACGGTTCCATTCTTCCCAGGAATGTCTCAGGATCTGCACGGACGACGACAGGAACAGGCCTGCCATGATGGCGGCGACGATCAGGTCCGGCCATGCGGTTGCCGTTCCCCATACGCCGAGCGCTGCCAGCATGACGATCACATTGCCGATCGCATCGTTGCGCGAGCAAAGCCAGACGGAGCGGACATTGGCGTCGCCATCCTTGTAGTTGATGAGCAGCCAGACGCTTGCGAGATTGGCGGCAAGGGCGAGGAAACCGATAACGCCCATGACCGGCGCTTCCGGAACACCGTGATAGAACACACGGTAAATCGTGGCGCCAAACACCCAGAGCCCCATCAGGAAGAGGCTTATGCCCTTGGCGGCAGCCGCTGCGGTGCGCACCCTGAGGGATGAACCGATCACCGCCAGCGAGATGCCGTAGGTGACGGCATCGGCGAAGAAATCCAGTGCATCGGCCTGCAGCGCCTGCGAACGCGCCATGTGCCCCGCGGCCATCTCGACGAAGAACATCGCCCCGTTGATGGCGATGACGGCCCATAGCCGCCGCTTATAATCCGCCGAAAGTCCCTCGAACGTGCCGTGATGTTGGCCGCAGGATGCGCTCATGATGTCACCTTGATCCTTGTTTGTTGACCGGTGACGACATAGCTAATCCCTCTAGCGACTATAGGTTCAAGAGGCTTCAGGCAAAAATGTACTCGATCGGCGATCTTTCCCGACGCACCAGCGTCAAGGTGCCCACGATCCGCTATTACGAACAGATGGGGCTGATCAGCGCCGCCCATCGCTCGGAGGGCAACCAGAGGCGTTACGAGAAGGCCGACCTGGAGCGGCTGGCCTTCATCCGCCATGCCCGGGACCTCGGCTTCGACATTCCGGCCATCCGGGAACTGATAGCGCTCAGCCGCCATCCGGACCTTCCCTGCGCCGGAGCGGACCGGATCGCGGAAGACCATCTCGGCGCGGTACGGGCGAAGATCGAGAAGCTGAGGAAGCTCGAGCACGAGCTGGAACGCATCGTCTCCCACTGCTGCGGGCATTCCGTCGAGGACTGCTACGTCATCCGCGCGCTGTCCGATCACGCGCTGTGCGAAGCCGAGCATTGAAGCGTTGACAAGCTAAAAAATTCGGCGCATCTAATCCCGCATGATCGACGCACGCGCACCCATCTCCTGCACGTATTTTTGGGCCTACCGGTAACGGGCGGCTCGACAGATCATAATGTCAACGAGCCGCCGTCAGGCGGCTTTGTTGTTTCAAGACGGCTCCTCCTGACGGCGACAGAACCAAGAGGAAGCCAAGATGACCGAAGATACCGAAACCACCCTTCCCCGCCCGGCCGTTGTGACCATTCGCGCCGCCAAGCGCCATGACCTGCCCGAACTCAACGAGATGATCGCGCTTCTCGCGTCCCACCACGGCGACGCCGCCGCGATCACGCCTGAAAAGCTGGAGCGCGACCTGTTCGGCTCGATGCCGTGGATCCAGGCGCTGGTCGCCGATGGCGGCGACGGCCTGATGGGATACGCCATCATGGTGCCGCTTTACAGGGCCGATACCGGTACGCGCGGCATGGACCTGCACCACCTGTTCGTGCGCGACGGCCATCGCGGCCATGGCATCGGCCACCACCTTGTCTCGCGTGCCCGGGAGATTGCCCGCACCGCCAGTTGCGACTATCTTTCCGTCAGCGCCGCCACCGGCAATTTCGCAGCCCACCGTTTCTACGAGCAGATGGATTTCATGCCCCGTCCGGTGACCGGAATGCGTTACATGCAGGCGCTCGCCTGAGCGACGGAGGAGGTTATCCATGACGCGTATCGCCATTGCGCTGACACCGCATTTCGCGGACTGGGAATGCGCATTGCTGATGGCGGTGGCGCGCGGCTATCTGGGAGCCGACGTGGTCACCGCGTCGCCTGATGGCGACGCCGTCGTTTCCATGGGCGGCCTGAAGGTGATGCCGGATCTTGCCTATGATGTGCTGGATCCCGCCGTCTTCGACGCCCTTGTCATTCCCGGCGGCCTTGCATGGGAGAGCGGTGAAGCGCCTGACTTCACGCCCTATGTCCAATCCTTCCACAGCCACGGCAAGGTGGTCGCCGGCATCTGCGCGGCGGCAAGCGCACTTGCGGCGACCGGCGTATTGAACGCGGTGGCCCATACCGGAAACCGGCTGGCATCCCACAAGCAGTATCCCGCTTATCTCGGCGATGCGCTTTACCGCGACCAGCCGCAGGCGGTCAGCGACGGACGGGTGATCACCGCGCCCGGAAATTCGCCGGTTACCTTCACCATGGAAATCCTCAAGGCTCTCGATCTCTGGGGACCGCAAGCGGAAGCGGAGATCAAGGCATTCAGTGGCGAGCACCACCAGGCCTGAAGCCGTTCAATGTCCGTGATGATGCCCCGCATGAGGGCCATGAGACGGGCGCGCGACCGGGTGCCCGATGGCACGGGCCTCCGCGCCCGCGCAGCAGCTTTCGCCATGAGTCACTTCCAACGTCGAATGCGCGATGCCGAACGCATCCTGCGCCACCTGCTTCAGCTGCGCCCTGATCATGTCGCTCTCGTTACGTCGCGTTTCCTCGAGCACGACATGCGCCTCCATGGCGACGAGCCGTTCATCTATTGCAAAGACATGGACATGGTGGATATCGACCACGCCGTCGATGCCCGACAGCGTTTCGATCAGCCTCGGCACGTCGATCTGCGGCGGCGTGCCGAGCATGAGCATGCGGATCGAGCCGCCGATCTCGGCAAAGGCCTGCCAGAGAATGTAAACGGCGATGACCAGCGTGACGATCGGGTCGACGATCCGCCAGTCGTAGAGAAGGATTAGCGTACCGGCGATGATGACGCCGACCGAGCCGAGAGCATCGGCGACATTATGGACGAAGGCGGCACGGATATTCATGCTCTCCTTCGACATCGTGTAGGTCAGGAGCGCGGTCGCGGCATCGACCACAAGCGCAACTCCGGCCACCACGACCACGATGCATCCTTCGACCGGCTCCGGCGTGATGAAGCGCATGATCGCCTCGTAAACGAGGTAAAGCCCGATGACGATGAGCGTCGTGTAGTTGATCAGCGCGGCGACGACCTCCGCCCGGACATAGCCGAACGTCATCGACGCATCGGATGGCCGGCGAGAGATCTTTCGGGCAGCGGCGGCGATAATCAGCGAAGCCGCGTCGCTGAAGTTGTGAAGCGCATCGGCAATCAGAGACAGGCTGCCGGACAGGATGCCGCCGGCAATCTGCGCCACCGTCAGCAGCATATTGACGGCGATCGCCCAGACCATCCGCCGGTCGCCGCTGCCGGTCTCCACACCGTGATGTGCGTGGCTCATCAACGTCCCTTCCGTTCGCGACTCAACCTATTCCGGTCGGGTCGGTTCCGAAAGTTACACCTGCGAGGAACTACTGTCGTTCAGGCACAGCCTTGAGATAGGCCGCGATTGCCTCCAGATCCCCCTGCGACAGATGCGAGAGGTTCTTCTGGACCTCGACCATCGAGCCGCCGACCGAATCGTAATCGGGGGTGAAGCCGGTCTGGAAGTAGTTGACCAGATCGCCCTCGCTCCACGAGCCGACCGACCGCGAACCCGGCGTGATGTTCGGGATGCGCCCCTCGCCTTCCGGGTTCGGCCCGCCGGCCAGCCACTGGCCGGCCTCCAGCCCACCGAGCGCGTTGCGGGGTGTATGACATTCGCCGCAATGGCCGGGGCCTTCCACGAGGAACTGGCCGCGCTGCAGCTTTTCGTCGGCAGAGGCGAGGTCGACCCATGGCTCGCTGTTGAAGAACAGGAACTTCCAGCCACCGAGCGTGGCCCGTATGTTGTAGGGGAATCCCAGTTCGTGCGGCGGCGCGACGTTCGAACTCGCCGGCAGCGTCTTCATGTAGCCGAAGAGATTGTTCACATCCTCCGGGCTCATCCGGGCGTAGGACGTGTAAGGGAAGGACGGATAGAGATGCTCGCCCCCCTTGCCCACGCCGCGGAGCATGGCATTGCCGAATTCGGCAAGCGTCCAGGCGCCGATCCCCGCATTCGGGTCCGAGGATATGTTGGGCACATGGAACGTGCCGAAGGGACTGGTGAGCGGCAGTCCACCGGACATGACCTTCACCGCGTCTCCCGTTGCCCCTTTCGCCGCATGACAGCCGGCGCAGCCGCCGACCCAGAACAGCGTTTCGCCACGCGCAAGATCCGGCTCGCCGAGACCAGCCCAGCTGTCTTCCGGCAAGGGAGCCGGCTTCGTCAGGAACCAGGCGGCCGCCACGCCGACTGCAACAACCGCCGCACCGGCACCCAAAATCCTCGTCCACCGCAAAGCCATGCCATTCTCCAATGGAAACCAAAAAGGCAACCCGGCCGTGGCTGACGGCCGGGCACCGTCATTCTTATTTCTTCACACGAAACGTCTCATGACAATCCGAACAGACCGCGCCGAGGCGCCCCATGGCCGCCTTGACGCCCTCCTGATCCGCCGGCATGGACGCCATCACCGCCTGCGCCTCGGTATGGAGCTTTTCTGCCCCTGCCCGAAATTGCTCCGGCTTTTCCCAGACCGCCGGCAGCGCCTCGGTCTCGTGCCCGCTCTCCGAACCGGCAGGAAACTGATCCGGGAAAGCCTGGCTGTTCGTACTGATCGTCTTCAGCGAAGTCTCTACCGTCGCCGCGTCATAATGCTTCTCACCCTTGGCAATGGCCCCCAGAGCGCCGACGGAACGACCGATTTCCTTCATCAGATCCTGTCGGACGACCTGCGGCTCTTCCTGTGCGAGAGCCGTGGAAAGACAGAGGCAGGCGGCGCACGCCGCAATGGCATAAGACTTCAAGCGCATTGGCATTCCTCCCTTGGGCCGGGCACCGGCCGCTGACGACGGCTCACGATGCTCTCGGAGATCGCCGGGAGGAAGTAACAAGGCGGTGATAGTTTCAGCACTTTCAACGCAGTACGCCAGACGGTTCAATCGCAGGCGCGCCGGAGGGTCGGGGAGCCGCACGCGTGGCGCCGCTCCCCTCGCAGGATTAGCGCTTCAAGCGGTAGGTCTCGTGACAGTCGCCGCAGGTCGCACCCAGCGCCTTCATGGCGGCGCCGACGCCAGCCTGATCGGCGGGAACGGACGCGAGAAGCGTATCAGCCTCGGCGGCGAGCTTGTCCGACTTGGCACGGAAATCGTCCGTCTTTTCCCAGATCGCCGGCGCGGCTTCCGTTTCCATTCCGGTCTCCGTTCCGGCCGGGAACTGATCCGGGAATGCCTTCATGCTGGTGCTGACCCCTTCGAGGGCTGCCTTTACGGCTGCCCCGTCATAGGGCTTCTCGCCCTTGGCGATGGCACCAAGCTCTTTCATGGACTGGCCGACCACTTTCATCTGGGCCTGCCGAGCGGATTGTGGCTCTTCCTGCGCGAACGCGGACGAGAAACTCAGACAGCCGAGTACGGCTCCGATGACGACGGTCGACTTAAGACGCATGCAATCCTTCTCCTTTTTACCCGGGGCCGCGATGGCTCCGATGATGCGGCGCACCATGGCTTTTCATCGAGTCGGACGAAAGTAACAAGGCAGTGATAGTTGAGGAGTATCAATTTCATAGAGAAGATCGGAACAGCCGGCGGAGACATGTACGCCGGAGCGCGTTCAGACAATTTTGAGGCTTGTTTGCTTATTTGAGCGTCGGGATGGGACGCAGGGATTTGCGGATGCACCGTTGGACGCGCCAGATGCTGGGGGAATGCCTGCGAGGGACGGCGGTCCTGGCCCCATTCCACTCCCTGGTCATAGCCTATTCGGGAGCCGTCCTGGTGATCGCTCTCTGGCTCGGCAAAGCCGGAGCACTTGCGCACGGTGCCTATTTCGAACGTCTCGCACCCATCTACCTTGTCACGCTACCCGCCATCATGCTCGTTGGCGCAGCAGCGCTCGCCGTACACCGGACGGACGACTGGAGCAGCCGGTGCGGCCTGCTCCGAGCTTATGCAAACCCGACAACGATCGGCCATGCGGCCTCCGGACTACTGGCCCTGGTCAGCTTCATCGTCTTCATGGGCTCGTTCACCACCTTCAAGAACCTTATGCCGGACATCCGCGGCGGCTTTGTCTACGATCGGGTACAGGCGGACATCGATCAGCTGCTGCACCTCGGGCACGACCCGGGAGCGCTCGTGGTCGCCCTTCTGCCCCATCCTCTTCTCCGCAAAGCCATAGAATGGAACTACAGCGTCCTCTGGTCGCTTCTCGGCTTCATTCCGGTCTTCTTCATCGCCACGCATCAGGCAGCCGGCACAATACGGCTGCGCTATCTCATGACGATGGCAACGACCTGGATCGTGGTCGGCAGCATTCTCGCCTGCCTGTTCCTCTCGGCCGGCCCCGCCTTCTATGCGGGCGTGACGGGCGATGGGGTCCGCTTCGCCGCGATCACATCCTTTCTTGGAGACGGTGCGGAGGCTTCCTCCGCGGCGCTGTTCCAGGCCTATCTGTGGTCAAGCCACGAAGCCGGCACCTCCGCTCTCGGAACCGGCATTTCCGCCTTTCCGAGCATGCATGTCGCGCTGGCGATGGTGAACGCGCTTTTCCTGCGGGAGTTGAACCGGATGGCGGGCCATATAGGGTTTGCCTACGTCGGCCTCATCCTGCTCAGCTCCGTGTATCTGGGATGGCACTACGCCATCGACGGCTATGTCTCGATCCTGATCGTCCTCGCCCTCCACCCACTCATGCGGCGGCTCTTCGATCGAGGTGAGGTGTTCGCGCCTGCCTCCCGGCCGCAGGGCGCTCTCACGCCCGCAGCCCCTCCCACAGAGTGACCAGCGAGACCGCCAGCAGCAGGACGCCGGCGCCGCGGCCGATCCAAATCGTGGCGCGGCCATTGCCGACGATCGTTTCGCGCGCCTTGCCCGCCGCAAGTGCAAGCCCGCCATAGACCGCAAGTTGCGTCGCCGCCGTGATCGCCGCCATCACCGCAGCCTGCGGCGCAAGGGGGCCGAAGTCCGGGCGGAGGAATTGCGGGTAGATCGCCAGCATGAAGAGATAGGCCTTCGGGTTCACCAGGCAGGTGATCGCCCCCCGCCGGAAGGCCTGCCAGTGGCTTGCCGCATCGGCAGGACCAACGCCATCAATGACGATGGAACTGCGCATCAGGCTAATGCCGATCCAGGCCATGTACGCCGAGCCGGCGATCAGCAACGGCGAAAACAGCGTCGGCATGAGGCTGGCGAGAAGCCCGACGCCGACGGCCCCGTAGATCGAATGAACGAGGCCTCCCGCCATGATGCCGGCCGTCGCCGAAAGACCCGCCGTGCGCCCGCGTGTCAGCGAGTTGGCGAGCACGAAGATCATGTCCATGCCCGGTACGATGATGATGCCGAAAAGAAGGGTGAAGAAGAGCCAGAGATTGTCGCCGTAGGTCATGTCAGTTTCCTGTCGTGTCGGCCTCGTTCCGAACACCGGAGAGGCTTGCTTTTCAATTGGATGCACGACGATATAGCGGAGGGCTACTGACAGCGTTCTGTCAGTAGCCCTCTCGGGAGACGAGGAAAAATGGCATGCGCAAGGCCTCTCGGTTGTTCGAGATCATCCAGATCGTGCGGCTCGCGAAGAAGCCTGTAACGGCGGCAGAGATCGCCGCTCAGCTGGAGGTCACCGTCCGCTCCATCTACCGCGATATCGTCGAATTGCAGTCGATGCGGGTGCCCGTCGAGGGCGGTCGCGGCATCGGCTATATCCTGAGACCGGGCTTCACCCTGCCGCCGCTGATGCTGACCGTCGAGGAGACCGAGGCGATCGTGCTGTCGCTGGCGCTGCTGGAGCGGACAGGAGACGCCGAACTTCGGCAGGCAGCCAAGCAGGTGAACCGCAAGATCGCCGCAGCCGTTCCGCCGCCGCTTGCCGCAACCTTTTCCGCCAACGCGCTGCACGCCTGGGGGCGCCCTGCTCCCGCACCGGAGGCGATCGACCTCGCCATGGTCCGGCGAGCGATCCGCGATGAACGGAAGCTGGCGCTCGGCTATCGGGACGAACTCGCACGCGTGACGGAACGGACTATCCGGCCAATCGCGCTGATCTACTATTCGCAGACCGCCAACATCGTCGCCTGGTGCGAACTTCGCGAGGCGATCCGCAATTTCCGGGCCGATCGCGTGGAGGATTGCGAGGCGCTCGATGTCTTCTTCCCCGGTGAAGGCGACGGCCTGCGCAAGCTTTGGGTCGATGGCTGGAGAGCCCCGGAAACGTGACGCAGCCCTCTGCAGTTGACGAACAATACTGCCCGCGACACATTATGGCCCTTCGAGGAACCGCAGTATTGCACCAGCGCCCCTGCGTATCGGAAGCAACACTGCCGGGCGACCCGGCCAAATACTCTGGATTACCTTCGAAACCCGTTGCCCATGTCTAGGCGTTCTCCGTAATCTCTGCTTAGACGGAACCGGGAAAAACTTGCTGGGGGGGTAGATGATGCGTTTCCTGTCGATCGCGGGGATGGCGGCCATTGCGATGTCGGTCGCCTCCTGTAATTCGATGTCGAAGGAAGAGTGCCGGGTGGCCGACTGGAATGTGGTCGGCGACACCGATGGGGCTGCCGGTCACAATCCGCAGCAGCGGTTTGCCGACCATCTGAAATCCTGCTCCAAGAGCGGCATCACGCCCGACCAGACCCGCTGGTACGCAGGCTATCAGGTCGGCATCAAGCGCTACTGCACGCCGCTGGGCGGCGCTGCCGCCGGCGAGGCGGGCAACGCCTACCACAATGCATGCCCGGCCGAACTGGAAGCGGAGTTCATGCGCGGCTACAGCCTCGGCAAGCGGGCTCACGATCTTCGTTCCCGCGTCAGCTCACTGGAATCCACCATGCGGTACAAGGACTCCGAGATCGACACCCTGTACGACGGCATGAAGGACGCAAAGGACGGCGAACGACGCAGCATACGCGGCAGGATCGACGACCTGGAGCGCGACCGGCACCGCATGCGACGGGAATTGGACGACGCCCGCTATGATCTGACGAACGCGGAGCGTGATCTGGATTTCTTCCGCCAAAACCCGACGGCACAGCTTTCACCGCCGCGCGACTGACCGAGCCAGCCAAACAAAAAGGGCTCCAGCGATGGCTGGAGCCCTTTTTAACGTCTCAAATCTGCCGGGAATTACTTCGTGGCGGCTTCGTAACGCTCCAGGACGTAGTCCCAGTTGATCAGGTTGTCGACGAAGGCTTCGAGGTACTTCGGACGGGCGTTGCGGTAGTCGATGTAATAGGAGTGCTCCCATACGTCGACGCCGAGGATCGGCTCCGCGCCGTGAACCAGCGGATTTTCACCGTTCGGGGTCTTGGAGATTTCGAGCTTGCCGTTCTTGACGGAGACCCATGCCCAGCCCGAACCGAACTGCGTGGTGCCGGCCGCGATGAGATCGGCCTTGAACTTGTCGTAGCCGCCGAGGTCCGAAGCAAAGGCGCTTTCCAGCTTGCCGGGCAGCTTGTTGCCGCCGCCGTCCTTCTTCATCCACTTCCAGAAATGGACGTGGTTGTAATGCTGGGCAGCATTGTTGAAGAGGGTCTGGTGCGTGCCGAAGGACTTCTTGACGACTTCTTCGACCGACAGGCCATCCATGCCAGCTTCGGCAGCCAGCTTGTTGCCGGTGTCGACATAGGCCTTGTGGTGCTTGTCGTGGTGGAACTCGAGCGTTTCCCGGGACATATAAGGGGAAAGCGCGTCGTAGTCGTATGGGAGTTCAGGAAGTTCAAAGGCCATGATCTTACTCCTTTTTCGGCAAACACCGTGAAATCGGTCGAGCGGGAACATAGGTGCGCAGGTGCCAAGAGGCAACGGCCGACTTGCCAGAAACACGCCTGATCACTGGATTGGTGAGCGAAATTCTTCAAGTCACGCCACGCCAAGGAAATGAATGGAAAAGGGATTTAGCATGTTGAAATACAAGACCGCGGCCGCCCTGCTGTTTTTCTCGTGCGGTTCAGTTCAAGCTTCTTCCGAAGAAGCCTGGGAGGCCTTCGCGCGAACCGTCGAGGAAAAATGCCTGGCGGCGGCTGCAGACACGATCGAGGCGCCGACGGCTGTCGTCGATCCCTACGGTAGCGAGAGCTTCGGGCTCGCCGTGGTGACCGGCAAGGCGAAGGGTGCAGACGCCACGATCAACCGCATCTGCGTCATGAACAAGCAGAGTGAGACCGTGGAACTCGGCAGCGAGCTTTCCGGCGATCCGCTGGCGGTGAAGAACGGGGAGTGACGGTTTTGGCCGCCTGCCGCTTCATAGCCTTCCGCATATTCGTCACAAATTGGAACTTTTTCCCGCACTACGGCTTTCATCGCGACCGCTAACGGGCAAGGATCCGGCATGTCGTTCGACTTTCTGACGTCCGACTTCCTGACTTTCGTGCTGATCGGCTTTCTGGCGCAGATTGTCGATGGCGCGCTGGGCATGGCTTTCGGCGTGCTGACGACGACCAGCCTGCTGGCCGTGGGCGTGCCCCCTGCCGTGGCCAGCGCCATGACCCATGTGACCGAGTGTTTTACCACCGCCGCCTCCGGGCTTTCGCACCTCTACCACCGCAATGTCGACTGGCGGCTCGTGGTGCGGCTGGCGCCGGCCGGCATGATCGGCGGCGCCCTCGGGGCTTTCCTGTTGTCGAATATCGATGGCGAGATGATCGAGCCCATCGTCTCGCTCTACCTGATCGGCGTCGGCCTATTCATCCTCTACAAGGCCTTTCAGCCGAAATGGCCCCGCGACGTGCGCGACTGGATCATCCCCTATGTCGGAGGCATTGGCGGCCTGCTCGATGCCATGGGTGGTGGCGGATGGGGTCCAATCGTCACCAGCAGCCTGCTTGGGCGAGGCCATGACGCGAAGAAGGTGATCGGCTCGACCAACCTGACCGAGTTCGCCGTCACCACCGTCATCTCGGCCACCTTCATACTGACGCTGGGCTGGTCGGAGCTTTCCTCCGCGATCGGCTTGATCCTGGGCGGCGTGCTGGCGGCGCCGTTGGGTGCACTGGTGGTGCGGAAGCTGCCCGTGAAGCCGCTGATGATCGCCGTCTCGCTGATCATCATCGGAACAGCGGCGGTGCGCGTGGTTTGAAGGACACAGTGCTCACTCCTGGCAGTGCCAGGCGCCAAAAGGCCAGGGCGGCGAGACAATGTCCGCCGCCTTGGCCGAAGCGAGTTTCACACCGCCTTGGCGCGGGCCCAGTCCATGTAAAGCGCCAGCGCCTTTCGCGTTACCGGCCCCTCCTGGAACTCACGATCGTCGAGCTTCGTCACCGGGACGATCTTGGAATAGTTGCCGGAGGTGAAGATCTCGTCGGCCGCCATGAAATCCTGCACCGTCAGCGTCGTTTCGCGGACCTCGAAACCTGCGTCACGCAGAAGACCGGTGACGCGCGCGCGGGTGATGCCGGCCAGGAAGGTGCCGTTGGCGACAGGCGTCATCACCACGCCGTCCTTGACCATGAAGACGTTGGAGGACGCGGTTTCCGCAACGTTGCCTTTCATGTCGCGCGCAAGCGCATTGTCGAAACCGCGCGACCGCGCCTCGATGATCATCCGGCCGCTGTTCGGGTAGAGGCTGCCGGTCTTGGCATCGGTCATCGCCACTTCCGGGTTGGGACGGCGGAAGGGGGAGACGGTCAGCGAGGAGGGCTTTGCCGCGTGCATCGGCGCCTCGAACAGGCAGAGCGCAAAGCGCGTCGATTCCGGATCGGCGGCGACCAGGCTGTAGGAGCTGCCGTGCTCGGCCCAGTACATCGGCTTGATGTAGATAGCCGTCTTGCCGTCGAACTTCCGGACACCTTCCCGCGCCAGCCGCTCGATTTCCTCGGCGGCCACGACCGGCTTCATCCCCATGTTCGTGGCGGAGCGGTTGACGCGCTGGCAATGCAGGTCGAGATCGGGAGAAATGCCGTCGAACCACCGGGCACCGTCGAACACCGTCGAACCCAGCCACATGGCGTGCGATGTCGGGCCGATAAGCGGCGGGTTGCCTGCCAGCCACTCGCCATCGACAAAGGTCCAGGTTGCAGTGCGGGGTGCGGTATTCACAGGCATTCGCGTCTCCTTGCGGTTTGGCGCCGAGTGAAGTCCTGCGGCATCCGCAACGTCAAGTGGATTTTTGCCGCAACTCCCCATCCGCGGACACCAGCGTTCAAGTGCGGTCGGTTGTTTTTGAAGCCTTTTCTCGGGTAACCGCACGCAAGCAGATAGGTCCATCACAAAAAATCATGCGGCGGAGCTACGGCATGGAGCCGAAATCGGCTTCGCTTTTCGGAAAGTCGACGACGGGCGCACAAAGCACCGGGGCGCCAAGGGCGTCAGGAGCGCGACGGTGGAGGAAGGAGGGGCGCGCGGTCAGGCCGGACGGCTTCGATCAGACTGTCTTCCATACGCCCGACGCCGTCATTGTCCAAAAGCGCGATGCTCAGGACACATCCGACAAGGAAAAGCAGAAACAGGGCAAAGGGCCAGCGCATCAGAGGTCTCCGGGTTTAGAACGCAAAACAATATCCACGGATTTTCCGCCGACCGGGCAACAGGCCAGCCAGCTTGAATTTTAGAAAACCGCAAGAATGCGTCCTGCTCATGGCAGTGGAGACAAAGCAAACAAGATCTTGATTTTATTTATAAATTATTATTCACGGATATTCCGGACCAGCATCGGAGACCCGATGAACGGCAGATGTCGTCGCCATAGCCGGACTTTGCCTTTGTTCCGGGCCTGCCACCAAAAGTCCGCTGAGGACCGCCATGATCAGCATCAGGAATATAACCGGCAAAGCCAGTTGCATGGGGTCGTACCTCGTTTCCGTCCATAGGGAACTCGGCTGGCGGTAAAACGTTCCCTTCGGCGCCGTGCCTATGCTTGCGCGAGTAACGACAAAACGAAGGCTTGGGGCTACTGGACATGACATCAATCCTCGCGGAAGGCGAAAGTTGTTGGCGTATCGCCCGCGCCGATCGTTTTTCCGTCATCGTGGACGCCGCCGACTTCTTCCGCTGCGCGAAGCAATCCATGCTGAAAGCAAGGCGCTCGATCTACCTGATCGGTTGGGATTTCGACACGCGTATCCGGCTGGAACCGGGGAACAAGCAGGCCAAGCAACCGGACAAGCTGGGTCGCTTCCTCAACTCGGTCGCCAAAAAGAACCCCGACATCGATATCCGCATCCTCAAATGGGATGTCGGGGTCCTGTCATCCCTCACCCGTGGCGAGACGCCCTTCTATATCCTGAGCTGGCTGTTCAACGAACGCATCCACCTGAAGCTCGACAGCGCCCACCCGACAATGTCCGCGCACCACATGAAGCTGCTGGTGGTCGACGACAAGGTCGCCTTTTGCGGCGGGATCGACATGACAGCCGGTCGCTGGGACACGCGCGAGCACCGGGAGAACGATCCCGACCGTCGCTCGCCTACGGGACGCACGGCAGCGCCTTGGCACGACGCCACCAGCTGTTGTTCCGGCCCTCTTGCCGCCGCGCTTGGAGATCTGGCTCGCCAGCGATGGAAGAGGGCGACGGACGACGAGCTAAACCACCCGGAGACGGACAGCGACCCGTGGCCGGACGATCTGGAGGTCGAATACGAGAACGTAGACGTCGGCATTGCCCGGACCGCGCCGGAATATCAGGACCACGCCCAGGTGGCGGAAATCGAGACCGCGACGCTTGCGATCGTCGCCGCAGCGGAGAAGACACTCTACATCGAAAGCCAGTATTTTGCGTCCCGCCGGATTGCCGAGGCGATCGCCGGGCGTCTGCGCGAGCCGCAAGGGCCGGAAGTCGTGCTCATCAATCCGGAAGGAGCCGATGGCTGGCTGGAGGCCAAGGCCATGGATTCGGCACGCATCCGATTGATGAAGCTGGTGCGAGAAGCCGACGAACACGGCCGCTTCCGCATCTTCTACCCGGTCAACGATGTTGGAACGCCGATCTACGTCCATGCAAAGATCATGATTGCCGACGACCGGATCTTGAAAATCGGCTCGGCCAATCTCAACAATCGATCGATGGGCTACGACACCGAGTGCGACCTTATTCTGGAAGCGAGCACCGACCAGACCGAGTTGCGACGGAGCATCCACCTCGAAAGAAACGCCCTGCTTGCGGAACATCTGTCGTGCGCGCTGGAAGAGGTCGAGGGCGCTCTCAATCAGTCAGGCGGGTCGGTGATCGATGCGATCGAACGCCTGAACAGGAGCCAAGGGCGAGGCCTGCGGCCGGTGCCGATCCGCGATCTCACCGCGGACGAGGAAATGATGGCCGAGTCGAGCCTCGCGGACCCTGAACGACCGGCGGGTGTGCGCTATCGAACGTCCAGCTTCCTGCGGAAAAAGTTCCGGCGTCGTGCTGCTCCGTGAAATCGATGGTGCGACGGGTCTTCAGACGTCGGCTTCGGTGAGGCCGCGGACATCCTTGAATACGGCCCACATGACCTTGACTTCGCTGCGCAGGATAGCGGTCGGGCGAATGCCGCCACTGACAAGATTGAGATACTTGTCGCCATAGGCCTTGAGGAAGACGGCAGCGGCATCGAGCATCTCGCTGCCTTTCACCGCCTGCCTGCGCAGGTCTTGATTTTCTCTCTGGAGCGCCTCGTAACGCTCAAGCAGCGCCTGGACATCCGAGGAGGCAACCGCCGCCGAGGGCGCTGCCGCGTTTTCGATCTCCGCGCGCAGCCGCGCGGCAATGTCCTTGGTTTCGTCATTCATGCGATTCTCTCCAGGGCCTCAGATTTCCCGGATCGACCTCAAAAGCAAGCGCGTTCCGGATTACAATTTGGAGAGGTTTACGTGAATGTTTTGATGCTCAGAGCCTCTCGGCCAGAAAATCCATGAAGGCGCGGATGCGCACCGCGAGATGCTCGTGGCCGGCATAAACGGCGTGGATTTCCTCGATGTCCTGCGGGTTCCAATCGTCCAGCAGTACCATCAGCCGGCCGGCCTCGATATCCGGCTCGACATGGAAGCGCCCGACGCGACCGATGCCGAGCCCATCCAGGCAGAACTGGCGGATGATCGAGCCGCTCGAGGCCCTGAGACTGCCCGAAACCGGGCGGACATTGACCCTGCCGCTTTCCGGATCGCGGAAAGGCCAGCCCTCCACAGCACGGCGGAAATTGAAGTTGATGCAATTGTGGAGGTCGAGATCGGCCGGCGTCTTCGGCATGCCGCGCTCGGCTATATAATCCGGAGAGGCGATCACGACCTGCGGGCTCTGGCCGAGCTTGCGCGCCATCAGCGATGAGTCCCTGAGCGGCCCGTGACGGATGGCGATGTCGACGCGCTCACGGATGAGATCAACCGTGTCGTCGGTCAAGGTGACGTCGAGCTGCACCTCGGGAAACAGCCTCAGGAATTCGCCTGTCAACGGCAGGATATAGCGCTCGCCGAAGCCGACCGATGCATTGACCGACAAGGCCCCACGCGGCAACGCCCTCCCGCCGCCCGAAACGATCTCCTCCGTATCGGCGATCTCGGCGAGGATGCGGCTTGCGCGCGCCAGATAGGTCTCGCCTTCCGGCGTCAATTGAAGCGTGCGGGTGGAGCGCACGACGAGACGGGTGCCAAGCCGGTCCTCCAGCCTCGTCACCAACTTGCTGACTGCCGAGGGCGACAGCTTCAGCTTGCGGCCTGCGGCCGAAAAGCTTTTCAGCTCGGCGGCGAGGACGAAGACCTCCATTTCTCCGGCACGGTTGTCCATTCGAGCCATTCCTATTCAGCCAAAATTCCCCCTCTGGCCTGCCAGGCCATCTCCCCCACAAGGGGGGAGAAACCCGTGGCGCCTGCCTGCCTCAATGGGCCTGGACGGAAGCTCCGGGTTAAGCCCTCCCCCTTGTGGGGAGGGTTGGGAGGGGTCTTTTTCATTTCACCCGCGTCGCTGCCCGGTCTGGATCCGATATGCGGCCAAACCGACAACTGTGAACTGATTTCACAAATCCTTATCCGCTTATGCCGCTACACACGCAAGTGGCGGGCGACGATATTGCAGCGCATCGAATGATGCCTCCCCTCCCGAGGAATTACAGGACAAGGATACCCAATGCCTCTCGCTCTCTATGCCTTGACGGCCGGCGCCTTCGGCATCGGCGTCACGGAATTCGTCATCATGGGCCTGCTCATCGACGTCAGCAAAGATCTCGGCGTCTCGATTTCCGCCGCCGGCCTGCTGATTTCCGGCTATGCCCTTGGCGTCGTCGTCGGTGCGCCGATCCTCGGCGCAATCAGCGACAAGTGGTCGCGAAAGACCTTGCTGATGGCGCTCATGGTGGTCTTCACCATCGGCAATCTCGCCTGCGCCATCGCCCCCGACTACTGGTGGTTGATGGCTGCCCGCGTACTCACCGCCTTCGCGCATGCCTCCTTCTTCGGCGTCGGCTCGGTGGTGGCGACCGGTCTCGTGGCCCCCAACAGACGCGCTTCGGCCATTGCGGTCATGTTCACCGGCCTAACCGTCGCCAATATCCTCGGCGTTCCCTTCGGCACATGGCTCGGCCAGGCCTACGGCTGGCGCTCAACCTTCTGGGCGGTAACGCTCATCGGTCTTGCGGCGCTCGCCGTCATTGCGCTC
The DNA here is from genome assembly GCF_020531965.1 of Pseudorhizobium xiangyangii. Taxonomy (GTDB): domain Bacteria; phylum Pseudomonadota; class Alphaproteobacteria; order Rhizobiales; family Rhizobiaceae; genus Neorhizobium; species Neorhizobium xiangyangii. Next base: position 18,887 of record NZ_JAJAWH010000009.1, on the reverse strand, counting down.
CTCGTTCCGAAGGACAAGGCATCGGATGCGCAGGAAGAGGCCACGCAGGGCGTGCTTGCCGTGCTCGGACGCCGCGCCGTCATCCTCGGCCTGCTCACCACCGTGCTGTCGTGGGTCGGCGTGTTTGCGGGCTTCACCTATATCGCGCCTATCCTGACCGAGATCACCGGCTTCTCGGAAGGCGCCGTTTCACCGATCCTCCTCGTTTTCGGTGGTGGTCTGGTGATCGGCAACCTCGCCGGCGGCTGGCTGGCAGACCGGTACCTCGTGCCGACGATCGTCGGCAGCCTCGTGACGCTTGCCGCGGTGCTTCTCGCCATGACCGCGGCGATCCACCAGCCGGTTCTTGCCGTGATCGCCATCGGCCTGTTCGGCGCTGCCGCCTTCGCGACAGTCTCGCCGCTGCAGATGTGGGTGATGCAAAAGGCGGAAGGTGCCGGCCAGGGACTGGCATCCTCATTCAACATCGCGGCCTTCAACCTCGGCAATGCCATCGGCGCGTGGCTTGGCGGCGCGGTGATCGACCACGGCCCGGGCCTCGGTGCGGTCACGTTCGTCGCCGGCCTCGTGCCGATCGGAGCCCTTGCCGTTGCGCTTCTCGCCATCCGGCTGGACAGACACGACGCCGAGAGTGCCGCCCTCGCCCCTGCAGAGTAATTCGAAAAGGAACAGGAACATGGAATACCGCAATCTCGGCGCATCCGGCCTCAGAGTGCCGGTCTTGAGTTTCGGAGCCGGCACGTTTGGTGGCTCCGGTCCACTGTTCAGCCACTGGGGCACGACCGATGTAGAGGAGGCCCGCCGCCTCGTCGACATCTGTCTCGAAGCCGGCGTCAACCTGTTCGACACGGCCGATGTCTATTCGGCCGGCGCTTCGGAGGAAGTGCTGGGAGAGGCGATCAAGGGGCGGCGCAACGATGTGCTGATTTCCACCAAGGCCAGCCTGCCGGTCAGCGACGGCGCAAACGACTGGGGTTCATCGCGCTCGCGGCTGATCGATTCGGTCGAGGCCGCGCTGAAGCGGCTCGGCACCGACCATATCGACATATTCCAGCTGCACGCCTTCGACGCCTCGACGCCCGTCGAGGAAGTCGTCTCGACGCTCGACCGGCTCGTGTCCGACGGCAAACTGCGTTACATCGGCGTTTCCAATTTTTCCGGCTGGCAGATCATGAAGTCGCTCGCCGCCGCCGAGCGGCACGGCTGGACGCGCTACGTGGCGAACCAGGTCTATTACTCTCTCGTCGGCCGCGACTACGAGTGGGACCTGATGCCTTTGGATGAGGACCAGGGTCTCGGCGCGCTGGTCTGGAGCCCGCTCGGCTGGGGTCGCCTCACTGGCAAGATCAGTCGAGCCAAGCCTGTCCCAGCCGGCAGCCGCCTGCACGAGACGGCCGATTTCGGCCCGCCGGTGGAGGACGAACTGCTTTACAAGGTGGTCGATGCGCTGGAAGAGGTTGCCGCGGAAACGGGCCGGTCGGTGCCACAGGTGGCGATCAACTGGCTTGTCGGCCGGCCGACCGTCTCTTCGGTGATCATCGGCGCCCGCAACGAGGCACAGCTTCGCCAGAACCTTGGCGCGGTCGGCTGGTCGCTGACGACGGAGCAGGTCGCAAAGCTCGATGCCGCCAGCGCGGTGACGGCGCCCTATCCGCATTTCCCCTATCGCCGGCAGGAAGGCTTTGCCCGCCTCAACCCGCCGCTGGCAGGGTGATCGCTGAAAAGACGGAGGTTGATCCGTCCTGATTCTGGTCCATGTAGAATGGGCCTCTTTCCAGCCCGGATCCCAGGCCGGGCTTCGTTCCCAAAAGGAGTTATCCATGCACTCAGTCAGCGCGAATGGCGCCAATATTCCCGCCCTCGGCTTCGGCACCTTCCGCATGCCGAACGAAGACGTCCTGCGCATCCTGCCGCAAGCTCTCAAGCTCGGCTTCCGCCATGTCGACACGGCACAGATCTACCAGAACGAGGCCGCGGTCGGCGCGGCCCTGGCCAGCTCCGGCGTTCCTCGCGCCGATATCTTCCTGACAACCAAGGTCTGGGTCGACCGTGTCGGCCATGAGGCCTTCATCGCCTCGGTGGACGAGAGCCTCCAGAAACTGAAGACCGACCATGTCGACCTTCTTCTGCTTCACTGGCCGCAAAGCGAGATGCCGCTCGCCGACCGGATGGGTGCGCTCAACGAGCTGAGAAAAGCCGGCAAGGTGAAGAACATCGGCGTTTCGAACTTCTCGGCGGCGCTGATGGCCGAAGCGGTAAAACTGTCGGATGCACCGATCGCCACCAACCAGATCGAGTATCACCCCTATCTCGACCAGAGAAAGGTACTCGCAGAGGCGACCAGGACCGGCATGTCGGTGACGGCCTACTACCTGATGGCGGACGGCAAGGTGCCGCAGGACCCTGCCCTGAAGGACATCGGCGCGCGCCACGGCAAGACCGCCGCGCAGGTGGTGCTGCGATGGGCCGTGCAGCAGAAAGACGTCATCGCGCTTTCCAAGACTGCCACCGAAAGCCGCCTTCGCGAAAACTTCGAGATCTTCGACTTCGCGCTCGGCGAGGGAGAGATGGCGGAGATCCACAAGCTGGCCCGCCCTGATGGCCGCATCGTCAACCCCGGGCATCTGGCGCCGGAGTGGGATTAAGCTATCAGCAAAAAAGCCGCCGGATCACTCCGGCGGCTTTTCGATGCTTCCAGACGGAAGAAATCAGACGAACTGGCTAAGGCCGGGCACCGAGGCGACCACCTGATCGACCACCTCGTCGCCGGCATGTTCGCGGGCGACCTTGATGGTTTCCTTGGCGAGTGCCGTGATTTCTCCCATGCCCAGACCGATGCTCATCAGCTGCTGGCCGAGCGCCATGACGCCGCCGCCGAAGCTTGCCATCAGACCACCGAGCAGGCCGCCGCCGCCGCCAGAACCTTCGCCGTTGAACTGGGCGACCAACTCGGGCGCGCCGGGGATGGATTCGATCATCTTCGCGACCGCGCCATCATCCGCCTCGCGCTGCAGGAAGCCGAGCATCATGCCGACAGCCTTTTCCGCGGTGTCGGGAGCAATGCCCACAGTGTCTGCGACGCGCGTAACCAGTTCGTTCATCAATCTGTCCTCAAGGTTTTGACGTTAACGTCCACGTAATACAGAACACCAGCCGTCGTCCAGCGCCAAATGCGCATAGAGAACGCACCGGATCAAGACGAAGCCTTGCCGATTGTGTCGGCCATATAGGCACCCCGGCTTCCCATCGGTTTGGGCGGACCCGTCGTCGAATCCCTTGCCGTCTGGTGCTCCAGCTCGGCGTTGATCTCGGCTCCGATGATGACGATGATGACGGAAATCCATGTCCAGACCATGAAGCCGATCATGGCGCCGAGCGTCCCGTAGGTGGCGTTGTAGTTGGCGAAATTGGCGAGGTAGAACGACACGGCGACCGAGGCGATCACCCAGGAAATGGCGGCGAACGCCGTGCCCCAGCTCAGCCAACGCGGCTTCGGCGGCTCGCGGCTCGGGCCGAACCGGTAGAGGATCGCTATCGCGCCGACGACGAACAGGAGCATCAGCGGCCAGCGCGCCAGACTGATGAGTATCTCGGCCCATCGCTCCAGCCACAGGAACGACAGAACGACCGGCACGATGCCCACCGCGACGATCAGCACGATCACAAGGATCAGAGCCCCGAAGGTAAAGAGAAGAGAGATCGCGTTGAGCCTAATGAAGCTCCGCTTTTCGGTCTCCCCATAGGCCACGTTCATGGCTTCGAAGAGTGCCTTCATACCGTTGTTGGCGCTCCAGAGAGCAATCGCGAGACCCGCCAGGAGACCAATGCCAAGCGTGGAATTGTCCTGCGAAGCGAGTGACTTCAACTGGTCGAGGAAGATGTTGAGCGCATCCGCCGGCATAACGGAGCCGAGGAAGCCGATCCGCTCGGCGATATCGGCCGGACTGGAGAAAAAACCATAGAGGGAGACGAGCGCTGCCATGGCGGGAAAAAGAGCCAGCAGCAGATAATAGGTGACGCCGGCGGCGATCAGCATGACCCGGTCTTCGCCGACGGCTGCATAGAGACGCCAGAGGACATCCTTCAGCCCGGCAGCGGGTATTTGCCCCGGCCTTTCGGCATCCCTGCCTCGTCCCTTTTCACGACCGCCCGCCCCAACCTCTTCTTCCTGCACCAGTCATTCCTTCCGAACGCAAAGGCTTGATAGTGCGCCGGAGCGACCATTGCCCGGCCCTGCCGCGCCATCTATAACCCTTTTGAGTCATAACGTTGCGAGGGAGCGCCAGTTGCATGGGTGAGTCAGGAAAACTGTTTGTCGGCGGCAGCCGAAACCCCGACGATTCATTCAACAAGGGCGAATATCTCGAACTCAAGTTCGGCAATCGCCACGGGCTGATCACCGGCGCCACCGGTACCGGCAAGACGGTAACGCTGCAGGTGCTGGCGGAAAGCTTTTCCAAGGCAGGCGTTCCGGTGTTCTGCTCCGACATCAAAGGCGATCTCTCCGGCATCGCAGCGATCGGCGAGGAAAAGGACTTCCTGCTGAAGCGCGCCGAAGAGATCCAGTTTTCCGACTACGACTTCGAAGCCTTCCCGACGATCTTCCTTGATCTCTATGGAGAGAAGGGCCACCGGGTCAGAACCACGATCGCCGAAATGGGGCCGCTGCTGCTCGCCCGATTGATGGATGCGACAGACGCGCAGGAGGGCGTGCTCAACATCGCTTTCAAGATCGCCGACGAAGGCGGAATGGCGCTTCTCGACCTCAAGGACCTGCAGGCTCTGCTGAACTACATGGGCGAGCATGCCAGCGAGATTTCCAACCGCTACGGCTTCGTTTCCAAGGCCTCGGTCGGCTCGCTGCAGCGTGGCCTGCTGGTACTGGAGCAGCAGGGTGCCGAGCATTTCTTCGGCGAACCGGCACTCGACATCCGCGACCTGATGCGAACCACGCAGGACGGGCGCGGCACGATCAGCGTGCTTGCCGCCGACAAGCTGATGAACAATCCGCGGCTTTATGCGACCTTCCTGCTATGGCTGCTCTCGGAGCTTTTCGAGGAACTGCCGGAAGTGGGCGATCCGGACAAGCCGAAGCTCGTCTTCTTCTTCGACGAGGCACACCTCCTCTTCAACGAGGCGCCGAAGGTGCTGGTCGAACGGGTGGAGCAGGTCGTCCGCCTCATTCGCTCCAAGGGAGTCGGCGTCTATTTCGTGACGCAGAACCCGCTCGACGTGCCCGAGGCGGTGCTGGCACAACTCGGCAACCGGGTTCAGCATGCGCTCAGGGCCTATACGCCGCGCGAACAGAAGGCGGTGAAGACAGCGGCGGATACCTTCCGCGCCAACCCCGCCTTCAACACCGGAGAGGCGATCACCGCGCTCGGCACCGGAGAGGCGCTGATCTCGACGCTGGAAGGCAAGGGCGCGCCATCCATGGTCGAGCGGACGCTCGTGCGCCCGCCCTCCTCCCGGATCGGCCCGCTTTCGGACACCGAGCGCACGCAGATCATCAACCAGAGCCCGATTGCCGGCCAGTACGACCGCGATATCGATCGCGAGTCCGCTTACGAAATCCTGATGGCGCGCGCGGGCAAGGCTGCAGAGGCGGAAGCCGCCCAAAGGGAGGCAGCACAGCAGGAGCAAGAGCAGGAAGACAACAGCGCAGCCGGCCGCTGGACCCTTCCCGGCTTCGGCGATGCGCCGGAGGCCAAGCCGGCAGGTGGCCGGACGGCGGGGCGGCCTGCTCGTCAGCGGGAATCGGTGGTCGAGGCAGCGATGAAGAGTGCGGCGCGATCGGTCGCCAACTCGCTTGGCCGCGCCATTGTGCGAGGCATTCTCGGCAGCCTCAAGCGGTAGGTGACGATTGCTCGGCGCGCCTCCAGGGCGCGCCAAGACGCTGTGACACTTGGGGTGTGAGCATCGTACCTCACGAAATCGAGCCCGATTTCAGGGTCGACGAGCTACCGCTTGCGGACAAACTCCGTTCGCAGCACGAGACCCTTGATGGTGTCGTGGCGGCAATCGATCTCTTCGGGATTTTCCGTCAGCCGGATCGACCGGATGACCGTGCCCTGCTTCAGTGTCTGGTTGGCACCCTTGACCTTGAGGTCCTTGATGAGGGTAACGGAATCGCCGTCCACCAGCACGTTTCCTGCAGCGTCGCAGACTTCGGCGGCCTTTGCCGCAGCTGCCGCCACTTCCGAAGCCGGACGCCATTCGCCCGTTACCTCGTCATAGACGTATTCGTCATCGGCTGCCATGCGGTCTGATCCTCGCGGGTTATCTTCAAGATTGCCGCGCTTATAACAGTCCGTCAGGTTTGCGCAAACGCGGCGCGCGCGGGCTGGTGTCAGCCGCCGTCGTCCGGGATGTTCAGCACCTCGCCGCAGGCCTTGCAGTGGACCGCATCCGCATCGTGGCGCTGCAAACCGCATTTCGGGCAGGGAAACGTCACCTTGTAGGGCCGCACGACGGCCTGCGCGAGCCGGACGAACAGCGAGATCCCGACGATCATCGTGACGACCGAGGTGAGCTTACCCAGTGTGCCGGGCAACGTGATGTCTCCGAAACCTGTCGTGGTGATCGTCGCCACGGTGAAATAGAGCGCGTCGACGAAGCCCTCGCCACCGGGCTGGTTGTAGAAGAAGCTCGTGTAGACGAAGCCGGTGACGATGAAGAGGAAGACCAGGACGTTGATGACGGCCCGCACCACATCCTGCAACGGCGCGTAGCCAGCGCGGCGCAGGCCTTCGCGCAACAGGGGACTGTTGCCGATGGCCCAAAGCCGCATCGCCCGCAGAAAGGCGAAGTTGAAGAGCGTTTCAGGAAACAGCAGGGTCATCAGGATGACGATATCTATCCAGGTCATGGAGCGACGGAAATACGTTCGCCAATTCGGAGCGGCCAGCGCCCGCGCCGTAAGCTCAATGAATATCCACACCGCGATCAGGTAGTCGATGACGAGATAGGTCGGCCCTTCGCGGAAATAGGGGCCGAAGAGAAAGAAGGCGAGGATCGCAATGTCGATGATGGCGAAGGCCGCCTGCCATCGCAGGGCAACCGGGTCGCGCCCCCGTTCCAACCGTTGCAGCATCTGCCGCAGGTCCTTGATGTGAGCAGGGGGGATCATGGACGGCCGGGGTAAACTCATGAATGGAACATAGCGTGTTAACTGCCCACTACAACGCATGCGCGCCGGATCATGCCGGACCTGTCAGTGGATGCCCATCGTTCCACCTGCCCCGTCTTCGCCCAGGCTTTTCAGGATGGCCACACGAGCCCGGTTGACGCGGCTCTTGATCGTCCCGACAGGGCAGTCGTAACGCCCGGCGGCCGCTTCATAGCTTTCACCGTGCATCAGGACGGTTTCGAACGCATCACGGTAATGTTCGGGAAGAGCTGCGAGCGCGCGGTGAAACTCCTGCACCCGGACTGCCCATTCCTGCGGCGCGTTAACGGCACGGTGCAACGCGGCACATTCCTCTATGCCGACAAATTCTCGTTTGCTCCGGCCGTAGCGCGTGCAGAACGTGTTCCGCATGATGGTGAAGAGCCAGGATTTCAGGCTGGTCCCCACCTGGAACTTGTCGATGTTGGCAAGCGCCCGCAACAGGGTGTCCTGTACGAGGTCGTCAGCGTCGGAGGTGTTCGGATAGAAGCGACGGGCGAAGCTACGCAGCGCCGGTATCATCTCGACCACGTCCACCTCCCGGTGCGACGAACCTGCCGACTTGTTCATGGGGGTCACTCCTCGTTGACGGAGATTCAATTCCCGAGGAGAGCTTTGGTTCCTAGTCGCGCATCCAATCGGACGGGGGGCAATCGGGCGGGGCTCAGTCGGCCGCCTTCTGCTCCGCCTGTCGCGCGGCCACCAGCGAGGCGAGGCTCATGAGCTTGCCGGGTTCCGTCAGCCCGTTCCTGTAGAGTCGAAGGACGATCTTCGCCAGGGATTCCGGATCATGCATGATGGCGCGCTCCTTTTCGGACTCCACAAGATTGCGCACGGCGTCGTGAAGAAGCTTCACGTCGTCGGAGGACAGAATTTCGGGATAAAAGTCACGATCCAGCATGCCGCATCCTCCAGCCAAAGGCGGTATCGGCACCGGAAAAGCGGCACGACCATTGCCTCACGGGGGATAGAATAAGCGACTGCTTAAATGGTGCAACTCAAATATTACTGGATGGTCTTCTCGTCCGATCCCAGCAGGTGACGGACGATCGCATTGATAGCGCCCTGCTCGGCCGAAAACGTGAAGCCGCCGCCGGGTGCAGCCCTCCCGCTACTGGCAAACAAGGTCGGGACGGCAAAGGCTTCGAGAACCTCGACCACCCTCAGAAGGGTCGGCGCATCATACTGGACATCGACGACCGCACCGTCCACCCGCGCGTCGGCGACGCGGGAGGCAAACTCGGCAGTATTATGCGGGCCATCCAGATCGACGCCCGCCCTCACCCAGGCCTGGCGGACCGCTGGCATGAGGAACGATGGCGGACTAATCACCATCAGCCTGATCCTGAGCATCCGTTGCCTTTCGTCCGTTGGTTTCGCACGCGACGCATGCCTCCAACCGACGCGTGTAGCCGCAGTTCCCTGAACCTAGCTTTAACGGCAGTAAAATGCGAGGGGGACGCGGCGCCGTGAAGCGCCGCGCCCGGTCACTTCTGATTGGACACCATGCAGAAGAACGCCCCTTGCGGGTCGGTGCACTGGGCAATCCATGCGTCACCCGGGACTTCCATGGGTCCCTCCAGGACCTGCCCGCCGCCGGCCTTCACCCGTTCCATCGCAGCGCCGAGACCATCGACGTTGAAATAGTAGCACCAGCAGGGCATCGGCACGCTTTCCGGCCGAGTCATCATGCCGCCGACCGCCTTGCCGTGCTCGGCGAAGATCCGGTAGGCGCCCATCGGTCCCATGTCGAAGTCATGATCCTTCGTCCAGCCGAAGACCTTGGCATAGAAATCGAAGGCCTCTTCGCCATTGCCGGCATAGAGTTCGTGCCAGCCGACCGTGCCGGGAGAACCTTCCGGTGGCGGCGCAGGCATGTCGTCCATCGGCAGCGGCGTCATGATGCAGAGTACCGCGCCGTGCGGATCGGCAACCACCGCGAAACGGCCGATACCGGGGATGTCTTCCGGTTCCCGCTGGACGCGCCCGCCATGCTCGACATAGTCGCGCGCCGTCTGGTCGACGTCGTCGACCGCGACATAGCCGGTCCAGTTCGGCGGAAGCTTTCCTTCCAGCTCGGGCGGGAATGTCATCATGCCTCCGATACCGGGGCACTTGTCACCTTCGCCTATCTCGAAAATGTAGTAGGGGCCCGTCAGGTCCTCCATTTCCACCTGCTTGGTGTTCCAGCCGATGACCGAGCCATAGAACTCGCCCGCCGCCTGCGTGTCAGACGTCATCAACTCGCACCAGATGAACTTGCCATGGGTGGAGCTTCTCGTTTCAGATGCAGTCTGCAACATGGTTTCCTCCTCGGTTGGTGGTTGTCGTGTCGCCTCTTCCCTCGAGCGGGAGAGGCGACAAAGCCGGCAGAATTGCGCACCTCACCCCTTGCGGTGGTAGTGCGCTTCCATGAACTGCTTCCAGCTGCCGACCGGCTGCCTGGCGCTGGAATTGAAGATGCGGTGATCGTCGTTCTTGAAGACGATCTGTTCGCGATACTCACCCGCCTTGCCCGGGTTCTGGTGGTCGGGCCCGGTCGTGTAGAGGCTGAGCGTCGTGCCATCGGCGGAAAGATCGCCTTCGTAGACCCACAGGTGGTCCATCATCGAGCCTACCCAGCTCGCCACATACTTGCGCCTGGCGGCATCGAAGCCGAGCGTCATCATGATCGATGCCTCGCCGCAGCCCGGCATCTCGCCGCGGCTTTCGCAGACGAACCAGATGCCCTCCAGCGAGCGGACGTTTTCCGTCCACGGAACATGCCCCGCCATCTCGGGCGCCGTCACCTCCCAGGTGCCGACGAGTTTTTGCAGAAAGCCATGCTCCGCCTGGGGCTTTACCATTTCCATGCTCATGATTTCCTCCTCCTTGCCCTATTCAAGAATGCCGGTGATCAGTGGCAACAGGATGACGGGTCCGCATCCGGGGCCTGCGCGTATTCGTCGTGGCGCTTGACGAAATCCATGATGGTTTCCTCGTTGCGGCCGAACGGCGCCCGATCGAGGATCATCAGGGCACCGATGATTTCCTCGCCGCCCCGCGAATAGCTGGAATAGGTGTGGAAGATCTCGCCCTTCTCATTTCTGTAGAAGGCAGAGAGACCCGGTAGCTCGTCATGGGCGTCGGCGGGATCGATAGCTTCGAAATTGTAGAAGACCTTGTCCCCGGCGAGATCCTCCTTCGTGAAGGAAACGTGGAAATCGAAGTTGAAGTCCGAGCCATGGGAGGAAACCCAGGGGAATTTCCAGCCCATACGCTTCTTGTAGTCTTTGATCTTCTCGATTGGCGCGCGCGACACCGTCACCCAGGTCACGTCATGATTGTTGATATGTGGCAGCGCACCGTCGACATGGTCCGAGAGGAAGGAGCAGCCGACGCAGCCGGCATCCCAATCCGGCCCGAGCATGAAGTGATAGACCATCAGCTGGCTGCGACCATCGAAGAGGTCGGCAAGGCTTTTCGGTCCATCAGAAGTCTCGAAAACGTAGTCCTTGTCGATCCGCACCCATGGCAGCGCCCGGCGCGCTGCCCGGACCTTGTCGCGGAGCCGTGTTTCTTCCTTTTCCAGCGCGAGAAGCTCGCGCCGTGCCTCAAGCCATTCTTCCGGGAAGACAACGGCGTTTGCCGGCGAAACGTTCGCATTCATATCATTCTCCTCCGTCTTGACATTTTAGGTTGATATCAACATATATCAGCAATGTCAAATACGATGCTGATTCCTTTTTCCACCACCCTTCACGTGCGTGACACGTGCCTGTGTCTCCATGTGCAGCGCGCGGCGCGCGCCCTTGCGCGCCGTTTCGACCTGGCCTTGAAGCCGCTGGGACTGAACAACGGGCAGTTCTCGCTGATGATGGCGCTCAACCGCCCCGCCCCTGCCCCCATGGGTTCGGTTGCGAACGTTCTCGCCATGGACCGCACCACATTGACAGCCGCCGTAAAGGTGCTGGAGCGGCGGGGATTGGTGGAGAGCATGCCCGACCCGAAGGATCGCCGCAGCCGGCTGATGAAACTGACGGCGGAAGGAACCGCCCTGCTCTCGACCGCCCTGCCGATCTGGACGCGCGTGCACGGCGAACTGGATACGGAGATCGGCGACGGGATCGCGCCGCTCAGGAACACGCTGGCGTCGATCCGGTAATCAGGGCGCGGCACGAATACCTTGCGGCGTCACCTCAAGCTGGGGTGCCGTTCATCCAGATGGGCGAGGACATCGGCCAGACCACCGGCAGTGCCGATCTTTTCCGCCGGAATAAAGCCCAGTTCGCAATTCGGATCATGCAGCCAGCGGCGAGCCTCAGCCTCGTCACCAGCGGTGACGCCGCCGAGTACGCGAAACAGCCGGATCAGTTGAACTGCCAGCCGGAACGGTTCCGTGCCCTTCGCCAGCAGATGATCGAGCCGCTCCATGCGCGACACCGCATCTTCCGAAACGCCTATGATGCCAGCGAGCGCGTGGGGGCTCAGGCCGAGTTTGTACGCCGCGACCACCGTCGCCCTGGTGACCACCTGAGCCTCGGAAATCACGAGGGGGCCATCATCTCTTTCCGCGAATCTCTCGGCAAAATCCATGTCACCTACCTTTTGCCGGGAAGATAACAGGTCAGCGCAAATTTCAAAGGGAGCGGGGTACCCGCCCCCTTTTCCGTCCAGATATCAGGCGACCGAAACCGGCACTTCGGTCGAGGTGCGCATGGCATGGCTGTAGGGGCAAACGATGTGCGCCTTGGCAACTAGGTCTTCCGCCTGCGCCTTGTCCATGCCCGGGATATCCACTTTGAGCGATACGTCGATGCCGAAGCCGGTGCCATCGTCGCGGGGACCGATGCCGACAGTGGCGGTGACCTTGGTGTCTTCCGGGATCTTCACCTTTTCCTTGCCGGCGACGTTCTTCAGCGCACCCAGGAAGCAGGCGGAATAGCCGGCGGCGAAAAGCTGCTCCGGATTGGTGCCGGTCGCGCCGTCACCACCCAGTTCCTTTGGCACCGTCAACGTCACATCGAGAACGCCATTTTCGGAGACGGCGCGGCCGGCGCGGCCGCCCGTGGCGGAAGCCTTGGTCGTGTAGAGAATTGCCATTGTCTTCGCTCCTTGGGTTTTAAAGACAGGATACTGATAGCGAACAATTCGATTGTGCACAAGACAATTTTGCACGTTGTTTTATTCGGGCAAAAGGACGATAATGGGGAGATAGGTCGGAGCACTGCAAAGTCAGGGAATGCCATGCAGAAAAATCCAGGCGAAGCGCGGGAGACATCTCTGCCGGAAAAGGTGGAGACGCAGCTTTGCTTCGCCGTCTACGGCGCGGCTCACGCCTTCACACGCACCTACAAGCCGCTTCTCGAGCCGCTGGGTCTTACCTATCCGCAATATCTGGTGATGCTGGTCCTCTGGGACGAGGACGGCCAGCCGGTGCGTGCCATCGGGGACCGGCTGGGGCTCGATTCCGGCACGCTATCGCCGCTGCTCAAGCGCCTGGAACAGGCCGGGCTCGTGAAGCGCATTCGCGACACGCACGACGAGCGGCAGGTGCGGATTTCCCTGACGGACAAGGGTAACGAGATGCGCCGCAAGGCTGCGGCCGTCACGAAGGAAATCGGTTCGGCAGTCGGATGCAGCTTCGAGGAGATGGAGCGCCTGCGCGACGACCTGCTGGAGTTGACGGGCAGGCTGGCAAAGCAGCCTGCCGCCTAGTTGACGCCTATTGCCAGACGACGATGCGGGCTTTCGACGGAACCCGCTCGTAGAGATCGATGATATCCTGGTTCATCAGACGGACGCAGCCGGAGGATGCGGCGCTGCCGATGGACTTCCATTCCGGCGAGCCATGCAGGCGATAGAGCGTATCCTGGCCACCCTGGAAGATATAAAGCGCGCGCGCGCCGAGCGGGTTGTTCAATCCCGGCGGCTGACCACCATTATCGACTGAGTATTTTGCAAGTGCCGGCTGGCGGGCGATCATTTCCGCGGGCGGCGTCCACTTCGGCCATTTCTGACGCCACTGGATGACGCCCTCGCCTTCCCAGGCGAAGCCCTCGCGACCGATCCCGACGCCATAGCGCATGGCACTTCCATCGGCTTCCACCAGATAGAGGAACCGCGATGCGGTATCGACGACAACCGTGCCGGGACGTTCGCCCGTCGGATCGACTACACGCTGGCGATAGTAGCGCGGATTGATCTCCCAGTAGGGTATGCCCGGAATGACAAAGCCGCCATCGACAACCGAACCGTACATGGCATCGAGTTCCGGCGAACGGCCGGACGCGGACGGTAGCGGCGGCGGCGGCGGTGCAAAAGCCACGGGCGTCGCCAATACCGGCCGAGGACTACTCGACGCGCAGCCGGCAAGTGTCGATGCAGCGCCAACCGCGAGAAGCGACAGGACGCCTCGGCGGGAATAGGAAGTGTTTATATTCATGTCTGGAAAACCGCCCGACTTGGTACTTTTCGACTAGGTCCGCTCAACGGCAGGAAAACGCAAAGGTTCCGCCTGCCCGCATCCTACCACGGGTATCGTTTACGCTTCCCTTAGACGATGTTCCACCACCACCCGGACCACGTTCGCGTGAGCGGCCGTGTCGACCTAGATGACGACGATTTCGGTGGAGGCGGGCACGCGGTCGAAAAGATCGATGATATCCTGGTTCAGCATGCGGACGCAGCCGGACGACGTGGCCTTGCCGACGGACTGCCAGTCCGGGGTACCATGAACGCGGTAGAGCGTGTCCTTGCCGTCCTTGAAGATGTAGAGCGCGCGGGCGCCGAGAGGATTGTTCAGGCCCGGATTCGCACCGCCCTGCGCGGCGGCGAACTGGCGAAGCTCGGGCTGGCGTTCCACCATTTCACCCGGCGGCGTCCAGCGCGGCCATTTCGCCTTCCACTGGATCGTTCCGCGGCCGGACCACGCAAAGCTGTCCTTGCCGAGCCCGACGCCATAGCGGATCGCCTTGCCTTCGGGCTGCACGAAATAGAGATAACGCTGCTTGGTATCGACGACGATCGTGCCGGGCGTTTCGGTCGTCTGGTAGGAGACTTCCTGACGGAGAAAGCGGGAATCGATGCGCGAATACGGAATTGCCGGAAGCGTGTGTCCCTCGTCGCGGATCTGGCCGTACAGGGCGCGGTGCACGGGATTGGAGACCGGCAGGCCGTAGGTCTGGTGGAAGTGGCTTGGGTAAAGCTGGCGCTTGTGCGGGATGCCGCCAGGCATCGGCGGCGGCTGGTTGCTCGGCGGATCGGCATAGGGCGGCACATTGAAGACCGGCGCCGTTTCCTGGACGAAAACGTCCGGGTTCATGCGGCTGGTGTCGGTGACGAGAATGCAGCCGCTGAGCGATACGACCACCGTTGCGAGGCCGATGTGCGGCAGAGTTCGGCGCAGAGACTGAGGCAAAAGCGGCATGGCGACCCTATTCCGGCAGATGATATCGACACACCATGCCGGTCGCGGCTGGCGCGAAGCTGGCGGCAGAGACGATTTTTCCATCCTGCCGGCCATTTCCTCTGGTCTCGCCCACTCCTGCCTCACACCGATGGCCGTGCGATGGCGGGCCATTTGTTGGTCCATAATGTGGACTACTAAAAAACAGGGATATTTTTTAGGGTTTATGCATTCAGCTAAAATTGAAGCTTTCCCACCATCAGTCGTAGGTCTTCAGTATTGGCCACGGATGGATCGCATGTCGGAAATTCAAGTTAAACGTCCTTTATGGATGACGATTACTGCCAGCGGCTTCGCGGCGGTACTGTTTTCAAGTATCGCGCTCGGAGCCAGCGCCTGGTACAGCCAGTCCTCCGCCAGTATAGAAGCCTTGCAGCGCGAGGTTGCCAACGATCTGGCATTGATCGAAACGGACATGGCAGCCCAGAGGAAGGCGGCTGCCGGCCTGGCGTTGACACTTGCGGCCGAACCCGAGGTTGCGGGCCTGATCGGCAGCAACGCCCGCGACCAGATCATTGCACGTCATACTTCAGCGCTTCCGGCCGTCATCAGCGAAAGCGGTCTGCAACTGATCACCTTCATCAATGGGAACGGTGAAGCCGTCGCCCGCATCCATACCCCGGACAAGTTCGGCGATGACATGAAGGCACGCCGCGCGACGGTTGTCGAAGCGCTCTCCAGCGGCAAGCTGGTGGCGGGCATCGAACCCGGCCGCACCAACGTCAGCATGTTCGCCTCCGCGCCGGTCGTCAGCGGCGGCCAGACCGTCGGCGTAGTCGATGTCGGGACCGGCCTGACGAACGCCTATTTCGCGCCTCTCGCCGCTCGTATCGGTGGCGAAATCGCCGTGCATATCCTCGTCGACGGAAAGCTGGAAAAGCAGGCATCGACCGTCGAGTCCGCGCTGCTTTCAGACGAGCAGCTCAAGGCGGCCTTCGAGGGCGAAGGCTTCCAGAAGCGCGTCATGTCCGGCGACACCACCTTCATCGTCAATACGGTGCCATTCAACAACTTCTCCGGCACCAAGATCGGCGTTCTCGAAATCGCCTCCGACGTCAGCTCCATCGTCGATGATAGCCGGAGCGCGCTCGTGATGACCGCTGTCGGCACGGTGATCGTCTCGCTTCTCTCGCTTCTCGGCTTCTTCCTCTTTGCCCGCTCGCTTGCCGGCGTACTCGGCCGCCTGACCGGCACGATGTCGAGGCTCGCCTCCGGCGATCTGACGGCCAATATCGAAGGCGAGGCACGTCCCGACGAGATCGGCGCCATGGCGCGTGCCGTACAGGTCTTCAAGGACAATGCACTCAAGACCCGCGAACTGGAGCAGGAAGCGGCACAGCAGCGCAGCCAGACCGAGGAACAGCGTCGCCACACGGCCGAGCAGGAGCGCATCCGCGCCGAAGCGATGGCACAGGCCACCACCGGCCTTGCGGACGGCCTCAAGCAGCTTGCCGCCGGCAACCTCTCGGTTCAACTGTCACAGACCTTCGCCGAAGAGTTCGAAAGCCTGCGGGCAGACTTCAACCAGGCCGTCGGACAGCTCAAGGACACGATGACGTCCGTCTCCGATGCGACCGGCTCCATCGACTCGGGCTCCCGCGAAGTCAGCCAGAGCGCAGACGACCTGTCCAAGCGCACGGAGCAGCAGGCGGCCTCGCTCGAGGAAACCGCTGCAGCACTCGACCAGATCACCGCAAACGTCGCCAATTCCACGAAGCGTGCTGAAGAAGCCCGCACCGTGGCAATCCAGGCGAACGAAAGCGCCCGTCATTCGGGTGCGGTCGTCACCAACGCCGTCGACGCCATGGGCAAGATCGAGCAGTCGTCGAACCAGATCTCCAACATCATCGGCGTCATCGACGACATCGCCTTCCAGACCAACCTGCTGGCGCTCAACGCCGGCGTCGAGGCGGCCCGTGCCGGAGAGGCCGGCAAGGGCTTTGCCGTCGTCGCCCAGGAAGTCCGCGAACTCGCCCAGCGGTCCGCGACGGCCGCCAAGGAGATCAAGGACCTGATCCGCAACTCCTCCGTCGAGGTTTCCAACGGTGTCCGTCTCGTCAGCGATACCGGCACCGCGCTGAAGACCATCGAAAGCTACATCGTGACGATCAACCAGCACATGGACGCGATCGCCACCTCGGCACGCGAACAGTCGGTTGGACTGTCCGAGGTCAACACCGCCGTCAACCAGATGGACCAGGTGACGCAGCAGAACGCCGCAATGGTGGAAGAAGCCAATGCAGCCGGCGCGACGCTCGCCAACGAGGCCGGTCGCCTGCGCGAACTGATCGGCCAGTTCCAGCTGGGCGGTTCATCCGCCGGCTACGCTCCCCGCCGCGCGGCACCTGCACACGCCAGCGCACAATCCGCGCCCCAGGCATCGCCGGCGCGTGGAATGGTCGGCAAGATTGCCCGGGCATTCTCCGGCAAGGGCTCTGCCGCCGCAGCAGTCAGCAACGAAAGCTGGGAAGAGTTCTGAGCCGCATCGGCTGAGAGAAGAAAGCAAAAGCGGGGAGCCACGGCTTCCCGCTTTTTTTACGTCTGGGTCGAGGTCTTGGCTTCGACCATCGCCGTCAGCGTCGACAGCCGGTCGGCATCGCGGGGCAGCTTGTCCGGCCTTAGACGCGAAATGCGCGGAAACCGCATGGCAACGCCGGACTTGTGCCGCGTAGACCGATTGATGCCTTCGAATGCAACCTCCAGCACAAAGCCGAAACCCGGCTCGGCACGCACCGCCCGCACCGGCCCGAAGCGTTCCACCGTATTGTCGCGGACGAACTTGTCGAGCACTTCCAGTTCCGCATCGGTGAAGCCGAAATAGGCCTTGCCGACCGGCACAAGTTGTTCCCCCTCCGGGGTGTCCGACCAGACCCCGAAGGTGAAGTCGGAATAGTAGCTGGAGCGCTTGCCGTGCCCGCGCTGCGCATAGAGCATGACGGCATCGACATTGTATGGATCGCGCTTCCACTTGAACCACGGCCCCTTGAGGCGCCCCGCCTGGTAGGGGCTGTCCTTGCGCTTGATCATCACGCCTTCAATGACCGGGTCAGGCGGGGCGATGCGCAGGCGGTCCAGTTCGTCCCAGGCAGAAAACGGCACGAGCTCCGACAGATCGAAGCGATCATGCGGTGCCTTGCCGATGACCTCGGCCAAACGCGCCCGGCGGTCGAAGAAGGTCCTGGCGCGAACGTCCTGGTCGCCGTCGAAGAGCAGGTCGTAGGTGCGCACGAAGGCAGGATACTCGTCCAGCATCCTGGGCGTGACGGTCTTGCGGTTCAACCGCTGCTGCAGGTCGGAGAACGTGCGGGTCGGATTGTTCGAGCGCTGCGTGCCACCGACCAGAAGCTCGCCATCGGCGACCCCTTCGAAGTTGATCGCATCGACGATATCCGGAAAGGCGCCGGTGATATCGTCACCGGATCGGGAATAGAGTTTCTTCGTACCCCCGTAGCTCGACATCTGGACGCGGATGCCGTCCCACTTCCACTCGGCGGCATAGTCAGCCGGGTCGAGCTTTTCTAGGTCGCCCTCCTCCACCGGGTTGGCGAGCATCACCGAATGGAAAATGGCGGGCGTCGCCAGCACCGGCTTCTCCGCCTTTCCCTCCAGCCAGGCGAACAGCGGCTCATAGGGCGGGGCGAGGCCGTGCCACAGGGTCTCTATCTCGATGATGTCCTTCCCCTCTCCTGCCCCCTCTCCTGCGGAACCGCTCATGTCCGATCCGCTGAAATCAGAAAGCGCCTGTTTCACGAGCCGCGCCGATACACCGATGCGCAGCGATCCGGTGGCAAGCTTGAGGAAGGCGAAGCGGCTGGACGGGTCCAGATGATCGAGGAGATCGCGAACTGCCGAACGGACCTCGGTGCGGCCGAGCGAGTTCATGAGATGAACAACGTGGCCGAGGCGCGGCTGCTCCTCATCCGTCGTGTCGTCCTTCTCACCGGCATCCCAAACGAGCGCGATAGTCTCCGCGAGGTCGCCGATATAGTCGTAAGAATACTGGAACAGCACCGGATCCAGCCGTTCAAGGACCAGTTCACGCAGAAGCGCGGGCTTGACGCTTCGAAGATCGAGCGTGCCGGCCAGCGCCGCCAGCCCGTAGCCACGATCGGGATCGGGCGTCTCGCGAAAATAATCGGCGATCAGCTTCAGCTTGCCGTTGCGTGACGGGGTGAGCACGAGACGATCGAGAAGCGTGGCGAAGGCTTTCATGGGGAAGCCTCCCCTGTGGGCCGACCAACCCGCAGCAAATCCCCCTCTGGCCTGCCGGCC
>NZ_JAJAWH010000089.1 GCF_020531965.1 Pseudorhizobium xiangyangii | reverse complement strand
AGCCTGTGCGCCGGATACTGCGACCAGCGCAGCTGCGGAACCGAGAAGAAGACCTTTGATGTTCATAATGAACCTTCCAATTGATCACTAGGTGAGAGATTCTGAATTCATATCCAGAGTCACATCAATTAATCTGGCGGGTCATAGGGCACAACCTCATGCGAGGATGTTCGCCCGATCGTGCTGGAACATTGGAATGCGCCGTCGCATTTTTGTCACAGCCAGAGTCGGGTCGGAGTTACTTTGCGGGACAAGGATGCTGACGCGCGGCTATGGAACCAGCGGGAGTGCAAGGGCAGCGATATTGGAAAACCATGCAGGGAATGCAGGAGGTGCGGCGTGCTTGAGTGGATTCAAGCACGCCTTGACTGGAAGGTCAGGTCCATCAAGAGCCTCTAAATGCTCCGTAGAAATCGATAGCTCGGCGCCGCCCGGATGTCAAAGGGATGAATTGATAATTGCTAGATATATAATCGGATCTGCACAAATATTAATACGGACGTCAAAGCCATTATCGACGGACAACCCGAAAGCCCTCCCCCACAATCTCCCGCATGCTCATCAATGTTATTGACATTTGCCATTGACGGCTTGTTCACCGAAGTAGCCGGGGCATGAACATGCGGTTCAGCAGCGGTTTGACCTGACGGGGCTAACGTCTGCTCATGAACCCGCTCAAGCACATCTATCCGTACCTCTCCACATTCTTCCTGGCGCTTGTGCTGGTCGCACCTCTCGTGCTGACTGCGAGCCTGATGACCGAGCGACGAACCCAGAGCGCGGGTATCGGACTACTGCTGTACCATGCGGTAACGAGAATCTAGGCGTTAGCTGCAAGCCCTCGCAGGCCGGTCGATCCGGCCGGAGGGGCTAACAGCCGCGCTTCACGCGGCCTTTGGTTCCGCCCCACCTTCTGCCTGTGAAATTGACAACTTAATGCCAAGTGCCTTGGCTACTCCAATAAGCGTGGAAAGCTTTGGATCGCCGCGCTCGCTCAGTGCTTTATAAAGAGCCTCACGAGTAACGCCCGCCTCTTTGGCAACGGCACTCATACCAATTGAACGCGCGACATCACCGAGAGCATGCGCGATCAACGAAGGATCTCCGTCCTCAAAGGCGGCCTCAATATATGCAAAACGATCTTCCGGCGTCTTCAGGTAATCGAGGACATCAAAACGCGTTGTCTCAACTGCCATATCAAATCTCCTTTGCCATCTTCTTCGAATACGCAATATCCCGTGATTGGGAGGACTTATCGCCACCGCATAAAAGGATTACCACGGCACGGCCAGCATATGTCAGATAGACACGATATCCGGGGCCATAATCGATCCTCATCTCGCTTACACCGTCTCCCACCGACTTAATGTCACCCGGATTGCCAAGCTCAAGACGACGGATCCGCGCCACGATGCGAGTCGTGGCGGTTCTGTCGCGAAGGTTTTTCAGCCAGTCAGAAAAAACCGCGGTTTGCCGAACTTCGATCATGTGTGAACTATAGCTTACAACTAGTCGGAAAGCAACTAGTTTGTGAACTATAGTTCACAA
>NZ_JAJAWH010000088.1 GCF_020531965.1 Pseudorhizobium xiangyangii | reverse complement strand
CTTGTGCCGCGCTACGTCATGCCAGCAGTGCCTGCGAGAGTCAGGAAAGAAGCAGAGGGCGTCGGTCTCGCCGCTTGTTGATCTTCAATCGATCAGACAACCGTGGGACCGGAGCGACGATGATCAAGATTTGAAATTGATATACAGACATATACGAATTATCTGCTCAATGCACATTTGTCGTGTGCAACAACGAAGAATATCGATATGCAGCCAATGATCTATCGCTTTTGCATCGAATGTGCATTATAGAGAATATGCAGGGGTAGGGTGGGTCGATATGGGTTCGACCTAGGTTGCCATCTAACAGAACGTACTCACGCAGCATCCGAATAGAGGGATCAGAACTATGGCCGCGGCTCGCTTCGCTCATGTGATCATTCATCATCGGCTCGACGGTCTTTGCTCCGCGCAGCAAAGAGCTCCGTTCCAGCGGAACCCGCGGGCCTGTGGAATGAGTACTGCGGGTTCGAGCTTAAATATCGGCATGAGCTCCTTTGAAGCCGAATATACACATAAGGTTCCTTGTAGAGGAGCCGCGATACGGTCGCTGAGGTCGAGCCTCCTGTGCACCCTGTCCCGAACTTCGCTTCTGGCAGTGCTGAGCGCCTCACCTGCACTTTCACAAGCGGTCATCGAGGGTGGTGCGGCTGTATTTGTGCCGGAAACCCAAAGTTCACCTTGGAGCGTCGGTGGTCGCCTGACGGTCGGCCGCATCGGCAGTGGAACGCTCGAGATCACAGAGGGTGGCGTCGTGTCAAATGCGGACAGCAGGATCGGTGACGGTTCGGGGAGTGGCGTAGTCACGGTGAGCGGCCCAGGATCGCAGTGGAACAATTCTAGCAGTCTGTCCGTCGGCATCACCGGCTCCGGAACCGGAACGCTTGAGATCACGGACGGCGGCGTCGTCTCAAATACAAACGGCTATATTGGCTTCAACGCCACTACGACCGGAACGGTCCTTGTGAATGGCGCTGGATCTGAATGGAATAACTCTAGCGGCTTGATAGTGGGCCTCGTTGGTAACGGCACACTCAGCATTAGCGGCGGCGGCCTAGTGTCAAATACAACGAGCATTGTTGGTTCGGATGCCGCCGCGACCGGTATGGCCGCCGTAAGCGGCCTTGGATCGCAGTGGAACAGCTCGAGCTTCCTGACTGTGGGCCACAGCGGCATTGGCACCCTAACGATAACTGGGGGCGGCGTCGTGTCAAATACGAGCGGCACTGTTGGCTTCAACCCCACCGGAACAGGGGTGGCCCTTGTGAGTGGCGCTGGATCTGAGTGGCATAACTCTGGCGACTTGATCGTGGGCAACCTCGGCGCCGGTACGCTCGAAATAACCGACGGTGGAGTGGTATCGAATACTGCGAGCGTTGTTGGCTCGAATCCCGCTGCGACTGGCATTGTCACGGTAAATGGCGACGGATCGCAGTGGAACAACTCGAGCTTGGGTGGGCTGGAAGTCGGATTTATGGGCAACGGCACGTTGACCGTTAGTGGTGGTGGCGTGGTTTCAAGCGGTCTGGGCAGAATTGGGAATGGTGTTGGCAGCGTCGGGTCTGTCACTGTGAGCGGCGCCGGGTCGCAGTGGAATAACTCAAGCGGCTTAATCGTGGGCAACATTGGCGATGGCACATTGGCGATTTCCGATGCGGGCAATGTCGCAGCCTCCACTGCCATTTTGGCGAACTTTGCAGGCAGCAGCGGCACACTG
>NZ_JAJAWH010000087.1 GCF_020531965.1 Pseudorhizobium xiangyangii | reverse complement strand
GCCGGACCGAGCGAAAAGCAACTGGCCTATGCCCAAAAGCTTGCTGAAGGAGCCGGGATCACCATTGCCGACGACATTCTCGCGGACACAAAGATGCTGACAAGCTGGATCGATGCGATGACCAAAGAGCGCAGCATGTCGGCAGCATCCCCCAAACAGATGGAATGGGTTAGCAAACTCGTCGCTGATGGCGCCAAGCCGCCGAAGGGATTTCCCAACAACGTCACATCCGCTGATGCCAAGGCCTTTCTCGACAAGGCCTTTTCCAGCAAGCCGAAGAAGGGAAAACGCTGATGCTGCAATCCTCTCCGATTAAAGAGCAGATCTACACGCAGCTCTGGGACGCGATCACCCGCCGGCAGCTTCTCCCCGGCGCCAAACTGGAAGAGAATGTAATCAGCTCGGCGTTTAACACCAGCCGAACGACAATCCGCGAAGTTCTGTTCGTTTTGCGGTCGGAAGGTCTGGTTTGGTTGCCGGCTGATCGAGGCGCGTTTATTGCCCAGCCAACAATTCCAGAAGCAGTCGATCGTAGCCGCATCGCCTGCCTATTCGCCGCCGATGCGGCCGCCTCCATGGCAGCGGCACCAGCCAATGCACGCAAGCATATCGCCCACGAAATCGAACGCCTCATCAACTCGATCCGGAGCGGAGACAGCGACGGGGCCACAGCACAGTTCCTAGATCTCATTGTTTGCATGGCCGGCCTGACGAACCGCAGCACGGTAACCAAGCAGGTATCAATCGCCATGGCTGCGGCACAGCTTGCCATGCTCGCCAATCGCTGTGATGGCCCACTCCTGGCCGTGGCTGAAGACCTGCTCCAGGCACTAGCGGAGGAAGACGCTGCTAAGGCGAAAGCCGCCATAAGGTCCTACTATCGGGCCGTCATTGCGGATCTGGAGCAGACAACTCCAAGCAGGCGCGATCTGAAAGCAATTCTTGCCAGGGCGAGCTTGACACCCTTGGCTCCTCCTTCAACCCCTACCCTGTCACATGGAGAGCAGTCTTGAAGCACTCAAGGCAGAAACTCGATCACTCTATTCTACTGGATAATATTGCGCGGCGAATCGAACTGGAACGGTTGCGCAACGGAGCAACCAAAACCAGTTGGGCCGCCCAGCTTGGATTGTCTGTCCGAACGTATTTCCAGATAGAAAGCCGGTGTGCAAACCTTCAAATCGCCTCGATCGAGGCGATTGCCCGCCACCTCAAGCTTTCTCCGGTCGATCTCGTGGCAGGCAGGAATTGCAACTGGTAATGTGATTGGCTATCTTTAGCTGTAGCGACAAGTTGCCAAATAACAGGTTTAAAATGCCCAAAAGAAGCGGTCTTCTAAAAGACGACACCACCCTGATAGAAAGTATCGCCTATATTGTAGAGCGTGAACGGCTGAAAGCCGGCCGCACGAAAACCGAGCATGCGGCGTTCCTGGGCATCACTATCGGGACATACTGGAAGATCCAAGGGCACCAAGCGAACCTTGGATTACTCCAGACGACCGATATCGCACGCCGTCTCAACATCTCGATCCATGAGCTACTATTCGCCCGGATACATGAAATCGCATAGGCGTTCTGCCACCTATTCCGAAATTCTGTCCGGGCTCGAACGTTTGGTGGAGATTGAGGTTCACGAGGAATTCGTCTTCGTCGAACCGGCCGTTTTGCACCGCGCAAGCGTGAGGATGAACCGAAAAGCGCTTCTGGCGAAGCGGACT
>NZ_JAJAWH010000086.1 GCF_020531965.1 Pseudorhizobium xiangyangii | reverse complement strand
TTGCCCTCAAACTCGAAGGTGTGAATAGCCCCGAGTTTTGTAGACACCCTCGGGTCAGATTTTCTGCTGCTTCTCGAATTCGACGGGAGACAGCATCCCATTCCTGGCGTGCTTGCGTTTCGGGTTGTAGGACATCTCGATGTAATCGAACACGTCCTGCCGTGTTTCATCTCGTGAACGGTAGACCCTGCGACGTATCCGCTCTCGCTTCAGAAGATTGAAGAAGCTCTCGGCGACCGCATTGTCATGGCAGTTGCCGCGTCGGCTCATCGAGTGAACCAGATTGTGATGCCTGAGGAACAAGGCCCAATCCATACTGGTGAATTGCGAGCCCTGATCCGAGTGGATCAGCACCTTGTTTTTCCGCTTGCGTCTCCATACGGCCATCAGCAGAGCCTGCAGCACGACGTCGGTGGTCTGGCGGCTCTGCATTGCCCAGCCGATCACTCGGCGGGAATAGAGATCGATGACGACGGCGAGATAGGCGAAGCCCTCGCAGGTCCGGATGTAGGTGATGTCGGTGACCCAGGCCTTGTCCGGAGCCGCCACGTCGAATTGCCGGTCGAGAGTGTTGTCGATAGCGACGGCAGGCCTGCCACCATAAACGCCGGGGCGGCGCTTGTAGCCGATCTGCGCCTTGATCCCGGCAAGGCGGGTCAGGCGCGCAACTCGGTTCGGGCAGCACATCTCGCCCTGATCGAGAAGGTCGTCATGCAGCTTGCGGTAACCGTAGACCTTGCCGCTCTCTTCCCATGCCTTCAGGAGCAGATCGGTATGCCGTTTGTCCTCGTTGGCTCGCCTGCTCAGCGGGGTCTTCAGCCAAGCATAAAATCTCCTCGGATGAACCCGCAGAAGGCGGCACATCGTCCGCACCGAAAACTGCAAGCGATGCAGGGCAATGAACGCGTACTTCACTTTGCATCCCTGGCGAAATACGCGGCCGCTTTTTTTAAGATGTCTCGCTCCTCGGTAACGCGAGTCAGCTCTCTCTTCAGCAGCCTGATCTCCTCGGCTTCGTCGCTACCCTTGGCGTTCGATGCCGCAAACTTCTTCTTCCACGCGTAAAGCGAATGCTGGCTGACGCCGAGCCGCTGCGAAACCTCCGCAACCGGATAGCCTCGCTCCGTGATCTGACGCACAGCGTCGCGCTTAAAGTCTTCACTGAAATTCGGTTTGCTCATGATGCTCTTCTTGCCTCAAAATTAGGAAAGAAGGCGTCTACAAATCTCGGGGCTATTCAGAGAATCATAATCTTGTCGCGATGGAAACACGTTATTGGGGATCGTGTCCCACGGCGTGGTGTAGCTTCGGCAGTCGCCGTGCCTTCCGGACAGAGCCGTGAATGGATCAGCTTGCGGCTGGCAGGCTGATGAGAGGATCATCGCTCATTGTGGCGATGGTCTCAAGTGTCATGTAGCGGGATCGTTGGACGGCCCACTCGTCATTCTGTTCGAGCAATAGCGCACCGACCAGGCGCACGATGGCATCATCGTTGGGAAAGATGCCGACGACCTCAGTCCTTCGCTTGATCTCGCCGTTGAGCCGTTCAATGGGATTCGTGCTGTGCAACTTCGTCCAGTGCGGCTTGGGAAAGGTCATGTAGGCGAGAACGTCTTGCTCGGCACTGTCCATGAGCGTGGCGAGTTTCGGCACCTTCGGCCTGATCTGATCGGCGACATTGCGCCATTGACTGCTTGCCGCCTCCGGTGTTTCCTGAGCAAAAGCCGTGGCGATAAAGGCGGAGACAACGCGGCGTCCGCTCTTTCCAGCATGGGCCAAGGCATTGCGCATGAAGTGAACACGGCACAGAGCTGGCTCGGGAAATCTG
>NZ_JAJAWH010000085.1 GCF_020531965.1 Pseudorhizobium xiangyangii | reverse complement strand
CCCGGCTCGGGTGTCGGTGGACTGTTCGGGCTTGCCCAGGGCACCTGGCAACCCCAGCCTGCGGCGATGGAACCAGGTTTCTGCTTAAGAAATGTAATAAAGGCGTAGAGGTCGCAGTTGAAGCAGCGGAAGCATCAGGATCTACACCGGCGCTGAAACGACATTCTGAAGCCGAACGGGAGTTTGTGGCTCCGTCGCCGCGGGAGCTACAGCCAACATTCGGACAGTTTAGCCGAGCGAAGTCTAATATACTAAAAGTTTCAATCCTGCGTGGCGCGACGTGAAAGGCGTAAACATAAACGAGCACGACTGACAGCCCACGGAAGAGCACTTTTAGGCTTTGGTTGTGGTTTGTAACCTGATCCCGCATTATCCCTCATAGAGTTTGCAACTCGGGTCAAAATCTCAATCATTTCATCTATATGCATCATTGCATCCGTCATTGAATTCGATTCACGATGTTACGCATGGCATACTCAGTCGTCTGTATATCGCATTTGATCAGTGCCGGTTGACTTAAAGTCGGGTGCAGTGTCCGTCCACCCGACTCCTGCTTCATGATGGCTGGCCCTGGCAATCGCCAGCCATCATGGCGAGGTGGCCGACTGGCCACGCTCGCCAACTCGCTGATCAAAGCCGGATTTCACTACGAGCAAAGACAGAGGATCTTTCGCTAGCATCGCGGACCAAGCTTGGGCGGTGGTCTCGCTCAAAACGGCCGGAATGGACATGCTGATATAGCGATCGCCAATGCCAAACTGCGCACCCGCCATCGCTAGATTTAAAAGTGCCGATGAGCGAGGAGCTGTCGGGCCGGGCTTTTCTTTGGGCTTCGCTGAAGAATTAATCAGATAGCGTCGGGCTCACCAACGCCGCGCAGCGCCTCACCGGGTGAAAGAAGCAAGGTCCAGATCAGGCCGCCGATAGTGGCTCCAATCAGCGGGGCTACCCAAAACAGCCACAGTTGCCCAAATGCTCCATTTTCTGCGAAGAATGCAACCGCCGTCGACCGGGCCGGATTTACCGATGTGTTTGTGACCGGGATTGAGATTAGATGAATGAGGGTCAAACCCATGCCAATAGATAGCGGGGCGAAGCCTGCAGGCGCAGCCTTAGACGTGGCGCCAATGATAATGACCAGGAAAGCTGCAGTAAGGACCACCTCCGCGATGAATGCTGAGATCAAATCATAACCTCCAGGAGAATTCACACCATATCCATTTGAAGCAAAGCCATCTGCGGTAAAGTCAGCAGCACCCGAGGCTACGGCATAGAGCACGACTGCACCCATTCCGCCGCCGACCACCTGCGCCACCCAATACGGACCAACCTCTTTCCAATCAAACCGGTTTGCGACCGCCAGACCAAGCGAAACAGCCGGATTGAAATGACCGCCGGATATGCTTCCGACGGCATATGCCATTGTAAGCACAGTCAGCCCAAAAGCCAGAGATACGCCAACGAATCCGATGCCCAGTTCAGGATAGCCTGCAGCAAGAACAGCGCTGCCGCATCCGCCAAGTACTAGCCAGAATGTACCGAACGTTTCGGCACAAAGTTTCCTTATCATTAAATATTCCTCTGAGATTTTGATTCGCGATCATACGCTCGTTAGCGACGAATCGATCGCATAAGTCAATACATCGTTGCATTGAACCTGCGCCAGTTCCGGTTGGACTCTTTCAGAGCCTGGTTGGGTTTGCCGACAGCAAGTTTGGAAGCTCTCTCTCGCGCAAAGCGGGTAACAAGTCGCCTTTTACCATGACAAGGAAGTGGAATTTAGACATAAGCCACTCAATGATGAGATGTAAGTCTTTCCACCGACGCTGCTGAGGGCAGCAGCAGGGGGAAGACGGAACCAACCCAAGAAGCGATAGTTCCATAACCTGTAATATGCAACTAGGAGTTGTAATGGGGGTGGGTTCAA
>NZ_JAJAWH010000008.1 GCF_020531965.1 Pseudorhizobium xiangyangii | reverse complement strand
GCACCGGCACCGGCACCGGCACCGGCACCGGAGGACGCGGCCGAAGACCTTGCCTCCGTGGAAGACCAACCTCTCGCGCAGACGGTCTCCAACGTCGTTTCGACCGATCGGGAGCCTCCGGTATCGGAATCCATGCCTGCACCGGCTGTTGCCGAGGCAGCACCCGCGGACTTCGTCTTCAAGCGCGATGCAAGAGCCATGCGCTTTGTCTGGAAGATCGACCGGGAGGGCCGTTTCTCCGAAGTGTCCGACGAGTTCGCCACCACCGTTGGCCCTCGTGCTGCGGCCATCAACGGAATGGCGTTCAGCGACGTGGCGAGCCTCTTCCATCTGGATCCGGAGGGCAAGATCGGAGAACTTCTCGGACGGCGTGACACGTGGTCCGGAAAAACGATCTGGTGGCCAGTCGAGGGTACATCCCTGATCGTGCCGATCGATCTGGCAGCTCTGCCCACTTACACGCGCGACCGCACGTTCGACGGCTTCCGCGGGTTTGGCATCGTCCGCGTCGGAGACGCTGTCGAGGACCCTCATGCATCTGGTCTCACGCTGGGCCATGCCGAGGATGACACGCCAGCCGACGCAGAGACCGACATGGTGGAGGATGAGGCGGTCGTCGTGAACGATGAGCCGCCGGCAGCCACGCATGCACCGGGTGAACTGGAAACGGGCCTCACGCACTCATCGAACGACAATATCGATCTGGCAGAGGAGCAGGCGGCCCCTGCGCCCCATGGCGAGACAACCGGCGAGATCACCGATGCACCGATCGTAGGCGAGCCCGATCAAGGGCAGGACCGCGAGCTTCCCGAGGGAGAAAAGCCTGCTCTGCGCCTCGTCGACAGCGTCGTGCCGAGCGATTCCGAGAAGGTTGTTCGACTTCCCAACCACAGCCAACGCGGCCAAAGCCTGTCGCCGGTAGAACGGGCCGCGTTTCGTGAGATCGCACGCCATCTGGACCGTTTCATCGGCCCCCGAAACGACGCCAAGGATACGGACCAGCTGGCGGCTTCCAGCGACGTTCCTGAAACGCCGGGCGACCGGGCGGACGCTGATACGCTTTTGGGCCCGAACCATCCGGCGGATGCCGCGCAATCTCACGATGAGAAGACCGTGGAGGCTGCGCAGCCCACCGATGATCTTTCCTCGCTGGAGCGGGGTGTCGAGGACGAAGTCGATGTCAATGCCGATGCCGATGCCGGAGATAAGGCAGAGCCCACCATCGACGCGGATGCGGACGCGGAAGAAGCCCACGCCACCGAACCGCAATTCGCTTATGCGGGAATACCGGTGCGCGAGCGGATCAGTCTTTCAGCGGAAGTCCTTGATCAGATGCCGGTGGCGCTCCTGGTTCACAACGGCGACAGCTTGCTCCATGGCAATCCGGAGTTCCTGCGCCTGACGGGTTACTCCTCGATTGAAGCCCTGGCGGAGGTCGGTGGCCTCGATGCCCTGCTCCAGCGTGAAGATCTGGACGAAACGGGTGACCGGACCAGCGGCATGATGGTCGTCCGCGCCGACGACGCGCTCGTTCCCGTGACGGCCCGGCTACAGTCCGTGCGTTTCGACCAGGTCACCGCCCTCATGCTGGCCCTGATGCCGATCTCCACCGAGACGGCTGAAGAAGGGCCCGCATCCGGGGCGAAAATCATTCCCCTGCCGACAGGACAGATACCGGAAGAGGCCGCGCAGGTCGAAGTGGAGGAACTACGCGCTATCCTGGAAACGGCGACGGACGGCGTCGTCGTCATCGGCACGGACGGCAATATCCGCTCCCTGAACAGAGCCGCCAGTGCGCTCTTCAACTACGATGGCGAGGAAGCGAACGGAAAGCCGTTCGTGATGCTCTTTGCCCATGAGAGCCAGAAGGCCATCATGGATTATCTTGGCGGCCTTTCGGGGCATGGAGTGGCAAGCGTCCTGAACGACGGCCGGGAAGTGATCGGCCGCGAGGCGTCCGGCGGCTTTATTCCACTCTTCATGACCATCGGCACACTGACGTCGTCGAACGGCTATTGTGCTGTCATCAGGGACATCACCCAGTGGAAGAGGACCGAGGAGGAGTTGCGAACGGCAAAGCGGTCGGCAGAAACCGCCAATGCGCACAAGAGCGAATTCCTCGCCCATGTCAGCCACGAAATCCGCACGCCCCTTAACGCCATCATCGGATTTGCCGATCTCATGGCGTCAGAACGCTTCGGTCCCATCGGTCACCCGCGCTATGTGGAATATTCCAACGATATCGTGCGTTCCGGCCGCCACGTACTCGATATCGTCAACGATCTCCTGGACATCTCGAAGATCGAGGCTGGCGAGATGGAGCTCGACTTCGTGTCGGTGGAACTCAACGAGAGCATCTCTGAAGCCGTGTCCCTTGTGCAGCCACAGGCGAACGGCCAGCGCGTGATCATTCGGACGGCCCTGTCGCACGCCGTGCCGCCTGTGGTCGCCGACCTCCGGTCGGTCAAGCAGATCGTTCTCAACATCCTGTCCAACGCTATCCGCTTCACGCCGTCCGGCGGGCAGATCGTGGTTTCAACCGTCTATGAAGCAAACGGCAGCGTCGTACTGCGCATCCGCGATACCGGGATCGGAATGACGCGTTCGGAGCTCGAGCTTGCCATGAAACCCTTCCGCCAGGTTGCGGGCAGCACCCGGCAGCGAGGGGATGGCACGGGACTGGGCCTACCGCTCACCAAGGCGATGGTCGATGCCAACCGCGCAACATTCGCCATCAACTCGGCTCCGCGCGAAGGCACCCTGATCGAAATCACCTTCCCGCCGCAAAGGGTGCTCGCGAACTGACGCGGCAGCTATCCGGCAGGACCTGCGTTCCTTGTACACGCCACGGGGCGAGCACAAAAAAAAGGCGGCAAAGCCGCCTTTTAAAGTGAAATGCTGTCCAACGTGTGGATCGAAGACCTCATGTCGTGGAGGCGTACGCTCCAGATCCGCTGCACAAGAGATACCTCATTGTTTCTTTACTGTTGACCAACACTTCTTAACGCAGCGTTAAAATGGCACATCATTCGTCGCACTCGGGGCTCCTGTTCCAACAGGCAACGACGGTGGCCCGTTCTGGCACTATCAATGCAGGCTGACAGCTTCATTTGCACATCTGCAGTTTGCCTCGGGTCTCGAGTGAACTCCTCAGGAGGCTTCTGCCTCAGCCCTCGCGTCGCGGGTGGAAGGCGTGCTGCCGTTGTCCAAACTTATGGCATTGGACAAAACGAACTCGACCATGGCGACGTCCTCCACTTCCTGCTCTTCGATATTTCGTAAAGTTGCCCGCATTCGATCAGAGAGTTTCTCCGCCGAAGCGATATAATTCGACCCCCGCGCCAGCTTTCCCAGCATCTCTTCTTCCGACTTGCTGTAGTAATGATTTAACTGCAGGTTCTTGTTGGAGTAGAATTCTCGGCCTTTCCGCCCATCTCGACTGGTTCGAAAACCGGCATCATTGGATGTCAGATCGCCGAAACTGCGCGTCTTGAATTGATGTATGCTGACCTCCACGACCTCGCAGGGATCGACAATGCATTTGAAATTGGATGCATTTTCCTTCCTGCTCATCGGATCGGCACTTCGGCGCGTGTAGTTGAGAAGGACAGGCCCATTCGGCTTTGCCTTATGGCCGCTGGTTCCAAACATATGCCACGGCAGGGAAACGTTCGGGAAATCGCCTGTCGCCGAAAGCGCCTCCTTAATAGTCGAGCCGATGCGCGGCAGCAGAAACTCGTCCGCGTCAATAAAGGCCATGCGGCGGAAGCGCGATCCAAAACTCAAGATGGCATGGGCGAAGGCAAGGACCTGCCCATCTATCAATTGGCCGGACTTCGCCGAATTGACCTTTCCGGACCAGGGTATCAGCGTCAGTGTCCCAGTTGGCGCCACACGGTTCAGGATTTCGCACGTCGCATCAGTCGATCCGTTGTCGTAAACAATGAAATGGCTCACACCCACGGCAAGGTGGTATCTCAGCCACTCCTCGATGTAGGTCTGTTCATTTTTGACGCAAACCGCGATTGCCATGCCATCTCGGTCAGGCCGAGGCGGCGGAGGCTCTATGGCAAGCGCCTTTATCGCCTTCTCCTTCTTCTTCCACCACAGCATTTGCTACCTCTTCCCCGTGCAGGCATTAGGCTGTGAGGAACCATCTATGTGAGACAAGGCGCACGGCAAGGGCGACGAGGCAGGCGAAGCGTCGTTTTGTTTCTCGTAGCGCAAGGGCGACACGCTTGAACCGCTTGATCTGGCCGACAGCCTTCTCGATGCGGGCGAGCCTTGGTGGACCGTCCTTCCATGTCCAAACGCGGACCCGATGCCGGGACCAAGCCCGAGCATGATGAGAAAGGCGACGTCGGCGCTCTCGGGCGGGCCTGACTAACTTTTCAACTCAGCCAGCTCGGAGAACAAGTCCAGCGCCTCCGGATTGGCCAACGCCTCCTTGTTCTTGACCGGTCTCCCGTGAACAACGTCGCGTACCGCCAGTTCGACGATCTTTCCCGATTTCGTTCTCGGTATGTCGGCGACAGCGATAATCTTGGCCGGAACATGCCGCGGCGAGGCACCGGTCCTTATCCTGTTCTTGATTGTCTTGATCAGCGGCTCGTCGAGTACGACGCCGGAGGCCAGACGCACGAAGAGGACGACGCGGACGTCCTCTTCCCAGTCCTGTCCGATGCAGATGGCCTCCGCTATCTCCGGCAAATGCTCGACCTGATTATAGATTTCGGCCGTTCCGATCCGAACCCCTCCCGGGTTAAGCGTGGCGTCCGAGCGGCCGTGGATGACGATGCCGCCATGGGCCGTCCACTCGGCAAAGTCGCCATGGCACCAGATGTTCTCGAAGCGCTCGAAATAGGCCGCCCGATACTTGGCGCCGTCGGGGTCGTTCCAGAACATGATGGGCATCGAAGGGAACGGCCTGGTGCAAACGAGTTCACCCTTCTCTTCCCGGACAGGGTCTCCTTCATCGTTCCAGACATCAATCGCAAGGCCAAGTCCCGGCCCTTGTATCTCGCCGCGCCAGACCGGCTTCAGCGGATTGCCCAACACGAAGCAGGAGACAATGTCGGTACCGCCCGAGATCGACGCGAGGTGGATGTCAGGCTTGATGCCGTCGTAGACGAAGGAAAATCCTTCCGGCGAGAGCGGAGAGCCGGTGGATGTCATCAGGCGCAGCGACGACAGATCGTGCGATTGCCGCGGCAAGATCCCGCTCTTGCGCACGGCATCGATATACTTTGCGGACGTACCGAAAACGGCAAAGCCCTCCTGCTCGGCATAATCGAACAATACGTTGCCATCGGGTGCAAAGGGCGAGCCGTCAAACAGGCAGAGCGTGGCACCGACGGCAAGGCCCGAGACCAGCCAGTTCCACATCATCCAGCCACAGGTGGTGAAGTAGAAGAGGCGCTCTCCCGGCTCGATGCCGCAGTGGAGACGGTGCTCCTTCAGATGCTGGATCAGGGTTCCGCCGGCGGAATGCACGATGCACTTCGGAACTCCCGTGGTTCCGGAGGAGAAGAGAACATAGAGCGGATGCGCGAACGGGAGCGGCAGGAACTCGACGTCGCGGGCTTCGAATGGTGCGAGGAAATCCATCAGCGTACGACCATCATCCAGCGAGGCCGCAAGCCCCACCGCGTCGCCGGCATAGGGTATGACGAGAACCGGAACCGAAAGCACCAATGAAACCGCACAGACCTTCTGGGCGACGTCCTGCAGTTTGCCGTTATACCAGTAGCCGTCGCAGGCGATGAACAGTTTCGGTTCAATCTGGCCGAAGCGATCCAGCACACCTTGCTCGCCGAAGTCGGGGGAGCAGGACGACCAGACGGCACCGATCGAAGCGGCCGCCAGCATCAGCGCCACGGTCTCGGGCATGTTTGGCATCATTGCAGCAATACGGTCACCCTTCTGGATCCCCAGCGCAAGCAACGCCTGCTGAATTCGAGACACTTCCGAGTGAAGGCGATCCCAGGACCACCGGTCGCGCGCCTTGTCTTCACCGCGGAAGATCATGGCGTCCCCCTCGCCCCTGCGCGACAGCAGGTTTTCGGCGAAGTTGATCCTTGCTTCCGGGAAGAAGCGTGCCGCCAGCATATCGCCGCCGTCCGTCAGGACCCGCTTTCCCGGATCCCCCTTCAGGTCGCAGAACGTCCAGACAGAAGACCAGAACTTTTCCGGCTCGCTTACGGTCCAGGCATGGAAGTCATCGTAGGATGCCGGACTGCCATGCCGCTCGGCACACCAAAGCATGAACGTGTGCATTGGTGCCTTTTGCTGCTCGGCCTTCGAGGGGCTCCAAAGGGGCTGCTCAGATGTCATCGGCGATCCTCCATCCCAACGGCACTCCATACCGTGCTGCAACGCAAGATAAACCAGCTCAGCGCGGGATATAAAGCGGTGAATTTGCACGCACACGGGATTTGCTATATCGGCTTCCTGCGGCGCCTGCCGGCTGTATCAAGGCAGACATCGAATCATGATCCATACCATTCAACGCATGTCACAAGCGCTTGGCCGACGATTGTCGCCCCTCCACCGCCGTTTGCTGCGCATCCTCCTGCTGGCCGTCACCGGCGTCCTGGCAGTGCTTGTCGCCGTGCAGCTTGCAGCACCTCTGTTGATCTCGACGCCGATCGTGCGCAACGGGATGGAGCAGGCTCTTGCGGAATGGACCGGCGACCAGGTGACCATAGACGGTGCGCCGACGATACGCTTCCTGCCGGTTCCTCGCATCGAAGTGTCGCGGGTCGCCATCACCAAGCCGACCAGCGACGGCATTCGCGTTCTTGCCCGCATATCGCGCCTTTCCGCCAATTTCAGCCTCTATCAGGCGCTTCAGGGGCGCATCGCCTTCCGCAATTTCGAGCTGGTCGAGCCGGAGTTTTTCGTTCTGCGCGATGCGACAGGCCGGCTTGACTGGGCAGACGAAGGCTTGCTTAGCGCCGCTGCCAGGAATGCTGCCATCGCAGAAGGAAATCTCACCCTCGATCCCAAGCTTGATCCTCGCGTTGGCGATGTCACCATCGAGAACGGTCGGGTGGAAATCGATGACAGTGCCACCGGCCAGATCTGGCGCGCGGCCGGCATGACCGGACGTGTCCAGTGGCCGCGCCTTTCGCAGCCGGCGTCCTTCCAACTTTCCGCTCAGGTCGGCGGTCGATCCCTGCAACTCAGTGGGTCCTCCCCACAACCGCTTATGCTTCTGTCTGGACGAAACGCACCCTTCGAAGGCCGCTTTTCGTCGGACATCATGTCCGCCCGGTTCAACGGCACAGCGAACCTCGCAAACTACGCGGCTGTCTCCGGTGACGTCGAGATTGCAATAGCCGATGCTCCCACGGCACTTGCCTGGACCGGCATCACCTTGCCAGGCCTGGAGCAGCTCAAGCAATTCTCGTTGAGTGCCCGGCTGCTGACCACCGCAGAGACGCTGCGCTTCGATGCCCTGGACCTTTCATTCAACGAGACAGAGGCGGATGGTGTCCTGGATCTGGCCATGCCGGCGGGACGACCACCACGGCTGACGGGGACGCTGGCCTTTGAACGTCTCAATCTGCCCGCCCTGTATTCCGCGATCACGCCCGCAGGCGACACACATTCCGAGCTGACAAAGGGGCTGGATCTCGACTTGCGGATTTCAGGACAGGAGATGTCCTTCGGGCCCCTGCTCCTGACACAGGCAGCACTCGGCATCATGAACGAAGGCGGGCAATCCCGCATCGACATTGTCGATGGCACCCTGGAGGGAGGCCGGCTGACCAGCCAGATGGTAACCTCGAACTCCGGCCCCGATGTGCAGGGTAATGTCCGGATCGCCCTGCACGATGCGAATCTTCAGAACGTCCTGCAAAAACTTGCGATAAGCGGGCCGTTGCCACAGGCACGTGGCTCGATCGAGCTGTCCTTCAAGCCGGGCGGTCAGGGCTTTCCCGTTGATTGGCGGGATGCGGAAGGCCTCATACGGATCACCACCGGCGCCGGTACCCTGCCTGAGCTCGACCCGGCCGCCATCCTTCAGCGGGTCGGCGAGTTGAACTATCAGCCGTTGCAGAACCCTGATGGACAGGACTTCGAATATCAGAAGCTGGATGTGACGGCCGCCTTCAAGGGCGGCACGGCGGAAATTCAATCGGGCGTGATAGAGAGTGCCGCGGCCAAGGTCGTGCTTGCCGGGCTGGTTCCCTTTGTGGACGGCGGACTGGCCCTCTCGGCGCGCATAGCCTCTGCAACCGAACCGGGCAGCGATCGGGTGCTCTTTATCGGCGGATCCACATCCAAGCCGGTCGCGATCGCCGTCCGTGGGGCCGCAATACCCGCCGGGCCGCAGGACTAGACCTGCCCCCTGCCATCCAGGGGGTGCTCCCCTATTCAACACATCAGGGGGTAAGCGCCCCTTCTTCTCACGCAGCCCCGCGTTGGGCGACATGCTCGTCGCGGATGCGGCGCAGTTCCGTTCTTTTCGACGTGAACGAGGTCGCGATGACCCCGATGGTCACAAGGCCGATCAGGATCGTGCAGATCGCATTGATTTCCGGCGTAACCCCAAGCCTGACCTGCGAATAGATCTTGATCGGCAGCGTGGTCGCACCAGGCCCCGTCGTGAAGCTCGCAATCACCAGATCATCGAGCGATAGCGTGAAGGCCAGCATCCATCCGGCGGCAACGGCGGGAAAGATAAGTGGCAGGGTAATTTTGAAGAACGTCCTGACCGGGGGAGAACCCAGGTCGAGGGCAGCTTCCTCCAGGCTGCGATCGAAGGTGAGAAGCCGCGACTGGACGACGATCGCCACGTAGCACATGGTGAATGTCGTATGGGCGATGGTGACCGTCCAGAAGCCTCGATCTATCCCTATGGCCACGAACAACAGCAGCAGTGACAGACCGGTAATGACCTCCGGCATGACAAGCGGCGCGTAAATCATTCCAGAGAAGGCCATTTTGCCGGGGAAGCGGGCGTATCGCACGAGTGCGAGGGCGGCCAGGGTACCCAGGATGGTGCCTATCGTGGCGCTGATCACGCCCACCCGCGCCGTGACCCAGGCGGCATCCATCAGCCCCTGGTTTGACCACATCGCCGAATACCACTGCAGCGAAAATCCGCCCCAGACCGTGACCAGTCGGGAGGCATTGAAGGAGTAGATCACCAGAATGATGATCGGGATGTAGAGAAAGGCGAAGCCAAGCGTCAGGACAACGGGATCGAAGCGGGACGGTTTCATGGCCTACCTCACCTTCTGCTGCTGATTCTGGAAGATCATGATCGGGATCACGAGGACCAGTAGGAGAAGCACTGCGACAGCGGATGCAAGCGGCCAATCGCGATTGCCGAAGAACTCCGTCCACAGCGTCTTGCCGATCATCAACGTCTCTGCGCCGCCGAGCAGGTCGGGGATCACGAATTCGCCGGTGATCGGAATGAAGCAGATCATTGCGCCGGCGACGACACCCGGCAGGGAGAGCGGGAAGGTAATCTTCCAGAACGCCTTCCACGGCGGGCAACCGAGGTCGCTGGCCGCCTCCAGCAGGGTTGCATCCATTTTTTCCAGCGCCGCGTAGAGCGGCAGCACCATGAACGGCAGGTAGGAATAGACGATGCCGATGAACACGGCGGTATCCGTGCGGAAGATCTGCACCTGTTCAGTCGGCCCCAGAATGCCGATGGCCTGCAGAAGGAGGGTGAGCAGGCCTTCAGGCTTCAGGATGCCGATCCATGCGTAGACACGGATCAGGAAGGAGGTCCAGAAGGGCAGGATCACCATCATGACCAGCGTGGGCCGGATGCTTGTGGGTGCGCGGGCCATGGCAAGCGCAATCGGATATCCGATGAAAAGCAGCAGGCACGTCGAGATAGCCGCGATCCGCAGCGACGAAAGGTAGGACCGCAGGTAGAGTGGATCCTCTGCCAGGAAGGCGTAGTTTTCGAAATCCAGTTGGGAGATGAAATCGCCGATCGCGCCAAATCCCTCGAAAACGGGCGTATATGGCGGCATCGCGATCGCGGTATCGGAGAGCGATATCTTCAGAATGATCAGGAACGGCGCGACAAAAAACAGCAGCAGCCATACATAGGGCACCGCGACGACCAGCCAGCGGGCGGGACCTGCATGCGGGGAAGCGGTGACCTCGGCCATGGTGATCCCCTATCGCGCCAGAACAAGGCCGGCATCGTGTGGCCACCTAAGCCAGACCATGTCGCCAAAGGTGATGGGGCGATCCACTAGCCGCGAAACGTTGGCCTGCGCCGCGCGAATGATCCGATCATCCGGGAGCTTGACGAGGAAGACAGAGAAATCGCCGAGATATCCGATATCCCAGACCTCGCCGTAGGCAGCGTTGACGGATGTATCTACCGGCTGGTCGAGCGAGATCCTCACCTTTTCCGGCCGGATGGCAAAGGCGACCTTGTCGCCTGCGGCAGCCGTGCACTGCTGCTGCTCCACCGCGACGGGAAGTCCGTCACAATCTATTCCGACCGTTCCTGCCTCCCCTCTCCCGGCGGAGGCGGAAACGACGGTGCCCTCCATGATATTGATGTCGCCTATGAAGTCCGCGACATAGCGGCAGTTCGGGGCCTCGTAGATTTCGGCAGGTGTCGCGACCTGGACGATGACGCCCTTGTCCATGACCGCAATGCGGTCAGAGACCGTCATGGCCTCTTCCTGATCATGCGTAACGATCAGGAAGGTAAGCCCCAGCGTGTGCTGGATATCCATTAGCTCGAACTGCGTTTCTTCGCGCAGCTTGCGGTCAAGAGCACCGAGCGGCTCGTCCAGAAGCAGCACCTTCGGTCGCTTCGCCAGAGACCGCGCGAGTGCCACGCGTTGACGCTGACCGCCCGAGAGTTGCCCCGGCTTGCGCTTGGCGAACTCTTCCAGCTTGACCAGCCTCAGCATCTCCTCGACACGGGTCTGGATCTCGCCTTTCGGCAGGTTATCCTGTTCAAGGCCAAAAGCGACGTTCTTCTCCACCGTCATGTGGGGGAAAAGCGCGTAGCTCTGGAACATCATGTTGGTGGGGCGCCGGTAGGGCGGGACGCCGGAGATATCCTTGCCCTGCAGAAGAATCCGGCCTTCCGTAGGTTCCTCGAAGCCGGCCAGCATGCGCATCAGCGTCGTCTTCCCGCAACCGGAAGGGCCGAGCAGTGAAAAGAACTCCCGCTCATAAATGTCCAGGTTGAGGTTGCTGACGGCCGTGAAGTCGCCGTAGCGTTTCGTGATGTTTTCGAACCGGATGAAGGGGACCGCACCGGGCTCTGTCCATGGGGCGAATTTACGTTTTACAGGTCCCAGAGATTTCGCCATGCCCGCTCCCCAAATGAGATCTTCGATTGTTTACGACAGGAAGAAGAAGGGGCAGGTGTGAACCTGCCCCTTTCGAAATCAGCTTCCGGTCTTGATCTCGGTCCAGACCCGGTTGAGCACACGTTGCTCGCGTGGACCGTAGGGAGAGATGGTGAAGAGCTTCGAGACCGTCTCGGCCGGCGGGTAGACGGACGGGTTTTCCAGGACTTCCTTGTCGAGGAGCGGCTGCGATGCAAGGTTGCCGTTTGCATACTGCACGTAGTTCGACGCCTTGGCGATGATGTCCGGCTTCATCAGGTAGTTAATGAACGCGTGAGCCTCCTCGACATTCTTGGCGTCAGCCGGAATGGCCAGGTTGTCGAACCACATGTACGTGCCTTCCTTGGGAATCACGTACTCGACCTTCACACCATTGCCGGCCTCGGCGGCACGGGTCTTCGCCTGCAGGATGTCCCCGGACCAGCCCATTGTGATGCAGGTGTCTCCGTTCGCGAGCTCATCAATATAGGAGGAGGAGTTGAAGGTTTTCACGAAGGGCCGGATCGCCTTGTAGACCTCGCCGCCCGCTTCCAGATCCGCCGCCTGCTTGCTGTCCGGATCCTTGCCGACGTAGTTCATTGCAATCGCAAAGGTCTCGTCGGACGCATCGAGGATGTTGACGCCGCAAGCCTTCAGCTTCTCCGCGTTCTCCGGCTTGAACAGAACGTCCCAGCTATCGAGTGGAATATCGCCCAGCGCGGCCTTCACCTTGTCGATGTTGTAACCGAGCCCGGTCGTACCCCACATGTAGTTGACGGCGTATTCGTTGCCCGGATCGTATTTTGCCAGCCGCTCGGAAATCTCCGGCCACATGTTGGCCAGGTTGGGCAGCTTCGACTTGTCGAGCTTCTGGAAAACACCTGCCTGGATCTGGCGGGCCAGGAACGGTGCTGTCGGCACCACGACGTCGTAGCCGGAACCGCCGGCAAGAAGCTTCGTCTCGACGATCTCGTTGGCGTCGAACACGTCGTAAACCACCTTGATGCCCGTCTCCTTGGTGAAGTCGGCCAGTATCGACTCATCGATGTAGTCGGACCAGTTGTAGACATTCACCACACGCTCCTGCGCCATGGCGGTAGTCGCCGCGATGGCAACCCCGACTGCAGTTGCGGCGAGACGCAGCAAATGAGTTTTCATGATCTCTCCTGTTCCGATTGTTATAAGCGGTGAAAGCCCACCGTGTTCCCTGTTCGTTAGAGAGTAAAAAGGAAATTTGGTAGCCACAAGCGAAATGTGCACTGCATCAACTGCTACTGAAAGTCGAAGGCGCTGAGGCCGGTAACCATCTCATCCAGACCCAGCGGGCGTGTCAGCGGTGGTTCGGCGCGTGCGAGACAACCCCGCCTCTCGCACAGTCGACATGCGGCCCCCGCCAGCACCTTTGCGGATGGCGAGGCGGCGGCAGGGCCGTAAACGCTTTCCGCACCGGCGGCGAGTTCGCAGCCGATGAGTATGGCGGTACGGCGTAGTCTCTCTCCAAAAACGGCCTGCGGCCCTTCGACGGTCCGGGAGACCGTGAGGAACGCTCGACCGTCCGGCATCTCCACTGCTTCCGAAAGCACCTGACCGGGCTGGGCGAAAGCCGCATGGATCCCGAGCTTGGGACAGAGCCCGCCGAAACCTGCCCTGGGGTAGGCTTGAGCCCCAGCCCTGCGGATCACATGGCCGGCATGGTCAAGCTCAAGCAGGAAGAAGGAAATGCCTGCGGCGTCGGGTCGTGCCAGGGTCGTCAACCGATTGGCCGCCTGCTCGAACGAAACGTCGAAACGCGATCTCAGCACATCGACATCGTAGCGGGCCTTCTGCGCCGCAGAAAGGAACGCGCCATAGGGCATCATCAGCGCATGGGCGGCGTAGCGCGCAAGTTCGAACCGCGCGATGCGCCGTGCTTCGTCGCTAGACAACGAAAGGCCTTCGAGTTCGGCGACGATCTGCGGGCCGAAAGCCAAAAGGGCAACTTCCATCGCCAATTCCCGAGCGCGATCAAACGGCGACAGGCGCTCCGAGAGGAAGAGCCGCATCGAGTGCCGGTCATACCGCCGCCTCAGATTGGGCATGGCGTGCACCGGAAGGGTTCGGACAGCAATGCCGTGCTCGGCCTTCAGCCATCCCTTCAGCACGCCGGACAGGTCCTCAGTCGACCCCAGTCGCTGGATAAACGCCTCGGCGGCATCCTCTATGAGAGGAAAGAAATTGGGCCGCTGCTCCAGCCGTTCACGAACCTCGTCGATCGGAAGCCTCGCGCCCGCCACGGATGGTTCATGTCCCTCCCGCGCCAGGATGTCAGCCAGATCCGACAGGCGAGCGGCCTGCTCGCGATAGGCACGATAGAGTTTCACCATTCCCAGAGCCGCATTGGGGGCGGCTTCCGCGACCTCGATGATTTCCTGATCGCCCGGGATTTCGCCCGCCAGGAGAGGGTCGGCGAAGACCTCGCGCAACTGGGTCGTCGTTCCGCCAGCCTCCCCCTGCAGCACATCGAGATCGATCTTGTAGACCGAGGCGAGCCTGATCAGGAGCTGGACGGTTAGCGGCCGCTGGTTGCGCTCGATGAGGTTGAGATAGGACGGCGAGATAGCCAGCGCCTCGGCCATGGCCGTCTGCGTCAGGCCGAGGCCCATCCGGATGCGCCGGACGCGCGGCCCGGCAAAGATCTTACGCTCGACCATCTGTCACCATTTTTACAATACGCACCCGAGCCGATCTTTGACAGAATTTACATTCTGACAAATCCAGAAGTCAAAGACAATTACATCATAACCCTTTTCCAGGTCCGATATAGGTCAATTTCCTAGCCGTTTCGCGTCAGTCCCTGTAAATCTAGTCACACGTCACGCAGTCGACAAAGGCTTGCCGGGCAGGACATTGAAATGGGAGAATGTTGATATGACAGAATTTGACAACTTGGTCTCGAACGCACCGAAGGGCCGGTACGAGGGTATTGAGCGCCCTTACTCGGCGGATGACGTCAGACGCCTGCGCGGCTCGTTCGAGATCAAGTATTCGCTTGCCGAAATGGGCGCCAATCGTCTCTGGTCGCTGATCAACGAGGAGCCTTTCGTCAACGCGCTGGGGGCTCTGTCCGGCAACCAGGCCATGCAGATGGTCCGTGCAGGATTGAAAGCGATCTATCTCTCCGGCTGGCAGGTCGCCGCCGACGCCAACACTGCATCCGCCATGTATCCCGACCAGTCCCTCTATCCCGCCAATGCGGCTCCCGAGCTTGCCAAGAGGATCAACAAGACCCTTCAGCGCGCGGACCAGATCGAGACCCAGGAAGGCAAGGGCCTGTCTGTCGAGACCTGGTTCGCCCCGATCGTTGCCGATGCCGAAGCCGGTTTCGGCGGGCCGCTGAATGCGTTCGAAATCATGAAGGCTTTCATTGAGGCCGGAGTTGCAGGCGTCCACTTCGAGGATCAGCTGGCATCGGAAAAGAAGTGCGGCCACCTCGGCGGCAAGGTTCTGATCCCGACCGCCGCACACATCCGGAACCTGACTGCTGCCCGTCTCGCCGCGGATGTCATGGGTGTCTCGACACTGATCGTCGCCCGCACCGATGCGGAAGCCGCCAAGCTGCTCACCTCCGACATCGACGAGCGTGACCGCCCGTTTGTCGACTATGACGCCGGCCGCACTGCGGAAGGTTTCTACCAGGTCAGGAACGGCATCGAGCCCTGCATCGCCCGCGCGATTGCCTACGCACCCTATAGTGACCTGATCTGGATGGAGACCGGCAAGCCGGACCTGGAACAGGCGCGGAAGTTTGCCGAGGCCGTCCACAAGGTGCATCCGGGCAAGAAGCTCGCTTACAACTGCTCGCCATCGTTCAACTGGAAGAAGAACCTGGATGACGCGACGATCGCCAAGTTCCAAAGGGAACTCGGCGCGATGGGCTACAAGTTCCAGTTCATCACCCTTGCCGGCTTCCACCAGCTGAACTTCGGAATGTTCGAACTGGCGCGCGGCTACAAGGACCGCCAGATGACGGCCTATTCGGAGCTGCAGGAAGCGGAATTCGCCGCCGAGGTCAACGGCTACACCGCAACCAAGCACCAGCGCGAAGTCGGCACCGGTTATTTCGACGCCGTTTCGATGGCGATTACCGGCGGCCGGTCTTCGACCACCGCCATGAGAGAATCCACCGAAACCGAGCAGTTCCGACCGGCAGCGGAGTAACAGAAACCCCTCCGCTTCAGCGGCCAGGATAGCCGGAAGTCAGTGTTCAAGAACCCTTACAAGAGGAGAAATGCCATGAACGTCCAAACCCGCGTCAAGGAACGTGCAGAAGAGCAGGCATCCGCCATGTCTTCCGATCAGCAGACCGCCATTCGTACGCTCGCCAACGATCTGCACCGGCTCAATCATTCGGTCATGAAGGCTGTCGATGCTGGCGTGTCGGTCGAACTCATCCGGTCCGCGCGCCACCATGGCGGGGCCGGGAACTGGGGCGACCTGCTCATTCCCGTCGTTGTCGCGCAGCCAGGGTGAGTCATCCGGCGTTCCCGCTGGCAAGGCTCGCGCGTCTCTCGGCGGCACGCTTTCGGCCGTAGCGGAGAGAGTTGCCGTAGAAAAAGCGGCGGCGAACAGAAGTTCGCCGCCGCCATGTCTGTCGATCATGAGGAGATCAGGCAGCCCGGGCGGCAGACCCTTCCCTCGACCTTGTATCCGCATCGATGCGGAACTGCTGGACGAGCTGCATGAGGGCTTGCGCCTCCCCTGCCAGTCGATGGCTGGACTCGCTCGTTTCCCCGACCATCGCGCCATTCTGCTGGGTCATCTGATCCATTCGGTTGACGGAGACATTGATCTCCTGAAGGGCAGCGGACTGGTCCTGGCTGGCGGTCGCGATCATCTCCACATGCTGGCTGATCCCGGTGACCTGCTTGCTGATGGCGGAGAGCACATGTCCCGCCTCCTGAACAAGCCCGGAGCCTGTGCTGACTTCGCGCGTGGACTGATGGATAAGCGACTTGATCTGTTGCGCCGCCTCGGCCGAGCGTTGAGCCAGCTCGCGAACTTCCTGGGCAACGACCGCAAATCCCTTGCCGGCCTCGCCTGCCCGGGCAGCCTCGATGCCCGCGTTCAAGGCCAGCAGATTGGTCTGGAACGCGATGTCGTCGATGACCTCGATGATCAGTTCAATCTTCTTCGAAGCCTCCTCGATACGGCCCATTGCATCGACCGCATTATTGACGACAGTGCCGGAATCATCCGCGCTACGCTTGGTTGCCGAAACAGCAGCGTTCGCTTCTTTCGCCCGCTCCGCCGAGGATTTTACCGTCACGGTGATCTCTTCGACGGCTGCAGCCGTCTCCTCGAGCGAGGCAGCCTGACTTTCTGTGCGCTTGGAAAGATCGGACGAGGCTTCGCTAAGGTCAGCACTGTTTCTCTGGATTGCCAAAGTACTCTGGCGAATCTGCGAAAGCGTGTCGCGTAGGCGGACGATCGAACCGTTGAAATCGACACGCAACTGTTCGAGGCGGCCCGAGAACCGCGCCTCTATGGTGGTCGAAAGGTCGCCCTGTGCGAGACGGGAGAGGGCCGCACCCAGCTCTACCACCGCACGGTCGATTTGCGCATCGACCTGCTGCTTGTCGAGGTCGTTGCGATGGCGCTCCGCCTCCGCCTCCACGCGTTCTTCCGCGCTACGGTTCTCGATAGCCTGCTTGTCGAGCGCGCTGTCCC
This sequence comes from Pseudorhizobium xiangyangii, assembly GCF_020531965.1. Lineage (GTDB taxonomy): Bacteria > Pseudomonadota > Alphaproteobacteria > Rhizobiales > Rhizobiaceae > Neorhizobium > Neorhizobium xiangyangii. Next base: position 185,715 of record NZ_JAJAWH010000008.1, on the reverse strand, counting down.
TGAAGCCTTCCAGCGCCCGCGCAATGTTACCGAACTCGTTCTTCTTTTCGAGATAGGGGATACCGGTCGAATTCTCGCCATTGGCGATCGCCCTGACCGTTCCCGTCAACACGCGAAGCGGCCGGATCTGCGCCCGAATGGCAAGGAAGCCGATGATGCTGACGAATAGCAGCGCCGCCAGCGAACTGCCGACGATCACGCTGCCCGAAGCGGCGATGTGATCGAAGTAGATGGCCATGGGGATGCCGATGAAGAGGATGCCGGTCACCGTACCTGCCGCATCCTTTGTCGGGAAGTAGCCGGTCATGAAGTCCTTCCCGAACAGGAGTGCCGGGCCATAATAAGCTTCGCCACGGGCGAGGAGCGGCTGCGCGGGATGATCTGCCACGAGCTTGGTGCCGGTGGCGCGATCACCATTTTCCTTCTTCACGTTGGTCGATATGCGAACGAAATCGCTGCCCTGTTTTTCGAATACGGTAGCAACGCCACCAATCGAAGCTGCGGTGCGGTCCACCAGGGCGTGATTGCTGAGGTCACCCTCACCGGCGCGGATGGTCGTGACCACTCCCTCGTCCAGCGAGACGGCGGCGCCCGGCGCCTCCAGCTCGTAGAGCAATCCCATAACGCGAACGGCCTTATCGGCATCCACCATTGCGGTCTGCATGACGTCGGCTTGAATATGCCTGTAGGCGAGCCCGCCCACGGCCGACACCGTGATGAAGATCAGGAACAGACAGAGAAGTAGAATGCGGCTGACAACCGATGACGGCAAAAGACGAGACATTGACCTAGCACCCTTGAATTAATCCCAGGATCTAGCATCTCAGACTTTACTTAACTTTTACTGAAATGACGCTCGGCGCGAACGCGTGGACGGTGGGCACACGTTTACTCACGGAGATCCGTCACTCGTCCAAATGCCCGGCGCCGAAGAAGATTGAGACGCTGGAGATCAGAAGAGAACTGGCAGGGCCATGAGAGCACAAAGTGCGCCGATACTGATAGCCACCAAGCGCAGACGCCTCGACTTTACGGCGTCCTGGGTCTGGGCAATTGCGATGGCGCGGGCACGGCGAGCTTTCTGCATTATGTGAACCCCAAAGCGTTGTCAGTGGCGTTCCGCCGAATGCGGCGGGGCGCATGCCCTCCTTCAACCACAGGAATTGGCTGGCATTATGGCAGAATTGCCTACCCGGATTAACAAGTCCTGAATCGGCCGCCCCTACAATGCATCCCCACAAACATGACCCGAGGCCCAGGCCCACTGGAAATTGTAGCCGCCGAGCCAGCCTGTCACATCGACGCATTCTCCGATGAAATAAAGGCCGGGCATCCGCTTGGCTGCCATCGTGCGCGAATCCAGATCGCTTGTGTCGATGCCGCCGAGCGTAACCTCCGCCGTCCGATAGCCTTCCGAGCCCGCAGGCCTTAAATTCCAGTTCTGGATCGTCGATGCGATCGCCTCCAGCGCCTTGTCGGAAAGATCCGCCAAGGGTGCTGTGATGCCTGCCTTCTCGATGAAGAACTGCGCCAGCCGTTTGGGGATGATCTCCCCGAGAACGGTTTGCGCCGCCTGCCGACCGTTCTGCTTGCGCGCAGATTTCAGCGCAGCAAGGATATCCCTGTCCGGTTCGATCTTCAGCTGGATATCGTCGCCCTCTCGCCAATAGGAGGAGACCTGCAGGATTGCGGGGCCGCTCAGCCCGCGATGGGTGAACAGAAGCGCTTCCCGGAAGCCGGTCTTGCCGTGGCGGATCTCGGCCGGCACGGAAACACCGGAAAGAGGCGCCAACCGTTCGAGCCACTGCGGGTCGAGCGTCAGCGGCACGAGGCCCGGGCGCGTCTCCAGGACATTGAGGCCGAACTGCTCGGCGATCCGGTAAGCGAAGCCCGTCGCCCCCATCTTCGGAATGGACTTGCCGCCTGTCGCGATGACGAGAGACGCGGCTTCGATGACCCCGCCGGCTGTCGTCAGGCGGAACCCCTCCCCCGTCTTCTCGACGGTCGAGACTTCCTGCTGCAGTTCCATCTGGACATTTGCCGCGCGCATCTCCGCAAGCAGCATCGCGATGATGTCCTTGGCGCTGTTGTCGCAGAACAGCTGGCCGAGCGTCTTCTCGTGCCAGGCAATCCGATAGCGCTCGACGAGGTCCAGAAAGTCCCGAGGCGTGTAGCGCGCAAGAGCCGACTTGGCGAAGTGCCGGTTTTCCGAGAGGTAGTTGGCTGGCGACGCATTTATGTTCGTGAAGTTGCAGCGCCCCCCGCCTGAAATGCGGATCTTCTCTCCGGGTGCCTTGGCATGATCAAGAACGAGAACACTCTTGCCGCGGTTTCCGGCCCGGATCGCGCACATCATGCCGGCAGCGCCCGCGCCCAGAACTACCGCGTCGAATTTCCGGACCACTCGAAACTCCTTATGATGTCAGGCCTGCTCTTTTCGATCCTGACCATAAAGTCAATGCCGCACCCCTCTCGCCAATTGCCGATCTCTCTCTATGATAGTGTTCCCGTCAACTCCTCTCCGGTGAGTCATGCCACGCAAAAACTCTGCTCCCACCCCGGCCGCAGGCAATGTCCTGAAGTCGACGGGCACTCCAGCCGCGCAACCGGCACTGACTTCGCTGCGTGGCGTGACTGACTGGAGAGAAGCTGCATTGTGGCTTCGCAACCGTGGGATCGAGGACATTGAGTGCATCACACCTGACCTTGCGGGCGTGCCGCGCGGCAAGATGATGCCGTCGTCCAAGTTCACCTCGAACACCTCGCTGGCTCTCCCGTCGGCACTCTACCGGCACACGATCTCGGGGGAGTATCCTGAAGAGACAGCGAGCTTCCGTTATGAGCCGCGCGACAGCGACCTGAAGCTGGTTCCCGACCTATCGACCCTATCCGTCGTTCCATGGGAGACGGATCCGACCGCGCAGGTCATCTGCGATGTCGTCGGCACGAGCGGCGAGAACATTCTCTACACGCCCCGTGCGGCCCTGAAGAACGTCGTTAATCTATACAAGGAACGCGGCTGGAAGCCGGTGGTGGCGCCGGAAATCGAATTTTACCTGGTCGCCAAGAACGCCGACCCCGATTATCCACTGCATCCGCCGAAGGGTCGGTCGGGACGCGCGATCCTGGGTGGCCAAGGCTATTCCATAGCCGGCATCAACGAATTCGACGAGCTGATCGACGATATCTACCATTTCTCCGAGAAGCAGGGCCTGGAGATAGATACCCTGATCCACGAGGAAGGGCCGGCCCAGCTGGAGATCAACCTGCGCCACGGTGATCCGATCGAACTCGCCGACCAGGTCTTCCTGTTCAAGCGCACGATCCGCGAAGCAGCCATGAAGCACGGCATCTATGCCACCTTCATGGCAAAGCCCATGCAGGGCCAAGCGGGTTCAGCGATGCACATACACCAGTCGGTCGTCGACATAGAGACCGGACGGAACGTTTTCTCAAACAAGGACGGCAGCCCGTCGAAGGAATTTTTCCACTTCATTGGCGGCATGCAGCACTACGTGCCGAAGGCGCTTGTCATGATGGCGCCTTACGTGAACTCCTATCGTCGCCTTACACCCGACATGGCCGCCCCCGTGAACAACGCCTGGGGTTACGACAACCGGACGACGGCATTCCGCGTACCGGTCTCGGATGCTGCGGCCCGCCGCGTGGAAAACCGCCTGCCAAGTTCCGATGCAAACCCCTATCTGGCGCTTGCCGCTTCGCTCGGCTGCGGACTGCTCGGCATCATGAACAAGATCGAACCTGGGCCACCCACGGAGGATTCCGCAAACGAGGGATCGATCGAGCTGCCGCGCGGGCTTCTCGAAGCAGTCGCGGAACTGGAATCGGAACCCGCACTTACCGAAGTGTTCAGCCGAGAATTCATCGGCCTCTATGCCGGGGTGAAGCGTGGGGAATTCGAGACCTTCATGCAGGTAATCAGCCCCTGGGAGCGGGAGTTCCTGCTTCTCAACGTCTAAGGGCCGGTGGACAGACAGGATTTGGAGCGCGGCATGAGGGAAAGCCTTAAGGGACCGGCCATGAACGAGTGGCAAAGCCCGATCGCGCCGGGAATATCCTGGTATCAGGCCACGGTTAGCCAGCGCCCGACCTATCCGCCCCTCGATGGTTCGAGGACGGTCGATGTCGCCGTCGTCGGCGGCGGCTTCACCGGCTTGCAGGCCGCCTACCACCTGGCCAAGCGAGGGATCTCCGTCGTGCTTCTCGAAGCCTGCCGGATTGGCGACGGCGCATCGGGACGGAATGGCGGACAGCTCGGCACCGGCCAACGTTCGTGGCCGGAAGAGCTCGAGGAAAAGATCGGCTTCGAGCGCTCGAAGGCACTGTTCGACATGGCCGAGCAGGCGAAACGCCACCTCCTCGATTTCGCGGCCGAGCATTCAATCGACATCAACTACATGCCGGGACAGATGAACGTCGCCCATAAGCGCGGCCACGAGAAGGAATATCGTGCCAACGCGGAGATTGCCGCCGAACGTTACGGCTATCCGCACATGACATTCATGGATCGCGCGGAAACCGCAGAGAGACTGGGCTCGACCCAGTATCATTGTGGCGTCCGTGACACCGGTACCGGCCATATCCATCCGCTGAAGCTTCTTGTTGGCCTCGCCCGCACAGCAAAGGCCGCCGGCGCCGAGATCCATGAGATGACGAAGGTCACCGGGCTGCGGCAGGCGGCGGGGAGGACGTTTCTGGAAACGGCGAGCGGCACGGTCTCGGCGGACCGGGTCCTGCTTGCTACCAACGCCTATATCGAAAGGCTGGAGCCGGTCACGGCGGCGCATATCATGCCGATCGGTTCCTTCATCGCCGCGACCGAACCCCTGGACGATCACCCGAGCGTTCTTCCGGGTGGAGAGGCCGTTGCGGATTCACGCTTCGTCGTGCGCTATTTCCGCAAGTCGCGAGACAACCGTCTGCTCTTCGGTGGCCGTGAGGTCTACTCGTCGACGAACCCGCAGGACACGGCCGACTTCATCCGCCAGCAGATCGCCGAAACATATCCCGCTCTCAAGAACGTTGGCATCACGCATGCCTGGGGAGGCTATGTCGGCATCACGATGCCGCGACAGCCGTTCGTGCGTGAGGTGATGCCGGGGGTTACCTCTATCGGCGGCTATTCCGGCCACGGCGTGATGTTGGCGAATTTCTGCGGCAAGCTCTATGCCGACCGTCTGGCTGGCATGGATACAGGACTGGACGATATCGAGGCTCTGGATGTTCCGCGTTTTCCGGGCGGCCGACACATGCGAACACCTTTGCTATTCCTCGCCTTGACGTGGTTCGCGCTACGCGACAGGCTCTAGGTCGAAAGCAAAAATGCGCCCAAGGGGTAGAATTTTTAAATCGATTAGATTATGAAGCGCGCAAACTTTAGAGACGAAAGAGCAGTACGATGAGCAGCCAAATCATCCCGGTCGAGGCCTTTGATTGTGTCGTGTTTGGCGGCTCGGGCGACCTTGCTGAACGGAAGCTGCTTCCCGCTCTTTACCACCGTCAGATCGAGGGACAGTTCTCCGAGCCGACGCGCATCATCGGCGCTTCGCGCAGCCCCCTCACCGACGAGGAATACCGGAAGTTTGCACAGGATGCGTTGAAGACGCATCTCAAGGCTGGCGAATACGATCAGGCCGAGGTCGCCAAGTTCTGCCAGCGGCTGTTCTACATCTCCGTCGATGCAAAGTCCGACCAGGGTTGGGACCAGCTCAAGAAGCTTCTTGAAGAAGGCAAGGACCGTATCCGCACCTTCTATCTGGCCGTTGCTCCGGGAATATTCGGGCCGATTTCGGAAAAGATCCGGGATCACAAGCTCATCACCAAGCAGACCCGCATCGTCGTCGAGAAGCCGATCGGACGCGATCTCGCTTCCGCCCTCGAACTCAACGACACGATCGGCAAGGCCTTCCCCGAAGAGCAGATCTTCCGCATCGACCACTATCTCGGCAAGGAGACGGTGCAGAACCTGATGGCGTTGCGCTTCGCGAACGCCCTCTACGAGCCGCTCTGGAACGCACAGCACATCGATCATGTCCAGATCACCGTCGCTGAGGCGGTTGGCCTCGAAGGTCGGGCTGGCTACTATGACACCGCCGGCGCGCTGCGCGACATGGTGCAGAACCATATCCTCCAGTTGCTCTGCCTCGTCGCCATGGAAGTGCCGTCTTCCATGAGTTCCGAAGCGGTGCGTGACGAAAAGCTGAAGGTGTTGCGCGCGCTGACGCCCATCACCGAAGCCAATGTCGAGCACCGAACGGTGCGCGGCCAGTATCGCGCCGGCGCTTCATCCGGTGGTCCGGTGAAGGGCTATCTCGAAGAACTCGAGGGAGGCGTCTCCAACACGGAGACCTTCGTCGCGATCAAGGCCGAAATCGGCAACTGGCGCTGGGCCGGCGTACCCTTCTACATCCGTACCGGCAAGCGGCTGGCGACGCGTGTTTCCGAGATCGTCATCACGTTCAAGCCGATCCCGCACAACATCTTTGACCAATCCGCCGGGCGCATTCCGGCCAACCAGCTGATCATCCGCCTGCAGCCGGACGAGGGCGTCAAGCAATCGCTGATGATCAAGGACCCGGGTCCCGGCGGCATGCGCTTGCGCAACGTATCGCTCGACATGAGCTTCGCAGAGGCTTTCGCCGTGCGTAATCCCGATGCCTACGAGCGGCTGCTGATGGACACGATCAGGTCCAACCAGACACTGTTCATGCGGCGTGACGAAGTCGAGGCCGCATGGCACTGGATCGACCCCATTCTCAAGGGTTGGGAAGCAACGGGCCAGTTGGTTCAGGGCTATACGGCAGGAACCTGGGGTCCAAGCCAGGCAATTGCGCTGATCGAACGCGACGGCCGGACCTGGCATGAAGGCTGACGCGATGGAAACGCACATCCACGAATTTGCCGACGGTTCCGTATTGGCTGAAAAGCTGGCGGACCAGGTTGCGCATCGTCTTGCCGCTGCGATCGAGCAACGAGGCCGTGCAAGTCTGGCTGTTTCGGGCGGGTCCACGCCGAAGAAGTTCTTCCAGGCTCTTTCGACGCGGGATATCGACTGGGGCAAGGTCTCGGTCACGCTGGTCGATGAGCGCTTCGTGACCGCTGACAATCCTCGTTCAAACCACCTTCTGGTCAGTGACTATCTGTTGCAGGACAAGGCTTCTGCCGCACAGTTCGTTCCGCTCTATCACGACTGTCCCACGGTCGAGGATTCCGCAGCGGCAGCGACTAAGGCAACGGCGGCGATCGGCCAGCCGTTCGACGTCGCCATTCTCGGAATGGGCGGCGACGGGCATACCGCCTCGTTCTTTCCGCACGGCAACAATCTGGCCCAGGCACTCGACGCCGACACGCCGCGCTGCGTGATGACCATGGAAGCCGGCGGCGCCGAGGAACCACGCCTTACGTTCTCTTTCTCCAGCCTGACAGACGCGGGGCTGCTGGTCCTGCACATCGAGGGGGAAGCGAAGAAGACGGTGCTCGAACAGGCACAGAACGGCATCGACGAGACCGAGATGCCGATCCGCGCCGTCCTCAACCGGGCGGTATCGCCCGTGGAGATTTACTGGGCGCCCTGACGCGCCCGATGGATATCATGCGGAGCACTCCGGCGGCATGTGCCGCTCCCACCCGGCCTGCTCCCGAACCCAAGGACATGGCCATGGCTGCTCATTCAAGCATCGAAGCAATCACAGCCCGGATCGTGGAGCGTTCCAGGCCACACCGCGAGCGCTATCTGGAGCGGGTCCGTGGTGCGGCCTCGCGCGGTCCCCATCGCTCCGTTCTTTCCTGCGGTAACCTGGCCCACGGTTTTGCGGTCTGTTCCCCCGCCGACAAGGACGCGCTAGCGGGAGACGTCATCCCGAACCTCGGCATCATCACCGCCTATAACGACATGCTCTCGGCTCATCAGCCTTACGAGACCTTTCCGGCGATCATCCGCGAGGCGGCACGGGATGCCGGCGGCATCGCGCAGGTTGCAGGTGGCGTACCGGCTATGTGCGATGGCGTCACGCAAGGGCAACCGGGCATGGAGCTGTCGCTCTTCTCCCGCGATGCAATCGCCATGGCGGCAGGCATCGGCTTGTCACACAACATGTTCGACGCCGCGGTCTTCCTCGGCGTCTGCGACAAGATCGTACCCGGCCTCGTCATCGCAGCGCTCAGCTTCGGGCACCTGCCGGCAATCTTCATCCCCGCCGGGCCGATGACCACGGGACTGCCCAACGACGAGAAGTCGCGCATCCGCCAGCTCTATGCAGAGGGCAAGGTCGGGCGCGCCGAACTGCTCGAGGCAGAATCGAAATCCTATCACGGCCCCGGCACCTGTACCTTCTACGGCACGGCCAATTCCAACCAGATGCTGATGGAGATCATGGGCTTCCACATGCCCGGCGCTTCTTTCATCAATCCCGGCACGCCGCTTCGCGAAGCCCTGACAAGGGAAGCGACCAAGCGGGCGCTTGGCATCACGGCGCTCGGCAATGAGTTCACGCCGGCGGGCGAAATGATCGACGAACGGTCGATCGTCAACGGCGTCGTCGGCCTTCACGCCACAGGCGGGTCAACCAACCACACGCTTCACCTCGTGGCGATGGCCCGGGCAGCCGGCATTCATCTGACCTGGCAGGACATCTCCGAGCTTTCGGACGTCGTGCCGCTCCTGGCGCGCGTCTACCCGAATGGCCTGGCGGACGTAAACCACTTCCATGCCGCCGGTGGCATGGGCTTCCTGATCAAGCAGCTGTTGAAGACAGGCATGCTGCACGACGACGTGCGTACCGTGTTCGGCCATGGCCTCGGCGCCTATACCGTGGAGGCCAAACTCGATGAAAAGGGCGGCGTCGTCCGGGAACCGGCGGGAGAGGAAAGCGGCGACGCCAAGGTTCTGGCCCGGATCGAGACGCCGTTCCAGCCAACCGGTGGACTGAAGATGCTGACCGGCAACCTCGGCAAGGCGGTGATCAAGATCTCTGCCGTGAAGCCCGAGCGCCACATCATCGAAGCACCGGCAATCGTTTTCCATGACCAGCAGACCTTGCAGGACGCGTTCAAGGACGGCCATCTGAACAAGGATTTCGTGGCGGTCGTCCGCTTCCAGGGGCCGAAGGCAAACGGCATGCCGGAGCTTCATCGTCTGACACCGCCGCTCGGCGTCCTGCAGGACCGCGGCTACAAGGTGGCGCTGGTGACCGACGGGCGGATGTCGGGCGCCTCCGGCAAGGTGCCGGCGGCTATCCACATTACACCTGAGGCCTGCGACGGCGGCCCGATCTCACGCATCCAGGATGGCGATATCGTTCGGCTGGATGCCGTGGCGGGGACGCTGGAAGTGCTCGTGGATGCCGCGGAGTTCGCTGCCCGCCAGCCCGCGACCACAAATCTCGACGAAAACGAGTTCGGCATGGGACGCGATCTGTTCGCGGTCTTCAGACGCAACACCGGAACCGCAGATAACGGTGCAAGCGTGTTCGCCTGAATAGGTCAGGAAGGGCGCTGGAGGCACCCTTCCCCCGCGTTACCAGGACCGGATATCGAGCGTCTTTTCGCGATGGGCCGGATGCGTGCTGTAAACGAAAATCCGGTCGAGCTCCTTTTGTGTCAGGAGCCGCAGGAAGCGCACCTCGACCGTGTTGTTGACGAAGGTCTTCATGAGGACGCAGCCGATCTTGGAAATCCGCGCATCCGGAAGATCGAGATAGAACTGCTGCGGGAGATCGTACTGGGTCAGAATTGCCAGAACTGCGCCGCTCAGCGAAATGCCAACCACTTCGCAGCGGCGGGCCGCCATGTTGAGTACGCCTTTTTCCGTGTACTCGATGCGAGCGGTATTCATGGTGTCTTCCATTCGATACCGCGTTTCGCGGTCGTACATGAAAGACTCTTCCTTGTTCAGAAAATGCTCACCGCTCCGCTTCGCCGCCACCACAGTCTTTTTCTCCTTTTTGCTGGGAAGGAGGCTAGCCCCGGAAGCTTAATAGAGAGTGTTTGGACATGGGCAGGATCGGCCTTCGGCGGCACATCATATCCTTATGGTTGCACAGAAATTAACAATTAACGGCGATATGTTTGTCCTTCTTGATCAAAGAGATGTAGCTGATCCGGCCGCGCCTTGAAGCGCAGAATTTCACCTTTACGTACCTGTGCTATCCCGGGAATTTTGGCGATGATCGGCTCGTCTTTGGACAAGCCGTCGATGTAGAGAAGCGTTACTTCTCCAAGCGCCTCGACGATCGAAACCTTGCCTTCAAAAAGATAGTCGTCGTCATTGCTGATGGCGAGATCCTCCGGCCTCACGCCAAAGCTCCCCTGCTTGCCCTTCTCTCCCGCATCGGTGGCAATGGGCACGCCCACCGACTTGCCGCCCGGCAGGCTCACCATCGTCGACGGGCCTGCCTCCGCGATGGTCACAGGAAGAACATTCATCGCCGGCGAGCCTATGAAGCGCGCGACGAAGAGGTTGTGTGGTCGCTCGTAGAGCTCGAGCGGTGCACCGACTTGCTCGATCCTACCGGCAGAAAGGACCACGATCCGATCGGCGAGCGTCATGGCCTCGACCTGATCGTGGGTCACGTAGATCATCGTGGTGTCAGGCATCGACTCGTTGAGCTTGGCGATCTCTATGCGGGTTGCCACACGAAGCGCGGCATCAAGATTGGAGAGCGGCTCGTCGAACAGGAAGACCTTCGGGTCACGGCAGATCGCGCGACCAATCGCGACACGCTGCCGCTGCCCGCCTGAAAGCGCCTTGGGCAAGCGATCGAGATAGGGGGTGAGCTGCAGGACATCGGCGGCTGCACGCACCCGCCGATCAATTTCAGCCTTGTTCTCCTTCGCAATTCGCATGCCGAAGGCCATGTTGTCGTACACAGTCATGTGCGGGTAGAGCGCGTAGGACTGGAAGACCATGGCGATGCCGCGCTTGGATGGCGGCACCTCGTTGACCAACTGGCCGTCGATATGCATATCGCCGCCGGTGATCGTCTCAAGGCCGGCGATCATCCGCAGCAACGTGGACTTGCCGCAGCCGGACGGACCGACGAAAACCACGAACTCGCCTTGGCGGATCTCCAGGTCGATGCCGTGGATCACCTTCACCTGGCCATAGGCCTTGCGGATATCCTTAAGAACGACGCCAGCCATTTCGCTTCCTTCTCTTTAGGCCCTGCGGGCGAAGAATGCCCCCCATGCGGGCAAGTTTATCCGATTGTCTTCGACGGCGCTTTCAAACCCATGTCCTTCGAGAACGTCCCAGTTCCCGAGCGGCGCCTCCGCCTCCGCCGGTTCGGGGCTCATGTTGAAGACGCACAGCACCACCTCGTTACCGTGGCGCCGCTCGTAGCGCAGGATCGGCCCCTGGGACGGCAAGAGCTCCATGTCGCCCTTTGCAAGCGCCGGATGCTGCTTTCGGAACGCGAGGAAACGGCGATATTGCTCCAGCACGGATTCCGGATCGCCATACTGGGCGCTCACCGCCCGCAGTTGATGCTCGACAGGGATCGGCAGCCAGGGCTTGTCGGCCGTGGAAAAGCCCGCCTGCAGGGCCTGCGCATCCCAGACCATCGGTGTCCTGCACCCATCGCGACCCTTGAACTCCGGCCAGAACTGGATGCCGTACGGATCCTGCAGGTCGGTGAAGGCAATATCCGCCTCCGTCAGCCCCAGCTCCTCGCCCTGATAGATGCAGATGGAGCCCCGTTGGGTCATGAGGACCGCAGAGAGCATTTTCACATAGGTCTCGCGATCCATCACATCGGCGCCCCAGCGGCTCGCATGACGGACGACGTCGTGATTGGAGAACGCCCAGCATGCCCAGCCTTCGGGTGCGGCTGCCGAAAATGCCGCCTGGACCTCCGAAACCCGATCGGGAGACAGGACATCCGGCGCCAGAAACTCGAAGGCATAGCACATGTGCATCTTGTCGCCGCCGGACGTGTATTCTCCGACGATCTCCAGCCCGCGCTGGCTGTCTCCCACTTCACCGACGGCCGCGATGGCCGGGAACTCGTCCAGCACCGCGCGGAAGCGCTGAAGGAATGCCAGGTTTTCCGGCCGGTTCTTGTCGTAGAGGTGCTCCTGGAAATTGTAGGGGTTCACGGCCGGCGCGGTGGACGCATTGCGCCTCGACGGATCGAGCGCCGGGTTGTCCCGCAACTCCTTGTCATGGAAGTAGAAGTTGATCGTGTCCAACCGGAAGCCGTCCACGCCACGCTTCAGCCAGAAGCGCGTCATGTCGAGCAGCGCGTCCTGGACCTCGGGATTATGGAGGTTGAGATCCGGTTGCGAGGTCAGGAAGTTGTGCATGTAGTATTGCATGCGCGTCGGGTCCCAATGCCAGGCGGACCCGCCGAAGATCGACATCCAGTTGTTTGGCGGCGTTCCATCCGGCTTTGCGTCCGACCAGACATACCAGTCGGCCTTGGGGTTGACGCGGCTCGACCGGCTCTCGATGAACCAGGCATGCTGGTCAGAGCTATGCGACATGACCAGGTCGATCATCACCTTGAGGCCAAGCCGATGCGCCTCGTGGATCAGGCCATCGAAATCCGACAACGTCCCGAACATCGGATCGACTTCCGTGTAGTTCGATACGTCGTAGCCAAAATCCTTCATTGGCGAGGGGAAGAATGGCGAGATCCAGATGGCGTCCGCCCCGAGCGCCGAGATATGCGGCAGCCGGGCGGTGATACCCTTGATGTCGCCGATCCCGTCACCGTTGGAATCCTGGAAGGAGCGAGGATAGATCTGGTAGATGACGGCGCCGCGCCACCAGTCCTTGTCCGGTGCCGCCGGCGTTCCTGCGAGAATGGTCATTCAATGTCCCGTAAACGTGTGATGAGGAAGCTCAGCCGCCCTTGACCGAGCCTGCCAGAAGGCCGCGAACCAGATATCTCTGAAGGGCGAAGAAGACCAGAAGCGGTACAATGATCGTGATGAAGGCCGATGCCGTAAGGATCTCCCACTTGCCGCCCTGGGATCCCAGAAGTGCGTTCAGGGCACCCGTCAACACCAGCTGGTCCCGACCCGTTCCCAGGAAGACCATCGCGACCAGGAGGTCGTTCCACGTCCAGAGGAACTGGAAGATCGCGAAGGACGCCAGTGCGGGGAAGGAAAGCGGCAGGACGATCTTCATGAAAATCTCGAAGTCGCTTGCTCCATCGACCCGGGCAGATTCGATGATCTCCTTCGGCAGACCGGCGATATAGTTGCGCAGCAGGTAGATTGCGAGCGGCATGCCGAAGGCGGCGTGAGCAAGCCAGATCCCCACATAGCTGCGTGACGACACGCCCAGCAGGGAGCCGATATCGTTGTACATGCGCAGAAGCGGTATGAGCGACATCTGCAGAGGCACCACGATCAGCCCGACGACGAGAGCGATCAACAACGCCCGCCCCGGGAATGCCATCCACGAAAGCGCGTATGCCGCGAAGGCTGCGATCAGGATCGGGATGATGGTTGCCGGAACGGCCACCGTCAGGGAATTGACGAAGGCCTGGCCAATGCCCTGTGACGTCAGGACCGTCCGGTAGTTATCGAGCGTGAACACCGGGGGTGTCGCGACCGCAAGATAGACGCGCCGACCTCGCTCGCCGTCGAACGGGACGCTGCTGGAGTGGATGTAGGAGCCATCCTCATTGACCACGAGCGTCTCGCCATCGCCGAGATCGGCCGTCTGCCCCGCCGGGAATTCGTCGGGGTCGGCAACTCTTGTGCCGAAATACCTGACCGTACCGCCCGCATCACCTTCAAAGACAGAGCCGGAGATGACGTGGCTGGACCCTTCCTGGCGGGCGGTCGAGGGCTCCGCCAGTCTCGCCGCTTCGGTCTGGGTCGAGCTCGTGAACGCGGTCCACCAGCCGGCGGTCGTGATCTGGTCCTTGTCGCGGATGGAGGTGACGAGGATACCGAGGGTGGGGATAAGCCAGATGACGACGATCACGAGAACGGAGAGGTGGACGAGCAGCCGGGGGAGCCCGACACGCCGGATGCGCACTGCTATCGATGTCATGTCAGTGCCCTCCCATCTCGCGGTTCGCCTGCCGGATATTCCAGACCATGATGGGCGTAACCGCCGCCATGATGACCAGCGCTATGACGGCGCTTCGACCGCTGTCGCCGCCGCCGCGGAACATCCAGTCGAACATCAGATTGGCGAGGACCATGGTGCTCCACTGGCCGTTGGTCATGGTCAGCACGATATCGAAAACCTTGAGGACAAGAATGGTGATGGTCGTCCAGACGACGGCGATCGTGCCCCAGATCTGCGGCACCATGATCTTCCAGAAGATCTGCCAGCCGTTGGCGCCGTCGATGACGGCAGCCTCGATCGTCTCCTCCGGAATGCCGCGAAGAGCGGCCGACAGGATGACCATGGCGAAACCTGTCTGGATCCAGATCAGGATGACCATCAGAAACAGGTTGTTCCAGAACGGCAAGGCGATCCAGACCTGCGGGTCGCCGCCGATGAACTGGACGATTGCGTTCAGCAGGCCGATCTGTGTCTCGTCGCCGCCGCGGTACTCGTAGATGAACTTCCAGATGACCGATGCACCGACGAAGGAAATCGCCATGGGCATGAAGACCAGGCTCTTGGCGATATTGCCCCACCAGATGCGGTCCGTCAGGACGGCAATGACGAGGCCGAGGAACGTGCATGCCGCCGGCACAACCGCCAGCCAGAGGATGTTGTTGAAGATGGACTGGCGAAACGCGGCATCGTTGATGGCCCATCGATAGTTCGCGAGACCGACGAAGTTGCCGCCCGAACGATCGTGGAAAGACAGGATGATCGTCGCGATCACGGGATAGATGAGATAGACGGCCAGGAGGAACAGGGCCGGTCCCATGAACAGCCAGGGCCGGACAACGTTTCTGCGATTGAGGTTGCGGGAAGCAAGCTGCAGATTGCGATCCGAAACCGGGAACACGACCTGCAGAACCTTGTCGGAAAGCCAGTAGTACAGCGCGCAAGCAAAGACACCAGCGATCACCACGCCGATGGCCGACACGATCTGGGATATCATGATGTCCCCTCCAAAACCCACGCCTTGGCGCTTGGCCAACCGCCGTCGTCCGCGACGTTGCCGGTCTTGAGGCCGCGCCGGAAGCGCGGCCTCGCAGTTCCTACTTCAGGCCGTCCCAGGCCTTCTGGATATCTGCAGCGACCGTGTTTGCATCCTTTCCGACGACATAGTCGATCATGCCGGTCCAGAACGCACCGGCACCGATCTTGCCGGGCATGAGGTCGGATGCGTCAAAGCGGAACGTCGTGGCGGTCGTGAGGATCTCTCCCTGTTTCTTCAGCGGTTCGTTGGCATAAGCCTCGACATTGACCCCCTTGTAAGGTGTCAGGAACGCGGCCTGGGCCATCCAGACCTCGTGAGCAATCGGCGTCTTCAGGAATTCGACGAATGCCTTTGCGGCGGGGGAATCCTTGGTGATGGCGACGAGAGTTCCCGCACCGAGCACCGGAGTGCCCAAATCGGCCTTGGCTTCATAGGTGGGCATGTAGAAGAAGTCCGCATCCGTACCCAGTTCGGTACCCTCCGGGAAGAATGAGGGAATGAAGGACGCCTGATGGTGGAGGTAGCATTTCGGCGGAATGCCGAAGAGCCCCTTCGGGCTATCGCGAAAATCCGTCGAGGTGACGGCCGCGACGCCGCCGCTGACATACTTCTCGTTTTTGGCGAATTTTCCGAATTCGTCGATCGCGCCGACAACGGCCGGGTCATCGAATTTGATCTCGTTGCTCACCCACTTGTCGTAGGTTTCTGCCGGCTGGGTGCGCAACATCATGTCTTCTACCCAGTCCGTGGCCGGCCAGCCTGTCGCACCGCCCGAGCCGAGGCCGATGCACCATGGCACACCGCCATCTTCGACGATCTGGTCGCTGAGCTTGATCAGGTCTTCCATGGTCTTGGGAACTTCGTAACCCGCTTCCTCGAAGTTTTCCGGCACATACCAGACCAACGACTTCACATCGGCCTTGTAGGGGAATGCATAAAACGCCTCGGCGGCATCCTTGCCCTTGTAGGTGCCATATCCGACCCAGCTTTCGCCGGCTCCATAGTTTTCCTTCAACCAGTTGGCCGTTTCGTCACCGAGTGGCGTGAGGAACCCCTTCGACGCGAGGTCGGCCAGAAGACCCGGCTGCGGGATGATGGCAATGTTCGGCGGAGAACCTGCCTGCGTGTCGATGACGATCTGCTGCTCGTAGTTCTCGGAGGACGAGTAGCGGCCATCCACCCCGGTAGCGGCATTGAAATAGGCCAGGACGCTATTGAACAGGATTTCATCCTCGCCACGCCAGGGACCGAACAAGGTCAGGCTCTCCCCCTTGATGTCACCATGCGCGGCCTTGAATTCCTCGAAGCTTTGCCAGTTGAAGCGCGCGTCCTCGCCCGGCGCGAATTTCAGTTCCTGCGCTCCTGCACTACCGGCGATCAGGGCGGCCATTGCCGTCCCCATCCAGAATGCTCTGCTCATTTAGATAGCCTCCCTTGGATCCCACTCCCCATGCGCCGGTCGGATTTTCTGCATGATTACAAACCCCGGCACATATCGATGCCTACTGATCTGTTCCTCACCGCGCGACAGTCAAGGGTCGTCGATGCAGTGCACCCGGAGCACACGCTATTCGTGCACATCCTATGCCCGCAATCAAGCTGGGTGGATTCGGCTATCCGGAACGGGGCGGCGTATCAGAACTTCGGCGTCGGGCGTCCGAAGGTGCGGCAGGCGGCAACGACCGTGTTGGCCATCAGCATGGCGATGGTCATCGGGCCCACTCCGCCCGGGACCGGCGTGATCGCGCCGGCGACTTCCGAGCATTCCCGATAGTCAACATCGCCGGTGATCCTGGTACCGCCCTCGCCCTTTTCAGGCGCAGGTACGCGGTTGATGCCGACATCGATGACGGTGGCACCGGGCTTCACCCAGTCCGCCTTGACCATGTGCGGCCGCCCGACCGCGGCAACGAGAATATCCGCATGGCGGCAGATCGCGGCAAGATCCTTGCTGCGCGAATGCGCCATGGTGACAGTGGCGTTGGAGGATAGCAAAAGCAGCCCCATTGGTTTCCCGAACAGGTTCGACCGGCCTATGACAACGGCGTTCAGGCCGGACAGATCCGTGCCATGGATCTTGTTGATGAGGAGCAGAGCCCCTGCTGGCGTGCATGAGATCAGACCACTCGCCAGATCGCCCGTCGCCAGCTTGCCCGCATTCACCACGTTCAGTCCATCGACGTCCTTCTCCGGCGCGATGGACTGGATCACGGGTTCAGACTGGAAGTGCTTCGGCAGCGGGAGCTGAACGAGAATTCCGTGAATTGCGGGATCGGCATTCAACTCCGCGACCAGACACTCGAGTTCTTCCTGCGTGGTTTCCTCGGGCAGGCTGTGCTGTATGGAGTTGAAGCCGCATTGCTTCGCCATCTTGCTTTTCGAATTGACGTAAGCGTGGCTGGCAGGATCATTGCCGACAATCACAACCGCGAGACCCGGCTTTACGCCGACATCCTGCTCCAGGTCCTGCGAGGCACTGGCGACCGCTTCGATGACCGATGCCGCTGCCAGTTTTCCGTCAATGATAGTGGCCACGCCCATTTCCCTTCGCTGCGAATGAAGCCGATCCCAAGCCGGTGCAAGGAGAGTTACTGCACACGCCGTATGCGTCGCCAAGGCGGCAATTGCAAGAAGAATGCCGCTGGCGGATCAGCTGCGCCCAGAGGTGTTTTTCTCCACCCGGCCACGGAGGGCTGCGAGCTGGCGCTGCAGTTCCCAGACTTCCTGTTCCCACTCGAACCGATCGTTGTCGGCCTGGATGGTCGGAGGGGATGGACGCTGTCCGCCTGAGTGAGCCGTATCCGGCGACGCCTCCCCGGCCAGTGCCGCGGCGATCAGCGGTGGAAGCGGTTGGTGCTGATCGGCCGGGATTGCATTCCCGTACAGGATCTCGCGGATTTTCTCCGAGAACAGCCCATCCGCTGCAGCATGCTCCTGCTCTTCATATGCCACCGTTGGCTCTGCAGAGGGATGCGGCAAGGCCTGAAAAGAGGATGCGCCTGTCTCCAACGAAGGAGGTGAGAATTCGGACAAGGGTTCCAGTCTGTCGCGCCACACGGCCAAATCGAGCTCCGCTTCCTCGTCATCCCTCCAGCGGGTACGCCAGAGGGACGCCGCCAGCGGAACGGAAAGGCCGATCAAGGCTCCCAATCCCATGATGCTTGCAGTTGACCACTTGTGGGCCTCCGCTTGCACCAGAGCCGGTTCGCTCAGCAAGGTCAGCAACAGTGGCTCCTGCGTTCCATTCGCGGGACCATCCTGCAGCGCCTTCTCGTAGGCCTGGCGTGCGACGAGAGCACCGTCCTCAAGAGCATTCAAGCGTTCGAGCGATCCGTCAGGTTCCTTCACTCCCGCCGCCTGACGCGCCTTCATCTCGCCGATCTGCGTCGACGCCGCCTGTTGCTGCTGCCGCAGCTCGGCCCCGAGCTTGGCCACAGCAATCTCGATGTCTTTCGATGCGGCGTCCGCCGCCCCCCTTGCGCTCAGCAGTCGGGGGTGGCGCGGGCCGAGCTGAATGGAGAGCTGCTCCAGCAGGAGCTTTGCCTCGACATGCCGTTGACGGTGATAGTCCAGCGCGGTGAACTCGAGACTGTCCGGTAGATGCTGTGTCAGCACATCCGCAACACTCATGTCGGCGACCCGTCGCAGTTTCTCGGCGATCCCGGCAAGGCGGGCTTCACGCGAGGCAATCTCGTCAGCCAGGGCGCGGGCTTCACGCTCGCCTTGCCGAAGCGCAGCCAGCCTTTGTGGTCCGATGTCCGCCGTGAACGCGGTCAATGCAGCTTCCGCCTCCTCAGCGGCCAGACGCAACTCATCGGCTCCGCCGCTGTGCGAGCCAATACCGGATACCGCGGCCTCCGCGCTCAGCCGAGCGGCCACCGTGTTGGCCAAGCTCAGCGCTGCGACCGCATCATCGCCAGCAACGCTGACAATCAGCGTTTCGCCCGCTGTGTCGGATCCAAGGGAAATCGATCCGGCCAGTCGCTTGCGCAACGCAGCCTCCCTTTCGGCCACCGTTGTTTCGCCACCGATGATCAGGTCTTTGGCAATCTCGAAAGCGGTCGTTCCGTCGGAGGTCCATTCGCTGTCCGACCGCATTCTCAGATCACCGATCACCCCCTCCAGAAAGGGCTGGGAACGAACCCGTTGCGAGAGTGTGGTGAACGCGGTTGCACTGAGTGCTGCTCCGTCGACAGCGAGCATGGCTTCCGCCCGCGTCTGAGGACGCCACAGGTCCGTCAGAGGCGGCGCCAGAAGCGCTCCCGTCGCCGCGGCGAGGAGTGAGAGAACAAGACGTGACATCGGGACCGCGTATCCAAGGCGCAGTAGCGCGCGGGTGGAAACAGCCCGGCAGCGTCTGAAGTTGTGGAAGATCATAGCCAAGCTCATCAGGCCCCGCTCACGATCCGAGCCGCATCAAGATGAACAGAAGTTAAAGAAAAATGGCAAACAAACCGTTAATAATGGCGGCGCGCGCGAGGATCACGCTGCCTTGGAAGGTCTGCCTTCGTCCGGTATCCGACGCGAGGCCGTCGCCGCCACCCGCTGATCGGCCAAAGCAACCGAGGCCGCCAGTCCCTCTCCCGAAAAGACCGCCAGATTGTAGCGGACATCCGCCAGCTGAACGTGATCGCGGATACCGACCGCTTGCCCGGCGACGATGACGAGATCGACTGCCGATGCCTGCGGAAGCCGTTCCGCAACCAGGTGATGCCATGGCGTATGCGCTTGCAGATGGTCGCGCAGCATCTGTGCGCTTCGTTCATCCGGCCCCATCACCAGAACCTTCAAAGGCCGTTCGACAAAGGTCAACAGGGACGGCACGAATGTCTCCCGCCGGACGTGGGCGGTTCCTCGTGCGAAAACGCGTTGACCAAGGAAGCGCATGATCGTGCCGCCGGACAGCAGAAGCATCTGATGCCTCAACCGGCGGCGATACTGTTTGTCCACCAGCTGCCGGACAAACGAACGCCCGTCGAGAAACGACAGTTCCGAACGGGCTCCGGGCTGGGCGAGCAATTTCTCCACGAGAGTGAACGTGGCACCCAGATCGCCGTCGTGCAGGGGGATGCCGAACAATCTTGTTCTGGCCCGCAGAGGAGCGGACTTCCGGATATTTGCAACATCCGCCGGCGCCCAGCGCGTCGCGCCGGTTCCCATCAGGTAGTCATGGAGCAAGCTTGCTACGCGCATACGATCACCGAACCCTGCCAATCACCAGATCCCTAGCAGGCGGCAGTGAACGGCCTCATAAGCCGATCGTTAAACCTTGAACGAAGGTTGGAGAGACCCGAAAAATATCATTTCTTGGTCGATGCCGGCTCTTCGATCACAACACCCTCGACGATCTTTGTGGGAACGACGGGTCGCTTGCCTTCACGCGCAACGTTGGTGCGGATGTCTTCCTTCGACATGAAGTCGAGCTGCTCCACGATCACTTCCGTAACCATGCCCTCTCCCATCCTGCGGTTCAGATCATCCTTGACCTTGGCGCGGAAGGTATCGAGGTCGAAGTCACCGGGATTGCCGAGATCGATCATCTTCTCCCCGACGAGCAGCGTGAAGAGCTGATCCGTGGTCAGCTCGGTCAACGGCAGATCCACTCCGGCGATCTTCTGCTTGTCCATCATGAAGGAGAACCGACCGAGAAAGTAGCCGGTTATCATCCCGTCCGTGATGACGGGAATGGTAAGAGATTCGCCCCGGACGAGTTGGAGCGCTTCCTTCCTTGCGGCCTCTTCGTCGACCGACGGCGGGGCCGACATCCGGACCGAGAAATAGACTGCCCCAAGCGTGATGAGGCAGACCCAGAGACCGGTAAGAAACAGCTTGATCATCACATCTCGCTGTAGGTGAATTGTTCCTGGGTATAGGTGCCGTCGCCGTCCGCGTCGCGAGCCGCACTTTTCAGGAGATCGGCCACAGCGCGCACTGCGTGAAGGTGTGCTTCAACACGACGGGCATTGGTGGCGAGCTTGTCCTTCAGATGGTGCATCTGCTCGATATGAGCCACCGCAAGCTCCTTGGGATCCGTGCTGCGGAACAGCATGGTTAGTTCGTAAAGGCAACGGCTCTTGTGGGCGTTGGAGACCTTGAGGTCGAACTCCGCGTCGTTGCCCAGCCGCTGGTTTTCGTTGTCAACGATCATCTCCAGCCGCCCGAGCACCGTCTTGATGCGAGAATCGTTCGTAGCAACTTCCATGTGTCTTACCTCAGTGTGGTTCATATCAGGCAGCACCTTTGTCCGTGGGTGAAAGATCGAGTACCTGACGTTCAAAATCCGTGACCATTCGCATTGCGCGATCACGATCACTCTCGTTTGTCGCTGCGTTGACTACAGCCCCTTCGGAACGAGCCAGCGCCTGCGAGAACATCTGTTCCGCAATGCCGATTCCACCGTTCCGGGACATGCCGTCGGCGATCTGCTCGGCCATCATGCTCTTCCAGAACTCGCCGGCAGAACCCTTGCCGTAAACCTGCTCGCTATCGCTCGGCAGCATCGAATTCACAAAGTTCTGCAGGATGCCCGCCTCGAACTGGCGGTATTCATCCGGCATCTTCGCCACGCCCTTCGACGGCTCCGGATTGCCAAGACCAGCCTTGGTGCCCGGGGTGGAAATGATGTCGAGTGCGGCGCCAAATCCGGCGCCGACTTCCGCAAGGCTATTGGCTGCAAAGGCCGCCTTGTTCGCCTTCAGCTTCGCCTGAGCTTCCTGCACTTCTGCCGGATCGGCGGCACGCACGACGTCTAGGACAAGATCGCTCGGAGGTGAGATCGCCACATCGATTCCTTTCGCCATGCCGCGACGTCGACTCGGATGTCGTCGCGGCAGCAACAATCTGAAAATGCTCTTGTATTTCCGATCGCCATGCGGCGGCTGTCATACAGTGCCGGTGACTATGACGACTGAAGCTTGCTGGAGGCTGACGAAGCTAGCGTAATCTCTAATAGATCGTAGATGGCCTGATCCGAGGCTTCGCGATCTTCCAGATCACGGGCTTCCTTCATGTGCTCTTCGAGCCGGTCCGCCTTTGTGCGTTCCTTGAGCACTTTCGTTTCCTGCATCTGCTGGATGTTCTGCAGCTGGGTTTCCTTGATCGTAAGGCGACCGAAACGTTCGGCATAATTCTGTGAGAATTGCCGATGCACAGGCTGCATGGAACCCATCGCCTCGATCACCACCTCCATGGACCGGGCGACTTCCTGGCGATGCTGCGTGGTCGTCGCAAGCTCCTGCTCCGCCATCTTCTCCAGGTGTCGCTGAACGACCACGAGCCGCTTCAGCTTCTTCGAACGGCTCAACCCATCGGCCATCGGAACCTCAGAACGAGAGAAAGATCGGCGCAAACCCATCCGCAAACTGGCGGACCAGGGCTGCGATCGACAGGTAAAGAAGGAATATTCCACCCGCGAGCAGGAACGGTGTCGAGATAAAGAACACCGGTATCTGCGGCGCGAGCTTGTTGATCAGGCCGATGCCGACGTTGAACATCAGACCATAGATCAGAAACGGACTCGCCAGACGCAGCATCAGGTCTGTCGATGCCCGCAACGTATCGGTCAAGGTGATCAGCATCTTCTGCGGATCCACCACGTTGCCGACCGGCGTCGCCGCATAGGATTCCACCAGCGCCCGAAAGACGATGTGATGAAAGTCCAGCATGAACAGCATCAACAGCGCGCAAAAGCTCAACATGCTGGTCAGCGGGTTTTCGGACGTGTCCTCGAGAATATCCATACCACCCGGAGCACTGAACCCGATGGACATCGCCACGATCGAGCCGGCGTATTGCATTCCGAGCGTGTAGAGGCGGGCGATCAGCCCATAGACGACACCGATAAGCGTCTCACTGACGATCAGGCCGACATAGGTCGCGTCCGGCGAGGAGGCACGCGGATAGATCGTATCCCACAGGAGCGGCAGGACGGCGACCGATACCGCCACCGCCAGGAACAACCTGATGTTGGCGGCAACGCGAGCGCTGCCGAATCCAGGCAGGACCATGATGCATCCGCCCATGCGGCAGAATGCGAGAAACAACGCGAGAATGGTCCCTTGCGGGTCGGCTAGCATAGGGGCGATCCCTGTGGGGTTCGGCCATCAGGAGATGGCGCCCAAAATCTTGATCTCGAGTCCCTTGGCAAGTTCAACGTGAGAGAGAACAGGAAGCGTCGCGAAGAGCCGCTCGATAATCATGCGCACATAGGAGCGTGTTTCCGGCGACGTGACAAGGACGAAGGGCAGTCCACGGTCCATGAATTCACGGATAACTTTCGTTGCCTGCTCGCTGAACTCTTCCAGGCTGCGTGGATCGATGTCGAACTCCACGACTTCGCCCTTTCCATCGCGCTTAAGCGCCTGATGGAAGATCATGTCCCACTTCGTGCCGAGTCGCAGAACCCGCAGCACGCCATTGTCAGCCAGATCGCCGCACAATTGCTGCGCCATGCGTACGCGCACATGCTCGACGATCTGCTCAGTCTTCCGGACATGGGGCGCGAGTTCGGCGACCGCCTCGAGGATGAGATGCAGGTTGCGGATGGAGACCCGCTCCGCGAGCAGCAGCTTCAGCACCGCCTGCAGGCCGGAATAGGACATGTGCGACGAGCAGATCTCATCGGCGAGCTTCTTGTACTCCGGATCAAGGCGATCGATGAGGATCTTGACGTCCTTGTAGGAGAGCAACTGCGGCAGGTTGTTGCGGATAACCTCGGAAAGATGCGTCAAAACCACCGAAACGTTGTCGATCGGGTGGAAGCCCTCCCGCTTCAGATCCTCGGAAAACGTCTCGAGGATGGAGACTGCGGGCATGCCGAACGCCGGCTCCCTGATATCGTCGCCGGGAATGCTCGGCTTGCGGCCCGAACCGGTGACAACCAGAACGTCGCCAACCCGCAGATTGTTCGACGCGATCGTCGTGCCATGGACCCTGATCTGGTAGGATTTCTCCGAGATCATGATGTCGTCGGACACTTTTATCTCCGGCACCACGAAGCCATATTGCGTCGCGAACTTCTTGCGCATCTTGCCGACACGGAATGCCAGCTCCTGATGCGCGCCCAAGAGGCGGGTCGAAACCTGCTTGCCCAGCGCCAGCTCGATTTCTGCAGTCTTGAGGGCGCCCTTTACGGAATCCTTGTCGGCTTCCTTGTTCTGGACGACCTTCTTTTCCTCGTCTTCGCGACGAACCTTGTTTTCTGCTTCGATACGGCGCGGCACGAGCCAGGCGCCAAATGCCATGACGCCACCAAGGGCAACGAACGGCAGGAAAGGCAGGCCCGGCACGAGTGCCAGCAGACCCATGAGGCTGGCGGCCATGAACAGCGCCCTGGGATAGCTGCTCAGCTGGTCCACGACAGCCTTGTCCGTGGAACCTGTGGTGCCGCCACGAGACACCAGCAAGCCTGCCGCCAGCGAGACGATCAGTGCAGGGATCTGCGAAACGATACCATCACCGACAGAAAGCTTGACGAAGACGTCGGCCGCTTCGCCGATTTCCATGCCGTGACGGAAATAACCGATGATGATGCCGCCGAAGATGTTGATGGCGGTGATGAGGAGGCCGGCGATCGCATCGCCGCGAACGAATTTCGAGGCACCGTCCATGGCACCGAAGAAGGAGCTCTCCTGCTCAAGCTCACTTCTGCGGCGCTGCGCTTCCTTCTCGTCGATGATACCGGCGGAGAGATCGGCGTCGATGGACATCTGCTTGCCGGGGATGGCGTCGAGGGTGAATCGCGCACCGACTTCCGCGATACGGGTCGCACCCTTGGTGATAACGATAAAATTGACCGTGATCAGGATCAGGAAGACGATAACCCCGATGACGAAGTCACCAGACATCACAAGGCTGGAGAAGCCCGCAATGACGCCTCCTGCTGCGTCATGGCCTTCGTGACCATGCGTCAGGATCACGCGGGTCGTCGCGATGTTCAACGACAGGCGGACCATGGTCGCGATCAGGAGGATGGTGGGAAATGACGAGAAATCCAGCGGTCGCTGAATCCACAATGACACCATGAGGATCAGAACCGAGAAGGCAATCGAGAACGCCAGACCCAAGTCGATAAGGAATACCGGGATGGGAAGGAACAGGATGCAGAGGATCGCGATGATCCCCACGGCAAAGCCGATATCCCGGCCGTTCGGAGTTACCTTCGGAATTGATAGTGCAGGTGGTTGCGCCATGATGCATCCGTCTCTTCATGAGATGGTGGCAGAGATTCTGCCAGTTCAGCGCTTAGGTAACCTGCGAAGCTTGTGCGAGGATGGGCCTCGCGGGCCGACATCAGAAGCCGGATTGCACCCGCGAAAACACGAGATTTGAGAAAAGATTGATCTGGGCGCCGATGAAGGGCGCGGAAACGCCTATCGCAATCATGATGGACACGATCTTCGGAACGAAGGTCAGCGTCATTTCCTGAACCTGCGTCAAGGCCTGGAGGATGGCAATAGCCACCCCCACGACCATGGCAGTCATCACGGCGGGACCTGAGGCCACAAGAATGGTCCAGATCGCCGCCTGCATTATATCAAGGGCATCGGCTTCGTTCATCTCGCCAACTCCGGCCCGAATCATTCAGGCCTCAAGAAACTCAAATCGTGTCGGGCATTGTATCGTCGGCTGGATCGTCCGTCGATGGTGGTGTGTCACCAGATGAGCCGTCACCGGTCTCAGGGGTAGCCTTGATCGGTTCGTTGGAGAAGACAACGCCGGCCTGCAACAGAACCTTTTCGTTCGCTTCCGTGATGACGATAACGCCGTCGGAGTAGACTTCGACTTCCCTGACCTTACCCATGACCTTGTCGTCAGCGCTCTGGACGTATTTGCCAACCAGGTCACCTGCCCGCGTAAGGGCTTCGGCCTGCAGCATGCTGCGCAGATGGGAATTCGTCTGGATCGTCTGTTCAACCTGCGAGAATGTCGCGAGCTGCGAGATTTGCTCGGATGCGTCCATGGGCTCCGTCGGATCCTGGTTCTTCATCTGAGCGATGAGGAGCTGCAGGAAACTGTCGTAGTTCATGTTTGCCTTGTTGGCATCGTTGGTCGTCGCGCCGGCATTGGCCCAGGGATTGGATGCCGCCGTGGTTACTGGATCTACCGCCATGGAGCGATCTCCTTGCGAATCTGTTCGATCGTCGCGGGTGTCATTTCCTGGTCGTGCAGGATACGGTCCTCAAGCGGATAGAGCGAGCGGATCGCCTTCAGGGCGTCGAAAGCCCGGCCAGATGCGACCATGCCATCGACACGCTTCAGTTCGGCGAGGATCTCGTCATTCTGGAAGCAGTTCAGAAGCATGCTTACCGACTTGCGGAAGAGCGTCACGGACTGCTCCTTGCCTTCCGGATTGATCAGTATCATCTGGGCGATGAAGTAGAGCTGCCGTAGTGGAGTGTTCGCGTCTTCGGGTTGAAGAACGTGGTTTTCCAGAAGGAACGTGACGTCGTTCAGGAATTCCAGAGCCACCTTGCGATCGACGCGTAGGACTGCACCGTTGATAAAAATGCGTTCACCGGATTTCAGTGAGATTCGCAGCGTACTTTTCATTTAAGTCCATCCTTGATGATGGTGGTCACGTCGATGATGCCTTGGTAGTTCTCGGACTTTCGTGTCCTGATCTGCTCGCATTCCTTCAACATCCAGATAGCAATGGAGATCAGGTTCGCTCGCAGTTCGGCACCCAGTTCGTTTTCGGGCTGCTTAAGGTCTTCGATGAGGCGCAGCCAAACACGCCGCGTGTAGTAGACCGCCTCCACCGTCTTGCGTGAGTACGCCCCCTCGTCGCGCGCTGCTACCAAGAGTTCGATCGACCGCTCCAACGCCTGGCGTTCACGGTCCTTGGCGTCCGCGACGCCATCCTCCATGATCTCGGCGTATGAAAACTGGTACATTCATGTATCCTTAATTTTCATGCACTTCCTCAGTCATTTGAGGAAGTTGACTAAGCTCAACTGCTGCAGGCGCGCGGTTAGTGTGTAGGATGCCTCGATCAGAGCCTCGAGCCCCTTCACTCGCGTCGACGCTTCGTAGGCGTCCACGGATTGAAGATCGTTAAGGTGCGTTTCAATGATCTTGTTCTGATCCTGGAGGGATACATCGGCCTTCTTCACGCGCTCGGAAGAAAGGCCAAGCCTGGCCCGTTCGGCATCCAGCCCACCCTTGGCGGTGCTGACGAAATTCATAATTTTTCCCTGCGCCAGATCACGTCCCGCAGTCGATGTTTCGCTGTTGATGAACATCTCGGAAGCGAATGAGGCCAGAACGAAATCGCGCATGGGGTTCGCGTTTGCGTTTGTTGACGTCTCCACTATCTCGGACTGGCTGATGCGGCTCTTCATGTTGGTGTCGGAGGCATTCGAGACGAAGGTCGTCCAGAAATCCTCACCCGCGATGGCGGGGGGTACCGGCGTCAGCGCCTGCGTGCCGTCAAAAATGCCTTCCAGCTGGGTCATGAACGCGCCCATCTGCGCATCGGTCAACGTGGCCTTCGTCGCAGGCGGGACCTGCGCCGCCAGGAAGAGGTTCAGTTCGCGCTCGATTGCTGCGCGTGCGCCAGAGGCCGGATCGGCAATCTCCTCAAAAGGCATCACGTCGGAGTTGATGCCTGCGAACAGGTATTCTCCAGCAACAGAAGTGTTGGCGAGGCTGGCAAAGGCGTTCAAAGAGCCGCGGATGGTCGCCTGGTAGGTCTCGATACCCTTCGAATCCTCGCTGCCTCCCAGGGTGATAAGGCCCTGGGTGATTTTATCAGCGATACTCGCCATTTCCGCCAAGGCCTCTTCCGAGGCTTCCAGGCGCTGCGTGGCCAGCGAATTGGTCGACAGCGTCGACTTGATGCGCAGGATGTCACGGGTAAGGTCGAGGCTGCGGGCGGTCGTGGCACCAAGTGCAACGCCGACGTCAGAGTGGCGACCGGTGGTCACCTCCTGTTGAGCGGCAACCATGTCCTGCTGCGCCCTCGCAACAGCGTAGCGCATCGTGGTCTGCATGCTGAGTGATGAAATGAAAGAGGTTTTCATTTGTTATCTCGCGGCCTCCATCAACGCCTGCAACATCTCGTCTATGGTCGACATCAGCTTTGCAGCAGCCTTGTAGGACTGCTCGATATCAAGCAGCAACGACAGCTCCTCATCCAGGCTGACACCTGTCTCGCTCGAGTAGGCATCGAATGCGCGGCTCATCATCGCCAGCTTGTTTTCGGCAGCTGACGATGCACCGCTGCGGTTCATTTCGAGCCAGCCGACCGAATTCGCAGCAAAGGATACAAGCGAGAACGAACCGCCGATCTGCGTGCCGTCCATGAATACGATCTTCGTATCGAACGCATTATCGAGCGCCATGAGCCGGTCAGCGAAGCTGGCGGAACCATCCGTGTTCAGCACATATCCGGGGCCGTTGATGCCGCCATCTCGGATCAGGTTGGGATCGCCGGTCGGCGGAACAACCTTCGGATTTATCTTGATACGACCCGCCAGACCCGGTTCGATCGCAGTATCACCCGGCATGGGAGCTGTTGCGGGAGGCACGGGAGGCGGCGTGGGCGTCCATGTGAACATGCCCGGAAGCGTCGGCAGCGGTGGAACCGTTGCGGGATCAGGATTGGTTTCGGCGAAGGCTACGATCAGGCCGCGCGCGATTTCATCGAGCTGGCTCTGGAATATCGGCACACTCTCGTCACGCAGCTGGAGGAGCCCCTGCAGCGAACCCTTTGCACTGGTCTCAGCGCCACTACCAGCCTTGAGAGGGATGCCATCAATAAAGATCCCGTTTCCGACCGTCGCTGCGCCGTATGCGCTTGTCGGCGTGAACGTCACGGACCTGGCAATGGTCTCGAACAGCACATTGCCGTCGGATGTATAGAGAGCCAGGTCGTCGTTTTCGCGCCGTACTGCAGTGACACCGACAATCTCGGAGATTTGCTTCAGCAACGTCTCTCGTTCGTCGAGAGCATCATTGGGATTGCCGCCTACGGCGATTTCCTGCTTGACCTTGCTGTTGGCGATCTCGAACTTGGCAAGAAGACCGTTGAGGTTGTCGACGCTCTGCTTGATCTCGTTGTCGGCGCGCTTGCGGATGGCCTGCAATTCGTTCGACGCATTGTTCAGTGAATTCGCGAGATCCCGAGCCGTCGCAACGACACTGGCCCCGACCGTCACTTCGCTTGGCTTGCTCGCCCAGGTCTGCAGGCTCTCGCGGAGATTCGAGATAAGGATGGAAGGCGACGTCTCATAGTCGTTGCCTCCCATCAGGGACTTCATCTCTTGTAGGCCTGACAGCAGGATCTGCTGGCCGCTGAACTGGGCCGCGCTTTCGATGGTCTGCCTGTACAGCGCCTGGTTCTGGGAGCGTTCGATCCCGACAACCAGGGCGCCATTGCCGCCCGTCATCAGCACCGCAGAACGCCGGACGTAGTTGGCGTTCTGGGCGTTAGCGATATTCTTCGACGCCACACCCGATTGGATGCCGGTGTTGTTGAATATCTGCTGCGCGGTTGAAAGTGCGGATGAAAGTGACATGTTGACTGCCCCCAGCAGCTATTTCCCGTTACCTTTTCAGGTTGACGAGAACTTCCAAGAGTTCGGAACCGGTCTGAAAGACCTTAGAGTTGGCCGTGTAGTTGCGCTGCGCCTCGATCATGGAGGTAAGTTCTTCAGCGATATCGACGTTTGAGTCTTCGAGCGCGCCCGAAAGCACGGAGCCGTAGCTTCCGTTTGCGGGATAACCCATGACAATCACGCCAGAGTCGTTGCTCTGGGAGTAGACGTTGCCCGCCAGGGGATTGAGCTTGTCGGGGCTCTGGACGTCCGCCATTGCAAGGCGGAACTTGGGTACAAGCTCACCGCTCTCATACTTGAGCGAAACCACGCCATCCTTGCCAATCTCGTAGCCGATTACGGAGCTCGCAGCCTTGCCGTTGATATCGCCAGTCGATTCAAACGGCTTCCCGAGCTGCGTCATCCCGGAGATATCGATAGCGATGGGGTTGAGCGCCGCTCCGTTGATCGTAAGACCGGCGGTCGTGATTGATCCGCCTGCGGGCGTGAGGAGCTTGCCGTCTGCATCGAACGTAATGGCAGTCGCCGGAATCTGCGGTGTGACGACCCCGGTATCCGGGTTCGTGTAGCTCGCCGAGACGGTCCACGCGTTATCGCCAGTCTTTATGTAGGAAAAATCAAGCTTTCGGCTGTTGCCCTGACTGTCATAGGCCATCAGCGAGGTCGGCTTGGTATAACCGACTGCCTCATTCGAAGGCAGGTTCGCGGTAATGTAACCAGCCGTGGACGGCGTGGCGCTCATGCCGCCGGCCTGGAGATTGACCTCCGTCAGACCGTCGAAGCCGTTGATGACAATCGTCGGATCCGCCGCCGAGGAATATTCGTAGCCCATCAAAGTGAAGCCGGCGGAATTGACCAGGCTTCCGTCGTCCATCTGCTGGAAGGAGCCGGCGCGGGTGAGGTATTCCACACCATCGCTGCCCTGGACGATGAAGAAGCCCCGGCCATTGATCGCCAGGTCGGTCTGCGATGTCGTGTAGGAAAACGTACCCTGCGCCGAGATCGAGTAGCGGACGCTGGTGTTGACGCCACCGGAGTTATAAGATCCCTGCCCCGACGGAAGGATCAGCGAGGAGAATTGCGTCGATGCCTTCTTGTAGCCGGCAGTTGAAGCATTGGCGATGTTGTCGCCAACAGTGCCCAGGCGGTTGGCTTGGGCGTTCATTCCGGACACACCGGTTCTCATGGTACCGTAGAGGCTCATATCAAATCCTCAGTTTCGCTTTTCTGCGGGGAGACTATGTGGTGGGCCTTGTGTGAGGCTGTCTGATTTCCGCTTCATTCGGGAGGCGGAAATCACGGGACCGGTCAGTTCCAGTCGATGCAGTAGCCAAGGAAGCGCTTGGAATCGACGGGGTCGGTTCCGAGCTTCTTGCGCAGCTTCTTGCGCAGCTTACTGATGTGGCTTTCCACAACGTTTTCCTCGACTTCCTCGTCGAAGATGCCGTAGATCGCGTTGAAGATCTGCGTCTTGGAAACACGGCGGCCGCGGTTTGCGACTAGGTATTCCAGTATGCGGCGCTCGCGCCTTGGCAGCGGGAAGGTTTCCCCGGCGATCTCCGGATCGCGACCATCGGAAAATACCCGGATCTGGCCCACGTCCGTGTGGTTGGCAATTGCCTTCAAGCGCCGGCGGATTGCCGCTGCCCGGGCCAGGATCTCGCGGGGATGAACCGGCTTGCGCACGACATCATCCACACCGCTGTCAAACAGCGCCAACGTCGCATCAAGCGAAGGGTGATCGCTGACCGCGATCACCGGTGCTTGCGTGCGGTCGCGGATTGCCCGCGGCAATTCCAGCATCCGGTCACCCTGACCGATCAGAAACGCCTCGACGGCGTTGATGTCGCCGTCCGCCGCCGTCTGGACCCAATCGCTGAATTCAGCCGGATCGAAACCCGTGGAGGGAATGCCCTCACGCCCAAAAAGAGAAGTATAGCCGTCTTTCACGAGCTCTCGCTCATCAACCACTACGATCATTCGTCCGCCTCCGAATCACTTGTGGTACTTCGTTGGCGCTATGAGTACGAATCGCTGGAATCGGGCACAAGCCGCAGGAAGTTAACTAAACAAATTAATAGTTGATTAACCTTTGCGTGCCGATTTGCACTAGATCTAGTGCCTCATGCCGGCTTTGCCACTATTTTATCGGTGGATTAATTAACAGCCCATCGAGGTTGGGCTTGCATCGCTTATTTTCGCCCCAAACTCGCCGCAAGTCGGGAAACGAGTCTTAGGGTTGCAAGATGCAATTTTTGGTTGCTATCCGTCGCAGAACTGCGAAGCGTTCGCGGTCCACTTTCCATAGCCTGTCGCCACCAGATTGGTGATCACGCGGCACACATATTTCTTCTGCGCCGGATCGTTGTTCGGGCCCGCGTGGTATCGCGCGACGGCCATGGTCCAGGTTTCGTGTCGCTGATGAAGGTTGCGAAGGAACTTCGCCGCATACTCCACATTGCGCCTGGGCTCGAACATCTCGGCCGCCGAGGCGAAATTTTCACCGTGGAAGTGGTGATTGATCTGCATGCATCCGAGATCGATAAGCTTGCGGCCCTCGCGTCGTGCGGTCTCGAAGACCGACAGAGCTTCCTGCCGGGACGCCGGGTAGTACGCCTTGCCCTCGACATTCATCGCGAACGCGTAGAGGCTCCCCTTCCGTCCGGTCTCGGTCAAACCGACGGAATAGAGGATGCCCTCCGGCACCCCATACTTGGCGGCTGCCGCTTGAATTTCCCGTTCGCATGCTCCGGCCGCAGCCGATGCCTCAGAGGTAAAGTTGACCAGCGCGAGAACCGACAGGATCGGCAGCAGGCGCGTCGCTCGAACCCAGCTCATCTACGCCTCCGTTCAATTCTGTCGCAAACTGCGCGCCCGATTGTTCTTTGTTATTGGCGGCGCCGTTTCTTTCGCCATTTCCGGCCATCTGCTGGCCGGTCTGGGCGCCCTGCTGACCCTTCTGCTGGTCAGTATCCGAGCTGGAGGCGATGTTGATCGTCACCTGGTCCACGGAGAAGCCTTGCGACTTCAGCGCGTCCAGCATGCCGCTGCTGTCTTCACTGAGCTGCCGGTATGCAGCGCGTGTCTCCACGGTCAGATGAACGCGCAGTTCCTCGCCAATCAGTCGCAGTGTCGCGGTTACCGAACCCAGATTGTGCGGGTTCATCAGCAGTTTCAACGTGTTCACGACAGAGCCTGTTGCCCCGCCATTCGCAGGCTCACCAGCGAGAGCGCCTGACTGCATGGCAGACGACCACTCGGAATCACCGACCATGCTTGCCACGAGCGACGCACCGTTCGAATTGGGAGCGAGACCCAGGTAGCGCCTCGAATCGAGGACCGTGACATTCTCAGCGACGTTGGTTTTCCCCTCGGTGCTGCGGTCACTTCCGTTCGCTGCCTGATTGAGTTCGCTGTTCAGACTGCTATCCTTGCCACCGACAAACCGAAGGAGACGCTGTTGCTGCTCCGGATCGGCCTCGGCCGTCGGCATGTCAAGCATCTCCGATGCATCCGACTGGCTGAGGGCTGCTTCGACGGCGCTGGCCTCACGGCCACGTCCCTGACCGCTTTCTGCCTTGCGGCCATCCACGGTGGATGCAGCGCGCTGACTTGATGCACCTGCGGTCCAGGCCTGTTGCATCGGGTTCGCAAGCATCGTCAGAAGATCGGAGGCGCCCTGGCTTTCGCCTTCAACGGCGACGCCCTCTTCCGATGCCACATCGGGGTCCTCGACGGCCCCCTCCGCTTCGCCGGACGACATTCTGTCGGTAATGCTCTTAATCTTCATGTCGAACAGTGATGCCTGACTGGCGGCCCCTTTGTTCGCTGACAGGGCCTGATCGATCGAAACTCGTTTGGATCCGGGCGCGATGCCATCCAGACGGTTACCCGAGATCAAGAAGTTCGGGCCACGCATGCGGGCCTTGCCTCCGGTTTCACCGTCGATCTCGGAGCTTTCCGGCTCTCCGCCCGCGCCACTTTGCGCCTGCGTTCCGCTCCCGCTCGCCCCGTTTTCCTTGCCCAGTTTGGACAAGGTGCCGGAAAAATCGGAGCTGCCGTCACTTCCCTTGCCGGACCGGCCACCGTTCTTGATCGCCAGTTCCGTCGGGGTAGGATTGGAGAGAGCGTCCAGCATCATCGGCGTACACCTTCTTCTTTCAGAAGCTCGTCGATCGCGCTCAACTTCGAGCGTCCGTTTTCGACGAAGGTCTTGAATTCGGGATCAAGCTTGGCAGCACTGCTTTGGGGCATGCGTTGTCCGTCCGCAGCAGAGCCCGGCATATCAGCTGCCGGCAGGGCATCGGGTGTCGCAGCGTCTGGTGTGGCTATTGTGAGCGCGGCATCTTGCGTGAGGCTTTCCGCACCCGGCACCCGCAGCACTTCCCCGGCCACGAACTGCGCCGCACTCCGCAGTGCGCGATCTCGTGGCGAAAGTTCATCCTCTGGTATAGCAGCCAGATCCTTCATGGCCGCATCCACATTGGAGGTCGGAATGCTCGCAACCCCGCTATAGAGGCGTGCAAGATGTTCTGGTCTCTCGATGCCGGACAAGGCGGCCGCCCGTGCGGATGCAAGACGCGCAAGTTCATCCTTGCCCTCAAGAGCCGCCCGACGGGCGATGCGCAGGAACACTTCCCCGCGACGACCGACGTCCATGAACTCTACCGTGCCGTCGATATCGTGTTCCGCAACCTGCGGATGATGCTCCACGACCAGCTGAACGAAGAAGTCCACGAATTGGCTGGCGTAGGGCGAATGGACAAAGCGGCGGGCATATTTGCGCGAGTATGCCAAACCCTTGTCGACAAGATCCGCATCCACCGCGATCGCGACGGATCGGCGCAGCGCCGCCTCCTCCACAATGGTGCCTGGCGCACCCAACCTGGCGAGATCGTAGAATAGCAGAGCGCCCTTGGGATCTTTCGGCAGGGTGACGTTACCGCTCACCAGCGCCACATAGGGGCCGATGGGTTCGTCGCGGTATTCATTCGCCATATCACCCAGGCTCTTGGCGACAAGTGTTCCCTTTCCGCCCAGATATTTGCGCAGGGCATCAGCGACGCGGTTGTCGAAGTTGCCTGAAACATCCCGGCCAAAGAGGTATTCGAGGGTCGCCGGATTACCGCCACTCATGGCATAGATCAGTGCCGCATCCACGTTGCGCGGATCGTCGTAGACGGAAGCCGGCGCCGCGCGGAGGGCGTGATCTATCTTGCCCAGCATGAATCGCTGCATCTCGCCGGCGGAATGGTCGCCGAGCGCTACCGTATCCTGAACGAACTGCAGTGAGCGAAGCATGACATAGGGTGCCAGTGCCGGGTCGTCCTGCGCCAGCGCCGGGCGCGCCAGTGCCGCCCCCAGCGTCAGAGCTACAGCAAGGACAATCGGTCGAAGGCGCGGCATCGTCATCCCTCGTCCGCCTGCAACAGGATCTCGATGCGCCGGTTGGCGTCTGCGAGAGGATCTTCAGGAACCTGCAATCTGCGATCGGCGTAACCCGATACCTGCTGGACGCGCCCTTCCTCGAGGCCTCCGCGCAGAAGCATGTAGTAGGCGCTATGAGCGCGTGCCATCGAGAGCCGCCAGTTGTCGTTTTCGCCGCCCTTGAACTGCCGAGCGTCCGTATGTCCACGAACCACGACGTCACCATTGCGATCCTTGAGGATCTGCCCGATCTTCTCCATCGCCAGAACCATTTCCCGGCGCGGCACGGCGGAGCCGATATTGAACATGGGATCCGCCGCCTGGTCGGAGATCGTCACAAGGAGACCCCCCTCGACAGGGGTTACAACCAGTCCTTCGGCAAGCTTGCCGGCTACGCCCGCGATCTGCTTTTCGATCTCCTGACGGAGCTCATCGGCATCTTTCGCCTTGGCCTCATCGGTTTTCGGCTCGACTTCCGGAGAGGTGTCTGCGGCTTTGTCCGTCTCTTTGCCCGCATCCGGATCTACCTGATCCCTGACTTCGGGGCTTTCCGGCAATGTCGTATCGGCGCGCACCTGGGGCATGGCCAAAGCCACTTCCTCTTCGGCGGGCACCTCCGCATCGGGTTGTGCTTCCTCACGCCGTTCCGCGCTGGTCACCTGGACCTGTTGCGTCCAGAAATCCGGGTCGAAGGGGTCGCGATAGGCTTCACCACCATCGGCGCCGGTTGCCGGGCCTGAATCTGCGGCTCCACCTTCACCCTTTGCGCTCACATTTGCCTGCTGGCCCACTTCCTGAGCGATCTCGGCCAGGACGGAGTAGGGATTTTCAAAATAATCGGCTTCGGAAAAGTTTGCTTCGTCACCAGAAGTCGAGGTCAAGTCCTCGCCGGTCGCAGCTGCTGCTCCGACGTTATTTTCCTCGGCCTTGACCTGCGAGCGCTCGTTCTGTTCCTGTCCTTCGGCCTGGTCGACCGGCTTTTCTATCCCCTTTTGTGCCGGCGTTTCGTCCGACAGCTTGATGGGATTGAAATAGCTGGCCATGGAGGCCTTCGTTTCCTCGTTGGCCGCGTTGACGAGCCACAT
Source organism: Pseudorhizobium xiangyangii (assembly GCF_020531965.1). Taxonomy (GTDB): domain Bacteria; phylum Pseudomonadota; class Alphaproteobacteria; order Rhizobiales; family Rhizobiaceae; genus Neorhizobium; species Neorhizobium xiangyangii. The sequence goes on along the minus strand of NZ_JAJAWH010000008.1, from coordinate 149,562 downwards.
CACAAGGAAGAAAGCCATCATGGCGGTCATGAAGTCGGCATAGGCGATCTTCCACGCGCCGCCATGATGGCCATCGTGATCGCCGCGACGGCGCTTGACGATAATGATCTCGTTCTTGCCGTGGTGGTGGTTTTCGCCTTCACTCATGCCAGCAATTCCTTCAGTCGCGCCGACCATGCCGACATGCGAGTTACCAGGGCGGCATCACCCAGCTCGACGGACACATCAAGGTCCGGTGATTCGATATGGCGGATCATCGATCCGGCGCCGTCGCCGAGTGCGGCCGTCAATTGTTCTCGCAGGTGTTCCGGCCCGCGCACCGTTAAAACGCCGACATCCCCATCGAGGATGGCCTGCTGGATCAGTCCGGCCATGTCGCTGATAGCCTTTGCAACCAGAGCTTCCTCGAGGATTGGGAGCAGAATGCTTGCCGTCTGATTACTTACCGATTCAGCGATGAGCAGCGCCGCCTGACCCATCCTGGCGTTAAGCGAGGCTGCAAGTTCGACCTCATAATGACTGCGCAAGGCAGCCAGCTCGCTCGCCTGGGTATCAAGCAGTTGCTGACGCTCTTCCTGCCATTTCAGCTGAGCTTCTTCAGTCGCCGCCTCGTAGCCCCTGCGGTGCGCCTCCGACCGCTCGGCATCGATATCGACCGGGTCGTCGATGACGGCGTCAAGGGATGAGAGATTCCCGAAGTCAAATGCGTCATCATCCGCAGGAAGAACAGGCGGTGCGGAAATCTCACCGAAATCCTTCAGATAGCGCGCAATCGAGGCTGTCATTACTAGACCTGTTTTCCTGTCTTATCGACAAAGCCAGCGTATCGATGCCAACGAAACGTTGCCTCCGACCCTGGCCGTATTCCGCCACATTCCGAGGAGTGGCGATCGACACTCCCCGTACGCTAGGTTTTCAAGCTTGCGTGAAGATTAAGGTCGGGCGGCCGAAGCAGGAATCGGCCGCCATCCGACGACTTCGCCTCACCCCTTGTTACTGCCTGAACAGGGTAAGGATGTTTTCGGCGTTGGTGTTGGCAATGGACAGCGACTGAATACCCAGTTGCTGCTGCGTCTGGAGCGCCTTCAACCGGGTCGACTCCTCGTTCATGTCGGCATCCACGAGGCGGCCGATACCCTTGTCAATCACGTCGATGAGGGATGCCACGAAGTCTTCCTGCAGATCGATACGGCTCTGGATCGAGCCGAGACTCGATGCAGCGCTCGTCATCGCCTCCAACTGGTCGTTGGCGAACTGTGTCATGACGTCGAGGGCATCTATTGGATCATGCGGGGCCCCCGCCGGAACAGCTATATCCAGCTCCGCGACGATGGCCGCCAGATCTGTGATGTCCAGCGTCGAAACCGAGAAGCCAAGCGACGTTCCGGGAGGTGCCCCAGCCGTCGCTTCCTTGTCGAGAATGCCAAGCTTGGCTCCGCTGAGATCGAACAATACTGTTGATTCATCGAGAGCGTAGTCAACGGTCGTTACCGACACGCTGCCGTTGGCGTCGCGAACGAAGGAAGCAACGACCTGCTTCACCACGGCAACTGCTGTCGCGGGCGTGCCGCCGGTGCTGATCCTTTCCTGTAACCAATTTTCGCCCGAAAAGCTTGCTGATTCGGAAATACTCCGAAGCTGCTCTTGAAGCTGGCTGATCTCTTCCTGGATCTTCGTTCGATCAACACCTACACCATAGGCGGCGACAATCTTGTTCTTTATCTCCTGGACCGTCGCGACGGCACTTTCCATCGCTTCGTAGGCGGTATCCACCTTGGCGGCACCGAGGCCGAGCGCGTCTTGTACCGTCTCAAGTGTCCCGCTGTCGGAACGCATGGTTGTCGCGATAGACCAATACGCGGCATTGTCCTCAGCCGTTTCGACGCGGAGTCCCGATGAGACCCGCGCCTGGGAGGTCTCCATGTCACGATCTATGGATCGGAGCGTCTGAAGCGCGGCCATTGCCGCGGTGTTTGTAAGAATACTGGTCATGGTTGCCCCCTGCCATAGCTCTGATGTCTCTCTCAAGGAGAGTGACGACGTGAGGGCTTCATGCTTGGCCGCCTTGTCATTCCCATCATGGGAGGCGGTCTGCCGTTGTTAACAAATCGTTAACGAAGGCAGTTAACAGGCTTGCCCGGTTGCTGACAAGACCGGAGCATCTCGGGCAAGAACGTGCGGCAGGTTTCGCGCAAGCCACGGCAAAACGGGAAAGACCGCGCCTCGTGAACGAGGCGCGGTCTTTCCATCCATGCAACTATCTGTCAGTTGGACGGGACGAAATCGCCCCAGCCAGAGGCGCCGCCTACTGACGGAATAGTTGCAGGATGTTTTCGGAGTTGGAGTTGGCAATCGACAGCGACTGGATGCCGAGCTGCTGCTGGGTCTGCAGGGCCTTCAGACGCGTGGATTCTTCGTTCATGTCCGCATCGACGAGGCGGCCGATACCTGCATCGATCGAGTCCGTCAGCTTGGAGACGAAATCCTCTTGAAGGCCGACGCGCATCGATATGGAACCAAGTGCTGCGGCAGCGCTGGTCATCGCCTGAAGGCCGTATTCCACGAGCGTCAGTGCTTCGGCCATGCCGACAGCGGCGTCGCCAAAGGCCGTGATATCGAGCGTTGCAATCGACATGGCATCAACTTCGGTGGCCGGCGTTCCGGTCGTGCCGTCATTGCCCCAGTCGATCACGGCGTCGAAGGTCCCCGCGACCGAGCCAAGAATGCCCGTCGCCGGGTCGATTACGCCGGTTGTGGCTGCGCCGCCGAACAGCAGCGTCATCGAGCCTACAGTGGAGGCATCGAGTGTATATTGTGTGGTCGTTACCTTGACAGTTCCGCTGGAGTCGCGAACGAAACCGGAAACAACCGTGGCATCGAGCGGGGCGGTGCCGGTGTCGATACCGCCGCCAATCCAGTTCTCACCGCTGAAGGAAGCGGCCTCCGCGATCGAGGTAAGCTGTAGCTGTAATTGTTTAATCTCTTCCTGAATCTTAGCCTTGTCCACACCCTGTTCGGTGGCGGCAACGACCTTGGCCTTGATTTCCTTGACGACATCGATGGCGCTTTCCATCGCGGCGTAGGCCGTATCGACCTTTGCGGCGCCCAGACCCAAGGCGTCCTGTACCGCGGAAAGTGCCATGTTGTCGGATCGCATGGTGGTCGCAATGGACCAATAGGCAGCGTTGTCGGCTGCTGATCCTACGCGGAGACCCGAGGAGACACGTCCTTGCGTTTCTTCCATGCTCGAATCGATCGCGCGCAACGTCTGAAGTGCAGCCATCGCTGCTGTGTTCGTAAGAATACTCGTCATGGTGGTGCCCCTCGCTTGGCTGAGAAAAAGGGACATTCCGGATTTCGCCGGTAAAAATGGAGCGGCCTGATGCCTGTTAACCTCTTCTTCGTCTTGGTTAACCCATCCTTTCGATGACCCTGTCTACGGGTGAAATGGTTAACAGAGATTAAACGTCCGTTTACCAAACTTGCCAAAGAATGAATTATTGTGGCCAAGGCACAAAAAAACCGCGCCGAAGCGCGGTTTCATTTTTCGGGAAATTTCTGTTCCGATTAGCGGAAGAGCGACAGGATACTTTCCGAGTTGCTGTTGGCGATCGACAGCGCCTGGATACCGAGTTGCTGCTGCGTCTGCAGGGCCTTGAGGCGGGTCGATTCTTCGTTCATGTCGGCGTCGACAAGGCGACCGACGCCGGAGTCGATGGCGTCGGAGAGCTTGTTGGCAAATCCTTCCTGCAGTTCGATGCGCATAGAGATCGAGCCGAGCTGCGAGGCAGCCTTGGTCATCGCCTGTTGGGCCGCTTCGACAAGGTTCAGCGCTTCCGCCATTTCGGCGTCGGTAAAGTCCGTGATGTCGAGGTTAACAACCGTGTCACCAATGGTGTACACATTGGCGGAGGGGTCAATATCGCCGCCTGCAGAACCAAGGATGCCGCCTGCGCTCGAGGCGGGGGTAGCCGAATCAACCGTCGTGAACAGGACGTTCTGGGAATCTACCGTCGCGTTATCCAGCGTATAGGTCGTCGTGTTGGTCAGGACCGTTCCGTTCGAGTTTCGGATGAAGCCGGACACGATCGTCTTGTCAGCGACATTGTCCGGCACAGGCGCAGCCGGATTGAAGACCAACCAGTTCTGGCCGTTGAAGGAAGCGCCGGAGGCGATCGAAACAAGCTGCTCCTGCAACTGCTTTATTTCTTCCTGGACCTTGGCCTTGTCAACGCCCTGTTCGGTAGCGGCAACAACCTTGGCCTTGATTTCCTTGACGACGTCGATTGCGCTTTCCATACCAGCATAGGCGGTATCGATCTTGGCGGCGCCGAGGCCGAGAGCGTCCTGAACGGCGGAGATTGCCATGTTGTCCGAACGCATCGTGGTGGCGATCGACCAGTATGCGGCGTTGTCGGCGGCTTCGCCGACGCGCAGGCCGGAGGAGACGCGGCCCTGCGTGCTTTCCATGCTGGAACCGATCGAGCGCAGCGTCTGGAGTGCGGACATTGCTGCAGTGTTGGTAAGAATGCTTGTCATAGATTTGTGCCCCTTGAATGGCTGATTAGAAAAGGGACATTCCGGATTATCACCGGGAACAACGGTCAGCTTCATGCCTGCTAACCCGTTAATAATTAAGGTTAACTCGCTGTTTCGATGAGCCTAGATAACGGTGCTTTGGTTAATGAAGCCCTAAGCAGCGGAGGAAATCTGCACAGCCTGTGATTTTATTTTTCCACCCTTGCGCGTGCGCGCGCGTAGCACCGGACGCTTAAAAAAGGGTGAAGCAGGTAGACGCTGCCTCCGCCCCCTCATCCACCGGCTGCAAACCTCTAAAAGCCAACGCGAGGAAAGAAAGGTGAGGAACGTTTGCCAGAAACAGAAAAAGCCGCACCCGTTTCCGGATGCGGCCTTCTGCAAGCTCTGCGGGTCGGTCAGCCTCCGACCCGTGAAAACTCGTATTAACGGAACAGCGACAGGATGTTCTGCGACGAGGAGTTGGCGATCGAGAGAGCCTGGATGCCGAGCTGCTGCTGCGTCTGCAGAGCCTTGAGCCGGGTGGACTCTTCGTTCATGTCTGCGTCGACGAGACGGCCGATGCCGCGATCCAGAGCATCGGTCAGCTTGACAGCAAAGTCTTCCTGTAGCTCGATGCGCTTGGACAGCGAGCCGAGCGTGGATGCAGCTGTCGTCATGCCCTGCAGAGCAGTTTCAACCTCATTAAGGCGCGCTGCGAGAGCAGCTGTATCCGCACCGTCGACGGTGAACGCTGCGCCATTGAGGGTCCCGAGGAGCCCACCTGTACCAGCTGCATCAGCAAACAAGGCATTGGTTGCTGCGTCATAGGTGGTCGATTTGACTTCAACCGTGGCTCCGGTCCGGACAAAGCCACTGATTACGGACTCAGTTGCTGTACCGCCGACCAACCAGTTCTCGCCGTTAAACGAAGCACCGTTGGCAACCGAAACGAGCTGTTCCTTCAGCTGCTGGATCTCGGTCTGGACCTTGGTCTGGTCGACACCCTGTTCGGTAGCGGCAACGACCTTCGCCTTGATTTCCTTCACGATCTCGATAGCCGATTCCATACCTGCATAGGCGACGTCAACCTTAGCTGCGCCCATTCCAAGAGCGTCCTGCACGGCAGAAATAGCAGCGTTATCAGAACGCATCGTGGTGGCGATCGACCAGTATGCTGCATTGTCGGCAGCGGAACCGACGCGGAGACCGGACGAAATGCGGTCCTGGGTCGTGCCCATGTCGTTGTTGATGCTACGCAGCGTCTGGAGAGCGGACATTGCGGAAACGTTGGTGAGAATGCTCGACATATCTAATTGTCCCTTTGACAAAATACTAATGGGGGACATACCGGTTCGGGTTTCCCTTCCGGTCACGACAGCCCGGCTTCATGCCACTCGGTGCCGCATCTTTGGCAACCAACCGCGTCGTGTGAGGACGAAATTGCCAGCCAATTCTTGCTAACATCTTAAATCTGGGCAGTGCAGCCTAATGCGCTGTGAGCATGGTAAATGCGCTGTAAAACCACGTGGTTAACAGTTTATCCGAACGACCGGACCAGGCTGCCGACGAGCAGGTTCCAACCGTCGATCAGGACGAAGAACAGGATCTTGAATGGCAGCGAAATGGAGGTCGGCGGCAGCATCATCATACCCATCGCCATGGTGATGGCCGCGACGACCATATCGATGACGAGGAAGGGAAGAATGATCAGGAAGCCGATCTCGAAACCTCGGCGGATTTCGGAAAGCATGAAGGCCGGGACGAGTACGCGGTAATCGACGGCTTCCGGCGTGCCCACGCTCTGGCCGCGTTCGCGGGCCAGATCGACGAACAGGGCAAGATCCTTGTCACGCGTGTTGGCGCTCATGAACACCCGGAATGGCTCGGCAATCTTCTGGACTGCCTCGGCTTCCTCTATCTGGTTTTCCATAAGCGGCTGTACGCCCTCGTTCCACGCCCGGTCGAAGGTCGGCGCCATGACATAGAACGTCATGAACAGGGCCATCGATATCAGCACCATGTTCGACGGTGCGGATGCAAGGCCCATGCCGGAGCGGAGGATGGAGAACGCGATGACGAAGCGCGGAAAGCTGGTCACCATGATCAATATGCCGGGCGCGACCGACAGGACCGTGAGAAGGCCGAAGGTGCGAATGATCCATGCTGCCGCAGAACCATCGACAGGCAGGTTCAACAGGTCAACCGGCGACTGCTGCGCAAGGGCAATGCCCGGCGCAAGAAGCATGGCAACAATCAGGGAAATCAGCCGAATCATGCGCGCACAAGGGTTCTGAACATCGATCTTCGATAGCCATCCTATCCGGGATCGGTCAACCAGCCCGACCGATGATCCCCTGTTATCGGCGGGGTTCACGCGGACAAGCCGCTATTCGATCACCATCGTTCTGAACATGACGTTGGAGACCTTGCCCTGCGAACGCAGAGCGACACGCTCCTGGATATCGTCGCGCAGATACCTGAAGCCTCGCGGCCCCTCGATCTGCTGCAGCGAAACGGTGCGCATATAGGCCATGATGTCCTGATGGATTTCTTCGGCCAGAGGCAATTCAGGCGGTCCCTTGAATGCAAGCGCAATCTCAAGTCGGATCCAGCTGTCGGAGGGATAGGCAAGGTTCGTCGTCACCGGATCAAGAAGAACGACACCGTTCTCTTCCGTGGCGATCTTCGGAATCCCCTCCTCGGCTCCCGGCGCAGCTTCCCCGGCCGAGGCCTGCCCGCTTTCGAGCACCGGCGGCGCGATCATGCCGCCCAGCACCCAGCCACCGCCGCCGCCCAAAAGCGTCAGGACGGCTACGCCCGCGAGGAGCATCACAAGCGAGTTCTTCTTGTTTGCGCCATCCGCGCCTTGCGTGTCATCCATCGTCTTGTCCTGTTCGCAAGCGCGTTCTTAGAAGGGCGAGAAGAGATCGACCACCTGCTGGCCCACGGGCGGCTGCTGCACCTCGGTCAGACGGCCACGACCGCCGTACGAGATGCGCGCTTCCGCGATCCGCTCATACGAGATCGTGTTGTCGGCATCCACGTCCTGCGGGCGCACGATACCCGCCACGTTGAGGATGCGGATCTCGTGGTTCACCCTTACCTCCTGGGAACCACTGATCAGCAGGTTGCCGTTCTCGAGGATCCCGGTGACAACCGCCGCGACGAGCAGCTTCAGCTTCTCCGACCGCTCGGTCGAGCCCTTGCCCTGGGTATCCGTGCTGGAGCTTGAGCTCAGGTCGCCCGACATCGGGCTTGGGCTCAGGCCGAACAGGTTGTTGATGCTGGTTTCCCACGACAGGCCACCACCATTCGTGCGGCTGCGCTCGGTCTCGTTGTCGAACGAGGCGCGGTCGTTGATCTGGATGTCGATCGTGAGGATGTCACCGACATTGAGAGCGCGTGCATCCTTGAAGAGTGCCGCCTGCGAATCGGTCCACAGCGAGTAGCCGTTGGAAAGCTGGCGCGGCTGCTTCGGATAGGAAGACATCTGCGGCGTCTGCGCATACTGCAGGCCACTTCCGATCGGGCTCATCGACGGCGCATTGCCGATCTCCCTGACCGTCTGGCTCTGGCAGCCGGTGAGGAAAAGGAGGGCCATGATAGCTGGAGCGCGCTTCGTCATGTGGGTTCTTTCGAGGTGGTGGGATCGGAAGCGCTGGAGATGATCGTCGCGATCATACCCGCCTTCAGCGGGTCCATTTCGCTGAGAACGAGACCGGACTGACGTGCTGGCAGCTTCATGATGATGGCTGCCGCTATTTCCAGGTTCATCTCTTCAAGCTGGGGAGCGGCTGCGTCCGCCTTCATCGTCTTGAATATCTCGACCAGCCCTGCTTGGGCGCTGACAAGGAAGTCGTTGCGGCGGGTCAACCAGTCTTCGTATTCCGCCCTGCGGTCCTCCAGCACGGCGATACGTGAATCCACATCGGCCTGGAGCTTCTCCAGCTCCTGCTTCTGCAGGAGGTAGCGCTGGTCCCGAGCGGCATCCGCAATGTTCGTGCAGAACTGCTGGATCTCGCTGGAGGACGATGTCGTGGAAGCAACCTGCGGCTCCTGGGCGCTGACCTGCGGCACCAGCAACACTACGCCTGCAAGCAAAAGCAGCTTCCGGACCAAGCTTTTGGGGACGATAAAGGAGGAGGATCTATCGATCATTGCAGAACGAGCTCCGCTTGCAGCGCACCGGCCGATTTAATGCCCTGAAGAATTGCGATGATGCCGTCCGGCTTGACGCCGATGTTGTTGAGGCCTGCGACGAGCGTGCGCAGATCGGGACCGTCGAGGATCGCAACCGGTCCGCCCTCTTTCATCGCCATGATGTCCGTTTCGGGCTGAACCGCCGTGACACCGCGCGAGAAGGGTTCCGGCTGCACGATCTGCGGTGTCTCCGTCACCTGGACGGTGAGCGTTCCGTAGCTGACGGCAACGCGGGAGACCCTGACATCGGCGCCGATGACAATCGTCCCGGTGCGTTCATTGATAACGACCTTGGCAGGCGTGTCGGTTTGCACGACCAGGTTTTCGATTTCGGCCATCAGGCGCGTGAGGTCTGCGGCCTTCGGTTTCTGGACAACCACTTCCTGACCATCCCGCGCCTCGGCGATGGGACCACCGTAGCGGCGGCCGGCGAAAGCGTTGACCGCATCCGCCATGCGAATGGCAGTCGAGAAGTCGGGATTGCGCAACTGTAGGACCAGATTGACGGAATCCTTGAACTTGGATGGCAGCTCGCGCTCGATGATCGCGCCGTTCGGCACGCGGCCGGCCGTGGTGACACCTTCGGTCAATGTCGCCGCCTCGCCTTGCGCCGAGAAGCCGGAAACGATCACCGCCCCTTGAGCCACGGCATAAATCTGCCCATCGGCGCCCGAGAGAGACGTCATGACGAGCGTGCCGCCGCGCAGGGAGGTCGCGTCGCCGAGCGAGCTGACATTGACGTCAATCCGGCTACCGGGGCTGGCGAACGGCGGCAGATTCGCCGTGACCATGACAGCAGCCGTGTTCTTGGCGTTCGACTGACCACCCTGGGTGGAGATGCCGAGATTCTGCAGCATCGCTCGCATGGATTGTTCGGTGAACGGCGAGCTGCGCAGGCTGTCGCCGCTTCCTTGCAGGCCGACAACGAGACCATAGCCGATCAGCTGGTTGTCTCGACCCGCTTGCAGGGAGGCAACGTCCTTGATCCGCGCAGCATCGGCCATTGCCGGCGCTACGCCGTGACCGAGAACAGTGGCTGCTGAAAAAATCAGAGCCACGATAAAACGCACACTTCTCATCGTGCCATCACCTGTACAGTTCCATTGGCCATGACCGTGCCACTGACGATGATGCCCGAGTCCGTGTTTCGAACCCGAATGACATCGCCTATCGAAGCATCCTGAAGAGGCGTGCCACCCGCCGAGATCATCATACTGCCGATGGCGAAAGAGAGCCGGACGGCAGATCCCCGCCGCACCGCGTAGGGTGCGCGCAAGGCGGAAAGAAGAATGGTGCGACCCGGCAGCAGCGTGCGGTTACTCACCAGCCCGGTCACCTCATCGGCGGTACGGGCATATTCACCGACAAGCTTGGGGTTGGTCACCTCAACCTGCTCGATGGCCCCCGGCGAGATTTCCTCGCCGGGATAGATGATCTGCCTTGGCACGACGGCGGTCCCCATTTCGGCCGCGGCGGGCGCCGCAAAGCCGAAGGACAGTGCCATAACGAGTGACAGGAGCCCCCCGTTGGTGATCTTCTTTCTCCGGCGAAACATCATGTCTGCCTGCCTTCTGGTTACTTCAGGTTCTTGCTGACGATGGAGGCCATCTCATCCGCGGTGGTGATGACCTTGGAATTCATCTCATAGGCGCGCTGCGCCGAGATCAGATCGGTGATTTCTTTGACGGCATCCACGTTGGACCCTTCAAGGTAGCCTTGCTTGATGTAGCCGAAGCCCGGATCTTCCGGCACGGCGACGATAGGCTCACCCGACGCAGGCGTTTCCGAGAAGAGATTGTCGCCCAGCGGCTGCAGGCCTGCCTCGTTGACGAAATTCGCGATGGTCAGCTGGCCGATTTCCTGGAAATCGGTCGCATTGCCAACACGAACGCTCACCTGGCCGGTCCGGCTGATGACCGTTTCACTGACATCGGGCGGGAACACGACGCCTGGAACGACCGTGTAGCCGTCGATCGTCACCAGCTGGCCTTCAGCGTTGGTGTTGAACGCGCCGGCGCGGGTGTACATCGTCGTGCCGTCCGGTGCCTCGATCTGAAACCAGCCGCGGCCGACCAGCGAAAGGTCGAGGCCGTTTTCGGTGTGCGTCAGCTGGCCCTGCGTATGAATATTGCGGACTGCCGCCGTCTGCACGCCAAGACCGATGTTGGCGCCTTCCGGCACGATCGCCTGGTTCGCACGGTTAGGCACGCCCTGGGCTCGTTCAGTCTGGTAGAGAAGATCAGAGAATTCGGCACGCGCGCGCTTGTAGCCCGTCGTGTTGATGTTGGCGATGTTGTTGGCGATGACCTCAAGATTGGTCTGCTGGGCATCCATGCCCGTCGCTGCGATAGCTAGCGCTCTCATATCTGGGTCTCCACTCGGTTAGATCGACATCTTGCTGATTTCGAGATAGGCATTCACGACCTTGTCGCGGAGCGCGATTGCGGTGTTCAGCGACTGCTGGGCCTGCAGAACGGCATCAACCACTTCTCGCGTGTCGGCCTTGCCCTGAATGCCCTCGAAGGACTTCATTTCGGCGGCCTTCAGGCTGTTCATGGTGTCGGTCGTCATGTTGCCGAGCACACTTGCGAAACTGACGCCGGCGGTCTCACCGGAGGGCATCGCGCCACGCATCGTCGACGAGGACTCGGTGATGTCGGCAAGGCTCCGAGTAGACGACAGGGAACCAACTCTGGTGATGTTCTCGATCATTGTGCACTCTTCAGAAGGTCGATCGTCGCGGCAACGAGCTCGCGCGTCTGTTTGATAGTCTGCAGGTTTGCATCGTAGGTACGGTTAGCTTCCCGCATGTCTGCCATTTCGATCAGCAGATTGACGTTCGGGATCTTCACCATGCCGCGGTCGTCTGCGGCCGGGTGGTTTGGGTCGTACTCTTCGACGAAACTCGAAGCGTCCGTGCCAAGCTTCTTGACGCTCACAAGTTCGACGTCAGCGGCGCGGTCAAGCTCGGAACCGAAGGTAATGGTCTTGCGCCGATATGGATCGGCGCCAGGCGTATCACCTGTCGAACGCGCGTTGGCGATGTTTTCGGAAACGATGCGCAGGCGTGTGGCCTGGGCCTCGAGCCCGGAGCCTGCAATCTTGGAGGCAGCTGAAAGCGGATCCATTTGCTTCTTACCTTCTTACTGTCATCAGCATCATGCTGTGAAAGGACTTCACCAGACCGGCACTCAGTTCGTACTGGCGCTTGATCTCTCCGGTCTTGGAAAGCTCGTCCGCCAGAGCCACGGTATTGCCGGACTCCTGAATGCCGATTTCGTTGTCCAGATCGTTCTCGTTGACCCCGATAGTCTGGCTGTACTGGCTTTCCGCCAGATGGCCAGGATGGGTCCGCGTCATACTCGCCTGCGTCTCGTTCAGCACCGAATGGAACGGCGTGATGTCCTTGGCGCGAAACTCAGGCGTGTTGGCGTTGGCGATATTGGTCGCCACGACTTCCTGGCGGACCGAAAGCCATTCAGCCTGCCGGGATGCGAGCGCGAATAGTTGAATCGGTTGCATGAGCTTCTCCATCGTTCATATTGGAGACTACCCAGGTAATCTTGCGTGGGACTTACGGACGGGCCGAAGCTCCGTCCTGATATATTTGGCCGGCCGAGGTCACGATGACCCACTTGCCGTCACGCTGTTCGATGGTCGCGAGCTTGCTGTTGTCGGGAAGGATCGAACCCACCCTGACCATGTACATTCCCGAGCCATCCTCGATCAGGGCACGTCCGTTGGCGACGTGCAGCAACCGGAAGCTCTCCTTGCCGGGGAAGGCCTGGAGCTCCCGCGGCTTGCCATTGCGTTTTTCCTCACCAAGAGACGAGACGGTTGCAGTGGTCATGAGGTCTGTCGGTTCGAGAGGAAGTGGAGTTTCCTCATCCTTCGAGTTGTCGACCATCGCCAGCGGGGAAACGCTCATGACGTCGCGCGGCGGCCGCGGCGGCAGGTCGCGCGTATGGTCGAAGCTCTCCGGGCGAATGCCGAACTTGTCTTCGTTGAAGAAGACGTACCAGGGGAAACAGGCGGCTGCGCCTGCGAGGAGGAGGCCCACTGCGGTCAATACCCGATCGCCGGGCAGTGACTTGACCTGCTCGGTTTTCTGAAGCTCCGCCGGGTGCGTGAGATCCGCTTCGGTCATTCTATCCTCTTTGTCTGTTCATCGGGGCGGCTGGTGCCTGACCCGCAGCGTTGCGAAGCGCAATTGCGAGATCCGCATAGGCATCGGCGGACGGGGCCTCGCCGGGCGACTGTTTCAGCACCTCGTAGATCACCGGTACCTGCTTGACGGCCATGTCGAGGTCGGGGTCACTGCCCGGCCGGTAACCGCCGATAAGCCGAAGGTCGCGCGTCTCTTCGTAACGATGAATAAGCGCCTTCAGCCGCGAGACGAGCTTTTCCTGATCCGGCGTCCATGCCTTGCGCGCCAAGCGCGATATCGAGGCCAACGGATTGATGGGCGGATAACGGCCCTCTTCCGCGAGACTTCGGTCCAGCACGAGGTGACCGTCCAGGATGCCGCGGGTGGAGTCCGCGATGGGATCGTTGTGGTTATCGCCATCGACGAGGATGGATATGATCGCCGTCACCGTTCCCGTTCCCTCGACGCCAGGCCCCGCCCGCTCAAGCAGCCGCGGCAGTTCAGTGAAGACCGAAGCCGGGTATCCACGGGCAATGGGAGGCTCGCCGGAGGCCACGGCCACTTCACGGATCGCGTGGGCAAACCGGGTGACGCTGTCGACGATGAAAAGGACGTTCTCTCCCTGGTCGCGGAAGTGCTCAGCGATCGTAACGGCCACCAGCGGCGCCATCTTGCGCAGCATCGGGCTTTCATCGCTCGTCGCCACGACGGCGATCGACTTGGCCATGTTCTCGCCAAGCGTATCCTCGATGAACTCGCGCACTTCGCGACCACGTTCACCAACGAGCGAGATCACCACCTTGTCGAAGGCATCGGCGCGCGCCAGCATCGACAGAAGCGTCGACTTCCCCACGCCCGAGCCGGCAAAAACGCCAAGACGTTGGCCAAGGCACAGCGGCGAAAAGAGATCGACGGCCTTCACGCCGGTCTTGAAGCCCGTCTCCACGCGCTTGCGTAACATTGACGGCGGGGCCGTGTTGGAGATCGAGCGCCTGATCTTCCCGTCGGCGAGGGGACCTCTGCCATCGATGGGATCGCCGAGCGCATTGATGGTTCGGCCACACCAGCTGTCATCCGGTGCAACACGAAATGCACCTTTGCGGATCACGATGTCGCCAATTCCGATCGGTTCGCCCGGCTCGATAGGGCAGACATAGATCACGTCCGGCTCCACCCGAACGATCTCGCCCAGGTGAATGCCTGTCGCACTGCGATGGGCAACGAATTCGCCCAGCCTGACATGCTTGGAGAGACCGGCGACCGTATAATGGCCTGCCGCAATCGTGCGAACATGGCCACCATGAGCCACCGATTTGGCGGGATCAGAGTAGCGCTTGGAGATTTCAGCGAGCTGGGCCAGCTTGCCGCCGGTGACCGCCTGCAGGATGGCCGCCTGTTCAGACATGGATATTCAATTCCTTAGCGGCCGCTGCCGAGAGTCTTGATGGCTTCACCGAATGTGGCCTCGGTATCGCGCATCAGGGACGAAATTCCCTCGAATGCGCGATTGACCTGAATGAGCTGGGTCATCTCGCTGATGCCATTCACATTCGAGCCTTCGATGTAGCCCTGAACAACGGAAATCTGGAAGTTGTCGACCACTGGCTGCGGCACATCGACGGTGATCACGCCGCTGTTGTCGGCGCGGATGAAGCCTTCGGATACATCCGCGGTGAAGAGGCCCAACGTCGCCACCGGCACACCGTCCTGCGTGATGCGCCCGTCCGCGCCTACCTCCGGTGGGCCGCCATTGCGGTTAAGCTGAATCGGAGCCCCGCCAGCATCCAGAACCGGATACCCCATCAGGGAAACGAGCGCGCCCGTTTCCTGCATCGTGAAACGCCCATCGCGCGTCAGAACGTCGCCTGCCGGCGTATCGATCGAAAACCAGGCGTCACCCTTGATGGCGAAGTCCAGCGAATTTCCCGTCTGCTGCATTTGGCCCGGGCGGGTCGATAGATAGTCGTTGCCTTGGGTGACGAAGGCCACCTTGGCATTCAGCTCGTTCTTCGTGCTGCTGAGGACCTCATCGAATTTCACCTCGGTGGCGCGAAAGCCGACGGTGTTCATGTTGGCCATATTGTCGGCGATGGTGTTCAGGCGGCGCTCAAGCGCGATCTGGGAAGAGATGCCGACGTAAAGTCCGGACTGCATATCATTTGCCTCCGAGTTTCAGAGTATTGATGGATATAAGGAGATCGGTGGAAATACCCTGGCTCGACGGCGAGAACAGAGACAGGGTGCTATCGGTGTGCGTGGAGTTCTCCACTTCCCAAAGCGCTGAAAACCGCTCAAGGAACTTGGATACCTTGGCCGGATCCTGAAAATCCTCGATGTTGATGGATTCGGCGATGAATGCCGCCTGGCGGTCAATATCAAGCGCCGCTATTTCATCAGGCAGCTGCAGGACGGTTCGCACCACCTCGGCAAGGGCATCGTCGGCAAGGACTTCCATGCCGGATTTGATCGAGGGAGCCATGCGCTCGAAGTAGAGCGCGAGCCGGACCCCAGGGTTCTCCGCGCCGACCTCTTCCTCGAGGGTCTGTCTTTCAAACTTTTGGACAACAACCTTCTGCGCCTTGTCAAAAGACGTGGTCGCGGCGCCGAACGCTTCGAAGTTAAACGTTTCTGCAAGTGCGGAATAGCGATTGTCGGAGAGATTGCGCGCAAACGCATCCGAGCTTGCGATGCCCTCGGTCAGCACCTTCCGGATGAAGGCCTTGGCGTATGCCATGTCTTCGAGGCCATGAGCCTTGAGGGCGTAGTTGTAAATCCGGCTGTCGGCCATGAAGTCGTCGACCGACTTAATCTTCCCGACATTCGCCAGGTAGTATTCCGTTTCACGCGCCACATCGGGCTTCTCGGCAACACGTGCGAGGGAGCTCGGGAGGTTACGGCTAATTTGAGTGTAGCTGGTATAAGTCGTGATCATATCCGCTCCCCGGTCACCTGTGCGCAGGTCCGTTTTTCGACAGGCCGCCGCCCGATTCTGAGCAAGGACTATGCGCGAAGACTTGCGCGAAGCTGTAACCCCCTCTCGCACCCGACATTGCAACCTGGCCCTGGCCAACCAGCTTCACGCAAGCCAGAGGCCGTACTTCCGTCGAAGAAGCTCAACGTTCGGTGTAGGTAGGCGGATGAATATTCTAATCGGATTGGTGATCACATTCGGCAGCATTGTCGGCGGCTACATGGCTATGGGTGGACATCTCGATGTTCTGTACCAGCCGTTCGAAGTGTTGATCATCGGCGGCGCAGGCATCGGTGCCTTCATCGTGGCCAATCCCATGAAAGTGGTGAAGGATTCGGGCAAGGCGCTCGCGGAAGCCTTCAAGCATTCGGTTCCGACCGAGCGCAACTATCTCGACGTGCTAGGCGTCCTTTACGCTCTTATGCGTGACCTTCGCACCAAGTCTCGCAACGAGATCGAGGCACACATCGACAATCCGGACGAATCATCGATTTTCAAGATGGCTCCGAACCTCCTGAAGAACAGGGAACTGACAACGTTCATCTGTGACTATGTCCGACTGATCATCATCGGCAATGCACGCTCGCATGAGATCGAGGCGCTGATGGACGAGGAACTCGACACGCTCCTGCACGACAAGATGAAGCCGTATCATTCGCTTGTGTCCATGGGCGACAGCTTCCCTGCGATCGGTATCGTTGCGGCAGTTCTCGGGGTCATCAAGGCTATGGGCGCCATCAATGAGTCCCCTGAAATTCTCGGCGGACTGATCGGCGCCGCACTCGTTGGCACCATGCTCGGCATCATCCTGTCCTATTCGATCGTCAGCCCGATCGCGGCTCAGGTCAAAATCGTGCGGACGAAACAGCACCGGCTCTTCATCATCGTGAAGCAGACATTGCTTGCCTATATGAACGGCTCCGTTCCCCAGGTTGCCCTGGAATATGGCCGCAAGACAATCTCCAACCACGAACGCCCATCGATCGACGCAGTCGAGCAGGAAATGATGAACCCGGGCGGCGATCAGAAAGCGGCATGATGACGACGACTGAAGCCAAACCAAACTCCCCGGTTCCGATGGATCACGCGCTTCTCGCAAAGCTGACGGGTGGACTTGGCGATAGAAAAACGATCGAGAAAATCAGCAGCGAGTTCGGGCGTCTCTACGCCGACTTCCTGCCGGATGTTTTCGACAGCGAAACGGGAATTCCGATCGAGGTTGCCTATACGGGCTGCACGTCGGGGCGAATGAACGATCTCGTTGCCGACCTTGGCGACGCATTCGTCCTGGCGGACGGCTCCTTGCGCAACTGGTCCCCGAACTTCGTTCTCGCCTGTGGCAACAGCATCGTCATCGCACTGATGGAACGCATGCTTGGCGCCTTGCCGGAGACGATTGAGCAGCCGTTCGACCGCCCGCTCTCCGATATCGAGCTCGACCTCGCCCAGATGGTGATCGGCAAGATGGGCGATGTGCTGCGCTCGGGTGTGAACGCAACGGGCGGCTTCGAAGCCCTGCTCGAGCGGCCGCACAATGCCGAGGACCGTCCCCATTCCGACCCTGCCGCACCTGTCGAGTTCGGCGTCACGGTTCGCATGAGTATCGAATTCGGCAAGGTCAGCTCCGAACTCGCGCTCGTCATACCGCAGCATGCCTTCCTGAAGACCCACGTGGTGGCCCCCAAGGCCAAAGGCCAATCCTCCAAAAGCAAGGAGGAGTGGCAGGAGCGGATCACCGAACAGGTGAAGCGCTCTCAGGTAACGCTGGAGGCCCGTGTGCGCCTGCAGACACTGACACTCGGCACGATCTCGCGCCTCGCGGCAGGGGACGTGATCGCCTTCCAGGAAGCGCAGGACGTATCCGTGCAGGTCAGCGCCAACGGCAAAGACATGTATTCGTGCGAACTCGGCCGCTCCGGCGAGCGCTACACGGTTCGCGTGAAAGACAACATCAGTACGGAAGACGAAATCCTCAACCACCTGATGGGCTAGAGATAACGGTATTTGGCATAGCCCGTCCCTGGGCAGGTTGACGCAAGTTTCAACGGGAATAATGATCGCATGGCTACGAAGAAAACACCTGTGACCGAAGATGATGCCCTGATGCCTGCCGGTGGCGAGCTCGATCAGGCGATTGATGATCTGCGCGGCGTGCTGAAGGCCGACAGCACCGGTGTTCCGGGCTTTGACGCCGATTTCGGAAATGTTGGCGGCGATCTCACGGCACTGGACGCACCAGCTTTCGGCGGCGAATTCGGCTCCGATCTCGGTGAGATGGGAAGTTCAGACTTCGGCGGCTCCGATTTTGGCGGGTCCGACCTGGGCGGATCCAGCTTCGGCGGCTCCAGCTTCGCTGAAGCGAGCTTCGGCGAGGCTTCCTTTTCGGCCGGCATTCAAGAACCTGGCAGCGCGCTGACGTCCAATATCGACCTCATCATGGACATTCCGATCGACGTCGAGATCGTCCTCGGATCGAGCCGGATGCAGGTCTCAGGCCTGATGAACCTCGAAGAGGGCGCAACGATCGCTCTCGACAGGAAGATCGGCGAACCGGTCGAGATCATGGTGAACGGACGGCGGATCGGCAAAGGCGAGATCACCGTGCTGGAAAATGACGATACCCGGTTCGGCGTTAAAGTAACGGAAGTGCTGGGCACGAGAAGAGCCTGATCCCGGTTTGGGACGGAGGGAAAGACCATGATGGACTTTGACGACTTCGGTGGCGCGATTAGCGAAAGACCGTTGAACCAATCCGAAAAGGCGGCAGCAGTTCTCTTGGCCATGGGCAAGGGCGTTGCCGGCAAACTTCTCAAATACTTCACGCAGAACGAACTGCAGACGATCATCGCCTCCGCCCAGCGGCTGCGAGCCATTCCTCCGGATGAGCTGCTTCTGCTCGTCGGCGAGTTCGAGGACCTGTTCACGGAAGGAACAGGTCTAATGGACAACGCAGCCGCAATCGAGGCCATTCTCGAAGAAGGCCTCACACCCGAGGAAGTCGATGGTCTGCTGGGCCGCCGTACGGCGTTCCAAGCCTTCGAAGCTTCCATCTGGGACCGTTTGCAGGACGCCGATCCCGGTTTCATCGGGACGTTCCTTTCGCGCGAACACCCGCAGACGATGGCCTACATCCTCTCGATGCTGCCCTCCTCGTTCGGTGCCAAGGTCCTGTTGCAGTTGCCGGAGAGCCGGCGCGCGGACATCATGAACCGTACCGTCAACATGAAGGACGTCAGCCCCAAGGCCGCGCAGATCATCGAGAACCGTGTGGTCAACCTGATCGCCGCTATCGATGCCGAGCGGAATTCGAACGGCTCCGCGAAGGTCGCCGACCTGATGAACGAACTCGACAAGCCACAGGTCGATACGTTGCTCACGTCGCTCGAAACCATCAGCAGGGAATCGGTCAACAAGGTTCGCCCGAAGATCTTCCTGTTCGAAGATCTCCTTTCCATGCCGCAACGCAGCCGCGTCCTGCTGCTCAACGATGTCGCCGCCGATATCCTCACGACGGCGCTTCGCGGCGCCACCGCGGAGATCAAGGAGTGCGTACTTTCGGCAATCAGCCCTCGCCAGCGTCGCATGATCGAATCCGACCTTGTCGTTCCAAGTGCTTCGCTCAACCCGCGGGAGATCGCGATCGCTCGCCGGGCCGTGGCGCAGGAAGCTATCCGCCTTTCCAATTCCGGCCAAATCCTCCTCAAGGAACCGCCGGCGGAAGAGAATGGTGCGCAGGCGGCATAACGTCGCCTCGCCGGAGTTATCAAAGGCGGAGCGTCGAGCTCCGCCTTTTTTTGTTTCAACGCGCAGCGGGATTGATCAGTAGCCCACAGTCTTTTTGTCGGCTCGGTTATTCCCCTGGAGGCGCATGTTGTAGCCTGCTGCTTCAGCTTGGCCGATTCGCTCGGGGATGACGCTTGTCAGACGAAGATAAAGACAGCAAAACAGAAGACCCAACAGCCAAAAAGCTGACCGATGCGGCTGCCAAGGGCAATGTGCCGTTTTCCCGCGAGGTGCCCATCTTCGCTTCGGCGCTTGGTTTCTACCTATTCCTGATTTTCTTCATGCCTTCCGGCGTCGGGAACATCACCGAAACGCTGAAGGACCTCTTTTCGCAGCCCGATCAGTGGCGCCTTGAGAACGGGCCGGACGTGGTTTCGCTCGGCGTGCACCTGGCTTGGGCCGTTACCGCCTTCCTTGCGCCCGTCATGCTGCTCTTCATTATCTTCGGTCTTGGCTCCTCGCTTGCCCAGAACATGCCCTCAATGGTGCTCGAGCGTATCCGTCCGCAGGCATCCCGCATTTCGCCCATGAAGGGTTTCAAGCGGATCTACAGCCTGCCGGGCATGGTCGAGTTCGCGAAGTCCTTCTTCAAGATCCTGATCGTTTCGATCATCATGTATTTCTCCTTGCGCGGCGAATTTTTCGGCACGCTCGATGCGATGTTCTCTGATCCGCAAGTGATTCTCGTCAAGCTCGACACCATCGTGAGAAAGATGGTCGTCGTCATCCTCCTCGCGACCGCGCTTCTGGCCGCGGTGGATGTGGCCTGGTCCCGCCATCACTGGTTCAGCGAGCTGCGGATGACCAAGCAGGAGATCAAGGACGAATACAAGCAGGCTCAGGGCGATCCGCTGGTCAAGTCCAGACAGCGTTCTCTGGCGCGTGACCGCGCCCGTCGGCGCATGATCGACAGCGTTCCGCGCGCCACGCTTGTGATCGCGAACCCCACTCACTACGCGATTGCCTTGCGTTATGTTCGCGAGGAAGGCGATGCGCCGGTGATCGTCGCGAAGGGGCAGGACCTGATCGCGTTGAAAATTCGAGAGGTGGCTGAAGCCAACGGCATACCCGTCTTCGAGGATCCGCCCCTCGCCCGCTCCATGTTTGCGCAAGTCTCGGTTGATAGTGTTATCCCGCCAGCCTTCTACAAGGCAGTGGCGGAACTTGTGCACCGGGTCTACGCGTCCCGGTCGCTCAACCAACGGGCACACTGAGCGTCATGAAAAAATCCGACCATTCTATGGAACGCGAGAAGATCCTGGCCGAGGCCATCAGCCCGGTAGCGACGGAACTAAGGTTATTGGACGCCGGTGACCTGATCTCTTTGCTGCGTATGGAGTGCTACGGCAATCTTGCCGATCTTGTGTCATCGGCAGCCGAACTCTATTTCCACCCGGGCACTGTCAACTTTGGCGCCGGCGGCGAGTACACACTGGAATGGAGCGGTGCTCCAAAGGTCATCCTTGACCTTGAGATCAAGCCAAGAGGCGTATCCGTCTACGCACGGCTAACGCTGGCCGATACCCAGGCAGGAATCGAGATCGATCACATCGCGTTCCACGATCCATCTGAGGATCCGCAGGAGAACACCGCCTTCCTGCAAACCAGCTTGCGCGACGCTCGTTTCGTCAAGACCTACCCGCCGATGGCTCTGGCCAGCTAGGCCAGCTCTCAATGGATGTAGCCAAGGCGAATCGCCTTGGCTATTGCCTGTATCCGGTTCACGGCGTCCAGCTTCGTGGTTGCAGAACCGAGATAGGCGTTGACGGTGTGAACCGAGAGCCCCAGGTTATCGGCGATTTCCTCGCTTATTCGACCGTCACCTGCCAGTTGCAGGCACGCGATCTCGCGTTCGCTCAGAGTTTCAGCAGGCAGCGTTCGGCGCTCGTCGAGCGCGAGAAGATCCGTCATGATGTTGCAGCTGCGCACATGGTGTTCGACGATCAGGTCGCTGGTCAAGCTTAGCGAACCGGCGGCGAAGACGACGAACCCATTGCCCATGGCACCCAGGCGAACCGGGAACGCCAGTGCGGAAAACGGGGTTATGTCCGAAGGCAGCTTCTTGATCAGCGGCCCGAATTCGAACGCTTCCACGAAACTCATATGATCGTTACCGCTCCACGCCAGCGGCAGAAGCGACGTCTCGATATGATCGAGCATCAGTTCACCATAGCCGGTGATGATCATCGCAATCTGGTCAGCGTTCTCCTGCCCCCAGTTCTCCATTTCGCAGATCAGCTTCCGTTTTCCGGGCGATCCAGCTCCGGTGACGCGAAAGATCGCAAAATTACGGGCTCTCAACTTCTTCTGCATCGCAATGAGCTTGGGAAAGATGTCGGCTCGGCTCGAAGCCCGCTGAAGACGTGGAAAATACTCCGAAGCGGCTGGTCCTGAGGAATGGCTACGCGGTGGATAGGCCATTATTCGGGCATTCCCTAGACCAGATTGTTGCGAACAGCGTAGGCTATCGCTTCCGAGCGGGTCTTTGTTCCCGTCTTGCGCATGACGCTGGTGATATAGTTATTGATGGTGTTTCGCGAGATCCCGAGGATCGTGGCTATTTCATCGCTCGTTTTACCTTCCGCGATCCAGAAAAGGCATTCGAGTTCGCGGTCCGTAAGCTCGAAATCCCGTTCCAGCTTCGGCTCGGTGCTATCCTTGAAGCTCGCAGCATATCCGGCCAGCAATCCGACTTCCCGCAGGCGCTCCTGCGAGAGGATCGTGCCTTCACGAAACAGCAGCTGCAGTGAATACCGGGTCCGGCCGATGCTAAGGCTGAGCGAACAATATTGCCGGCTGATCCCCTCGGGAACCAGAACGTTGTCGGGCAGGACAGAGAACGTCGGCATCAGAAGTGAGAGACATTTCTCAAGCTCGTTCGACCGTGCATAGCTGGCAGCAAGCTCGGTCTCCATATGCCTGACGAGATCGAACGGCCAGTCGGAGGAGACGATAAAATCCAGACCCTGCTCCTGGATAAGATCGCAACGCGCCATGAGAAAACGCGAGGCGTCGGCATAGGTTGCCAGCAGATGCAGTGCCGCGGGAATGTTGTGGGCGCTTGCTGCCAGGGCAAGTTTGCGGACCAGCTGCTCGCGGGATACAGCCGCGCGAGAGACCTCTCCATCCACCTGGGATGAGTCCAACGCCGCTTTCATTCCCGAGAACTCCATTCCGCACCCCTACCCTGCACAAGACATAGCCTGCAAATACCTCGACCTAAAGGCTCGTGGTCGTTCAGGTTTCTGCCCCCAGTCCCGTGCGACGAATCACAGTCATTCTAGGAGACGGAGAATGAAATGCTATGGTTCCAGCGCAACGCAGGAATATTATTGCCAGATGCCAATTCGAGTTATCCCGATAACGGGGCTCAAGTTACTCTCACACATACGAAAACAGGCCGGCGGGGGCGCCGGCCTGTGAGGATAACAATTTCGTGAGAACTCACGCGGCCTGATCGACAGCCCACTTGCGAAGGATTTTTGCAGCCCGTTCTTCGCTGATTTCCACCATGCGGGACAGGCGACGTTCCGGACCTTCCTTGAGGCGACGGTTGAAGCCGCCGTCGTCGCCCATGCCGAGAAGGTCGTCGTTGCTGTCGAACCCGAAGTCCGAGCCGAAGCCCTCCATGAGCGAGCCACCGCCCAGCGCCGGGGAGAAGTCCGGAAGCTCGAGACCGGCGTTGTCGGATACCAGTTCTGTTGTGTTTGCGTTGGCGCCGGCACTGGTGACGGTGCGAACCAGAGGACGAATGCCGAGCCAAATCACGAGGAAGGCGACGACGACGAAGGCGAGCGAGTTGATGATGCCTCCGAGATTGCGGCTCAGCACTTCGGTTACACCCGGGCCTGCTGCGGCTTCCTCGAGAAGTTGCGATTCCAGGAAGTCCATCGCGGTCAGGGTAACGACGTCACCCCGCTCCTGATTGAGGCCAGCGGCGGAAGCTACGATCTTCTGCATTTCCGCCAGGTAGGCATCGATCTTCGCCTGGTCCACGGGCTCGCCGACCATTTGTGCGATGCGTCCCTTGTTGACCACAACGGCAACAGAAAGGTTCTCGACCCGATAGCTGTTGCGGACTGTCGCTACGGTCTTGCTGTTGATCTCGTAGTTGGTCTGCTCTTCCTTCTTGTCGGACTGGTCGGAAGATCGCGGACCACCTGCAGGGCCTGCTTCGGGTGCGGCCTGCGGTACATTCTGTTCCACCGTGGCGGCTGAGTCGTCCTGGGTCTGTTGCGACCGCTGCTCTTCCTTGGTGACGCGTACAGAACGCTCGACGCGTGATTCCGGATCGTAGATGGTTTCCTGGATCTGCTGGCTGTCGGTGTTCAGGTTCGCCGTCACGCTTGACCGGAAATTGTCCATGCCGAGGAATGGCGCCAGCGCCTTGTCGATATTCGTTTCCAGCTCCCGCTGAACTGTCTGCACGACATTGAGTGAACGGTTGAGCTCGCTGTTACCGAATTCATCACCCGCAGCGAGAAGCTGTCCAGTCGAATCGAGAATAGTCACATCATCGACCTCCAGACCGGGAACGGCCGAGGCGACGAGGTGCCGGATGGAAGATGCCGACTTGCGGCCGGTGTCGGTGCTGGCGCGGATCATCACCGATGCTGTCGGCTTCTGCTCCCCGCGGCGGAAGTTCCCGACGTCAGGCATGACGATATGGACACGCGCTGCTGCGACGCCGCTGATCTGTTGAATCGAGCGGCCGATTTCGCCTTCCAGCGCGCGCACCCGGGTCACTTCCTGCATGAATGAGGTAAGGCCGAGCGACCCGACGTTGTCGAACAGCTCGTAGCCGGCGTTTGCGCTGTTGGGCAGGCCGCGCTCTGCGAGAAGCAGTCGGGCCTTGCCGGTCATGCCGACAGGAACCTCGATGCTTGTTCCGTCCGATCCGACCGCAAAATCGATGCTGGCCTCGGCCAGCGCAATACTGACCTGATTAAGGTCGGTCGTTTCCAGGCCCACATACAGCGTCTCGTAGGCCGGTTTGTTTACATAAAGCGCCGCGGCAAGCACGATCGCCATCGAAACGAGACCTGCACCGGCAAGGGCAATAAGTCTGGTCTGGCCCAAACTGGCCAGATTTTTAAATACATGATTAAATTGAGCCAACAGATTCATTCTGTTTCCACATCGCAAACTAGGATCAGGCTTTTGCCCTTACTCACCCTAAGCGGCGAAGCTTGTGCGAGCGTTTCCCGAATGCGATGTGTGGAACCTTGGTCGGCCTGGCGCGAAGCGCGGAAGATCAGCCGCTATGGCTTTCAGAAGAAATCGAAGTCTCCGGCCGCCTTGCTGAGCGGCTGACTGTGGCCATGGCGTACGCCAGTGGCCAGCGCCTTGCGCATGTCGGCAAGCTTGACGAGACTGAGTGCCGTGGCAACATCAACCGTCCAGTCTTCCGGAATGGTCGCGGTGAACGTGTCGATGAACTCGGCAAGGCCGCGCGACTTCTGGACCGCCAGGTCGAGACCCTGCAAAATCTTGATGCTTTCCGGATGCTCCAGAATTTGTGCGCCTCCCAGTTCGAGCAGCTGTGGTTCCACGCGCTCAATGAGGTAGGCGACATCATGCAGTTCCGAAACCAAGCGCATCAGAACGTCTGGAAGGGATTGCTCGGGGGAAGCTCCGGTAGACTTGGCAATGTTGTTCATGGCTTTCCTCGCACCCGCCACCGGGTTCGCTAAAAGAATTCGATAGAAGTTTCGACCGGCTTGGGGACCCGCACCGGGCGCTGCTCGAGTGCGACGGTCTTTTGCGTTTCGGCACCGGTGAGCGGATACTGGCGAGCCCTTCCGCTTGAGGGCCAGAATTCAAGCTTGCGCCCATGATCACCGCCGGTGGAGGACCCTACGATAGGGATACCTTCATCCTTAAGGAACTGGGTCGCAAAAGCCGCATTCTGCTCCCCGACATTGGAGAAGCTGGCGATCGTCTTTGCCCCGCCGAAGATCTTTGCCTCCAGCCGGTCACGCCTCGCGCCCTGCTTCAACAGGCCGTTGATCAGCAACTCCATGAGATGGACGCCGTAACGCGTCGCATCGCCACCGGATGTCATGGCATTGCCCGAACCGGGAAGCAGGAAATGGTTCATGCCACCGACGCCGGCCACCGGGTCCCTAAGGCAGGCGGCCACACACGAACCCAATATGGTCGTCAGGACCACGTCGGGATCGTTGACCACCTTGTACTCGCCCTGGATAATATGGACCCGCTTGGGCGCGGTAGCATCACTCATTTAAGAGCTCCGAATACTGCTTCGATCGCAGCCTTCATCTTTTCGATGGTGAACGGCTTGGCCAGCACGTTGTTCGCGCCGAGCTGAGCCGCCTTCTGGACCAGGGCCCTGTCGCCCTGGGCAGTCAGGATGATGAACGCCGCCTTCTTGGTGGCCGGATTGCTCCGCACCGCCTGCAGGAGACCGAGACCATCCATCTTCGGCATGTTGAAGTCCGAGATCACCAGATGATGCGGCTGCTCGTACATGATCTTCATGCCCTGCTCACCGTCACCGGCAGACGTGATCTGCTTGAAGCCCAGCTGTGTCAGCGCATCGCTGAGCAGAAGGCGGCTCGTCACCTGATCATCGACGATCAGAACTTTGATTTTTTCAGCGATGGACATCTATTCGGTACCTTCTTTTCGGGCAGCGGTTAGTTTGAGAATTTCCTCGCCGATGGAGTTCAGCGGCAATTGCTGCTCCACGGCACCAATTTCCTGAGCGACACGCGGCATGCCATAGACCACGCAGGTCTTCTCGTTCTGGCCGAGCGTCCGGGCCCCGACCTTGCGCATCTTCAATAGGCCCGATGCGCCGTCGCGCCCCATCCCCGTGAGGATGACACCTACGGCATTGCGACCCGCCAGCTCGGCGACTGAATCAAACAGCACGTCAACCGAAGGCCTGTGGCCGTTGACGGGCTCCCGCTCGACCAGACGGCAGGACGGTGCAGATGCATTGACGACTTCCAGATGCCTTTCGCCGCCGGGCGCAAGGTAGATCTTGCCGATTTCGAGACGCGCACCATCGGTGGCTTCATGCACGACCGGAGCACAGAGCCTATTGAGCCGTTCGGCAAAACTCTTGGTGAAGCTTGGTGGCATGTGCTGGGTAATCACCGTCGGCGGACAGTTTTTCGGAAACTTCTGCAGGACGGCGATCAGGGCTTCCACGCCACCGGTCGATGACCCGATCGCCACCACCTTGCGTCCGACGCGGTATTCCGCGACCGGTGTGGCAGCCGGGACGGGCGCCGAGGCCTGTCGGCGCATGCCGGAGCGTGCTGCAGCCTTTACTTTTTCCACCAGTCCCATGAAGGGGCGGAGGTCTCCCGGCGCAGGTTTGCCGACACAGTCAAAAGCACCGATTTCCAGGGCGGCCAACGTCGCGTTGGCACCATGATGCGTCATGGTCGATACCATGATGACCGGCATGGGCCGCAGCCGCATGATCTTTTCCAGGAACTCGAGCCCGTTCATGTTGGGCATCTCGATATCAAGCGTCACGACATCGGGATTGAGTTCCTTGATCGCCGCGCGTGCCTCCAGCGCATCGCCGGCCTGGCCGACGACGCTCACCTCGGGATCGGCGTTCAGAACAGCCGTGATAAGGCCGCGCATCGTTGGCGAATCATCGACCACCAGAACTCTTGCAGGAGCGCTCATGCTCTCCTCCCGGGGGTCTTGCCTATGCGTCGATAGGTGGTGATGCCGATGTTATCAAACAGGTTTTTCGATTCCCCGGAGACACGCTCCGAGTGGCCGATGTAGAGATGTCCGCCTTCCGGGAGAAGAGCGGCAAAACGGGACCAGATCTTCACTTGGGTCGGCTCGTCGAAATAGATCACGACGTTGCGGCAGAAAATCATGTCGAACTGGCCCTTGAAGGGCCATTGGGCCATCAGGTTGAGTTCGTTGAACGTGATAAGCTTCTTGAGGCGATCATCGACCTGGAACTTGCGGCGCCCCGCGACGTCAACCTCGCGGAAGAACTGCTTGCGCATGGCGGGAGATACGGTCTCCAGCGCACCCTCATCGTATGCACCCATACGAGCCTGCGCGAGAATCTTGGGGTCGATGTCGGTTGCCAGGATCCTGAAGTCGTAGTCGGCCGCGTTCGGCAGCATAGAAAGCACCGTCAGGGCAATCGAATAGGGCTCCTGCCCGTCCGAGCAGGCAGCAGACCAGATACGCACACGTCCACCGCTCTTGGCCCGAGCGATCAGCTGGGGGAGAACTTCGTCCCGCAGATGCTCGAAATGATGGTTTTCGCGGAAGAAGCGCGTGAAATTGGTCGTCAGATGGGAGAGCATCTCGCGACGAGCTGGAGCACCTTCCGGGGAGCTTACCAAGGCGCAATAGTCGCGGAACCCCTTCAGACCAAGTGCACGGATATGCTTGGACAGGCGGGAATAGACAAGCGAGGCCTTGGAATCGTTCAGATAGATTCCGGCATCCGAATAGATCATCGCTGCAATCTCGGCGAGATCACGGCGCGTCAGCGGGTATTCCCCGTTCGCCATGACCTCATCCGGCGATTGCCGGCTGTCTGTTGCGCCCATCGGCCTCATGCAGCTTCGCTTTCCTGATCGGGGAAGAGAGCATTCAGATCGAGCATGCAGATCATCCGCTTGTCGATCGCCAGAATGCCTCGAGCGTATTGTTTCTCGAGATCGGAAGAGACTTCCGGTACAGGCTGGACACTATCATCGGTAATCGTAAGGATATCGGAAACGGCCTCCACCAAAAGTCCCACAATCCGGCTCTTCACCTGGGTCACGATGATGACGTGGCGGGCGTTTGGCTCCGCCTCGTCCATGCCCAGCCTGGCAGCGAGATCGACGATGGGAAGCACCGCGCCACGCAGGTTGATGACCCCCATCACGTAGGGAGGCGCATGCGGCAGCGGTGTCGCCGCGGTCCAGCCGCGGATCTCCCGAACCGACATGATGTTGACGCAGAATTCCTGCTCGCCGATACGAAAGGCGATCAGTTCGCGACTTCCTTGTGAGGCAGTTTTCACCGTGTACGACATACACTCAACCCGTGGCAGCTAGTGACATTTCCGCTTTTAGTGACTGGCCGCGCGATGCCCCGACGACAGCATCGACGTCCAGAATGAGTGCGACACGACCGTCCCCAAGAATGGTCGCCGCCGCAATGCCTGGAACATGCGTGTAGTTGGCTTCGAGCGACTTGATGACGACCTGGCGCTGGCCCTGGATCGCATCGACCATCAGGGCCCGCTGGCCGCCGCCTTCGGACTCCACCAGAAGTGCTACACCCTCGACCGGGTTGGCCTGAGTGGCGCGGAAATTCAGGATGCGCCCGACATCGACCAACGGGCAGAACGAGTTGCGGATGGAAATCAGCCGCTGGTTCGAGCCGAAGGAGTGGATGGCAGCCGCTTCCGGCTGCAGTGTTTCCACGATCGCCGTCAGCGGCACCACAAGTGTCTGTCCGGCAACGGTTACGACCATGCCGTCGAGGACCGCCAGCGTCAGAGGCAGGCTCATGGTGAAGACAGAGCCGTGGCCCGGCTTCGAGGAGATGCTGATCCGTCCCCCGAGAGCCTGGATCGAACGCTTGACCACGTCCATGCCGACGCCGCGGCCGGAAATGTCGGAGATCTTGTCGGCGGTAGAGAAGCCTGGTGCGAAGATCAGGTTGTCGATTTCTTCGTCCGACAGGTTGGAGTCCGGCGCGATCAGTTCGTTGTCGATCGCCTTCTGCCTCACCCGTTCGCGGTTGATGCCGGCGCCGTCGTCAACGAGTTCGATCAGGATGCGGCCTGAACGATGCTTGGCGGTAAGTTTGATCGTGCCTTCCGGGTCCTTGCCGGCGGCCAGACGCTTTTCCGGTGTCTCGATGCCGTGGTCGACGGCATTGCGGATCATGTGTGTCAGCGGCTCTGCCAGCTTGTCGATCACCGTCTTGTCGACTTCGGTGTTCTCACCTTCAGTGACAAGGCGGATCGACTTGCCGACCATGTCGGCGACTTCACGGACGATACGCGACATGCGCTGGAAGACCGGCTTTACCGGCTGCGCGCGGATGGCCATGACCGAATCCTGGATCTCCCGCGTGAGCTGCTGCAGCTCCTCGAGCCCCATGTTGACGGCGGACGTACCCGACGCATCGTTCTCGATGACGCTCTGGGAAAGCATTGCCTGGTTGATGACAAGCTCGCCGACAAGGTTGATCAGCCGATCGACGCGATCGAGGTCGACGCGGATGGTCTGTCCGGCGGTAGATGTCGCAGCGGCATTCTGTGCTGCCACTGTTGCAGTCGCCGCAGCCGATGCTGCTTCCTTCTTCTCAACACGGGCAGCCGCGGCCGCCATGTTGGCGATACCGGTCGCGACATCTGTGGCTTCGACGTCCGCTGCTACCGCCTCATCCACGGCCGGCTGAACCGGCTCGATGTTAAACGGACCGTCATCCAGCGCGGAAAGGTCGAAGGCCACAGGGACCATTGGCAAATCTTCTGGGGGTGACGCGGGCTCAGCGGCCTTGACTTCGAGATCGCAATCCCATTCGGCGAATTCGAAGACGCTGCGGATATCGTCTTGCGTTTTTTCCGTCGTCAGGGAGATCTTCCAGCTGAAGTAGGATTGCTCCGGATCCATCTGGTCCAGCACTGGAAGCGTGCCGGTGTCGCAGATGATGCTCATCTCGCCGAGGCGCGTGAGGTCACGAAGGAGGAGTGCTGCTTCGTTACCCTTGCCGTAGAGTTCCCGGCGCGGACGGAAGCTGATTTCGTAGGTCTGGCCCTTCGCTGCATCATCTTCGTCATCGAACGCATCGAACGAGAACGGGATCGGCTGGAACCCGTCGTCATCGGCCGGTGCCGTTGCAGCGACGGAGACGGGTTCGGGCGCCTTGGATGCAGCAGCAGGCACGTTGCCATTTGCGAGCGCCTCCAGTTCCTTCACCAGGCCACGGCTGCGAGCGTCGTCGACATAGCCGCCGTCGCGGGCCACCTTGGTGAGATCAGCCAGAACGTCGGCGGATTTCAGCATGACCTTCAGCACGTCCTGCGTGGGCTCCAGGCGATTGGACCTGACACAATCGAGAGTCGTCTCGAAGACGTGCGCGAAGGCGACCAGATCGTCCAGGCCAAACGCGCCGGCACCACCCTTGATGGAATGAACTGCGCGGAAAACAGCGTTCACCGTCTCGGGATCGCGGTCTCCGTCGTTAAGTTTCAGAAGTCCCGATTCCAGTTCGGCGAGCTGTTCCTCGCATTCCTGGAAAAAGATCTCTTTGATTTCGTTCATATCCATCGGAAGGAATCCTGATCCGGCTGTTCAATTCAGGCTGTAACGCGCTCGATTGCGTCGATGAGCTTGGCAGGGTCGAAGGGCTTGACGATCCAGCCTGTCGCACCGGCCTGGCGGGCGCGGTTTTTCTTTTCCGCATCGCTTTCGGTCGTCAGCACGAGGATCGGGACCGCGCGATATTTCTCGTTGCGGCGAACGCCCTCGATAAAGCCGAAGCCGTCGAGACGGGGCATGTTGATGTCGGTGACAATCACATCCGGATTGCAGCCTTCCAGGATTTCGAGACCCTCGATGCCATCTTCCGCCTGCACCGTTTCAAAGCCGGCATTGTTGAGCGTCACCAGAAGCATGTTCCGGATTGTCCGCGAGTCGTCGACGGTCAGTACTTTTTTCTTCATTTCTCAGATCTCCTTGGCAACCAGCAGGTTGGGGTCGATGCCGATGAGTTGCATTGTCTTTTCGAACGCGCCGGACGCGTTTTCGATGGCGAATATCTTCGTGTCCGCATTCCATGCCTGCGCGCCGGCGACGAGAACCTGGGCGCTTTGCACGCCCAGCCGCTCGACTTCGGACGCGTCGATCTTAATGTTGCCGCCACGCAGCTCCATCAGCTTGCCATGCAAAGCAGAAGCCTCATTGAGGTCCAGCACCGAGGCCAGCTTCAAACTCTTCTGCGCAGCCTTCTTGCTTGCCATCAGTTCATTCCTTGTCTTTTGTGGAACAGTATTTCGTCATGGTCGTCCCGCAGGCCTGCATCGGAGCCGATCGCCATGATCGGCGCACCTGCCCTGGCCGAAACCGGCGTCACGCGCACCTCGTCCGAGTGGTAACGGGTCTGCCGCTCAAGGCGGAACTCGCGCACCGTGCGTCCCAGTTCGAGAATGACCGTGTGCAGATCATCGGCGCGGTCGCTCGCCTGTGCCGCTTTGTCGGCGGTGGACGCGACCTCGGCGCCGAGAGAAGACACTTCCGACGTAACGTGCTGGAGCACGCCGACCTGCTCGTCGGCGCGTGTCGCAATGCCGGCGATGGCATCGTTGATCTCGGACACCTGCCGGACGATCCCGCCGATCGCATCCTGCGTCCTGTGCACCATCTCGACGCCGGCATCGACCTGCGTCTTCGTGCTGTTGACCAGGGTCTTGATCTCGCGGGCCGCATCCGCCGAGCGTTGCGCAAGCGCACGCACTTCCTGGGCAACGACCGCAAAACCGCGTCCAGTCTCGCCTGCCCGCGCCGCTTCGATGCCCGCGTTGAGCGCCAGAAGGTTTGTCTGGAAGGCGATCTCGTCGATGACCCCGATGATCTGGCCGATTTTCTCTGCCGACGTCTCGATGTCGGACATGGCGCTGATCGCGCGCCCCACGACCTCACCGCTTTCCTCGACCGTACCGCGCGTCTTGGCGGCTGCCCTTGCCGCCGCACCGGTATCGGCAGCATTGCTGCGAAGTTGTGACGTCACCTCACCGAGCTGATGGGCAGCATCTGCCAGACGGTGCGACTGGGCCTCCGAGTTCTCGGCAAGCGCGCGCGCCTCGGCCGCCAGTGCAGCGGCAACCGCCTCCGCCTGCCCGCCGTGCTCCTGCGCAACGGTCAGCGAGGACCGTATCGTGTCGATCGCCGCGTTTAGAATGCCGGCGATCTCGCCATAGGCCTCCGGCACGTCAGCGGGAAGACAAACCGTCAGGTCGCGCTCGGCGAGCGAGCGGACGACGTCGGAAAGCATCTGCACGACCTCGGCGCGATCCTCCTGTCGCTGGTCGTCCAGCGCCCGGTGGTGTTTCTGGCGAAGTTCGTTGAACCGCAGCGAGACCGCGATTTCGACATCGACCATAACGAGACGTACGAGGCCCTTCATCAGCTCGGCCATGTCCTGCGAGCGTCGGCGGCCGAGGGGAAGGAGTGATTTTCCTCCCTCCTGTTCCATGATGCCTGCGAGCAGGTGCTCCAGCATGACGGCGTGGCCTGCGATGTGCCAGCGTGGGTCGAGACCCATTCGGCTTTCGCTGTCGGACAGAACCTTCACGCGCTCGGCGTAGAGAGCGTCGAAGCGCGCATCGGTCAATACGTTCCAGTGGGACGCCTGGAGATCATGCAGGCGTTCGATCTGCTGCTCGCTGCCGAAGTTTCGCGCGGCGTCCGGGAACGACTGGAAGCGGTGAAAAAGGTCGCGCAAGCCGCTTTTGAGCGACGGTTCGATCTGCGGGCGGTAGCGACGCAGGAGATCGCACAGTTGCGCGTCAAGCCCGGCGAATGCCAGTCTTTCGCCCAGGCTTCCCGCCTGGGGTCGTCGCGCCTGATCGGATCGGGTCTCGTGGCCCACCTGCATCCCCAAAACCAATAGCAACCCAAAACGGGTCGAGTGCGAACTGGCTCATAATCCCGAACCCAGTCGATGGATCGATGAGAAGATGCCACAGGCCTTTGAGGCCCGGCAGCATAGACAACACGGTCACCGCGGTCGTTCTGGTTGTGATCATGAGCGGATACCGGGTCGAGACCGGTACGGCAGGGCGGCTTCATGCCTCTTGGGAACCGACGTTACCCATCTTGCCGTGGTACCCCATATGTATGGTTAATTCCTTGCCCGAAGGTTAAGGAATTCTCATCTGTCTCATAAGAGATCATCTTGATGCTGCAGCGCAACCAAAATGATGCGCCGCATCGAGATGCGAGAACTACAATTCGACGTCCGCGCCGGTGGGGGTGCCTGAAAAACGACGGCTGAGATGGCCCGAGCCGAGGAGGCCGAACCGCCACGGCATGTCCACCGCCTTGGTGATGCCAATGCGCTTGCCGATGGCGATCTCCGGCGCCGCCGAGGATAACGACAGGCGGAACGGCGGTTCGAACAGGCTCAGCCCATCGTGCTCGCGAATGACACCAAGGGCCTGGCATAGGCGACCCGGGCCGGAACACAGAAGACGCGGTAGCGGCTGTCCCCGGCGCGCCTGCATTTCCTCCACGCCCCATACCGGCTCGAGTGCGCGAACGAGAACGGCGCTGCCGGGCCGGCAGACAATGTTCAGGCACCAGTGGATGCCATAGGAACGATAGACGTAAGCGTGCCCGGCGGGTCCGAACATCGAGCGATTTCTCGGCGTCTCCCCCCGGTAGCTGTGGGAGGCCGGATCGTCGGGCTCGTAGGCTTCGGTTTCCACCACAATCCCGCCGACACCGCCGAGTGTCAGTTCCGCGCCGATAAGATCACGCGCCACCTCTACGGCGGATCGGTTGAAGGCTTCCGTTCTGGGATACATGGCTTTTGGATTCTTCGGCAGCATCCAGCGGTGAACCGTATTGTTCTAGATGCTAGAATTCGAATTCCCGATTGTTGCGCTTCATGTCCTTCAGGAAGGCGTCGCGCCAGGGATCGAACAGATCCACGTCCTTTTTGGGGTCGCGGCGATCCTCGCGCTCTTGCTGGTTGGCTTGTTCCTGCATGTCGTCACCTGTCTATTGCGGCACGATGGCGGCGTCAGCCAAGGGCACTCGATGAGCGAGCGTTAAGGGTGTTCGCCGGAGGCCGCAAATAAAGACGTGTTGCAGACTGTAACATCCACAGCCTGGAGTACCGGCTTGCATTGCCGGTGCGCCGACCTCGACGCAGCAAGCGCCAAAAGATCTTGCTCAGTGCTTGGCGCTTCTGCTCCGGTAGGTCGTCGGGGGTGGCAGCGCCTCATGAGCCTTGGCCAGGGTCTCCAGCCACTCGGCCAGTCCTGCCGGCACATCCTCATTTCCCGCCTCGAGCGCTTCGATCCACGAAAGCTCGCACTGCAGAGCCGACGCAATGTTGATCGGCGTCCACCGGATGACGCGAAGGCATTGGTTGAAGCGGTCTGCGGTCATGGCCTGTCCTAACGGTTATCGGAGCAATATCGACGTGGAAATAATAAACAGGAGTACAGGGAGCCCGGCGATCAGTGCAACGACGTTTTTGGCCGCGGAGGATTTTAGGCGCTGCCACCAAGGACGCTAACTGCTGCACAATCCAACCTACGATTTCGGCCAACCTACGATTTCAGCCCAGCCTAGGATTTCACCGACGACCGGCTGCTCGGTGGCGGCATGTTCCCGCGAGGAACGCGCAGGTGCCTGCCGCAGGCGTCAACAACAACTGCTCGCCGCCCGTAAGGTGAAAATTACTTCCGAGGTAGAGAGGGCTGCAGAGGCCTGATCGAAGCAGGCAATGGGAAACTCGCACGTCCATTGCACACTTGATCATCATTTAACGTCGCTTCCTCGAAAGGTTGCTTTCTTGCCCGTCGAGACCATCGCTCCCAACCGATCGATTGATCGGGACAGGTACTTGGCAGACCCACACTTTGTCGGCGCTTCAAGCATGTATGCATGATGGCCTAGCGCTGGCTCCTTATTTTCTGCTGCTGCCACGATCAAACTCACAGGCCCAGCCCTAGCGTCTTGCCAAGGCCGCGCTTGATCTCGTACTGCCGCGACAGCTCCGCGCGCTCGGCCTTGTCAACAATCCGGGCGACTTCCTTGATACGATCTAGCGATGCCACCACCTCTCTCCCTAGCCGCATCGATTCTCCGCTCAGATTGCTCAATGGGCTGGAACTACCAAACCGTTTCTCTAGCGCGACAGCAATCCGGCGCGCCTCAATGAGCGCCTCTCTTCCTTCCGAAGTACCGGCCATCGTTTCGAGAAACCTTTTCTTTTCAGCTTGAGGCACAGCGTCCAACTCCTTCAAGATTTTTTCGCTACGAGCTGTCAGCCCGGGGACTTCGATCCGATCTCGCTTTTCCCGTTGCCATATCTCGCTGGAACGTTCCGCATTCAGGCGCCGCGTCCACGTCTCGGCAGCCGAAGCGACGTGGCTGGCTAGACCCTCGGCCATGGAACGCGCTCCCTTTCGCTCTGAGTTGTCACCAAACAGTCCTGATTTGCCGCGTAACTCACCGAACAGTTCAGGCCTTTCCCCGATAGTGCGGGCAAGACCGGCGCCATCCGTGGTTTGATCCCGGATGGCATCGCCAAGCTTCATCGTGACACCATCCGGATCGGCGTAGACATTTCGGCACAACGAGCGGACAACTTCCATCCTCCGCTCCAGATCGGGTGTAGCTTTTTCGCGGGCAATCGTCTCCGGGTCTCGGCTGTATTCTGTCAAAGCCGGAACAAGGGGTACGATCCTTTCAACACCGGATTCTGGTAACCCGGCGGTCTTCTCAGAGCTCCCTGATGAATGACAGTCTCCTAGAATGCGCTGCCGCTCCTCCTTGCCGGAGCGAGTATTCGGACGGCAATCGTCCTGCCAGCGAGTCCCAATCGAGGGTCCTGTACTTATGCCATCCACTTCCGCGAGCCCACGGCGCTGCCCAAACATATTGAGGTAATCAAGCGTCGACTCTTTGGCCCCGGATCGTCCAAGACTGGCGATGAGGGCATTGAGGTCCTTCATCTCCTCCCGACCGACATATAGACGGGCCCGATCACGATGACGCGTCATAGAGACATAGGTGAGATGTCGATCCATTGTGGATGACGCCATGACGAACGCCCGGTCAACTGTCGCCCCCTGCGCTTTGTGTATGGTGGTTGCGTACCCATGATCAAAGGCCTGATATCTCTCCACCGGTATCGTGACAACACGCGTCATGTTCCGTCCAACACCATCGACCCTTGCCTGAATTTCGTTGGGTTCAGCGACCAGAACCGTTCCCAGCATACCGTTCTTCACACCAAGCTCGCGATTGTTCTCTAGCAGTATGATGCGGTCGCCCGGTGCAAATGAACGCTCACCATCACGAGCTTGGTAGATCCGTTCAGAACCAAGCCTGACACTCTTCTCATCTCCCTGAGCCAGATCGCCTTTAGCCTGCAACGCGGCGCGAATATCAGAATTGATCGCATGTACGTCCGACCGACGATGGGCCAACGCGATTCTCGAGATCGATGGCCGCCGATCGAGATCGTCGAGGTAATCCGCAATCAAAGCTCCACGCGCCGCATCCCGGTCCGAGAGAAAACATACGTCGCCGCGATCGGCGAAACTCGCCAACCCTTTTGCCGTACAGTGGGTTGCGAAGGCGACCGCGGCCTCGCGTTGCCAACCCTCCTTTTGACGACGGATCTCGGAGAGTGCGACGGCACCTATCTCGTCAACGATCGCGCGAAAGGGAGAGCCGGCGCCGATTGCCTGAAGCTGCTCGTAATCCCCGACTAAAACAAGCTTTGCCCCCTTCGCTCTGACCTCGCCCACGAACCTTGCAAGCTGTCGACTACTCAACATGCCCGCTTCGTCGATTACAAAGATGTCATGCCGATCAAGCTCTCCCCTATTCTGCGCCCAACCATACTCCCAAGATGCCAGTGTTCGAGACGCTATTCCCGAAGACTCCTTTAATCCCTCGGCCGCTTTGCCGGCCAAAGCAGCACCATGAACCCGAAACCCTTGGCCCTCCCAGGAATCACGTGCTGCAGCTAATATGGTCGACTTACCAGCGCCGGCGAAGCCAATCACCGCTGCGATTTGCTCTGGTCCAGTGATGTGTTCGACTGCGACACGTTGCTCTTCGCTAAGGCCTGCGGCTGCAACCCGTCGACTTCCCTCGGACGCCGATATTTGACCATTGACCGCATCTCGCTGAAGAGAGGCGGCAACTCCTGCGCTAATCGCAGCATCTTGTTTTGCAAGAGCCGCCGCGATATTTTCAACACCTACTGCATGGCTTCGCGTCCCTCTCATCTGCAATGCGCGGGACACGAGGGTATATTCGAGTTCGACCATCTCCTTCGTCGAGTATCGCGCCAGAGCGCCGTTTTCGCCGGGCTGCACTTCCAAAAGCAACGGCGACGCCATCACTGCGGAAAATGCATCGTGAAATGCCTGAACATCAACAATGTAACGATCCAGCGCGCGCGCAACATCGTGCCGATCGAACACGCTCTTTTCAGCAGTAATGAGCGCGAGGACCTGCTCTGGCTTTTCTCGTATGAGCGCCGCGTTACGAGACGCCGCACCTCGCCCGATGCGGGCACGTGGCATGCAGAGCCCACGCCTTGCGAGTTGTGTGGCATGCACTCCGATGTGTCGCGTCGGCTGGATCTCTAGCCCCCGTTCTGAATGTGAGCGATGATCCACTCTTATATCGAGGCCTGCCTCCATCAAGTGCCGGTTAACGTGCCTTTCCCAAGTCTGGCGAATATCTCTCAGTTGCATCACCGAGGTCGGCTGTCCGTTGTTAAGCAGCCAGGTATTCGACCGCTCTAGCAGGGTCTTCTCACCGAGCCCATCCGCTCCGACTTGTCGCGTCGTCATCAATACATGCGCGTGCACGTTGCGGCTGTCGGATACGCCCGTCGGACGATGGATGGCAACGTCGACAGCAGCGCCAAAACGATTAGCCAGATCCTGCGCGAAAGCCCGTGCCAGGGCGACCTGCAGTTTCAAACTGAGCTCACACGGAAGCGCCACTCCGACTTCACGGGCGACACGTGCATCTTTGCGTTTTTCCGCCCGTTCCGCGGCATTCCAAAGGGTTGGCCGGTCATACGCCCAGTTCGCTCTCACTCCGTCCGGCAGCACGATCTCACAATGCTCAACGCCCGTCTTCCTGGTAAAGTCGTACACTTTGGCATTGTGTTCATCTAGAAGGCGGCTGGCGGTGCGGTAGGCAACTGCTGCCACTGCACTATGCCCCCCACTCCGCCCTAACGGTCTGACGTCACAATGAAAAATTGCCACATTTAGCTCCCGTTCGGGCAAAGAGCTCTCCGGGCGCCACGTCCTTAAGGGCTCG
Organism: Pseudorhizobium xiangyangii; assembly: GCF_020531965.1. Lineage (GTDB taxonomy): Bacteria > Pseudomonadota > Alphaproteobacteria > Rhizobiales > Rhizobiaceae > Neorhizobium > Neorhizobium xiangyangii. Next base: position 110,891 of record NZ_JAJAWH010000008.1, on the reverse strand, counting down.
GACATCCCGCCTTAAGCTTCACATCGTGCTGCGTTAGCATGCGCAACGAAGCTGTTCTTCTCGCAAAAGTGCGAGTCCCCCCGACTGGGCACACGGTTCATGGTCATAGTGGATTGGGACGCGACGGCATGCCATGCGGCCGGAGAAAGCACATCAGGCCGCGCGTAAATCTTTCCTGCTCACCGTGCTAAAGAACGCGCGATATCTATGATGCCATCGCAACCCGCAGTGGGATCCTCCTTGTTCCAAGCGACACAAGTCCGATCCTTAAGGCCACTCCTCTCACCTTCTGGATCGATGCCAACTGCGACCGGCTGGAGCGATCGAGACAGCGCACCAAACCGCGGTAGCCGGCCAAATCGTCACTTTAACTTTCGGCATCAGGCCAGCCGAGCTGGCGACCGGATTTGGACATATCGACCAGGGTGAAGCACTGTCGACCGGCGCGCACCAGGTGAAGCATTTCGCCGAAAAGCCGCCGTTCGCCGCCGAGCAGATGCGGGCAGCCGGCAGATTCTTCTGGACCTCATGCATCTTCATGTCCTGAAGCGAGTGGCTCCTGAGCGAACTCAAAGCGATGCACCAGTTGGGATGCGGTATAGAAACTTGGGCACAAGGATGACAACGGCAATGTCGTGATCGGCAAAACGCAAACTCCCCCGTCAGCTCGCCCTTGGTACTTCTGCGCTTAGCAACATACTGCGTGATTGCGCTGGCGCGTACTGACAGAAGTTCGAGTAGAATTACCGGGAAAACTCGGTTCCGTACCCAGCATTGACACGTCATGCATGGGGGACTGGATTGTGATGATCCGAAAGACGATTGCGCAACCCCTGGCGGAGTTAAGGCGCGAGAACGGGTTTTGCAGGCGCGCCTGGGCAAGCAGGAGAGGTCTCGCGACACGAGACGCAAGGTGCTGCTTGGAGCCTTCCATCCTGCACCGGCTGGAGATTTACAAGGACAGCGAACTAGCGGCGCGGTTGCGCGACTAGTTGCGACGGGACCTGCCGGGCTTCCTGACGCGCAGCGGCGACAAGGAGCTTTTCCCGGATCTGCTTGATCACGACAGCAGCGCGGGTGACAGGCACGTGATGCTTCAGATGGGACTGATCCTGAGGGCTCCGAAGAACCTGCTGCGTGCCGTCCGCCGTGATCTTGTTTGGGCGATTACCACCCTCGTCACTGCGCCGTACCTCGCTGGTAAGATGGTGTTCAAAGGTTTTGTTTTTCTGGCCATCGGTACCTTCGCGCTCGGGTTGCTCAACCACTATGTGCTCAATGCCACAGGACTTGGCGACAGTGATCTTGCCAGGCTTCTGACGGGTAATCTGGTGTTGCTGTTTGCGGCGGTGCTCGCGTTCCGCCTCGTCACCGCGCCTCTGATCCTTCATTTTGGGGACAAGCCAAAGCTCTCATTGCCGGCCTGTTGCTGATGATCGTTGCCGATGAACCGCCGCACCGAAGAAGCCTCGCGACGTTGCGGGACTCCCTGACGCTGCGCCCGAGCGGTTTGCAAGACTGCTGGCACGGATGCAGGAAAATGCCGACGCCAGTGGCTGATCGCCCGTTCGGCCAAACGGCGCCTCGGCACGGCGACCGTGAGGCTGCAGGCGTGATGTCGGCAGCACAACTTGGTCACCTCGCTCCGATCGAGCAAGCGATGGGATTGATGGCTGGCTACGGCTTCCAACTCTGGTCTATCCTGCAGGATATTCACCAGCTGCGCGCAACCTACGGCAGACGAGCGGGGACGTTCCTTTCCAAGGCCGGCGTCTTGCAAGTCTTGGCGTCAACGAGCACGAGAGCGCGCGGCTAGTTTCGGATCTGCTGAGGCAAGAAACGGTGGTGTTTCAGAACATGGGCGGGCGCTCGACGCAGACCGGTCATCGATCTCGTTCAGCCAACAGCACACCGGGAGGCCGCTGCTGACGCCGGATGAAGTTCGCAATTTCCCCCAAGACCACTAGCTCTCGTTTCTAGCCGGTCGCCGACCGATCATGGCGAGTAAGCTTGCCTACTATTCCGACAGCGAGATTCGCGGGTTCTACGACTAGGCGTAGTCAAGATAGCTGCAGGTGACGGTCACCGTCACCCAGCGACATCCGCTCTCTCGGCAAAAAATTGCGACAAGTGCCGGAGGATCTTGATTCGCTCGAGGTAGCGGCCAAGAAATCCAGTCGCCAGTTGCAGCGTCGAGAAGTTCGATCGAACGACCTGCCGGGGAATAAGGTGGTGTCTCACCCGAAGGACCTGCTCGCACTCCTGAGTGATCCCACGTTTAGTTTGGAACGGGTGGCCCTCAAGCCTGGGCCAATGTCTCGATGGCTATTCGAAGGACTGGCGAAAGCCGCCTTCCGTTGGACTTTCGAAAAACGTGCAGGTGAAGAAGCGCCGTGCCCCCATATCCGTCTCCGTTCTTCAGCAGTCTCAGCCGCCGGTCATCCCCGCTAGAGCAGGTCCTGTGATCGATGGATCAAACGTGGGGTGACACTGCGAGTCTGGAGCGTTCTGTGAGGTCCGGGCGCCGGGCATGCGGCATTCACGGATCGGACCTCATTGAAGCCTAATTGAGCGAAGGCGCGGGTTGTTTGGCGCTATGCTGTTGCGTTTCCTATCGCGCTGGCACGTTGGGCCAAAGCAATGCCCTCACGGTCCTTCGGCATACCGACGCTGGTCGCTGCCAATGATACTGTGCCTGATATGATCATGAAATGCCGTTCCATCTGGCCGGCAGGTTGGTCGATACTGCTTCCAGGTGCCGAGGATGCTCATCCTTCCGCCACAACAGGGGCAGCGGCGCGCCAATAGTGGTTGCTTTGGTCCGGCTCCTCAAGCGGCTCTGGCGATCCATCAAATACGACTAGATCTATCTCCACGCCTACAAAACCGTGTCCGAGGCCCGCGTCGGCATGGGCCGATATCTGACCTTTTACAACGGACGACGCGCACATCCCTAACCGGCAAACGCCGGATGCGGCTTACTTCAACGCGCTCACGTCGATGATGGCGGCGGCATAATCGAGGCGGAAATCCACGTAGAGAAACGCCCGGAACTGCTTAGACAAACGAGCCATGTGTGGACGGTTCCGGTTTTGCAAGTGGAAAAAGGAAAGTTTTGGCGCGGTCGGGCCCAGCCATGTGTCCGGCCTCCATATGTGCGCCGCACATATGGCCGCGGGCCTTGATGAAGTCCGCGGAATGGATCCCAATCACCTCTACGCGCACAAGGCGCTTGGCTCGGAAGGGTTCTTCCAATCCCCGGTTGGACCGGTTCGTCATCAATACTCAGTCTTCATGCAAGCCACTGCAAGAAAGCGTGTTCGGCAGTGGTTTTTACGCAACAGCCGCCACTTAGGATTCATTTCGACTCAACAATGCCCAAACGATGCGGGCCATTTTGTTGGCCAGCGCCTCCGTTACCAGCCTTGCCGGTTTGCGTTCGAGCAACTTGGATGCCCAAACTTTGACACCGTGCCCTTGGCGGGTAAATCGGGTGACCGCGGTCGCCCCAAGCATCAGGAGCCCCCGGATCTAGCCATCGCCCTGTTTGCTGATCCCGAGAGCCGCTCCCTCCCGCCGCTGCTATGAGATTTTGGCGTCAAACCAAGCCACGCGGCAAATTGGCGCGATGACTTCAAGAGTGTTGCATCGGGGAGAGCCGCAACAATCGCGCTGGCAGTTATAGATCCAGTACCTAGGATTGTCTCAAGACGCTGTCTTGTGCATTGCGGTGCCAGATCTTTGATCTCGATTTCGATTTTATCGATCTCAGCCCTTTGCTGTGCAACTAGTCCGCTAGGCCGTTCAATGCTTGGGACGCCGCACGGGGGAGATCATCCTGCATCCCGCGCAAGGCGTCGAGCACCGTCGTGACACCCCCAGGAACACGCGCCGCTACGGTACTAAATTCGGCAAGGTGTGCCCGCAAGGCACTGATGAGCATCGTTTGCTGCCGAACCAACAGGTCCCGGACCTTATGAAGCATCAGAACGGCCTGTTGATCCTGGATTTAGTCGCAACAAAACGCATCGTCGGACGCGTAATAGCTTCTGAAAGACGTTCTTCGCCAAATCAAGGCCTATCGTCGCAATCGTTTCCATGGACGGTTCTCCTCATGTGAGTGTTTTAAACGACCACACTTTGACACAGAACTCAGAGGATAAGGCCGTCCACCACATCACCTCTGCACATCAGGCCGCGCGTAAAATCTTTCCTGCCGGCCGTGCCAGCGACCGGGCAATATCGATGATGTCATCGCGGCCAGCCGTCGGGTCTTCCTTGTTCCAGGCGACACCGAGCCCGATCTTGAAGTCGACGCCCCTCACCTTCTTCAGCTCGAAATTCCGGTTGGGAAGATCACGCGTCCATTCCGGTGCAAAGCCGACACCGAGCCCGGCTGAAACCAGCGACACGAGCGAGAAGGTGTCGTCACAGGAGTAGGTGACATTGCCGAGCAGATCATGTTCGTCGAACTTCTCCGCGAAATAGCGCTCCGTGTACGACAGGTTGGAGCGGGAAAACGAGATGATCTTCTGATCGCGCAGATCCTCGATGCCGATATCCTCCATCGCAGCCAGCGGACTGTCCTTCGGTACAGCCAGGAGATAGCGCTCATGCGAGATCGAGAAGAACCGCAGCGAACCGATGTTCTCCACCGGCCGGATGAAGCCCAGGTTGAGCTGACCGCTCTCGATGCTGCGGATGATGTCGCTGGTATTGCCGCTGGCGATATGCATGCGCATGTCGGGACATTTTCGGGCGATGCGTGACAGGAAGGGCGGCAGCACGCCGATCGTGGCCGGATAGATCGTGCCGATCCTGATCTCCCGCGAGCCCTTGCCATCGGCGGACCGCGCCAGCTCCGTCGACAGGTTGATGTCGCCGAGGATCCGGATGCAGCGATCATAAAAGACCTCCCCTGCCCTCGTCAGCTCCACCCGCCGCGTCGTGCGATGGAACAGCTGCACCCCAAGATGCTTCTCCAGCGACTGCACGTGCGTGCTCAGCGCCGGCTGAGCGATACACAGCCGGATCGCTGCCCGGCCGAAATGCAGCTCCTCAGCCACTGCGACGAAGTATGAAAGCTGGCGTAGTTCCATGGTTGTTCCTCCGCTAGAAGTGAACCGGGTCATCGAGATAGAGACGCACGCAACAAAATGAGCCATTATGTCGGATATATCCGATGGATTAACGCTGGGCAAGATGGTGGCCATAACCTATGGACACTCGCGCCCGAATTGCCTGGAATCTGAGACGCCTCCGATCGGCGCAGAGCGTCACCCAAGAACACTTGGCTGTGGATGCCGGTGTCGATCGCACTGTCATTAGCGATATCGAGCGGTCGAAACACAACGCCTCCATTGATCTTCTTGATCGCTTGGCAGCAGCGCTGTCAGCTGATGTCTCAGACCTCCTCGCAATCCCCACTGAGGAAGAGGCTCCACCTGCTCCCTTGTCCCCTGGTCGAAAACCCAAATTCTCTCGGTAAGGGTGGCCGCAGCTTGGCGCACATTATCTCCTGCCTGCAGCCTGTTTGCGGGGAAGTGTACTCGCATCACAGCACCACGAAACGTTCCTATTGCTGGGCTCATATTGTACATAGACCCGTTGGGTTTGTCATGAACAAATTGTGGTATGGAGCCTTTTGCAACGAATCTTCGACGGCGCGCAGAGCAACTTGGGATAACCCACGCGGAGGTAGCTCGTCGTAGTGGCTTGACCGAACGACGATATGGAAATTATGTCAGCGGGCTTAGAGAGCCTGATCTCCAAACCCTCGTCAGGATCGCTTCGACGCTTGACGTGACAATAGATGAATTGGTTGGGGCAGGGTTGGCCGGGAGGGCGGGTACGACCGAGGAGTTGTTTCAAGAACGGATATCCGCTGCTCTAAAGGCATTAAGCTCAAACGAACTTCGCACATTGCTTACAATGATCGAAGCTCTTGCAGCTACTCGGACCAGCAAAGGCGGCCTCAGACACGCAAATGAGGTCCCCGAATAATCGACCAAGGGACCGAAGTTTGTCGCGGCACGAACCGGTTATCGACGGACGCCCAGCAGACGCACAACCGTGCAGAGCCATCCCACTCGTATTCGTGGATGTAAGCAGATCGAGCTGTGGTGAGTCTGGTTGCAGCGTCACGGCCTGCCGTCACTTGAGAGGACCAGCTCCCGAACGGTGAAAAGCGGCAGGTTCGGCTATGACTTGCCTGGGTACTGGCCGCCAGACGACGGAAGCCTCGACTGGATTGCGTTTTTTCGTCGCCGAAAACCTCCAAACAAGCGCCTGTGCACCAAATGTATCCCTCTTATGCGAAAACTGGCAGTCACCCGGCCGTATCAGGATCTAATGGCTCAAATGGCAACACAATCCAACGGCGGCGGCTCTGTCCCGTTGGAAGTTCCTTGCAAGCCAGCGGTCTTTGTAAGCCTTGTCACCGAAAGCGAAGATCGCGTCGCGGCTTAGAATGCCTTCAAATGCAGCAGTACAACTGGATGCCGTTCTGGAATCAATCACCAACGGCGACATTCCCGAAAGCACGGATTGATCAACACTATTTAAATTCACCCACCTTCACATTTGGAAGCCCGCCATATAGAACGCCGGTGCAACCACTAACGGGGATGAGCAGATGGGTTTCTTTAGAACGCGTGCCAAATATGCTCTCAATTACGTCGCGGATCAGGTCACCCTTAGAGTAACGAGCCGCGTATCGGATCAAGTGACTCGCAATATCATCCAGGCATTTCCGAATATTGTGAAGAACTCTATTCCTTCGTACCCGTTAACTCCAAAAGCGACCCCCTTAGTAATCACGCCCGATGCGACACATTTCTATATTCACACCAGTGATGGACATCGTTTCTTTCTCGACGCAAGCGATCATCACATCAGCCTGCATGTTATGGAACATGGGCATTGGGAAGATCACGTGAGAGACGTGATGATGCAAATCCTTAAGCCAGGGTCGGTTTTTATCGACGTCGGCGGGAACGTCGGTTTGCACACCCTATTTGCCGGATCAATCGTTGGCGAGAGCGGCAAGGTTTTCACGTATGAGCCACTGCCTCAAATGTTCAAGACTCTGAAACTGAACATCGACGTCAACGGAATGGGAGGCATAATTACTCCACATCAGATGGCAGTTTCCGATGCCGAAGGTATCCAAAGTTTTTCGAACTTTCGGTCGCACTCCGCGATGTCCGGATTTACTGTGCCTCAATCGAGACTCGATCAATTCAATGAAACGGACAGCAGCGTTGAGGTTATCGAAGTCCAAACAACAACGCTGGACAAGTCGTTCTCCGGTCAGCGCATCGACGCCATCAAGATCGACGTTGAGGGTTATGAGGCCTTGGTGATCCGTGGCGCTCAATCCTTGATTAAGGAAAACAAAGACATAAAGTTGATTATTGAGTGGGACCCGCCTCTCGTAGAAAAAACGATTGGTTATGACTCGATGGCACAGATGATCGAGTTTTTCCAATCAGAAGGCTTCACCCCGTACTTGGCACTTTGGCGTCAACCGTTGAAGGAGGTTACGTGGGAAGAAACTCCTTCATTGCGGGGCGATTTGGTGTTAAGCCGGAGCGCAATTCTCCACTAGACGCATTGAGATAAAGTGTTCACACTTTTGTTTTCTGCGGTATGGGTCTTTTAGAGTGACCTGCCCCTGAATTTTCATCCGGCTGCGATTAGAGCCTCGACGGTTTTTGAAACGCTCCCAAACGTTGGACCGGGAGAAGCTGGAGTTTTCCGGTCTTTTCAGGGGAGCAAACTGGTTGCGCTTCCCGAATTTATCAACGACATCGGCACCATGTGGTCGTTCTTCGTTGTAGCATCTACGCCAATCCTCCATCTTTTCGCGGGCATCCGCAAGGGTCAGGAACCAATGCTGGTTCAGACATTCGGCACGGAAGCGGCCGTTGAACGCTTCGATAAAGCGTTATTGGTTGACTTGCCAGGGCGTGAGAAGTCCAATGTAAAGCCCTTCGAATAGGCCAGAGGTCCAAATCGCGCGACAGGAACTCCGTCCCTTGGTCGACACGGGCCGTCTTCGGATAGCCGGCGTTCGAGCACAAGCGTCAGATCCGCGACGATCGTCTTCAAGCGTAAATTCTCGTCCTCGAGTTGCTTCAGCCGCTTCATCCCGCATATTTTTTGTTGCAGTTAGAAAGGCCGCCTGGCTGATCCCTGCCTTCCGGCAGATCTCCGCAACAGAGACACCTTCATCACCCTGCTTGAGAATGAACGCCTTTTGCGCGTCCGAAAACTGCGATGCCTTCATCGTCTTTCCGTCCTTTCCTAGCTAGGAAAATACACCGAAAAACTGTAGCCAAAAATGGTCCAGTTTGAAGGGTTCAGATCACCTGCTGGGGTTGCTCTGCGCTCGCCCCGTATCGAGAGCGCATTGCTCACTTGCCCGTTGGAAGTGCCTGGATATTGCAAATATTCTGCCGACGCGTGTGCCTCCGTCTCACTCGGCGGCGAACTGGTCAATAGCGGGGACTTTGTCCTCCTCAACGACACCCGCCTTGTTTCCACACTCACTCGTCAACTTACTAGGCGCACGAGACGTATGTTAGCCTGTCGACCTCGGTATTTTTGATATAAAGCGGCATGACGGCATTCCTCGCCTCCAGAGAGTTGCGCTTGCGGGTTTCGGTTCCTGCGCGAGTAGCCAACGGAGATGGAAAGTTGCGCGCGCCAATGAACAATCGTCATCGCAATACGCCCAGTTGTTCACATTTGGCGGTTGTTATGCCTGTGCTCTGACAAGTCTCGTTTGACAAGCGTACCGCATCATATGAGAAATGGGAGTTATCGTAGTGAGGGTCGCAGCCGAGCTGCGAGTTCCAAACTGCACATCTTCGAAAATACGAACACCCACAAGATTTTAGGAGCATTCACGAAATTTGGCACCAGCGGGCTCCGCGGCCTGGTAACGGATCTCCCGGGTCACGTATCAGCTTTGTATGCGACCGCTTTTGCAACACACCTACTGGATGCCGACTTCGCAAAGCCGGGCGATCGCATCTACGTTGCCGGAGACTACCGCCTCTCCACCCCACTCAAATTCCGGTATCGAGGCGGCCGGCACGTATAGCGTCACGCGCACCAAGGTCGGTTCTCCGTTTGTCATCGAAGGTATGAACCAGGCGACAGAAGCCGACGAAACGGGTGTGTTCTACGCCAATGGCAGCGTCCTGACACAATCGGCGTTCTCCGTCGCCAATTCCGCCAAGCTGGCCGCCCTTCCCACGCGCGACAGTTTTCTGCCTGTTCTGGCGACACTGTCTCTTGCCAAAGAACACGGCAAGCCGCTCTCCGTCACCGCTGAGGATTTTGGCTTGCCTATCATCGCCGCTGCTGACCGGCTGGAGAATTTTGCAGTGGAAAAAAGTGCAGCCTTGATGGCGCATCTGCGGGAATCGCCTGAAAATCTTGTTGCCTTCCTTCAACGCTCGGTGACGTCGGTTCGGTCAGCGACATCGACGGCCGGCGGATAACGCTTGTTGATCGCTCCGTCACACCTGCGCCCTTCCGGGAATGCGCCGGAAATGCAGTGTTATGTGGAGGCGAAAACGAGACTGCGGCGTCATTGCGGATTGGAAAAGGCCTATCTCTTGTGCGTCAATGGGCTGAAACGCATTGAGTTGATTGCCTATTTTCTGTTGCCCCACTACAACACGATCCGTCCGACCACCGGAGATATATTATGACCCAGAAGATCATTCCCGTTATCATGGCCGGCGGCAAAGGCACGCGATTGTGGCCTCTGTCGCGTGCCAGCGCACCAAAACAGTTCATCCAAGTGGTCGACGAAAAGACGCTGTTCCAGGAAACCCTGGAGCGCGTCGCAGACAGCGCTCTCTATGAAGCGCCGGTCGTTATCACCAACCAAGACTTTCGCTTCACTGTAGCAGAACAGGCCCGCGAAGTCGGTGTTGATCTGTCTGCCATCATTCTTGAGCCGGTGGCACGCAATACGGCTGCCGCCATCGCCGCTGCCGCTTTCCACCTGAAGCAGACCTTTGGTGAAGATGCCGTTCTTCTGCTTCTTGCCTCCGATCACGAGATCGATGCCGGCAAGGATTGGAGCGATGCGATCGCAACGGCGCGTCAGACCGCTGCCGCAGGCAAGATCGTCACTTTTGGCATTGAACCGACGGAACCGGCCACCGGTTACGGTTACATCGAGCAGGGTGAGCCGCTTTCAACCGGTGCCCACAAGGTCAAGCGGTTTGTCGAAAAGCCGCTGCCTGCCGCTGCCGAGCATATGCTCGCCGCCGGCGGGTTCTTCTGGAATTCCGGCGTCTTCATGTGTCGCGCCGATCTGTTCCTAAGCGAACTTGAATCCTTTGCGCCATCCGTGCACGAGGCAGCAGGTGCTGCCGTCGACAAGGCCGCTGTCGATCTCGACTTCGTGCGTCTCGACGAGCCGAGCTTCGCTGCAAGCCCGGATATCTCGATCGACTATGCCGTCATGGAAAAAACCACGAACGCCGCGGTCGTTACGTCTTCTTTCGCATGGTCGGATCTTGGCAGCTGGGATGCGGTGTGGAAGCTCGGCGAAAAGGATGAGAATGGTAATGTCGTCATCGGGCATGCCACGGTCATGAACACCGAAAACTCTCTGGTTCTGTCGCGCGCCTCGCATCTTGCCGTGCAATGACTGAAGGACGTCGCGGTTATCGCCAGCGAAGACGCAGTTTATGTCGGCCGCCTCGACGAGGCACAGGAAGTCGGCAAACTGGTGAAGTATTTGGCCAAAGCAAAAGCGACATCGAGCCTGACTGAAACCCACCCGACCTCTTATCGTCCCTGGGGCGGTTATACCTCGCTGTTCAACGGTGACCGTTTCCAGGTAAAGCGTCTGTTCGTGCTGCCTGGCAAAAAGCTCTCGCTGCAGAAACATTTCCACCGCTCTGAACACTGGATCTGCGTCAAGGGAACAGCGGAAGTGACTGTCGGCGACAAGGTCACTTTCGTGCGCGAAAACGAGTCCGTCTATATTCCTCAGGGCGAGCTGCACCGCCTATACAACCCCGGCAAGATCATACTGGAAATGATCGAAGTCCAGTCCGGCTCTTATCTCGGCGAGGACGATATCGTTCGCGTCTCCGACGAATTCGGACGGGGATAAGCTCGCAACGGTTCCGGTGCGGCGCCATGGATCGTGGCACCGCAGCCTGCAATGCATTCGAGACCCTGAAATGCGCGTCCTTCATGTCTTCAAGACCTACTATCCGGATTCGTTCGGCGGCGTGGAGCGAACGATCCATGCCATCGCAAAGGGATCTTTGAGGTATGGGTACTGTCGCTCAGCCGCGATCCCGCCGCCAATACGGTCGAGTTCGACGGGCATATGGCGCGCAAGGCCAAACTCGATTTTGAATCTGCCTCCACCGGTTTCTCGTTGGACGTCATTGCCAAATTCAAGGCTCTGAGCGCTAGCGCCGATGTCGTCCACCACCATTTTCCCTGGCCGTTCATGGAACTGCTGCATGTGCTGCATCCGCCGGGAAGCAGAGTGTTGTCATCTACCATTCCGATATCGTTAAACAGAAGCTGCTTCTGCGGCTCTACAAACCGCTGATGCATCGTTTCCTCGAAGACGCCGATCGCATCATCGCGAACTCGCCGAATTATCTGGAGAGCAGCGAAGTACTGCAGCGCTATCGGGTCAAGACTGGGGTCATCCCGATCGGCCTCCACGAAGACGATTATCCCCGTGCTTCGGAAGAGTTGAAGGCCAGTTGGCGCACTCCTTTCCAAAGCCGTTCTTCCTGTTTGTCGGCGTGCTGCGTTATTATAAAGGCCTGCACACGCTGATCGAGGCAGCAAAGGATTTCGATTCCGATATTCTAATTGCCGGCGAGGGGCCGATGGGGAGCGAATTGAAGGCTCAGGGCACCCGCGCTGGTTTGAGCAACGTGCATTTCCTCGGTGCCGTGAATGATCTCGCCAAGGCTTCGTTGCTCGAACTCTGCACGGCCATCGTTTTCCTCCGCGTCTGCGATCGGAAGCCTACGGTCTATCTCTGGTGGAAGCGGCGATGTTCGGCAAGCCGATGATCACGTGCGAGATCGGCACAGGCACGAGCTTCGTCAACAAGGACGGGCAAACGGGGATCGTCGTGCCACCGCAGAACGCTAGGGCGCTGGCTGGCGCGATGATGCGAATGTTGGAGAAGACAGCCGAGGTTGAAGACTATCCGACCTCTGCAAGACAGCACTACGTCGATATGCTGACCTCAAAGTCCATGGGCGAGAGATATTCGGTGTTGTACCGAAAGCTTTCATGATGTGCTGCCAAATAATATCGGTGCGGATGATTCCCCTTGCATGTTCGGCTACAGGGTTTGAAGGACGTTGTGGTTATTGCCAGCGAGGATGCGGTTTATGTCGGTCGCCTCGACGAAGCGCAGGAAGTCGGCAAGCTGGTGAAGTACCTGGTCAAAGCAAAGCGACATCGAGGCTGACGAAAACCCATCCGACATCAATCTTCTTAGGGAGGTTACACCCCGCTGCTCAACAAAGACCGTTTCCAGGTCAAGCGGCTTTTCATGCTGCTTGGCAAGAAGCTGTCGCTGCAGAAACATTTCCATTGTTCGGAACGCAAAGGCACGGAAGAAGTGACCGTCGGCGACAAGGTCCCCTTCGTTCGTGAAAACTAATCGGTCTACATTCCCCAGAGAGACCTTCATCGCCTATACAACCCCGGCAAGATCATGCTGGAAATGATCGAGGTCCAGACCTATCTCCGGCGAAAACGACATCGTTGGCGTTCCCGACGAATTTGCTCGCGGATAGGCCGATTGGCTGCCTACAGGTGAACATCGACAAGTCCCGCTAGATCCTACCGGTGATCAATGGCGAAAGGTGTGGACTTATGGCGAACTAAAACCTAGAAAATGGTCTCAATTACGGAGAGAGTTGCAACCGTATTTTGCCTCATGCGAATCTGCGCGCTAAAAAGTTAATGGAGTTTTGCGGTGAAAAAAACTGCGCTTATCACAGGAATTACCGGGCAGGATGGCTCGTACTTGGCGGAACTGCTGTTGGAAAAAGGCTATTCTGTTCACGGTATAAAAAGACGCACGTCGCTCTTCAATACCGATCGAATTGACCACTTGTATCACGATCCCCACGAAAGCGGCGTCGATCTGACACTGCATCATGGCGATCTAACAGACTCATCCAGTCTTCTCCGGATAATTCAGCTGGTTCAGCCAGACGAGATTTATAATCTTGCTGCCCAGAGCCATGTTGCTGTGTCCTTCGAGGAGCCCGAATATACAGCAAACTCCGATGGTTTAGGCGCGCTTAGAATTCTTGAAGCCATTCGAATTCTAGGTTTGTCTAATAAAACACGCTTTTATCAGGCCTCAACCTCTGAGCTTTACGGCCTTGTTCAGGAAATCCCTCAGCGCGAGACGACTCCGTTTTATCCGCGGTCTCCATATGCTGTAGCTAAGCTGTATGCGTACTGGATTACAGTTAATTACCGCGAGGCATACGGCATCTACGCGTGTAACGGAATTTTGTTCAATCATGAATCGCCTGTCCGCGGCGAGACATTCGTAACGCGAAAAATCACAAGGGCGTTGGCGCGCATCAAGTTGGGAACACAAAAAGAGTTGTTTCTCGGAAACCTTGATTCATTGAGGGATTGGGGACACGCCAAAGACTACGTTGAGATGCAATGGATGATGTTGCAACAAGAGCAACCTGAAGATTTTGTAATCGCGACAGGTGTCCAGTACTCGGTGCGAGACTTCGTGAATATCGCTGCCAAGGACGTCGGTATCGATATCCGCTGGGAGGGATTTGGTGTGGACGAAAAGGGGTACGATGTCGCTACGGGTAAGCGGATCGTTTCTGTAGACCCGAGATACTTCCGTCCGGCAGAAGTCGAGACGTTGCTTGGTGACGCGACCAAGGCAAGGGAAAAGCTAGGTTGGACGCCTAAAATCACTTTCAACGAACTCGTCGAAGAAATGATGCGTGAAGACCTCGCGTCCGCCCAGCGGGATAATCTCGTAAGGGCCAGCGGTTTCAAGTTTAATAGTCGACATGAGTACTGATCTGCAGAATGGTTTCGACGGGCTGCATCTGGGAGGGATGAAGTGCCTTGTTACTGGAGGCGGTGGGGTACTGGGATCTGCCGTACTCGCACAACTTGCTCAAGTTGCGGGAGTACAGATACTAGCCCCTGGTCGAGCGGAATTGGACTTGGCCAATTCCGATATGACGAGTGCGTATTTTGAAGCTAATCGTCCCGATGTAGTCATTCATTTGGCGGCAACCGTATTTGGACTTGCCGGAAATATGGGCAATCAGCATCGCGCGGTATTCGAGAACTCGGCGATCAACCATAACGTCTGCTTCGCAATTAGTCGCGTCAGACCTTCGCGTGTATTTTTTGCCGGGACGGTAGCGTCGTATCCTTTCCCCTACAAAAAAATCCCACTGATGGAAGATCAGTTTTTTGAAGGCTTGCCCCACGGTGGCGAATTTGGATACGCAATGGCGAAACGCCATGCCTATAGTTATCTAAAAGTTCTCGGTGACGAGGGCGTGTGCAAATTTTCTTACGGCGTGTTCACGAACCTCTATGGAGAGGGAGATAAGTTTGATGTCGATGGTGGGCACGTCATCCCATCACTAATCAAAAAAGCATTTGATGCCCGCAAGAGGGGTGAACCATTGACGGTCTGGGGGGATGGTTCTGCGCAACGCGATTTTCTGCACGCAGCGGATGCGGCAAGAGCGGTCCTGATTTGCCTGAAAGCGCCAACAAACGAGATTACTAATATTTCAAGCGGCGTAGGGGTGACTATACGGCGTATCACTGAAGTCGTTGCGTCGGCCGCAGGGATTCAGGACGTCGTTTATGATGTAAACAAACCAGTCGGGATACCGGTAAGGGTTGTGGATAATGCAAAGCTGGTCTCTCTAGGCTTCAAGCCTCAGATCGGTATAGAGGAAGGCTTGAGACGCACTTTCTCTTGGTATGAAAATCATCACACAGGCGCTCGCACATGAATAAACTAGCCATCGTTTCAAGTTACTCTGATAGCTGTGGGAATGCAGCATTCACAAAAGTCCTTCATGATTCAATCGAGAATGCCACAGGTGCAGAAGTAGATGTTTTGGAACTGGATTTGAAGCTGCTTCAATCCAGCAACCCCCTGATAAGAAAAAAAGCAGACGTGCATATTGCAGCTCTCGCAGAGCAACTGCGTGAGTATGATCTTGTTAATATTCAGCTCGAGGCTGGTCTTTACGGGACTATGCCAGGAGACATCATAAACCGCACCAAGAAACTATTTCAAGCCAACCGAAATACCACGATCACGTTCCATTCTCCGCGTTTGATGGAAGCAACATCTGCAGGCACACGTGCGGCTCTGAAGCAAATTGCTTCATTCAAGATAAAATCCGGCCTGAAGGAACTGATTGGGTCCAAGTTTAAGAACGTCCATATTAGGATCAATCGCGCGATGCTGAAAAATGCGATCGCGAACCAAGCAAGAATCATCGTGCATACAAATCGTGCAGCTCGTCAGATTGAGCAATTGTTCGATTACGGAAATGTAAGCGTGCATCCGCTCAAAATCGTGCCGACCGATTTTCAACCGGATACGAGTGTACTGCAGCGGGTTCGGGAACAACTTTCCCTTGAGGCGACAGATAAATTAGTCGGGATGTTTGGCTATATAAGTGCATACAAAGGGCACACTGATGCTCTGAAAGCCATGCGATTTCTGCCCAAAAATTACAAGCTTCTTATCTTTGGTCGCCAGCACCCCCAGACACTAAAGTCGGACGGGAAAATGGATGTCTACTTGAATGAACTGATCACTACTGTCTCGAAAGACAAGATCCTGAAAGATCGAGTGTTTTTCATGGGTGAACTCAACGATGACGATTTTTTGCAGATGGCAGCTGGTATCGATATAGCCTGGCTTCCTTACTATGAGAATGGCCAAGACGGATCCGGCATCGCCTCGATTTGTCTGGATGCGTGCCGTCGGACCCTGTGTTCATCCTCGTTCGCCTTTGATGAGCTATTTAAGTTAATACCGTACAATAACTATCTGCGCTTCGATATCGGGAACTTCCTTGAGATGGCGTCAAAGACTGAGATGTTAATGCGTCGAGAACCGCCGGTGGGCGGCAACGTGGTTTCGCACTATTCGCTAGCAACGCAAGCGGCCGTCTATATCGAAGAAATAGCTATGGTAGAGCAGATGCCAAATCAGGCCGCCATTAAAGCAACGCAACGAACATGATTGTTTTTTCCAAAGGCCTTAGAGACTTTACTGACACAATCAAAGCGTTGCCGCTATCGTTTTTCTTTGCATGGGGAGACACTAAGGCAAGATATCGAAGAAGCTTTTTGGGGCCCTTTTGGTTGGTGATAGGGACGGCAATCGGCGTCGCAGGATTGGGTTTTTTGTGGAGCCAACTATTAAATGTAGAAAAATCGGTATTTATTCCGTCTCTTTGTATTGGGCTGGTTATCTGGCAGCTGATCTCTGGATGCATAATGGAAGCACCATCGATCATGGTTCAGAATGCGCGATTGATCAAAAATATCAAAACGCCCTTCTTGTTTTTTCCGCTGCAATTGTTGCTGCGGCAGATGATCAATTTTGCCCACAACCTATTGGTTGTGGTGGCTGTATTGCTGATATTCCCTCCAAGTATCAACTTCTCACAAATTTTAATAATCCCTGGGATTGTCTTGGTTGTCGGTAACCTTTTCTGGATATCGGCGTTAATTTCATTAATTAGCGCCAGGTATAGGGATGTGGGTCCATTGATAACATCTTTTATGCCGCTAATGTTTTTTCTGACGCCAGTGATTTACCGCCCAAGTCAACTAGCAATGAGCGAATATATTGCTTGGATGAATCCGTTAACCTATCTAATTACATTAATTCGCGATCCAATCGAAGGTTTGACGCCATCGTTATATGTTTATGTCGTCTCAATGGTATCGTTGATTTTTGGTACGGCGCTAACGGTGATTTTTCTTGGCAAAAAATATAACAGAATTGCGTTCTGGGTATAGCTATGACCTCACTAATTTTTGAAAACGTGTCGCTCCAGTATCCGATATACAATGCCCAGAGTATGTCTTTACGCAGCAAGATCGTACAGCTAGGAACAGGTGGGAAAGTTTCTAAGAGAGCATCCGGTGTCATCACGGTGCAAGCGCTCGACGATGTTTCTTTTGAACTGAAAGACGGGGATGCTGTAGGCATCACAGGGCATAACGGTGCTGGAAAAACAACTCTGTTGCGCGCCATGGCCGGAATCTATAATCCAATATCAGGTAATATTTGTCGTTCGGGCCGCGTGACTACAATTATTGAGATAGGTGCGGGTCTCGACGATGAGCTGTCAGGCTATGAAAATATATACCGGATGGGTATGCTGTTGGGCGCAAATTACAGTGAAATGGATTCTCGTATAGAATCTATTGGTGAATTCACTGAGCTCGGAGCGTTTCTCGAACTTCCAGTCCATACTTATTCGTCCGGCATGAAGATGCGCCTGATGTTTGCAGTAAGTACCTCTGTAAAGCCAGAAATACTCTTAATTGATGAGATGTTTGGGACGGGGGATGTCGCCTTTCAGTTGCGTGCACAAAAGCGAATGGAGGAGATGATTAGCGAGGCCAAAATATTCGTTTTTGCGTCTCACTCTGAGGAGTTGATAAAGCGCTTCTGCAATAGGAGGTTTGTGCTGTCACATGGCAAGCTAGTGGAGGCCATCTTATGATGCCTATCAGGCAATCTTGATCGCATCTGCAATGTATGCGCCCTTCACAAACGTCCTAATAGCCAAAATCCAAAATGACCTCGGACGCGACTACCTCCATGCGTTCGCGGTCATCATCGCCGAAATTGGGATCGACCAAGAATTCGAGGACAATCTCGTCGCCACTCCAGCCACACGTTACGGCGGCCAGCGTCGAAGGTACAGCTCCAAGCAAGGCGCGTTGCACACTAAGTCCAAGTCGTATTTCTCGATCACGTGAGGACATATAATTCTCCGTCAGGAGTGATCTTATCGCATGCTCACTGCTGACTTTGTCAACAGAACCTAGCATCCTTGACCCATTGGCGCAGCAGGTTGGCATTGATCCATGCGCGAGCGAAAGGCCGGATTTCGACACCCCAGACTGAAGGCATGCCGCAACAAGCCGCTCCTTTGATCCCGGATCACAGCGGCGCCGCGCATCACGCCCCACCAACCGTACGCTCAGTTTCTGCTCTCCACATTTGGTGCCACCTATTTTAAGTGGACTCTTCATGCGGCAAGAGGCGCACGGAAATGAGCGCTTACAAACATGGTTATATTTTGGCGACGCTTCCGGCTGTTCTCGGAGTTACCCCTGCCTGCACTTGGGGTCTGTTCCGAACGTGCTTTCTATTGCGTTCTGCGCGCCTGTTGTGCAAAATATTGTTTTGGCTGATGGCCTTAAGTTGCCGCGGGTAACGCTCAGCTATAAAACATGCGAAAGTTTCAAATGGGATCTGCGATGGAAAACCCCGCCCGAGTAAAGAATTTTAGAACCGTTGGACTTGGTCTTGAGATCGCACCATACTTCAATCCCGCTCTCCCTCGTCATAAGTATAATGTGCACTACACAGACTATATCTCAAACGATGAAATACTGGCTAAGGCAGCCGAGAATCCAGGTGCATTAAATAAAGAGATTCCAACGATAGACTATGTTTGGAAGCCGGGACGTCCACTTAAAGAAACCTCGCCGGAGGGGCTGCTGTACGACTTCGCAATTGCCAGTCACGTGATGGAACACGTCCCGAATACAGTTGGCTGGCTGAACGACATATTAGCGGTACTGAAAGTTGGCGCTGTCCTCAGGCTCGTTCTGCCAAACGCGGAGAGGAGCAACGATCACTTCCGGGCAAGGACGTCCGTTGCTCAACTGGTGGCCAACTGGCTTGATAATCCATCTGTCCCAACACCATTCCAAGTTTTTGACTTCATGGCTGATTGCCTGGATGATGACGGTAACAACACGTTCGATGAAAATGGTGTTTCCATATATACACGTAGGCACTATTCGCTTGCCGACGCTCTGTCGACCGCGCAGTTCGTTCATAATGAGCGCCAATATATCGACGTTCACTGTACTGTCTGGACGGCAGATACCTTTAAAGAAGCGTTCGATCAGATCGTATCGCTTGGCCTAATGAACGTCAAAGTAGAAATACAGGAGACGGCCATGTGGGAATTTACTGTCGACTTAATTAAATTAGGAGAACCATCTGTATTTCCTCCACAGGACTTGAGAATCTCTGAAACGACACAAACTGATCTCGCCCACGCCAGAATGGCATTTCACGAATGCGCTGCGCTTCTTCGGGCCAAGGAAGAGCAGTATAACGCACTGGCTGCATCGCGACATTCGCGCGTCCTCGGAGCGGTAAGACGTCTTTTGGGGCGTCTTTGAGGGCAGCCGGGAGGACAACGTACGCAACCGAACCGGATATCATCGAGGGAAAATATGGCATCCTGTTTCTGATGCGGCAGGAATGCGTCGAATCCTTCGATTGTGGGATGTCCTGCTCATGAGATGACGCCTCGCCGACTTGCCAGACGAGGGACACGTCTATGAAGAGCTCCGCGAAGTCCTGCAACGGAAGGGGTACGTCGGAATACGTCCGGAATAGCCGTGGGAGCGGGTCGACGGACGCTGGGTCGTGCTCGACAGCGCGCTTACTACGCCCCGATCAAGAGGAGCGCGTGATGGCCCGGAAACCTGTCCCCTCGCCTTCGACGGAGCCGGAAACAGTCACCGGACCGACACCCGTCCTCGAATTCGAATTCGAATTGATGCTCTTTCGGCTCTTCAACGGTCTCCGACTGCGCGGGACGAGGTCGCACTGCGGGATGAAGTGAGGAAACAACTCCGCGCGCTGGAGGACGGCTTTGTTGACTTCGCAGCGGCCAAGGCTGCGGAAGGGTTCTCGCTGGAGGACGCGTTCGCGCGCTACAGTCTGGGGCTACCACTGTGCTTCGCTTATGACACGCAATGGGCAAAAGTCCGGGCACGGTACGGATTCAGGATCATCGAGAAGGTCAGAATAATGGCGTACCAGACCTACTGGGAGACGTCGGAAGACCATGTCGCTGCCCGTGCTGGGGTCGAGTTGATAGCCATCCACCCCGTTTGTGACATCGCCCGCCGAAGGCAGCGAGTTCGAGCCCTATCTGCGCACGCTTATGTCAACGTGTATGGACGTCCCCGGGTTAGCAAGCATTTTCTGATCTTTGTCGAAGGGAAGGAGCGGTCAAGTTTCTACGTGTATCCGGCTCACGATGCGGCCATTCACACCGCGGGCCCTCATGGCGAGTTCGTGGATCGGGTCCAAATCGGCGGATCGCGCTCGGTGTGGCTCCGTTAACAACTGGTTTTGCCGCTCCGGTTCTGTTCCGATTTTTTTACCATGACCTCCGATCAGATCTGCCGCTCCCCACCCGGCGAGACTTCAACCTCTTTCCGGGATTGCGTAAGCACCGCCGCCGGCAATCAGTGCCCAGGCGGTGCGTGCCATCTTGTTAGTCAGATCGACCGCGACCAGCATTTTGGCTTTCGGTTCGGCATCCGCGCAAGCTAGGAACCAGCTAAGGCGCCTCCTCGCCGCCCGGCCGCCTGAATGACCGACATCGCGCCGTTCCCCCGATGCCCCAGTCAACACTTCAGCTGTAACCTTCTCCATTACCGGCGCCCCTAAACAGTTCTTCGTCACCTTCGATCTGCCGAGTACGGACGGGAAGTCATTCGGCACCAACGACGACGCCTGTGGCTGGTGTTCAGGCGGTTGCATACTTCGCCGAATCCAACGGCACTGATTAATATTGCTGACGTTTCTGTCGTGGAGGGTGATGCCACCGCTGAGGCCGATGCATCGGCGCGGCGGCATATCCAGCAGGAATCAGCTCTTTGCCGGCGTTACTATGAGAGGGGCGATGTCGGAACTCTTGGGCGGGTCGTTTTCAGCGGCAATGTTACCTCTGGGGGCACGTACTATAGGTTCAGCGTTCCCAAAAGGGTAACACCCGCGATAGCGGGCCGGAGCGCTACCGCCACGAACTTCTCTGCCGCGGCAGGATCAATGACGGAAGGGACAGAGGGCTTCGTGGAAAACAGGTCGGCCAGCGAAACCGGCACGGGCGTGTTCCTGACTTTTGGGCAGCAGACGCGGAGCTTTGAGATGGACATTCTTGGGTACACTGAGAGCGGAGCTATCCGCGTTGCGGCAGATGGCGCGGATATGACCGTTCCCGACGATATGAGCAACCTGCATCGCCAGGAAGTCGCAGAATGGGAGCATGAGGGGAACACGATCCCGCCCTATGTTCCGTTGGCCGCAACCGCGCCGAAGCTGACGCGCCGTCAGACGGATTGGCCTCGTCATAAATGGCATCCTGGAAGATGTTGAGGCTGTTATAGGCGAATTTACTGGATCCTAGTCGACTTCCGCGAGCGTTTCAGCACCGGGGCGGGGCGGCGCGCGCCAGGCAACAACTAACATTGCTAGACAATCGGAGGGGCAGCCGTGTACTTTATCTCAACCCACTATGCCGATGCCAGACCATGCGTTCCCGCTTTCGCGCCGCCGCCATCAAGCAGCGGCGTGTACAGTTTCGAAGTGGGGGAGTGCGTGGATCACGTCATGGGAGGGATGCTTGCCGTTGTTCAATGCAGGAGCCTGACGGCGGCCGGGATAGATGTCTATGGCCTAGTGGAGCACGACGGCAAGCGCGTGCGCAAGGCGACCGATGCACCGGAAGCGAATCGTCCTTGGCTGGACTTCGAACGCGATGCCGTGGCGGGCGCTTCCGCCTCACATACGCATTCCTGTGCCGTTGATGATGCATTGCGGGCTTGACCCTCAGGATGCGCTTGAACTGCCGCGCACGGCCGTCTCCGGCGGCAAACTGGACACGCGCCGAGGCAAGACCGGCGTTCCGGTTTGGGTGCCGTTGCCGAAGCCCGTCCTAGAGGTGATTGCGCAAGAGCCGATGCATCCAGCAACCACGCTCGCGCTTTGCGCCAACAGCCACGGCAAGCCTTGGACCGGTTCGGGCTTCCGTGCGTCCTGGCGCCCCATCAAGTTGAAGCTCGAGAAGGAAGGCAGATCCAGCCTGACCTGACGCTTAAGGGTCTACAGCATCCGGTCGGAACAATCCAGGCGGAGTGGGCAAGGACTATGCACCATCGCACAGATGCTCGGCCAGAAGACCGAGGCCATCGCAAAACACTATTCACGGCGGGCGGACCTGTCCAGAAGATGGCCGAAACCATGGGCGACCTTGAGGCCGAAGTGAACAGACGGAAAACAACCAGCGTCCAGAAACGCATTGAGCGCTAAGGTAAGAAAAAGGAGATTAACGAACGGAACCAAGCCGTTAGGAATGGTGCCCGGAGGCGGATTTGAACCACCGACACGCGGATTTTCAATCCGCTGCTCTACCAACTGAGCTATCCGGGCATCTAGGCTTCATGAAGCCTTCCGGCTGAAGCCGGCGGGGGGTATCTCCCCCGGAGCGAGCGGGGTTATAACATCTTGTTCGGCCATGTCCAGCACCGAAAACGACTTTTTTCACCCGTTCCCGATATTTAGAAATTGCCCCGCAAAAACAGGGCCTCAACTTTAGTCTTCGCCATGTTCCGGCTTGGACTCGTCGTCCGAAACAGGAATCGCATAGGAACCCTTCAGCCAGCGCGACAGATCGAGCGTGCGGCATCGATCGGAGCAGAAGGGATAATGCTCGCGCTGGGAAGGCTTGCTGCATTCCGGGCAAGGCCTCGCCTTGCGAAGCGGCTCGACCTTGCCGCCGGGCTTGATGGGTGATGCCATGGTCAGCCCTCCGGCCACGCAGCCTGGACGTCGAAGCCCTCGCCGGAAAGCAGCGACAGGGTCTCGTACAGCGGCAGGCCGACGACATTGGTGTAGGAACCGGACATCTTCTGGACGAAGCTGCCGGCAATGCCCTGTATCGCGTAGGCGCCGGCCTTGCCGCGCCATTGGCCGGACGCGATGTAGTTGTCTATCTCGCGGGACGACAGGCGCTTGAAGCGCACTTTCGTCTCGACCACCTTCTGCCGGAACTGGCCACCCGGCGTCACAAGACAGATGCCGGTATAGACCCAGTGCCCGCGACCGGAGAGAAGATGCAGGGCCGACGAGGCTTCGTCGGTGTACTCGGTCTTCTCGAGTATCCGCCGCCCAACCGCAACGACCGTGTCGGCCGAAAGGACATAGCTGTGACGCCAGGCGAGATCGCCCTTCAGCAGCGCAAATGCCGCCTCGGCCTTCTCGGTCGAGAGCCGCCGTGCGAGCGACCTGGGGTGTTCCGATCTCTTTGGCGTCTCGTCGATATCCATCGGCATCAGACGCGCCGGTTGCATGCCCGCCTGGTTGAGCAGATCGAGGCGACGCGGCGAGCCGGAAGCGAGGATGAGTTTTTGTTCGGACGCCATGAGCTCAGCCGTTCTGCCGCGTTTCGGTCGTCACTTGAAGCGGTAGGTGATGCGGCCCTTGGTCAGGTCGTATGGCGTCATTTCCACCAGGACCTTGTCGCCGGCCAGAACGCGGATACGGTTCTTGCGCATGCGGCCAGCCGTATGTGCGATGATCTCGTGTTCGTTTTCCAGCTTCACGCGAAAGGTTGCGTTCGGCAACAGTTCGGTGACGACGCCCGGAAATTCGAGGACTTCTTCTTTAGCCATCTAAGGGTGTTCTTCCTGTAGGTTGGGTTTTCGAGGCAGGCGAAAGGGCCTGCCCGCAATTTTGCGCGGAAACTACACAATCATGTCGGGTTTGTGAACTCGCATAATTCCAATTCCGCTTGTAGCTTCAGGCGGTCTCCGCCGGGCGCCTCCTGATACCTTCGAAATGCTCGTCTATACGCTTCCACAGATGCTCCCGGACTTCACGATAGGCGGAGAGCACCTGCTCGCGCGTTCCCGTCGCAGCCGTCGGATCCATCGTCGGCCAGTAGACCACAGTCACCGCATGTGAGCGGGTAAGCTCCAGTGCCGCGTGGTGCGCCTCCGGGGTCAGCGTGATGATCAGATCGAAGAAGTCGTCTTCGAGATCCTCCATCGTGCGGGGATGGTGTTTTGCGAACGACAGCCCCACCTCGCCCAGAACCGCATCCACGAACGGATCCCGCTCGCCGGCACGAACGCCAGCGGACTGGATATAGATATCGGGTGGCAGGAGGCGTTTCGCAATGACCTCGGCCATCGGTGAACGGATGGCGTTCCATCCACACATGAAGAGGATGGCGCCCGGCTTGCCCGTCTTTTCCCGAGAGGCCGGAAGTTCGACCATATTCGTCATCCGCGCCAGTAGAGAACGCAGACAAGCGTGAACAGCCGCCTGGCCGTATCGAAATCGATCTGGACCTTGCCTTCCAGCCGGTCCATCAGCGTCTGCGATCCCTCGTTGTGGATGCCCCGCCGTCCCATGTCTATGGATTCTATCCGGCTCGGGCTCGCCGAGCGTATCGCCTCGTAATAGCTCTCGCAGATCATGAAGTAGTCCTTGATGATCCGGCGGAACGGGGTCAGCGACAGGATATGGGTCGCCACGCCGCTCCCGCTCTCCGTGGTGATGGTAAGAACCAGCTTGGCATCCACCAGAGAGAGCTTCAGGTGGTAGGGACCGCCGGGATGGCCCAGCGGTTCGAAGGAGTTCTCCTCCACGAGATCGAAGATGGCGACGGCCCGCTCATGTTCGACATCCGGCGTCGAACGACCGATGGATTCGTCAAGGACCACGTCGGAGAGCCGGTGATCGCCCTTCGTCATCCTCAGCCCCCGCTATTCAACCGTATGGCAACGGAACGGGCATGGGCATCGAGCCCTTCGGAATGCGCAAGGATAATTGCGGCCGGCGCAAGGGCAGCCAGTTGATCAGGCCCCAACCGCAGGATCGACGTCCGCTTGACGTAGTCGAGCACGGAGAGGCCGGAGGAGAAGCGCGCCGAGCGGGCAGTCGGCAGGACGTGGTTGGAACCACCGACATAATCGCCGATCACTTCGGGCGTGTAGCGGCCGATAAAGATGGCGCCCGCATTGCGGATTTGCACCATGAGCGCATCCGGATCGGCCACGGCAAGCTCGAGATGCTCGGCGGCGATACGGTTCGCCAGCGGGATCGCGGCAGCAAGTTCGGGCACCAGAATGATGGCGCCGAAGTCGGCCCAGCTCCTGGCAGCTGTTTCCGCTCGCGACAAGGTCCGCAATTGCCGCTCGACGGCCTGCTCGACCGCCTTGCCGAAGGCGGCATCATCCGTGACAAGGATGGACTGGGCTCCCACGTCGTGCTCGGCCTGGGCCAGAAGATCGGCAGCAATCCAGTCGGGATCGTTGTCGCGGTCGGCGATCACCAGCACTTCGGAAGGGCCGGCAATCATGTCGATGCCGACCTGGCCGAAGACATGGCGCTTCGCGGCGGCAACGTAAGCATTCCCCGGTCCGACGATCTTGGCGACCGGCGCAATCGTCTCGGTGCCATAGGCGAGCGCTGCAACAGCCTGCGCTCCGCCGACCCGGTAGATCTCCGAGACACCGGCGATCTTCGCCGCGGCAAGAACCGCCGGGTTGACCGCTCCGCCGCTCGCCGGCACCACCATGACGATGCGTGGCACGCCCGCGACCTTGGCAGGCAGTGCATTCATCAGCACCGAACTCGGATAGCTTGCGGTCCCGCCCGGCACATAAAGGCCGACCGCATCGATTGCGGTCCATCGCGAGCCGAGCCCGACACCCAGCGCATCCTCGTAGATATCGTCCTTGGGCATCTGACGGGCATGATGCTTCTCGATGCGTTCGGCCGCCAGGCGGAGGGCGTCGAGAACCTCCGGGGCGGTCGCGGCAACCGCCGCGTCGATCTCTGCCTCGGCAACCCGAAGGCCCACCTTCGCAAGGTCGACCTTGTCGAACCGGGCGGAATAGTCGATCAGCGCCGCATCGCCGCGCGCGCGAACATCATCGATGATCCCGCGAACCACGGCGTTGACATCATCGGAGACCTCCCGCTTTGTCGACAGGAAGGCGGAAAACCGCTCTTCGAAATCACCCGATGTCTGTTCCAGCCAGATCGCCACTCGACAGTTCCCCTTCACGTGTTCGCACGGTGTCTTCTACACCAGGCGCAGATCAATCCTCTTCAGGATGCTTCGGCATCCTTTCCGTCGCCCAGGCGCCGCCGGTGTCCAGCATCTGCACCTCGATGCATTCGACATCGAGGCTGATGGCGGCACCGCCCGCCAGCGTCAGCTCAATGGTTCCCTCGGGCCCATCGCCCTTCTGATCGAACCGGATCATCAGCAGACTATACACCTCGTCGGGATCCTGACGCTTTACGTCAAGGGAGCGCACCGCCTCAACCCGCTTGAACGATATGGCGCACCGGCGCCGTTCGAAGCCCTGCTTCTCCCGGTCGGGCTTTTCCCAGACGAAGCGATTGACGACCGCGATGAATTGCCGGTGGCGGCTATCGTAGCTCAGGTCCGCAACGCGGAAGACACTGTCCTGCATATGCGCCGAGATGATCCCGAGATCGTCCTGGTCGAGAGCGAGAAGCTTGAGTTCGGCCATTGTCTCACAATTCCGTTCGTGACGCCGTCGGCGTGCGTTCATCCTGGGATGGAGATAGGATGACGGGCCACGAGAAGCAACGCCAGCGCGACCGAGGACCAGCCTTAGTCGCTGACGCGCTCCACTTCGGCGCCGCAGCGGTTGAGCTTCTCTTCCAAGCGCTCGAAACCGCGGTCGAGGTGGTAGACGCGGCTGACCATCGTTTCCCCCTCGGCGGCCAGCCCGGCAATGACGAGCGAGACAGAGGCCCGCAGATCGGTCGCCATGACCGGCGCCCCCTTGAGGCGATCGACCCCTTCGATGCGCGCCATCTGGCCGGAGAGGGAGATGCGGGCACCGAGCCGCGCCAGTTCCTGCACATGCATGAAACGGTTTTCGAAGATCGTCTCGGTGACGTGCGAGACGCCGGAAGAACGGGTCATGAGAGCCATGAACTGCGCCTGCAGGTCGGTCGGGAAGCCGGGGAACGGCTCCGTCACCACGTCGACCGGCTGAATGCCGTTGCCGTTGCGCACGACCCGCAGGCCGCTTTCCGTCTCGGTGATCTCGGCGCCGGCCAGACGCAGCGTATCGAGCGCGTTGTCGAGGAGTTCCGCCCCCGTCCCTTCGAGGATCACATCGCCGCCGGTCATGGCGACAGCCATGGCATAGGTCCCGGTTTCGATACGGTCCGGCAGGACACGGTGACGCGCGCCGTGAAGCGAGGTCACGCCTTCGATCGTGATCGTGCTCGTGCCCGCACCGGAGATCCTGGCGCCCATCGCATTCAGGCATTTGGCAAGATCGACCACTTCGGGTTCGCGCGCAGCGTTCTCGATCACGGTCGTGCCGTTGGCAAGGCTCGCCGCCATCATCATCACATGGGTCGCCCCGACGGAAATCTTCGGGAAGGTGTAGTGTCCGCCGACAAGGCCGCCCTTCGGCGCTGTGGCCTTCACGTAACCGCCCTCGATCTCCATGGTCGCGCCGAGCGCCTGCAGGCCCTCGAGGAAAAGGTCGACCGGTCGCGTGCCGATGGCGCAACCGCCCGGCAGCGACACATGGGCTCTGCCTTCGCGTGCGAGAAGCGGACCGATGACCCAGAAGCTCGCCCGCATCTTCGAGACGAGCTCATAGGGGGCAGTCGTATCGACGACCGTCCGGCAGGTGAAATGAATGGTGCGGGAATAGCTCTCCGACTGGCGTTCACGACGGCCGTTGACCGAGACATCGACGCCGTGGTTGCCGAGAATGCGCAGAAGCTGCTCGACGTCGGCCAGATGCGGCACGTTCTCCAGCGTCAGCGTGTCACTGGTCAAAAGCGAGGCGATCATCAGCGGCAACGCCGCGTTCTTGGCTCCCGAAATCGGGATGATGCCGTTCAGCTTGTTGCCGCCGCGAATTCTGATGCGATCCATGAGGTCCAACGGGGCTTAAGCCCGCCCTTTTCTAGTGCAAGCGCGAAAGATGGCGTCCTTAGCGGAAATGCCCGATCGCATCAAATGGTTTGAAATATCCCGAGGAGACATCTGTCAGGGTGATTCGTCTTTTTTTGCGGCAGGCAGCCCGTCTGTCTCGTCGGCAGCACCGGAACGGCGCGCGCGCGCCTGGCCTTTGCGGCGCATCAGGTTTTCGCGAAGCTTGGCCGCAGCCCGCGTCCGCCGCTGCTCCTCGCGCAGCTTCATTTCATGCTGCCTGCCGGCGGGAGCATCGTCTCGTCCAGCCTCCAGTTCCTTGTCGTCGTCCGACATCGTCATTCTTCTCTGAAACGCGGCTCAAAAATGTGAGACCGTCTTTTATCCGATCCGGGGGCGGAACTGCAATTTGCGACTTGCGCTCGCTCCGAAGCTATGGCAATAGGCCCCTCGCCCGATGACGTCCACCCAGACGCACCAAATCACGGGCCTAAGCTGCTATAGCTCAGGGGTAGAGCACTCCCTTGGTAAGGGAGAGGCCGAGAGTTCAAATCTCTCTAGCAGCACCATTTCCCCCAGCAATAACTTCAATAAGTTACTGCATTTCCAGCGCTTCTTGTTCCGTTTGCTCCATCCGGCTGCTGCAGCGTAATGGCCTGATTCGTTAGGATTGAGATAGCCCAGTGTCGAGTGGCGACGCTTCGGGTTGTAGAAGCGCTCGATATAATCGAACACATCCGCTCTGGCATCATTTCTCGTCCGATAAACCTTCCGTGCCGCATCACCTGCTCGATGAGTCGCTCAGGAAATGTCTGGGGCAACGCCTCAATGGAGAGTTTCTTCTCGTCCATGAAACCGAGAGAACGTGAACGCGAACTTCATATCGCGTCCCCGGCAAAGTAGGCTGCTGCTTTTTTAGGATGTCGCGCTGCGCCTTCAGCTTGGAGACTTCGCGACGCAGCCGCTCAATTTTAAGCTGCTCCGGCTTTATCTGCTCTTTGCCTGGAGAAGCTGGGCTGGATCAGAGCCATGTTCCCATTGCGCCGCACATTCTCATGAACTTCAAGGTCACGGGCCCGCCCGCGCAACAGCGACGCCCCGTTCCTTCAACAGCTTCACCGCATCAAGCTTGTACGCGCGGCTGAATATTCGTCTTTGCATTCATACTCCCCGGTTTCAGGAGGAGCACCTTATCTCGGTGTCCACGAAACCGACGGCAGACCAAAAAGACCGATGACCAGTCTACGTCATCATCGAACGAAGCTACGCGAATACAGTTCATTGAGATCAGCGATCACAATCTCCGCAGCCTCACCTGCTTTGAGGCCTGCGGTAATTCGGTCGGAAGCCTTAGCTTGAAAGGGCATATAGCGGTCGTGGCGCGGGCGGAGATACGAGCCCTCGAGTGTCGCGCGCGTCTTGCGGTAGAAGTCCCATGCCGGAGCGTTGACGGTGTCGTCCTCCCAGGCCTGCGCATGGCCCGGCTGCCCGCCGGCGTCGGAATATGGACCACGCTGGGCTTCGGCGGCGGAAATCCAGTAGGCGAAATCAATCGCGGCTTCCGGATGTTTCGTATAGGCTGAAACCGCTATGCCGGTCCCGCCAAGCGTACCTCCAACCGGCCCTTCCGTGCCCACGGCAGGAATATTGGCGAAGTCCACGCGCTTCTGCCGGAAACCGTCCCATGCGTAGCTGACATAGCCGTAGGCGTAGGGAATGCAGGCGGCCTTGCTATCTGTCTTGGCCATCGCCTCAGAGGCATCGATCGGGTCCATGTCGAAGCACACGGGATCGAGATGGGTGACGAGGTCAGCCAGAAGATTGTAGACCTTTGCACCCGCAGCAGGCGCAATCAGATCGCCCTGTCCGGTCGCGCACGGCTGGCCAATATTTGCAGCCAGCGTATAGAAGGTCATCAGGGCATGGGGAGACCGTAGCGGCAGCAGGATGCGGCCTTCACGAGCGAGATCGATGACCTCCTGCCAGCGGGTCGGGGCGCTTGCCAGCAGGTCCGGGCGGAAAGCCTGAACCTGCGTTGCCGCATCGATTGGGAGTGCCCACTGGCGTCCCTGCCAGAAGTAGCTGCGATAGGATGGACCAACGGTTGCAGCGCTCAGCGCCTCGCGCGCCGCCTCACGTCCATTGACATCAAGCGGCAGGAGGCAGTTTTCCTGTGTCACCTGCCCGACATGCGGATGGTCGATCACGATCAGGTCGTAGGCGCGGGCCAGCTCATCGACCGGGAAGCTCTCGAAGTCCTGAAGTGAACGCTTCTCCCAGATGATCTCGATGCCGGTCTTTTCCTTATAGACCTCGGAGCAGCGCACCATGGGATCGTAGCCGCGCGGGTGGCTCCAGGTCATGCCTTTCAATGTCATGGTCATCGTCGGAACTCTTGTCTCTTGCTGGAATTTCAGGATCGGGGAGCGTCAGCGCCGGATGAAGATCGGTGCCCGCTTTTCCTTGAAGGCGGCGCGGCCCTCCAGTGCGTCTGCCGTCGCGAAACAGATCGTCTGCAGGTCGCGTTCGTATTCGATCGCCTTCTCCTGCGGCATCGAATAGGAAGCGCGCAGGTTGAGCTTGGCCGTTTCGGCCGCGATCGGCGCACGGGACGCAATGGTCTCGGCAATGGCGCGGGCGCGGGCCATCAGGTCGGCCTGTGGCACGACCTCGCTGACGAGGCCCCAGGCGAGTGCCCGTTCGGCCGGGATCGCATCGCCCGTCATCAGCATCAGCGCCGCGTTGGAAGCGCCTATAGAATGGGCGAGGAAGGTCGCCATGCCGCCCCCACCGATCCAGCCGAGCTTGATCTCGGGTGCGGCGAACTGGGCGTTTTCCGATGCGATACGGATGTCGCAGCTCATAGAGGTTTCCAGTCCGCCGCCGAAGGCATAGCCGTTGACGGCGGCGATGGTCGGCTTCAGCAGCTTGCGCATCGCGTCGCAATAGTCCGGCCGGTTGCGGAACTGCCACGGTGTTTCGTAGGTGTCGAGTTCCTTGATGTCGGAGCCCGCGCAGAAAGCGCGTTCTCCGGCACCCGTTACGATGACGCAGCGGATCGTGTCGCTGACATTGACCGTTTCCACCGCTTCGATGATCGCGTCGGACATTTCCGGCGTGACCGCATTGAGCTTCTGCGGCCGGTTGAGCGTGATGGTCGCAACGTGTCCGTCAATGGTGAAGAGAATGTCGTCAGTCATGGCTCAGAGCTCCCCCTGCGTGACCACGCCGGTTGCCAGAAGCTTCTCGATCCGGTCGGCGGCAAAACCAGCTTCTGCCAGGACTTCGCGCGTGTGCTGGCCGGTCACCGGTGCACCGCGATCGACCCGCGACGGGGTCTTTGAGAACCGGATCGGGAAGCCCGGCGTCTTGATATGGCCTTCGGTCGGATGGTCGTACTCGATGAAGGTGTCATTGTGCAGAATCTGCTCGTCCTTGACCAAGTCCTCGTAGCCGTAGACCGGGCCGCACCAGATATCGGCGGCGCGCAGCAGCGACAGCCATTCGGCGGAGGTCTTGGCGACAAGGCGCTCGCGCGTGCGGGCAAAGATGTGGTCACGCTGCGTCCAGCTGTCCGTCTCGTCGTCCATCGTCAGGAAGGACGGTTCGCCGATGATCTCGCCGAACTTCTTGAGCGGCGGGAAGGCGACGATGATGTAGCCGTCGCTGGTCGCGAACGCACCGTAGGGAGCCCGGATATAGACATGGGCATGCGGCTCGGCGGAACGCGCCTGCGGCTTGCCGGCGACGGTGAACACCGACAGTTCCTGCATCTGGATATTGGTGATGGCGTCGAGCATGTTCACCTGGACAAGCTGGCCTTCGCCGGTGCGCTCGCGGTGGAGCAGAGCTGCCAGAGCGCCTTCGAAGGCGTTATAGGCGGCGACGGCATCCACCAGATACTGGCCGGCAGCCGTCGGCGCTTCGCCTTCACGACCTGCCGACAGCATCGCGCCGGACATGCCCTGGAGGATCAGGTCCTGGCCGGGACGGTCGAGATAGGGACCCGTTTCGCCGTAACCCGACATGGAGACATAGACGAGGCGCGGATTGAGCTTCGACAGCGTCTCGTAGTCAACGCCGAGCCGGGCGGCGACGCCCGGCCGGTAGTTCTGCAGGAACACGTCGGCGTCCTTGACCAGATCCAGGAGTGCCGCCTTGCCTTCCGGCGACTTCAGGTCGATCGCCAGCGAGCGCTTGTTGCGGTTGAGCGACAGGAACGAGACGTTGATGCGGTTGCCCTTGGCGCCGCCGGCCGAAACGTGACGCTGCCATTCGCCGGTCACGGGCTCGATCTTGACGACATCGGCACCGAGATCACCCAGTCGTTGCGCGGCAAACGGGCCGGCCATGGCGATGGAGCAATCGAGTACGCGATAGCCGGAAAGAATGCCTGTGCTTTTGGTCATGTCGGTAGATCCTTGAATAGAACTTTGCATGTCGGTGCTCAGTAGAAGAAGTTCGGCAGCCACATCACGATCGGCGACCAGTAGGTGATGATGAGAAGCATGATGCCGAGCGGGATGTAGAAGGGCAGGATGGCCTTGATCATCTCCGAGAAACGGATTTCCGCGATGTGCTGGCAGATGAACAGGATGACACCCATGGGCGGCGTGATTGCGCCGATCAGCAGGTTGACGATCATGATGACGCCAAGATGGATCGGATCGATCCCGTAGGCGGCAGCAAGCGGCAGGAGTGCCGGGGTCGCAATAAGGAGCACAGCAGTCGTCTCGATGAAGAGACCGAAGACCAGCAGCGCAATATTGACGATCAGCAGGAAGACGACCCAGTTGGCGCCGATCGACTCGAAGAAGCCGAGCAGGCCGGAGGCGTAGTTGCCTACCGAGATGATCCAGCCGAACGGAACGGCAGCGGCGATGATCAGCGTCAGGATGCCCGAGGTGACGGCGCTCTGGCGGATGTGCATCAGCAGCGACGAAAACGTCAGGTCCTTGGTGATGAAGCCGAGGACGACCGCGTAGATGACCGTCAGCGCACCGAGTTCGGTCGGGGTCGCAAAGCCTAGCAGCATGCCGGCCGTCAGGAAGATCGGCGCGACCAGCGCCGGAAGCGCCTTCCAGAAGGTGATTGCGATCAGCGGAATGCTGGCACGCGGCTCTGTCGGCGCCTTGACGCGGCCGGTTGCGGCCAGGACCCAGACGAGGATCATCAGTGCCAGGCCCATGGTAAGGCCCGGAATGATGCCGGCGAGAAACAGCTTGGTCAGCGAGACCTGCGCGGTGACGGCATAGACAACCATGATGACGCTTGGCGGAATAATCGGCCCGATGATGGCGGAAGCCGCGGTACATGCGGCCGCAAACGGCGCGCTGTAGCCATGTTCCTTCATGTGCTTGATCTCGATAGTGCCGAGACCGGCGGCATCTGCCTGTGCCACTCCGGACATGCCAGCGAAGACCATGCTGCCGAAGATGTTGACCTGGGCAAGGCCGCCCTTCACGTGGCCGACGAGCGCCACGGCGAAGGCGTAGATGCGCGCCGCGATGCCGGCGCCGTTCAGGATGTTGCCGGCCAGCACGAAGAGCGGGATGGCGATCAGCGGAAAGCTGTCGAGGCCGGACGCCATGCGCTGCACAACGATCTGAATCGGCATGGGCGTGAAGATGTCGATATAGGCCAGAGACGACAGGAAGAGCGCGATGGCAACGGGGACTTCGGCCGCAAGAAGGGCCAGGAAACCTGCAAAAAGAATGAAAATCGGCACTGGATCAGCTCGCGGTTAGGGGAAGGTCTTGCTCTTCGGCTGGGAACGGCTCGACGAGCGGCGTCCTGTCCTTGAGCACGATCAGCCGGAAGAGGCGCACCAGGCTGGCGAAAGCCGTCACGAAAGCGAAGTAGAAGAGCGGCACGGAGTAGAACCACGAGCGCGGTACATCGATCGGAAGAGCCATCGTCGTGCTGCGGCTTTCAATCTTGATCACGCTTGGCGCGATCCAGGCGAGATAGGCGCATCCGAGAAAAATGATGACGTGGCTGAGGATTGCGATCTTGCGCAGGCCTTCTTCACTGAAGTTGGCACTAAAGAGCTCGACCTTGATCAGTTTGCCTTGCTTGGCGCCGTAGCTCGCACCGATGAACGTGATCCAGATAAAGGCGTATACGGCGCCTTCTTCGACCCACGTGATGGGGCGACCAAACGCATATCGCGTTACGGTCTGGAGCGCGATGGAAGCGATGATGAAGACCATGGCGACGACGAGCGCCGAAATCTCTATGCGGGCGATGATGCGGATAAGTCCCGCAAGCATCCCGTCGATTCGTTTTGCAAGCATTGATTCTACCTTTTGACGAAGTACGCCGCCCGACAGGCGGGAAGGATGGCCGGCACCGGGCCGGCCATCTGAAGATTACTTCATGGCCTGAATTTCAGCCCAGAGCCCCTTCGGCCAGAAGCCTTCGGATTCCAGCTTCTCGACAGCAACCTCGGAGCGCTCGCGAAGAGGCGCCACATCGATTTCCGCCACCGTTGCACCATCGGCAGCCATCTTCTCGAGTGTTTCAGCCTGTTCGGCGGTAACCGTATCGGTCTGCCACTTCACGGCATCCTGCGCGGCCTTGGTCAGCAGTTCCTGGATTTCCGGCGTCTGGGACTGGAACCATGCATCATTGACCGTAATCTGAGCGATGATGCGGACGTGATCCGTGCGGGTGACGTTCTTGGCGGCTTCGTGGAACTTCGCCCCGTAGATCGACGAGATGCCGCCCTCGGCACCTTCGACGACGCCCGTCGAGAGACCGAGGAAGGTTTCACCCCAGGCGACGCGTGCCGGCGCCGTGCCGAGCGTTTCCCAGAGGGCGAGATAGGTGCGAATTTCAGGAACGCGCATCTTGAGGCCGGCGAGATCCTCCACACCCTTGATCGGACGGCTCGAGACCATGACACGGACCTGTCCCGGGCCGGCTGCCAGCACGCGAATACCCTGGTCGGCGCTCAGCTTTTCGACCGCTGCCTTGTAGGTGTCGCTTGCGACGAAGGCATCGACATGCGCATTGTCGCGGAACAGGAAGCCCCAGCTGACGATGTTCAGGTCCGGAACCCAGTTCGCATAGAAGCTGAAATCGTCGCCGTAGAACTGCACCGCACCGCTCATCACCTGTTCGATGACTTGCACGTCGTTACCGAGCTGCTCGCCGCGAATGAATTCGAGCTTGATCTGGCCCGCGCCGCGTTCGTTGACCAGATCGACGAACTTCTGGTTCTGGCGGTCGTAGACGCCCTCCAATGGGTCGGCTCCACCAAACACGGCGGAAATCTCGGCCGAAGCCGTGCTGACCATTGCTGCCAGCGCAAGTGCGCCAACCAGACCCCGTTTCATCATTTTCATGCTTGCTCCTCCCTTTTTGAACCGATGCGACAATTGCGTCGCCTCATCCCTAAGAAACCTCTTTGATACCTTCCGGCGTTTTTTCGACCATGCGTATGTGATCGCTAACAAGGACGGTCTCGCCCCGCTGGTTAACGACCTCGCAGCGTTCGGTCACGCGGCCATATTGCGGCTTGCGCGGGTCATCTGCCTTCTCGATCACGGTGACGCGTGTCTGGATCGTATCGCCGATGAAGACCGGACGTACGAAGCGCAACCTGTCATGGCCATAGCTGAAAGATGCCGGATTCACCTCAGCCGCGGCTAGGCCGATACCTATCGAGAAAACCATCGTTCCATGCGCAATGCGCTGGCCAAACGGAGTTTTCGCCGCAAATTCCGCATCGACATGATGTGGGAAAAAGTCGCCGGTGTGGCCGGCATGGACGACAATATCCGTCTCGGTGATCGTACGCGTCGATGATGCGCGTGTGGATCCAACCGTGTATTCCTCAAAATAAGTCCTGGACATTTTAGACCCCTCCTTCCGACTTGCCTCGGCAAAACTCAGCAGTCCTCCTGCCGCATTTGAAACGCGGCCCGGAGGCATCCATTTGCCGAATATTTCAGCTAAAGGCGCAAAACTGCTCGAAACTCCCGAAAGCAGTGTTAGCGATATCATAAATCGCTGTCAACAGGATCAGATGGTTTTCTAGGCGCTGCCGCGCCGGAGGAGTTGCAAGGGCAAGGTTATCCGGCGCGGCTCTTTTACCCGGTCATTAATTCGATCCAGGATGGCAGTCGCAGCGAGTTCGCCGATCGTCTCAAAAGGAACTGCAACCGTAGTAAGCGCAGGCATCGTAGCGTCGGCGAGATCGTAGTTCCCAAAGCCGCACAATGCCATCTGTTCGGGAACCCGGACCCCTCTTCTATTGCACTCCAGGAGCGCTGAGATCGCGAGTGCATCCGCACTGAAGAAGATCGCCTGGGTTAGCGGATCGACATCCAGCACCTGATCAAGTCCTGCGACACCGTCGCGCGCAGACATTGGCAGCTTGAGTTGGATGCGCGCTACTGGTGCAAGACCATCCTCTCTAAGCCTTGAATCCAACCCATCAAAGCGAGCGTTAGATCTAAAATCCTGCTCAATTCGTCCCCCGACATAGGCGATACGAGTTAACCCCCGGCTACGGAATAAGTCGCCGACCTTTCGTCCCGCCTCATAGTTGCTGAAGCCAACCGAGATATCCATCGCGTCGTTGTCGCCATCGAACGTCTCAACGACGGGCACCCCACTATTCTTCAGCAATTCACGCGCGAGGTCGGTGTGCTGCGTGCCGGTAAGAATGAAGCCATCGGGACGCCTTTCCAAGAAGGACTGAATTAGCCTTTCTTCACGTCTTTCCGAGTAATCACTATGGCCGATCATTACCGAGAACGATGCTGGTTCTAGAACGCGTATTATCTGGTCGACCTCCCGCGCATAAACCGTTGCCGACAGGCTCGGAATAATGACCGCGACGATGCGGCTGGTCGTGGATGCGAGCAGTCGGGCCGCGCTGTTCGGAATATAGTTCAGCTCCCGGACAGCTTTCTCGACAAGAACCCTTGTGGCTTCAGAGACCAACTCTGGCCGACTTAGAACCCTGGAGACTGTTTGCGTCGAAGTCCCCGCGCGACGCGCGACATCGACCATCCGCGCGCCCCCTCTGGATAAACGCGGGCTACGCGATTTTGTCTCAGACATCAGTCCTCCCGATTTCCCCGTGCATCACTCAACACAATCCAGATGTTCGCGGTAACATGCTTTACCAGTATTACGTCAAGCGCAACATTAATTGAGATTCCTGTTTAGCTATTTGCCTGGCGCGCCGCGATGCCAAGCCGCCAGGCGGCTGGATAGGAAACGGAATTCCACCAATCATACCTTGAAAACGTCGTCCCGGCAGAAGACGATGACGTATCCGCCCTGTGGTTCGGCGGCCCTGGCCCACGCCTGGAGCTGTGAAAAATAGGGGTCGGCCCTCCAGGCGTCCGGAAAATCTGGATCGACAAGGACGGTCGTTTGCTGGCCCTGGCCATAGACCATCATCTTCGAGCGAGCCGGCTCCCATTCGTCGCCAAGCGCGTCGCCGGTCATCCAGAGGCAGAGAAAATCCCGGCAGACCGAGGGCCGGTCGTTGTAGATCGAACACCCCTTCCCATCGACGCAATGCGCGCACCATTCGTTCGCCGGCTTGTCGAAATAGTCGATATCCGGCAGGCGACAGCAGAGCGTGCATGGGCCGCAACTGCGGGCTTCAGCAATGGAAGGGAAGGCGTTCATGCCGCACCGATACCATCCCGACCGCTGATCCAGTAGATCTCAGTTGCAATTTTCCGTCTGAAGGATGGAAGACGAAGCTCCGAACGCGCGGCGACATGAAGTCCAGGGGAAGGGCTAAGGTCAGCAATAGCTGCCTTAACCCCAATCCGACACCCGTCAGTTGCCCTCCTGCCAGCGAAACCGCTAATCCAGCAGTTCGCGCAGCCGGCTCGCCAGTTCCTTGGCCGTATACGGCTTTTTCAGCCAGTTTCCTGACGTTGCGAGTTCGCGGCCGGCGATTTCCGGTTCGGCGTAGCCCGACGTGAACAGAACTTTTATCTCGGGCCGCTCGGCGCGCACGATCTCGGCCAGTTCATCGCCCGTCATTCCACCCGGCATGACGACATCCGTGAACAGAAGCGCGATGTCGGAATGCTCCCTGAGCCGCTCGAGCGCATGCGCGCCATTCTCCGCCTCGATCACCTCGTAGCCAAGGTCGGTCAACCGCGAGACTGCCACGCGACGCACCCGCGCATCATCCTCCACCGCGAGGATCTTTTCCGATCCACCGGGAAGCTTTTTGCTTGGCGATTCCGGTTGCGCGATCGGCGGCATATCGGTAGCATATTGCACAGCCGGCAGGAATATTCTGACGCTGGTTCCCTGGCCCTGCTCGCTGTAAAGCTGGATTTGCCCGCCCGACTGCTTGGCAAAGCCATAGACCATGCTGAGGCCCAGGCCCGTGCCGGCGCCGACGCCCTTGGTTGTGAAGAACGGTTCGAAAGCGCGCTGCTTCACTTCAGCCGGCATGCCCACGCCATTGTCGGTCACGCTCACGAGAACGTAGTCGCCGGTGCGGACATGGGCGTACATCTGCGCATAATCGACATCGAGTTTCACGCGGGAAATCTCGATCGACAGGCGGCCGCCACGCGGCATGGCATCGCGGGCGTTGAGCGTCAGGTTGAGGATGGCGTTCTGGAGCTGAGACGCATCGACGAGGGCTTCGTTGCCGGCGCCGGCAATGACGGTGCGAAGCTCGATGGTCTCGCCCACCGTTCGCCGCAGCAGTTCCGAAAAGCCGGAGACCAGATGCCCGACATCGACGATCTTCGGGTTCAAAGCCTGCTTGCGGCCGAATGCGAGCAACTGCCCGGTCAGCTTGGCGCCGTCCTCGGCCGCTCCCTGGGCTTCGCGCAGCATGGTCAGCAGCTTCTCGTCGGCCAGCCTCATCTCGATCATTTCGAGGTTGCCGCTGATGACGGTGAGCAGATTGTTGAAATCATGCGCCAGGCCGCCGGTGAGCTGGCCGATCGCCTCCATCTTCTGAGCCTGTCGCAGCTCTTCCTCGATCTTGTGTCGACTGGTCAGGTCGCGGATGAAGCCGGTAAAGATCCGCTTGCCGTTGACCCGCGTCTCGCCGACGGCGAGTTCCATGGGAAATTGCGTGCCGT
This sequence comes from Pseudorhizobium xiangyangii, assembly GCF_020531965.1. Taxonomy (GTDB): domain Bacteria; phylum Pseudomonadota; class Alphaproteobacteria; order Rhizobiales; family Rhizobiaceae; genus Neorhizobium; species Neorhizobium xiangyangii. The sequence continues at coordinate 71,740 of NZ_JAJAWH010000008.1, read as the reverse complement.
CCTTGCGCAGGCCGGTAACGACGCGTCCGTAGCCGATGATCCGGCGCTCGCCCGTCGAAACGTAGCGATCGAGGTAGCCGTCGTGCTGCTCGCGGTCAGGGGGCGGCATCAGCATCCTGACGTTCTGGCCGCGAACCTCCGCCTCGGAATAGCCGAACAGGCGTTCCGCCGCGGCGCTGAAGGAATTGATGCTTCCCGCCTCGTCGATGACGATCATGGAATCGGGGACCGTATCGAGAATGGAGCGAAGATGCGCTTCCCTCTCCGCCACGTTGTTTTCCGCTACTTTCATATCCGTCACATCATTGTTCGTTTGTATGACGATGGGATCGGGATCGTCATCGACCCGTACTGCGACCCAGCGTGTCGCCACGAAGATTGAACGGCCAGTCCTGTGCTGGTGCACGACCTCACCTTCCCAGACGCCGTTCGCGAGGAGTTTGCGACGAATGTCGTCATGGGGCTTTGGAAACCGCGTCTCCAGCAGATCATGAAGGACAGCTCCGACGGCCTCGTCCTTGCACCAGCCGTAAAGCACTTCGCAACCGGCGGTCCATCGCAGGACGGTTCCATCAAGGCGGTGAACGATCAGGTTGGCGTGGTTCAACAGGCGCAGCGCCGCATCCAGATCTTCGCCAGTTGCCCTTTCAAGTGCAATCGCTTCATTCATGCCGGTGCCCGTCTCATTTCAATTCAATGACGCAGCCGTCCTGCCTGGGCAGGAACTGTGCGCTGGATCTCCTCGCATTCATCGCCGTCCCCGGCCAAATGCGCAAGCATTGCCCGTTTCAAAATCTTCACCGAATGGCGGCCCGAGACAGCGGTCACGCCCTTGCTGCACAATTTGGTCACGGTCCGCGAGACGGTCTCGATGGTCAGCCCAAGATAGTCGGCGATATCGAGGCGCGTCATCGGCAGCTGAACGATCGGCTGTACCGCACCGTTCTTGAGGGCTCTTTGCAGTTCCTTGAGCAGGAAGGTGCACAGCCGCTCCTCGGCATTTTTCGTCGACAGGAGAACCATCTGGTCCTGTGCCTGCACCATCTCGTCGGACATCTGCTGGAAGACCAGCGGTCGAATGTCGGCAGAATCGGCCAGTTCGGCCTCGAAGGCCTTCTTGGACAGCCGGCGGATCGTCACCGGCGTAATCGCCTCGGCGGTGTAGACGTAATGGCTATTGAAGGAAATGCCGAGGATATCGCCGGCATGCAGGAAGCCGGTTATGACGCGTCGTCCGTCACCCAGTATCCTGTAGAGCCTCAGCGACCCTTCGACGATTTCGAAGAGCGACTTGGCGACATCGCCTTCCATGAAGAGGATCTTCCCTGCGCAGAGGTGTTCTGCAGGCAATCTCGTAAACAGCGAACCGAGGCCGACGGGCTGGCCCATCACGGCACTTGGCATCGCTTTGACGAAATTAAGACCGCTCTCTATGTACATCACTACCGCTCCATTTCTAATGGTGGCAGTAAACGCTACCCACGTAACAGACGAATGCTTGGGGTGTGACAAACGGTGCGATTGTGTAACAATGTGTAACGTTTAATTCGAAGCACCATATGTCCGAAGCCATTTTCACAGCTCACATACTCGTCGTTGATGACGACCCCCGCATCCGCAATCTCCTGTCGCGGTATTTCGAGGACGAAGGCTACACCGTCAGCTGTGCCATCGACGGTCGCGACATGCGCGCCCAGATGAAGCAGAAGGAGGTCGATGCCATTCTCCTCGACCTGTCGCTGCCGGGGGGGCAGGATGGCCTGGACCTGGCGCGCGAAATCCGCAGCCAGTCCGATGTTCCGATCATGATGCTGACCGGGCGGCACGATGTGGTCGATCGCATCGTCGGGCTGGAAGTCGGAGCCGACGACTATCTCGCCAAACCCTTCCACCTGCGGGAAGTCCATGCGCGGCTGAAGTCCATCCTGCGCCGACGAACTCCCGCGCCGATGACCAAGGATGCTGCCGCGCCCGAGGACGTGCTGGCTTTCGAAGGCTGGTCGCTCAACATCAGCAGGCGCACCCTGCAGGATCCGTCCAGCCAGGAGGTCGACCTCACCACCGGTGAATTCGACATGCTTGTCACGCTCGCCAGGAATGCCGGCCGCGTCTTGAGCCGCGATCAGCTGATGGACATGACGCGCGGGCGCCAGCTGGAGACTTTCGACCGTGCGGTCGATGCGCAAATCGTCCGGTTGCGACGCAAGATCGAAGCCGATCCAAAGCACCCGCAGCTGGTCAAGTCGGTTCGCGGCGTCGGTTATGTCTTTACGGGCCGGCTTTCCTGAACATCCGGCCCTGCAACGGGTCTCAAAAAACGGAAACCGCGCGGTGATTGCGACGCGTTTTCTCGTCTATGCGATAATGTTGTCGCAATCCGTTGGTATGGTCTGGTTTGGAGGAATTATCATGCCGACCGATCTCACCATTACCGAAGCCATTTCCGACCCGCTCATCGGCCAGTTGCTGAAAGCAGATGGCATGGACAAGAGGTCATTTGCCGAACTGCTCAACAACGCGGCACAGGAGCATCTTGAACAGAAGCTTGCGAACCTGCACGAAAAACGCGCGGAGCATTTCTATCTGCGCGCCGCGGCGAACGAGCCCGTGGACGCCCAGTGCATCAACTGCATGTAGTATCTGCCGGACAACCTCGTACCCGCGCCTGTCATCGTTGCCCCTAGAACGCGGCTGAGGCGATGCGCTGCTGAAGCGCCCTCAGGTCGCCTACCTTCCGTGCCGACAGATTCTGCTCCCAATCCAGAGCCGTGTGCACGATCGTCTCGAGGTCATCGTGGCGAGGTGTCCAATCCAGCAATCGCCGCGCCACTGTGGCATTGGCCACAACGCTTGCAGCATCGCCGGGCCGGCGCGGGCGGTATTGAACCTCGAACTTCTGGCGGCTGACCCGCATCACGGTCTGCAACACGTCGAGCACGGAATAGCCCTTGCCATAGCCGCAGTTGGCGATGAGCGCTTCTCCCCCGCGCCGCAGGTAACTGAGCGCCTTCAGGTGTGCATTCACCAGGTCGCTCACATGAATGTAGTCGCGAACACCGGTGCCATCCAACGTGGGATAATCCGTGCCGTAGATTTCCACGCCCGACCTGCGGCCGAGCGCCGCCTCGCAAGCAATCTTGATGAGATGCGTGGCGCCTTCGGTCGACAGGCCGGTGCGCCCTTCCGGGTCGGCACCGGCAACGTTGAAATAGCGAAGGGCAACGAACCGGAAATCGTGGGCTGAGGCGGCATCCCGCAACATCACCTCCGCCATCAGCTTCGACTGCCCGTAGGGGTTCTTCGGCTGGACGCTTGCCGTCTCGGCGACCGGCGTATCGTCCCGTTGCTCACCGTAAACCGCCGCGGTCGAGGAAAACACGAAATGAGGGATGCCGGCGTCGATCGCCGCCGCCGCCAGCAGCCGCGTGTTGGTGGTGTTGTTGTCGTAGTATTCGAGAGGATGGGCGACCGATTCCGGCACGACGATCGAGCCCGCGAAATGCATGATGGCGTCGATGTCGTTCTCCGCGAAGATCCGCGCCAGCAGGTCCCGGTTCCCGACATCGCCGAAGTAGAAGCGGGCCGCCGATGGCACGGCCCAGCGGAAACCGGTGGAGAGCCTGTCGATGACGACGACGTCCTCCCCGGCATCGAGCAGTGCCCATGCCATATGACTGCCGATGTAACCGGCGCCACCAGTAACGAGAACCGCCATTTCGAAACTCCCTGCCTTCTTCTTGGCCGGGATGGAAACACCGCTCCTCTTCATCATTGCTTACCGGAAGGCCGGCCGCGCGGGTTTATCGCGCGCCATGGCTAAGGCGCGCTTGAGGCGTTGGTTCGAATTTTATCGATCGGTGGTGATCAGAGCTTGAGGATGTAATCCGCCAGCCGATCGGCCGCCTCGCGGACCTGGCGCGGGTCGCGCAGGAAGCAGGCTCGCAGGAACAGTTCTCCACCCGGTCCAAACGCCGAACCCGGAGCAAGCGCCACCTGGACCTTGTCGACGATATCAAGTGCCGCCCGGCGGCTGTCGGATATTCCGTCGACCTTCAGGAACGCATAGAGCGCACCCTGAGGCTTGAGGGTCTCGACGCGATTCGTCGCGATCAGCGCGTCGCAGAGAATATCGCGGGAAACCGTAGCCCGTTCGATGTTCTGGCGGACGAAGTCATCGCCCTGGTCGAGCGCCACGACGCAGCCGCGCTGCATGAACTGGGCGACACCGGAATTGGAATACTGAACGAGGTTCTCGATCACCTGCCCCAGTTCGGGAGGCGCAACCAGCCAGCCAACCCGCCAGCCGGTCATCGACCAGTTCTTGGAGAAGGAATTGGCAAAGACGATCCGGTCGTCCGGCTCCATGACATCCATGAACGATGCCGCACGCGGTGCGTCCCCATAATAGTAGAGCGCATAGATTTCGTCCGCGATGATCCAGATGCCGTGCTTTCGCGCCAGCGCCAGGATCGCCGCCAGCTCTCCCCCCGTCGCTGTCCAGCCCGTGGGATTGGACGGCGTGTTGATGAACAGGGCGCGGGTCCGCGGCGTGATCAGGGCCTCGAGTTTCTGCAGGTCGAGCGACCATCCGCCGTTCACGAAATCCAGCGGCAGCGCCACGGCCTTGGCGCCACCGATCTCGACGGAAGCGATGATGTTCGGCCAGGCGGGAGAAAGGTAGATCAGTTCGTCACCCGGAGATGTCAGCGCCTGGACTGCCAGCATGATGGCATGCATGCCCGAGCCGGTGACGTAGAAATGGTCGTAGGGCAGCGACACGGCGAAGTGCCTCTCGTAGTAGCGAGAGAGAGCGTCGCGCAACTCCGGAATGCCCCTCTGCCACGTGTAGAATGTCTCGCCACCGAGGAGAGCGTCGCTTGCCGCCTTGTTGATGAAATCCGGCGACGGCAGATCCCCTTCTCCCGCCCACAGGGGGATAAGCCCCTCCTGGCCGCGCGCATAGGTGATCAGTTCGACGATACCGCTTTCGGGCGCTGCGAGCGCGCGAGGACTGAGGCTATTGAGCAAGGACATAATTCACTCTCCGATTCTGCGCCTTTCATAGCGCACCAGCCCCACCAAATCTCATGACAATCGGTGAGGCTGGTATCGATTTGAGTGATGGACGCGTTAGCGCGTCTTCAGGAGATCGCGGATTTCCGTCAGCAACTGGACATCGGCCGGTGGCGGTGCAGGCGTCTCCTCGGCCGGCTTCTTTTCTTCGGCCAGCCTGATCCTGTTCACGGCCTTGACCATCAGGAAGATGATCCAGGCAAGGATCAGGAAGTTCAGGATCACGGTAACGAAGCTACCGTAGGCAAAGACGGCGCCCTGTTCCCGTGCGGCTGCAAGCGTGGTGGCCGTCACGCCCGACGCAAGCGGTACGAAGTAATCAGAGAAGTCTATCCCCCCGATGACCGCACCCACTACCGGCATGATCAGATCGTTGACAAGCGAGTTGACTATCCCCGTGAACGCCCCGCCGATGATGATACCGACCGCCAGGTCAATCACATTTCCCTTGGCGATAAACGATCGAAACTCCGAAGCGAATGACATGCTGCCCCTTTCCTTTTCATGGATTATGAAACCGGACTATGCATTTAGCTTACTGCGACAGCTTCTCAAGGCTTTTCGCCGTCTAGAACTTTATGCCGAGATCGCGCCGATTTCCAAGCTAATAGTTTTGGCCTATTGTCCGCGATCACATGCCCCGGAGCGGAGGAGATATGCTTCCTGGTTGGCTGATAATGCTGTCGGCGTTCGGCTATATCCTGCTTCTGTTCGCAGTCGCGAGCTATGGTGATCGCAGGAGCCGTGCCGTGGGGGTGCCGAAGGGGGGACGACCGGTCGTCTACGCCCTCAGTCTGGCAATCTATTGCACCTCGTGGACCTATTTCGGCGGCGTCGGCCTCGCATCGCAGCGAGGACTGGAGTTCACCGGTATCTACATCGGTCCGATCCTGGCGTTCACGATCGGCATGCCCGTCATCCGTCGCATCGTGGAGCTGGCGAAAGCCGAGAAGCTGACCTCGGTCGCGGATTTCGTCGCTGCGCGCTACGGCAAGAATTCCACGGTGGCGATGCTCGTGGCCGTCATCTCGCTGATCGGCGCAATTCCTTACATTGCACTGCAGCTCAAGGCGGTTTCCAGTTCCGTCGCCGTAATGGTCGATGCGTCCGCCTACGGGATTGGCCACGGCAACCTGTACTTCATCGATCTGGCACTGATCGTCACGGTGCTGATGGCCTGCTTCGCGGTTATCTTTGGAACCCGCCATACGGACGCAACCGAACACCAGGACGGCCTCATCCTCGCCGTCGCCATGGAATCGGTGGTCAAGCTCATCGCCTTCGCAACGGTCGGCATCTCGGTGGTCTTCTTCCTGTTCAGCGGACCGACCGACCTGTGGGAGCGTGCGGCCGACAATCTTCTGGTGGCGTCCGCCTTGTCCTACGAGACGCCCGTCAGCCGCTGGATCCTGCTGATCGTCCTGTCCGCCTTCGCCATCATCATGCTGCCACGGCAATTCCATGTGACGGTGGTTGAAAACCGCACCCCGGGCGAACTGAAGACGGCCGTCTTCCTGCTGCCGCTCTACCTGATCGCGATCAACCTCTTCGTGCTGCCTATCGCGGTTGCCGGAATCATCCAGTTCGGCGGCACCGGCGATGCCGACCTCTATGTTCTACTCCTGCCTCTCGTCAACGAGATGCCGATCGTCTCCCTTATCGCCTTCATCGGCGGCTTTTCAGCAGCCACGGCAATGGTGATCGTGGCCTCGGTCGCGCTATCCATCATGGTGTCGAACGACATCGTCATGCCGGTTCTCCTGCGCCGCAAGCTGATGCGCCGGTCGATCCACCGGGCGGATTTCACCAATACGCTGCTACGGGTCAGACGAACGGCGATCGTCGTCGTTCTCATGCTGGGTTACGCCTACTACAGGTCCGCCGACAGCGGTTCGGGTCTCGCGTCCATCGGCCTCCTGTCGTTCGCGGCGATCGCCCAGATGGCGCCGAGCCTGCTCGGCGGCCTTGTCTGGCGCAGGGCCAATTCGCGCGGTGCCATCCTCGGGCTGTCGTTCGGCTTCCTCGCCTGGGCCTATCTGCTGTTTCTTCCCAGCCTGGGAGGGCCGGACAACTCGCATGTCGCGGCCGTGGTGCTGAACTTCCTTTTCCCCGGCACGAGCCTGTTCTCCGCGCCCGATGCCGATCCGCTGGTCACCGTTACCCTGTTCAGCCTGATAGCCAATACCCTTGCGTTCGTTCTCGGCTCCCTGTCTCGCAACCCGAGGCCCGTTGAACGCATCCAGGCCGGCATCTTCGTCAAGCGCCACCGCCGGTCGCAATTCGCAACCCGCGGATGGAAGACGCGCGTCAGCGTCGGCGATCTGAAAACGACGATTGCCCGCTATCTGGGCGAGGAACGGATGGAGCGATCCTTCGCCAACTACGCCGCCGCCGGCGGCCGCAGTCTCGAAAACGATCAGCCGGCGGACATGGGCCTCATCCATTTCTCCGAGCAATTGCTGGGAAGCGCCATCGGCTCCTCCTCCGCGCGACTGGTGCTGTCGCTTATCCTCCAGAAGGCGGAGGACGCGAACTCCGACACCGCATGGCTGCTCGATCAGGCCAGCGAGGCACTGCAGTACAATCAGGACATGCTGCAGACCGCACTGTCACAGATGGACCAGGGCATCGCCGTCTTCGACAACTCATACTGCCTGACGATATGGAACCGCCGTTTCCGAAACCTTCTCGACCTGCCCGAGCAGACCGGCCAGGTGGGCTACCCTCTGGTGGATATCGTCGCCATCCTCTCCGAGCGCGGAGACATTGCTGTCGAAGGCCAGGGTGACGTGATGCGCCAGTTCCAGACGCTGGATGCGCCCTTCGCCCTTGTTGTCGGCGGAGGGACGCGGATCATCGAGGTACGGTCGAACGCGATGCCGGACCGCGGTATCGTCGCAACGCTGACGGACATCACCGAGCGCGTCGCCGCCGATCGCGCACTGAAACAGGCCAACGAAACGCTGGAACAGCGTGTGGAGGAGCGCACGGCTGAACTGACCCGCGTCAACCGCGAACTGGCGGAAGCCCGCGCCGCCGCCGAGGAGGCCAATATCGGCAAGACAAGGTTCTTCGCCGCGGCCGGCCATGACATCCTCCAGCCGCTCAACGCCGCCCGGCTCTATTCCTCCGCACTGGTGGAGCGTCTTGGCACGTCCGACAACAAGCCGCTCGTGCGCAACATCGATTCCGCGCTGGAATCGGTTGAGACCATTCTTGGCGCCGTCCTCGATATCTCGCGTCTGGATACCGGGGCCATGAAACCGCGCATCACGTCGGTGCCGCTCGACAATCTCCTGCGCCGCATCAAAACCGACTTCGCCCCGATGGCACGGGAGAAGAACCTGGAATTCGTCATCGTGGCGAGTTCGCTGCGGGTTCGTTCCGACGTGAACCTGTTGCGCCGGCTGGTCCAGAACCTGGTCTCGAACGCCATCAAGTACACGATAAGCGGCAAGATCCTCATCGGCGCCCGGCGCCGGGGAAACGATGTCGTCATCGAAGTGCTGGATTCGGGCATCGGAATTCCGTCCTCGAAGTTCCGGACCGTCTTCAAGGAATTCGCCCGCCTCGACGAAGGAGCCCGCACCGCATCCGGGCTCGGCCTCGGCCTTTCCATCGTCGACCGGATTTCCCGCGTTCTCAACCATCCGGTCGAGCTGTCGTCCGTGCAGGGCAAGGGCACCATCTTCCGGGTCAGCGTTCCCCGCGACCTCACCTCGGCGCATACTGTGCGCAGCACTGAGCAGCCGGAACGGCGCCGGCGTTCGCAGCCGCTCAACGGCCTGCGGGTTCTGTGCATCGACAACGAGGTGACGATCCTGGAGGGCATGGCCCTGCTCATATCCGGTTGGGGTTGCGTTGTCGGACAGGCTGGATCCCTGGCGGATGTCGACAGCCTCATCAATTCCGCCGGGCCGCCGCCGGAGGTCATCGTCGCCGACTACCATCTGGGCGAGGGCAACGGCGTGGAGGCGATCCGCCGAATCCGTCAGGCATACAAGGCGGAAATACCGGCCCTGCTGATCACCGCCGACCGGACGCCCGAGGTGCGGGCCGAGGCGGAGCGCGACGATATTTCCATCCAGCACAAGCCCGTGCGGCCCGCAGCGCTGCGCGCATATCTGACGCAGGTGGCGGGCATCAAGCGAATTGCCGCCGAATAACCGCCCCGTTCATCTGTCAGTCATCCAGCGTTTTCTAAATTAAGGAGCCTGACGCTTTTGCGGAACCGACCGCCATTTCGTGGCGTTTAGGCGCGTAACATCCTGGCCCGCAGAGGCCTTTCGGACCGGGCGGCGCGTGCTCAATCGGACCGCAAAAACGGAGACCGCGACCGATGAAACGGTTTGATATCATTGATGGTATGCGAGGCTACTTCCTCGTCTTCATGCTCATCAATCACCTGATCTTTGCGGGCGGATACTGGCTCGTCAAAGTGAACCATAACCAGCTCGCCTTCGTGGAAGACGCACAGGGATTCGTCTTCCTGTCCGGCCTGCTCATCGGCATGGTCTATGCACGCAAGATGGTGAAGAACGGCTATGCCGCCGGGCGGAACGCCATCTATTCGCGTGCTTTCGAGCTTTACCGGTATGCAATGGGCATCGTGCTTGCAGTGCTCGCGGCGCAGATGATCCTGCCGGACGCCTATACCGTCTGGTATAACTGGGTCGGCTACACCACCTTCGACGATCCGCTTCGTCTGGCTGCCATTGCGACCTTCCTGTTCCAGCCGACTTTCATGGACATCCTGCCGCAGTATATCGTCTACATGCTGTTTGCGCCGCTGCTGGTGAAGCTCGTCCTGGAAGACAAGTGGGCCTATGTGCTCGCCGGCTCGCTGGTCGTGTGGATGGCTGGCCAGCTTGGCCTGCAGCAGATTGTCACGGAACCGCTGAACCATCTCGTCATGGGTCCGGACGACCAGGGCATCCGCGCTAGCTTCAACCTGTTCGGCTGGCAGATCGTGTTCTATTCGGGCCTCGTTCTCGGCGCGATGACCTCCACCGGCAAGATCGACTGGAGCCGCATCCTGACGCCGGAGAACACCTTCATCCCGAAGATGGCTCTGATCGTGACGCTGTTCTTCCTGCCGCTCAGGCTCATGACGGCCAATGGCTGGTTGCCGGAATTCATGCTCGGCAAATTCGCGTCGATGGAAATCCGCGCCGATTTCGGCCCGGTTTATCTCCTGAACTTCATCGCGGTTGCAACGCTCGTCACGTGGCTGCTGGTCGCAGGTCCGAAGCATTCTTCAGGCTTCGTGCGAGGCGCCGCCGGCGTGTTGACCTGGGTCTTCTCGCTGAAGTTCCTGCAGCTACTCGGCCGCCACTCGCTCTACGTCTACGTCTGGCACGTGGGACTGGTCTACGCCGTCTACTACTTCGACGGGCGCACGCCGGAACTTAGCCAGTTGACCAAGACGGCAATCGCCTTTGTCGGCATCGCGCTCCTCGCACTCCCCGCCATCTGGCGGGAACGCGAGAAGTTCTTCGGCACCGGCGAGGAACCCGCCGCGGCCATGAAACAGCAGACCAAATCGGTCCGCTGACCATATCAAAAAGGGCGGTGACCTCGGTCACCGCCCTTTTCATTTGTCTCGCGTCAGAGACCTGATTGTGGCTCAGGTCACCGCGCCGATCTGCCACGGCACGAATTCGTTATCGCCATAGTCGTAGATCTCGCTCAGCGTCTGCTTGCCCGACGCGACCGCGATAATATCCTCGAAAATACGTTCACCCGACTGCTCGATCGTCTCTTCCCCTGTGACGATACCGCCGCAGTTGATGTCCATGTCCTCCTTCATGTGTTCGTACATTTCGGAGTTGGTGGCGATCTTGATGCAGGGCGAGGGCTTGAAGCCCGAGACCGAACCGCGGCCCGTGGTGAAGCACACCACGTTGCAGCCGCCGGCCACCTGGCCTGTCACGGCAACGGGATCGTAGCCGGGCGTATCCATGAAGACGAAGCCCTGCTCGGTCACGGTTTCGGCGAACTCGTAGACCGCCTTCAGCGGCATGGAACCGCCCTTGGCAACCGCACCCAGCGACTTCTCCAGGATTGTCGTCAAGCCGCCGAGCTTGTTGCCGTGCGAAGGGTTGTTGTTCAGCTCATCGCCATTGCGGGCCGTATAGTCCCGCCACCAGTCGATGCGCTGCAGCAGTTTCTGCGCCACTTCCGGGGTGACCGCGCGGCGCGTCAGAAGGTGCTCGGCACCGTAGATCTCCGGCGTTTCCGACAGAACCGTCGTGCCACCGTTGCGGACGATCAGGTCGGACGCGTAACCGAGCGCAGGGTTGGCCGAGATGCCCGAATAGCCGTCAGAGCCGCCGCATTCCAACGCAATCTTCAGCTTCGAGAGCGGCTGCGGCGTCCGCTCGGCCGCATTCACGGTCGGCAGCATGTCCTTGATGATCTCAATGGCCGCATCGATGGTCTTGCGGGTGCCGCCATGCTGCTGGATCGTCATCGTCCGCAGGCGGTCGCCCTCCTCCATCTTGTAGTGCTCCAGGATCGGGCCGATCTGGTTTGTCTCGCAGCCGAGGCCGATCATCAGGATGCCGCCGAAATTCGGATGCTTGGCATAGCCCTGAATGGTGCGGATCAGCACCCGGTAGCCTTCCGACTTGTTGTTGAGGGCGCAACCGGTGCCATGGGTCAGCGCGACGACGCCGTCGATATTGTCGAAACCGTCCAGCCCGCCCATGCGGTTGAAGTAGTCGGCAATGTAGCGGGAGACGGTGGCGGAACAGTTCACCGACGAGATGATGCCGATATAGTTGCGCGTTCCGGCACCACCGAAGCCGCGATCGTATCCCATGAAGGTACGGCGATCGGCTTCGGGCAGCATGCCCTTTTCCTCGATGTCGACGCTGAACTGGTGCTCATGCTCGGAAGGAAGCATGGCGAGGTTGTGCAGGTGCACATGGTTGCCGGGTTCGATGTCCTGGGTGGCGACGCCGATCACCTGCCCGTACTTCTTGACCTCCGCGCCGGAAGGAATGCGCCTGATCGCGACCTTGTGGCCACGGCCGATCAGTTCCCGCGCGGTCAGGTCGCCATGGCCGACGAGGTTGCCCGCCTGCACCGAGCGGCGCACGACGCCGACGTCATCGGCAGGGTTCAGGATGATGATGGGGGATACAATTGCGTCCATGTGACTGCTTCCTCCTCCCGGGAGGCTCCTGCGTTCAAAGAATAGGTGTGTTTACCGCGGCTCGTTTTCCATCCAGCGCCGCTTGGATTCCTCCAGATGCGCATGCATCGTCGCCTGCGCCTGCAAGGGGTCCTTCGCCTCGAGGGCAGCATAGATGGCCTCGTGCTCGGCGAGCGCGAAGCCCCATGTGTCGGGGCTTTCGAAGCGGGCGCGGATCTGCGCCGAGATCGGGCTGTGACGCTCGTCGAACAAGTCTCCGACGATACGCGCCAGAACCGAGTTGCCGCTCTGTCCCGCGATCGTCAGGTGGAAAAGCCTGTCCTGGTCGAGCGGCTTGCGCCCCTCCTCGATCTCGCTGCGCATAGCGTCCATCGTCTGGCGCAGTGACTGCAGCGCTTCAGGCGTGATGCGCGCTGCGGCCAGCGTGATGACCGTGCCTTCGATTGCCGCCCGCGCCTGCATGAGCTCGAGAGGGCTTTCGCCCATCGAGCCCGTCTGCCGTGGCCGCCGCTCAGCCTCGGCGGTAATATAGATACCGGACCCCATGCGGATCTCGACGCTACCCTCGATTTCGAGCGCAATCAGCGCCTCGCGCAGGGACGGCCTGGAGACGCCCAGCTGCTGCGCGAGGTCCCGCTCGGCAGGCAATCGCGCACCCGACGTGAAATGCCCGCCCTGGATCAGGGCGCGTATCTGGTCTGCGATCTGCTGGTAGAGCCGGCGAGGCTCTGCCGCCTTGATGGGTCCGTTCATATCTCAGCCGATTGTTAAATCTGGCCTTACCATAGACGCTAGACCTACCCCGAGCAAGGAGGATTAGCACCCCGATCCGCCCACCTGTTGGTCATTTTCCCCATGTTGCTCCGACATCTGGATCATTCCGGAAGAATTGGCTTGACCAGTTTCATCCGACCGGTTTAACCAGTAGCTGCTGGCGGATGGAGCTTGGCCAGCCCGGATTGACACAAAGCGGGAGGAGGCCGTCATGCAGACCACGAGTGAGACCGTGCGCGATAGCGCTGGCATTCCTCACCATGACCTGCTTCTGCGCCTGGACGGCATCACCAAGGAATTCCCCGGAGTGCGGGCGCTGTCGAACGTAAGTTTCGACCTGCATCGCGGCGAGGTTCACGCGGTCTGCGGAGAGAACGGCGCTGGCAAGTCCACCCTGATGAAGATCATCAGCGGCGTCTACCAGCCCACCAGCGGTACGATCGTCTACAAGGGCGAGCAGCGGCACTTCGCCTCGCCTCTCGAGTCGGAATCGGTCGGCATCGCCATCATTCACCAGGAACTCAACCTGATCCCGCATCTGTCGGTGGCAGAGAACATCTATCTGGCGCGAGAGCCGCGCCGGGGATTGTTCGTCGACCGCAAGAAGCTGCGGGCCGACGCCAAGCGCTGCCTCGATCGCCTCGGCATCGAAATAGACCCGGCTACGCCCGTCCGGACCCTTTCAGTCGCGCAGAGCCAGATGGTGGAAATCGCCAAGGCGCTGTCACTGGATGCGGAAGTCCTCATCATGGACGAGCCGACATCCTCTCTCACCGAGCAGGAGACCGGCATACTGTTCAAGGTCATCCGTGACCTCAAGGCCTCCGGCGTCGGCGTGATCTACATCTCGCATCGCCTGGACGAGATGGCCGAGATCGTCGACCGCGTCACCGTTCTGCGCGACGGCCAGTACGTGGCGACGGACGATTTCGCCGACACCACCGTCGATGCGATCGTCGCCAAAATGGTCGGCCGCTCGCTGGAGGAGAAATTCCCCGAGCGGACTTCCGTGCCTTCGCAGGACATCCTCTTCAGCGCTGCCGGCCTCAACCGCGCCGGCCGCTTTACCGACGTCAGCTTCACGCTGAAACGCGGAGAAATCCTGGGGTTTGCGGGACTGATGGGCGCCGGCCGGACCGAGGTCGCACGCGCCATATTCGGGGCCGATCCGCTGGATACCGGAACCATCACGCTGCACGGCGAAACGCTGACGATCCGGTCGCCTCGCGACGCGATAGCCGCCGGCCTCGCTTACCTCTCGGAGGACCGCAAGGCGCAGGGGCTGGCGGTCAAAATGCCGGTCGATGCGAACATGACGCTCGCCAACATGGAAGAAGTGTCGAACCGCTTCGGCTTCATAGACTTTGCCAAGCATGCCCGCGTGGCAAACGAGTATGTCGACCTGCTCAACATTCGCACCCCATCCATCAAGCAGCCGGTGCGGCTCCTGTCTGGCGGCAACCAGCAGAAGATCATCATCGGCAAGTGGCTGTTCCGCAAGCCGAAGGTGATGTTCTTCGACGAACCCACACGCGGCATCGATGTCGGTGCGAAATTTGCGATCTACCAGATCATGGACGAGCTTGCCGCACAGGGCATCGGCGTCGTGCTGATCAGTTCCGAACTCCCGGAGATCCTCGGCATGACCGATCGGGTCGCGGTGTTCCATGCCGGGCGGATCACCGGAATCCTGGATACGAGGTCAACCGACCAGGAAGAAATCATGCGTTACGCCTCCGGCTACGGCCCGACGGCTCACTGAGGGATGAGATGAGCGACGTAAGCGAACAGAAAGGCCGGCGGCTGAGCGATCGGCAAAAGGACATCATCCAGAAGTTTGCCGCACTCGGCAGCCTCTTCGTGCTGGTCCTAGTCTTCTCGATGACCAGCAGCGCCTTCTTCACCGTCAACAACGGCATGACGATCGCGCTGCAGGTGACGTCGATCGCGCTTCTCGGCATCGGCGCAACCTGCGTGATTATTACCGGCGGCATCGATCTGTCCGTCGGCTCGGTCCTCGCGCTTGCCGGTGTGGTTGCAGCAATCGCCGTCAAGGAATGGGGAATGCCCGTTCCGATTGGTATGTTCATCGGCATCCTCACCGGCTCGCTCTGCGGTTGGATCAACGGCATTCTCGTGACCAAGATGAGGCTGCCGCCCTTCATCGCGACGCTCGGCATGATGCTGATCGCACGCGGCGTGGCGTTACAGATCACCGGCGCACGCGCCGTATCGGGCCTCGGCGAAGCCTTCGGCGAACTCGGCAACGGCTCGCTCTTCCGCATCGTCAACATCGGCGAGGACGGATTTCCGACCGTGGTGTTTCCCGGCATTCCCTACCCGGTCATCCTGATGGTGGTGATTGCCATCGCCGTCTCCCTGATGCTGAACCGCTCGGTGCTCGGCCGGCATATCTACGCCGTCGGCTCCAATGCCGATGCCGCTCGCCTGTCCGGCGTCAACGTCGGCCGGGTCGTCAGCTTCACCTATGTTCTGTCCGGCACACTCGCCGGCCTGACCGGATGCGTGCTGATGTCGCGCCTCGTCACGGCGCAGCCGAACGAAGGCGTCATGTACGAACTGGACGCCATCGCCAGCGCCGTCATCGGAGGCACGTCGCTGATCGGCGGTGTCGGCACGATCTCGGGAACCGGTATCGGCGCTTTCGTCATCGGCATCCTGCGTAACGGCCTCAACATGAACGGCGTCTCCGCCTTCACACAGCAGATCATCATCGGCCTCGTCATTCTGGGCACCGTCTGGATCGACCAGTTGCGCAACCGCCGATGAAGAACGGGTGCGGACCCTTATCCGCGAATGCATGGGGAGTGAGGAGCTCCCGGAAAAACCGGCCGGTCAGGCCAATCCATTTGGAGGGAACACCAATGAAGAAGCTTACAACTGCACTACTGGCATCGGCAATCGCCATGGGCGCATTCTCGGCGGCGCAGGCCGGTGAGATCGCCGTCATCGTCAAGACGGTGAACTCCACTTTCTGGCAGAACGTCCAGAAGGGTGCCGACGCCGCCATGAAGGACGTCTCGGAACACACGATGACCTTCCAGGGTCCGGCAGCGGAATCCGCCATCGCCGATCAGGTCAACCTGGTCGAGAATGCGGTCAACCGTGGCGTCGCCGGCATCGTGCTTGCGCCTTCCGATCCGGACGCGCTCATCCCGGCCGTCAAGAAGGCATGGGAAGCCCGTATCCCCGTCGTCATCGTCGACTCGATGCTCGCCGAGGGTGCCGAACAGTATTACCAGTCCTTCCTGGCCACCGATAACAAGAAGGCCGGCGAACTCGCCGCACAGGCCCTCATCGAGAAGGTCGGCACCGAAGGCAAGATCGCCGTCATGTCCTACGTGGCAGGCGCAGGCTCCGAGATCGGCCGCGTCGGCGGTTTCACCGACTACATCAAGGCCAATTCCAAGCTTGAGATCGTCGGTCCCTTCTACTCGCAGTCCCAGATGGCGACGGCGCTGAACCAGACGACAGACGTTCTGGCCGCCAATTCCGACCTTAAGGGCATGTTCGGCGCCAACGAGCCGACTGCGATCGGCATGGGCCGCGCGCTGAAGCAGTCCGGCAAGTCCGGCCAGGTCGTAGCCGTCGGCTTCGACGGAAACCAGGACCTGCAGGAATTCGTCAAGGACGGCACGCTGGCGGGCATCGCCGTCCAGGGCTCGTTCCAGATGGGTGAACTCGGCGTCCAGACGGTGGCCAAGATCATCAACAAGGAAAAGGTCGAGAAGTTCGTCGATACCGGCGTCGTCGTTGTCACCAAGGACAACATCGACAAGCCGGAAGCCCAGAACGTCCTCTACTAAGTTCCTCCCGCTGGCGCGCATCGCGAATGATGCGCGCCTCTTTTCTCAAGGTGCCATCATGAACGTTGCCGATACCCGTAAGCTTCCTCGTGCCGATATCGACTTCACTCTCGTGGGTCTCGGTTGCGCCCAGATGGGCAACCTCTACCGAGTGACGAGCTACGAGGAATCGGCCGGTGCATTCAAGGCTGCGTGGGATTCGGGCATCCGCTATTTCGACACGGCCCCTTTCTATGGCTACACACGCTCCGAGCGCCGGGTTGGAACCATGCTCACCGACCTGCCGCGCGACAGCTACGTCCTGAGCACCAAGGTCGGACGCGTCATGACGCCGGACGATACCGTCGGCGCCGAGGAGGATGGCTACGTCCAGCCCCTGCCCTTCCGGCCGGTCTACGACTATACCTATGACGGCATCCTGCGCTCTTTCGAGATGAGCCAGCAGCGTCTCGGCATCCTGAAGCCGGACATCCTCTATGTCCACGACATCGGCCGCATGACGCATGGCGACCAGCATGAGCACTACTGGAACCAGTTGACGGATGGCGGCGGCTTCCGCGCACTCGGCAAGCTGCGTGAGGAAGGCTCGACAAAGGCCATCGGCCTCGGCGTCAACGAATGGCAGGCCGTCCGGGACGCGATGCAGGTCTTCGATATCGATGTGACCATGCTAGCCGGCCGCTATACACTGCTGGAACAGGAAAGCCTCGAGCTGATGGACGACTGCGCCCGCAGGGGTGTCGGGATTGTCGTCGCCGGCCCGTTCAATTCCGGCATCCTCGCCGGCAACAAGAAATTCAACTACGCGGAAGCACCCGCCGATGTGCTGGCTCGTGTCGAGGCGCTCAACGCCGTGTGCGAAGAACAGGGTGTCCGCCTTCAATCAGCTGCGCTGCAGTTCCCGCTCGCCCATCCAGCCGTCGTCACCATCGTCTCGGGCGCCCGGACCGCCGAACAGATCAATTCGAACGTCTCGTGGTTCTCGGAAACCATTCCTGCATCCTTCTGGAGCGCATTGCGCGACCGCGGCCTGATTGCCGAAGGGACGCCCCTGCCCCGCGAGGCTGCGTAGCACCATGCGGATCGACGCCCATCAGCATTTCTGGCGGATCACTGAGCGGCAGGGCCAGTGGCCCCCGGCAGAACTTGAAGCGATCCATCGGGACTTCATGCCGGATGACCTGCAGCCGCTGCTGGCGGAGGCCGGCGTGGATGGGACGGTGCTCGTCCAGACGATGGAGAACGAGGCCGACACCGCCTTCATGCTGGACATTGCCGACCGCAGCGATTTCGTGCTCGGCGTCGTCGGATGGACGGACCTCAAGGCAGCAGATGCGCCCGAGGCCGTTGCCCGTCTGGCGCAGCATCCGAAGCTGAAGGGCTTCCGGCCGATGCTGCAGGACATGGCCGACGATCGCTGGATCGACGATCCGAACCTCAAGCCTGCCGTCTCGGCCATGATCGACCATGGGCTGGTTTTCGATGCGCTGGTTCTGCCGCGGCACCTCGACGCCCTTCTCAACTTTTCGCGCCGGTGCACGCGGCTGCCGATCGTCATCGATCACGGCGCCAAGCCCCCCATCGCGGAAGGCCGCTTCATCGACTGGTATGCGCGCATGAAGGCGCTCGCCGCCCTTCCGAATGTTCACTGCAAGCTCTCCGGCCTACTGACCGAGGCAGGCGACCAGAAGCCCGCCGCCGTTCGGCCCTATGCCGAAACCATCCTCGATCTCTTCGGTCCGGCCCGCGTGATCTGGGGGAGTGACTGGCCTGTCCTGCGTCTGGCCGGAGAATATCAAGGATGGCTGCAGCAATGCCGCGAGATCGTTCCGGCTGAACATCACGATGCCGTCTTCGGCGGCAATGCCATCCGTTTCTACAATCTCGGCGGTACTGCCCGTCCTCTGCAATAGGCCTCCCAATGCTGACGATCATCTGCGATTCCCCCGGCAACCTCTCCGCCATCGACCGACCGGCTCCCGCCCGTGGTGAAGGCGAGGTTCTCGTCAAGGTCCGGCGGATTGGCGTCTGCGGAACCGACCTGCACATTTTCACGGGCAACCAGCCTTACCTCTCCTATCCGCGGGTCATGGGCCACGAGCTCGCCGCGACGGTTGAGGAGGCACGTTCCGGCAGCCGCCTGAAACCGGGCGACACCGTCTCGATCATTCCCTACATCTCCTGCGGTCATTGCAGCGCCTGCCTCAAGGGCAAGACCAATTGCTGCCGCAATATCGGTGTGCTCGGCGTTCACCGCGACGGCGGCATGACAGAGTATCTCAGCCTGCCGGAACAGTTCGTGCTGAAGGCGGACGGCCTCAGCCTCGATCAAGCCGCTATGGTCGAATTCCTGGCGATCGGCGCCCATGCCGTGGCGCGCGCCAATGTCCAGCCCGGCCAGAAGGTGCTGATCGTCGGCGCAGGCCCGATCGGCATGTCGGTCGCCATCTTCGCCCGTCTCAATGGTGGCGAAGTGACCATGCTCGACGGACGCACCGACCGGCTGGACTTCGCGAAGACCCATCTTGGCGCCACCCATACGGTGCAACTGGGCGATGGTGACGAGGCTGCTCTTTCCGAGATCACCGGCGGCGATTTCTTCGATGCCGTCTTCGACGCGACCGGCAACCCCAAGGCGATGGAACGCGGCTTCCGCTTCGTCGGCCATGGCGGCGCCTATATCCTCGTTTCCATCGTTGCGAGCGACATCAGCTTCTCCGATCCGGAATTCCACAAGCGCGAGACATCGCTGCTCGGAAGCCGCAACGCGACGGTCGCCGATTTCGAGCGCGTCATGGAGGCCATGCGCGCAGGCGAAGTGCCGGATGCCCTGATCACCCATCGCATGTCGCTGTCGGAGGTGCCTGACCTTTTCGCTGGCCTGACCGATCCGGCGGCCGGCGTGGTCAAGGCGCTGATCGAAGTCTGAGGAGTACAACGATGCAGCGCATGGGAATGATGATCGGCGTGGAGCCGACGATGATCGAGGAATACAAGCGGCTGCATGCCGCAGTCTGGCCGGAAATCCTCGATCTCGTTTCCCGCTGCAACATCCGGAACTACACGATCTTCCTGCGGGAGCCCGAGAACCTTCTTTTCGGTACCTGGGAATATCACGGCACGGATTTCGAGGCCGACATGGCGACGATGGCAGCGGACCCTAAAAATCAGGAGTGGTGGGCGTTCACCATCCCCTGCCAAAGGCCACTCGAAAGCCGTAAGGAAGGGGAATGGTGGGCAATGATGGAAGAGGTCTTCCATCACGACTGAGCCTACCGCCAGAACTTATCGAGGAATGACATGACGAAGACGCTTGAAGGAAAGACCGTTCTCATCACCGCCGCCGCCCAGGGCATTGGCCGCGCCTCGGCGCTCGCCTTTGCACAAGCCGGCGCGACCGTGCATGCGACGGATATCAACGACGCGGCGCTTGCCGAGCTTCCGAAGCTGCCGAACCTGACGGCGACCAAGCTCGACGTGCTGGACGAGGCCGCGGTGAAGGCAGCCGTGGATAAGATCGGCCAGGTCGACATCCTCTTCAATTGCGCCGGCGTCGTTCATGGCGGCTCGATCCTCGAGATGAAGGACAGCGATCTCGAATTTGCCTTCGACCTCAACGTCAAGGCGATGATCCGCACCATCCGCGCCGTCCTGCCCGGCATGCTGGAGCGCAAGGATGGCTCGATCATCAACATGTCTTCCGTCGCGTCCAGCATCAAGGGCGTGCCCAACCGCTTCGCCTACGGCGTGACCAAGGCAGCCGTGATCGGCCTGACGAAGCATGTCGCCGCTGACTATGTTGCGCAGGGCATCCGCTGCAACGCCATTTGCCCCGGCACCGTCGAAAGCCCTTCGCTGCAGGACCGCATGCGCGCCCAGGGCAATTACGACGAAGCACGCGCCTCCTTCATCGCCCGCCAGCCGATGGGACGCCTCGGCACGCCGGAAGAAATCGCCAATCTCGCCGTCTACATCGCCGGCGCGACCTACACGTCCGGCCAGGCCTTCGCCATCGACGGCGGCTGGACAATCTGATCCACACTCGACCACAGAGATTGCTCATGACCCGCATTACCGATCTTCGCGTCTTCGACCTGCGCTTTCCGACCTCGCAAAGCCTGGATGGCTCCGACGCGATGAACCCGGACCCCGATTATTCGGCGGCCTATGTCGTCCTCGATACCGACACGGACGGTCTCGAGGGACACGGCCTGACGTTCACGATCGGGCGCGGCAATGACATCTGCTGCATGGCGATCGAAGCGATGCGGCATCTCGTGGTCGGGCAGGAACTCGAGACGTTCCGCCAGAACCCCGGCAAGTTCTGGCGGCACCTCACCAGCGACAGCCAGCTGCGCTGGATCGGCCCGGACAAGGGTGCCATGCACCTCGCAACCGGCGCCGTCGTCAACGCCTTCTGGGACCTTCTGGCAAAGCAGCAGGGCAAGCCGGTCTGGCAACTGGTGTCCGAACTCTCGGCGGAAGAAATTGCCGACATCGTCGACTTCCGTTACCTCACCGACGTGCTGACCCGCGAAGAGGCCCTCGCCATCCTGAAGAAGGCCGAGGCCGGAAAGGCGGAGCGCATCGCCACGCTGAAGCAGGAGGGTTATGCCTGCTACACGACCTCCGCCGGCTGGCTGGGCTATCCCGAAGAAAAGCTGCGCCGCCTTTGCAAGGAAGCGGTCGATGCCGGCTTCAACCATGTCAAGATGAAGGTCGGCCGCGACCTCGAGGACGACATCCGACGCCTGACCATCGCCCGCGAAGTCATCGGCCCGGATCGCTATCTGATGATCGACGCGAACCAGGTCTGGGAAGTCGACCAGGCAATCGACTGGGTGAAGAAGCTTGCCTTCGCCAACCCGTTCTTCATCGAAGAGCCGACAAGCCCGGACGACGTCGCCGGACACCGCAAGATCCGTCAGGCCATCGGCCCGGTGAAGGTCGCGACCGGCGAGATGTGCCAGAACCGCATCATGTTCAAACAGTTCATCGCCGAGGGCGCGATCGATATCGTCCAGATCGATTCATGCCGCATGGGTGGTCTCAACGAAGTTCTCGCCGTGCTGCTGATCGCCGCGAAGTACAATCTGCCGGTCTGGCCGCATGCGGGCGGTGTCGGCCTGTGCGAATACGTCCAGCATCTGTCGATGATCGACTACATCGCGGTTTCCGGCACGAAGGAAGGCCGCGTCATCGAATATGTCGATCACCTGCACGAGCACTTCATCGACCCGTGCGTCATCAAGGACGCAGCTTATATGCCGCCGTCGCGCGCGGGCTTCTCGATCGAAATGAAACCTGAATCGATCGCCGAATACACCTTCAAGGGCTGATCGCCCTTTTCACCGAGACCAATGAAAAAGCCCCTCGCTCCGACCGGAGCGAGGGGCTTTTTTGCTTAGGCAGACTGGCCGACTAGGCCTTGTTGACAAAGTGTTGCTGCCAATGCGATTCGTGGCGTCAGGGGGGACGTCATGGCGACGCTTAGGATTTATGACCTCAAACAGAATGTCCTCGCGCTTGACCTCAGAGACTTACTGCGGCTTTTGGCACCTAGGTCTTTGCAGGCAAATTGGATTGTTTCGACCGTCAAGTCGTCCAAACTTGGGCAGGAACGGTTTGAGGCGACAGGTGAAAGTGGCGAGCAATTGGAGGCATTGGCTCAGGACAATGCCTGGCTCTCGGGCTCTGATCTAGCTGCCTTGGCGGAGAATACGCGGCAGGTTATCTGGGGCGAGTTCGTAGGCTCCGGACCCACGCAGTCAGACAAGACGTGGGTTATAATCCGAGCCGTCGACAGCACGTTCTACGAGATCGATACGGACGACAAGGCGGTGCTGAGTAAGATTAGCTCGACCTACAAAGACGTCCGATCTGGTGAGGCTCCGATCACCTCATGGCTTGTGGGCCGTCCCGATGAATGATGGCAGCCAGCCCACTATCATCGGGACTCTCGTTCCCTCAGGCTTCATATTAGGCGATCAAGCCTGCTCATTAAAGCCTTTGTCAACAGGGCCTAGATCCGGTCGGCCTCGATATCCGCCAGCTTGGCGTTGACCCGGTCGCGCCATGCGCGGCTGTCGATCAGCGCCTGCGGGAAGAGGCCCGGCAAGGCGAAGAAGGCTGCCGACGCATCGTCTGCGGCCGGCTGCGCGGCCGCGGCGCGAAGCTCCTCGCGTCGCGGGTCGTCGATGTCGGGCGTGCGCTTCGCATAGGCGATCCAGAGCGCCGTCGCATAGGCGGCGGTGTCGGCATCGTCACCGGCGCTCAACGCCTCGACCGTACCGGCGAAGATGCGTTGTGGCAGCTTCTGGCTGCCGTCCATGGCGATCTGCCTGGTGCGATGGGCGATGGTCGGGTTCTCGAACCGCTCGATCAGCTGATCGATGTAATGGCCAAGATCGATGCCCGGGACGGGGTCGAGCGTCTTGACCGCGGACTTCATGTGGCGACGGGCAAGGCTCCGATATTCCGGAACCGCCATCACGTCGCGCACATATTCCAGACCCTTCAACTGCCCGAGATAGGCGATCATCGAGTGCGAGCCATTGAGAAGCCGAAGCTTCATCTTCTCGTAAGGCTCCACGTCATCGACGAAGAGCGCACCAGCCTGATCCCAGGCGGGGCGACCGGAGATGAAATGGTCCTCGATCACCCATTGCATGAAGGGTTCGGTTTCCAGCGACAGCGTGTCATCGGCACCGAGCATTTCGGCTGCACGACCTCGCGCCTCGTCGGTGGCGGCCGGAACGATGCGGTCCACCATGCTCGACGGAAAAGCGCCGTGGCCGGTAATCCAGTTCGCCAGCTCCGGATCCCTTGCACCCGCCATCTCGATGACCAGGCGGCGAACGATGCGGCCGTTGGTGGGCAGGTTGTCACAGCAGAGAACAGTGAACGGCTCCTGGCCTGCGGCATGACGGCGGGCAAGTCCCTCGACGATGTAGCCGACAACACCGACCGGCGATGTCGGATTTCCAAGGTCGGCTGCAACCGACGGGTGATTGCGGTCGAGGCCGCCCGTCGTCGGGTCGAGGCCGTAGGCCTTCTCCGTGACGGTGATCGTGACGATCCTGATTGCCGGATCGACCAGAAGCGCCAGCAGCTCGTCACGGTCTTCCACGGCAGAGATGCCGCGCACGATCGAGCCGACGACCTGAACGCTTTCGCCGGCACCGCTGCGGGTAACAACCGAATAAAGGTGATCCTGGGCGCGCAGGTCGCGCACGATATCCAACGATCTGAGGCTTACGCCGACGATCCCCCAGTCACCGGGTTCCTTCGCCAGCGCGGCGTCATTGTAGACCGCCTGATGGGCGCGGTGAAAAGCACCGAGACCGATGTGCAGAATGCCCGGCTTCAGCGCATTCGGATCGAAAGCCGGCGTGATGACGGCATCGGCGAGTTTGGTCGAGGCTGAAAGTCTTCCCATGGTCATGACAATCCGTATCTCGAGTGGGACAAGGCGCGTTCGATGCCGCGCAACTCGGCCAGCCCCTTGAGGCGGCCGATGGCGGGGTAACCGGGCTGCGCACCGCGGGTCAGGTCGTCGAGGATTTCCTGGCCGTGGTCAGGGCGCATCGGGATTTCATGATCCGCCCGACCTTCGGCACGGCGCCGCGTCTCTTCCTTCAGAAGCTCGGCGATCACCGCCACCATGTCGGTATGCCCTTCCAGGTGCTCATCCTCGTAGAAGGAGCAGGGCGTTCCCTCCTCTTCCCGGTGAACATTGCGCAGGTGGACAAAATGGATGCGGGATGCAAGGCGCTTCGCCATTTCCGGCAGGTCATTGGCACCGCGCGCACCCAGCGATCCGGTGCAGAACGTCACGCCGTTGGCCGGGCTATCCACTGCCTCCAGTATGTGAACGTAGTCTTCTTCGGTGGAGAGGACGCGGGGCAGACCAAGCAGCGCCCACGGCGGATCGTCCGGATGGGCGCAGATGTTGATGCCGACCTTCTCGGCGACCGGCGTCACTTCGGACAGAAAATCCACCAGATGCTGCTGCAGCTTGTCACGGCTGATGCCGTGATAGGTCGCCAGGTGCTCGCGCAGTTGCGGCAGCGTGTAGCCATCGGCTGAGCCCGGCAGGCCGGCGCCGACGTTCTTCGACAGCGCTGAGCGCCTCTCGTCCGACATCTCCGCGAAACGCTTCGCTGCCCTGTCCCGCGTCGCCTCGTCATAGTCCTGGCTCGCGCCGGGGCGCTCCAGCAGGTGGATGTCGAAGGCTACGAAATCGGTGAGGTCGAAGCGCATGGCCTTGGCGCCGTGGCGCGCTGTCCAGCGCAGATCCGTGCGGGTCCAGTCAAGCACCGGCATGAAATTGTAGCAAACCGTGCGAATGCCGCTCGCGGAAAGGCGGTGCAGCGATTCCTGCCAGTTGGCCACATGCTGGCGCCAGTCGCCCGTCTGCGTCTTGATGCTTTCGGAAACCGGCACGCTTTCCACGACGTCCCAGACAAGACCGCCGGCCTTGATCTCTTCATGCCGCTTGGCGATTTCCTCGACCGGCCACACGTCACCGGTGCGAATATGATGAAGTGCACTGACGATGCCCCGGGCACCAGCCTGGGCCGCATCCTGTACGCTCACTTTGTCCACCGGACCGAACCAACGCCACGTATGCCGCATGAAAACTCCTCAGGAATGGAATGTCAGTTGAACCTTGCAGGCGGCGGATCGGTCGCCGGCCTGTTCGAATGCGGCCAAGGCCTCATCGATGGAAAACGTATGGGAAATGATCGGCCGCACGTCGATCTCGCGCCGGCCGATCAACTCGGCGGCCTGGGCAAATTCGGCGTCGAAGCGCTGCGAACCTATCCAGTTCAGTTCCTTGCCCACCAGCGCGTTGAGCGGCACCAAGGCGTCGCCCGTTACGCCGACCTGGACGATCAGTCCGCGAGGCCTGACGGTCGCAATGGCGCTTCTGATCGCAGGCGCTGCCGCCGAGCATTCGAAAGCCACGTCGAACAACCCCTTGCTCTCTTCGAATGCAGAAAGCTGGTCGGCGCCCGTCGAGACATTGATGGTGCGGGTTGCCCCCATGGCAATGGCGCGTTCCAATGCCGCGTCCATAAGGTCGGTGACGACGATTTCGGCGGCACCGGCATGACGCGCGGCAGCAACGACCAGAACACCAATCGGACCTGCACCCGTGACAAGCACCCGCTTGCCCTGAAGATCGCCGGCACGGCTGACCGCGTGGAGGCAAACCGCCAGCGGTTCGGCGCATGCCGCTTCCGCCGCCGATACCGTCTCGCCGACGGCCACGCACTGGATTGCCGGCACGACAAGCCAGTCGCGAAACATGCCTTGCGCGTGCGGCAGGCGCATGGCGCTGCCCATGAACTGCATGTTGAGGCAATGTATCCGCAACCCATCATGACAGAACCGGCAGGTGCCGCAGGGCTGGCTCGGGTTGACGGCGACGAGATCGCCGACAGCCAATCCCGATACACCGGCGCCAAGCACCTCCACATGGCCTGAAGCCTCGTGACCCGGAATGATCGGCTCGCGAACACGGACAGGGCCAAAGCCGCCATCCTGGTAGTAGTGGAGGTCGGAGCCGCAAATGCCTCCGGCGGCCATCTTGAGCAGAACGTGGCCTTCGCCGGGCTGCGGGGTTTCCTGCGTCTCGACCTTGATGTCCTTTTGGCCGTAAAGCCGGGCGACGCGCGTCTGCATTCGTTTCTTCCCGATTTCAAATCATTGGCCTGCCCGACGGATCGGGCAGGCCGGAGGCGTCACATCAGCGGATCAGGCCGAGCTGCGTCGGCAGCCAGAGCGAGATCGCCGGGATGAAGGTGATCAGCAGGAGCGCGATGAACAGCGGCGTCATCCAGGGCAGGATGGCGAGCGCCGTTCGTTCGACCGACAGCTTCGCTATGCGTGACAGCACGAACAGCACCATGCCGACCGGTGGGGTCAGAAGGCCGATCATCAGGTTGAGCGTGAAGATCAGGCCCATGTGCACCGGATCGATGCCGTAGCGGGCGGCGATCGGCATCAGGATCGGCACCAGGATGCTGATCGCAGCGATCGTATCCAGAAACGCGCCAACGATCAGAAGCACGATGTTGACGATGATCAGGAAGGTCCACCAGTTGTCCGTCAGCGAGAACATGAAGTCAGAGAACAGCTGGGCAGCCTGGCTGACCGTCAGGAGCCATGCGAAGATCGAAGCGGTGGTGACGATGAAGAGAACCGACGCGGTCGTCTCGATCGTATCGAAGCTGGCCTTGGCGAGCGCCTTCAGCGTCATCGTGCGATAGCGCACGAGGCCAAGGAAGAGCGACCAAATGACCGCCGCAACCGCGGCTTCCGTCGGCGTGAACCAGCCCATGGTCATGCCGCCGATCAGAAGCACCGGCGTCATCAGCGCCATCACGGCGGAGAAGTCGTAATACCAGTCGAGCGCGATCAGGGCGGCAAGCGCGATCATCACGGCGATATTGATCGACAGGCCGAACATGACGAGGATGTAGACTGCGATCGGGAAGCAGAAGACGATGACGATTTCCAGCGAGGCGGACAGCAGCTTCTTCAGCTCGAACGGCGTGTCGGAACCCCAGCCCTTGCGATGCGCGAAGTAGACGACGGTCAGCATCAGCAGCAGGGTCATGACGATGCCGGGCAGGATGCCGGCCATGAACAGGGCGCCGATCGAGACATTGGCCATCATGCCGTAGATGACGAAGGGCAGCGACGGCGGGAAGATCGGCCCGAGCGTGGCCGATGCGGCGGTGACGCCGACGGCAGCCTCGACCGGATAGCCGTGGTCCTTCATCGCCTTGATCTCGATCGTGCCGATGCCGGCAGCGTCCGCAAGTGCGGTTCCGGACATGCCGGAGAAGACGACCGAGCCGATGATGTTGACCTGGGCGAGACCGCCCTTCATCCAGCCGACGAGCGACAGGGCGAATTTATAGATGCGGCTCGTCACGCCGGCGATGTTCATCAGGTTGCCGACGAGGACGAAGAAGGGCACCGCCAGGAGCGGGAAGCTTTCGACCCCGGCAATCATGCGCTGGGCGGCGATGATGTCGGGCGCGACGCCGTAGATCACCAGATAGAGCAGCGACGAGACGCCGAGCGAGACCGCCACCGGCGTGCCGATGATCATGAGCAGAAGGAAGGATCCGATGAGAAGCAGCACTGGTCAGACCCCCTGTATGCCGATTTCGTTCGCCTTTTCGCGAACGGATTTCTTGTTGATCATGTCTTTGATGAAGTTCTGCACGGAGCGCGCAAACATCAGCGCGAAGGCTGCCAGGACGGTGTAGAAGACATAGCCGCGCGGCAGGTTGACTGTCACCATGCGCTCGTTGCCGACGATGGCGATGTAGCGCCACATCAGCCAGGTCATGTAGGCAAAGAAGCCGATGACGATGAAATCGACCAGCAACTCCAACACGCGCCCGACCCGGCGGGACAGGAAATTGTAGATGAAATCCACCTGGATGTGGCGGACCATGCGCACGCACATGACCGAGCCGAGGAAGACCAGGACGACGAGGCCGTTCGCCGCCATCTCTTCCGTCCATGCAAGGCTGTTGTTCAGCGCGTAACGGGTAAAGAACTGGAGAAAGACGCAGGCTGCCATGGCCCAGAAGACCACCATGTTGAACCAATCTTCCGGCGCATAGGGCGACAGATCGACCGGGCCGATCTCCTCCTCGAAGGAATGCGCCATCTTGTCGACGCTGATGGGGGCGTGCTGTTGTTCGTTCATCGGAGAACTCCGCCAATTTCGGAAATATTGGCGACGCCCTGCAATTTCTCGCAGGGCGTCGCGCTATGGCATTACTGGATCGCGCGGATGGCTTCCCAGTCAGCCTTTTCGTAGCCGAACTCCTCGAAGGTCACCTTTTCCATGACGGTCTTCTCGAAGTCGGCCTTGTCGACTTCGGTGACGGTCAGTCCGTCGGCCTTGAATTTCTCGACCAGCGCCACCTCACGCTCCTCGACGATCTTCGAGGCGCGCTCGGCAGCCTGAGCCATGATTTCCGAGAAAATCTGCTTGTCCTCGTCGGAGAGGCTCGACCACAGCGTCGGAGAAACGACGGTATTCAGATGGTCGACGATGTGGCCGGAGAGGATGATGTTCTTCTGAACTTCGAAGAACTTCTTGGCTTCAATCGTGGTGAGCGGGTTTTCCTGTGCTTCCACGGTGCCGTTCTGCAGCGCGAGATAGACTTCGGCGAACGCGATCGGCGTGGTGTTGGCGCCGCAGGCGCGCGGCATGGCCAGATAGGCCGGAACGTCCGGAACGCGGATCTTCAGGCCCGACATGTCGGCGCACTTCTCGATCGGCTTGTTCGCGGTGGTGTGACGCGTGCCGTAGTAGGTGACGGCCGCGATGTGGTTGCCGCCGGATGCCTCCCGGTAGCCTTCAGAGAGCTTCTTGAACACGTCGCTCTTGGTGTAGGCGATCAGGTGGCTCGCATCGCGGAAGATGTAAGGGAAGTAGGTGACGCCGATCGGCGCATAGTCACGCGAGGCGAAGCTGGAGCCGGAGATGATGATATCGACCGTGCCGAGCTTGAGGCCCTGGTTGATGTCGGCTTCCTTGCCAAGCTGCGAGGCCGGGAAGACGTCGATCTTGTAGCGACCGTCGGTGCGCTTGGCGATCTCTTCCGCCGCCCAGACCGATTCCGTGTGGAAGGGTTCCGACGTTTCGTAGACATGCGCCCATTTGAGCGTCTGCTGCGCCTGGGCCGCAAAGGCCGAGACGATGACGGCGGCGGTTGCGCCGAGGATGGTGGTCAGTTTCAACTTCATGGTTTTCCTCCCGGGTTGAAGTCAGATGGTCTGCAATTGCCCGCCGGCACGTCTCCACGCGGCGGGTATGACGCTGTCGGCCGGCTCTTCACCGAAACTTTCCGACAGACGAAGCTGGGACTGGTCGAGATGGGCGCGCATGGCGGCCCGCGCACCTGGAGGATCGCCGGCGGCGATCGCATCGCGGATGGCACGGTGCTCTTCCATTGCGGCGCGCCAGGTCATCGGGTTCTCGAAATAGCTGGCGAGCTTTTCGAAATAGGGTGTCAGGCGCAGGTCGTGGATGCTGCGGACGAAGCGGTTGAGCGTGCCGTTGCCGATGATATCGGCGACGGCGACATGGAAATCGCGGTCGAGTTCCAGCGCCACGGGCCGGTTCTCCAGCGATGCGGCCATGCGGGCCAGGATATTGTCGAGAATGGCAATTTGGTCAGGCCGCGCTGCGCGGGCCGCATCTTCGGCAATGGCGCATTCGACGACGGTGCGGGCACGCAGAAGCTCGAAGGGGCCTTCTGCCTCTTCAGCGATCTCGGCATCGGCGAGCGGGCGGGGTGCGGCGACATAGACGCCCGATCCCATGCGGATATGGACAAAGCCTTCCACTTCCAGCACGATCAGGGCTTCGCGGATGGTTGGGCGGGACACGGCGAGAAGTTCTGCCAGTTCGCGCTCGGCAGGCAGCCGGGAGCCGGGAGCAAAATCGCCCCGCTCGATAAGCTTGCGCATCTGGTCCGCCACCTGGCGATACAGGCGGCGCGATTCCACGACGGAAAACATGAATCCTCCCAACGCGTCCTCCACGACGCGTGACTGGTAAGCTGGCCTTACCAGTTCGACGATTCATATACGGCTGTCCGACAATCTGTCAATGGTATGCATTGTACGTTATTGTATCCGGGCGGCCGGATGACAGGGGCCGCGGGACTTCTCCACAGGAGATGACGGCCGCTTCGACCACGACAGATCGCGCTTTCGCCACGCCGACTGTCAGGCCAGGGATGACGACAGAATTCTCCCTTGGCGATCTCGAATTTCCTGAAAACGGACGGGGCGCTGAAAGCTGCCTCGTAAGTTTTGGTTTTAGGTGGCACCTCTCAGCGCCCCGTTCGACGGTTTCCGCCCGTGACTCCGGTTTCTCTGCAAAGGCTCGTCCGGACGGTTTTCCGCCGCCGGCTTCCCGATGTTCTCGGCGGACTTGAAAAAAATCCGGCGAAACCATCCGTCGAGCCCTCATGTGTGCCGCACAGGCACGCCCGGCGCGCTCTTTCGGGCATCAGAAGCGGGTGGCCGGTCCGTGACCTTCCCGCTTCCCCCGTGTCGCCGGAGGGAAACCATTTTCACACGGACCCGGATCGCAAGGTTTTGCGTCTCACCCTCACGACCCGCGCCGGCCCCGCCTCGCTGCAACGCCTTGCAGTGTATCCGAGGGCGGAACAGGGTGATCATAGGCACGGGTTTTGGGGAGGGGGATGAGGAAGGGCGTAAGTAGTTGATTTGTCGTGGGTGAGTGTGCCCCTAGAGCCACCGTGGCTTATGCCACTTGGCGCTTGAAGGCAAAGGCGGCCTAAGCCGCCTCCCTGCCCTCCCCGTACGGATCGAACCGCCCATAGAACGTCTCGCCGTTGGCGGCCATCTCCTTGAGCAGCGGCGTCGGTTTGAAGTGGTCTCCGTAAGCGGCCGCTAACTTTTCTGCCAGGGCGACGAAGGTTTTCACGCCCATGCCGTCGATATAAGACAGCGTTCCGCCCGTGTAGGGCGCGAAGCCGAAGCCGAGGATGGAGCCGACGTCGGCTTCGCGGGGGTCGGTGACGATGCCTTCTTCCACGGTGCGAGCGGCTTCCAGCGCGATGGTGACGAGGAAGCGCTGCTTGAGGATGGCGACGTCGATTTCCGATGCCGGTTTCTGCGGGTAAAGGTCCTTGAGGCCGGGCCACAGCGACTTCTTGGCCGGCTTGGCCGGGTAGTCGTAGAAGCCCTGGCCGTTCTTGCGGCCGCGACGGTCAAGCACATCGACCATCTTGTCGATCAGGTCCATGTGCTCCGGCTTCACCGAATTGGGGCCGAGATCGGCGATGGAAGCCTTCATGATCTTCTGGGAGAGATCGACGGCGACCTCGTCGTTGAGCGACAGCGGGCCGACCGGCATGCCGGCCATCTTGGCGGCGTTTTCAATCATCGCAGCCGGCACGCCTTCGGCGAGCATGTCATAGGCTTCGTTTATATAGCGGAAGACGCAGCGGTTGACGAAGAAGCCGCGGGTATCGTTGACGACGATCGGCGTCTTCTTGATCCTTGCGACGAAATCGAGCGCCACGGCGAGCGCCTTGAGGCCGGTCTGTTCGCCCAGGATGACTTCGGTGAGCATCATCTTTTCGACCGGCGAGAAGAAATGCACGCCGACGAACTGGTCCGGGCGCTTCGAATTCTCGGCAAGGCCGGTGATCGGCAGGGTCGAGGTGTTGGA
Source organism: Pseudorhizobium xiangyangii (assembly GCF_020531965.1). GTDB lineage: Bacteria > Pseudomonadota > Alphaproteobacteria > Rhizobiales > Rhizobiaceae > Neorhizobium > Neorhizobium xiangyangii. The sequence goes on along the minus strand of NZ_JAJAWH010000008.1, from coordinate 39,657 downwards.
GGCGAAGACCGTGGTTGCCGGAATGACGGCTTCCACCTGTTCGATGACCGCCTTCTTGATGGCGCGGTCCTCGAACACGGCCTCGATGACGAGGTCGGCATCCGACAGGGCGGAATAATCCGGCGTGGGGGTGACGAGGGAGAGGAGCTTTTCGCCCTCTTCCTTGGTCAGTCGGCCCTTACCGACCGAGTCGGCCACCAGCTTTTCAGAGACGGCCTTGCCCTTGTCCGCTGCCTGCTGATCGCGGTCGATGAGCACGACGGGGATGCCGGCGGCGGCAGTGACATAGGCGATAGAGGCGCCCATGAAGCCGGCGCCGACGATGCCGACTTTTCTGAACTCGCTCTTCGGCACACCGGCCGGGCGGCGGGCGCCCTTGCCGAGTTCCTGCATGGACACGAAGAGGGAGCGGATCATCGAGAAGGCTTCGGTGGTCTGCAGGATTTCCGTGAAGTAACGCTGCTCGACCTTGAGCGCGGTATCGAACGGCAGTTGCAGGCCCTCGTAGACGCATTTGAGGATGGCGAGCGCGCCCGGGAAATTGCCGGCAGTTTCGCGACGCAGGATGGCGGGGGCTGCGGGCCAGAGCTGGGCGGCGGCCGGCGTCCATACACCGCCGCCGGGGACCTTGAAGCCCTTCTCGTCCCACGGGGCGACGGGCTTCAGGCCGTCCTTGATCATCTGCTTTGCAGCGTTGACGAGTTCGGCGGGCTCAACCACCTGGTGGACGAGGCCCATGGCCTTGGCGCGGCTTGCGGTGAGCGACTGACCGGTCGTCATCATCTGCAGGGCATCCTGCGCATTGGCGAGACGCGACACGCGCTGGGTGCCGCCGGCGCCCGGGAAGATGCCGACCTTCACCTCCGGAAGCGCGATCTTGACGCTCTTGGCATTGGAGGCGACGCGCCCATGGCAGGCGAGCGACAGCTCGAACGCGCCACCCATGCAGGTGCCGTTGATCGCAGCGACCCAGGGCTTGCCGTTGGTTTCCACCTTGCGCCAGAGCCAGGACATGCGCCCGGCGGCATCGAAGAGTTTCTGGACGGCCGTGGCCGGGTCCTTCGCCTTCTCCTCCGTCAGCATGGAGAACATCGACTTGATCATGGTGAGATCGGCACCGCCGGAGAAGGACGACTTGCCGCTGGTGAAGACGACGCCCTTGACCGCCGCATCGGCAACGGTGGCATCGACGATGGCGTCTATCTCGTCCATCACCTCCATGGTGAAGACGTTCATGGATTTGTCCGGCATGTCCCAGGTGACGAGAGCGATGCCGTCTGCGTCTGTTTCGACGGTGAAGTTCTTGTAGGTGCTCATGTTGGGATTTCCTCTTCCCTGAAATTTCCTGACAATCGCCACCGCTCCGGAAAGGTGCGATCTGGCGAGACTAAGCCCCTCCCCCTTGTGGGGAGGGTTAAGACCCCATCAAACCCTTTCGATGATCGTCGCCGTGCCCATGCCTGCGCCGATGCAGAGCGTGACGAGCGCGGTGTTCAGGTCGCGGCGTTCCAGTTCGTCCAGCACGGTGCCGAGGATCATCGCGCCGGTGGCGCCGAGCGGGTGGCCCATGGCGATGGCGCCGCCGTTGACGTTCATCTTGTCATGGCTGATGTCGAACGCCTGGCAGTAGCGCAGCACGACGGCGGCGAAGGCCTCGTTCAGCTCGAACAGGTCGATGTCGGAAATCTTCATGCCGGAGCGCGCAAGCAGCTTCTCGGTGACGTCGACCGGGCCGGTCAGCATCAGTGCCGGGTCGGAGCCGATGTTGGCGAAGTGGCGGATGCGGGCACGCGGCTTGACGCCCATGCTTGCCCCGCCGGCCTTCGAGCCGATCAGCACGGCGGCAGCGCCATCGACGATGCCGGACGAATTGCCGGCATGGTGGACGTAGGTGATCTTTTCGATTTCCGGATGGGCCTGAATGCCGACAGCCTCGAAGCCGCCCATTTCACCGGGCATCTGGAAGGATGGATTGAGGGACGCGAGCGCCTGCATGTCCGTTGTCGGCCGCATGTGTTCGTCGCGATCGAGAATGGTCAGGCCGTTCTGGTCCTTCACCGGGATGACGGAATTCCTGAAGTAGCCCGCATCCCAGGCCTTGGCCGCGCGCTTCTGGCTTTCGACGGCATAGGCATCGACGTCATCGCGGGAGAACCCGTATTTCGTGGCGATGAGATCGGCGGAGACGCCCTGAGGCATGAAATAGGCCGGGAAGTTGACCGACGGATCCATGTACCAGGCGCCGCCGGACATGCCCATGCCGACGCGCGACATCGACTCCACGCCGCCGGCGATGACGATGTCGTCGGAGCCCGCCGCGACCTTGCCGGCGGCGAGGTTGACGGCATCGAGGCCCGAGGCGCAGAAGCGGGAGATCTGCATGCCCGGCGCCGAGAAGGCATAGCCGGCCTCGAAGGCGGCGGCCTTGGGAATGACGGCGCCCGAATCCATCACCGGATCGACGCAGCCCATGATGATGTCGTCGACGGTCGACGTGTCCAGGCCGTTGCGGTCGCGAATGGCCTCCAGCGTCTTCGCCGCGAGGCGGACGGACGGCACTTCGTGCAGCGATCCGTCCTTCTTGCCGCGGCCGCGTGGGGTACGCACGTGGTCATAGATGAATACGTCGGTCATGGTCTCATCTCCCATATTCCCCCTTGGGGGTGGCAACCGGGTTGCCTTCTTGTATCAGAACGCTTCCGCAGCGAGTTCCATCATGGTGTCGGCACCGGCCTCGATGCGCGCCTTGCGCAGCGCCGTTTCCGGCATGATGCGCTCCATGTAGAATTTCGCGGTAACGAGCTTGTTCTTCAGATAATCCTCGCGGGCATCGCCGGCGGCAAGACCCGACTGCGCGGCCTTCGCCATTTTCGCCCACATGTAGCCGAGCGTGACGAGACCGAAGAGGTGCATGTAGTCGGTCGAGCCGGCACCGGCATTGTCGGGCTTGGCCATGGCGTTCTGCATGAACCACATGGTCGAAGCCTGTGCGTCGTTGAGGCCTTTCTTGAGCGCCTTGGTGTAAGACGACATCTGTTCGTCTTCGCGGTTTTCCTCGCAGAAATCGCCGATTTCCTTGAACAGCGCCATGACGGCGCGGCCACCGTTCAGCGCCAGCTTGCGACCGACGAGATCGAGCGCCTGAATGCCGTTGGCACCCTCGTAGATCATCGCAATGCGGGCATCGCGGACATACTGGCTCATGCCCCATTCTTCGATATAGCCGTGGCCGCCATAGACCTGCTGCGCCATGACCGCGTGGTCGAAACCCTTGTCGGTGAGCACGCCCTTGAGGATCGGCGTGGCCAATCCGAGCAGGTCGTCGGCGTCCTGGCGCTCCTTCTCGTCGGGCGAACGGTGGGCGATATCGGACTTCAGCGCCGTCCACAGCATGAAGGCGCGGCCGGCCTCGTTGAAGGCCTTGATGGTCATCAGCGAGCGGCGGATATCGGGGTGGACGATGATCGGATCTGCCTTCTTTTCCGGCGCCTTGGCACCGGACAGCGAGCGGCCCTGGATGCGCTCGCGGGCATAGTGGACAGCGTTCTGGTAGGCCACTTCGGCGATGGAGAGACCCTGCAGGCCGACGCCGAGGCGGGCCTCGTTCATCATCACGAACATGGCGGCAAGACCCTTGTTCTCGGCGCCGATCAGATAACCTTCCGCCTCGTCATAGTTCATGACGCAGGTGGAATTGCCGTGAATGCCCATCTTGTGCTCGAGCGCTCCGCAGGTGACCGTGTTTCGGTCACCGAGCGAACCATCTTCCTCGACGAGGAACTTCGGCACGATGAAGAGCGAGATGCCCTTGGTACCCTCCGGCGCGCCCTCGATGCGGGCGAGCACGAGGTGGATGATGTTGTCGGTCATGCCGTGCTCGCCGGCCGAGATGAAGATCTTCTGGCCGGAAATCTTGTAGGAGCCGTCGCCGTTCGGAACCGCCTTGGTGCGCAGCAGGCCAAGATCGGTGCCGCAATGGGGTTCGGTAAGGTTCATCGTGCCGGACCAGGTGCCGCCAACCATGTTGGGCAGATAGGTGGCCTTCTGCTCGTCGGAGCCGTGAACGAGGATCGCGGCGATCGCGCCTTGCGTCAGGCCCGGATACATCATCAGCGACATGTTGGCGGACGACATGTACTCGCCGACGGCGGCATGAAGCGTATAGGGCAGGCCCTGGCCGCCGAATTCTTCCGGCACGGCAAGGCCGATCCAGCCGCCCTGGCAATACTGGTCATAGGCTTCCTTGAAGCCCTTCGGCACCGTGACCGTGCCGTCATCGTGGCGGGTGCAGCCTTCCTGATCGCCGGACAGGTTCAGCGGGAAAAGCGCCTCTTCCGCCACCTTGGCGGCCTCGCCGAGGATCGCCTCGACCATGTCCGGGCTGGCATCGGCAAAGCCCGGAAGATTCCCGTAGCGTTCAAGGCCAAGGACATCATTCAGAACGAAAAGGGTATCGTTTACCGGGGCCTTGTAAACAGGCATGGTCGCACTTCCTCCATATCCTCACACGGACCAGATGTCCGCCATCTCATAGGACATAATTAATTGACGTTTGCGTAAACGTCAAACAACTTCCATGCGTCTTTTTTCGTCCCCGATCACCGCCGTGGACGGAGCAAGCCCGACAGACAGCCCCTCACACGTATGAGCCAAGGTTAAAAAAGCGCGCCGTGGTTAACGGCTTATTTACCACGTCCGGTGAAATAGTTGGCATCGGGGAATTGCGTCCTGCGTCGGCTATTTTGCCACGAGCCTAAAGGAACAGATCTCCGGCGCCGACCATCGGCCCACCGCTACGCCTGGAAACGTTGGAACGAGCAGCTAAATGAACGGTTCACGATCGACACTTCCCCGTCCCGGCGACAGATCGTCCCTCGATGCGCTCAATCGCACCATCGAAGGTCTCGAAGCGCGGCTCGAAGGACTGCTGCAGCCTCGCGACCCGAGACGTCAGGCCGCACCTGCATGGTCGGAGGCTCGTAGCGAGCCTGTCGCTCCCCCGGCGGCAAGGACACCGGCACCGGTCGATCCGCTACAGGAAATCCGCGACCGCCAGCGCATGCTCGCGGGATACCGCGAACGGCCGGCCGGTTCGCACGTGGAAACCGTCACCCCTCCTTCAATGCCTCGCCCGCGGCTGGAGCCGCGCCGGCCGGCACAGGCACATGTTGCCCAGGCCCAGACCGAGCCTTCGCTGCGCGACATCGCAGAGGCACTGGTCGGACTTCGCCAGGAACTCAAGCACGACATCGCCGAAGGCGTTGCCCGCGAGATGGACGCACTGCGCACCGACGTAAGCGGCATCCGTTCTGCCGCCCAGGGCCAGCCCATCGACCAAGACCTACGCTCGGAGCTGTCGCGACTGGCCGACAGCATCAACGTGCTGGGCCAGCGTGGCGGTCCGGCCACGGACGCGTTGCGAGCCGAATACGAGGAACTGCATGCCGTCATCGACGGCCTCGCCCGGGAAGAAAGCATCCAACGCCTCGACACCCGGTGGCAGGGTCTGGAAGAGCGGATCGTCGAGCTCGATACGCATGACCTGCGTGAAGAACTCGTCGGCCTTGCCTACCGCATCGACGACATCAAGAGCCAGCTCGGCTCCATGAGCGACAGCCCCACGATCCGGGCGCTGGAGCAGAAGCTGCTGACGGTCGCAACCGCCATGGAGCAGCTCGGAACGAGAATGCAGCCAAACGATTCGGCTCTGAACAGCCAGTTTGCCCTTCTGGACGATCGGCTGGACGAGATCAGCCGCGCCATCGCGGCCAGCGGCCGCGCCGCATCCGCATCGACCACCGATCACACCCTTCAGCGCCTCGAGAACCGCCTGGGCTCGCTTGCCCAGCAGATCGACACGATGGCGAGCGGAACGAACGGCGGCCACACAAGCATACTGTCGGAACGGATCGAGGCGCTGTCCGAGCGCATCGATCAGCTTTCGGAAGAGCAGGTTTCTCTGCGGCTGGAAGAACGGCTGGACCAGCTGTCGCACATGCTGTCGAAGACGTCGAAGCCGCACGACCTGACCGAATATCTCGCCGATATCTCCGACAAGATCGATCGGCTGGGTCATGGCGCCGTCAACGAGTCGCTCCTGGAGCGACTCGACCAGCTTGCCCACCGCATCGAAGCGATCGGCTATCAGGATCCGCCGCAGCCCGCCGTCGACCTGTCTGCATTCGACCGGATCGAAGACCGGTTGAGTGGGATTGCCGCGAGGCTGGACGAAACGGCGCGCGCGCCATCCGGCGACAGCGTCGCCTTGAGAGACCTCGAATCACAGATCGCCCACCTGTCGACGCTGATCAGCCAGCCGTCGTCCATTTCCGCCGCGTATCCTGCAGCGCGCGAGATGGAAGATCGGATGGCCGCGATCGAGACCCACATGACCACGAACGACGAGTACGTTCTGGAGGCTGCGCGGCAGGCAGCCGAGGCCGTGCTGGAGAGCTTTGCGCGGCAAGGCAACGGATCGGGCGGGGCAGGCGCACCGTCTGTGGACATGGCAGCGGTGACTGCGCTTGCGGAAGATCTCCGTCACATCGAGGAACTGACCCGCAACACGGAAGAGCGTTCCCAGCACACGCTGAACGCCCTGCACCGCACGCTCGTGCAGATCGCCGACCGTCTCGACACGATGGAGGACCGGATCGCCGGGCCGATGTTGCATGCACCGGTACAGCAGGCCGCCCCAGCGTGGCAACAGGCGCCGGAGAGGCACAACAACCCGGCTTTTGCATCTGCTTTGGCACCCGCCGCCGAGGTGGAAAACCTTCATCACGACCTGATGGATTCGCTTGCAAACGGCACCTCGCATGCCGGCACACCTGCCACATCCGAACCTGTCTTCGGCACCAAGGGCATTGCCTCAACGTCCGAGACCATCGATGCCCATGGCGATGTGCAGGGCGATCTACATGGCGAGCTGCGTGGCGACGACACGATGGTCGCTCCGGAAGAACCGGTATCCGGCATGGCACGGACCGAGAAGAACGCTCCGAAGGGCGGGCTCCTCAGCCAGATATCCAGACGCCTGCGGCCCGGACAGAAGATTGTGGCGTCGAAGCCTGGGCGAACGGTCGTCGATCCGGCTCCGCCGCTCGCGCCCATGGACATGCTGCCGCCGGAACAGGAAAACGAGCCGCTGGAACCGGGCTCGGGAGCTCCGGACGTACGGAAAATCCTTGAGCGCGTGCGTGCAAGCCAGGCTGCGGCAGGCACCGGCAACACACAGGCAAAGGATTCCGACCAGGCAGACTACATCGCGGCGGCACGCCGTGCCGCCAAGGCGGCGGCCTTAGAAACGGACCCGGCGCTTGGCGCCAACGCCGCAAGGGCAAAGAAAGCAGACGCCGGCAAGACAGATGCAAAGACGTCGTCCGGCAGCGCATTCGCGAAGCACCGGCGGCCGATCCTGATGGCGGTCGGCGCTGTGCTGCTCGTCCTGATGACGCTGCCGCTGGTCAAGACGCTGACATCCGGCGAAGAGGCTCCGCAGCCTCCGGCAATCAGCGAGGCACCAGTTGTCGAAGACAGCAATGCTGTCGCGCAACCCGCCGCCGCCGCCGTTGCTTCCGCACAGCCGCAATCGGCACCTCTCGCCCCTCTCGCCCCTCTCCCCAGGGAACTGACCGATGGCACCCCGCCATTGGAACCCGCGATGAGCGAAGCGGCACCACAGCCGACCCCCGATGTTGCAGCGTCCGCTCCTCAGACGGCAGCGCCGCCGATCGTTGTCCCGGCATCGCTCAGCCCGAAATCGCTGGCGGATGCCGCCGAAGCCGGCGACCCGGTGGCACTGTTCGAGATCGGCGCGCGCTACACCGAAGGTCGTGGCGTGGCGCCCGACCTTTCCGAGGCCGCAAACTGGTACAAGCTGGCAGCCGACCGCGGGTTCGCCCCCGCACAGTACCGCGTCGCCAATCTGTTCGAGAAGGGCACGGGCGTTACCCGCGACATCGAGAAGGCGCTCAGCTACTATCGCCAGTCTGCGGAAGCCGGCAATGCCAGCGCCATGCACAACCTCGCCGTGCTCCACGCTTCCGGTGCCAATGGCGAGCCGAATTATGCGGAAGCGGTCGAGTGGTTCAAAAAGGCGGCCGAACACGGCGTCTCGGACAGCCAGTTCAACCTCGCTATCCTTTATGCACGCGGCAACGGCGTTCCCCAGGACCTGGGCGAATCCTACAAGTGGTTTGCAATCGCGGCGAAGGGTGGCGACCAGGATGCCAGCGAAAAGCGCGACGATGTGGCGAACGCCATGCGCAAGGAGCCGCTGGATGCAGCCCGCGCGGCAGCCAACAGCTGGAAACCGAAGCCCCTGAACCCCGACGCCAACGAAGTGACCGTCCCGGACGAATGGGCCAACGGCAAGCCCCTGACGACCGCCTCGGTCGACATGGAGAAGGCTGTCCTGAACATCCAGGCAATCCTGAACAAGAACGGGTTCGACGCCGGCACTCCGGATGGAAAGATTGGCCAGAAGACAGTCGGCGCCATCAAGGCGTTCCAGTCCTCGGTCGGCCAGGAGCCTGACGGCCGGATCAACGAAGCCCTGGTAGCGGAGCTCTTGAAGCGCAACACGTGACGCACGGACGACCACCGTATCACCGGTGTTAATCACGCTGTCACAAAATCGGAAAAATGCCCGTGTAATCGGGGCTTGCGAGTTGACTCACCCCCGTTGCCAGCGCATGACGGGACACCATCAGGGCCGCTCTTCCGAGCGGACCAACATCCCAGCGCTGACGCGGAGGGTTTCATCCGCATGGCGAAACCGCCCCGTCGGGCGGTGCTACGTGTTTGAGGTTCCGCCGTGACTGTTTATCTGCCGATAGCAGAGCTTTCGGTGAACATCTTCATCATTCTGGGGATGGGTGCAGCCGTCGGCTTTCTGTCGGGCATGTTCGGCGTGGGCGGCGGCTTCCTGATCACGCCGCTCCTGATCTTCTACAACATCCCACCCGTGGTGGCGGTTGCCACCGGCGCCAACCAGGTTGTGGCCTCTTCGATCTCCGGAGCCATCAGCCATTTCCGGCGCGGCACCCTGGACATGAAGCTGGGGACCGTGCTGCTTGCCGGCGGCCTGGCCGGCGCCACGGTCGGCATATGGATCTTCTCCTGGTTGAGACGGCTCGGGCAGCTGGACCTGTTTGTTTCGCTTCTCTACGTCGTCCTGCTCGGCATCGTCGGCAGCCTGATGCTTAACGAGAGCGTCCGGGCGCTGAGGCGCTCCGCCCGCAACGAACCGCCTATCACGAAGCGGCCGGGCCAGCACATCTGGGTCCACCGGCTGCCCTTCAAGATGCGGTTCAAGAAGTCGAAGATCTACCTCAGCGCCGTTCCGGTCGTTGTGCTCGGCTTTGCCATCGGCATCCTGACCTCGATCATGGGCGTCGGCGGCGGCTTCATCATGGTGCCGGCCATGATCTACCTTCTGCGCATCCCGACCAACGTGGTCGTCGGGACGTCGCTCTTCCAGATCATCTTCGTGACAGCCTACACAACGATGGTACAGGCCGCGACCAACTATTCGGTCGATATCGTGCTCGCCAGCATCCTGATGGTCGCCGGCGTTATCGGCGCGCAGTACGGCGTGCGCGTCGGGCAGAAGCTGCGCGGCGAACAGCTGCGCGCACTCCTGGCGCTGCTGGTGCTGGCGGTCGGCATCCGACTGGCCATCGCGCTCGTGATCAAGCCGGAAGAACTCTATTCCGTCGCGGTGGGGGCTTTTGCAAACTGATGCTGCGCCTTGCCCCACTTGTCATCGCCGCCTTCCTTGCCATCGTCTCGCCGACGAGCGCACAGGTTCCGTTCGGCGAAGCCTCGACCGTCAAGGAAGGGCTGGAGATCGGCACCTCGACGAGCGAAATCGCCATCACCTCCGATTTCCGCGGCGCGGATCTCACGGTGTTCGGGGCGCTTACCAATGCCGACGAACTGTTCCTGGCAATCGGCCAGTACGACGTCATCGTCACGCTTGAGGGGCCGAGAGACTACGCGACCGTGCGGCGCAAGGAGCGCGTGCTCGGCATCTGGATGAACACCAATTCGATGACCTTCGAACTGGTGCCGGAGTCCTATTCCCTGGCCAGCACGCGCGAGATCGACACGATCGACGAGGAGCCCTCGCTCAACAGCATCGGCGTCGGCATCAACCATCTGGCGCTGACCCCGACCGGCTATATCGGCAATGCCGTCGACCTGTCGGACTTCCGCGACGCCTACAGGCGGCTCAAGCTGGCGAGCGGCCTTTACCAGCGCGACACCAGCGGCGTGCGCTTCGTCTCGTCAAGCCTGTTCAGGGCCTCGCTGCGGCTGCCGGCAAACATTCCAGACGGCGTGCACACGGTGCGGGCCTATCTGTTCAAGGGCCGCGAGCTGATCCACGAGCGGGAACTGCCGCTGAGGGTGGTCAAGACCGGCCTCGAGCAGGCCATTACCGACACAGCCCATAACAGGCCGATTACCTATGGTTTTCTCTGCGTCATGATCGCCGTCATCACCGGCTGGGGCGCCAGCCTCATCTTCCGGAAGGATTGACGGGCCGAACCTATAGTGTGGGAAAGGCCGGTTGCGACCAGCCCGGCCTTTCCCTACAGCGCCCTGGACCAAAAACGTGACCCAAGGACGCTGAACCACTTCCAAGTCTGCGCATCGTGCTTCCCGAAGACCTGTTCCGGCTTTCGGGTCGATGCGTTGGCGTTACATTGCCGGAAGAACGGCGATGTCGCGGATGTCGCCATCGACGCCGGTGATATCGGCTGTCCTCGTGGCCTTGCCGGTTTCGAGATCCACGGTGTGGAGCGCCTTGCCTGCGACGAGCCAGGCGGTATTCTCGCCGTCCACCGTCGTCTGGATGTCAAAGGCATAGGTGGCGGGCATTCCCTCACCGCCGAGCTTGCCGATAGCCTTCAGCGTGCCGTCGTTCGGCTTGGTCTGCTGGATCAGCCCGCCGATCGTCGCGTCGATGTTGTACATCGCCGTCTTTTCCGGCTGGCCGTAGGAGTTGATGTAGGCGGCGGCCACGATATTCGGTTCCTCACCCTTGTGCATGTCGCCCTCCTCGAAAGCGAGGCTGCCATCGACCGTCACTGCGCCGGTCTCGGGGTGGACGCGGTGGTTGGTCGTACCGGTCATGTAGCGAAGCCGGTCGGCCGTCGGGTTGAAATCGACAACGACCGGTGCGTCACCGATCGTCAGCGGCCTGTCCATCTTGGCGACTTCAGTCGCCGCACCGGTTTTCATGTCGATCGTGACGATGACGCTGTCGGCGGTCACGCCGACGAGCATATTGTTCGCCGGTCGAAGATCGATGCCGACGAGGCTTTCGACGCCGGTGACGTCCATGCTCTGCGAGACTTCCGGCTTGTCGGTATCGAACAGGACCAGCGTCCTGTCGCCGACAAGGCCGACAACAGGCGCCGCAGATGCGGCGACCGACGTTGCGGCAAGGATGGTCGAGGCGATGAGGACTGTGCGAATGTTCATCATGTCTTTTCTCCCGTGTCGATGATCGTTTCAGAGGCCTGCCCGAGCACTCGGTCTCGAACCCCTCATGGAAAAGACCCTCGGGACATCGCATTTGGATGCAGGGGGCGAAAAAATAATCTCGGCTGCATCCCATCGGCCTGCCGATGTGTATTACTGGCATGGAAACAGGAATGACCTGCAGGAGACCGGGCTTGAGCTTGGCACAGATGCCATCGGACGACCTTGCGACATCGCTTGCCGCCTGCGCCCGCGGCGACCGCAAAGGGCTGGAGCGGATCTTCGACACAGAAGCCGGCCGCCTGATCGCTGTCGCTGAACGGATCCTTCGTCGCCGGGATCTCGCCGAGGAGGTTGTGCAGGAGGCTTTCATCCGTATCTGGAAGAACGCCCACCAGTACGCGCCGGATCGCGGATCGGCCCGCGGCTGGATCTATACGATCGTGCGCAACAAGGCGCTGAACGTGCTGCGCGATGGACGACGCGAAGACCTGGTGGAGGACGGGAAGCTCGAGGCGCTGCAGGAGAGCGACCAACTGGAAGACGTTCTCGGCGCCTTGAACCGGCTCGACCAGAACAGCAGGCTGCGCGACTGCCTGGCCAGTCTCGATGAAAGAAAGCGCCGCGGCATCCTGCTCGCCTATGTCGGCGGCTATACGCACGGGGAGATTGCCGGGCGACTGCGCCTGCCGCTCGGGACGACAAAATCGTGGATCCGCAGAGGTCTTTCCGCACTTCGGGAGTGCATGTCATGATCTTCGATCCCACCCATATCGACGAGATCGCCGACGAATACGTGCTGGGCCTGCTGGATCAATCCGACCAGACCGCCGTCGAGACCGAGATGGAGCACAATGCCGTTCTTCGGAATGCCGTTGCCGCAAGCCGGGAGCGATTCCTGCCGCTCGACGCGACGGTCGAACCGGCGTCGGTGCCGGCCGGCCTATGGAGCCGGATCGAAGCCGGGCTTGGAGATGCCGAACCCGCGGTGCCGCTCGGCGGTGCCACACTCGCTCCGGAAGCCATCTATCCGTCCGCAGCAAACGAAAATCGCCGCTACGGCTGGAAAGCAACGGCGATTGCATCCATGGCTGCTTCTCTCCTGCTTGCGATTGCCTTGACATGGAGCCTGGGCCGTCAGGCGGAACCGATCGTCATCGCGGTACTCCTCGATGAGCGAGGCGACGTGCAGGCCGTGGTCGAGGATTTCGGCAACGACAATGCGCGGATTCGCCTGCTCGCCGACCTGACCGTGCCGGACGACAAGGCGATCGAGGTCTGGACACTGCCATCGCGTGACATGGGTCCCGTATCGCTTGGACTTCTTGAGGGGGCCAGTTCGCGTGTCCTGCGGGCGCCGCCGCTGCCGAAGCCGCAAGACGCGCAGCTCTACGAAATCACGCTGGAGCAGGCGGGCGGTTCGCCGACCGGCCGCCCCACGGGACCGATCCTCGCCAAGGGCTTTGCGAAGATGCCGCGCTGACCTATTTGACGCAAATCAAGGTGGCAGGATCGTAAACCGCTGATTGTCCTTCGGACGAAAAGGGAGACACGCATGTACAAGCATATCCTTATCCCCACCGACGGCTCGGCGCTTTCCACGGCGGCGCTCGAAAGCGCGCTGGATTTTGCCCACGAGATCGGCGCGGAGGCGACCGTCCTTGTGGTGATGGAACCTATGCACGTCATGACGCTCAATCCGGCCGGGCTGGAAATCGCCTACGCGGAATACGACCGCCAGAACAACAAGGCGGCTGACGATATCCTGGCGCAGGCGGACAACGCGGCGAAGCAGCGGTCAGTGACCTGCAAGACGATAAAACTTTCAAACAGCGACGCGGCCCACACCATCATCGCAACGGCCGAAAGCCAAAATTGCGATCTGATCGTCATGGCCTCGCACGGACGATCCGGTTTCAAGGCCTTCATGCTGGGCAGCGTCACGATGAAGGTGCTGGCAAATTCCAAGACGCCGGTACTGATATACCGCTAGAGCCCCGAGCGGACGCCGCGCGGCACCTGAGTGCCGCGACGGCATTTCTATCTCGTCAGCCGAGCAGGCTATCGTAACGGACGGAATAGATGCGGTCGCGCCCGAGCAGGTGCGCGACAAGTGCGGTGCGGTCAAAGATGCCGTGCATTGCCTTGTGGTTGAGATCGAGGCCGCCGGCCAGAACGCCGAAGGCCGGCATGAGAAGGCGGGTGCCGTCTGTCGCGAAGCAGGGACGGCGGACGTATTTCGCGCGCCGACGGACGGTGGCCGAGGGATGCAGGTGGCCCGCAATCTCGCCCCTGGCCCTATCCTGGCTTGAAATCAGACTGGGTTCATGACGGAAAACGAGACCCGCATGGACGAATTCGTCCGTGCAGACGCCGGGAAGATCGGTGGTTCCATCGGGGTCATGGTTGCCGTTGATCCAGATCCAGTCGCGGCCGCGCGCCATGCTGCCTATCATCGCCCGGAGGTCTGCGGGCAGGTACTGCGAACCCTTGCGGTCATGGAAATTGTCGCCCAGCGATACGACCACCTTCGGATCGTAGCGGCTGATGACGGCGGCAAGAATATTGAGGGTGGCGATCGTATCGTAGGGTGGCAGCATCATGCCCCGGCGGGCGAAGGCGGCGCCCTTTTCCAGATGCAGGTCGGAAACGACCAGCGTGCCGCTTTCCGGCAGATAGAGCCCGCCGAGCGGATCGCAGACGGCGGCAACGCCGTGGACGAGGATTTCCTCCGTGCCGGCGGCCTGTCCTGGTACGATGGTGCGGGCGGCGAGCCCAAGGCGATGCGTCACGTGTCTCGTCTTTCCCGTCGATTATTTCCGTCATCCCGGCCTTGAGCCGGGATCCAGCAGCGTCGCGTCCGCGGCGCGAAGAGCCTTTTCACACGACAGACGTCGCGTGACTGGATCCCTGTGACAAGCGCAGGATTGACGGAGGAGAGGTTTCCCATAGCAACTCCGCCAGTGAACTCACCCCATCGCCTCCGCGATCAACTCGTCCGCCGCCTCGGCAAGCACCGCATCCTGCGCCTCGCCCGGAACGCTTTCCCTGCCGATCTCTAGCATGATCGGAACGGCAAGCGGCGACACATGGTCGAGATCGCGGTGGGTGATATGCCCCTTGATTCTCGCCAGCATATCGCCAAGCCTACCGATGTCCAAAAGACCCGATGCCGCATCCCGTCGCGTTGCCTCGAGCAGGATATGGTCCGGCTCGTGGCTGCGCAGAACGTCGTAGATCAGATCGGTGGAGACCGTGACCTGCCGGCCGGTCTTCTCCTTTCCCGGATGGCGCCGCTCGATCAATCCGGAAATCACGGCGCAATTGCGGAACGTGCGCTTCAGCATGTAACTTTCATCGAGCCAGGCCTCCAGGTCATCGCCCAGCATGTCTTCGTCGAAGAGGTCGGAAAGGCTTAGACGCCCATCGTCGATCATGCCGCCGATATCGTTGAGTGCCCACACGGCCAGCGAATAGTCCGTCGCAACGAAGCCGAGCGGCCGGGCACCGGCACGTTCCATCCGGCGCGTGAGCAACATCCCGAGCGTCTGGTGCGCGAGCCTGCCCTCGAAGCAGTAGGCGACCATGAAAAAGCGCTGACCGCGTGGAAAGGTCTCGATCAAAAGCTCGTCCTTGCGGGGCAGCATCGAGCGCTCGCGCTGAATTTCGAGCCAGTCGCGCACCTGATCGGGCAGCGCCTGCCATCGATGGGGATCGGCAAGCATGGCGCGCACCTGGTCTGCAAGGTAGGTGGTGAGCGGGAACTTGCCGCCGGCATAGGCCGGGATCTTCGGGTCCATGGAAAACGCATTGGAGACCAGGCATTCGTTCTCGCGGATGCCCTCGAAGCGCAGGACCTTTCCGGCGAACAGGAACGTGTCGCCCTGCACCAGCTGTTCGAGAAAATACTCCTCGACCTTGCCGAGTGACATGCCCCCTCTTCCGACCGTACCCTTCGTGTTCCGTTTCACCAACCGGACATTGAGCTCCGCCGCCTCGACGATGGTGCCGAGGTTGAGGCGATACTGCTGGGCCACCTGCGGGTTCGAAACACGCCAGCGCCCCTCCTGCGTCTTCCTGATCTTGGCGTAACGCTCGTAGGAGCGCAGCGCATAACCGCCGGTCGCAACGAAATCGACGGCGCGCTCGAACATGTCCCAGGAGAGGTCTGCATAGGGAGAGGCGCTGGTGATCTCGTCGTAGAGTCCCAGCGGATCGAAGGGCTCGGCGCAGGCCATTCCAAGAATATGCTGGGCAAGCACATCGAGCGCCCCCTCGCCCACCGGCGGCGTGTCCTGCGCGCCGAGATAATTCGCATCGAGCGCCGCCTGGCATTCCATGACCTCGAAACGGTTCGCGGGAACGAGGATGGCCTTGGACGGTTCGTCCATCCGGTGGTTCGATCGACCGATCCGTTGCGCCAGACGCGATGCACCCTTCGGCGCACCGACATGGACGACGAGATCGACGTCGCCCCAGTCCAGACCTAGATCGAGCGTCGATGTGGCGACGACGGCGCGCAGGCGATTGTCGGCCATCGCAGCTTCCACCTTGCGGCGCTGGCCGACATCGAGCGAGCCGTGGTGCAGCGCGATCGGCAGATTGTCGTCGTTGATCGTCCAGAGTTCCTGGAAGAGAAGCTCGGCCTGGAACCGGGTGTTGACGAAGATCAGCGTCGTCTTGTGTCGCTTGATCTCCTCGTAGACTTCCGGGATGGCGTAGGTCGAGACATGGCCCGACCAGGGAATGCGCTTGTCCGTATCGAGTATGGTGATCTCGGGCGCGGCTCCGCCCTGGACGTGCACGAGGCCGGCCTCCGGGGCCGGTTCTTCCCCCTCCTTGCTGCCCTGGGGAACGAGCCAGCGTTGCAGATCCGACGGATCGGCGACAGTGGCCGACAGGCCGATCGTCTGCATATGCGGCGCGTGCTTGCGGAGGCGGGCAAGGCCGAGCGAGAGGAGGTGGCCCCGCTTGGAGGTGACCAGTGAATGCAGCTCATCGAGGACCACGTATTTCAGGTCCCTGAAGAAACGCTCCGCCTCCTTGTTGGCAAGCAGGAGCGCGACCTGTTCCGGCGTCGTCAGCAGGATATCCGGCGGGGTAAGCTTCTGGCGCCGGCGCTTGGCCTGCGGCGTGTCGCCCGTGCGATTTTCTATCGTCACGGCCAAGCCCATTTCGGAGACCGGCTTCATCAGGTTTCGCTCGATATCGACGGCGAGCGCCTTGAGCGGCGAGATGTAGAGCGTGTGGATGCCGGTGAAGGCCGAGCCCGGCGGGATCTTGCCCCGGCGCGTCAGATCCGTCAGCGACGGCAGGAAACCGGCGAGTGTCTTGCCGGCACCTGTCGGGGCGATCAGCAGCATGTTTTCGCCTGATGTCGAGCGCGCCAGCAGTTCGAGCTGATGGGCGCGCGGCTGCCAGCCCTTCTCGGCGAACCATTTCAGGAATGGCCGGGGCAGCAGCACGGCATCGCGGCCGGAGGATTGGGGTTCGACGAGATCCACGCCGATAAGGTAAGCGCTGGACGCGGAAAAAGAAGGGCTCGGGTGCCACGGGCCGGCGCTTCACCCCGGCACACGCGCAAAGATCAGACGTTCTCTAGGGGCGGATAGCGGGCACGTTCGCCGTTCCGGCCGGAGACCCGTTCTTCTGCCGATCCGCCTCGCCCTGCCACCTGACCGCTTCGCGCGCTTCGATGCGGGCCTGCTTGCGATAGCGTCCTTGGGTCCACCAGGTGACAGCCGAGCCGATGACCATTCCAAGGATCAGTGCCAGTATCAGGAAGAGAAAGAACGGCGCGGTCAGTGACAGCACGCCGTCCTGCGGACGGAACGGATTGAGCGCCAGGGTGACGCTCTGGCGGTTGGCGACGGAGAGCACGATCAGCAGTATGCCGAGCGGCACGAACACCAACAGATTTACGATCTTCTTGAACCTTGTCATATGTCTCCGCCTTTTCTCAGCATGTGGGGCTACGCGCCCCGCCGAGGCAGGATAGGCGCCTTGCGTCGCCTTTCAAGGGCATGGGCGACGGATGGGAAGCGCGTCAATCCGCTTCGTCAGCCATGCCGGGATTGAGGCGCTCGCGCAGTTCCTTGCCGGTCTTGAAGAACGGCACCCACTTCTCCTCCACGAACACCGACTCGCCGGTGCGCGGGTTGCGTCCCGACCGCGACGGGCGGTTCTTGACGGAGAATGCACCGAAACCGCGCAGCTCGACGCGATTGCCACCTGCCAACGCATCGGTGATCTCGTCGAGCACGGCATTCACGATGTTCTCGACATCGCGGTGGTAGAGGTGCGGATTGCGTGCCGCCACGATCTGGACCAGTTCCGACTTAATCACGTTTGCCCCCTGAAAAAGCTAGATTTTCACTTGTCGCCAACCTGCCAAACCGAGACAAGACCGTCAAGAAACAACTTCTCGCCCACCCACGGGCGCAGCGACGTCGATCCCAGCATCTCGCTCAGGCCTGTCAGGCGGAAAAATTCAACCATCGCGCTTGCGAACCAGAAGGACGAGCCATTGTCCTTGTCCTTCCACTCGACCATGGGCAGGTCCTCTCTGATACCCTTGCCGTCGAGATAGGCGCGGATTTCGTCATCGCCACCCAGCGTATCGACGAGCTTGGCCTCGAGCGCCTGCCGTCCGGTGAAGATCGCGCCGTTTGCCAGACGCAGCGCCTCCTCGCGGGGAAGTTTTCGCCGCTCAGCCACCAGATCGACGAACCAGTCGTAGCTATCCATGATCATCGACTGGATCATGGCGCGCGCCTCTTCGCTCGGCGGATGGAACGGCGACGGCTCGGCCTTCAGCGGCGACGACTTGATCTCCTCGAGCGAAACGCCGAGCTTGTCCATCATCTCGGCGACCTGCGGATACTGGAAAATCACGCCGATGGAACCGGTAATGGAGCTCTCGCCAGCCACGATCGTGTCGCCAGCCGCGGCGATCATATAGCCCGCCGATGCGGCCAGTGTCCGTATGTCGGAAACGACAGGCTTCTTTTCCGCAACGTTGCGGATCGCCTTGAAAATCTGCTCTCCGCCATAGGTCGTCCCGCCCGGCGATGAAATCGAAACCACCAGCGCCTTGACGCTGTCGTTCTCGGCGATCTGGTCCAGGCGCTCGAGAAGCTCGGTGTCGTCCTGGATCATGCCGGAAATCTTGACATGCGCGACATGCGGCGCCGCACGTCCTCCCCCATCACCGCCGAGCCGATAGAGAGTAAACCCGAGGCCGACGATGACGATGAGAGCGAAGACCCGCCAGAAGCTCAGCTTTCGGCGCAGCCTCCGGCGATCTGCGATTGCCAATTGGTCCATGGAAGTCCCTTGTTGCCGGTGCGGATGATAGGCGGAGAACACCTATTGCGCCACGGCTATCACGATTTTATGTTAGCCATTATTGTTTGTTGATACATAAAAACCATATTGCGTGGAAATACGGAAGTCACGCGACGCGCTGCGACGTTGGAGCGATCTAGCGCGAAATAGGGAAATAGCCAGCTTATGCTGCAAAGACTGCTGAGATCACCGGTGCCAGCCCTTGCGGGCGCAGTGGATGGCAATGCCTATCAGGCAGCGCTCATTCATTCTGCGCGTGTCCGCAAGCTGCGGGTCTGGCTGCCGATCAGCGCAGGCATCATATCCCTGGCCTTCATCGCCGTATCGGTGGCGCGGGCCTACCTGCCCGAAAACCTTTCGATAGAAAATGCCCGCATCGAGAACGGCAAGATCGTGATGGAGCGCCCTGCGATCGCCGGGAGAAACGACGACGGCATCAGCTATTCGATGACGGCGCTGCGAGCGTTGCAGGACATCGCGAACCCCAACATGATCACGCTCGAGAACGTCAAGGCCGCCGTGCCGCTCAACGAGAACACGATTGCGCGCGTCGTTGCCAAGGAAGGCATTTTCGACCGCGGAACCGACGGCATGCAGATGACGGCGCCGTTCGACGTCAATCTCAGCAATGGCATCACCGCGAAGTTCCAGTCGGCCCGACTCGACGTCGTCGGAGGCACGCTGGACACGGAAGATCCGGTCGTCATCAATACCGAGCAAGCGTCTGTTGTTGCACAGTCCCTCAAGATAACGGATAAGGGTCGAACCATTACCTTTGCTGGGCAGGTTCGGGTCAACATCGAAGCTGCGGCAATCCGCAACAAGGGCAGTTAGAGCCGGCCATCATGACCCTTCGTCAACACGCAAAGATCTCATCCACCCTGATCGCGGCCGGGCTCCTTTCCCTGGCGGCGGCATCTCCCCTGTTCGCCCAGGCCACGACAAGCCAGATGGACGGGCTCAAGCTTTCGAACGACGAGCCCATCCAGATCGAAAGCGATCAGCTGGAGATCAAGGAACAGGAGAAAACTGCCTATTTCACGGGCAACGTGAAAGTGGTGCAGGGAACCACGACCATGCGGGCCGGCAAGATGACCGTGCTCTACACGGGCGAAGGATCCTCGATGACGTCGGGAGACGCCGATATCGACAAGATCTTCCTGGACGACAAGGTTTTGCTGAACTCAGGCACCCAGCAGGCGACCGCCGAGAAGGGCGAGTTCGACATGCCGTCGCAGACATTCACCCTTTCCGGCGAGCAGGTCGTGCTGTCCGAAGGAGCGAACGTCTTCAAGGGCTGCAAGCTGACTGTCTACATGAACACCGGGGAAGCCAAGCTCGACGCCTGCGGCGGTCGGGTCGAGATTCTGCTCGATCCGAAATCGCGACAGCAGAAGCAGTGAAAACGGCCGCATTGTGAAATTACCTTTTCTATCCAGGCTTGCGCCCAAGGCACCCCGCGCCCACGAACCCTTCACGGCGAAGGACAAGGCTCGCTACGAGGGAACGCTGGTCGCCCATGGTCTGTCCAAGACCTATGATACGCGGCGCGTCGTCAACGGCGTGTCTCTGGTTGTCCGACGTGGCGAAGCGGTGGGATTGCTTGGGCCGAACGGCGCGGGCAAGACGACCTGTTTCTACATGATCACGGGCCTTGTGCCGGTCGATGAGGGCATGATCGCCATCAACGGCAACGAGGTAACCGGAATGCCGATGTATCGGCGCGCGCGCCTGGGCGTCGGCTACCTGCCGCAGGAAGCATCCATTTTCCGCGGCCTCACCGTGGAACAGAACATCCGCGCAGTTCTGGAAGTCCACGAGCCGATCAAAGCCAAGCGCGAGCAGAAGCTTGATGAACTGCTCGAGGAATTCCACATCAGCCATCTGCGCAAATCTGCAGCGGTTGCACTCTCCGGCGGCGAACGGCGCCGGCTGGAAATTGCCCGGGCACTCGCAACCGATCCGGCCTTCATGCTGCTCGACGAGCCGTTCGCAGGCGTCGATCCCATTTCGGTCTCGGACATCCAGAACCTCGTCCGCCACCTGACGGCCCGCGGGATCGGCGTTCTGATCACCGATCACAATGTTCGCGAAACGCTTGGCCTGATCGACCGGGCCTACATCATCCACGCGGGCGAAGTGCTGACGCACGGGCGCGCGGACGACATCGTCAACAATCCCGATGTCCGTCGCCTCTATCTGGGCGACAAATTTACTCTCTAGACGCAAAAAGCTCCCGCCCTCATACGAGAGCTTGACCGAACCTCTCAAAAAAGCAATTTTCGGGCCAAGTTGACGTCCTCGCCGGAAGAGGCGTCGATCGGTAGGGAGTTTGCGTGCGCATGGCCTTGTCCGCCAGTCTCTTTCTGCGCCAGAGCCAATCGCTGGTGATGACACCGCAACTGATGCAATCCATCCAGTTGCTGCAGATGACGCATCTCGAATTGAACCATTTCATCGCTCAGGAAATCGAAAAGAACCCCCTGCTCGAACTCTCCTCGTCCGAGACCCATGACGGCACGGACAGCGACGCGTCCCATCAAGACAGAGATCAGATGGGAGACCCGTCGCAGGATGGCCAGGGTGACACTCCGGCATCCGAGGCGGATGACTGGTACGAACGGCAGCCGCACACCACCGCGGAGCGGCTTGGCGAACTAGACGCAGGCTACGAAAACGTCTTTCCCGATGACAGGGAGCCTGCCAAGGCCGATGCGCCGGAACTGCTCGGCCAATGGAAGTCCATGCCCGGCGCCGAAGCCGGCGACGACTACGATCTCGAGGATTTCGTCGCGAGCCAAGTGACGCTACGCGACCATCTCATACAGCAGATACCGTTCCTGCTCCGTAGCGCTGCGGACCGGCTGGTTGCGCAGCACCTGATCGATTGCGTCGACGAGGCCGGCTATTTCGCCGGAGAGATCGAGGACATCTCCGAGCGACTTGGACGCCAGCCCCGACAGGTGGAAGAGATCCTGCGCGCACTGCAATCGCTCGATCCGCCCGGCGTCATGGCGCGATCCCTTCGCGAATGCCTCGCAATACAACTACGGCAGCAGGACAGGTTCGATCCCGCCATGGAGGCGCTCATCGACAATCTGGACCTTCTCGCACGGCGTGATTTCGTGTCACTTCGCCGCCTGTGCGGCATTAGTGACGAGGACCTGCTCGACATGCTCGCAGAAATCCGTGGGCTGAACCCCAAGCCCGGCAGCGGCTTCGAGCGCAGCGCCTGTGAAACGATCTCCCCGGACGTCGTGGTTCGCGCTGCGGCCAATGGAGACTGGGCGGTGGAACTGAACCCGGACACGCTGCCGCGCGTCCTCGTCAACCGCGAGTATTTCCAGACCGTCTCGAAATCCTGCGGCAAGCAGAAGGAAGACCAGCTCTTCCTGACCGAGTGCATGCAGAACGCGAACTGGCTGACCCGCAGCCTCGACCAGCGAGCGAAGACAATCATGAAGGTCGCGACGGAGATCGTGCGCCAGCAGGGCGCCTTCCTCACGCATGGTGTCTCCCACCTGCGCCCGCTCAACCTCAAGACCGTTGCCGACGCGATCAAGATGCACGAGTCCACCGTCAGCCGTGTAACGTCGAACAAATACATGCTGACGCCGCGCGGGCTTTTCGAGCTGAAATACTTCTTCTCGGTGTCGATCGGATCAGCTGACGAGGGCGGCGACAGTCATTCCGCAGAAGCGGTGCGTCATCGCATCCGTGCGCTGATTGCGCAGGAAACCCCGGAGGCGGTTCTTTCGGACGACGATATCGTGGTCAGCCTGAAGAATGGCGGGGTCGATCTTGCAAGGCGCACCGTTGCCAAATATCGCGAGGCCATGAACATCCCCTCTTCCGTCCAGCGACGGCGGGAGAAGCGCGCAAGGGCCAAGCTGGCAGGGGTCTAAGCGTCTATCGAACCACGATGTAACGGTCCGAGCGATGGTTGATCGCAAGGAAGATGTTCAGGACCACGGCGCCCAGGATGGACCAGCCGACGATCGTCGGTGAAACGACGGCGAAAGCGCAGACCATCACGCAGAAATCGAAGGCAAGCTGGACGAGCCCCGCCTGCACTCCGAAGCGATCCTGAATGTAGATCGCCAGAATACCGACCCCGCCCAGGCTTGCCCTGTGCCGGTAAAGCGCCAGCAGGCCATAACCCAGCAGCAACCCGCCGAGCAGCGCTGCCCAGAACGGATGCAGGTATTCGATCAGCAGGAATTGCTGTTCGACTTCGGTGACGACCGAGGTGAGCGCGATTGCGATGAAGGTCTTGAGGGAGAAGGCCCAGCCAAGCCGGCGGAACGAAAGGTAATAGAACGGCAGATTGACGATGAAGAAGAGGACACCGAACGAGACGCCGGACGCATAATGGAGGAGAAACGCTACGCCGGCGGTACCACCGGTCAACAGTCCGACATGGTTGAGGAAATAGAAGCCAAGCCCGGCAATGAGGGCACCTGTCACCAGCCCCTGCGTATCCTCAAGCAGAGTGTGCCGCGACGGATCTACACTGTAAAAACCCAAGCTACGTCTTTGGGTCTGCTTCTGCTGCTCCACGGATGCCTCTGATGTTTTCCGAGATATTGCGCTGCAATAGAGCGTTCCTCAATACCCTTCAACTGGCGGCGTCTCAGTACTTGGAAAACGCAAGAATACGATCGGTCAACGCGGTTTTTGCGACAGAAACAGCATGCCATGCACCGGGTTTCCACGGTCAAGGCGAATATCGGTGTGGCGGACTTCCAGCATTTGCAGCCCGTGCCGCTGCAGCATGTCGACAATGTAGGGCTCGGAATGAGCATAGCGCAGGGTGTCACGCAGCACGAAGCCCTCAGCTTCGCCTGCGTCCTCGACCGAAAAGGCGAAGAAGCCTCCCGGCACCAGAAGTTCCGAGACCAGAGGGAAGACCGTCTCCAGCGACCCGAGATACATCAGCACATCGGCCGCGGCGACCAGATCGGCTCTATGCCGCGACAAATGGCCGGCGAAGAGCCCCGCCTCTTCCTCGCCGAGGCTGAGGTCCGACTGACCCAAGTGATCGTAGAAGCCTTTCTGCTCGGCCTTCGACAGCATGTTGGCCGAGAGATCGAAGCCTTCCAGCTGCTCCGTGACGTCGCGGATTTCAGACCCCAGAAGGCCGGTGCCGCAGCCGAGATCGACCGTGAGGCGAAAGGGAGCAACACCCGCCACAAGCGCCGCAAGCTTGCCGGGAACGCTATAGTCAAGCTTCTCGACCAGAGCCGTATCGAAGCGCTCGGCATATTCGTCGAACAGGCTTTCGACATAGCGGCTGGGGGGCTGATCGGGAACCTCTTCCGCACCCAGAAGAGCAAGCTTCAGGCGGGAACCGAAGACGTCGCCCGGGTCCAGTTGCAGCGCAGAACGAAATGCATCGACGGCTCCTTCCCGCGCTTCAGCTTTTTCCCGGAATTCGCCGAGCCGGAACCATCCCGCCGCCCAACCGGGCGACAATTCCAGCGCCTGCTCCATCAGCTCGACGGATGCGGCCAGATCACCGCTCTCCGCCAGCATACGCGCGTAATCGGCGCGACGATCCGCGATGGCATCACCGGATGAGAATTGTCTGGGAGGCATAGGTTGTCCTGATGGGGTGGAAGTTCTTGGCCGAAGCCACAAAAAAACTCAAGTTCTATTTGAATTGGCAACCCTTAAAGGGGCCATCAGGCTTGCGGGGCACACACACGCCGCTTATGTCTGCCTCGAAATGGAGATTTGAAGCATGTCGGACGGGGTCAACCGGGTTCTCGGCGATTCGCCGGGACGCACGATCGTCAAACTCATCGTAGTGTCGCTCGTCGTCGGCTTCATCATGGCCATATTCGGCCTCGATCCATGGGACATCGTCTACGGCATCCGCGATTTCGTGCTGGATCTGTGGTACCAGGGTTTTCATGCGCTCGGCCGGGTCGGAGACTATCTGATCCTCGGGGCGTCGATCGTGATCCCGGTCTACATCATCCTGCGGCTCTTCAGCTTTAGGCGCTAAACATGACAGAGATGACCTTTTCTTCCCGGCGGGGCTTTCTCATTCTGATGGGCAGCGGGCTGATGGGCAGCGGGATGCTTGTCACCGGCTGTACCAGCGTCGGACGCCAAGCCTCCGTTGCCGGAGTTCAAGATCGCACCGCTGCATCCCTGCCGCTCGTCAACAAGGTGCGGAGCGACCGTGGCCTGCAACCGCTCTCCTCCAACGCGGCAGCGCGCAATGCGGCCGCGGAGCAGGCAATGCGGATGGCGAAGGCCGGACAGATGAAGCATCTCATCGGCATGGGCGACAGTTTCAAGACGCGAATGCAACGGAGCGACGTGCCTCTGCCGGCAGCCGAGAACATCGCCAGTGGCCAGAGTACCGTCGAGGAGGCCGTTCAGGCCTGGATCGTGTCGCGGCGGCACCTGAACAACATGATCGGCTCCTACAGCGGCCTCGGCGTCGCGGTCGCTCAATCATCTGCATCACGGACCTACTGGGCGATGATCCTGTCCGCCTGAGAATGGCGGCTCAGAACTTTTCCGCGGCCCACTGATCCACACGCGTGTCACGCAGATCCCGGATCGAGCCTGCCCCTTCGCGATCCATGAAGGCCGAGAGCCCGCGTACAATACGCGCCGGCAGCCCCGGCCCCTCGTAGACCATGCAGGAATACAGCTGCACCAGGTCAGCACCGGCGCGGACCTTTTCCAACGCATCTTCGGCGCTGCCGACGCCACCGACGCCGATAAGCGGCAGTGCCGGACCGACGCGCCGGCGCATCTTGGCAAGCACGGCGGTGGAAAGACGGAAGAGCGGTGCGCCTGACAGGCCGCCGGCTTCCGATGCGAAGCGTCGTTCCGTGAGGCCGTCCCGCGACAGCGTGGTGTTGGAAACGATCAGCCCATCCAGATCGTGCGCCAGCGCCTCGGCGGCAACATCATCAAGTCCCTCCTCCGTCAGATCGGGGGCGATCTTGAGGAAGACCGGCAGCGATCGGCCAAGCCGCACGGCTTCTTCCGCCCGGGCAACAAGAACGGCATCCAGGAGCGCCTTCAGGCTCTCGCGCGCCTGCAGGTCCCGCAGGCCCGGCGTGTTGGGCGACGAGATATTGACGGTAAAATAGCTGGCGACGGAATAGAACTTGCGGATGCCTGCGACGTAGTCCGCCACCCGGTCCGCACTATCCTTGTTGGCGCCGATATTGACCCCGACAATGCCGGCCGCGCCCTTGCGCGCCGCGAGCATGGCGAAAGCGGCGTCGTGGCCGTTGTTGTTGAAACCCATCCGGTTGATCACTGCGCGATCTGCCACCAGCCGGAAGAGGCGCGGCTTGTCGTTGCCCGCCTGGGGCTTCGGCGTCACGGTGCCGATTTCGGTATGGCCGAAGCCGAGCCGCAGCAGCGCATCCGGCACTTCCGCATTCTTGTCGTAGCCAGCGGCAAGGCCGAGCGGACTGGGAAAATCAATGCCGGCGATCGTCTGCGCCAGCCGCGCATCGTTGGGCGCCCGGCAAGACGGAAAGAGGCCGCTCCTCAACGCGCCAATCGACATGCCGTGCGCGATTTCGGGATCGAGCAGGAAAAGCCCCTGGCGGGCAAGATCCGAGAAACGGTCGAACATCAGGCAAACTCCTCCGGAAAAATGTGCAGGCCATCGTCGCCAAGCGGCAGCGGACGCTCCCACAGCACCGCGTCGACGGGAAGGCGAGCGTAGAGATGAGGAAAGAGATCCCCGCCACGGGATGGCTCGAACTTCAATGCCTCTCCCAGAGCATCGCCGTCAACCGCGACAAGCAGCAGGTCGTCCGTTCCTGCGAAATGAAGCCGAGCTGTTTCGCGAGCCTGGGGCGCCGTCGAGAAATGAATGAAACCGTCCTTCAGATCGATCGGCGCACCCTCAAAAACGCCTTTTCCCCTGGCTTCCTGCCAAAGCGTCCTCGAAACGATCTTGTAGACGAGATTTTTCATGAGCTGCTTTCGAACTGGCTGTAAGCTTGGCAGGAATGCGCATGGGCGATTTGCCGTAAAGTGAAGCGCTTGTCCACAGTGCACGAAAGGACGACAGGATGATGAAACGGGTATTGCTATCGCTGGCCTTGCTGCCGACCTGCGCGCTGGGACAGGAAGCACAGACTGAACGTTTCCAGCTGGAGAAGACGGAAACCGGCTTCGTGCGGCTCGACCGGGAAACGGGCGCCGTCTCGCTCTGCCGGGATGATGGCGGCAACCTTGTCTGCCGCATGGCTGCCGACGAGAGAGCGGCCTATGAGCAGGAGCTCGACCTTTTGGACAAGCGCGTGACCGCACTCGAAAAGCGGCTGGAAAGCGCGCCGCGCGAGCGCACGCTGCCGGACGAATCCGAGATCGAACAGAGCCTCTCGATCATGGAGCGCTTCATGCGCCGCTTCATGGCGATCATCGAGGATTTCACCTCCGAGCGGGAGAACCCGCCGCCGGAACCCCAGAAAACCTGACGGCAAGGTTTTCTACCGCAGCAATCGGCTATTGTTTCCAACGCCCGCGGAGCGTAAAACGGTGTGCGCAGACGTGCGGCTATGTCCTTGGGAGGGGACGTGGAATGCAGACACTGACCATTATCATCGCTGACGACCATCCATTGTTTCGGGGCGCCCTGAAACAGGCCGTGCAAGGGTTGCCGGGGAAACAGGTCATCCTGGAGGCCGGCGATTTCGAGGCCGCCCGCCGGGTCGCCCGCGACAATCCCGAAGCCGACCTCATGCTGCTCGACCTCGCTATGCCCGGTGTGAGCGGCTTTTCGGGCCTCATGTCGATGAGAGCGGAATTCACCGGCCTACCAATCGCCATCGTTTCCGCCAGCGACGACGGCAGCACGATCCGTAGAGCGCTGGAGCTGGGCGCATCCGGGTTCATATCGAAATCATCCGGCCTGGACGATATCCGGGCTGCCGTGAACGCGGTCCTCGACGGCGACATCTGGGCGCCGGACGGGCACCTGCCGGCCGCGGAGGAAGATTCCAGCGTGAGCGAACTGCTTGAGCGGTTGAGGACATTGACGCCGCAGCAGAGCCGGGTGCTCACGATGCTTGGCGAAGGACTGCTCAACAAGCAGATCGCCTATGAACTCAGTGTCTCCGAGGCGACGATCAAGGCGCATGTGTCCGCAATCCTGCTCAAGCTCAACGTCGACAGCCGGACGCAGGCGGTGATCAAGCTCGGAAAGATCAACATGCCCCTGGTCGCCTGATCAGGGTGGAAGACGACAGGATTTTATTCCTCAAGTCCCTTTACCTCATGTTTCAGATTGGTTAAATTGGAACCGGCGCTGGCTGATCGGCCAGCCCTGCGCTGGCATGTGCTCCCGAGGAGGCATCGTCAACGGATCATGATCCACGGATGGCGCGATGGCCAAGGAGGACCGCCCCTCCGGAAACCGTTGAGCCGGAGTACATACGGCCATGCTGTCACATGAATCGATCTGGGGCGCGATCGATGCGCTGGCCGAACGGCACAAGCTGACGCCGTCCGGGCTGGCGCGGCGCGCCGGCCTTGACCCGACATCCTTCAACAAATCCAAGCGACTTGGTCCCGATGGACGACTTCGGTGGCCATCGACGGAATCCATATCGAAGGTGCTGGATGCGACCGGCGCGACGATCGACCAGTTCATGAGCCTCATACCTTCGCCTTCACGCTCGCAACTTCCGGATGGTGCATTTCCACCTCAGGCGGGCTCAATTCCCTTGCTCGGCTTTGCCCAGGCGGGAGCCGGCGGCTTCTTCGACGACGGCGGCTTTCCGGCGGGCCAGGGTTGGGACGTGGTCGAGTTTCCGGCCTCCCCTTCCCGCAAGGCCGGTGTCTATGCCCTGGAGGTCCAGGGAGATTCCATGATGCCGCTCTACCGGGACGGCGACGTCCTGATTGTCGAGCCGGGGGCACAGGTGCGGCGCGGTGACCGCGTGGTGGTGAAGACCCGCGAGGGCGAAGTGATGGCCAAGGTCCTGATGCGCCAGACGGCAAAGAGCATCGACCTGACATCACTCAATCCGGAACATCCAAACCGTAGTTTCGATATGGCTGAGGTCGATTGGGTGGCAAGGATCATCTGGGCAAGCCAGTAGGAATATTCTCCCGACCTCCTAAAGTGGCATATGTCGTTATCTCAGGCCGCTGCACATTTCTGCGCGACATGCGCTAATACAGGCCATGCGGGAAATAGCGCAGGTAGATGTCCTGCAGGCGCCCGTTGCGTGACAGGGTGGCAAGCGCGTGATCGAATGCGGCGGCCAGAGTTTCCTCGTCATTTCGAAGCAGGACCGCCATCCCCTCCCCAAGGTAATCCCTGGAAAGGTATGGACCGCCGAACAGCACGCAGCATTTCTCCGAAGCCTCCCCGGCGAGCCAGAATGGCAGTTGCAGGCCATCGGAGAAGACAGCAGCAACCTTGTCCTCCTTCAGTGCCTGCAGCATCGCCTCGCGATCGTCGAACACCACCGGGATGATCTTCGGAAAGAACGATTTCAGCATGGCCTCGTGGGCGGTGTCCTTCACCACGCCGACGGGGCGGCCCGACAGTGCCTCGGCGCCCTCTCCACGCAGATCGCGCGCGACGTTACGGGCGAACCGCGCCGGTATGGTGAGATAAGGGCGCGAAAAGGAAAACCGGTTGCGGCGCTCCGCGGTGATCGCAATCCCGGCCATCACGGCCTCGCCGGCCCGGTTCGCCAGTGCCGTCTCCAATTCCCCGAACGGCAGCGCCTGGATCTGGCATTTGGCCTCTATCCGAAGTTCAAGGCAAACCTCCCGCGCCAGATCGACGTTGAACCCCGCGAGGCGACCAGTCTGGTCGGCAAAGTTGAAGGGCGGGAAGTCCGCAGTCGTGAGGATACGCAGGCGGACGAGATTCGACAGATCGGGGCGCGGCAGGCGTTCGCGCGTATCGAACAGAACCGGCAATTCGGATTCCTGTGCCTTCGCCGCCGTTACACCAGTAGAGGCGAAGCCGAAGCCGGAGACAACCAAGAGGAGAAACGTCCCCCATGTTTTCAGGGGTGAAAGCAGTGGGTTCATCTCTATGATCCATTCCGGGACAGGGCGGCGGGACGGTGTAACAGTTTCATGCGTCTGGGGGAATATCCACAAACGACGGCGTCGTGCGAAGGCGAACGCGGGACCGACGGGCTGCCTCGAAAGGAAGAGGGCGCGGCCCGTGAGATTGCCAAACCGAACCCCACGGACGAAGCGGCGGCGCTTCAATCCCTTGGCTTCGGCAAGCCGCTTATTGCCAAACTCGCGGCCAAAGCGCGCCAAAACGGCACGACGCTGGAGAAGGAACTCCTCCATCATCCAGGAGTGGAAGAGACGGCCTACTACGGGGCAATGGCACGCTTTCTCAGGCTTCCCTTCGTCGAAACCATAGACAGCAGCACCGTTGTCGACAGCGACACCCTGGATACGCAGTTGCTTCGCCCGCTGATGATCAAACTGCACCCAGCCCACGAAGCACCGAAGACCGCCGTGATCCCGGAAGCATGCCGTATTGGAGATCTTGGCGCCGCGCTGATCAACCTGCCGGCACTGCGGCGCGATCTCGTCGTCACCACGCCGCGGGCCATTCGCGCTGCCGTTTGGGAGGCGGGTGCCGCCCGCCGCGTTCGCCAGACGATCGGAGAACTGTTCGAGCGACGGCCGCGCTTCTCGGCGCGTATCGTGATGACGGGAGGGCAGGGTTTTGTCGCCGGGCTGGCGTTGGCGACACTCCTCGCTGTCTCGCTTATCACACCGGGCCTGGTGATGCCCGTTCTCCACCCTATCCTCTCCTGCCTGTATCTCGCGAGCCTTCTGCTGAGGATCACGGCGCTCTTTCCCCGCAAGCGCAAACGCGGGCCCGCACAATCCTCCGCCGCCGGGTCCCTTCCCTGTTATACCGTTCTTGTCGCCCTCTATCGGGAAGCGGCCGTCGCGGAGCAACTTGTGCGATGCCTGAAGCGTCTTGACTGGCCGGCCTCGTTACTGGACATCAAACTCGTATGCGAGGCGGACGACCACGAAACCGTTGCAGCACTCAGGGCGCAAGGACTGCCGCGCCAATTCGAGATCATCGAAGTACCGTCCGCCAATCCGCGGACCAAGCCAAAGGCTCTGAGCTACACGCTTGCCGGCGTGCGCGGTGACTACCTGGTTATCTACGACGCGGAGGACCGCCCCCATCCCGCGCAGTTGCGGGAGGCCTACGCGCGCTTCAGCGAACTTTCGCCGGACATTGCCTGCCTCCAGGCACCGCTCATCATCACCAACGCACGCTCGTCCTGGATCAGCGCCCTCTTTTCCCTGGAGTATGCCGCGCTCTTTCGCGGATTGCTGCCGATGCTCGCCCACTACCGGATGCCCATGCCGCTGGGCGGCACATCAAATCACTTCCGAACCGATG
This sequence comes from Pseudorhizobium xiangyangii, assembly GCF_020531965.1. Classification (GTDB taxonomy): domain Bacteria; phylum Pseudomonadota; class Alphaproteobacteria; order Rhizobiales; family Rhizobiaceae; genus Neorhizobium; species Neorhizobium xiangyangii. Next base: position 8,414 of record NZ_JAJAWH010000008.1, on the reverse strand, counting down.
TGTTGAAAGACGTTGGCGGCTGGGATCCGTTCAATGTGACCGAGGATGCAGACCTCGGCCTTCGGCTTTTTCGACTGGGTTACCGCGCCGATGTCCTGCGGCGGCATACGCTGGAGGATGCACCGACCACCCTTTCGATCTGGACGGGCCAGCGCACCCGATGGTTCAAGGGCTGGATGCAGACCTGGCTCGTGCTGATGCGAGAGCCCAGGCGGCTGCTGGTGGAGATGGGACCGCGCGGCTACCTGCTCTTCCACCTGATGATCGGCGGGATGCTGTTGTCCTCGCTGCTTCACCCGCTGATCGTGTTCTTTCTTGCCGAAGGTACGGTAGCGATGATGACGGCGCCGGCGACAGAGCTGCCGCTCCGCGCGCTGGTGCTTTTCGTCATCGATACGATCAACATCTTCGGAAGCTACCTGACCTTCGTGGCGCTCGGCGTCGGCTCGATGACCGACCACGAGAAGCGCCAACTGGGGATGCGCTGGATGGCGGTGCCGTTCTACTGGCTGATGACCTCCATCGCCTCGTGGCGAGCCCTTATCGAGCTGCGGATGAAGCCCTTCTTCTGGCAAAAGACGCCGCATAATCCGACGGCCTGATGCACCCGCGGCCCGGCCGGTCAGAGAATAAAGGCGTTCCGGCCACTTTCTATCGCCACGGCCGGCGCTATCTCACCACTTGCAAGAGTGTTCATATGGGATTGCAATATGTCGATACTGATCAGCCTGCTCATTACGTTTCTGGTTATAGTGCTTGTGCTCTATCTGATTGCGAGGCTTCCTATCGACGGGCGCGCGAAACAGATCGCCCAGGTCATTGTCATCATCATCGGGATTATTTCGCTGCTGCGCTATCTCGCGGTCTTCTGACAGCAAGATAGACCTCCGCGACCGCAGGTCGCACAATCCATCAACATCATCTGAAAATTGGAGCGGGTGAAGGGAATCGAACCCTCGTATTCAGCTTGGGAAGCTGCTGCTCTACCATTGAGCTACACCCGCGAGGTTGCGCAGAATTCTATCACTTCGCCGCGTCTGTCAAGCATGGATCGATGGGTTCCGGATGCCGGAGCCCATCATCCAAACCTGAAATGCTTGGAGAGCTTCAGGCCCTGCGCCTGATAGTTGGAGCCGAGGCCGAGACCGTAGAGCGCGTCCGGCTGCTGCAACATATGTTCATAGACCAGCCGCCCGACGATCTGGCCATCTTCGAGAATGAATGGCACCTCATGACTGCGGACCTCCAGCACCGCGCGGCTTCCGCGCCCGCCTGCATCCGCGTGGCCGAAGCCGGGATCGAAAAACCCGGCATAGTGCACGCGAAATTCCCCGACCAGCGGATCATAAGGCGTCATCTCGGCAGCGTAGAGCGGCGGCACATGTACAGCCTCGCGCGAAACAAGAATGTAGAACTCGTCCGGATCGAGGATCAGTTCGTTGCGACCGCGGCTGTAGAGCGGCTCCCAGAAATCGAAGACGTCGTGCTGGGCCTTCTTGTCGACATCGACGACGGCTGTGTGGTGCTTTCCGCGGTAGCCGATCAGCCCGTCCTTGTCGCCGGCCAGATCAATCGACAAGGCGATGCCGCCACCGCTAACATTCGGTTGCTGCGAAGCCACGAGCGTCTCGGCCTCATGGAGTTGCAGCAGTTCCGGCTCGTTCAGCAGAGCGTTGCCGGTGCGGAAGCGGATCTGCGATAGCCGCGAGCCGCGCCGCACGACAATCGGGAACGTGCGCGGGCTGATCTCGAGGTAGAGCGGCCCGGAATAGCCTGCCGGGATCTTGTCGAACTCCTGCGCATAATCGGCGATGACGCGCGTGAAGATATCGAGGCGGCCTGTGGAACTCTTCGGATTGGCGGAGGCGGACATGTCCGCCGGCAGGTCCAGCGTCTCCATCAGGGGCACGATATAGACGCAGCCGGTTTCAAGGACTGCGCCTTCGGAAAGATCGATCACATGCAGCTTCAGGCGATCGAGCTTGTCCGCAACGCGGCTGTTGGGACCGGGCATGAAGCTTGCGCGCACGCGGAACGCCTTGGAACCCAGCCGCAGGTCGAGGCTCGCGGGCTGGACCTGGTCATGGTCCAGCTCCTTCTCGGAGGCCAGCCGGCCATTTTCGAAAAGCGCTGCTATGGCCCTGTCGGCCAAGATTCCGGTGGTCCGTGTCATCATGTCTATCCCCGTATGGCCGGACAAAACCAAATGCCGGCCATTGACGCAAGCAAGGAGCGGCGGTATGGCAGCTTTATCCCGTGGTGATTTGGCCGGTCGGCTTGCAGCCACGTTAAATAAGTGGCTAAAAAGACCGGGTTGAAAACCGGTCTGCTTTTGCGGCCGGTTTTTTTGTGTCTGAAAGGTGCAAGCGCATGACCAAGAAATGGCGCCCGGCAACCCAGCTCGTCCACGGCGGCACGCTGAGATCGCAATATGGCGAAACCTCGGAAGCGATCTACCTGACGCAGGGCTTTGTCTACGAGACCGCTGAAGCGGCCGAAGCCCGCTTCAAGGGCGAGAACGACGGATTTATCTACGCCCGCTACGGCAGCCCGACCAACGACATGTTCGAAAAGCGCATGTGCATGCTGGAAGGCGCCGAGGAAGCGCGAGCCACCGCGTCCGGCATGGCCGCCGTTGCCGCCGCTATCCTCTGCCAGGTGAAGGCAGGCGACCATATCGTCGCGGCACGTGCCCTCTTCGGTTCCTGCCGCTGGGTGGTCGAGACGCTGGCGCCCAAGTACGGCGTCGAATGCACCCTGGTCGATGGCCGCGACCTCGCCAACTGGGAAAAGGCCATCCAGAAGAACACCAAGGTCTTCTTCCTCGAAAGCCCCACCAACCCGACGCTGGAAGTGATCGACATCGCCGGCGTGGCCAAGCTTGCCAACCAGGTCGGCGCAAAGGTCGTGGTCGACAACGTCTTCGCGACGCCGCTTTTCCAGAAGCCTCTGGAACTTGGCGCCCACATCGTCGTCTATTCCGCCACCAAGCATATCGACGGCCAGGGCCGGTGCCTCGGCGGCGTCGTCCTTTCCGACAAGCAGTGGATCGACGAGAGCCTGCAGGACTACTTCCGCCATACCGGGCCTGCCATGTCGCCGTTCAACGCCTGGACGCTGCTGAAGGGTGTAGAGACGCTGCCGCTGCGCGTGCGCCAGCAGACGACGAGCGCGTCGAAGATCGCCGATATTCTTGCCGATCATCCGAAGGTCGCCCGCGTCATCTATCCCGGACGCGCAGACCACCCGCAGGCCGACATCATCGCCAAGCAGATGAGCGGCGGATCCACGCTGGTCTGCCTGGAGCTGAAGGGTGGAAAGCAGGCCGCATTCGGACTGCAGAACGCGCTCGAAATCGTGAAAATCTCCAACAATCTCGGTGACGCGAAGAGCCTGATCACGCATCCGGCGACGACGACCCACAAGAACCTGACGGATGAGGCACGCGCCGAGCTCGGCATTTCGGAAGGAACGCTCAGGCTATCGGCGGGCATCGAAGACACCGACGACCTGATCGAAGACTTTGTCCAGGCGCTTGAAAAAGTGCCCGGCTGATAAGAAACGGACCGGAGGAGCAGCCTGCCAGGGTTAACTCTTCCGGTTATCCTTAACCGCAGAAACGTACCAAATTCGGTCACTTCCACGCCGTCTATACCTTCGGTTTTCTTGACGTTTTAGCGGAGCTGTAAGATACCGATGAGGTATCAGCGAAAGTGCCGCGCATGTATCGCGCCAAAACACGAGACATCGAAGTCGCCGTCGAGCCCTATTATCTGGAGGAACAATCCTCTCCGGAAGACAGCCGCTATGTCTGGGGCTACCATATCGTGATCGACAACCAGTCCGACCTGACCGTGCGGTTGATGCAGCGCTACTGGCACATCACGGACCAGAACGGTCTTGTGGACGAAGTCGAAGGTCCCGGCGTCGTCGGCGAACAACCACGCCTGATGCCGGGCGATTCCTACGAGTATTCCTCAGGCTGCCCACTCGACACGCCATCCGGCATGATGTTCGGCCACTACACGATGGAGACCGAGGAAGGCGAGAGGTTCAATGTGAGCATCCCGGCCTTCTCGCTCGATTCACCCGGCCTGATGCGGGTGCTGAACTAGGTTGAGAACCCGTGAAGTCCGGTTGCGAGCAACCGGACCTTCGTTTCATGCGGCGGCAAATTCTCCGACCTGATACCTGTAGGTCGTGGAGCAGAACTCGCAGGTCACGGCTATTTCGCCATCTTCCTGACTGGCCTCGATCTCTTCCGCGTTGAAGCCTTCCAGGACACCCTTGATCTTGTCCCGCGAGCAGCTGCACCGGTCCAGGATCGTCTGCGGTTGATACACGCGGACACCCCGTTCGTGGAACAGACGAAACAGCAGCCTCTCGATCGGCACCTGCGGATCCGTCAGTTCGTCCGTGTCGATCGTCTCGACCATGACACGGGCTTCCGACCATGCGTCGTCCTCGGCCCGGTCGAGCTCACGCTCATCACCATCGCCGCCATGCAGATCGGGCTGGCGCATGCGCTCGGGCGCCTGCGGCAGGAACTGGGCAACCAGTCCGCCGGCCCGCCAGTTATGGCGCGGCTTTCCATCCGCGTCGCGGTCGAAAAGCTCCGCCACACCCAAACGCACCTTTGTCGGGATCTGCTCGGATTGCCGGAAGTAGACTTCTGCAATTTCCTCGAGCGACGATCCGTCGAGCGGCACGATGCCCTGATAGGGCTGCATTCCCTTGCCCTGGTCGATCGTGAATGCCAGCACGCCCGTGCCAAGGAGTTCAGCCGGCAACGTTCGTCCCGTCGCCACCGCGTCGGCCAGAGCTTCTTCGTTGTAGCGGGCGTAGGCGCGCAGGCTGTCCGGCGTCGTAAAGTCGACCACCAGGAGGTCCACGGGGCCATTGCTCTTGGTCTGCACGGTCAACTTGCCGTCAAACTTGAGCGACGTGCCGAGCAATGCCGTGAGCACGATCGCTTCCGCCAGAAGGCGCGCAACCGGTGCCGGGTATTCATGCCGACCAAGGATGGTGTTCAGCAGCGGGCCGATCTGGACTGCACGGCCCCGGACGTCCAGACCGTCCACCTGGAAGGGAACGACGCGGTCGTCTCCTGCAAAGTTCAGCTCATTCAGTTCAACGGTTGCGTCCGCCATGACTTGCTCCTTCGCGCCGAACGAACCTGCTTTTACATGCGCGCGGCTCCTGGCGGAACCGCTGCGGCGCAAAACAGCGTCGACAATGTCTGTGAATCCCCACCCGGTCGCGGGACAGGATCGAAAGCCGACAGATGGTATCGGGTTTCCCCAAAATCAAGATATGGCTCAGACGGCCCCGAGGCACCACGCCAGAATCGACTTCTGTGCATGGAGACGGTTTTCCGCCTCGTCGAAGACGACCGATTGCGGCCCGTCGATAACCTCGTCCGTGACCTCTTCGCCGCGATGTGCGGGGAGGCAGTGCATGAAGAGCGCATCGTCCTTCGCACGCTTCATCAACTCGGCATTGACCTGATAGGGCTGGAAGATGTTGTGGCCCCGCGCCTTATGCTCCTGGTTCATCGATACCCAGGTGTCCGTCACGACGCAGTCGGCACCGGCAACCGCGCGCTCGGCGTCGTGGTAGAGCACGATGTCGCCACCGTTGTTGCGCGCCCAGTTCAGAAACTTGTCATGCGGTTCCGAACCCATCGGCACCCCCATGTTCATGCGGTAGCCGAAGCGTGCGGCACCCTCCACAAAGGAATGCAGGACGTTGTTGCCATCGCCGGTCCAGGCAATGGTCTTGCCTTCAACCGAACCGCGATGCTCCTCGAACGTCATGATGTCGGCCATGATCTGGCAGGGGTGCGTGTCGTCGGTCAGCGCGTTGATCACCGGTACGGTGGCGTGCTCGGCAAGTTCGAGCAGCCGCGAATGCTCGGTGGTGCGGATCATGATCGCATCGACATAGCGCGAAAGGACTTTTGCGGTATCACCGATCGTCTCGGCGCGACCAAGCTGCATTTCGGTGCCCGACAGGAACAGGGTTTCGCCGCCGAGCTGGCGCATGCCGACATCGAAGGAAACCCGTGTGCGGGTCGAGGGCTTCTCGAAAATCATGGCGAGCATCTTGCCGGCCAGCGGCTTGTCCGCCGTGCCGGCTTTGGTCGCCTGCTTTCGCACCTTCGCGTCATCGAGGATGGTTCGCAGGTCGCCCGCCGAAACGGCCGAAAGGTCTAGAAAATGCTTGGGTGATGCCATGTCTTCGACGAGGGCTGTCGCCCTCCACTCCTTACGCTGATTTCTTCATGCCGGATTTGCTGAGAGCCTCGGCTGCACGCTCGATGCGCGCAAGGCCGTCACGCGCTTCCTCGGCCGTGACGACCAGCGGCGGCAGGAGCCGCACGACGTTGTCGCCCGCGGGCACGCCAAGGAGATGCTCTGCGCGCATTGCCATCAGCAGGTCGGTGTTCAATCCCTTGGCCTTGATGCCGATCAGAAGGCCCTCGCCACGGATTTCCTCAATCACGTCCGGATAGCGGTCCTTGAGGCTTTCCAGCCCCTGGCGGAAGACGAGCGCGACATCACGCACATGTTCAAGGAAGCCGTCGGCGAGGACGATATCGAGAACCGCGTTGCCGACGGACATGGCAAGCGGGTTGCCTCCGTAGGTCGTCCCGTGCGTGCCGGCCTTCATGCCGCTTGCCGCTTCCTCTGTGGCCAGGCAGGCACCAAGCGGAAAGCCGCCGCCGATCCCCTTCGCCACAGTCATGATGTCGGGTGTAATGCCGCTCCATTCGTGGGCAAAGAGCTTGCCCGTCCGTCCGACGCCGGACTGGACCTCGTCAAGGACGAGCAGGAGCCCATGCTCGTCGCACAGCTGCCGCAACGCACGCATGAATTCCTTCGACGCCAGACGCAGACCGCCCTCTCCCTGCACCGGCTCGATGAGGATCGCAGCCGTCGCATCGGTGATTGCGGCCTTCAGGGCGTCGAGGTCGCCGAAAGGCACCTGATCGAAACCGCTGACCTTTGGCCCGAAGCCTTCCAGGTATTTCGCCTGACCACCGGCCGCGATGGTGGCCAGCGTGCGGCCATGGAAGGCGCCCTCGAAGGTAATGATATGGAAGCGCTCAGGATGCCCCTTTACGTACTGGTAGCGGCGAGCCGTCTTGATCGCGCACTCCAGCGCTTCCGCGCCGGAATTGGTGAAGAATACCTTGTCGGCGAAGGTTGCCTCCGCCAATCGACGCCCAAGGCGCTCCTGGCCCGGAACGTCATAGAGGTTAGAGAGATGCCATAGCTTCTCTGCCTGATCCTTCAGCGCCTGCACGAGATGCGGGTGGCTGTGACCAAGCGAATTGACCGCGATGCCGGCCGCAAAATCCAGGTAGCGCTCGCCACTTTCTGTCGTCAGCCAGACCCCCTCGCCTCGCTCGAAACGCAGCGGTGCGCGGTTGTAGGTATCATACAGGGCGGCTTCAGCCATGGCGACATCAACTCCTTGGGCGATCGCAGCCAGTCAGGCGCTGATCAATCAAAAATGCCGCCCAGTGGGCGGCCCGGGCACTATCGGCATTTCGTTCCGGGATGTCAACAAATGCAAGCTTTCCGGCGGGCTTCGCGTTGTGGCAAAAATGACTCGCCAGAATAGCAAGTTGGGGAAAACCCCGAAATCGATTCGCGCAGATTCCGCCGACTCTTGCCACGGAGTCACCGGGCCAGTAACTTAACAATCAATAACTAGACTGCATGCGGCGGAACTAGTCACCAAAAGCCCAGATGTTGTGCCCGGCCCGAATTGTCGTTCGCGCCAATGGTGATCGATTCCGCATGCCGTCTACGTTCAAATGCGGAGAACTGGTATGAATTGGACAGACGAGCGCGTCGAGAAGCTGAAGAGATTGTGGGCAGAAGGCCTCAGCGCCAGCCAGATCGCTGCACAGCTTGGTGGAGTTAGCCGCAATGCCGTGATCGGCAAGGTGCACCGGCTCAATCTGCCAGGTCGCGCCAAGGCTGGCGGCTCGTCGAGCACGCCGCGTGCGGCCAAGCGCACCACGGCTCCCGCGCGTCCCGCCAACTATCCGGCACGCGTCGCTACGCGCCCGCTTACCCGTACGGTCGGCGCAACCGCGCTCAAGGAAGAGATCGAGTTCGACGCCGGGCAGCAGCTCACTTATACTCCGTCCAGGAACGTCGTCGTGCCGATCTCGCGTAAGCTGGCGCTGACCGACCTTACCGAACGTACGTGCAAGTGGCCGGTCGGCGACCCGCTGAAGGACGACTTCCACTTCTGTGGCTGCGAAGCCTCCGACGCATCGCCCTACTGCACCTATCATGCACGCCTCGCCTACCAGCCGGTGGCCGAGCGCCGCAAGTCCGCAGCACGGGCCTGAGAAAGCACGACTGAAATGCAAAAAAGCGGGCCATGGCCCGCTT
>NZ_JAJAWH010000084.1 GCF_020531965.1 Pseudorhizobium xiangyangii | reverse complement strand
GCGGGTTGTCTGCCGGCAAACGGCGTGGACTGTCAGGCCTGCCGCGACCATTGTCCCACGGCTGCTATCAGGTTCCGCCCGCGCCTCGGGGGGCCTTTCCTGCCCGAGATTGATGAAGCTGCCTGCACCGGTTGCGGAGCCTGCATTGCAGTTTGCCCGGTGTCCGCGGTGACGGTCAAATTCCAAAGGGAGGCTGTCCATGCCTGAGAAAAGCGCGCGCTATTACGTGTCCAGTGCCGTCATTGTGGCACGCCCCAGCGCCGAAGCGTCAGTGAGCGCCATGCTTGACGCCATGGAAAATGTTGAGGTCTTTGCCGTCGAGCGGGGCAAGATCATTGTGGTTATCGAGGGGCGCACCAGCGGTCAGTTGGGCGCAACGTTGTCCGAAATCTCGGCAATGCCGGGGGTCGTGGCTGCAAACATGGTCTACGAACACGCAGAAGATGAAGAGGCAATCGAAGATGAGCGCAGAACTAACGCGGCGTAATCTACTGAAAGCGCATGCGGCCGGCATTGCCGCTGCGTCTGCCGGGATAGCGCTTCCAGCCTCAGCGCAACCCGTGCCGGGTGGTGTTGAGTCATTAGAGATCAAGTGGTCGAAGGCTCCCTGTCGCTTCTGCGGTACCGGCTGTGGCGTCATGGTAGGCGTCAAGGAAGGCCAGGTCGTCGCCACGCACGGTGATATGCAGGCAGAGGTCAATCGCGGCCTCAACTGTATCAAAGGCTATTTCCTGTCCAAGATCATGTACGGCGAAGACCGGCTGACAACGCCGCTCCTGCGCAAGCGCGGTGGCCAATATGCCAAGGATGGCGAGTTCGAGCCGGTGAGCTGGGACGAAGCCTTCGATGTCATGGCGGAACAGTGCAAAAAGGTACTCAAGGAAAAAGGGCCAACAGCCGTCGGCATGTTCGGGTCCGGGCAGTGGACGATCTTTGAAGGCTACGCTGCGACGAAGCTGATGCGTGCAGGCTTCCGTTCCAACAACCTTGATCCCAATGCCCGCCATTGCATGGCATCTGCTGCCTATGCCTTCATGCGCACTTTCGGCATGGACGAGCCGATGGGTTGTTATGACGATTTCGAGCATGCCGACGCTTTCGTGCTGTGGGGCTCGAACATGGCGGAGATGCATCCGATCCTGTGGTCACGACTTGCCGACCGGCGGCTTGGGTATGAGCACGTCAAGGTCGCGGTCCTGTCGACCTACACGCATCGGAGCATGGATCTCGCCGACATTCCGATGATCTTCAAGCCCGGCACAGACCTTGCGATCCTCAACTACATCGCCAACCACATCATCACCACCGGCCGCGTGAACGAAGAGTTTGTCCGAAACCATACGACGTTCATGAAGGGCGTCGATGACATTGGTTACGGGTTGAGGCCGGAGCATCCGCTGGAACTGAAGGCTGCGAATGCCGGCGACCCGACGAAAATGGAACCGATCGACTTCGAAGCGTTCAAGACGTTCGTCGCCGACTACACGCTCGATAAAACGGCGGAACTCACCGGCGTTGACAAGGGTTTCCTGGAGCAGCTCGCCGAGCTTTATGCCGATCCGAACCGCAAGGTCATGTCGCTCTGGACGATGGGCTTCAACCAGCATGTGCGCGGCGTCTGGGCAAACCAGATGGTTTATAACATCCATCTTCTGACGGGTAAGATCTCGGAGCCCGGCAACAGCCCGTTTTCTTTGACCGGCCAGCCCTCGGCCTGCGGCACAGCCCGCGAGGTCGGCACCTTTGCTCACCGCCTGCCCGCCGATATGACGGTCACCAATCCAGAGCACCGCAAGCACGCAGAGGAGATCTGGAAGCTGCCGGAAGGCATCATTCCTGAAAAGCCCGGCTATCACGCGGTGGAGCAAGACCGCATGTTGAAGGACGGCAAGCTCAGCTTCTACTGGGTACAGGTCAACAACAACATTCAGGCAGCACCCAATACGAGCAACGAGACCTATCAGGGCTATCGCAACCC
>NZ_JAJAWH010000083.1 GCF_020531965.1 Pseudorhizobium xiangyangii | reverse complement strand
TCACCATTGACACGACGGCGCCTGACGCGCCGCGCTTCACCGGTGGTTTTGACGCGGTTGCCAATATTGTCGGTGAGTTTGCCGACGGTGCGGTGATCAATGACGGGCGGCCCAAACTGTCGGGGATCGGAGCCGAGGCAAACGCCAAGGTGGTGATCTTCCAGGACGGGATCCAGGTTGCCACGGTCACCGCGGATGCGGGCGGGCAGTGGAGCTGGAAGCTCCCGGCGGCCTCGGCGGCGCTGGCCGATGGCAGCTATGCGTTCACCGCTGCGGTGGTTGACGCGGCTGGCAATCAAGGGCTGCAATCGGCCCCCTTCAGCGTGACGATCGATACGCTCAATCCTCTGGCACCCACCATTATGCGGGCCGAGGACGATCAGGCGGCCGTGATCGGTACGATCAGCGCTGGCGGCTTCACCAATGACACGACGCCCAGGCTGGAAGGCGATGGTGCGCTGGCCAATGGCGTGGTGCGGATTTTTGATAACGGCATCCAGATCGCCGAAGTCATCGCCGACGCCACTGGTGCCTGGAGCTACACGCCGGTCTCGGCGCTGGGGCAGGGCCTGCATGGCTTCACCGTTGTCTCGGTGGACCAGGCAGGCAATACCAGCCCGGCGTCGCCGGTCTATAGCCTGACCATCGACACGGCGGCGCCTGGAGCGCCGGTGATCGGCTCGGTGAGCGACAATGCCGGCACGATCCAGGGGATTGTCGGCCACGGCGCCAGCACGGACGACACGACGCCGACGCTGTCCGGCTCGGGGGCCGAAGGTGGCTCGACGGTGACCATTTACGACAACGGGGTTGCGATCGGCACGACCCTTGCGTCGGCCAATGGCACCTGGACGTTCACGCCGTCGGAGGCGCTCAGCGAAGCTGTGCATGCGTTCACGGTGAGCTCGACGGATGCGGCCGGCAATGAGGGGGCGCAATCGGTTCCCTATAGCGTGACGGTGGACCTGACGGGTCCGTCGGCCAGCTTTGTGCCGGTGATCGACAATGCCAGCGACGATGTGGTGCCCGATACCGGCCTGGTTGGCCATAATGGCTTCACCAACGATACGACGCCGCGCCTGAACGGGTCGGGCGCCGAGCCCAATGGGCTGGTGCGGATCTATGAAGGCTCGACGCTTCTGGGCCAGGCGCAGGCGGATGCGAGCGGCAAGTGGTCGTTCACCGTGGCGGTGCTGGGTGAAGGCGCCCATAGCTTCACGGCTGTGACGGTGGATAATGCCGGCAATGAAGGGGCAAGCTCCGCCCTGTTTACGCTGAGCGTCGATACCTCGGCGCCCAATGCTCCGGTGATCACCGGGGCCAGTGACGATGCCGCGCCCGTTGTGGGCGTCATCGCCAATGGCGCATTGACCAACGATGCCACGCCGACGCTGACCGGTACTGCCGAGATCGGCGCGATCGTGAAGATCTATGACGGCTCGACCTATCTGGGCCAGACGACGGCCGACGGGTCTGGTGCGTGGACGTTCACGCCCGATACCAATCTGGGTGAGGGCACTCATAACCTGCGGGCCAGTGCCGTCGATGCGGCGGGCAATGAAGGACCCCAATCCAACCTGTGGACGGTGCGGGTGGACACTGCGGCCCCCAATGCCCCCTCGATCTCGAACCTGATCGATGATCAGGGCAGCGTGACCGGCAGCATCGCCAATGGCGGCGCGACCGACGACACACGTCCGCAGTTGATCGGCTCGGGAGCCGAAGCGGGCGCCATCGTCACCATCTACGACAACGAAGTTGCGATCGGCACGACCATTGCGGCGTCCAATGGCACCTGGACGTTTACGCCGGCGACCCCATTGTCGGGCAGCGATCACGCCTTCTCGGTGACCGCCACCGATGCGGCCGGCAATGAAGGGCCGCAATCGCCAAGCTATAGCGTCACACTCGACACAAGTGCACCGCAGGTGCCAAAGATCGACAAAGTCTGGGACGATAGTGCCCCTGGAATCGGTCTGGTTGGTGCAGGCGCGACCACCAACGATACGACTCCGACACTGTCGGGCACGGCGGAAGCCGG
>NZ_JAJAWH010000082.1 GCF_020531965.1 Pseudorhizobium xiangyangii | reverse complement strand
CTCAAACTCGAAGGTGCGCAATGTGGTTCATACCCTTTAGCGTCACCCTTAGAATGAAAAAGACCCGGTGCGCCGGCACAAACCGGTAAAGAGTAAAATGGTGCAAGCCCATTACATTGAAGGAGTAGCGATCCACAATGGCTCCGAGTCATGCGGGTATGATCGTGAGATCATGCGCGAAGCGTTGACAGGGGAACGTGCAGGCCAGCCATCGAGCTGCGAAAATTCAATATCTTGGGTGCCGACGCCCTCGGGTTTAGCGGAAGGCAACATGGATAAGTGCGATAACGCGAGTGCTTGTTCCAACCCAACGTGGTCCCTAGAACCTGGCATGCACGGATGCTCTTTACACGGGAGCCGGGAGGCCTCGGAGATCGACCAGAACCGAGACATGGTGCTGGTCCGCATCGGGAAGGCGAGGAGCCGTAGCCGATGATGAACGATCCCGAGGAGTCCGATTCCGCCATAGTAGCTATGAAGTTTGCGAACAATGCTGGCGTAAAAACAGCGGCGGAGCAGATGGAGCCAAGGGCGGGAACCAAGGGAAATGCGGATCAGCAAAACACATGCCGGGCACAGAACCGGGAAAGTGTGACACATGCGCTGGATCGCATACGCGACGCCGCAAGGCACAGGAAGAAGGAAAGGTTCACGGCGCTCCTCCACCATGTCACACCGGAAACGCTGCGAGCAGCTTTCTACGCAATCAAGCGTAATGCCGCTCCCGGTTTAGACGGACTGACATGGCAAACCTATGAGACGGAGATCGAACACAATGTTCAATCGCTGCATCAGAAGGTGCAAAGGGGAACCTACCGGCCAAAACCCGCCCGAAGGGTGTACATCTCGAAGGCGGATGGCCGGCAACGACCGCTGTCGATCGCTGCCCTGGAGGACAAGATTGTCCAACGGGCAACAGCGACCGTGCTGAATCAAATCTACGAGGAAGATTTCCTCGGATTTAGCTACGGTTTCCGACCCGAGCGGGGACAGCACGATGCGCTGGATGCGCTCCATGTCGGAATCGAAACACGACGAGTGAGCTACATACTGGACGCCGATATCAAATCGTTCTTCGATGATGTCAGTCAGGATTGGCTGATCCGCTTCCTAGAACTTCGTATCGGCGACCCCGCGTCATCCGCCTGATCCGCAAATGGCTCAGGGCCGGAACATTGGAAGACGGGATCATCAAGACGAGTAAGAGAGGAACCGCGCAAGGAGCAGCAATCTCGCCGCTTCTGGCCAACATCTATCTGCACTACGTGTTCGATCTCTGGGCAGACCGCTGGCGACGGCGCGAAGCCACTGGCGACATGATCATCGTCCGCTATGCAGACGACATCGTGGTCGGTTTCCAACACGAAGCTGACGGCCAGCGCTTCCGGGACATGATGCGGGCCCGACTAGGGCAGTTCGCGCTACAACTCCACCCGGAGAAAACCCGCCTCATTGAGTTTGGACGCTGTGCGGCCAATCGTCGAAAATGGAACGGATTACCTCGACCGGAAACCTTTGACTTCCTCGGCTTCACCCACATCTGTGGACGCTCCCGAAATGGGAGCTTCCAAATCCAGCGCAAAAGCCGGAAAGATCGTCGGATAGCAAAGCTGAGGCAGATCACAGAGGTGCTGTGGCGGCACATAAGTCGGCCTATTCCCGAACAAGGAAAATGGCTGAACCAAGTGCTCGTCGGCTATTTCGCCTATTACGCCGTGCCGACCAACTCACGGTCGATCCACGCCTTCCGGCACCATGTCAAAACGATCTGGATGCGCATGCTTCGGCGGCGCAGCCAGAGGCATAAAATGACTTGGAGGCGGATGGAGCAAATAGCCAACGACTGGCTGCCAACGCCGCGAATCCTTCACCCGTGGCCACGCGAGCGATTCAACGTTAAACACCCTAGGTAAGAGCCGTATGCGATAGTCCCGCACGTACGGATCTGTGCGGGGGGCGCCCAGTAATGGGCGTCCCTACCGCTAGGAAGAGCTGGCTACTCGAAGTCCGGGTTCAATTCATAGCCTAAGGAAATGTGGGGTGGGCGAA
>NZ_JAJAWH010000080.1 GCF_020531965.1 Pseudorhizobium xiangyangii | reverse complement strand
CCTGTCAGCTGACAGGGTTTCAAGGAAGGGGACCAAAAGAGAGAGGCAGCCCGGCCGCAATCGAACTCCATGAGGTCAATCGCCAAAGTCGGGTAAGCCTGTTCGCATTGGCTGTGTAGGCGGCACAGCAACGTTGTGCCACCCGAAGTCACCCGCTGCGCATGAGTATCGAGCAGAAATGGTCTGTTTTGAGCTTGTGTCTCATGGGCCGATCTGGGCGTTGCAGTAGTGCGTTGGCTGCCACCTTGATAGGGAGAGGTTGTCGCCAGGGCAGGGGAAAACCTGCCCCTTGCGCCAAAGGGTCGCGTGACATCCCCCAATGGGCGGTTTTATCGCCTCTATCGGTGCACGGATCTTTTCAAAGGACCTGTTATGGGTTACGGTATGGGCGTTACTTTATTGGCTTGTGTTGCAGCATCTTCGTTCAGATGTCTTATGCGGCAGCTGGCAGTCTCGTTCATTAAACGGGTCGAATTGGTCAACCTAAGGCGGGCGCTTCCCGTCCGAATGACATTACTCGGAACATTGAGATATCCGGTAGCGAAACCTAGGCTGCCTATAGCTTTCATAACGCGGTTGTGATTTAATAAAATCAATGCGTTACGACATCTCAAAACTGTCCACCAAAGTCCTGCTTTCACCGGTTGTAGCCGCGACTGCCGCGTTAGTTCGCCTGGATGAGCGAGTAGCGCGGTCATCCATAAAGGAAGGGTGGATTGCGCGCGCCCATTTTGGCGACGCCGTGGCGTCCGTATGGCTGGATGGGGAACTCGTTCTCCTCGAGGACCTGGTCCTCCACGACGCCGCTGCGGACGTCCGCACGCCGACCCATGAGCTCACTATCGCACGTGAGGTCCTGCGGACACGACGCAAGATCGCGGAACAGCCTCCGGGGTGGGCACTCAGTTCGGAAGGACTGGCGATGCTGCGTGGTGGCACTACGCCACGATATGTTGCTACTGCGTCAACCGATCTGTCGGTCTGCATTGACGCCACTTCTACTGCTGGACCAATCACTGCGCGGGAAGGGGGGAGTAACTTCGATGTCTTGGAGAAAGAGTTGGCGGATATGGACGCAGTTCTTGCTCGTAGTGCTGAAGTGCTGTCCGGTGTCGCCGCGCCAAAAGTCCCCCTGGGTTCTGATAGAAGCCCTCTCGTCTACGAGCCGGACTGGAACGAGGATGAACGGCTGGAGGAGTGGCGCGCAACATTAGTCGAGACCGAGCAAATGCCGCCGTTGTTGCGCGCAGTCATTCTCCTCGACGCATGGGATGCGCTTGTTGTGCTCGAGCACGGTCGATGGCTTGGCCGATTGCTGGCCGCATCACTCTTGCGCGAAGTCGGGATTGCAACATGTCATCTTCCCGCGCTCAATGTCGGGCTGAAATCAGTCGCGCGGGATCGGCGTACAAGGCCGGATCCCAATAGCCGGATCCTTGCGCTTCTGGAGGCCATTTGTGCGGCAGCTGACACTGGATTGCGGGAACATGACCGGCTTCTGTTGGCAAGGCAGCAGCTACAGCACAGGCTGCATGGCCGCCGCCAGAATTCGAAACTCCCTCAGCTCATAGAGCTTGTTCTCGCAAGGCCGATGGTCTCATCTGGCATGATTGCCGGGGAGCTCGGTGTAACGCCGCAGGGCGCACTGAAGATTGCCAGGGAGCTAAACCTTCGCGAGTTGACGGGCAGGGGCAGATTTCGGGCGTGGGGGATCGTATAGGCCGATCAGGCCAAGTGTCTCGTTCTACTTAATGAGGTCAATGATAATGGCGCGAGCCTGGGTGCTCTCGCGTTGATTGTGAGGTGGGTTGGTTCGATGGCATTGCGCTCCGTCAGGCGCGCCACTCTCTCCGTGACTGCCATGCTGCGCCGCGCACTATTCTAGACACAAGTACAATTATAGCGAGAATGAAGCGTAAACAACAACGCATGCTAGCGCTCTCCGATTGCAGCATTACGCGAAGCTCGGGACGAGGCAGGTCCGAAGGGCGATCGAGCCGGCATGGCGACCCCGGTTCGTTCCGACGGGATCCTAGATCTAAGGAAGGTGAGGGGTGGATGGTGGATCAAGATCGGCCCTTGACCAGGGAAGACGGCCACTGCCAGCCGTATAGCCATCGTATGATCGCCCAGGCGGGCTGCAGCTGTTAGGCGAGACGCTCGCCGCATTGTATCCTTAAAGGACGACGAACAAGAGAGTGCCCCCCGCTCCGGCGTTTTCACATGCCATTCTGTTTTGTGAGCTGTGGTGTGATGGGTTTGGGATTGGGGTGTTGATTGGGTTTTGTGGTTGTTATTGAGAAAAGTGGAATT
>NZ_JAJAWH010000079.1 GCF_020531965.1 Pseudorhizobium xiangyangii | reverse complement strand
TGCGAGCCGGTGTCTGTGCTTGCGACCTTGCGGATATCGCTTCCGTTGCCGGAGACGGGAGCGGTGTAATCGTCGGTGCGGCGGTCGATGAGCGCAAAATTCGTCAGATGGGCCAGCGGCACGCCGGCCAACTCGCGATCGCCTTCGACCTGCTGCTGGGCGATATAGGGGTCGGTTCCGGCAGGATGCGAAATGACACCCTAAGCGGCGCACGGCAACAATGTGGCGATTCCAGACTTACTCAAGCCCCGCAGTAGGAGCCACCGACAACATCACCAGTATGAAGATTGAGCTCGAATGGGACCCACCCATCAGAAAGCGGGTCATATGCCTCACCGCGAATGCTGGCATCCAAGAACTCGAACTTTCGCATGCCATCCCACGAAATACGCTGGCTTTGCCAACGCACGCCATTTACATCAAACATTTCAAACCAAAGCCCCGTTGAGGCGAGGAACATGCGCTGGTCATCCAAATACCATAGGTCCTCGACGTCAAATTCACGGATAAGTTTCTTCGCTTCTGCGTCTACAAAATACCCACTGCCACCAGCCGCGACGACAACTGATCGGCCATCATGCGCTGCATGAACGCAATGAGGACGTTTGCGCCATCCTTCTGAAAAGTTCCCAATCCAAGATTCACCTTCGTTCGTGGTGAATTCGACGACAAAGCCCTCTCTAAAAGCATTGGGCTTCGGGAATGAGATCGCCGGCGGGCCATATGCAGGGAGGCCGGCGAGCGTGCGGGTAATAAGCATGATGGCAACCTTTGCGTATTCAGGTCCGTAACTACTGGCGCTTGGCGATATCGGCAACCGTATTCTTGCTGATACCAAGGTCACGCGCGATCCAGCGATAGCTGCGGCCTTCAGCCATCAATGCCGCCACCTTTGGCGCAAGCCGATCTGATTTAGGGCGCTCGCCAGTTTGGCGGCCGAGCTTTTTGCCTCGCGCCTTGGCCGCGGCGAGGCCGGACTTGCGGCATGCCAAGTCGACATGTTCTCACCGAGCGACAGCGCTCGGCACTCTTTGATCTGCCACCGATGAATTATCGCTGCTTCGCCATTACACCCTGGGCGACGACGATCTCGTACACATCCATGATCGTCGCAGGCCGGAAAACAGGCTGGGCTTCGCTCTGCAGCTTTGTGCACTACGCTATCCAGGGCGCGCTCTGACTCCCAACGAGATGATCCCACATGAAGTTCTGTCCTTCATCGGGGTTCAGCTCGGCATCCCGGCCGACGCGCTTCTCACCTATGCAGCCCGGCGTCAGACTCGGCAGCAGCACATGGAGGCGTTGCGTGAGATCTACGGCTACAAGACCTTCGCGGGTCGGGGTGCCCGTGATCTACGGGACTGGCTTTTCGAACAGGCTGAAGAGGCCCGTTCGAACGAGGATCTAGCTCAGCGGCGGGTCGCGCGTTGTCCTGAAACTCTGACGATCTTGCCAGCGATATCGACCATCGAGCGACTGTGTGCGGACGCACTGGTCGCCGCCGAACGTCGGATCGAGACGCGGATCGCAGACGGGCTTGATACCGGCGCACGCGAACGGCTTGATGGGCTGCTGACGGAACTGCTCGACGCCAATATCAGCCGGTTTATCTGGCTTCGCCAGTTCTAGGTCGTCTTCCGAAGATGCCCCCCGTTAAATATACCTACAATCCGTAAATATTATTGTATTGTTTCAACATTTTTGGCCCAAGCAGCTTTACCGACCAATGAGGTTCAGATGCTATATATGGTATGATTTCTATAAAGGAAACCGCCACCAGTTCGCTAATGTCATTGTCCTCTTCTGAATATTCACTTTCCATGTAAGAAAATAGTTTTTCAACCCATTCGCACCCTGGGCCAAACCGAAGCGAGAATCTGCAATATTCGCTCATAATTATATGAGGAAGAATTTCACCAGAGTTATCCTTTATATGCTCACCCAAAACAGGTATCAGCTCGCGAAAAACAAAAGCTAAATGGCATGAAAACGAAACAGTTAAAGCACTCATCGTCACTTTCCATTCAATGCGTTTTGTAGATCAGCAATAATAGCTTCTGCAACTTGTCGATCAACAGCAAGTGCGGCTGGCGTATTCTTTATCCAGTTTTGAAGACCTCTAATTGTTTCCTCGGCTTTTATTACGTGAGATCGCCCGTGCACGTTCTCCCCAGATGCTAATTCATAGCGCACGGCATCACCAAGGGTTCCACTTCCCACCTTGTTAGGATTGGTTACGCCCTTAAACACGTTATTCACATAGTTTTCCAACTTTGGATCAACCACTTGTGGAATTATTGGTTTGCTTGCCGCCCTCTCAACGGCCTCTACAATCTCGTCACTGCCGTTCTTTCGCAGGGCCGCAATAATCTTGAGGCCGACCTTGTCGCTTGGGATGATCGTTCCGATCGT
>NZ_JAJAWH010000007.1 GCF_020531965.1 Pseudorhizobium xiangyangii | reverse complement strand
GGCGGGCTGATCCTGCTCTGGATCCTGCTGTTTCTCTATCCGGTCGGCACCGCCATCGCGATCCACGGTGTGATCCAGACGGTGTCGAACGGCTCACGTGCCTGGTTTTCCCGCAGTTACATCGACTGGAAGATCCTCGGCACCCTGTGCATGGGCGTTGCGGCTGCCGCATCGGTACTGTTGTTCATCGACTATACGCCGAACCTGACGGTGGTTCTCATCGGTGTCGGCCTGATGCCCATCCTCGTCTGGTTGCCGGTCAGGCATCTACGTCTCGATGCGTCGCGCCCCTCGCATGCCTTCATCTGCGGCCTGCTTTCCGGAGCACTGACGCTCAGCGTCGGCGTCGCCGGGCCGACGGTCGACATCTTCTTCATCCGCACGAAGATGGACCGGCGCAAGATCATTGCCACCAAGGCATCGATCCAGACCCTGTCGCATCTCGCCAAGGTGGCCTTCTACTGGAACGCTGCCTCGGCACTGCCCGCCACCGACTGGATCTCCGTCGTCATCGCCGCGCCGATCGCCGTTCTCGGCGCTCGTGCCGGAAACGGCATCCTGCAGCGCATCACCGACGCGAACTTTCGGGACTGGACGCGCTGGATCGTGACCGGCGTCGGCACCGTCTACCTCGTCCAGGGACTGCAGCAACTGACGTGAGCAGAGTCGATATCCATGCCGGCCCTATCTGGTGAACTCACCCCATCGTTACTTCCTCTTGAGCCGCTCGCGCAGTTACGTTGTCTGCTTCTGCGTTGGCCTCTTGATCATCACGATCAGCCAAGGCTAACAAGTGTAAGTTGAAGAGGTCCGGGTTTCATGCTGCCCATCATCCGCAGAGCGATCATTCTTGCCGGCATCCTGGTGACCGGCCCAACGTTCGCGGGGGAGAGTATAGCTCCAAAGGGCGTGGTCGAGCTTTTCACATCGCAGGGATGCTCCTCCTGCCCGCCGGCAGATGCCGCCCTGAAGCAGCTGATTCGCCAGGGCGATGTGGTGGCTCTGTCCTACCACGTCGACTACTGGAACTATCTCGGCTGGACCGACACGTTAAGCTCGAAGGCCAATACCGAGCGGCAATACGGTTACGCGCAATCCCTCGGCAGAAGCGGTGTCTACACGCCGCAGGCAGTGATCAACGGGCGTGATCACGTCAAGGGCACAGAACTGGCCACCATCAACTCAACGATAGACGCCCTGAAGCTAGAGGGTCACGGCCTTTCCGTTCCGGTCAAGGCGCGCATGCACGGCAAGGAGATCGAGATTGAAATCGGCGCCGGGCTTGGCGAGGCGGAGGTCGTTGTGGCCTATTTCACCAAGCAGCAGAGCGTCGAGGTGTCGAAAGGGGAGAATGCCGGCAAGACAATGGAGTACTGGCATAGCGTCTACGACGTTCAGTCAGTCGGCATGTGGAACGGCAAGGCCATGAAGCTCTCGCTCCCGGGCAAGTTCATGGGCAAGTGGAAGAAAGATGGTTGTGCCATCCTTCTTCAGGCCTCAGGGCCAGCGGGCGAACCTGCGGCGATCATCGGCGCAACCGTTTTGATGGCAGGACACAAGCGCTACTAGCGCCCGGAAAATGGGGAAGCGGTTCGGCCCGGAAACATTGGGGGGCTGGGGGTAAGGGTCAATGTAACCGGGCCGAACCTATTGGCGCCAGATGGGCCAACCAACAGAAGTGAATGTTGTCCGGGAATCGGGCGGTCTTTTGTTCGAAATGGGGCGAGAATAAAAACCTCACCTGGGCCCGGTATTGGCATCTTCACAGTTGCATTTTACCTCTGTTGAGGCAGACTGTCATATTACTGACATCATCAACGGAGTCGTGATGACGGATCAACCGGATTTGCCTGGCAGCCGCCGCGTCCAGGACGATATGGTCGTCAGCCTCACCGAATACCGTCAAAACCGAGATCCAGCGCCGGTCACGTTCCATCGGCGTGAACTGGATGCCATACTAAGAATCTACGGCCGCATGGTCGGCGAGGGCGAGTGGAAGGACTACGCCATCGACCACCTGAAGGACCGGGCCCTCTTCTCGATCTTCAAGCGTTCGGGCGAAATGCCGCTCTACAGCATCGAAAAAAATCCCAAGCTCCATACCAAGCAGGGTCAGTACTGCGTGATGAACACACACGGGACGATCCTCAAGCGTGGGCATGAACTGCCGCAGGTGCTCAAGGTGTTCGACAAGGTGCTGAAGCTAGTCGACTAGCCAGGATATAGCGTACCCGGATAGGTTTCCGGATCCGGATCGGTTGTCGCCCCGTCGCCGAGTTCGATCTGCATCAGGACAGTGTCCTGCCAGCGTCCATGCTTGAAGCCGGTGCCCTTCAACGTGCCCGTCAGTTCGAAGCCCAATGCGCGGTGCACGGCAACCGATGATGGGCTGGCGCCACCGATCACCGCAACCATCTGTCGGAAGCCCAGCGTCGTGCAACGCGCGATGAGTTCGGCGAGCAGCGCCTTTCCGATACCCTTTCCCCGGGCCTCAGGCGCCAGATAGATCGAGTCCTCGACAAGCCAGCGATAGGCGGGGCGCGTCCTGAACGCCGAGGCGTAGGCGTATCCGAGAAGCTGGCCGTCCGGGCTCTCGGCCGCGATGTAAGGGTAGCCTTTCGATGTGATCGCCAGGAAACGTTCTTCCATCTCCGCTTCGCTAGGCGGAGTGAGTTCATAGCTGGCGGTGCCGTTCAGGACGCTATCCGTGTAGATGGCGGTGATATGGGCGAGATCGGCGGGGCAAGCGTCGCGGAGGGTAAAGGTCATGGGCGGGCACAATGGATAAACCAGACCGAGCCTATAGCATCGGCCCCAAATCGGAAATTGATTTTCAGGAGATATGCAGCACCCACACGCCGAGCAACAAAAAAGGCGGCCCGAGAGCCGCCTTTTAAATCAATTGTTCCGCCGGGATTAATTGTTGCGATTACCCATGAACTGCAGGAGGAACATGAACAGGTTGATGAAGTCGAGGTACAGGGTGAGGGCACCCATGATGGCCTTGCGGCCAGCAACCGCGACGTCATCGCCGTCGAAGTACATTTCCTTGATCTTCTGTGTGTCGTAGGCGGTGAGGCCTGCGAAGACCAGCACGCCGATCGCCGAGATGGCAAAGCCCATCGCGGACGACTGCAGGAAGATATTGACGATCGAGGCAATGATCAGGCCGAAGAGGCCCATGATCAGGAACGAGCCCATGCCCGACAGGTCTTTCTTCGTCGTGTAGCCGTAGAGCGACAGGGCGCCGAACGAGGCGGCCGTTACGAAGAACGTCTGCACGATGCTTTCACCGGTGAACACGAGAAAGATCGAGGACAGGGAGAGACCCATCAATGCCGCGTAGATCCAGAAGGTGGTCTGGGCCGCGCCGACGCTCATCGAATTGATGCGGAAGCTCAGGAAGAAGACCAGAGCCAGCGGAGCCAGCATGATCACCCACCGGAGCGGGGAAGCGAATAGAAGGTTAGCGAAGGCCGGATTGGAAGCCGCCAGAGCGTAGGTGCCATAGGCTGCCAAGCCGGTGATGGCCAAGCCGAGTGCCATCAGGTTGTAAACCTTGAGCATATAGGCGCGAAGGCCCTCGTCTATCAACGCGCCCGTCTGCGCACGGCCTTGCGCCATTCGGTTCTGGTAGTTGTTGAAGTCAGCCATAGTATCCTCTCTCAAGCTCCGTAGTTGGTCACGGTGTCGGGACCATGATCCCGGGCGCCGCTGCGGAGCTCAGCAAGCCTGCATCAAATATGATGCGATATCCCCTTTTCTACAAGTACTCCTCGTCCTGAATGCATCGAATCAGGGGTTCAGGGCCCTTTGCAGGGCCCGGCTTGACGTGGAAGTGATCCGAATCCCGGCACGAGAGAGGTCACAACTCTCGCAAGACAGGCGCTGCCTTTTGTCCCAGCACGCGCCATGTCCCGATCAGGCCGATCCCTACGGTCAGGACAAGGGCTCCCAGCAGCGTCACCACAGCGACATCCGGCAGGAAGACCGACGGCAGGTTCATGATACGGCTGACGACATACCACGCCGCCAAACCGCCCGCGACAAGGGCGAAGGTTGCGGTCGCGGCACCCAGGATCATGTACTCATAGCTGAATGCCCTGATCAGCAGTCCCCGCGTGCCGCCGAGCGTCTTCAGGATGACGGCATCATGGGTGCGGGCGCGGTTACCCGCGGCAAGTGCGCCCGCAAGGACGAGTACGGAAGCGATGAGCGCCACGGCAGCGGATGCCCGTATGGCGGTCGCGAGCTGGCCGGCAAGCTGATCGACGATGTCGATCGCATCCTTCACCCGAACACTGGTGATGGTGGGGTAGGCATGGGTCACGGCGCGCAGGATCTCCGCCTCCTTCGCCGCCGAGGCGGACCGGTCGGTCAGGGTTGCGAGCCACGCATGCGGAGCGCCGGTGAACGTGTTGGGGGAGAAGACCATGACGAAGTTGATGGAAAGCGATTCCCATTCGACATTGCGGAAGCTCGAGATCCTGGCGGTGATGTTGCGGCCGAGCACGTTGACGGTGACCGTATCGCCGAGCTTCAGGCCCAGTTCCCCGGCCTCTTCCGCCGAGAAGGAAACGAGTGGTTCGCCCGTGTAATCGGCCGGCCACCATTCGCCGGCCGTCAGCGTCGAACTTTCCGGCTTGTTTTTGGCGTAAGTGATGCCGCGATCGCCGCGCAGCACCCAACGGCCGCTGGGCGGCACGTTCATCTGGCTGACGTCCTTGCCATTAAAAGCCAGGATGCGGCCGCGCAGCATGGGCACCTCGAAGACCTTGCTCTCGGGTGCCTGCTCTTTCAGTACCTGCCTGAAGCCGTCCACCTCGGCGCTCTGGATATCGACGAAGAAGAAGTTCGGTGCCTGCTCGGAGATGCGCCCGGTCAGTTGGTTGCGCAGGTTGCCGTCGATCAGCGCAAGGGTGACAAGGAGGGCAAGCCCGAGGCCCAGCGACAGCACGACCGATGGGGTCAGTGCGCCGGGCCTATGGATATTGCCGATCGCAAGGCGCAGGGCGGGCGAATTGACGCGCGGGCTGTGCCGAGCAACCGTCGCGATCAACATCGCGACCAGGCGCAGAAGGATGAAGGCGGCGGCCACTGCCGCCAGGAACACGCCCGCCACGAAACGTTCCTCGGCCGTTACGATTGCGAGGAAGGCGAGCGCACCAAGCGCGGCTGCTGCGGCAAGCACATAGGGCCAGGAAGGGAACCGGGCATCATCGAAACTCTGCTCGCGGAAAAGTGCGGTTGCAGGCACTTCCCGTGCGTGCCCGAGCGGCAGTACGGAAAAGGCGAAAGTGATGAGAAGCCCGAATACCGCGGCCATGCCCAGTGCGCCGGGATAGAAGACGATTTCCTTGGGGACTGGAAGAACGCCATCCAGGAAACGGATCGCGATGAAGGGCGCTATTGCTCCGATGGCAAGTCCGGCGAGGATGCCGATGGCCGCCAGCAGCAGGATTTGGATCAGGTAGATGAACGTGACCACCGAGGCTGGTGCACCGAGGCACTTGAACGTGGCGATCGTCGTCCGCTTGGCATCAAGAAAAGCCCTGACGGCATTTGCTACGCCGACGCCGCCGACAATCAGAGCCGTCAAGCCGACCAGCGTCAGGAACTGCGAGAAGCGCTCGACATTCTCTGTCAGTGATGGCGCGGCTCGGTCGCTGGTGCGGATCGACCAGCCGGCATTGGGGAATTCCGCCGATGCGCGGGCCGGCAGGAGGTTGCGCAGACCCGTATCATCGAGGCGGATCTTGTAGGCATGTTCCACCAGGCTGCCAGTCTGGACGAGGCCGGAAGCGACGAGCGCGTCGCGGCTAATCAGGAGACGCGGGGCGAAGCCAAAGCCCTCCGAAACAGCATCGGGCTCTGTGGTTACAGTTGCCGTCAGTCGCAATCGGGCATTCCCCAGAAGAAGCTCATCGCCGGTTTGCAGGCCAAGACGGTCGAGAAGCAGGGGAGCGGCGACAGCCCCAAACAGTTCGCCTTCCTGTTGCAGAAGTTCGGCGAGCGGTCGGTTCGGCTCGGCTACAAACGTGCCGTAGAGCGGATAGGCGTCATCCACCGCCTTCAGTTCGACCAGCCCCTGATCACCGCCGCCCGGAACCCGCGCCATGGAGCGCAGGCCGGTGGAAACGGAAAGATCTCCGAGGCCCTTCAGGAATGCCAGTTCCTCCGTGTTCGCCTCGCGATTGTCGAGTTCGAAGCGGATGTCGCCGGCCAGAATTTCCTGGCCCTGGTTCGCAATGGCGCCGGTGATGGCGCGGGACACGGAATTGACCGCAGCGATCGCGCCTGTGCCAAGGGCGATGCACGCAAGGAAGATGTAGAAGCCTGAAAGGCCGCCGCGCATCTCCCGCAGGGCCAGTTTCCAGGAAATCGCAATTCGAGGGGCGATCGAGTTCATGCGGAGGCCGCCGCTGCCAGGGTGGCGCCGCAGGAATCGTCGACGATTTCACCGGAGCGGACGCGAATCTGGCGAGTGCAGCGGGCCGCAAGGGCGTTGTCGTGGGTAACCAGCAGCATGGTCATGCCGCGTTCGGCCTGCTTGGAGAACAGGAGATCGGCAATCTGACGCCCGGTCTCGGTATCGAGATTGCCGGTCGGCTCATCGGCGATCAGCACCAGCGGCGACGGTGCAAGGGCGCGGGCAATGGCAACCCGTTGCTGTTCTCCACCGGACAATTGCCCCGGATAGTGGCTAAGGCGCTCTCCGAGCCCCACGGCCGTCAGTTCACGTCTGGCGATCTCGAAGGGATCGCGCACGTTTGCCAGTTCGAGTGGAACGGCAACGTTCTCCAGCGCCGTCATGTTGGCAATCAGGTGAAAGGACTGAAAGACGATGCCGATATTGCGCCCGCGGAAATCGGCAAGCGCATCTTCGGAAAGCGAATGAAGCGGTTCACCGGCTATGTGGATTTCGCCTTTGTCCAAGCGTTCAAGACCGGCGAGGACCATAAGGAGCGTCGACTTGCCGGATCCCGAAGGGCCGATGATGCCGACTGCTTCGCCTCGATCGACCTTCAGGTCGATCTGTTTCAGAACATGCACGGAGGCTGCGGCGCTGCCGAGGGTAAGATCCGCCTGCTTCAGCTCGATAATGGTTTCAGTCAAAACAAAGCTTCCTATATTGAACTTTCAGTAACAGACCGGAGCGCGCCACGGCAGCGCAAATTTAGGAAACGGGCCTTGAGATTGAAAGCAATTCTCCTTCACTTCCTCGTCATGTCGGCAATCTTCTTAGGTCCGGCAAGTGCCCAGCAGTCGGCAGTTCAGCTGGTAGGTTTCGGAGACAGTCTGATGGCCGGATACGAACTGGCCCCGAGCGAGTCCTACACGGCGCAACTCGAAACAGCCTTGAAGGCCACGGGAAAGGATGTCGTCGTCACCAATGCGGGCGTCTCGGGCGATACGACCTCGGGTGGCCTGTCCCGCGTCGATTGGTCGGTGCCTGACGGCACGGATGGCGTCATCCTCGAACTCGGGGCCAACGATGCCCTGCGCGGGATCGCGCCGGAGCAGTCGGAAAAAAACCTCGACAGCATTCTTGCCCGGCTGAAGGAGCGCAATATTCCAGTCTTGCTGGTCGGCATCATGGCTCCTCCGAATATGGGCGGCGAGTATGCGGAGCGTTTCAACGGGATCTATGCCCGACTTGCGGCGAAATATGGTGTTCCGCTCTATCCCTTCTTCCTGGATGGCGTCGTGACTGTTCAGGGAACACAGCTGGAGGATGGCATGCATCCCAATGCGAAGGGCGTTGGAATCATGGTCGAACGCTCGCTGCCGACCGTCGAAAAGTTCTTAGGGGACATCCAAAATACAAAGAAATAACTGCTTGCACGGAACCGGACCTCGTGATTCGCTGTTAGCAATCGCAAGAGAATCGAGGAGGTCCCCATGCCGAGACTTTTCACCGCCCTCGAAATTCCGCGCAATATCGCGATGTCGCTCTCTCTTCTGCGGGGGGGACTTCCGGGGGCGCGGTGGATCGATGTGGAGAATTACCACATCACCTTACGATTTATCGGCGACATCGATAATCGCACCGCGGACGAGATTGTCGACCGGCTCGACCGGATCGAAAGACCCGAATTCCAGGTCAGTCTCAACGGTATCGGGTCATTCGGGTCGAAGAAGCCGCACTCCATCTGGGCCGGCGTTTCCCCCTCCCAGGAGATGTCGGCAATGCAGGCCGAGATCGAACGGATTTGCCAGCGCATCGGCTTGCCACCCGATCCCCGCAAGTTCATGCCGCATGTGACGCTGGCGCGCCTGAAGGCATGCCGCCTCGACGACGTTGTTCATTATCTGTCCGGTCGAGGTGATTTCCATACGTTGCCCTTCAAGGTCGGGCGTTTCGTACTGATGTCCTCGAAGGAATCGGTTGGGGGCGGGCCCTACATCATCGAGGAAGGCTTCCCTCTGTACGAGGCCGACATGGGTACCAACCACTCTTCCGTGGAGCCGATGAAGAGCTTTATCTAGATCGGAGGACCATGCCTTACGAGAAACTGACCGGGCCGGAAATCGAAAGCGAGCTTGAAGGGCTGGATGGCTGGGCGCTTCGGGACAGCGGCGCGATCTCCAAGAGCTTCAAGCTCAGGAATTTTGCCGAGGCGTTCGGCTTCATGGCGGAATGCGCGCTCTTGGCCGAGCGCATGAACCACCATCCGGAATGGTCGAACGTCTATTCCCGCGTCGAAGTGGTGTTGAGAACCCACGACGTTGACGGCCTGACGGCGCAAGATTTCAAGCTGGCGCGGGCTATGGACCGTGCCGCGACGCGTCGACGTGATTGAAGTCCGCCATCCGCAACCCCACATTGGAGGCCGAGTTTTGCGAGAGGCATGTCCATGGACGACGTAAAGATCGGGGAGATTCTCCTGCCCGGAGACGAGGATACGCAGGAGCGCCGTGAAAAGCAGGTCCGCGCGAAATTCTGGCCGAAGCTGAAACGCGCTGCCGGATACATTCCGTTCAGTCGCGACCTCGTTGCCGCCTACTACTGCGCGATCGATCCGAAGACGCCACTGCGGGTTCGCGGTGTGCTGCTTGCCGCGCTTGCCTATTTCATCATGCCTTTCGACTTCCTGCCGGATGTACTTGCCGTTGTCGGCTTCACCGATGACGTAGCTGTGATCGCCACGGCTCTGCGGATGATCCAGGGCCATATCGCCGACCGCCACTATGAGGCCGCCGACAGATCGCTTGCAGACACGGCAGTTTCGCCCGGAAAATGAGGCAAGGGTGGTGGTACTGAAGGATGCGGGAAGGAGTATTTTTCCATATCCCGGCACGGCCTGCCCGACAAACTCTTGCCCCAATCCTTGTGTCAGTGAACGCCGGGAAAGCAGTCTTCCGGCGAAAGCAAATTGGTCGGCAGGCGGGTTTTCAGGTGAAGTTACATTTCGTCGATGCCGTTGACGGTTTGGTAACCGCAATTAAGTCAAATTAAACCGAATCGTGATGATGCCTGACCAGGCTTGCCTTATCGGCGCAGATTGAAGAAGCGGCAGGAGACCATGTCTGTAAAAATCGTAACAACCGCATTGGCATTCATGCTGGCTAGCGTCAGCGTTGCATCCGCGCAATCGCCGACCCGCATCCAGCAGTTCAAGGCGTGGGGAGCATATTCCTACAAGTCGGGTGGCGGCACCGTCTGCTATGTCCTTTCGGTACCGACAGCCAAGGAGCCGGCCAGCGTCGATCATGGGGACATCTTCTTCATCGTCTCCCAGCGGCCCGGCCAGAATATTTCCTACGAGCCGCAGGCGATGATGGGCTATGCCCTGCAAGCCGATTCTAAAGTGAATGTCACCATTGACGGCAAGACCTTCGTGATGTTCACGAAGGACAGAGCCGCGTGGGTCGAGAACGCCGCGGAAGAACCAGCGCTCGTGGCGGCCATGAAGTCCGGCTCGGCGATGACGGTCAAGGCCACGTCGGGGCGCGGGACCAGCACGTCCTATTCCTATTCGCTCTCGGGCGTTTCAGCGGCGCTGCAGCAGATCGAATCCTGCAAGTAATTGCCCGCGATAAACCAAATATCGGAAGGTCGGTCGCGAGACCGACCTTTTTGCGTCTTGAAGAATAGTGACGCCATGCCGATTTGATGCTAAGTGCCGCACAAAGTTTAGTCGATCGGCTCTTTGCCGGTCGCACAAGTCTCAAACACAAACATGCCAATGTATCGCCTCGCGCGGACCCTAACGCATGTGTTTGTACAGGACCAAAGCCATGTCAGTTTCAGAAGCAGTCCTTGATCCAGTGCTGAAAAAGCCCCAAGTGGCGCGCCCCGATCTCATGGGCACCAAGCCGTCGCTCATCGGGCTCACCCGCGAGCAGATGGGCGAAGCGCTGCGCGAAAAGGGGGTGCCGGACAGGCAAGTCCGCATGCGGGTCAGCCAGCTCTGGCACTGGCTCTATATTCGTGGCGTTTCCGACTTCGATTCGATGACCAACGTGGCGAAGGACATGCGCGAAATGCTGAAAATGCATTTCACCATCTCACGGCCGGAAGTGGTCGAAGAACAGATTTCCAACGACGGGACGCGCAAGTGGCTGTTGCGGTTTCCTCCGCGCGGCGCCGGTCGACCGGTCGAGGTCGAGGCCGTCTACATTCCTGAGGAAGGCCGCGGCACTCTATGCATTTCGAGCCAGGTCGGCTGTACGCTGACCTGTTCTTTCTGTCACACGGGCACGCAACGGCTGGTTCGGAACCTGACGGCTGAGGAAATTCTCGCGCAGCTGCTCCTTGCCCGCGATCGGCTCGGCGATTTTCCCGACCGGGACGTGCCGCAGGGCGGCATGATCCCGTCGAGTGATCGCAAGATTACCAATATCGTGATGATGGGCATGGGCGAGCCTCTCTACAATTTCGAAGCCGTCAAGACGGCGTTGCTGATCGCCTCCGATGGCGACGGGCTGTCGCTCTCCAAGCGGCGCATCACGCTGTCGACCTCGGGGGTCGTGCCGGAAATCTATCGCACTGGCGACGAAATCGGCGTGATGCTGGCAATCTCGCTGCATGCCGTGCGGGATGAATTGCGCGACATGCTGGTGCCGATCAACAAGAAGTACCCGCTGAAAGAATTGATCGAGGCGTGCCGCGCGTATCCCGGGGTGTCGAATGCCCGCCGCATCACCTTCGAATACGTGATGCTGAAGGACGTCAACGATAGTCTCGAGGATGCCAAGGAGCTGGTGAAACTCCTCAAGGGCGTGCCGGCGAAGATCAACCTGATCCCGTTCAACCCGTGGCCGGGAACGAACTATCAGTGCTCGGACTGGGCAACGATCGAAAAATTCGCCGACTTCGTCAATCAGGCCGGCTACGCCTCGCCTATCCGCACGCCGCGTGGCCGTGACATTCTCGCCGCCTGCGGGCAGCTGAAGTCGGATTCGGAACGGATGCGCAAGACAGAGCGTCTGGCGTTCGAGGCGATGATGATCGCGGGCCATGGCGAGGACGACTGACCATCTGCGCGACATGCGACGATGTGCTGTTGTTGATTTTGGGCCGCCGGGTCCATAAGAAACGCAGCAGATAAAGTTACCTGGAGGAAACCATGCGCGCTTTCATTCTCGCCCTTGCCGCGGCGACCGCTCTCGCAATGCCCGCAAAGGCGGAAGATGTCACCGTCGCCGTTACCGCGATTGTCGAGCACCCCGCACTTGATGCAGCCCGTGACGGCATCAAGGAGGCACTTGCCGAAGCTGGCTACAAAGATGGCGAGAACCTGACGTTCCTTTATGAGTCGGCACAAGGCAATCCCGGCACGGCAGCGCAGATCGCCCGCCAGTTCGTCGGCGAGGAGCCGACCGTGATCGTGCCCATTTCCACTCCGTCCGCTCAGGCCGTCGTTTCCGCGACGCGCGACGTGCCGGTGGTCTTCACTGCGGTTTCCGATCCGCTCGGCGCGCAGCTGGTCAAGGACATTGAGAAGCCCGGTGGCAACGTGACGGGTCTTTCCGACATGTCGCCCGTTGCCGACCATATCGCGCTGATCAAGGAAATCTCCCCTGACGCGAAGTCGATCGGCTTCCTGTACAACACGGCAGAAACCAACTCTGTCTCCATCCTGGCCGCTCTCAAGGAAGAAGCAGCCAAGAGCGGCATGGAAGTGGTCGAGTCGGTCGCGACCAAGTCGGCCGAAGTGCAGGGCGCCGCCCGTGCGCTCGTTGGCCGTGCGGACGTTTTCTACATCCCGACCGACAACACGATTGTGTCTGCCTTCGAAGCAGCGGTCGGCGTTGCCGAGGAAGCCAAGCTCCCGCTCTACGCCGGTGATACGGCTTCGGTAGAGCGTGGCGCCGTTGCTGCGCTCGGTTTCAACTATTTCGACGTCGGCAAGCAGACGGGTGCCATCGTTGTGCGTGTCCTCAAGGGCGAGGCACCTGGCGACATTCCAGTGACCGTTGCAGCGGGCACTGATCTGGTGATCAACAAGGGCGCCGCCGAGAAGATGGGCGTGACCTTCCCGGAAGCGATCCTGTCGCGCGCTACCCGCGTCATCGAGTAAGCTGCGGCTCTGCCACTTATGTTGGATGGCCGCGATCCGGCCGTCCAACACAATTTACGACGACCATCCGACGCCATTGCGGCGGACAAAGCAGGAGAGCACGCAGGTGCTTAGTCAGATCGCCTTTTGGGGTGCTGTGGAACTTGGGCTGGTGTTTGCCTTCGTTGCCATCGGTGTATTTCTTGCCTTCCGGGTGCTCGACTTCCCCGACCTGACGGTGGACGGCTCGTTTCCATTGGGTGCGGCGGTCGCTGCGGTGCTGATCACGGCGGGCATCAATCCCTGGCTTTCCGCGGGGATTGCCATGGTTGCCGGTGGTGCGGCGGGTATGGTGACCGCATTCCTTAACGTGCGCTTCCGCATCCTCAACCTGCTGGCCTCGATCCTGACGATGATCGCGCTTTTTTCCGTCAATCTTCGGGTCATGGGAAAACCGAACGTCGCGCTGATCAATGCGGATACCATGCTAAGCCCGTTCTTCGGCCTCGGCCTTCGTGAAGTCTATGTCCGTCCGCTCTTCCTCGGCGTGCTCGTAATCC
Source organism: Pseudorhizobium xiangyangii (assembly GCF_020531965.1). Lineage (GTDB taxonomy): Bacteria > Pseudomonadota > Alphaproteobacteria > Rhizobiales > Rhizobiaceae > Neorhizobium > Neorhizobium xiangyangii. Next base: position 194,917 of record NZ_JAJAWH010000007.1, on the reverse strand, counting down.
TCGCGATCGTTCTCGTATGGCGCTTTCTGGAAAGCGACGCGGGGCTTGCTATGCGGGCGACCGGCGCCAATCCGCGCATGGCGCGTGCTCAAGGGGTGGATACGCGCTGGCAGGTCTATCTGGGCTTGGCGCTTTCCAATGCGCTGGTGGCGCTCGGCGGAGCCCTGTTCGCGCAGACGAACGGTTTCGCGGACGTGACCTCCGGCGTCGGCACCATCGTCGTCGGCCTCGCAGCAGTCATCATCGGGGAGACGCTGTTCGGCGCACGCGGCATATTGCTGGCCCTCATCGGCTGTGTCGTCGGTTCTATCCTCTACCGCATTGCCATCCAGGTTGCCCTGTCAACGGATGCGCTTGGGCTGAAGGCGTCCGATCTCAATCTCGTCACGGCAGTGCTGGTGGCGGTGGCCCTCGTCCTGCCTCGCCTGCGCCGGGGAGCCCCGCAATGATCGACCTCAGCAACATCCACGTCGTGTTCGGCAAGGGAACGCCCCTTCAGAAGGAAGCGCTCAAGGGCGTCAACCTGACGATTGAGCAGGGTTCCTTCGTCACGGTCATCGGCTCGAACGGGGCCGGGAAATCGACCCTGCTTGGTGTTCTCGCCGGAGACCTGCTCGCAAGCGAAGGCAAGGTGACGATCGGCACGACAGACGTCACCCGGAAATCCACGGCGGCACGGGCCGGGCTCGTCGCACGCGTCTTCCAGGATCCGCTGACCGGAAGCTGCGGAGCGCTGTCGATTGAAGAGAACCTGGCGCTTGCTGCCCGTCGGGGCGAGCGGCGCGGTCTTCAATCGGCGCTCGGTTCAGGCCGCCGCGACCTTTTCCGGGACCGGATCGCCGAACTCAATCTCGGCCTCGAAAGCCGGATGAAGGACCGTATGGACCTGCTCTCCGGCGGGCAGCGTCAGGCTGTTTCGCTGGTCATGGCGACGCTCTCGGGTTCGGAAGTCCTGCTTCTGGACGAACACACTGCAGCACTCGATCCCGGCATGGCGGAGTTCATCATGAAACTCACCCAGCGGGTCGTGTCGGAGCGCAAGCTCACCACGTTGATGGTCACCCATTCGATGCGTCAGGCGCTCGACTTCGGCCACCGCACCATCATGCTGCATGGGGGCGAGATTATTCTCGACGTCAGCGGCGACAGCCGCAAGGACCTCCAGGTCGAGGACCTGATCGCCATGTTCCGCAAGATGCGGGGCGAAACGCTGGATGATGACGCGCTGCTGATCGGCTGATCAGCGCGACTGCGTGAGGAAAATCTTCAGCGCGAAGATCGAGAAGACCCCCGCGAACGTGTAGTCGATACCACGCAGAACCTTAGGGTTCGCCTGCAGCCAGTTGGCGAGACGGTCTGCTGCCAGTATTACGAGGACATTCACCGGCGAGCACACCACGATGAAGAAGGTGCCGAGGAAAATCAGCTTCTCGGTTACCGCGGGATCGCCAGCCGTCACGAACTGCGGCAGGAAGGTCATAAAGAATATGATGATCTTGGGGTTGAGGAGATTGACCCACAATCCCGTGGATATGTTGGCGAAAGCCGATCCCTTCGTGCCCTCGACGTTCTCCACGGAAAGGCTGGATCCACAGCGGACTGCCTGGATCGCCAACCAGAGAAGGTAGGCCGCGCCACCGGTCTTCAGGATGAAGAATGCGGTGGGCGAGGCGGTGATGAGGGCCGATATCCCGAAAGCGACGAGCAGCGTGTGGACCAGGATGCCGGTCGAAGTGCCGACCACGACGAAGAGCGCCGGACCGCGCCCTTGTGCCAGTGCACGGCTGATCGAGAGCGTCATGTCGGGTCCGGGTGTCAGCGCCAGCAGCAGGCTGGCAGCGGTGAATGCGATCAGCGTCGGCAGGTTCGGAAGAAAGTCCATAGTGCGCTCGGTAAAGCCGGTTGCGAAGATGCTTTCTTATCCGGCTTTTCCGAACCTGCCAATCACGCCTTTCCTGCGATGAATTCCTTGGAGGCTTCGGCATGGTCAGGGTGCCAGCGCGACAGCGGTGGCCGGTTTTCGACGATGTCGCCGGCGGCCCAGAGAATGCGGCGTTCGTCTGTCGTCCGATCCACTTCGTTGTCCGGGCAGAGAATGTAGAAATCGCCTCGGCTGAGGCTTTCCAGCATGAAGTCTATCGTCTGCTCCGCTGTCCAGGCTCCCTCCGGTCTGTCCGTGCGACCGCGTGCCGTAAGTCCGGTGAAGACGAAGCCGGGGATCAGCAGATGGGCGCTGGTTCGGGCATTGGGCAGGTTGCGGAGTTCGTGTTGAAGCGCTTCCGTGAAGGCCTTCACGCCCGCCTTCGAGACGTTGTAGGCGGGATCTCCGGGCGGCGTGGTGATGCCTTGCTTGGAGCCGGTGTTGATGATGAGCGAGGGTTCTCCATGGCCGATCATCCCCGGGCCGAAGATCCGGGAACCGTTGATCACGCCCATCAGGTTGACGGACAGAACGTGGTCCCAGTTTGCCTGAGGTCCAAAAAGAGTGCTGCCCGGCTGGATGCCGGCATTGTTCATCAGGACGTGCACGCGACCGTACTTCTGCAGCACGGCGCGTTCCAGAGACTGGAGCTGGGCGATGTCAGACACGTCGGTGCCGATGGCCGTGACGTCCGCCTCGCCGCCTTCGGCAACGGCTGCGACCTGCCGGCACGCATCAGCCAGTGCATCACCTTCAAGATCGGCAAGCACGACGCAAAGACCCAGCTCCGCGAAACGTTTGGCGGCCGCCAGCCCGATGCCGGATGCGGCACCTGTGACAACGGCGACATTGCCTTTCTTCAAAGCGTGATGAATATCGGCCATGAAATATCTCCTGTGTCACCTCAAAGCGAAGCGGCGGAATGTGGTGCTCCGGCTGAGCGTGTCAATGAGATAGACGCGTCATGTCTTGCACCCAATCGCAAACTCGCTAAAAGTGCCGGCATTCCCGACACGACGGTTCCACCAAAGACCGCCACCACTCGCAGACGGACAATTTCGACATGGCACTCCCGAAAGACGTAAAAAAGGTCGTTCTCGCCTATTCCGGCGGTCTCGACACCTCGATCATCCTGAAATGGCTGCAGACCGAACTTAACGCCGAAGTGGTGACCTTCACCGCCGACCTCGGTCAGGGCGAAGAGCTTGAGCCGGCCCGCAAGAAGGCCGAGATGCTGGGCATCAAGGAGATCTATATCGAGGATGTCCGCGAGGAATTCGTCCGCGATTTCGTCTTCCCGATGTTCCGCGCCAATGCCGTCTATGAAGGCGTCTACCTGCTCGGCACGTCGATTGCACGCCCGCTGATCTCCAAGCACCTGATCGACATCGCAAAGAAGACCGGCGCAGACGCCATCGCCCATGGCGCCACCGGCAAGGGCAACGACCAGGTTCGCTTCGAGCTTTCGGCCTATGCGCTGAACCCGGACATCAAGATCATCGCACCGTGGCGCGATTGGGCGTTCAAGAGCCGCACCGATCTCCTTGCTTTCGCCGAGCAGAACCAGATCCCCGTCGCCAAGGACAAGAAGGGCGAAGCGCCGTTCTCGGTCGACGCCAACCTGCTGCATTCCTCGTCCGAGGGCAAGGTTCTGGAAGATCCGGCCGTCGAGGCTCCAGAATACGTGCACATGCGCACGATCTCGCCGGAAGCGGCTCCAGACAAGGCAACCACCATCAAGGTCGGCTTCCGCAAAGGCGATGCATGCTCGATCAACGGCGTGGAAATGTCACCGGCAACGCTGCTGGCAGCGCTGAACAACTATGGCCGTGACAATGGTATCGGTCGTCTCGATCTGGTCGAGAACCGTTTTGTCGGCATGAAGTCGCGCGGCGTTTATGAAACGCCCGGCGGCACCATCCTGCTGGCCGCTCATCGCGCCATCGAATCCATCACGCTCGACCGGGGTGCCGCCCACCTCAAGGACGAGATCATGCCGCGTTACGCCGAGCTGATCTATTATGGTTTCTGGTTCTCGCCGGAGCGTGAAATGCTGCAGGCACTGATCGACAAGAGCCAGGAGCATGTCGAGGGCGAGGTCACGCTGAAGCTCTATAAGGGCAATGTCATGGTCATCGGCCGCGAGAGCGACAAGTCGCTCTACTCGGACCAGCTGGTCACCTTTGAGGACGACCAGGGTGCCTACGACCAGAAGGATGCAGCCGGTTTCATCAAGCTGAATGCCCTGCGCCTTCGCACGCTCGCCAAGCGCAATCTCAAGGGCTGAAGCGCTTAAGGAATTGTCTATCGAACCCGCCGTTGCACATGCGACGGCGGGTTTTTCATGCGCGCCGGTTGATGGCGAGATAGGCGAGATAGCTTCCGACCGCAGTGAATTCCATCAGGGGGATAATTGTCCCGAAGGCCAACAGAGGTGCACCCATTGCGGCCGCCGCGAGCCCGCCGATGAAGCCGCAGCCCATCTGCACGAAGCCCATCATCGCCGAGGCGGAGCCGGCGATATGCGGGAAGGGCGCCATGCCGACGGTGATGATATGCGGGCTGATGAAGGCGATGCCAAAGGTGCAAATGCCGACGGGCAGCATGATCGAGAGGAAACTCGGCGGCAGGAAAGCCACTGACAGGGCCATTATCAAGCCGCCCGAGCCGCAGAAGAAAAGCCCTGTGACAACTGCGCGATGGCCGGAGATGCGGTTGGAGATCCGTCGCAAGACCAGCGATCCCATCAGGTAGGACCCTGTCTGGACGAGCATGCCGACGCCAAACTGTGTCGGCGTGAGGCCGACTTCGTTGATCAGCACGAAAGGCAGCATCGTCGCCTGGGCATAGAGTGCACCGATGGAGCCACCGATGACGAGGGAGGCGAGCATAAAGCTCGGGTTCGACAGGACCTCCGCATAACCGGAAAGGAGCCGTGCGGGTCGCAATCGGGTCCTGTCGGGCGTTGTCGTTTCCTTGAGGAACAAGAGGACGCTGCCGATCGAGATGATCCCGAAGCCGAGCATCAGCAGGAACACGGATTCCCAGCCGAAAGCCGCCAACGAGAGGCCGCCCAGCGTAGGCCCCATGGCCGGGGCGACCGTCAGCATGATGCCAATGAGGTTCATGATGCTGGCTGCATCCTTGCCCACGAACTGGTCGCGCACGACGGCCCGCGCCACCGTGATCCCCACGGATGCACCGATGCCCTGTATCAGTCGTCCCGCCAGTATCCAGTCGATTGTCGGGGCCATGGAGGCCAGAATGGAGCCAACCAGATAGATGACCAGGAAGCCCACCGTCGCCGCCCTGCGGCCGAAGGCGTCCGACATGGGCCCTGCGAGAAGCTGCGCAATGGCGAAGCCCGCAAAATAAAGGGAAAGCGACATCTTGATGGCCGCCTCCGTCGTCGAGAAGGCTTGCACCAGCTCGGGCATGGCGGGCGTGTATATGGCCATAGAGACCGGGCCGAGCGCCGTCAGCAAGGCGCCAATGAGGGACGTGCGGCGCGCTGACATGAGAGGTTGCGGAAGAGGGCTGTCGGCTTTCACTGGATGGCCTTGTGGGAGTGCCTTGCGGCGCCGTCTCGCATGGTTGGTCGGCCGCCAGGACCGGAACGCGTGATGATGGGTGTTGATGACTTACTCCCTTTCCTCCACCAGACAAGCCACAAACGGGGTTTCGGGCGCTCGTACCCTTCGCCATTTTACGCAAGCCAGCTTGGCTCAGCGGCCGAAATGACTACATTTACTCACGCATTGCCGCCGCTTTCTCCGATAGAAATGCCAGACACCAGTACGAAGGAAATTCGCATGCCGCAGCTTCAGATCAACCCAGCTTTCGTCGAATGGAACGGGCACGAAGGGCTTCCACGCTTCGATCTCGTGAAGGACGAGGGTTTCGATGCGGCCTTTGATGCGGCGCTCGCCAGCCATGACGCGGAGATCGATGCCATTGCTGCAAATCCGGAAGCGCCGACGATGAAGAACACGATCGTCGCGCTGGAAATAGCGGGAGATGAACTGTCGCGCGTATCGGCATTGTTCTGGAACAAGGCCGGCGCTCATACCAACGATGTCATCCAGTCGCTCGAACGCGAGATCGCACCGAAGATGTCGCGGCACTATTCGAAGATTGCGATGAATGAGGCTCTGTTCCGCCGGGTGGATACGCTCTGGCTGAAGCGGGATGAACTGGGTCTTTCCGAGGAGGAACATCGCGTTGTCGAACGCCACTGGAAGGGCTTCGTGCGCACCGGTGCGAAGCTTCCCAAGCCGGAACAGGAGCGCCTGGCGAAGGTCAATGAAACACTCGCCGGCCTCGGAGCCCGGTTCGGCCAGAACGTGCTGGCGGACGAGAGGAACTGGGAACTCCTTCTTACGGAGGAAGACGACCTGGCGGGGCTGCCATCCTTCCTCCGCGACGCCATGGCGGCGGCGGCCCGCGATCGCGGCCATGACGCCGGATATGCAGTCACCCTGGCGCGCTCTATCATCGAGCCCTTCCTGACATTCTCCGAGCGGCGGCAACTCCGCGAGCAGGCGTTCCGAGCCTGGATTGCGCGCGGCGCCAATCGCGGCGAGACGGACAACCTCGGGACAGTGAAGGAGACGCTTGCCCTGAGGGCAGAGCGGGCCCAGCTGCTGGGCTACGACAGCTTCGCGGCGTTCAAGCTCGACAACACCATGGCGAAGACGCCGGAGGCGGTGAACAAGCTGCTGACGGCCGTCTGGGACAAGGCCCGGAAAAGAGCGCTGGAAGAAGAGGCGAACCTTTCCGGCCTGATCGCCGAGGAGGGCGGCAATCACGAGGTCATGCCGTGGGACTGGCGCCATTATGCAGAGAAGCTTCGGCAGCGGACCTTCAATTTCTCGGAGTCTGAGCTGAAACCCTATCTGCAGCTCGAGAAGATCATCGAAGCCTGCTTCGACGTTGCCGGGCGGCTGTTCGGCGTTCGGGCAATCGAGGAGAACGATGTACCCGCCTATCACCCCGATGTGCGTGTCTTCGAGATTAGGGACGAGAACAACAATCTCAAGGCCTTGTTCCTCGGCGATTACTTCGCTCGCTCCTCAAAGCGGTCGGGAGCGTGGATGAGTTCGCTCCAGTCCCAGCACAAGCTGCCCCTGAAGAATGGCTCAAAAGGCGAGCTGCCGATCATCTACAATGTGTGCAACTTCGCCAAGCCTGCGGCCGGTAAACCTGCACTCCTTTCGCTCGATGACGCGCGCACGCTGTTCCACGAGTTCGGACATGCACTCCACGGTATGTTGTCGGATGTCACCTACCCGTCTGTTTCGGGCACCGGCGTCTCGCGCGATTTCGTCGAACTGCCGTCGCAGCTCTATGAACACTGGCTGACCGTACCGGAAATCCTCGAGACATATGCTGTGCATTTCGAAACGGGCGAGTCGATGCCGAAGGAGCTTCTCGACAAGGTTATTGCCGCGCGAACATTCAATGCTGGCTTCGCAACGGTCGAGTTCACCGCTTCTGCCCTGGTCGACATGGCATTTCACACCCGAATGGCCGTGGAAGATCCGATGGCCGTGCAAGCGGAGGTCCTTAGCGAGATCGGAATGCCCCAGTCGATCGTCATGCGCCACGCGACGCCTCATTTCCAGCATGTGTTCGCCGGTGACGGCTATTCCGCCGGCTACTATTCCTACATGTGGTCGGAAGTGCTCGATGCGGACGCCTTCGCGGCCTTCGAGGAAACCGGCAATCCCTTCGATCCGGTCATGGCGCGCAAGCTGAAGAACAATATCTATTCCGTTGGTGGATCCATCGATCCTGAGGCGGCCTACAAGGCCTTCCGTGGCAAGCTGCCGGACCCGGAAGCCATGCTGCGCAAGAAAGGTCTCGCCATGGTCGAGGAGCTTTCGGGCAGCGACGCATAGCTGCCCTCCAATAAGGAAAGGCGTTCCCCTCTTTCGCAAATGCGAAAAACAGGGTATGGACGCGCCAACGAAAATTGGCGCGTCCTCCGAAATGTTGGCGCCACAGCCCCAGAGATATCATCAATGGCACTTCGCAACATCGCGATTATCGCGCACGTTGACCATGGCAAAACGACCCTTGTCGACGAGCTTCTGAAACAATCGGGCTCGTTCCGCGAGAACCAGCGCGTTGCAGAACGCGTCATGGACTCGAACGATCTCGAAAAGGAACGCGGCATCACCATTCTCGCCAAGGCCACCTCGGTGGAATGGAAGGGTGTCCGCATCAATATCGTCGATACCCCCGGTCACGCCGACTTCGGCGGCGAAGTCGAGCGTATCCTGTCGATGGTGGATGGCGCGATCGTTCTGGTCGACTCTTCCGAAGGCCCGATGCCGCAGACCAAGTTCGTGGTCGGAAAGGCACTCAAGGTTGGCCTTCGCCCGATCGTCGCGATCAACAAGATCGACCGTCCGGACGGCCGTCACGAAGAAGTCATCAACGAGGTTTTCGACCTGTTCGCGAACCTCGATGCGACGGACGAACAGCTCGACTTCCCGATCCTCTATGGTTCTGGTCGTGACGGTTGGATGAACGTCAACCCGGAAGGCCCGAAGGATCAAGGTCTTGGTCCGCTGCTCGACCTCGTGGTCAAGCACGTTCCCGAGCCCAACGTCGCTGATGGCCCGTTCCGCATGATCGGCACGCTGCTGGAAGCCAACCCCTTCCTCGGCCGTATCATCACCGGCCGCATTGCATCCGGCTCTATCAAGCCGAACCAGCCGGTGAAGGTTCTCGGCCAGGACGGCAAGACGGTTGAAACCGGCCGTATCTCCAAGATCCTCGCGTTCCGCGGCATCGAGCGCACGTCGATCGACGAAGCCCATGCAGGCGACATCGTGGCCATCGCCGGCCTGTCCAAGGGAACCGTTGCCGACACGTTCTGTGATCCCTCGGTCACCGAACCGATGACCGCGCAGCCGATCGATCCTCCGACGGTCACCATGTCCTTCCTCGTCAACGACAGCCCGCTGGCCGGCACCGAAGGCGACAAGGTTACTAGCCGCGTTATCCGCGACCGTCTGTTCAAGGAAGCCGAAGGCAACGTTGCGCTGAAGATCGAAGAAGCCGAAGGCAAGGATTCGTTCTACGTTTCCGGTCGCGGCGAATTGCAGCTGGCCGTACTGATCGAAACCATGCGTCGTGAAGGTTTCGAGCTTGCCGTGTCGCGTCCGCGCGTCGTCATGCACAAGGACGAGAACGGCACGCTGATGGAGCCGATCGAAGAAGTCGTCATCGACGTCGATGAAGAGCATTCCGGTATCGTCGTGCAGAAGATGTCCGAGCGCAAGGCTGAAATGGCCGAGCTTCGTCCGTCCGGCGGCAGCCGCGTCCGTCTGGTGTTCTTCGCGCCGACCCGTGGTCTCATCGGCTACCAGTCGGAACTTCTGACCGACACCCGCGGTACTGCGATCATGAACCGTCTGTTCCATGATTATCAGCCTTTCAAGGGTGAAATCGGCGGTCGTACCAACGGCGTTCTGCTTTCCAACCAGGCCGGTGAAGCCGTTGCCTACGCCATGTTCAACCTGGAAGACCGTGGTCCGATGATCATCGAGCCGGGTGAAAAGGTTTACGCCGGCATGATCATCGGCATTCACAGCAGGGACAACGACCTCGAGGTCAACGTGTTGAAGGGCAAGCAGCTCACCAACATTCGTTCGGCCGGCAAGGACGAAGCCGTGCGCCTGACTCCGCCGATCCGCATGACGCTCGACCGTGCTCTTTCCTGGATCCAGGACGATGAGTTGATGGAAGTGACACCGAAGAACATCCGCCTGCGCAAGATGTTCCTGGATGCGAACGATCGCAAGCGATTCGAAAAAGCAAAGATCGCCTGATTCTCATCCCCATATGACCTGCAGAAAACCCGGCCTTCGCGCCGGGTTTTTTCTTTTGTGTCTTGATGTGGCGCAGGCTTGTGGGGTGAGTAAAAAAAGCGTTAACGTAGTTCCGTGAGCGCCAGAGCCTACGCTGGGGATTGGTGTTTCCAGTGAGTATCATGTTCTCGCACAACCCGATGAATGGGTCCAAAAGACGTTATGAAGACGTTGTCGATCGATGTGCGGCGGGCCGACCCGCAGGACGCCGGAGCCGTTGCAGATGTGCATCGCCTTTCGTGGGAGCACGCGTATGCGGGACTCATTCCGCATAAGCCGCTGACCCAGATGATCGAGCGCCGAGGAGAGATCTGGTGGCGGAAGGCAACCCGTGGCCCTGCTACCCTTCTTGTGCTTGATGTCGCCGGTAGCATTGCCGGCTACGCCACGATGGGGCTCAACCGTGCGAGAGCGCTTCCCTATGACGGCGAAGTTTATGAAATCTATCTACGCCCGGAATATCAGGGCATCGGTTTAGGTCGCCGGTTGTTCGGCGAGAGCCGCCGACTGCTGAAGTCTCTTGGCTGCGACGGGCTCGTGGTCTGGTGCCTGGAGGACAGCGAACACGCCGCGCGCTTTTTCCGTCGCCACGGCGGCCTCGACATGGTCGAGGGCGTGGAGGACTTCGGCGGAGCCACTTTGAGAAAGATCGGATACGTCTGGCCGCGTTGAATGTCCTTTGCGGCATGCGTTGACCTGCAGAGAGCAACCACAGCTTAGTTGCCTTGCGGGGTCTTTCCCAGTATCGAAGCGCCTATCGATACACCTCACGTGGGAAGAATAATGCGTATAGATGCGATTTCCATCGGCAAGAACCCGCCGGACGATGTCAACGTCATCGTTGAAGTGCCGGTCGGCGGCCACCCGATCAAGTACGAGATGGACAAGGAAGCCGGCGCGCTGATCGTCGATCGCTTCCTCTACACGCCGATGACCTATCCCGGCAATTACGGCTTCGTACCGCATACGCTGTCGGAAGACGGCGATCCGATCGACGTCCTCATCTGCAACACCCGCCCGCTGGTTCCCGGCTGCGTCATCAATGTGCGCCCGATCGGCGTGATGGTGATGGAAGACGACGGCGGCAAGGACGAGAAGATCATCGCCGTGCCGGTTCCGAAGCTCACGCAGCGCTATGACAAAGTCAAGAACTACACCGACATGCCGGAGATCACGCTCAAGCAGATCGAGCACTTCTTCGAGCACTACAAGGATCTCGAGCCCGGCAAGTGGGTGAAGATCGGCGGCTGGCAGGATGTCGACGTCGCCAAGCAGCTGATTGTCGAAGCGATCGAGCGCTACAAGGCCAGCAAGTAGTCAGCGGCGTTTCAAAGCCTCGGGCTTCATAAACAAATCCCCCGGATCAGCGTTGATCCGGGGGATTTTTTGTCGAGATCGATGTTTTCGGCAGCCTCAGACCCGTCTCACGGACTGGTGGACGTGATCGTTGTACGGGCCGAATGGCTTCACGCGAAGAGGGGGTAGATGCTTGTCCAGAGCAGCGAGCGCAGGAAGAAAATGATCAGCAGCACGATGATCGGGGAAATGTCGATGCCGCCGAGATTGGGCATGACGCGGCGGATGGGGCGCAGGACCGGTTCCGTGACGTTATGCAGGAAAGTACCGATCGCGTTGACGAACTGGTTGCTCGAATTGATCACGTTGAAGGCATAGAGCCAGGAGAAAATGGCGCTGCCGATCAGCACCCAGGTATAAAGGTTTAAAGCCAAGTCAATCGTCTGAAACAGCGCGAGCATCCAAGTCTCCATTTCTAAGTTGACAGACATGTAGACATTGGCGAACTAACGAGCAAGTGCCGCGCCTTGCTCGGAGCCGATTCCGCCTTAACGGATGCGGTGCCGCCTCGGATCTCCCGAAAGTCCCGCCTGATGTCCACCCACACAACTGGCGACCGGTTTGCCGCCTTTCGGCATTCGTCATACGCTCGTTTCTTCACGGCGCGCTTTCTCGCTGCCTTCGCGATCCAGATCGTCAGCGTTTCTGTCGGCTGGCAGATGTACGACCAAACGGGCAGTGCTCTTTATCTGGGCCTCATCGGTCTCTTTCAGTTTCTTCCCTCCCTCCTGCTCATCCTTGTCACGGGCTCGGTAGCCGATCGCTACAATCGTCGGGCGATCGTGGCGATTTGTCTCGCAATTGGGGTGTTGTGCACCGCTGCTCTGTTGGCCCTGACGCTTGCCGACGCTTTCATGCCATGGCTCGTTTTCCTAGTTCTCACCGTCTTCGGTATCGAGCGAGCCTTCATGGGGCCTGCCGTTCAGTCCCTGGCGCCGAACCTGGTGCCGGAACGCGATCTCGCCAATGCGATCGCCTGGAACTCATCGTCCTGGCAGACAGCATCCATCGTCGGACCGGTGGCTGGCGGCCTTCTCTATGGCGCGAGCCCCATCGCGGCCTACTGCGTGGCGCTCGTCATGCTTTCGTTGGCGGTGTTGCTGATCCTGATCATCCCCAAGCCTGTACAGCGTTCGGGGTCGAAAGCAGTCAGCTGGAACGAAATCCTTGCCGGCTTCCGTTTCATAGGCCAGGAGAAGGTGGTGCTTGGCGCCATCTCGCTGGACCTTTTCGCGGTTCTTCTGGGCGGCGCTGTGGCCCTGATGCCGATTTTCGCGCGCGATATCCTTGTGCTCGGACCTTGGGGGCTTGGCCTGTTGCGTGCCGCGCCAGGGATCGGAGCTGTTGCAGTGGCGCTGTGGCTCGCCTTCCATCCCATCCGCCACAATGCCGGCGTTGCCATGTTTGTCGGCGTCGCCTTGTTCGGCTTAGGTACGGTCGTCTTCGGCCTTTCGGATGCGGTTTGGCTTTCGATCGCGGCGCTTATGCTGATGGGCGCATCGGACATGATCTCTGTCTACGTCCGTGAGACACTGATCGTGCTGTGGACGCCGGACGAGGTAAGAGGCCGCGTCAACGCCGTCAACATGGTCTTCGTTGGTGCTTCGAACGAACTTGGCGAATTTCGCGCCGGCACGATGGCCTCCGTCTTCGGCGCCGTTCCGGCCGTGGTCATCGGCGGGGCGGGAACACTGGCCGTTGCCGCTATCTGGGCGCTGCGTTTCCCGCAGTTGCGCAAGATCGACGGTCTCGAGGCACCGGAGCGCTAATCGCCGGCGGCCCTCTGGAGCCGCATCGTTTCAATCTGTCCGTTCTCGGTGCCCTTCTCTCGATCGAAGACGAGATCCAGGAAGCCCCAGAGCCATTGCTTGAGCGGAGTGTCGAAGATCATTCGGCCTTCGAGATGCTCGCTTCCTCTCTGCGCGTTCGGCATGATGAAACGGTGCTCGCCGCGAACGACCCAGCGCTGCATCATTGCCCGCGTGAGTTCGGCATGGAACTGCAGGCCCCAGGCGTTTGCGCCATAACGGATTGCCTGGTTGCCATAGGCGTCCCCCTCCGCAAGCAGTTCTGCCCCATGCGGCAGGCTGAAGCCTTCCCGATGGAAATGGTAGACCATGCGTGGCCACTGCTGCATGAGCAGCCTCCCGTGCTCGGTCGGACGCAGCGGATACCAGCCGATTTCCGTCAAGCCATCCTTGTGCGCGCCCACGGTTCCGCCAAGGTGGCGAACCATCATCTGCGCACCGAGGCAGATACCGAGGAAGGGCTTGTTCTCCTTGAGCGGGATGCCGATCCAGTCCGTCTCTGTCTTGATGAAGGGATCGGGGTCATTGGCGCTCATTGGCCCGCCAAAGATCACCGCACCGGCATGTTCCGACAGGGTATCGGGGAGTGCGTCGCCTAGAACCGGTCTGCGGATGTCGAGCGGGTAGCCTTTTTCGGCCAACATTTGGCCGACACGGCCGGGCGAGGAGTTTTCCTGGTGAAGCACGATCAGGATTGGAGGCTTTTCCGTGCTATGGGAGGCTGTCATCAGCATGCGCTACCTTCTCAATCCTCTCCCGTATCTCCCTTTGATTGCCGAGCGGCAGCCTGCTGGCGCTGAAGGACCCGATCTCGCGCCGAAACGCCGAGGAGGTCCGCGATCCGCCAGATGATGTGATCCTCCAATTCGCTCCGCTCGCCATCGGCATGCACCAGATCCCAAAGGATACCGACAAACTCGACGCACTCTTCCGGCTCAAGATGCCGCTTAAGATCCGAGGTGAAGCGGTAATAGTCAACGGCTTCCTGGCCGGCTTCGCGTCCTGCATTGATCAGGGCGGTCAGTTGTCCCTCCGCGAGGTTGTAGCGCTCCCTCAGCAAGATGCGAAGGTGGCGCTTTTCTTCTGGCGAGACACCACCATCAGCCTCCATCACCTGGAAACAGAGGGCGGCGAAGGCCACCCTTGGATCCCCAGGGAGGAAGCCGTCACCCTGCTGTCGTGCACCAAGGTTTTGTATGAAAGTCTGAATACGCTCAAGCATAGCCAGTCCAATCCATTTAGAAGAGCCGCAGGCGGTTGGCAGGCTGCTGTGATGCGTTCGGATCCTTCACGCCGGGGTCATCCGGCGGCCGCCCGAAGAACGGGTCCTCGATTTCAGTTTCTTCATCCCTGGCGTCTTTCACTAGCGGTGCCGCCGGCTTTGCCGGGGGCGGTGTCGGGGCCTTCGAAACAATGACAGGCGCCGTTATAGGCTCGGCTGCCTTCCGGGGAGCCACTGCGTCGATCGCCTTCGTTACTGAGGGTTCGGGTTTCGCTGGGGGTGCAGACACGACGGGAGGAAGTTCGGCAATGGCCTTTTCCGCGAGAACTCCGTCTTCCACAGGTCCCTCAAGCTGGCCGAAGGGGACTTTCCACTCGAATGCATCGATCCTGCCGGACGTGGGGGAGACGGGTAGCCACTGCTCGGAGGCTATACCGTCCGCCACCCAGGCCGGGTCGCGCGGCGCGCGGAGCGCCTGCGCCATCCAATGGCGAATGCGGCCCTGATCGCCGGTATCGGCTTCCTCGATATCGGCTAGCAGGAGATAGACGCTTTCACGCGGGGTCATGCGTGTCGCAGCCTCGGCTTTCGCGCGGGCCTTTCCGAGCTCTCTTGCGTCGAGTGCAGCTTCCGCTACGGCGACGAGAGATTCCACGTTATTGGGACGCAGTTGCTCAAGCTTCTCGGCCCGCTTCAGGCGATCGACGGCGCTGTCGCCACTTCGGGCCCGGACGTAGGCGCGGGCAATTTCCGGATGCGGCGTCAGCTTCCAGACGTCTTCAAGCACGGATGCGGCACGGCGGACATTGTCCTCGCGGAGATAGCCCTTCGAAGCGACCACGGCCGCGGGCACAAGATCCTTGGCCAGCTTGAGAGCAGCCAGAGCATCGTCCCTTGCTCCCCTTGGATCGGCTTCCAGTCGCTCTTCGGCCTTTGCTGTCAACAGAACAGCCTTCCAGCGCTCGGCCTGCTTCTTGTCGATGACATTGGCGATACGTTGCTGGTCAAGCAGGCGGATGGCATCGTCCCACCGGCCCTCGCGGCTGCGATATTCAAGTGTCGCCTGCGCTGCCCAGGGAAGATAGGGCGCGTTTTCTGCGGCGCGCTCCGCGTATTGCCGAGCCGCCTCGTCCGCGCCCAAACGACGGGCTTCCATGTAAAGACCACGGAGGCCGAGTTCTCGTGTTTCCGGATCTTCGGCCATCCGCTCGAACTTTGCGCGGGCCTCGTCATGCTTCCCTTCGATCAGGGCAGCCTGCGCGTCCAGAAGGTGCAGCAGGGGCTCCTGATCGGCCCGGAGCATGCCTTGCGCCCGTAGGCTCATCTTGCGTGCGAGGATTGCATTGCCAGCACCGGCTGCAATGAGGCCGGTCGACAGGGCCTGATAGCCGCGATCACGCTTGCGGGCCCGGAAATAACGGCGAACGGAGTGCGGCGAAGTCCAGATAAGCTGGAAGAGCCACCAAAGGATCATGAATGCAGCAATGACGGCGGCGACCGCGGTCGCCGCGACCATCAGGCTGGTCTCAATAAGGTAATCCTGCCAGGTGACGGAGATCAGGCCAGGCCGGTCTGCCAGCCAGGAGAAACCCCAACCAAGAGCAAGAACGACAAGGATGAACGCAAATAATCTGATCATTCTGTCGTCCTCAGTTCCGGGTTCCGGTTTCGCTCACAGCGCGGGAAAGGCTATCGGCGATCAACGCATCGACGGCGATCCGTGCGTCGAGTGACTGCTTGAAATCAGGAGAGGCAGCTTTTGCCTCCTCCGGTAGTTTTTCCCACTCCGCGCTAGCCGCCTGAAGATCTCCATTCTTCAATGCGCTGTCCATGCGTGCGACGAGTGCGTCAGGCGCATCACCTTCGACATCGCCCGTCCGCCGCACCTTTACGACGGACAAAGCGCTCGACATCAGGCGCTGTGCCACGCTCTGCTCGGGATCCGGCCGGTCGACGGCCTCAAGGATGGCATTGGCAGTCTGGGAAAAACGCTCCGCAAGCTGCGTGCGCGAGGGAACGCCAGTTTCGCTGAAGGGCTGCAACTGAGCCAGGGAAGGGTCGTCCTGCGCCACGGCGGCGAAGGTGTCGAGCTCGGGTGTGAAGGAGTTGCCACGATCAATGGCGGCCTTCAATGCAGCTGCAGCGATGGCGCGGGCGGCTGCCGCGTCCTCGCCAGGCTCGTTCAGTTTAGTTTCAGCGGCATCCAGGCGGGTGCGTAACTGTTCCAGTTGCCCCGTGCTGTCGGCGGTACCGCTTTCCGCAGCGGAGCGCATGGCAGCCAGCTCTTGTTCCATTGTGGACAGCCTTTCGGCCGTGGCGCTGTCCGTACCTTGGGCCAGCGCGGCTTCCAGGGCCTGGAGCCTTGTCTGGAGTTCGGGATCCACCGCAGGCGCCGGTGGCTGATTGATGGCTTCAACTTGTTGCCGAAGGGCAGCAAGTTCGGCGGAGACGTTCGGCGCGCTGGTAGCCGCCGGGAGATATCCGGCATATTGCATGCTGCCCGCAAGGGCGAGCGCGACGATGCCGCCGCAGATGCCTGCAGCAATCAGCGTCGATGTGGCCGCGTCCTTTCGCTCCGGCACCGGTGCGATGGGTGGTGCACCATAGGATTTGGTTTGATCCGGGGCCTGAGCCTGGGCCGGATCCGATGTATCGGATGCAGACGGCTCTTCGACGGCAGCCTCCACGGGCTTGTCGACGGCTGGCTCTGCCAACGTCTCGGTCGCGGGTTTGCGATCGGTCGGCTCTTCAAACGCGATAGGTTTCTCAGGCGCGGAGTTCTCACCCCATGGCGCCTCGCTCGAACCGGATGTTGCGTCGTCGGTGTCGTTACTGCGGACGGGCTCGGCAACCGCTGCCGCTTCCTCCGCCGCAAGGTCTATGGTTACGGGCGTCTTCTGCGACTTTGGGCGGCGGGGTGGTTTTTCCGTGACCATCGAGACCTCGTTCTGCAACTTCACCCTGAAACTAGTAAGAGGGGCCGGTGAAGGGAAGGGGCCAAACGGATTTTGACCTGCGTTGAGACTAAAGGAGCGCGAAGAGACTATCTTCGTCCGGACGCGCCGCCGTGCGTATATTTTGTTGCAAGTGTTCTGGAATCGCCTCTGCTACGTTTGCGCTAAGGCAGAGGATGGAAGCGCCATGAAGCGCCTCTGAACCGCTTTGCGGGAAAGGGAGTTCGAAGAACCGTCGTGCCGTTTCCCGGGAGTAAAGAAGAACTGTGTCGATCGGCGGCTGTGCGAGTGCCGTTCGCAGCGATTGCGGATCAATCGGAAGCGGCCGCATCGTGTAGCTCTCGGCAACGAGAATCGGAACGTTCCGCTCAGCCAGTCCAGCCTCCAGTGCCGGAGAGCGAGGGGTCCCGGCAAGGTAAAGCAGCGGCGCGGCTTTCGTCAGTCGGACCAGTTGCTCACCGAAGATTTCCACCATGCCGGCGCCGGTTCCGTCAGCAACCTGCACGGCACGAAATCCTGCCTCCCGAGCAGCGGCAGCAGTCGCTTCGCCGACCGCGAAGACCGTATCCTCCAAGTGTAGCGACAGGCCATCACCGAGTGATTGCAGGACGCGCACGGCCTCCGCACTGGTGATGGCGAGTGCTGCGCGAGGCTTATGCAGGGCTTCGCGTACGGCCTCCGGATGATGATCGGCGGCCATGAGTGGGAGAAGGACCGGGTCATGGCCGAGGGCTTGCAACCTGCTGGCCGTCCGCCGTCCCGCGTTCTCAGGCCGCGTGACCAGGATTCGCATGCGGCTAAGTCCAGCTTTCGAAGAAGCCCGGGCCCGCAGCCGTGCGGACCGTCTCGCCCGCCCGCCGACCGACCGTTTCGGCTTCATTCCGAGAACCTTCCAGCTCAACGGAATATTCCTGGCGGCCGTCCGGTGTCAGGATCAGGCCTGAAAACCGAAGGTGATCTCCCTCACAAAGCGCATAGCCGGCGATCGGCGTGCGGCACGAGCCGTCGAGCGCGCCGAGGAACGCCCGTTCGCACGTGACGGCATCATATGTCGCGCGGTCGTTGATCGCATCGAGAAGAGTTGCCACGCGTGCATCGTCGATCCGGCTTTCGACGCAGATGGCACCCTGGGCGGGGGCCGGCGGAAAGTCTTTTGGGTCCATCAGGTCGGTGACGACATCGGGCATGGAGAGCCGCTTCAGGCCCGCAAAGGCGAGCAATGTCGCATCGACCTGCCCTTCCTCCAGCTTTCTCAGGCGCGTTTCGACCAGGCCGCGAAAGGTGATGACGTTGATATCCGGCCGAATCCTCTTGATCAGGGCCTGGCGGCGCAAGGAGGAACTCCCGACGGTTGCTCCATCAGGCAGTGCGGCAAGACTATGTGCGGTCCGGCCGATGAAGGCGTCGCGGAAGTCTTCCCGGGGAAGATAGGCCGTCAGCTGCAGGCCAGCCGGAAGACGTGTCGGCATGTCCTTCGACGAATGTACCGCGAAATCGAGGTCGCCCGTAAGAAGCTGCTGCTCCAGTTCTTCCGTAAAGAGGCCCTTGCCGCCAAGCTCCGTAAGAGGCCGATCGGTGATGCGGTCTCCCTTGGTGGAGAGGACGACGATCTCGAACATATCCCCGGGAAGATCGTGAGCTGCCATCAGCCGCGCGCGTGTTTCCGAAGCCTGGGCGAGCGCCAGAGGACTACCGCGCGTGCCGATGCGGAAAGGTTTTGTTTGCATCCGCTTTCGTCCATTGTTAACCGGAAGCCTTCGTAGACGGGTTTGTCACCCCTAGCAATCAACGATCGGCCCATGGCGTCCATTCTCCGCATCCTCGGTATCGAAACAAGCTGCGACGAAACCGCTGCGGCAGTGGTCGTTCGGCATGAAGACGGGCGGGGCGAGATTGTCTCCGACGTCGTTTTGTCGCAGCTTGAAGAACACAGTGCATTTGGCGGCGTGGTGCCTGAGATTGCGGCTCGCGCACACGTGGAGGCGATCGATGGGCTGGTTGAGGAGGCTCTGCAGCGTGCCGAAATTTCTCTCTCGGACATCGATGCCGTGGCGGCCACGTCCGGTCCGGGATTGATCGGTGGCCTGATCGTCGGCCTGATGACCGCCAAGGCTATCGCCCGCGTTGCCGGCAAGCCTCTGTTTGCGATCAATCATCTCGAAGGTCATGCACTCACGGCGCGGCTGACCGATGGGCTCTCCTTTCCCTACCTCATGCTTCTCGTTTCCGGCGGCCATACGCAGCTGATCCTGGTGCGCGGCGTCGGGCTCTACGAGCGGTGGGGAACGACGATCGACGATGCCCTGGGCGAGGCCTTCGACAAGACGGCAAAATTGCTCGGTCTTCCTTATCCCGGGGGGCCGGCGGTCGAGCATGCTGCTCTCCAAGGTAACGCCGACCGGTTCAAGTTGCCGCGACCATTGGTGGGCGAAGCGCGCCTCGACTTTTCATTTTCCGGCTTGAAGACCGCTGTCCGGCAAGCGGCGACCCAGATCGCGCCACTCAGCGAGCAGGATGTGGCGGACATCTGCGCCTCGTTCCAGAAGGCTGTTTCCCGTACGTTGAAGGATCGCATAGGCCGAGGGCTTGCGCGGTTTCGAGAGGAATTCGCCGACCTGGATGTGGATCCGGCGCTGGTCGTGGCTGGTGGCGTCGCTGCGAACCAGGAGATCCGGCGGACCCTGCAGGCGCTTTGCATCGAGCACGGCTTCCGGTTCATTGCGCCGCCCCTGAGGCTTTGTACGGATAATGCGGCGATGATTGCGTGGGCTGGTCTCGAGCGCATGGCGGAAGACCTGCCGCCTGATTCACTCGAGGTTCAGCCCCGTTCCCGCTGGCCCCTGGACAGTAATGCGCAGACAATGCTCGGATCAGGCAAACGAGGAGCAAAAGCATGAGTGTCGGTGAGACCATCGTCGTGATCGGTGCAGGAGCCTTCGGCACCGCGCTCGCCTCCGTCATGGCTCTGCAATCAAGGTCGCCTGTCACCCTAATTGGCCGCAACCCGTCTGTCATGAGCGACCTAAGAGACATGGGGACGCACGACGCAGCGCTGCCGGGCGTGGTGCTGCCGGATGCGCTGCAATTCTCCGCCGAGCCCGATGCAATCTCGGAAGCCAGTATCGTGCTGTTCGCGATGCCATCGCAGGCGCAACTGGATGCTGCGCGGCATTACGGTCCCTATCTCATGCAGGATGCTATCGTTGTCACCTGTGCGAAGGGTATCGATCGAACCTCCGGCGCCCTGCTGACCGAAGTGCTGGAACGCGAACTGGAGGCGCGGCCCGCGGCAGCCTTGAGCGGTCCGGGCTTCGCAGCGGATATCGCACGAGGTTTGCCCACCGCCATGACCATCGCTGCGCGAGACGGTGCCGTGGCGGACCGGCTGGCACATGCTCTGTCGACACCGACATTCCGACTGTATGCCTCGACGGATCCTGTTGGGGTTCAACTGGGCGGAGCGCTCAAGAACGTGCTGGCGATCGCCTGCGGCATCGTCGAAGGCGCCGGTCTTGGAGAATCGGCCCGCGCGGCGCTCATATCGCGCGGCCTCGCCGAGATGTCGCGTCTCGCCGAACAGATGGGCGGACGGGCTGAGACGATGCGAGGTCTTTCCGGTCTGGGAGACCTTGTGTTGACGGGGACGAGCCATCAGTCCCGTAATCTTCGCTACGGTATTGCCCTCGGCAAGCATGGGTTCGACGGCGGCGGAAACGAGCTTGTCGAAGGCGCCTTTGCCGCCGCGCTTGCTGCAGAGCTTGGGAGGAAACATGGCGTCGAGCTACCCCTGACCAATGCCGTTGCCGACATCATTGCTGGCAAGCTTGAAATCCCCGCCGCTGTCGAGCGGCTTATGACCCGCCCCATTACCACTGAATAATTGAACGGAGAGACATTCGATGCTTTTTGCCTTCCTGTGCACCGACAAGCCCGGCCATCTCAATGCCCGAATGGATACGCGACCGGCGCATCTCGACCATCTCAACAAGCTGAACGCCGAAGGCACATTGAAGATGGCTGGTCCGTTCCTGGATGATGAGGGCAAGCCGAACGGCAGCCTGGTGATCGTCGAGGCTGGAGATATGGCTGCAGCCCGTGCGCTCGCGGAAGCCGACCCCTATTATCTGGCTGGTCTATTCGAGAAGGTCGAGGTCAAACCCTACAACTGGGTCTTCAACAAGCCGGAGGCATAAGCGAAAATGGCGTACTGGCTGTACAAGTCCGAGCCATTCAAGTGGTCCTGGGAAATGCAGAAGGCGAAGGGAGAGGCCGGCGAAGAGTGGACCGGGGTTCGTAACTACCAGGCCCGCAACAACATGCGGACCATGAAGATCGGCGACAAAGGCTTTTTCTATCACTCGAACGAAGGCCTAGAGATTGTCGGCATCGTAGAGGTCTGTGCCCTCAGCCACCCGGACTCGACCGCCGATGGCGATGCCCGCTGGGACTGTGTCGACATCCGCGCCGTTTGCGATATGCCGAAGCCGGTGACGTTGAAGGAAATCAAGGCCAATCCGAAGTTCGAGGCGATGTCGCTCGTGACGTCGATGCGGCTTTCCGTGCAGCCGGTCACCGACGAGGAGTATCTGGAGATTTGCCGGATCGGCGGACTGGATAACCCGCCGCGCTCGCCCGAATGAGGCTTGCGTGAAGACCGATCCTCGCGCGTTCATCCTCGCCAACACAGCGCTTCTGTCGCAACCTCATGTTCCCGAGATTCGGCTTTATCTCGCCGATGAGGCGCATGAGTTGTGGCAGAAGACCGAGGATGAGCTTGAAAAGATCGGTCTTCCGCCGCCGTTCTGGGCATTCGCCTGGGCTGGAGGGCAGGGATTGGCGCGCTACATCCTGGACCATCCGGAAACGGTTGCCGGAAAGCGGGTTCTTGATTTCGCGGCAGGTTCGGGTCTGGTCGCCATCGCTGCGAAACTGGCCGGTGCCAGGACAGTGCTGGCCGCCGACATCGATCCCTGGACAGCCCACGCCGTGTCGCTGAACGCCGACGCCAACGGCGTGGCACTGGAGTTCACTGCGGCAGACCTCGTGGGCACCTGCCTGGATGCGGACGTGGTGCTGGCGGGCGATGTCTTCTACGATCGCGGTTTCGCAGAGGCGCTTATCCCCTGGTTCAGCACATTAGCGGACACGGGCAAGGTCGTCCTGGTGGGAGATCCAGGGCGAAGCTATCTACCCAAGGACTTCCTTCAGCCGCTTGGGGTCTACGAGGTACCGGTTACCCGCGCCCTGGAAGACAGCGAGATCAAGAAAACGACGGTGTGGCGTTTCACCTAGTATGCCGACCGGATCACGCAGACGCCGGCCTCGTAAGAGCAAGCACTCGATGGTGACGTGCTGTCGGATCGCATTGCGCTGTCCACATCGATGATCTTTGCCATAGGTGCAACCGGTGGGCTCGTCGAAGTTTCCATGTGGTCGCGGTTCAGCACCCAGACGGAACGGCTGAAAGTGCCGACACCGGCTACGCGCGTGACGGGCGTCGTATAACCGACCGTCGGGCCGAACCTGTGATGGTGCTGATGCCCGAAGCCGCGAGTGGAACTGCTCCAGCCGTCGCCCGCTGATGCAGGTGCGGCCGCAGCCATCATCAGCGTTGCGGCGACAGCTTTCCAAACGACGTGTTTTCCACTCATGTGCGGCTCCGGCTCAAAACGTTAACGAAAGGTTAACATAATTCGCTGGAGGAAGTCGTCACGCTTAGGCCAAATCGAAAACATGGTTAACGCGGCCACGGGAGTATGCCTTCTGCCGCTGAAGATCCCTCGCGGTCACAATGTCTGGGCGGCGTTGATTGACGATACGAAGCGGCGCGTGCGCTCGTGCTTGGGCGCATTGAATATGGCTTCGGCGCTGCCGGATTCCACCACCTCGCCCGCCTCGAGGAAGACGACGTGGTTGGCGATGCGGGAGGCAAGCCGAAGGTCGTGCGTCGCCATCACCATCGTGGTGCCCTCCCGAGCCAGCTTTCCGAGAACCTCTACGACTTCAGCCGAGAGTTCAGGGTCGAGAGCTGAAGTTGGTTCGTCGCAGAGCAGTACCTGAGGCGAAGGGGCAAGTGCCCGTGCAATAGCCACGCGCTGCTGCTGGCCTCCGGACAGTGTTGCAGGCCAGGCGTCCGTCTTGTGCGCCATTCCCACCTTGGTCAGCAGTTCCATAGCGCGCGCTTGCGCCTTTTCGCGGGGCCATTTCAGAACGGTGACAAGCCCTTCCATGACGTTTTCAAGTGCGGTCCGGTGCGGGAACAGCTGGAAGTTCTGGAACACCATACCTGTCTGGCGGCGGATCTTCTGGATCGCCTGCCACGGGACCTTGCGCTCCGGGACGAATTCGATGCGATCGTCGCCGATGCGCACGGCACCGGCGCTTGGCAGTTCCAAAAGGTTGATGCAGCGCAGCAGCGTACTCTTGCCCCCGCCGGAGGGGCCGACCAATGCAGTGACGCTGCCCTCAGGGAAACGAAGGGAGATATTCTTGAGAATGACCGCGTCGCCGAAGCGTTTCTCGATATTGGTGAGCTCGATCATCGGTTCGCCTCCAGCATGCCGCCATAGCGGGCAAAGCGTACCTCGAGGCGGGCTTGCAGAGATGACAGAACCGAACTCATGGCGAGGTAGATCAGCGCCGCCTCGATATACAGGATGAGCGGTTCATAGGTCGTGGCAACGACCCGCTGGGCAGATTGAAAGAGTTCCGGAACGGTGATTGCTGCCGCCAGCGAGGTGTCCTTGACCAGCGAGATGAAGGTGTTCGACAACGGCGGGACCGCCACGCGTGCGGCCTGGGGAAGGATTGTCCGGGTCATTGCCTGGCGCCAGTTCATCCCAATCGAATAGGCGGCCTCCCACTGTCCCTTTGGAACCGAGGCAGTGACGGCGCGAATGATTTCGGACGAATAGGCGCCGACATTGAGCGTGAAACCGATCAGAGCGGCCGGGAAGGCATCGAGCAGGATGCCGATGCTCGGCAGGCCATAGAAGATGACGAAGAGTTGCACGAGCAACGGCGTGCCGCGAATGACCCAGACGTAGAATCGGGCGATCAGAACGAGTGGGGTAGGTCCGAACAGCCGCGTCACTGCCGTCACCAAACCCAGAATCAGGCCTAGTGTGAAGGAGAGTAGCGTCAGCGGTATGGTGAACTTTACCCCTGCCCACAAAAGCGTGGGCAGCGAATCCATCATCAATTGAAGCCAGTGAGGCACGTTGGTTTCTCGCCTGTGAGGTGTAGGGCAGGGGCAAAGTCCCCCTCCGGCCTGCCTGCCATCTCCCCCACAATGGGAGGAGGCCAAAGACGACCGCTAAAATCAATAACAGCGAGCGTGGTACAGGTTAAGCCCCTCCCTTTTGGGGAGGGGCTTTGCGCCAAACTCGAGTTTACTTGGAAACGTCCTGACCGAAGTATTTTTCGGAGATCGCCTGATAGGTGCCGTCAGCCTTGATATCGGCAAGCGCCTTGTTGATTGCCGCTACAAGCTCTGGATCACCCTTGCGGACGATGATGCCCGAATAATCGGCGTCAGGCTTCTCGGCCACAATTTTCACAGGCGCGTCGGCCTTCTGCTTCTTGAAGTCGAGGAAGGAGAGGCTGTCGTTGATCGTGGCATCGGCACGGCCGGTCAAGACCAGCTGGATGGACTGGTCGAAGCCATCCGTTCCCACGAGCTCTGCACCGGCGTCCTGCGCCAGCTTGCCGAAGTTGCTGGTCAGAGATTGTGCCGAGCTCTTGCCCTTCAAGTCTTCGAAGCCTTTGATCTCATCGTTGTTCTCGCGAACGATCAGCACGGCCTTCGATGCGATGTAGGGATCGGAGAAGTCGTACTTCTGCTTGCGTGCTTCCGTGATGCCCACCTGATTGATAACGGCATCGTAGCGGCTCGCATCAAGTCCAGCGATAAGACCATCCCACTTGCCTTCGACGAACTCGGCAGTTACGCCGAGCTTTTCGGCAACCGCCTTGCCGATTTCGACATCGAAGCCGACCAGCTCATTACTTGCATCGTGGAAGGTGAAGGGAGCGTAGGTCCCCTCCGTGCCGATCTTGATGACCCCGGCCGATTTGATCTGGTCGAGGTTCTCGCCCGCGTAAGCAGGCGCCATCGCGATGACCTGAACGATAGCCGCCGCGGCAAAAGTCTTGAACAGGTTCATTATAGTTCCTTTCAGAAGTCGGTGATGACATCTAATTGCCAGAAACTAGGAACGGATGAGCGGTAGAAAACTGCAATTTACTGCATGCGAGGCAAATATTTTGCCATGAATTAGGTGGTTGCCGGTTTTTAGGGCAAAATGCTGCTTATGCGCCTTTCTCATCCGATGCTCTGTCCTGGATGGTGCTCACCACGAGCTCGGCCCTGGTGGGCACGTCGGGGTGGTTCTCGACACGGTCGCGATGGAGAGCCGCACGTGCCAGGAGCATGAAGGTTACCGGGGTGGTGACGGTGATGAAGATACCGATCAGGATTTCATGTGCAACGAGGCGGCCTCCGGCGATGCTGAAGAACAGGATCGAGGCCGTCATGATGCCGCCAGTGCCCCAGCTCGTCGAAAGTGTCGGCGCATGGATGCGCTCGTAGAACGTCGGAAGGCGCAGGAAGCCGATGGCGCCGATCAAGGCGAGGAGCGCGCCGAACAGCAAGAAGAAGGCAATCGCGGCGGCTGCCCAGACCGGTACGTCGGCTGCGGAGTAGATCATTCGATCACCTCCCCTCGCATAAGGAATTTCGCGAGAGAGACGGACGAGACGAAGCCAAGAAGTCCGATGACCAGCGCCGCCTCGAAGTAGACGGTCCGCCCGGTGCCAATGCCGAACGTTACCAGCAA
Source organism: Pseudorhizobium xiangyangii (assembly GCF_020531965.1). Classification (GTDB taxonomy): domain Bacteria; phylum Pseudomonadota; class Alphaproteobacteria; order Rhizobiales; family Rhizobiaceae; genus Neorhizobium; species Neorhizobium xiangyangii. The sequence continues at coordinate 168,939 of NZ_JAJAWH010000007.1, read as the reverse complement.
CAGCATGGCGTTCACGTAAAGTGCGTCAAGGCCGATGATGCGGTCCTGAGCCCGCGGTCCGTAAAACATGCGCACCGAGGATATGGCCATGGCGATCATGAGTATCACCTGGGCAATGCTGACGGAGGTGAAGATGATGATCGCGCTCATGAGAAGATCTCCAGCAGCAATTTTTCGTAGCGGTTCTTGAGCTGGTCCCGCCACTCGTCCTCGTCGATAAGGTCGAGGACATGGATGAGTACGGAGCGCCGGCGAGAGTCATATTCCAGCCAGGCCGAACCGGGCGTGCTTGTTATGATGACGGCAAAAACGGCAAGTGCCGTCGGATCATCGATATCGAGCGGCAGGTTGATGAACGAGGCGTGGTGCCCCCTCGTGCGGCCGCGCAAAATAACCCAGCTGACCGCCAGGTTTGAACGGATGACGTCCACCATGACGATGGCAAAAAGCTTTGGCAGCAGATACCATTTGCGCAGCTTCGGCTTGTCCGGACGCAACGCCGCCATGCCCCAGGAGGCGAAGACGGCGACGATGCTGCCAAGCAGAAGATGGCCGAGCGTGAAGTCGTTGAGCAGCAGCCACATCACCAGCAGGGCAATAGTGAGAAGTGGATAAGGGAACATTCGTCAATCCCCCTTTGCCGACGGCTGCAGGTCCCGCCACGAGGGCAGCGGCACGGTCTTCTCCACGGCTCCGATATAGGCTTGCGGTCCAGTCACCCCTCGGATGGTTGCTTCCATGAAGGCCAGTGCCGGGCCAGCCTTTACTGTCAGTGCGGCCGTCAGTGCGAGGATCAACATGACGGGAACGATCTCGATGACCAGCACCCGTGGCACGGTTCCCTCAATAGAGCTCCAGAAAGTGCGAATACCAGCGCGGGTCAGGGCAATAAGCGTGGCAAGTCCGCCGAGGATGACCAACGTGACGACGGCGAGTGCCGGAGCTGTGGGGGGGACGCCGATAGAACCGGTGCCGATCAATGCCGACAGCATCGCAAACTTGGCCACGAACCCGGACAGTGGCGGCAGACCGGACAGGAGGATGGCGCAGGCGGCAAAACAAATGCCGAGCACGGCCAGGGTCCCCGGCATGGTGACGCCTTCTCCTTCCTCCGGAATCTCGTCGTCCGCGTCGCCATAAGCCTCCATGGTGACGGCAAGAACCGATGCACCCGCGTCCTGGCCGCGCTCGACCAGCTCGACCAGCATGAAAAACGCGCCGAGCGTGAGGCTGGAGCTAAGAAGATAGAGAAGTCCGCCGGATATAGCCGCGGAATCGTCGAGGCCAATGACGGCCAGCAATGTGCCGGAGGACACGAGCACCGAATAGGCTCCGATGCGACCCAACGCCTGCGATGCCAGGACGCCGATCGTTCCGAACGCCAGCGTTGCCATGCCGCCGTAGAGCAGAACGTCGGACCCGAAGCCGGCAGACGGACCTTCGGAAAACAGGAGCGTTGTCAGACGCAGGATGATGTAGATGCCAACCTTGCTCATCAACGTGAAAATGGCGGCAACGGGGGCAGCCGCCACGCTGTAGGCGCTGGGCAGCCAGAAGCAGAGCGGCCACATGCCGGCCTTGGTCAGGAATGCGACGCCGAGAACGGCGGCCCCTGCCTCCATCAGCATCCGGCGATCGGGCTCGATCGTCGGGATGCGGGCAGCGAGGTCTGCCATGTTGAGGGTGCCCGCGGTGCCATAGATGAGACTGACGCCGATCAGGAACAGCAGCGCCGCAGCCAGGTTGACGGCGATATAGTGCATCCCTGCCTTCACACGCAGCGGGCCTGAGCCGTGCAGGAGAAGGCCATAGGACGCCGCCAGCATCACTTCGAAGAAGACGAAAAGGTTGAACAGGTCCCCGGTGAGGAACGCTCCGTTCAAGCCCATCAGGAGAAACTGGTAGAGGCTGTGGAAGTGTGCCCCGGCGGAATGCCAGCGTGCTAGTGAGAAGGCGAGGACCGGAACGGCCATGATCGCCGTCAAGGCAACCATGAGTGCGGACAGCTTGTCGATTACCAGCACGATGCCGAAGGGTGATGCCCAGTTCCCCAGGAGATAGACCCCGTCGAAGCTGTTTTCGCTGGCGACAATGCCGATGAGCAGCAGAGCGACAGCGGCCAGCGCGACAGTACCGGTAAGGCTGACCAACGCCTTCAGGACGCGCTGTCGGTCAGCAATGAAAAGCAGCACCGCTCCCGTAATCAACGGGATAAGGATGGGCAGGACAATCAGGTGGTGTGAAAGCTCGATCATCGGCGATCGCTCCTTCCGTCCACGTGGTCGCTGCCGGTGAGGCCCCGGGAAGCCAGGAGAACGACGAGGAACAGGGCTGTCGTGGCGAACCCGATCACAATGGCCGTCAGGACAAGCGCCTGAGGAACGGGATCGGTGAGTGTCTCGATCGCCACGCCGTCGACAAGAAGAGGCGGCTCATCCGATTTCAACCCGCCGACTCCGAAGATGAAGAGGTTCACGGCATAGGAAAGGAGAGAAAGCCCTATGATCACCTGATAGGTGCGCGGGCGCAGGATCAGCCATACGCCGCAGCTGGTCATGATACCGATGGCAATTGCGAGAACGAGTTCCATCAGCTGGGCTCCTCTCTTGATTCATCGATCGCGCGTATCCGGTTGATACGGACCGACTGGTGTGCCAGTGCGACGAGGATGAGCACTGTCGAGCCCACGACGAGAAGGAACACGCCGAGATCGAACAACATTGCGCTGGCGGCCGGTACTTTTCCAATCAAGGGCAGGTCCAGATAGCGCGAATGCGATGTGAGGAAGGGGTAGCCAAGCAACCAGGAGCCAATTCCCGTTGCCGCTGCGACCAGAAGTCCAGACCCCATCCAATGCAGCGGCAGGATGCGGATGCGCTCCTCCGCCCAGCGGGTGCCGCCCGCAAGATATTGCAGCAGGAAGGCTATCGACATTGTCAGGCCGGCGGAGAAGCCGCCACCCGGCAGATCGTGTCCACGGATGAAAATGTAGATTGCCAGCGTGATGACGACCGGGAAGAGCCACTGCATGATCACTGACGGCACGAGCAGGTAGTCGCGTACGGTATCGCCGACATCGCGATCCGGCTGCTGTTCATCAAATACTGACTGAGCCCGTTGCTGCTCAGGCGGCGCCATGCTGTCGGAGGCCGGACGGAAGCGGCGCAGCAGGGCATAGACCGTGAGTGCCACAATGCCGAGAACGGTAATCTCTCCGAGCGTATCGAAGCCACGGAAATCGACGAGGATGACGTTGACGACGTTGCGCCCACCACCCTGCGTATAGGCGTTCTCCAGCAAGAAATTGGCGATCGCGTCGGGGACCCTCATGGTCATCACGGCGTAGGCTATGAAAGCCATGCCGACCCCGCAGATCGATGCCAGAAGGAAGTCCCGGAAACGTCTGAAGCGGGCGCGGAATGTCAGCTCGTCCTTGAGTGTGTTCGCCCTCTTGGGGAGCCAACGCAAGCCAAGCAGAATCAGCACGGTGGTGACGATCTCCACCAGCAATTGCGTTACGGCCAGATCGGGGGCGGAGAGCCAGACAAAAGTCGTGCATACGATCAGTCCGACGCCCCCAAGCATCACAAGGGCCGCAAGACGATGATACTTAGCAAGGTAGGCGGTTCCGATGGCCAGGCACCCTCCGACGATCCACATCCCGAGGAATGGGGCATCCACGCCGGAAGGGGCAATCATGCGCGGCTGGAAACCAGACAAATACAGGGGCAGGAGCGCGGCCATGAACCCGATAAAGGTCACCCATCTCAGCTGTGGCTGCAGATTCCTGGTTCCGAGCCGTCCTTCAAGGCTTCTTGCCCAACGCCAGGAAAGTGTGACGAGGACGCGCTCGAAGATACGTTGACCACGCAGGTGGCGGAACCACGGAGGCCCGTCATCGCATCGCGAGAAGTAATCCCGGAATACGACGTAGATCGCGATGCCCATTGAGAGGGCAAGCAGGCTCATCATCAGCGGGATATTGAAGCCGTGCCAGATCGAGAGGCTGTACTCCGGCGTGGATTCACCCAGTACGCTGAAAGCTGCGACCTCAAGGAAAGGCCCAATGGTGAAATTCGGAACGATACCGACGACAAGGCAGGCGACAACCAGAAACTCGATTGGAAAGCGCATCCAGTGTGGTGGTTCGTGCGGCTTGGGATTTGGGAGATCGACCGGTGGCGGGCCGAAGAAGACCGTATGAATGAAGCGAAGGGAATAGGCGACGCTGAAGGCACTTGCGATGACGGCAAGATAGGGCAGCGCAGTGTCAAGCCACGAATCCGCATGGGTTTCGACGGCCTCGGCAAAGAACATTTCCTTGGAGAGGAAGCCGTTCAGAAGAGGTACGCCGGCCATCGCGGCGCTGGCGATCATGGCCAGCCGCCCGGTGATCGGAAGATATCGTAAGAGTCCGCTCAAGCGCCGCATGTCGCGGGTGCCGGTCTCATGGTCGATAATGCCTGCGGCCATGAAGAGCGACGCCTTGAATGTGGCGTGGTTCATCATGTGGAATATGGCGGCAACTGTCGCGACAGGACTGCCAAGGCTGAGAAGAGTCGTGATGAGCCCAAGATGGCTTATCGTGGAATAGGCCAGCAAGCCTTTCAGGTCTTGCTGGAACATCGCGAAATAGGCGCCGAGGACAAGGGTGGTGATGCCGGCAAGCCCGACAAGTATGAACCACTCGTACGTACCGGAAAGAGCCGGGGAAAGGCGCACAAGCAAAAATACGCCGGCCTTCACCATGGTCGCCGAGTGCAGGTAGGCGGAAACGGGGGTCGGTGCCGCCATGGCGTTCGGCAGCCAGAAATGAAACGGGAACTGCGCGCTCTTGGTGAAGGCACCAAGGAGGATGAGGACAAGGCTTGTGAGGTAAAGCGGATCAGCCTTGATCTGGTCACCGGCGGCGAGGATGGCGTCGAGATCGTAGCTGCCGACGATGTTTCCAAGGATCAACAGGCCGACGAGCAGGCAGAAACCGCCGGTCGCGGTGACGGTCAGCGCCATGCGCGCGCCGTCGCGGGCTGCCGGGTTCTGGTGCCAGTAGCTGATCAGCAGGAAGGACGAGAGGCTTGTGAGTTCCCAGAAAACCGCGAGCAGGATGACATTGCCGGAGACGACAATGCCGAGCATCGAACCCATGAACGCGAGCAGGAAGGAGAAGAACCGGGGGACGGGATCGTCCTCGGACATATAGTAACGGGCATAAAGGACAACCATGAGCCCGATGATCGCCACCAGCATGGCAAACATCCACGCGAACCCGTCCATTCGCAGCGTGAGGTTGACCCCAAGCTGTGGCAGCCATTCGGCTTCGAAGCGAACGACACCGCCATTTCTTACGAAAGGATAGAGAGCTGCTGTGGCAATCGCGACTGTTGCCGCGATAAAGCCGGCTACCGACGCGGGCAAAAGCCTCGAATTCGTCCTGAGCAAGAGTGCAATGAGGATGCTTCCGACAAAAGGAAGTGCCATCACCAGTATGAGAAGAGCCGACTGCGTGATTACCCCAACCTTATAATCTCCTGGCCGCCAGTGACCGCAGAACCTTGATTCGCATCTGCAGTACGCAGCTACGGGTCCCGAAGTATAGCTTTTCCGCCTTGCGACACCATATTTGAATTTCCCCCAAAATGGGGTATATTCGCCAATATGGTGGGTTAGGTGGCATGGGTCAAGAAGTTTTGGACGCAAATCTGACGCCGTCATTATGTCGCGCGGCGCGCGGCCTGCTCAACTGGACGCAGGAGCAATTGGCTGAGCGCTCGGAAGTCTCTCGCAGTACGATTCGAGACTATGAGGGATGCCGGCATCAGCTGCACCGATCGACGGCAACGCAAATACGCCGGGCTTTCGAGGAGGGCGGCGTCGTGTTTACCCTGGTTCCAGGTTACGGGCCGGGCGTTTGTTGCAAATCCGATGGAGACGTTACCGGCGACGACGCTGAGGAGCAGATGCGGGCTTCTGGTGCCAGCGCAGATGATTGACGGCTGCTCCAGAGCCCCGGCGCTTGTCGTTTTAGTCGAAAATATGGGAACGAGACGTCAACTTTATAGTTTTGATCGCAAATCAGATATTTGCAGTGAGCGGCATGAATAGCGAATTCAAAGCAGGCAGTGACAAACCGTACTATCGCCATATTGGCAATGCCGAGGTCAGGCGGCACCTTCAATCTCTGTCCGTATTTCACTTATTGCAGGATACAGGCTCCTTCCAGCATCTCCTGGAGAAGCTCTCTCTCGCAGAGGCGAGCGCCAGCAAAGAACGCTGAGTTCTTCGTGCGTTCGGCCGAGCGTGATCGTTCACGGTTGGCATTATCCGTTCAACGACTTCCCCGAAGCAAGATCACCTTCCGGCGCAGCAGGCGCTTGCGCCTAGTTTTGCTCGCGCTCGGATGAGGCGTTTGACCATCGCCAATATAGAGCCGCATTTTTCCCCTGCTCGACCTCGTCGAGGGAGGCACAAAATAGCTGGACAGACCAAAGTCTGCCCTCTAGATGTAATGCTATTACATTACAGGAGGAGTCTTTTATGAATCGAACCCTTTCCCGTTTTCTTTTTTCGGTGGCCATTCCGCTCGGCGTCGTAACAACAGCCCAGGCAAATGATGTGGAGGCGTGGCGACTGTTCGTCGGTGATCAGCAGGCCGCCAAGCTGACCGCGATCAATGGGGTAACCGGTGAGCAATTGGCAGAGTTTCCGCTGAAGGGCTACGCCACGCATCTCGTTCCCAGTGAAAGCGGCCAGACCGTGTTCGCGGTCCAGATGGATGGCAACGCGGTGGATGTCATAAAGACTGGTGTCAGCCTCGGTGACCACGGTGAGCATCGGGATATCGAACTCGAGGATCCGGCATTGTTGCCGGTGCGCATGGAAGGCAAGCGGCCGGTCCACGCGGTTCCTCATGGTGGGGAGATCTTGCAGTTCTTCGATCTGGAGGGCGAAGCCCGCGTCGTCCGGGAGAACGAACTTCTTGAAGGTAAAACGGACTATGAGCGGGTCAAGACAACAGCTCCGCATCACGGGATCGTTGTGCCGCTCGGATCGTACATGCTTATGTCCGAGCCAAATATGACGGTCGATACGAAACCTGATGAACTACCGCCGCGACTTGGCCTCAAGGTTACGGATGCCCAAGGCCAGCAGGTCGGCGATATCGCCCCCTGCACCGGTCTCCATGGGGAGGCAAGTTCGATCGGCGTGGTCGCCTTCGGGTGCGAGGAAGGGGTTCTGGTTGCAAGCGGTGACGGCTCCAAGCCGCCTGAAGTAAAGATGCTGCAATACGGTCAGGACATGCCGGAAGGGAAAGTCGGCACGCTGCTCGGCGGCAAGGCCATGCAATTCTTCCTTGGCAATTACGGAGAGGACAAGGTCGTCGTGATCGATCCCTCAGCAGAAGAGGCCTTCCGTCTGGTCCAATTGCCAGGACGGCGGGTCGACTTTGCGCTCGATTCAAAACGTGTGACGACGGCCTATGTTTTCACTGAAGACGGCAAGCTCCACACCCTCGACGTCCTCACGGGTAAACTCAGCCGGTCGCAGCAAATCACGCAACCCTACAGCAAGGATGGACATTGGCGCGATCCACGTCCGCGGCTGGCCGTCATGGGCGATGAGATCGCAGTGACAGATCCCCGCGAGCAACTGGTTCGCATCCTTGATGCGAAAACGCTGCAGGAAGCTCGCAGTTTCCCTGTAAAAGGCATGCCGTTCAACATAGTGGCAATCGGTGGATCGGGCGTCCGTCACTGATTTTGCCTAATAGGAACGGGGGAGGCAATCTCCGATCCGGCCGGCATCCACACCGTCGCCGACAGCGACGATGTGGCCTGCCGTGTCCGTGCCCTGTATGGGCGGGAAGCTGAGCGTATGCCCTGCCACCGCCATGTGGAGACGGCGCCGGGATCATCCTCGGTGCCGTAGGCACCTTCGCGAACCCAGACGTCGGTGTTGTTCATTCCACAGGCCTTACACGGATGAGGACTTCCCCGGCGGTCGGCCATGGTACAGCAACATCCTGACGATGGACGAGCTTGTCGAGGCCGCCGTGACCGGTGAGAAGCACGGCTACCATCGTTTCGGGTGCGGAATGCATCGCGCCTCTTTCAGAGTTTGGTAAAGACGCTGTCGATGGCCTCTGCCGCCGCCTTCACGACGGTATCTGCCTCCTCGCGTGTCAGGCACAGCGGCGGTGCAAAGCCGAGAATATCACCCTGCGGCATTGCCCGACCGATGACGCCTCGTTCCAGGAGTGCCGCGGAGACCTGAGGGCCGATCTTCAGCGACGGATCGAAGAACTTGCGATCGTCCCTGTCTTCCACGAATTCGATAGCTGCCATCATGCCGTCGCCGCGAACCTCGCCGACATGTCGGTGCTCACCGAGGGCCTTGGCGAGTTCGCTGCGGAAATATGCTCCGGTCTCGCCAGCATTGCGGACGAGGTCGAGCTTATCGATCAGTTCGAGGTTGGCGACGCCTGCCGCGGCGCAGATTGGATGGGCCGAGTATGTCCAGCCATGGCCCAGTGCCCCCATTTGATCGGACCCCTGCACCAACACCTGCCAGACCTTCTCCGAGACGATAGTGCCGGAAAGCGGCGCATAGGCCGACGTCAGGCCCTTGGCGATGGTTATGAGGTCGGGCTTCATGCCGTAGTGATCTGAGCCGAACATGGTGCCCAGTCGGCCAAAACCCGTAACGACCTCGTCGGCCACAAGCAGGATGTCGTACTTCTGGAGAACAGCCTGGATCTTCTGCCAGTAGCCCTGCGGCGGAGGAACGATGCCGCCGGTGCCGAGGATCGGTTCGCCGATGAAAGCCGCGATCGTGTCCGGGCCTTCAGACAGGATCATCTCCTCCAGCTTGTCGGCACAATATTGCGAGAACTGTTCTTCGCTCATGGATCGGTCAGGGCGGCGGAAATAATAGGGCGCTTCCGTGTGAAGGATTGGTGCACGTGGCAAGTCGAAGGCGTTGTGGAAGAGCGCAAGGCCAGTCAGCGAACCGGTCATCACACCCGAGCCGTGATAGCCGCGCCAGCGCGAGATGATCTTCTTTTTCCCGGGCCTGCCCAGAATGTTGTTGTAGTACCAGATGAGCTTGATGTTCGTCTCGTTGGCGTCCGATCCGGAGAGCCCGAAATAGACGCGGCTCATGCCTTCCGGCGCACGATCTATGATCATCTTGGAGAGCGTGATGGACGCCTCCGAGCCATGCCCGACATAGGCATGATAGTAGGCGAGATCCTTCGCCTGTTTGGCGATTGCTTCGGCAATCTCCGTGCGTCCGTAGCCGACGTTGACGCAGTACAGGCCGGCAAAGGCATCGAGGCTGGTGCGACCGTCCCGGTCGGTGATGTAGACTCCTTCGCCGGTTTTGATCACGCGCGTGGGTGTTTCTCCACGGGCATGCGAACCCATGTGGGTGGACGGATGGAAGAAGTGGTCCCGGTCCCAGGCGGTGAGTTCGTTGTTTCTGTCGAGCATGGGGGAATTCCTTGATGTTGCGGCCGCTCAGGCGGCGGTGTCGATGCAAAGATATTTGAGTTCGGTGAAGGCCTCGAGACCGTGCCGGGAGCCCTCTCGTCCAACGCCGGACTGTTTCCAGCCGCCGAAAGGAACAGGGCCGCCGGTGATCTTGACCCGGTTGATAGCCACCATGCCGTATTCGAGGTTGCGACCGAGACGCATCTGACGAGCGCCGTTTGCGGTCACCACGTAGGCGACGAGGCCGTATTCGGTGTCGTTTGCGCGAGCGACGACTTCCTCTTCGGTATCGAAAGCCGTCACGGCAGCAACGGGTCCGAAGGTTTCCTTACGCATGATGGCTGCATCGTCGGGCACATCGACCAGAAGCGTCGGCTCGAAGAATAGCGAGCCGGCATGATGCCGCCCGCCGCCGGCGGAGAGCTTTGCGCCTCGGTCGATTGCGTCCTTCACCTGAGCTTCCACCTTCTGGACGGCGCGCTCGTGCATGAGCGGCCCGATATCCACATCGCCGCCGAGACCCTGGCCCACTTCAAGCGCAGCGATGCGCTTTGCAAATGCCTGGGTAAAGGCCTTCAAGATTGGCCGCTGCACGTAGATGCGGTTGGCTGCGAGACAGTCCTGCCCTGACGTTGCGAATTTGGCGGCAATGGCAATGTCGGCGGCTCGTTCGACATCGGCATCGTCGAAAATGATCAGCGGCGCATGTCCGCCAAGTTCCATCACCAGTCGCTTCATGGTCGGCGCACATTGCTCGGCGATCAGCCGGCCGATTTCCGTGGAACCGGTAAAGCTCAAGGCTCGAACCCTCGGCTCCTCGCAAAGCCTGCCGACAATCGTTGCAGCATCACCGGTGACCACGTTGAAGACGCCGGGCGGCATTCCGGCACGTTCTGCCAGTTCGGCGAGCGCCAAGGCGGATAACGGCGTTTCGGACGAGGGGTGGGCGACTACGGTGCAGCCTGCGGCGATCGCTGCCGCGACCTTCCGCGTGACCATCGCGCAAGGAAAGTTCCACGGCGTGACGACGCCGACGACACCGAGGGGTTCGCGCCGCACGACCATCTCCGTATCCGGCAGATGGCTGGTGACGCTTTCTGCGTTGAGGCGTTTTCCCTCCTCCGCATACCATTCGAGGAACGACGCGGCGTAGTCGATCTCACCACGCGACTCCGCCAGCGGCTTGCCCTGTTCCAGCGTCATGAGGAGAGCGAGATCTTCTTTTGCAGCCAGCATGAGGCGATACCACTCCCGCAGGATGACAGAGCGCTCCTGCGGGAGCATCCTGCGCCACCGTGGAAAGGCGGATGCCGCCGCATCAACCGCAGCGCCTGTTTCCTCGCCATCGAGGCTTGCGACCCAGGCGAGGGTGGCAGACGATGCCGGGTCCGTGACCTGGAAGCTGTGGCCACCTTTGCTGGATGTCCAGCGGCCGTTCACATAGGCGAGATCGCGCAGCAACTGGCGATCCGAGAGCTGAGTCAGAGCCTCATGATAGTCAAGGCGAGCAAAAACGGCAGTCATGGCCAGCTCCTCGTTTGAGTAAGCTGGATTATCCCGCGCCTGCCGAGGAGAGATTGTCCAATTCCCGCGGAGAGCCTAGAGAGATTGTCTAAAATGCCCGCGCTTAGGCACCGAGATGGTCTATGAAATCGCACCAGTTTCCGGAGCGAATATGGTCGCGATAGGCAGATCCGTCTCCTTGACGGTCTTCGTCACGATGTAGGTAAAATAGCGCTCGATGCCGAGTTCCCGATCGAGAAGCCCGTCGATGAGCCGCTGATAGGCGTCGATATCGGTTGCTACGACCTTCAGGATATAATCGACACCGCCGCCGACCGACCAGCAGCAGGTGATCTCTGGAATGGCCGCGACGGCGCGCTCGAAACGCTCAAAATCGGTCTGTCGGTGGTTGGAAAGCGTGATCTCCACCATGGCGCTGGCAACAGGTGCGATGCGTCGCGGCGAAACGCGGGCATGGTAACTTGTGATGATGCCCGCCTTCTCCAGTTTCCTGAGGCGCAACCAGCACGGCGTAGGCGATAGCCCTACCTTTTCCGCCAGCGCCAGTTTGGTAATGCGGCCATCGTTCTGGACAGCTTCCAGAATGCGCAAGTCGATGGCGTCAAGTTTCATGGGAAATTCCATTCACTGCTGTTGAGGATGACAATGGGAAGTCATTTTCTCATTGTCAATTGAACTGATTTCTCGCAGATTTGAATCATGACAAATTGGCGTCCAGATCCCACCCAACTCAGCCGTCCGGCCTATCTCTCTTTGGCGGAGCAGATCGCTCGCGCCATTCAGGATGGCAGGCTGTTGCACGGCGCAAAACTGCCGACCCACAGGAAAATGGCAGAGGATCTGGTCATTTCCGTCCAGACCGTAAGTCGGGCCTATGATGAGTTGATCCGTCGCGGGCTGATTTCCGGGGAGATCGGGCGTGGAACGTTTGTGCAAACCCAGCGCCAGGAACTGGAGCCGCCTTACTTGCCCGAGCGCCTGGGCGAGGTCATCGACCTTTCCATTCTCAAGCCGGTGTGCGACCACATCCATCTGGAGAGGATGCGCCAGGCTTTCGAATGGCTCGGCGAGAACCTGCCGTCGAGTTCGGCCCTGTCCTTCCGGCCAAACGTGGTCTTTCCCCGCCATCGCGCCGTTGCTACCGAATGGCTTTCCCTGTGTGGCCTACAGGTATCTCCGCTCAACGTGAATGTCACGAACGGGGCTACATCCGGCATGACCGTGGCCTTGATGAGCGTTGCTCCGCCCGGCGCGATTGTCGCGGCGGAAGCGGTCAGTCACCACACACTGGTGCCGCTTTCAACCTATCTGGGCATCCATCTGGAGGGCTTGGCGGTCGATGACGAGGGAATGATCCCCGAGGCGTTGGACGAGGCCTGCCGAAGAAGTCCCATCCGTGCGGTCTTCCTCCAGCCTTCGGTCATCAATCCGCGTGCGACGCTGATGAGCAGTGGGCGCCGTGAAGCCTTGGCCGAGGTCGCGGCCCGGCATGACATCGCCATCATCGAGAACGACATTCTCGGGCCGCTGGTGACGGACCGGCCTCCACCCATTGCAGCCTATGCGCCGGAACGCACGCTCTACGTCACCAGTTTTACCAAAATCACGGTACCCGGTCTGCGGATCGGTTACCTCGTGGCGCCGGATCGCTACGTCGCGGCGGTAGCGAACCGGCATCTGGTCTTGAATTGGATGGCAACCCCTGCGATGGCGGAAATCGCGACCCGCTGGGTCAGCGACGGAACGGCGATGGAGCTGGTGGAGTGGCAGCGCCGCGCGCTCCTGGCTCGCCATGAGATTGCTCAGACCACCCTTGCGGGATTGCGCTACTACACCCATCGGCAGGGCCTGCATGTCTGGCTGCCGCTTTCGGGAGCGCACACGGAAGAGGGTTTTGTCTCCCAAGCGAGATTGCACGGCGTGGCAATCGCGCCGGGGACATCGTTCCGTACTGCCGGCCAGGGCTGGGCGCCCGCTGTCCGCATTTCACTGGGCTCGACCTCTGAAGCGGATCTGAGGACCGGTCTAGGCGTTGTGGCATCGCTGGCGCTTGGGGACCCGGAAGCACTCTTGCTTGCGATTTGAAGTAAACGCTCAGCAATTGAGCACACTCATAAATATTGTCATGATATTATTTTCCGAATTGACATGATTTTGTGAGGCCTCCATCGTAGGCGCAGTGCTTGTCTCAACAGGGAGAGACATGAATGCCGCAGCCTATCATCCGGATCGACAACATCGTGAAGAGGTACGGCCCGCTGACCGTACTGGACGGTCTGTCGATGGACGTGATGCCAGGGGAGAAGCTTGCGCTCATCGGCCCGTCGGGCTCTGGTAAAACGACGATCCTGCGGATCCTGATGACGCTGGAAACGATCAGCGGCGGTCATATCCAGATCGACGGCGATCAGCTCTATCACATGAAAAAAGGTGCGGATCTTGTTGCCGCCGATGAGGCTCATCTCCGTCGGATGCGCAGCAAAATCGGCATGGTCTTCCAGCACTTCAATCTCTTTCCCCACAAGTGCGTCCTCGACAACGTCACTCTTGCGCCGATGCTCACCCAGGGCGTCAAGCGCGGCGACGCCGAGAAACGAGCAATGGAATTGCTCGACATGGTCGGCATGGCCGACAAGGCAAGGAGTGTCCCGGCGCAGCTTTCCGGAGGGCAGAAGCAGCGGGCGGCGATTGCTCGTGCCCTGGCTCTTTCACCCAAGATCATGCTGTTCGACGAAGTGACGTCCGCACTGGATCCGGAACTAGTGGAGGAGGTGCTGAACGTCATGAAACACCTCGCTGCCGAAACGGACATGACGATGCTGCTGGTGACCCATGAGATGGGGTTCGCCCACGACTTTGCCGACCGCGTGCTGTTTTTCGATCGTGGCAAGATCGTCGAGCAAGGCAAGCCGGAAGAGATCTTCAGAAACCCGAAGCAGGAGCGCACGCAAACCTTCCTGCGCAAGATCATAGCGGCGGGGCACCGCGTCTGACCGCGTTCACGGCCGACACTGCCTGAAACAGAAAAACTCATAAGGAGTAGGGAACATGCGAATGAAAGTGTTGATGACCGCCGTCAGTCTCTCGGCGCTCTTTTCTGTCGCTGCCGGGACGCATGCAATGGCTGATGACGGCAAGCTGGAAGAGCTCAAGGAACAGGGTTTTGTCCGCATCGCGATCGCCAACGAGCCGCCCTTCACGGCGGTAGGTGCGGACGGCAAAGTATCGGGTGCCGCTCCAGACGTTGCCCGGGTCATTTTCGAACGCATGGGTGTCAAGGAAGTCGTGGCATCCATCTCTGAATACGGTGCGATGATCCCCGGGCTGCAGGCCGGTCGTCACGATGCAATTACCGCGGGCCTGTTCATGAAGCCGGAACGGTGCAATGCGGTGGCCTATTCGGAGCCCGTGCTTTGCGACGCCGAGGCCTTCGCGGTCAAAAAGGGTAATCCGCTGAAGTTCGCGAGCTACAAGGACATCGCCGACAATCCGGACGCCAAGATCGGTGCTCCAGGCGGTGGAACCGAGGAAAAGCTGGCGCTTGAGGCTGGTGTTCCGCGTGATCGCGTGATCGTCGTTCCGGACGGCCAGAGCGGCATCAAGATGCTGCAGGACGGCCGCATCGACGTCTACTCGCTGCCGGTGCTGTCGATCCACGACCTTGTCAAGAAGGCGAACGATACGAACCTCGAGGTCGTCGCGCCGGTACAGGGTGCACCGGTCTATTGCGATGGCGCCGCCTTCCACAAGGATGACGTAGCCCTTCGCGACGCGTTCGACGTCGAACTGAAGAAGCTCAAGGAATCCGGTGAGTTTGCAAAGCTCATCGAACCCTACGGCTTCTCCGCCGCCGCCGCCATATCGACCAGCCGCGACAAGCAGTGCGCTGCGCAGTGAGTGTCAGTTGAAGTCCCTCGGGGCCGGGCAAGGATGCCTGGCCTCGATTGGAGGCTCGCCTCCCTCACCGCAATTTCTTCGATAACCTCGACGATGGAAAGCAATCGCTGATGTCGGTATGGTCCGGCTATTTGACGCTCATTCTTGAGGGCGCACTGGTAACGTTGCAGCTGACCATTATGGGCTCGGCTCTGGCACTGGTCATGGCGTTCCTGGCAGGGCTTGGCCGGCTGTCACGCATCTTCGCGGTGCGCGCCCTTGCTACGACCTATATCGAGTTCTTCCGCGGCACGTCGATCTTCGTCCAGCTCTTTTGGGTCTATTTCGTACTTCCCTTGGCGGGTCTGACCCTGACGCCGCTGCAGGCCGGTGTGCTGGCTCTCGGCCTCAATGTCGGCGCCTACGGTGCCGAGGTCGTGCGCGGCGCCGTCAAGGCGATCGGGCGCGAGCAGACAGAGGCATGCGTGGCCCTAAATCTCTCGCGGTACCAGCGCATGCGGTATGTGATCCTGCCTCAGGCCCTTCCGCTCATGCTGCCGACATTTGGCAACAACGCAATCGAGCTTTTGAAGGGGACCGCGGTGGTCTCACTGATATCGCTCACGGACATGACTTTCCAGGCTCAGGTCGTGCGGGCGCAGACCGGCAATACGCTCATTCCGTTCACGATGATCCTCATCCTCTACTTTGCGATGTCATGGACAATCTCCACGGCCATGCGCTGGTTGGAACGTCGGATGTCGAGAAACCTTGATGGCGTGAGGTCCTGACGATGGAATGGGATTGGGCATTCGTCTGGCAGATCATGCCGACCCTGCTGGAAGGGTTCAAGATCACAATCCTGGCCACGGTGCTGGGAGCTGCCGTAGCGGCTGTGGTCGGTCTTCTTCTGGCGATCATGCGCCGGTCGCCGATCCCGGCAGTCTCGCGCACGGTGGGCTTCGTGTCCGAGTTCATTCGCGGCACGCCTCTCTTGGTGCAGCTCTATTTCATCTTTTACGTCCTGCCGGACATCGGCATCCGGCTATCACCGCTGGTGGCGGGCGTCATTGGTATCGGCATCCACTACGCGACTTACACCGCCGAGGTGTATCGCGCGGGCATCGAGAATGTGCCGCGCGGACAGTGGGAAGCTGCCAAGGCGGCGAACCTCACGACGCCACAGACCTGGGTCCACGTGATCCTGCCGCAGGCGCTGCCACCAATGATCCCGGCGCTCGCCAATTATTTCATCGCCATGTTCAAGGAGACCCCGCTGCTCTCCGCCATCACGGTGCTGGAACTGATGAACCAGGCCAAGAGCATCGCCAACAGCAACTATCGCTACATCGAGCCGATGACGCTGGTGGGGATCTTCTTCCTGGTGATCAGCCTGATCTCGGTTGTCGGACTGCGTTGGCTGGAGGAGCGTTATGCACGAATGGACGACTGACATGGGCGGTGCTGTTGAAATAATACAAACCAACGCCAAACCGCGACTGGACGACAGGCCGCTTGCAAAGCGCATCGGGCTCTTGATCCTTGCTACCGATCACACGACGGAAGTCGATTTCCAGCGGATTGTGGCAAGCGAGCGCATCGGTGTTTACGTGAGCCGCATCCCCTACGCCAATCCGACGACGCCTGAGAACCTGCTGAAGATGCAGCCGGTGTTGACGCAGGGCGCTTCCCTCATTCTGCCGGGGGAGGCGCTGGACGTCGTCATGTATTCGTGCACCTCCGCTTCGGTCGTCATTGGTGACGAAAAGATCGAAAGTGCCATCCGGCAGGCCAAGCCCGGTGTCGCCGTCGTGACGCCGACGGCGGCAGCGGTCAAGGGGCTGAAGGCAGTAGGTGCACGGCGCATCTCGATACTTACGCCATACACTGTCGAAACCAGTCGCCCGATGGCGCAGTATTTCGCAGGCCTCGGTTTTCAGATCGACCGCTTTACCTGCCTCGGCCTCGACGATGACCGGGAAATGGCGCGGATTGCTTCGGACGAGCTGGTCTCGGCTGCTGTTGCTGCAACGGCGCCGCAGTCAGATGCGCTGTTCGTTTCATGCACGGCAGTACGAGCTGCTCAGGTCGCGGCACGCATCGAACCAGAAATCGGCAAACCCATGGTCAGCAGCAATCTCGCCACGGCATGGGCCTGCCTGAGGCTCTGCGGTGAGACGGCGGCTCGCCCCGAACTGGGCACGCTGATGACGAAGCCGTATCCGGAAGGTTGATGTCATGAACACAAGGAGATTGCCGGTTCAATTGGACGACATCCGTGCCGCGTCAGCGAGAATTGATGGCCGCGTGTTGGTGACGCCGATGATCCAGTCCGCCTTGTTGACCGAGCTGGCGGGCTCGCCGGTTCATTTGAAACTGGAGCATCATCAGACAACCGGCAGCTTCAAGCTGCGCGGTGCGACCAACGCGGTTCTTTCGCTCGACGCAGAAGAGCGGGTGCGCGGTGTGGTGGCTGCTTCCACCGGAAATCACGGTCGCGCCCTTGCCTTTGCCGCCAAGGCGGAGGGCTCGAGAGCAACGATCTGCATGTCGTCACTTGTGCCGGAAAACAAGGTCTCGGAAATCCGCCGGCTGGGCGCCGATGTCCGGATCGTAGGACGTTCGCAGGACGAGGCACAGAAGGAGGTCGATCGCCTGGTGGCGGAAGAGGGGCTGGTGATGGTGCCGCCGTTCGACCATCCGGCGGTGGTTGCCGGGCAGGGGACACTGGGTCTCGAAATTCTCGACCAGCTGCCCGACGCTGCGACCCTATTGGTACCGCTTTCCGGCGGAGGTCTTGCGGCCGGCGTTGCAGCGGCAGTCAAAGGCCTGAAGCCCTCGGTACGTATCATCGGCCTTACGATGGAAAGTGGTGCCGCGATGAAGGCAAGTCTCGATGCCGGCGAGCCCGTGCTGGTCGAGGAGGTGTCGAGCCTTGCCGATTCGCTTGGCGGTGGCGTTGGTCTCGACAACCGCGTCACCTTTGCCATGTGTCACGATCTTCTAGATGACGTCATCCTCTTGTCCGAAGCGGAAATCGCGGCCGGTATTCGCCATGCATATGCCGTGGAACGCGAGGTCATCGAGGGCGCTGCCGCCGTGGGAATTGCCGCGATTTTAGCAGGCAAAATTGGCAGTTCCGGGCCGATGGTTGCCATCCTTTCCGGTCGCAACATCGACATGGAGCGTCACCGGCGGATCATCAACGGCGATGACATCTATGGAAGGAATGCCGCATGAGCCGGATGATCATTCTGACCGAGCGGGAGTTGCGCCGGCTGGTGCAGTTGGATCTGGATGCGATCGCTTGTGTCGAGGGGGCTTTCAATGCCCTGGCTACCAAACCTGTGGCCATGCCGCCCATCCTGCGGCTCGATATTCCTGAACATCGAGGCGAAGTGGATGTGAAGACTGCCTATGTGCCGGGTCTGGACGGGTTCGCCATCAAGATCAGCCCCGGTTTTTTCGACAATCCGAAGATCGGCCTGCCCAGCACCAATGGAATGATGGTGTTGCTGTCGGCCAAGACCGGACTTGTGCAGGCACTATTACTGGACAACGGTTACCTGACCGATGTGCGAACCGCCGCGGCGGGTGCCGTTGCAGCCAAATACCTTTCACGTCCGGATTCCAGGGTTGCCACGGTCTTTGGTGCCGGCATGCAGGCGAAGCTTCAGCTCGAGGCGCTGGTGTTGGTTCGCCCTATCAGCGAGGCGCGCATTTGGGCGCGTGATCTGGCCAAGGCGGAGGCCGCGGCCGCAGAACTGACCGCGAAGCTCCGTTTTCCGGTGAGAGCGGAAGCTGATCCTGAGGCTGCAATTGCAAGCGCCGATATCATCGTGACCACGACTCCGTCGGAGACGCCGATCCTGAAGGCAGGGTGGCTTCGATCCGGCCAGCATGTGACGGCCATGGGTTCGGATGCCGAACACAAGAACGAGATCGATCCGTCGGTCATCGCCAATGTCGATGTCTATGTCGCTGACAGCCTGAAGCAGACGCGGCGGCTCGGGGAGCTGCATCACGCAATCGAAGCAGGGCTTGTCTCCGCCGACGCTGAATTCGCCCAACTGGGCGAGGTCGTCGCCGGGCTTCATCGCGGCAGAGCGAGCGTTGACCAGATCACGCTTGCCGACCTCACCGGTACCGGCATCCAGGACACCGCCATCGCCACAAACGCCTTCGCGCGGGCAAATGCCGCCGGCGCCGGTACGCCAATTGAAAGTTGAGCCGGCTGGAATGCCGGGCAGGAAGGGAAGAGTATGACTGGACCTAATCTGAAGTTCTCCCGCGAGGAATATGCCGCACGGCTGGAAAAGACCCGGCGTGCCATGGAAGCCAAGGGCATAGAGGTTCTGATCGTCAGCGATCCATCGAACATGAACTGGCTGACGGGCTACGACGGTTGGTCCTTCTACGTGCACCAGTGCGTTGTCGTGCCGCCAACGGGCGAGCCGATCTGGTACGGCCGTGGGCAGGATGCCAACGGCGCCAAGTTCACGGCCTATCTGAAACATGAAAACATCATCGGCTATCCGGACCATTACGTGCAGTCCACGGAGCGGCACCCGATGGACTATCTCTCGGGCAAGCTGGCTGAGCGCGGTCTCGACAAGCTGGCGATCGGCGTCGAGATGGATAACTACTGGTTCTCGGCGGCAGCTTTCGCATCACTACAGAAGCACCTGCCGAACGCCCGCTTCGTTGACGCAACCGCGCTCGTGAACTGGCAGCGCGCGGTCAAGAGCGAGACCGAGATTAAGTATATGCGTAACGCCGCGCGGATTGTTGAAGCAATGCATCAGCGCATCTTCGACAAGATCGAGGTGGGTATGCGCAAATGCGATCTGGTGGCTGAAATCTATGATGCCGGGACCCGCGGTGTTGACGGCATAGGTGGCGACTATCCGGCGATCGTCCCACTCCTGCCGTCGGGCAAGGAAGCTTCAGCACCTCACCTCACCTGGGATGACAAGCCTATGAAGAAGGGGGAGGGCACGTTCTTCGAGATTGCCGGCTGCTATAATCGCTACCATCTGCCGCTTTCGCGCACCGTATTCCTCGGCAAGCCAACGCAGGCATTCCTCGACGCCGAAAAGGCGACGCTCGAGGGGATGGAGGCCGGTCTTGCAGTCGCCAAGCCCGGCAATACCTGCGAAGACATTGCCAATGCCTTCTTCACGGTCCTCAAGAAATACGGGATCGTGAAAGACAATCGTACCGGCTACCCGATCGGTCTGTCTTATCCGCCGGATTGGGGCGAGCGCACGATGAGCCTGCGCCCGGGTGATCGTACGGAGCTCAAGCCCGGAATGACCTTCCATTTCATGACAGGTCTCTGGCTCGAGGGCATGGGCTTCGAGACGACGGAGAGCATTCTGATCACCGATACCGGCGTCGAATGCTTTGCAAACGTACCGCGCAAGCTGATCGTCAAGGATTGAGGTGGGAATGACAATGTCAGCATTGAGGCCTTCGCCGATCAGCCCAACGGTCGACTTCGAGGCCGAGGGTGTACAGCACGGTTTTTTACGGCTGCCCTACAGCCGTGACGATTCTGCCTGGGGATCAGTGATGATCCCCGTCACCGTCATCCGAAGCGGCGAGGGGCCGACGGCACTGCTGACGGGTGGCAACCATGGGGATGAGTACGAAGGGCCAATCGCGCTCTTCGACCTCGCCTGCGGCCTGAAGGCAGAGGATGTGACGGGCACTGTGATCATCGTGCCGGCCATGAATTACCCGGCGTTTCTTGCCGGTACGCGGACTTCGCCGATCGATAAGGGCAATCTCAATCGCAGTTTCCCCGGCCGACGGGATGGGACTGTGACGCAGAAGATTGCGGACTATTTCCAGCGTGAGCTTCTTCCGCGCGCCGACATCGTCCTCGATTTTCATTCGGGTGGGAGGACGCTTGATTTTCTTCCCTTCTGTGCGGCGCACGTCTTGCCCGACAAGAGCCAGGAGGCGCGAGCCTTCGAATTGGTGAGGGCATTTTCGGCGCCCTACTCGATGAAGATGCTGGAGATTGACGCAGTCGGTATGTATGACACGGCCGCCGAGGAGATGGGCAAGATCTTCATCACCACCGAACTCGGTGGCGGTGGGACAGCGACCGCTAAAAGCGCCGGGATTGCAAAGCGCGGCGTGATGAATCTTCTCCGCTATGCGGGCATCGTCGCAGGCCCGGTGGAGGCAGGGTCCACTACCTGGTTGGACATGCCGGATGGAGACTGCTTTTCCTTTTCGGAGGAAAATGGCCTCATCGAATTCACCGTCGATCTCGGTGAGTCGGTCAAGCGTGGTGACATTGTTGCCCGCATCTACCAGACCGGCCGCACGGGTGCGCCGCCCAGCGAAATTCGTGCGAAGATGGATGGCGTCCTCTGCGCCCGACATTTCCCAGGTCTCGTCAAAGCAGGGGACTGCGTGTCGGTCGTTGCGGTATCGGTCGGCTGACAAACTGACGGCGCTTGGTGGAACGAAGCGCCGTTTATGGCACCGCCAAGCTTATGCGCGCTGTGCCGGAACAATGGCCTCGTAGCAGGATTACCCGACAAGGCAGTTTCCGTCGATAGGCAGACCTCATCGCTGTCACAGCCTTAAAGCTGCGGAATAGGTTGGGTTGAGGAGCTCAGTCCGGGCCTGCAAAAGTCTTCGAAGATCTGTGGCCTTGACTTTGATCAATGTCAGCGTGCCCTTACGATCATAGCTTCGTCCACTTCGAGCATGAGGTGGACATCCCCTTGACTTCTGCAATGGCGGAGGAAAAAGGTGGCCTGTTGTATTTGAGAAGAGACTAAAATGATCGCTGATCGCATCCGCCGCCCCGCCTTGATGGACAAAATCACCACCGCCGAAAAAGCTGCAGCTCTGATCAAGGATGGCATGATCATCGGGATGAGCGGGTTTACCAGGGCCGGTGACGCGAAGGCGGTTCCGATAGCCATGGCCGCTCGAGCAAAGACAGACCCTTTCAAAATAACGCTGATAACTGGCGCCTCCCTCGGCCATGACGTGGATCGAATCCTGACTGAGGCAAAAGTGCTGGCCCGACGCATGCCGTTTCAGGCCGATCGAACGCTCCGCGCCGCAATCAACCGGGGCGAGGTGATGTTCATCGACCAACATCTGTCAGAGACGGTCGAGCATCTTCGTTCCAACCAGCTGGGACCGATCGACTATGCGATCATCGAAGCGGCGGCGATCACCGAGGACGGCGGCATCGTACCTTCGACCTCGGTTGGCAATTCAGCAAGCTTTGCGGTGCTGGCGAAGAAGATCATCGTCGAGATCAACCTGAGCCAGCCGGCGGAGCTCGAAGGCCTGCATGACATCTATTTTCCCGGAAAGCGGCCGTCGCGCGTGCCGATTCCGGTTGTCACCTGCGATAGTCGCGTCGGCTTCCCCTATGTGCCGATCGATCCGGAGAAAATCGCTGCAATCGTCGTGACCGACGACAAGGACAGCGCATCTACCATCGAGCCCCAGGATGACGACACGGGCGCGATTGCTGCCCATCTCATCCACTTCTTCGAGGACGAAGTAAAACAGGGGCGGTTGGACCTGACCTTGCAGCCGCTGCAGGCGGGCATAGGCACGATCGCAAACTCGGTGCTGACGGGCCTTGCCGACGGCCCCTTTCATCACCTGCGCATGTATAGCGAGGTACTACAGGACAGCACGTTCGATCTCTTCGATGCGGGCAAGCTTGCGTTTGCGTCCGGCTCGTCGATCACGCTCTCTTCTGCCTGCGCTGACCGCGTCTTCGGCAATTTCCATAAATACCGGGAGCATCTGGTGCTCCGGCCGCAGGAGATCAGCAACCATCCGGAGGTTATCCGCAGGCTGGGCGTTATCGGCATAAACACAGCGCTCGAGATCGATATCTACGGCAATGTAAACTCCACGCATGTCAACGGCACGCATATGATGAACGGCATTGGCGGCTCCGGGGATTTTGCCCGCAACGCGTATCTTTCCATTTTCGTGACGAAGTCGCTTGCCAAGGACGGCAGGATCTCCTCAGTCGTGCCGATGGTAACGCATGTCGACCACAACGAGCATGACGTCGATATCATCGTTACCGAAAACGGGCTTGCCGACTTGCGGGAACTGGCTCCTCGCGAGCGGGCGGTCCAAATCATCCAGAACTGCGTTCATCCGCAATACCGCGGCGAGCTGCTGGATTATTTCGAGCGTGCGTGTGAGCGCGGCGGGCATACGCCGCATCTGCTGGAAGAGGCTTTCTCCTGGCATGAGCGGATGCGGCAGACAGGTTCGATGCGCGCTGAGACCTGATTTGGGTATTAAATAGATCGGGCTACCACCACTCATGGAAATGGTGCACCGGACCGTGGCCGGAGCCGACCGTCAACGCGTTTGAACGAGCGATCGCTCCAGCCAGATAGGCTTTCGCGGTGCGCACGGCGTCCGCGAGGTCAGCTCCTTTGCCCAGCTCTGCTGCCACCGCACTTGACAGGGTGCAGCCGGTTCCATGGGTGTTGGGGGTTGCGATGCGGGCTGCCTCAAACCATACCGATCCGTGTTGGCCGGTAAGCACGTCCGGACTTTCGGCAGTCTCCAGATGACCTCCCTTGATGAGCGCGGCCTTCGCACCAAGCGAAAGCAGCTGTTCGGCCTGCCTTGTCATCGTCGGGCGATCCTTTGCCTCTGCTGTTCCCAGAAGTGCGGCTGCCTCCGGCAGGTTCGGCGTGATCAACGTGGCGAGGGGCAGCAGTCGGCGTTTGAGGGCATCGACCGCATCTGTCGCCAACAGAGAGTGTCCGCCCTTGGCAACCATCACCGGATCCAGCACCAGGGGGACATCTGGGTGCTCGCTAAGGACATCCGCTACGGCCTCGGCGATCTCTGCGCTGGCAATCATGCCGATTTTTACGGCATCGACCCTGACGTCCGAAAAGACCTCCCGGATCTGGTCGGCCACAAAGGCTGCCGGGATCAGATGGACCCCCGATACGCCTTGAGTGTTCTGGGCGGTCAATGCCGTCAGAACCGCCATTCCGAAAGTTCCGCGGGCAGCGAACGCCTTCAGGTCGGCTTGGATGCCGGCGCCTCCCGAGGGGTCGGAGCCGGCGATGGACAGAATGTTGGCGGTCATCGGCGGGCCTCCTGAATTTCAGCGAGCAGCTGCCTGGCGGCAACCTTCGGATCTGCAGTGCCGCAGATGGCTGAGACGACCGCCATGCCACGCGCGCCGGCGGCAAGCACTGATGCTGCATGTCCTGACTTCAAGCCGCCGATAGCAACAGCGGGCACAGGGGACGCTGCGACGATCCTTGCCAGCCCCTCGAAACCGATCGGCTGTTTGTGGTCCGGCTTTGTGGCGGTCGCAAAGACGGGGCCGACACCGACGTAGTCTACGATCGCCGGATCGACGCGATTTGCGAGGTCAATCGTCTCCACGGAAAGGCCGAGTATCATGTCCGCTCCCAACAAGGCACGGCTCATCGCTGCCGGCAGGTCGCTCTGGCCGACATGTACGCCGTCGGCGCCGATGGCGATCGCTACTTCCACGTCGTCATTGATGATGAGCGGCACGCGTGTTCCGGCAAGTGCGGCCTTCAGTGCCTTTCCGGTCTCGATCATGGCCTTGGTGTCGGCAAGCTTGTCGCGCAGCTGCACCATGGTCGCACCGCCTTCGGCAGCGAGCCGGGCGGTTTCAGCAACGCCGATTTCACGGCAGAGATCCGGATCCAGGACGAGGTAGAGAGAAAGATCAAGGTTTTTCATGCGGCGGTGATCCTTGCTTCGGCGTCGATACGCGCCCCGTCGATTACCGACAGGGCGTCCAGGAACAGCGGTTGGAAGGAGCCGGGTCCTCGCGCTGTGAGACCTGCCTGTTCGCCGGAGACGGCGAACATGGCGAGTGCCGCGACACTGGCTTCAAACGGATTTTCTGGGAGCGCCCCGGCAAAGGCGCCCACAAGGCAGGTAAGGGCGCAGCCAAGTGCGGTCACCTTCGGCATTAACAGCGAGCCTCCTTCGATTCGTACCGATCGGTTGCCGTCGGTGACGAAATCGATCTCGCCGGTTACGGCGACGACGCAGTTTTGCTGTCGCGCCAGGGAGAGGGCAGAGGTTTCTGCCGAACTGCTGCTGTCGCCGCTGTCTACGCCGCGGCCCCGCGCCTCGATGCCGGCGAGGGTCATGATTTCAGACGCATTTCCGCGGATCACCGTCGGCTCCAGGTCGAGAAGTTCGACGACCACAGCCCGCCGGAAACCAGTGGCATAGTGGGCGACGGGATCGAGAACCCACGGCTTGCCTGTCTCGCTGGCGGCCTTTGCCGCAGCCTTCATGCCAGGCACCCCGCCTGCCCACAGCGTGCCGATGTTGATCGTGACCGCAGAGGCTATCCGGGCAAACTCGCCGGCTTCCTCTTCGGCGCTAACCATGGCCGGAGAGGCGCCGGCCGAAAGCAGGACGTTGGCGGCGATGTTCATGGAGACGTCGTTGGTGATGCATTGCACGAGCGGGTTCGTGTGTCGCATCGCCTCAAGCAGCGCTCCGCAGCCTGGCGAAATGGGTGTCATGGAATGCCCTTTCAACGGCGGGGCAGGCGCGGGGCAACATCCGATCAATGGCCCGAACGACTCCCTCCGCCAGCATGATCTGGTTCAGGTTCAAAGGGTTCTTCTCAGCCTACGCACCGCGCAGACGCCCCTGTCGACGGGCAGAATTACAGTAAATCGGCGCGATGTCATCACCGAATCCCGCCTAAATGTTCGAAATCGCCTGCTGCCAGAGGTGCATCGCTTCGCTGCTGGGCTTTTCGAGCTCGTCGAGGGGGAGCGGTGCCATGACGACGGCACTTTCGCCGCTTATTGCCCAGCGCTTGCGAACATCCACCGGTCGTCGACCCGTACCGCCATAAGCCGGATCCTCGCTCGACCAGACGATGGACCATTGCAGGCCGGGTGGTGGAGCGAAAAGCGGATCGGCAAGGCTTTCAACCTCCAGATCCGGTCCCAGATTGCACAGAAGAAGCCGTTCATCCTCTGGCCGGTCGGCAAAAAAGCGCAGTAGAAATGCCGACGACGACATGACACTTCCATCGAGCCGACCATCACGCGCCGAGGGCTGAGCAGCTAACGCTGCCGTGGTTCGTCGTAATGAGAGAAGATCCCGGTGGAGTGCGACCACATGTGCATTACGATCCCATTCAGACCAGTCGAGCTTGACAGCCTCGAACGTAGCGCGATCGCACGGATCTGCCACTTGCCGTAACAGCTGCGGATCAGTGAGGTTCGGGAACTGGCTGACGAACTCCCGACGTCCCGCTCTTACCTCATCCGCATCGTTACCGCGGCGATCGGCGAAATAGTGAAAGTGGCTGGATGCGGCAAACTCCTGGCCCTGGAACAGCATAGGTGTTTGCGGTCCGAGCAGCAGGAGTGCCGTCATTGCGCGCATGCGCGCGGGTGAGGTCATCTGATGAACCCGTTGCCCGGTGCCTGAATTGGCGATCTGATCGTGGTTCTGCAGGAAATGCACGAAATTGCAGGGCCTCAGGTCGAGACCGGCCGTGCCTCGTGGACCATCCTGCCAATCGTACCTCTGGCCCTGAAACAGAAATCCGAACTTGGCGGCCGAGACGAACTCCTGCGCAGTGCCGCGGTGGTCGTGATAATAGGCCTGATTGCGTCCCGTCAGAGCGACCGTTGCAGAGTGATGGAAGTCGTCGTTCCACAATGCATCGAGACCGTAGCCATAATGCTCCGGCGGTCGGACCATTCGCGCTTCCTGCGGCTCGTTCTCGCTGACGAGAAGAACATGCCGTGTTCCGGCAGTCTCCCGACAGGCTCTGGCGATACGGGCCACGATGTGCTCCTCCTTCGTGGCATCGAAGAGTGCCTGGGTGGCATCGATCCTGAGCCCATCGAAGTGGTACTCGTCGATCCAATAAGCGGCATTGCCGGCCACGTATTCCCGAACGCCAAGGCTGTTAGGGCCGTCGAAGTTGATGGACTTGCCCCATTCATTGGCATAGCGGTCGGTGAAGTAGTCGGGGGTAAAGTCGGCGAAACGCTCCCCCGCACCGAAGTGATTGTAGACGACATCGAGGATGACACCGATGCCAAGTCGATGCGCCTCATCAACGAATGCGCGCAGGTCATCGGGGCAGCCATAGAGGCGCGTCGGGGCGTAAAGCAAAGTTCCGTCGTAGCCCCAGCCGAAGGTCCCATCGAACTCATTGACCGGCATCATTTCAAGACAGGTTATCCCAAGCTCTCCAAGCTGGGGTAGCCTTGCCATTGCAGCTCTCCACGTACCCTCCGCGGTGAAGGTTCCAACATGCATTTCGTAGAGCACCTGGCCGCGCCGCTGCACGCCGGACCAACCCGCTTCGTGCCAGTGGTAGGCGAAAGGATTAACCACCATCGACGGACCACGTGGACCTCTCGGCTGGAAGCGCGATGCGGGATCAGCGAGGAGCTCTTTGCTGTCTTCCAGGCGAAGTTGATAAAGGGCGCCGGCCTTTAGGCCATCCATGTACAGGGAAAAGTAACCGTCCAGGTCGGCGTGGGCCTCAATCTCACGGCTATCGTCCAGAACAACGGCCACGGACTTTTTCGACGGTGCCCAGACACGAAACGAGACGCCATCCCCCACAACCTCAGCGCCGACCGGATAGCGGCGGGCAGAATTGATTGCTTCGGTCGGTCTCATGGCTTCAGGCCACCTGGGGCGAGTGATGTTGAGCCGCGGCGCTCTGCGCCTCCGGTGAACGGTCCAACGCTTTTGGTACACGCAAGTTCCGGATCACTCCGCCGGGTTGCAGAGTAACGCGAACGCTTCATAAGGACGTAGCTTTAGCTCTTCCGATATGTCGTCCACGAATGGGTAGTTGCTGACCAGGCAGCTGCCGCATAGCTGCAACTCGTTCGGAACGGTGATGGTCACATCGCGAGAGGTGAAATTGGCGATTACAATCAACCGGTCATCATCCAGCGTGCGGGTGTAGACCAGAACATCCGGATGTTGATCAAACCAGGACTGGTACTGACCGTAAACGATCACCTGATGCTGTTTGCGCAACGCAATGAGCCGTCGATAGTGGTTCCAGATCGACCGGTCATCGGTTACCTGGCTCTCGACGTTCAGCGTCGGATAGTTCGGATTTGCTTCGATCCACGGCGAGCCGGTCGTAAAGCCGCCGTGCGGGGCAGCGCTCCACTGCATTGGAGTGCGGGCGTTGTCGCGGCCACTCTGGTTCGCACCGTGGATAAACTGTTCCGGTGAACGGCCAGCCTCGACGTGGAGTCGATGCATGTTGAGCGTCTCAATGTCCTTGTACTGCTCAATGGAGGTAAAGGGCACATTGGTCATGCCGATCTCTTCCCCCTGATAAATGAAGGGCGTCCCCTTCATCAGGTGCAGCACGGTTGCCAGCATCTTGGCGGACTCCACATGGTAGCCAGAAGTGTTGCCGTAGCGCGAGACGGCCCGTGGCAGGTCATGATTGCCCCAAAACAAAGAGTTCCAGCCGTCGTCGGCCAGCGCGTGCTGCCATTTTCCGAGCACCGATTTCAGCTTCACCAGATCGATGGGTTTCGGACGCCACTTGCCATAGACTTCATCCCAGCTCTGCGTGACGTGCTCGAACTGAAAGACCATCGACAATTCGCCTCGCCGGCGACCGGAGTACAGGAGCGCCGAACCAGGGGTGGCACTCCAGGCCTCTCCAACCGTCAGGACGTCCCGGTTTCCGAACGTCTTGCGGTTCATCTCCTGGAGGTAATCGTGCAGATGTGGCCCGTCCGTCGTTATCCGGGCATCCACCTGTTTTCCGATGAGGTCGATGACGTCCATGCGAAAGCCGGCAATGCCGCGATCAAGCCACCAGTTCATCATCTGGTAAATGGCGTCGCGCACTTCAGGGTTTTCCCAATTAAGATCCGGCTGCCGGCGGGAAAACAGATGCAGATAGTACTCGCCTGATTGAGGTTCCAAGGTCCAGGCAGCGCCTCCGAACGAGGACGTCAGATCATTCGGCGGGCCGCCGTCGGGATCGGGCTTTCTCCAGATATAGTAGTTGCGAAAAGGACTATCCTTCGACCGGCGCGCTTCAATAAACCACGGATGCTCGTCAGACGTGTGGTTGACGACCAAATCGAGCAGGATACCAATGCCGCGCTTGCGCGCTTCCGCGACCAGCCGATCAAAATCGGCGAGCGTGCCGAACTCCGGCGCGATGTCCTGATAGTCAGAAATATCGTAGCCGTTATCGTCCATCGGGGACACGAAGATCGGGGATAGCCAGATGACGGTGATCCCGAGTGCTTGCAGATAATCAAGTCGCTCAATGATGCCCGGCAGATCGCCTACCCCGTCTCCGGTGCTGTCGCAGAAGCTGCGTGGATAGACCTGGTAAATGGTGGCGGTGTGCCACCATTTTCGCTCGATGCCGGAATTAGCAAGCGGCGGATGGGCTGACTGGCTCATGGACAGCTCCGGAGTCGATGGGATCCGTCTGCAACGTGCCATCTGCAGAGCGGTTCCTTGTCGAAGGGAACATTGCGCGGAAGGGCCACTAAGGAGGGCAGAGCTATACATCCGAGAAAACGCCCGCGAGTATTTGTCAGCGCGGGCCGTTACTGTTGCTTGGAGACAGCGTCAGTGTGATCGACAGCGGCCAGTGCCGGACCATCTTGAGCAAGATCGATGTGTGCGACGACGGACATGCCCGGCACCAGCCTTTCTGTCACCGGCTGCTGTGGTTCAATCGCAATCCGGACCGGGATACGTTGCGCTACCTTGGTGAAATTGCCGGTGGCATTATCCGCCTTGATAACGGAAAATTCCGAACCGGTAGCCGGTGCGAAACGCTCGATGCGGCCGACGAAGTCATGGTCGCCCAATGCGTCGACCGTAAAGGTGACGATCTGTCCGGCTGCCATACCAGCAAGCTGGGTTTCCTTGAAGTTGGCCACCACCCAGATCCGGCTTGGCACGATCGACCCAAGCTGGGTGCCGGCGGTGACGTACTGGCCCAACCGTCCGGTTACTTCACCCAGCGTTCCATCCTGCGGTGCAACAACCTGCGTATTCTGCAAGTCGATTTCCGCAAGCTTTACCGCGGCGCGGGCGCTTTCAACGGAAGCTTCCAGGGAGCGTCGGGATACGACCGTGGTATTCAGATCCTGCTCGGCGACAAGAAGAGCGGCCTCCGCCTGATGGACGGTGGCCAGGGCCTGATTGAAGCCGGCCTGCGTCTTTTCCGCGTCACTTTGGGTTGCTATTTTCTTCGCGAGTAACAACCGCGTGCGCTCGTCTGCCGTCCTTGCAGCCTCGAACGCGGCCTTGGCGCCTTCGAGCTGCGCCCGGGCCGAAACGATCTTTGCATCGGCACTCTTCTCGCTCTGGTCGGAATTGGCCAGTGACGCTTTTGCAGTCTCAAGTGACGCCTTGGCCTGTTCCAGCTTCTGCCTGTAGATGCGGTCATCGATACGGGCGATCACATCGCCTTGCTTGACCTTCTGGTAATCCTGCACCGGCACCTCGACCAGATAGCCGGCGAGTTGCGGACTGATCAGCGTTACCTGCCCGCGGACATAGGCGTCGTCGGTCATCTCGACCGTGCCGTGGAATGGAGGCAGGTTCCATGTGTAGAGGATGACGCCGACGCCGGCGAGGCCGACAAGGATGGCGACATAGGTGGCAAGGGAACGGAATATCGTGGTCATGGCTTCTATCACTCAATGAGATCTTGTGTCAGGCGATGGCGGGCTGAGCGGACGGCTGCCGTTGCAGCCAACGCTCGCGGTTTCGCCAAGCCACATGGATGAGCAGGGAAAACAGCGCAAAAAGCGCGAGAAGCGCTGTCATCAGGAACGCGTCGTTGTAGGCAAGGACATACGCTTGCTGCGTTGTCTGCCTTGCAAGGAGCTGAGCCCCCTGGATGTTCTGCTGGGCCGGATCGCTCATCACCTTCCCGTAGGCGGCGCCGAGCTGGCGAAGGCGTTGAACGACAAGCGGGTCGGTGGATTGCAGATCCGAGACAAGGCGGAACGAATGAAACTGTTCTCGCCACTGGACAAACGTGCCGAACAAGGCGCTGCCGATAAACCCACCGACCTTTTGCGTCGTCAGGAAAACGATGATGAAGGACAGGACGTATTTCGGTCCCCGTTTCAGCGCCGATGTCAAACCGATGGCCACTGCGGGTGGCAGGAACAGCCCGGCGGCAAATCCGATAAGCATCTGGCTGAGATACATCTGCTCCGGACGAGTAAGAGCGGTCGAATGGCTGTCTAGATAGCTGCCGATCGCCAGAAGGAGCAACGAAACGGCGTGGATCGCAGCCTCCCGGCCTGGTTTCATAACGGCTGCGCATACGAGGCCGGACAAAACCGATGCACCTAGAATGACCCAGTAAAGGCCTGCGAGTTGCTCATTCTGAAGACCCATTGTCCGCAGGAAATAGATTGCGCCGCTGGATTGCTCCGACAGGATGATGCGGAATACCAGCAACGCGCCGGTGATGTGGATGATTTCCCGCGATGTCAGCCAGCGGATATCGAGCAGGTGATCCTTGCGGTTCAGCTCGATCACCGCCACCACCATGGCCGAGATAATGCTGCCGACGATCAGCCAGCCGAGCCAGTCAGCCTCTGTCCACCAGTAAAAACGCCCGACCACGAGAGCAATGGCGAACAAGCCCATCGCCATGGCGAGGAAGCAGTACGTGATGACGTCGAGAAGGCTGATCACTTTCTCGCGGGGCGGCGAGGTGAGGGGCAGCAGATAGATGAGGCCGAGCGAAATCATCGCCATCCCCAATTCGACGACGTAGAGCGCGTGGTAGCCGCCGATATCGAGCAAGGCGGGTGAAATGAGACCCGCCACAGGTGTGGGAAGGGCCAGCGCCGTCAACGCCAGACAAAGGCCGATGTTGAGTTTTCTGTGCGGCGGCACTGACTCCAGCATGTAAAGAAAAGCCATGGAAGACATCGGCGCGGCGGCGATGCCGGCGAAGAAGCGCAAAACCAGTGCGCTCTCGTAGCCTTCCACCCAAAGATGAGCGATACAAACCAGAACATAAGCGACAATGGCCACCTCGCAGAAATTGCGTATGCCGTACTGGGTTCGCAGCTTGAACAGCAGCAGCGAAAGGCTGACATTGGGGAACAGATAGGCGGCCATCAGCCACGCAGCTTCGCCCTGGGTAAGGTGCATCGGCCCGGCGATTTGTTGCAGGTTTGTCGAAATGAAACTCAATCCGAGCCCTTGGGTCAGGGCAACGATGGTTGCAGCGATGATGTAGCCTGCTGTCAGCAGCGGCGACCTGGGCACGAAAGCAGGGGGGGCAGAAGGTTGCTGTTCCCGCAATGCAGCCGGTGCTTCTACCGATGCGCCTGCTATGGGCACGTCGCCCGATCTTTCCAGGTGAGCCGTTGTGGCAAGGGCTTCACGTGAGGTCACGAAGGTCCTCCATGAGCATTGCTCTCTCGCCAAGCTTGTTGAGTAGCTGGATTCCGGCCGCGATATCCTCGGAGTTGATGTCAGCAAAAATCTCCAGTCGCATCGAATGTCCGATGGACGTCACCAGAGCGGCCTGTTCCGTTCCACGCGGTGTCAGGACAATAAGTTTGGCTCGTCTGTCCTTGGGGTCCGGTTGCCGTTCGACAAGACCGTGTTCTTCCATTCGATCCAGAATGCGAACCATCGTCGCCTGCTCGAGTTCCAGCTCACAGGCAAGCTCGCTTTGAGTCATGCCGGGCTTCTTGGAAAGCCTGAGCAGTGCGCGGGCGCGGGGGTAGGTAAGGCCGTGGGCCGTGACCCTCTGGTTAAAGGCTGTTCGAATCTTTCGGCTGGCATTCGTCAATGCCTCGAGAAACTCCGAGGTCAGCGCGTCCTTGTTCATGGCGAAACTCAAAATTGTTAGGGTGCTAACTATATGTGCGCTATAGTTAGCACCGCAATCATCCTGTTTCAAGGAGGCGGATGAGTGGAATCTGGTATCAGCG
Organism: Pseudorhizobium xiangyangii; assembly: GCF_020531965.1. Lineage (GTDB taxonomy): Bacteria > Pseudomonadota > Alphaproteobacteria > Rhizobiales > Rhizobiaceae > Neorhizobium > Neorhizobium xiangyangii. Next base: position 136,058 of record NZ_JAJAWH010000007.1, on the reverse strand, counting down.
AAGCAGGCTTCTGGCCGCTATTGATGGAGTCGGCACGTCGATGACGTGCGGGGCGGCGCTTGACGGATCGAACACGGATTTGCTCGCCGGGGGCTTACTGCCGATCCTCCTCGAACTGCTCTGCCCCGACAAGCGGATGCAGCCAGTCCTCCCGCCGCTTGGTCCATATTTCGTAGGTCGGCTGATATCGGTGGGTGCCATGTCGAAAGAGCCGACGCGGATCTCGACTTCGCCTTCGCCCGGATTGAACAATCGCGAGCCGCAGTCGATGCAGAAACCGCGTCCTTCAAAGATCTTGATCTGGCCACTGCTCTCAAAGGCGTGTGCTGGCCACACGGCGAATGTCACGAAGCTTGAGCCGCTTTCCTTTCGGCAATCGGCGCAATGGCAAAGTCCGGTCCTGAGCGGCGGGCCTTTGACGGAGTAGCGAACGGCGCCACAGAGGCAGCTTCCCGAACGGATGATCATGTCCCGCCTCCTCTTATTGATCTGCCAGTATCAACCGCCGGGACCCGGATCCGGTTGATGGAGGCAGAACGGAGGTTTGGGCCTTTTCGTTCCTGTTTGCGGTGTTGAAGCTACTTCGTCTGAGGCGTGGCTTCGCCGTCCCGCGTCGTGACGTAAGCCAGTACGGCATCTGCGATCATCGTCCTGTGGCGCTCGTAGAATTCCGGTGCCGAAAGATCGCGGTGGAAGATCGTGCCGAAGGTGTATCGGTTGGAGACGCGAAAGAAGCAGAACGCACTGATCATCATGTGAAGGTCGATCGGATCGATATCGTGGCGGAACGTACCGTCCCTGCGGCCCCGCTCCAGGATGTCGCTTATGGTACGGATCACCGAAATGTTGAGTTCGCCGATTTCCGACGATCGCTTCATGTGATTTGCGTGGTGGATGTTCTCGATGCTGACGAGGCGTACGAACTCGGGGTTCTTTTCGTCGTGGTCGAACGTGGTCGTAATCAGCGTGCGAAGTGCCTGCACGGGAGGCATGCCTGCTAGCTCGAGATCGGCCTCCAGAGAGCGGATCTTGCGATAGGCCTTCTCCAGCACGGCGAGATAGAGGTCTTCCTTGCTGCCAAAGTAATAATAGATCATCCGCTTGGATGTGCGCGTCTTTTCCGCAATTGCGTCAACGCGACCGCCCGACAGACCAAACGCAGCAAATTCTTCGGTGGCGACCGCAAGAATGTCTTCCCTGGTCTTTTCGGGATCGTTCTTTCGGCTTTCGCGCTCTGAAGTCGGGTTCGTCACAATCAATTTATCCCATCAATCAACGGAGCGCGTGGTGCCCGCCCCGCAAGCTATGGCCGTTTCTTCATATTGGGCTTGCGCTTGGCTTTCAATGCCTTCGATAATTGACACGAACTAGTTAGTACATTAATCCAGATCAAGGAGCGAGGCGTCACCATGACGCATGTAAGGGAGTGGGCTTGGATTATGTCAGCATATCGGGTCGGCCTTATCGGTAACGGTATACAGGCCTCGTTGACGCCGGCCATGCATATGGCCGAGGGCAAGGCCCAGGGACTTTCCTATCGCTACGAACTTCTCGACCTCGATGGCATAGAGGGCGGGGCGGAGCGACTTCCAGAGCTTATTGCGGACTGTGAAAGAGATGGCTTTGCCGGTCTCAATGTCACCCATCCCTGCAAGCAGTCCGCCATTTCCTTCGTCGATGATCTTTCCGAGGAAGCAAGTGTGCTAGGCGCGATCAATACCATCGTGTTCAGGGATGGTCGCCGCTTCGGCCACAACACGGATTGGTGGGGCTTTGCCGCAAGTTTCCGACGCGGGCTAATGGATGCAGACCTTGGCTGCGTGGTGCAACTTGGAGCGGGCGGAGCGGGAGCCGCGACTGCGTTCGCCATTCTTCGATCCGGCGCCGGCGCGCTCATCATCTTCGACAGGGACCAAAGCCGCGCAGAAGCCCTGGCTGAGACGATGCGCCGTTATTTTCCTGCCGCCATCGTTCAGGCTGGCGTCGATCTCGGCGCATCTATGGCTGAAGCATCGGGGTTGATCCATGCAACGCCGACCGGAATGACAAAGTATCCTGGGCTACCGCTCGATCCAGATATGTTGCGCCCCGCTCAATGGGTTGCGGAAATTGTCTATTTCCCGTTGATTACGGAATTGCTGGCGCAGGCGCGCAGCCGAGGTTGTCGCACGCTGGATGGGGGAGGCATGGCGGTGTTTCAGGCGGTCAAAGCCTTCCATCTGTTTACGAATGTCGAGCCTGATCCAGAACGCATGCAGCGGCACTTTGCTGAGTTGACGGGCGATGGCGAGGGGCGGCAATTGACCAGCGGGATGATGGGATGAAGACTTCGATCGCGACGGTATCGATCAGTGGTGAGCTTCCGGAGAAACTGGAGGCAATCGCGAGCGCAGGGTTCGACGGGGTCGAGATCTTCGAGAACGACTTTCTCGCCTTCGACGGAAGTCCCCGAGATGTCGGTCGCATGGTTCGCGACTTCGGGCTGGAAATTACGCTGTTTCAGCCCTTCCGCGATTTTGAAGGAATGCCGGAGCCCCACCGCTCGCGGACGTTCGACCGTGCCGAGCGCAAGTTCGACGTGATGCAGGAACTGGGAACGGATCTTGTGCTCGTTTGCTCCAACGTGTCTCCAGTCTCTCTGGGTGGTATCGACAGGGCCGCGGCCGATTTCCATGAACTGGGCGAGCGGGCGGCAAAACGTGGTTTGAGGGTAGGCTACGAGGCGCTGGCCTGGGGGCGGCACATCTTCGACCATCGCGATGCCTGGGAGATCGTCCGACGCGCCGATCACGCGAGCATCGGCCTCATCCTCGACAGCTTCCATACGCTATCCAGGAAGATCGATATTGGCTCGATCCGGTCGATCCCGAAAGACAAAATCTTCATCGTCCAGCTTGCCGATGCACCGCTGATCGATATGGACCTTCTCTACTGGAGCCGTCATTTCCGGAACATGCCCGGCGAGGGTGACCTGCCGGTAGCCGACTTTGTCGCGGCGGTCGCCGAGACCGGGTATGACGGTTATTTTTCGCTGGAGATCTTCAACGATCAGTTCCGCGGCGGCCTGCCAAAGGCAATTGCTGCGGACGGCCACCGGTCGCTGATTTATCTCGGCGATCAGGTGCGGCGAAATCCGAGCGTGGCAAGCCTGACACTTCCAGCCATGCCGGCGCGGCAGCCTGTCACGGGCGTCGGCTTTGTCGAGTTCTCGGCCGGCGGGGCAGATGCAGTGCAGCTGACGGCCATGTTGCGCTCCCTCGGCTTCCGTAAGGCGGCTGTGCACAAGACCAAGAAAGTCGATGTGTATCAGCAGGGAGAGATCCGGGTTCTCGTCAATACCGACGAGGCAGGTTTTGCCAACGCTGCTTACGCGGTGCATGGCACCTCCGCATATGCCATGGCTCTCCAGGTACCGGACGCGGCAGACGCCATGGCGCGTGCGGTTGCACTCGGCGCCGAGGCGTTCAGCCAGCCTGTTGGTCCGAGCGAAGTGGAGATCCCGGCAATTCGGGGCGTGGGTGGCGGACTTGTCTATTTGATCGATGCCAAAGCCGACCTCGGCCGCATCTGGGATATCGACTTCACGGCCGTCGATGACGATAACGCTCCGCAGCCCGCCCATCTGCAGGCCGTGGATCACATAGCGCAGACCGTATCCTATGACGAAATGCTGACCTGGCTTCTGTTCTACACATCGATTTTCGAAACGGAGAAAACTCCGGTGGTCGATATTATCGATCCTGCCGGCGTGGTGCGTAGTCAGGTCATCCAGAATGACACCGGCACACTCCGCATCACGATGAACGGTGCCGAAAACCGGCGCACGTTGGCGGGCCGCTTCATCGCGGAGAAATTTGGCTCCGGCATTCAGCATCTTGCCTTGAGAACCGACGATATCTTCGCCACCTCGTCGGCGCTCAGGGCCAACGGATTCAGAGTCTTGCAGATCTCGCCGAACTACTATGGTGATGTGGAAGCGCGCTTTGGTCTTGACCCCGAGCTGACAGAGCGGCTGAAGGCAGAGAACATCCTGTATGATCGTGACGAACACGGAGAATACTTTCAGCTCTACAGCGGCACGTATGGCGAAGGCTTCTTCTTCGAGATCGTGGAGCGCCGAAACTATCGCGGTTATGGTGCTGCCAACGCTATCTTCCGCATCGCTGCACTCAAGAAGCAGATCAGACCAGAGGGTATGCCTGCCAAGTAGCTTAATTGACTAAACGAACTATTTCGTACATTCTGAATTCGAGCAGGACCCAAGGGTCATTGGTCGGGAGGATCATCCGTCAGGATGAAAGGGAAACCAGGAGGAAGAATTCCATGAGGATCAATCTGACGCGCCGCAATTTTCTGGGCGCCACGATGCTGGCAACAGCGAGCCTAACCTTGCCTGCGATGGCGCAGGACAAGCCGTCCTTGAAATTTTCCGCAGTGTTCTCCGAGCAGGACATTCGCGCAGAGATGACGAAGAAACTGGCGGAAGGCATCGCCGAAAACTTCAAGCTGGAGCCTTACTACGGCGGGAATCTCTTCAAGCAGGGTACCGAGCTTGTTGCAATCCAGCGTGGCAACCTGCAGATGGGCAACGTCGCTCCGCAGGATATCTCCAAGCAGATACCGGAATGGTCGGTGCTGACCTCGGCCTATCTCTTCCGTGATGCGGCGCATGTGAGCGCCTTCTTCAACAGCGAAGTAGGCACTGAATTCAAGAAAATGGCTGAGGAAAAACTCGGCATTCACGTTCTCGGCCCGACCTATTTTGGCGCCCGCCAAGTCGGCCTGAAGCCGACGAAGAAGATCAGCACGCCGCAGGACATGTCCGGGATCAAGCTTCGCATGCCGGGCGGCGACGCTTGGCAGTTCCTCGGCGAGGCAATTGGCGCAAACCCGGTTCCGGTTGCTTATGCCGAAGTGTACACGGCGCTGCAAACCGGTGCCATCGATGGCCAGGACAACCCGCTGCCGAACGTCAAGAACATGAAGTTCTATGAGGTGATGTCGCAGATCGTGCTGACGTCCCACCTGATCGGCTACGATCTGCTGGTGATCTCCAGTGACGTGTGGAACAAGATGGCACCCGAGCAGCAGCAGGCCTTCCAGGCAGCAGCCGACAGCGCAATGAAGTGGAGCGAAGAGCAACACGTTGCGCAGGAGAAAGCGCTTCTGGAAGAATTCAAAGCGGCAGGGCTCGATATCTACGAACCGGATATTGCTGCTTTCCGCAAGTTCGCTCAGGAAAAGTACCTTGCCTCGGACCTCGCCAAATCTTGGCCTGAAGGTGTTCTGGAGAAGGTGGCGGCGCTCTAAGCCCGCATCTTCCGACGTAAGACCGCTAAGAACGGCGGAAGCGGGTCGTGCGATAGCATCGCCCGCTTCTTTTCCGGGAGGGAATATTGAATGGCTCCGAAATATCTGGCCGCCGGCGAGTGGCTGCGGCGGCGCGCCGAGAACTGCCTATGCCTCATGTTGTTGGCGATGTTTGTCGTCTTCGTGATGCAGATCGTCTTTCGCTACGCGCTGAACCTGGCGATCGGCTGGACACACGAAATCAGCGTCGCAATATGGATCTGGATCGTGTTGTTCGGATCTGCCTTTGTGATCCGGGAGGCGGATGAAATCCGCTTCGATCTCATCTGGGGCAGTGTCGGAGACAACAGTCGGCGCGTCATGCAGATCATCTGCGCAGCTGCCCTCGTCATCCTTTTCGGCATCTCTCTTCCGGGGATCATCGATTACGTAACCTTCATGAAGGTGGAAAGCACTGCCTACCTGAAGGTTCGGTTTGACTATCTCTATTCCATCTATGTGGTTTTCGCGGTGGCTATGATCATTCGGTACATGTGGCTTGGGATCCAAGCTATCCGGGGCCGGGCACCAGAGGCATTCGATCCGACCAAGGCAGGCTCAGGCGTATGAATCTCGCAAGTCCTTTTTCCATCTCGATTGTCGTCATCACTGTTCTCGCCTTTCTCGGTCTCCCAATTGGTCTTGCCATGATCACGGGTTCGACGCTCTACCTGTTCCTCGTGGGAGCGGACATGGGGATCGTCGCCGAACAGTTCCTCAACGGCATGTACTCCAACTATGTGATCCTTGCCGTGCCGCTCTTCATTCTGGCCGCCGAGTTCATGAACGTCGGGTCCATGACGGAACGGCTTCTCACTTTCTGCAACGTGCTCGTCGGGCGTTTTCGGGGCGGCCTGGCTCAGGTCAACGTCGTGCAGAGCATCATCTTCGCGGGCATGTCGGGCTCGGCGATCGCCGATGCGGCCGGTAGCGGCCGGATGATGCAGAATATGATGACGCGCGACGGGCGCTATACGCCAAGCTATGCTGCGGCATTGACTGCGGTCACCTCGGTGATCGGCCCGATTATTCCCCCGTCGATCCCGATGATCATCTATGCGCTCGTTTCAGATGCATCGATCGGCTACCTTTTCCTTGGCGGCATGGTTCCCGGTCTGCTGATGGCGGCACTGCAAATGATGCAGGTGGCAATTACCGCGCGCCGGAAGAATTTTCCGGTCGAGGATCCCATTCCGCTTCGCGAGGTTCCCAGGATTACGGTGCGGGCTTTCCCGGCCCTGATGATGCCTGTGGTGCTGCTCGGTTGTATCTACACCGGTATCACCACGCCGACCGAGGCGGCAGCCATTGCCGCAGCATATGCGCTTGTTATCTCGATCGTCATTTATCGCAGCATCAGTCTGAAGGATTTCTACGGCTCCCTTCTGGTCAGCGGCAAATCCTCCGCCTCGATCGGCATGCTCATCGCAGGCGCGCTGGTGTTCAACTACGTGGTCACGATCGAAAACATCCCTGACAGTCTGCGGGTCATGCTGACAGGTCTTGATCTGTCGCCCCTCGGCTTCCTGATCCTTGTCAACGTCATCCTTCTGCTGCTTGGGTGCGTTCTGGAAGGCACTGCGATCCTGCTGATCATCGTGCCGGTCTTCATACCGACGGCGCAGGCACTTGGGATCGATCTGGTCCACTTCGGCGTGGTCGTGGTCGTCAACATCATGCTGGGTCTTGTGACGCCGCCCTATGGCCTGCTGCTATTCATCATGACCAATATTTCAGGTGCTCCCGTGAAGGACATCATCCGTGATGCGTTGCCTTTCCTGTTCTGGATGGTGGTGTGCCTGGCGATCATCACGTTCGTTCCGGAGACAGTCCTCTGGCTGCCGCGCCTCATGGGTTATCAGGGATAAGGGGGGCATCAAATGAAGCCGATTTACATTCTCAATGGACCAAACCTCAACCGTCTCGGAAAACGGGAGCCGGAGATCTATGGCACGACGACTTTGACGGAAGTCGAAGCCATGTGCCGCGAGGTGGCCGGAGACCGGCCGATCGAGTTTCGACAGACGAACAGCGAAGAACGGCTGATCGACTGGGTGCATGAGGCGATCGACGAGGGTGCCGGCATCATCATCAACCCGGCAGCGTTCACGTTCACGTCCCTGGCACTGCTCGATGCGCTCAAGATGTTCAAGGGTCCGATCATCGAGTTCCATATCAGCAATGTCCATCGTCGTGAGTCGATCTACCACCGCTCCTATGTTTCGATGACGGCGACGACAGTTATGGCAGGGCTCGGTGCAAAGGGATATCCGCTGGCCGTCAGGGCTTTGGAATCGCTGATTGCGGACGAGCGGCGCTAGACGCTCCCGCTCCAGGGCCGATCGCCATTGTCACGTTATGGGAGTTCACGGCCTAGTCGGTCCGTCGCCGTTAACTCCGCCAGTCCCGATGAATTGAACCAGAGGCCGCCATTGGCGTTGTTGTGCGGAACAACATTCTATGGAGACGGGCTTTGGATATCGTTCGCATACTTCTTGCCTTCCTGCTGCCGCCGCTCGGCGTTTTTCTGCAGGTCGGCCTCGGACTGCACTTCTGGCTGAACATCCTCCTCACGCTAATGGGTTGGCTGCCCGGTATCGTGCATGCCCTGTGGGTCATCCTGAAGAAATAGCAATCGGCCAATCAAGCCAGGGTGCGTTTCACTCAAAGTTGAAGGGCGTCTGCGGCAGTCCAATCGCGACGAACGGATACTGTGGTACAGTCTTCCCCTGACAAGGCAGGGATCGGGGCGATGTTGGCCACACTTGCGATGCTACTTGGTCTTTCGGGAACTCCAGAAATGCTCGTCGTCCAGTCTCCCGACGGGGGGAACGTCGATGTCGAGCTGGTTCTGGCCGTGGATGTTTCGCGGTCGATGGATTTTGAAGAGGTAAGTATCCAGCGCGAGGGCTACGTTGCGGCCATCCGGCATCCGGACTTCATCAATGCAGTCCGAAGCGGACTGATAGGCCGAATCGCGATTGCCTATTACGAATGGGCGGGTGCTGTGGATCCTGCATCTGTCCTAGGCTGGCAGGTCATTGAAAAGACTGCGGATGCCGAAGCCTTCGCAGACAAGTTGCAGGCACGACCGATCAACACGCAGAGGCGCACCTCAATATCCGCGGCTATTGCCGAGGGTACCGTCATGATCGTCTCCAACCAGTTCGAGGGAATGCGCCGCGTCATCGACGTCTCGGGCGACGGGCCGAACAATGTAGGCGAACCGGTTATTCCGGTGCGAGACAAGGCGGTGGAAGCCGGTATCGTCATCAATGGGCTTGCGATTATGCTGCGGCCATCCGGAACCCCTTCCTCGCTGGACGAGTATTACGGCGACTGCGTCATTGGCGGCCCGGGGGCCTTTGTGCTCCCCGTTCACCGTATCGAGGACTTCGCCGTCGCCGTACGACGCAAGCTGGTGCTGGAAATCAGCGGTACGCTCCCGCCAGCCACGTCACGAAAAGTGGCGGCCACGGAGCCGGATTGCCTGGTTGGCGAACGGCAGTGGCAGCATTTTCTTGACCGTTGAATTCCGGGGCTTGCGGCTTAGACGGACCTGAAAAGTTCATTGTCGCCGTTCATTGCCGATCGCTCGTCCTCGTCCTGGGCGGTCGACAACAAACGGGCCATTGGCGCGCGAATTTCACAGAAGAGGCCGTCCAGCTGATAGTCGAGCGTGATCTTGGCGTGTAGCTGCTGGGACAGCACACGCTCGATCATCAAGGTTCCGAAGCCCTCGCGCTCGGGAATTTTGACCATCGGACCGCCGCGTTCCTTCCAGGTGAATACAAAGGAGTCCTGCTCACCCTCCCCGAGCGTCCATCCGATGTCGATATGGCCGCGGTCGGCCGACAATGCCCCGTATTTTGCGGCATTGGTGCACAGTTCGTGCAGTGCCATCGAAAGGGACAGAGCAATTGCTGCAGCTGCCTCGAAATCCGCGCCCTCGACCGTGAAATGGGGAGCGGCGGGATTTTCAAAAGGTGCAATCGCCGCTTCCACGGTCGCCCTGAACGAGGCACTTTGCCAATTCTTCGTCAGCAGTTGGTGAGCGCCAGCCATGGCGTGCAGGCGGCGGAAGAACGCATCGGAAGCTTCATCCATCGACTGAGAGGAGCGGAAGGTCTGTCGCGCGACAGCTTGAACCATGCTGAGGATGTTCTTGATGCGGTGATCAAGCTCATGGATGAGCGTCTGCCGCATTCGGTCGTCCTTCAACTGTTGCTCACGCCTGAGGGCGAGTTCGTCCATGAACGCATCGATCGCGGAGCCGATCGTCTCGAACGTGCCGGAGCCCGTCATGCCGGTCCGAACGTTTTCGTTGCCCTTTCGCCAGGCGTTGATCGAGTGCACGAGCTGCCGCGCCGGCCGGCGGATAAGCGTAAAGCCGGCCCACCAGACAGCGAAGAATGGACCGACGATGGCGAGGGCAATCACTGCAAGTCCGAAACGCGTAACTTTGCTGACCTGTTCAAGGCCTCCGTCAACCGACAGGCCGGCGCTGACATAGAAGGTATCACGCGCCGGATAGTATCCGATTATCCGTCGCATGCCGTCCTGGCCCGTCATTTCAAGGGTGCCAGGTGTCGTACCGCGCACAAGGTGCTGGTACTCGTCCGGAATCCTGGTGCCCACGAAGCGCTCCGGGTAAGGTTCGCGAGCGAGGATGACCCCGTTGCGATCGGCGATCGTCAGGGCGTTGCCTCCGAAGAATTCCCGCTCCCGGACCCAGGCCCCGAGCCATTCGAGATCGACGAAGGCGACGATGACCCTCTTGATGGAACCCCCTTCGGTCACCGGCAGCGACAGCGGCAAGGCAGCACGCTTGGTGATCCGGTCGATAATGTATGTTCCGACAACCAAGTCTTGCTTCTCTACCGCTTCGTGAAAATAACTCCGATCCGAGAAATCCGTGACGGTCGAGGGCTTCGATGTACATTGCAATTGTCCGGCAGCATCGAGAACCGTGATGTTCTCCACCATGTCGAGCTTGTCGTCCACGAGGCGGACGTAGTCGCTGCACGGTTGCCCCAGACCGGTCCGAATAATCGGAACTGTCGCCAGGACGTCGAGTGTACTGCGGACGGATGAGACAATGCGGCGCATCTCAAGCGATGCAAGGTGGCCTGCGGTCAGGGCGGTGGTGTGAATTTCGCCGTAGGCGGCCTGCCGCGCGGAGAAAAGGTTATATGTCAGCACAAGCATGGCAGGCATCAGCGCCAGCAGGGTCAAAAGCAGCAACCGCCCCGTGACGGACATTTTCCTCATCGCGCTCCCCGCAAGACACGGCACCCTCGAATTGTTCTAGAGCAAAAACACCCGGTGGCAAAGCTCGCAACATCCCTATGGCGACGGATCGGGCCATGGCATTCGCTCAAGGATTGTCGGTCCCTTGACGCGGTTCGCGACCAAGCTAACTAAAGGTAGATCAACGTTATGGACGAGGATGTGGCCGTGGCAGGAACCGTTTCGAGAGGGGAGCGGGATCCCGATGAAGCGCGCCGATTTCTGATCGGGCTTGGCCGTGGCGCGGCGGGAGCGCTGATCTTCGGCGTTCCCATGTTGATGACGATGGAGCTCTGGTTCCTTGGTTTTTACATCGAACGGTACCGCCTGCTCCTTCTGTTGATCGCCAACATCCCTCTGCTCATCCTGCTCGCCCATCGGGTTGGTTTCGAAGAAACGTTCACATGGCGTGAGGCGATACGGGACGCCACGATTGCCTATGGGATTGCACTCGTCATGAGCGCGCTGGTTTTGACCCTGTTCGGCAGTATCCGGCCGGACATGCTGTTGATGGAAGTTCTCGGAAAGATCGCGATACAGGCGGTTCCAGCCAGTATCGGCGCACTCCTGGGGCGTTCGCAACTCGGTGGTGAGTTGGATAAGAGCGAGCAGCAGGATGAGGAGAATAAAGGAAGCGAGGTCAGCACAGGCTATGGCCGCGAACTCTTCATGATGGCGGTTGGCGCGCTGTTCCTCAGCCTGAACGTGGCACCAACCGAGGAGATCATCCTGATCGCGTTCAAGATGACGCCTTGGCATGCAATCGCGCTGCTCGTCCTATCCATCGTTCTGATGCATGGATTTGTCTATGCGGTCGCCTTTCGTGGCACGCATGAACTGACGAAAGAAACGCCTGGCTGGCACGCCTTTATCCGTTTCACGTTGCCGGGATATGTCGTCGCCATCGCGATCAGCCTCTATGTCTTGTGGACGTTCGGCCGGCTGGACGACGTGGCTTTCGGGCAAATTCTCACATTCGCAATTGTGCTGGGCTTTCCGGCTTCCATAGGCGCCGCCGCTGCGCGACTTATCCTTTAGGGTTTCCATGACCACCACCTCGAAAAACCGTCATACCGAAACACAGCAGCCGCATTGGATCGAATGGATGACCGGGGCGGTGTCGGCGGTCCTGATCCTGGGGATGGTCGCATGGATTGCAGGGGAGGCCCTCGTCCAAGAGGTGACGGCCCCAAGCTTTCGCTCGCAGGTGCGCGCAATTACGGTGGTTGAGGGAGGACACCGGGTGGAATTTGAAATCTCCAACCAAGGGACCACCACAGCCGCGGCTGTCGTGGTCCGAGCGGAGATCATGGAGGCGGGGCGCCCGGCAGAAACCGCCGAGGTAACCTTCGATTACGTGCCGGGCAATTCAAAGGCCAACGGTGGAGTCATATTTGCGCAGGATCCCGCCGGACGGGAGATACGTCTTCGTGCCATCGGCTATACCGACCCCTGATTCTCTCTAGTAGGGAAGGCCGACATAGTTCTCCGCGAGTGCCGTGGATGCGGCGGTGGAATGCACCAGGTAGTCGAGTTCCGCTTCCTGAATCTTCTGGCCGAATTCCCCCGTGTCGGGAAAACGATGCAGCAGCATCGTCATGGACCAGGAGAAGCGTTCTGCCTTCCAAATACGCTTCAATGCGCGGCCGGAATAGGCATCGATACCTGCCGCCGACCCTTCATTGCAATATTCCAGCAGGCCTTCGAAGAGATAGTGAACGTCGCTGGCCGCGAGATTGAGACCTTTAGCCCCGGTCGGTGGAACTATGTGTGCAGCATCACCAACGAGAAACAGGCGGCCGAAACGCATCGGCTCGGCAACGAATGATCGGAGTGGTGCTATCGACTTCTCGAACGATGGCCCGGTGATCAGGGCCTCGGCATGCTCGGCGGGCAGGCGGCGGCGCAACTCGTCGTAAAAGCGCTCGTCGCTCCAGTCGTCGATGTGCTCGTCCAGAGCGCACTGGATATAGTATCGGCTGCGCGTTTGAGAGCGCATCGAGCAGAGTGCGAAGCCGCGCGGGTGATTGGCGTATATCAACTCGTGACTGACGGGCGGAACATCCGCAAGGATACCAAGCCAACCGAAAGGATAGACTTTTTCGAAGGTCTGAATGGCTGTCTCCGGCACCGATTTTCGGCTGATGCCATGGTAGCCGTCGCAACCGGCGATGAAGTCGCAATCGATACGAAGCGTAAGGCCGTCCTTCTCATAGGTCACATAGGGATGATCGCTCGCGAAGTCGTGGGGGGTTACGCTGCCTGCCTCATAGATCGAGAGTGCACCGCTTGCGTCGCGCTTGTCCATCAGGTCGTGGGTCACTTCCGTCTGGCCATAGACGAGGACCCGCTTGTCCGTGAGGCCGTGCAGGTCGATGCGGTGATCGCGCCCGTCGAAGGCGAGTGAGATCCCGTCATGCGGTAAGCCCTCGGCATGCATCCGCTGGCCGGCCCCGGCACGGTCGATCAGGCTGACCATGCCTTCCTCCAGCACGCCGGCGCGTACTCGGCCAAGGACATAGTCTCTGCTCACCCTCTCGAGAATGACGTTGTCGATGCCGGCATTGGTGAGCAATTGGCCCAGCAACAGGCCTGACGGGCCAGATCCAATAATAACAACCTTGGTTCGCATCCATCATCCTCCCGAACGCACTTGAGAAATGCTAGTTCGCGGGAACGCCGGCTGAAATGGACTTTTCCGTCATCTTGTGGGACAAAACGAACATTGATCGAGGGCTGACGATGGGTGCTGTTTCCGTTCCAACATACGGCCTTTACGGCGAGCAGCGGGCTGAGCGCCCGGAATTCTGGGTGCATTGTGAAACGATCGCTGCCCGGAGCAGTGCCCATCACTGGGAAATCGGGCTTCATAGGCATGAGAATTTCTTCCAGCTCTTGTACATTCGAACCGGATCGGGCGATGCCCTGTTCAAGGGCAATGCGACGGCGCTTGTGCCTCCATGCGTCGTCATCATGCCTCCGCGCGTTAGTCACGGATATCGCTTTTCGCAGGATGTCGAGGGCTTCGTGGTTACGGTCGTTGCCGACCAGTTGCGGGCAACAGCTGGCTCATCAAAGAGTACGGGAGGCGGTCTGTGGGCGCCACAAGTGGTAGCGCTCGAGGGCGAAGACCAAGCCTATCTCGACGCCACGATCCGCCGGATCGCCGAGGAGTTCGACGAACGGCGCAACAGCCGCAACGATCTGTTGGAAGCCTATCTCACCGCCGCCATCCTCCTGGTGGGCCGCGCGGCCCGTCCTGTAACGGAAAACGCGTATGGGGACGTAAAGCGAAACCGCGTCGAGGCATTGAAAGGGCTGATTGCCCGACATTTCCGCGATCAGATGCCGGCGGAGGGATACGCTCGCCTCCTTGGTCTTTCGCCGACCCATCTCAGTCGCCTGGTGCGCGAGGTGACAGGGTCAACGGTGCATGACCTGATCATGGCACGAGTCATCGATGAAGCCCGCCGGGCATTGGTCTTCACTCCGGCAAGCATTCAGCAGGTCGCCGGTAGTCTCGGGTTTTCCGATCCCGCCTACTTCTCGCGTTGTTTTCGGCATCGCACCGGACTGACACCTGGAAACTATCGCCGTGCCGAGCGTCTCAAGTTTGGCGACGACATTAGCGCACCAGAATTGCCCGGAAGTCGTTGACGTTGGTGCCGGTCGGTCCGGTGACGAAGAGATCGCCAATTTTATCCAGGCCAGTGAAACTGTCGTTTTCCGAAAGCAGCCGGCGACCGTCCAAACCGGCGGACCGCAGGCGTCGCGCCGTAGTGCCATCGACAAATGCACCGGCATTCGATTCAGATCCATCGATGCCGTCAGTATCGGCTGCAAGTGCTGTGGCGCTTTGGCCATCAATTGCCAGGCTGAGGGCGAGAGCAAATTCTCCGTTGCGCCCTCCGCGCCCTCCCTTGCTGCGCAAGGTGACCGTCGTTTCCCCACCGGACAGCAGGATGCCTGGCCTGCGGAATGGTCGGTCGCGGGCGATCATTTCACGGACGATTGCAGCATGCATGAGTGCGACTTCGCGGGCTTCGCCTTCTATCGAATCTGAAAGAATGTGAGGGGTCAGCCCGTGGTGACGCGCCATGTCGGCTGCTGCCTCCAGTGATACGCCGGCCGATGCAATGATGTGCTGTTCGTTGCGTGCGAAGATCGGGTCGTCGGGAAGAGGTGCGTCGGCGGCCGGTGAGTTGAGATGGGCAACCAACGTGTCGGGCAAATCGAGCCGGTATTGCGCCACGATGTCCAGTGCGTCATGTCGCGTCGTGGCATCCGCTATGGTGGGGCCGGAGGCGACGAAGGCGGGATTGTCTCCGGGTATGTCGGACACGATCATGCTCACCACCCGCGCCTTGGTCGCCGCCGCCAGCCGTCCGCCCTTGATCGTAGACAGATGCTTGCGCACCACGTTCATGGCAGAAATCGGCGCTCCCGAAGCGAGCAGCTGTTCGTTCAATGCGATCTCGTCGGCCAGTGTGGCGCCTGGTGGGGGGGCCGGCAAGAGTGCGGAGCCGCCGCCGCAGATCAGCGCGATCACCAGATCGTTTTCGCTCAGGCCGTGGATCGCTTCAATCAATCGCCTGGAGCCCGCCATTCCAGCGGCGTCGGGCACTGGATGTGCTGCCTCGATCACTTCGATGACCCGGGTGGAGCAGCCGTAGCCGTAGCGCGTCACGACAAGACCGGAAAGAGGTCCTTCCCACAGGCCCTCAAGTGCCGCAACCATCTGCGCCGCACCCTTGCCTGCCCCCACGACGACGGTTTTGCCGCTCTTTGGTGGCGTCGGGAGGTGCCTGCGGATACCCTCCACCGGGTCAGCCGCGGCAACTGCAGCGTTAAACAGGCTCGCCAGCAGATCCCGATCGTTCATGATGCACCCCCCGCTTCCGTAAAGTCTTTCGAGCACGTTGCGAAGGTGCCCGTCAACCGTGGCTCGCCGGGGCTGGAACAAAGCCGCATATGGTGGGTTGTCCCTGCGTGACAGTAACGGAGGAGCACGAAAGCATGAGTGAACATCTCACGCAGACCAGCTATCCGGGTGAAATCGACATCCAGGGCGATCGCTCGCCGGTGAGCTATAAGCTGAAGGCCAGCAAGGAAGACGACGGGACGATCCATGTCGCTCTAAGCCTGACGGCGCCACGCGACTGGCTGCTCAAGCATGGCTTCCGGCATGAGGCGTTGCTGCTGAGGAAGAGCGGCGAGCCAATTCCCGTCCGCTTCGAAGAAACCCTCAATGTTGCAGACAACATTGCAGTCACCCTGCGTGCCGAAAACGTCGTCTGCAAGAACCTGGATGACATGGGCCGGATGTTTCCTGAGTTGAGCAGGGCGGCCGCCTAGTAGTGGGTATCTATAGTTCAATGGCGCCAAGGGCCCGGCACTACAGCCGGGCTTTCGTGCTTCTGGGCGTGGCGAGCAGGAGGTTGGTTTCACTGGCGGTTATGCCGGGCATCAAGCGTATACGACGCAGGACACCGTCAAAATCGGTTAGAGTGGCGGCACCAAGCTCGACGATCAGATCCCAGCGACCATTGGTGGTATGAACGGACGAGATTTCCGGAAATGCCCCGAGGGCAGTGATGACCCGATCTGTCACTCGCCCCTCGATCTCGATCATCATGATACCGCGAACAGGCAGCTCTACCGCATCAGCACGCAGGATCACCGTATAGCCGATGATGCTGCCGTTTCTTTCCAGCTTTTCCATGCGGGCGCGCACTGTAGCCCGGGAGGTGCCCAGGTCGATGGCGATATCGGAAATACTGCGCCTGGCATTGTGGCGCAGCAGCGTAATCAGCTTTTCGTCGAGAGCATCCATGCCAAATCGTCCAATTTCGCTGCCGTTTTGATAACAACAATCCGATCATTCGGCAATTCTTGCTGTTCGATCCGCCGGGTGGCCATGGTGTCTATTGCGAAAGGAGACTCAAATGCATTGCAAGTTGATCGGGGTTCCGCTCCAGGAAGGGGCGTCTCAGCTCGGTTGTGAAATGGGCCCAAGTGCGTTGCGCGTTGCAGGTCTGGCGGCAGCTCTCAGTGGTCTAGGCCATGAAGTGAGCGACCTCGGCAACCTCTCTGCCCCAACGGGCAAGGTGGAACTTCATCCGAATGATGTTATCCAGAATCTCGATAAGATTTCCGCCTGGACAGGCATACTCGCCGATGCCGCCTATCGGGAAAGTGGCGACGGGATGCCCATCTTCCTGGGTGGCGATCACTCGCTATCTGCGGGAACCGTGTCAGGGATGGCACGACGAGCTGCCGAGATAGGCCGCCCACTTTTCGTTCTCTGGCTGGACGCTCATACCGACCTGCATTCTCTGGACACGACGGAGAGCGGCAATCTCCATGGCGTGCCGGTCGCCTATTTTACCGGCGGCAACGGTTTTGACGGCTATTTTCCTCCGCTGGCGGTAGCGGTCGCGACCTCGAATGTCTGCATGATCGGTATCCGAAGCGTCGACCCGGCGGAGCGGGCTGCTCTCAACGCCACGGAAATTACTGTTCACGACATGCGCACGATTGATGAGCATGGCATTGCAGTCCTGCTGCGGACCTTTCTCGATCGCGTGGCTGAGGCTGGTGGTTTGCTGCATGTCAGCCTCGACGTCGACTTTCTGGATCCGACGGTTGCGCCCGCAGTTGGCACAACGGTGCCGGGTGGGGCGAGCTTCCGCGAGGCCCATCTGGTGATGGAAATGCTGCACGACAGTGGCCTGGTCTCAAGCCTTGATCTGGTGGAGCTAAACCCCTTCCTCGATGAGCGTGGCCGTACTGCGACGCTGCTCGTCGATCTGACGGCCAGCCTGATGGGCCGCAAAGTCCTCGACCGACCGACCAGGAGCTACTGATGTCGAAAAGCCTGAACCTCGTACCCTTCGTCAGTGTCGAGCACATGATGGATCTCGTGCTCGAAATCGGCATAGATACGTTCCTGGTCGAGCTTTCGGAGTATCTTGAGGAGGATTTCCGCCGCTGGGAGCACTTCGACAAAACCCCACGCGTCGCCTCTCACTCGGCCGAGGGCGTTATCGAATTGATGCCAACGAGTGATGGGCGGCTCTATGGCTTCAAGTATGTCAACGGCCATCCGAAAAATACCCGGTCAGGCAGGCAGACCGTCACCGCATTTGGGGTGCTCGCCGATGTCGACAACGGTTACCCGTTGTTGTTGTCGGAAATGACGATCCTCACTGCACTGAGAACGGCAGCAACGTCTGCCGTGGCCGCTCGCTATCTCGCTCCAGCCAATGCCCGGACCATGGCGCTGATCGGCAACGGTGCGCAAAGCGAATTCCAGGCTCGCGCCTTCCACGCGCTGCTGGGCGTCGATAACCTCCGCCTTTTCGACATCGATCCGTCAGCCACAGAGCGATGCAGGAGTAACCTTGCAGGGCTGGGTATGACCATCACCGCGTGTCGGACCGCCGAAGAAGCGGTCGAGGGGGCAGACATCATCACAACGGCAACGGCCGACAAGCAGAATGCCACCATCCTCACTGACAACATGATTGGGCCGGGGGTCCACATCAATGCGGTTGGTGGCGATTGCCCTGGCAAGACGGAATTGCACCGCGATATCCTGCTGCGCTCCGGCATTTTCGTGGAATATCCGCCGCAGACCCGCATCGAAGGGGAAATCCAGCAACTCGACGCGAACCACCCGGTCACGGAGATGTGGCGTGTCATCGCCGGTCTGTCGGATGGCAGGGCCGATACCCGTCAAATCACGCTTTTCGACAGTGTCGGCTTTGCGACGGAAGACTTCTCTGCGTTACGCTACGTCTATGACAAGCTCCAGGGCACGAAGCATTTCGCGGAACTGGACCTGTTGGCCGATCCGGACGAACCGCGCGACCTCTATGGGATGCTGCTGCGGCGTCAGTCTATCTTGATGACACCGCAGGTGGCGTGACGCGGTCGCAGATTGCAGGGTCATTCTAGCGCTTTGGGAATATTTCGTTGGCGGCTTGCCGAATTGTCTGCATGAGGATTGCCTGGGGTGCGGATGGCGTGACATCGGCTCTCAGCGTCAGTCCGACGGGGCCTTTTGTCTCGCTGGTGTCGACTGGAAGCACAGCCAGCAGTCCCTCGGCGATATCGCCGGCCACCACGCCTTCTGAAATGATCCAGACGGCATCGCTCGAGCGCACGAAGGCCCGTCCGAACGCATGGGAAACCGTCTCCACCTGGGTTGGCAGATTGGCGACGCCGTTGGCGATCAACAGCTGCTCGACAAACGGCCGGATGATCGAGCCGCGTGTCGGCATCAGGATCGGGTAACTGGCGATACCCTCGAACACGGATTGTCGGCCATCGAGCAAGGGATGTCCGGCTCTAACCGCAAAGACCACCCGCTCTGAATAGAGGTGCTCGAAGGACAGGCCGGTCATTTTCTCCGGTGCCGCCAGGCGTCCGACGACGAGGTCGAGATCCCCGACGCGCAACTGCTCCAGAAGAACGGCGTTCTCGCCCGTAACGATCTTGATGCGGCTGCCGGTCTTCTCGGGGAGAAACAATGACATTGCGCGTGGCATGACGCGGGTTGAAACAGTCGGCAGCGCCCCTACCCTCACGGGCACTGCGGCGTCGAATATCTCCTGGGAAACGGAATCGATCCCCTGTCGCAACGCTGTAAGTGATGCCCCCGCATGGCGTAGAAAGACTTCCCCATATCGCGTTATGCGAATTCCGCGGCCATCCCGCTCAAATACCGCCACCCCCAGCGCCTCTTCCAGTTCGCGAATGGTCTTAGTCACCGCCGGCTGGCTGATATTCAGGATGCTGGCGGCCTTGACGACACTCTTCTGCCGCGCAACCTCCAGAAATGTATGCAGATGACGAAATTTTACGCGGGAGTCGATCACGAGCCATAACCCTCAGGTTAATAGAAATGCCTTCAAAGTCATTTTACCTAACCAAATATTTGTTGCAATCAATCTCAGCGGAGGAGCGCGCGATGCAGTTTGTGCAAATCAATGATGTGACGATCACCTACGATGTGACGACGGTTGATCCGGCCAATCCGGTTCTGGTGTTCGTCAACTCGCTCGGCACCGACAGTCGCATCTGGCACCATGTATTGCCGAAACTGTCTGGCGACTTCACCATCCTTACCTATGACAAGCGCGGCCATGGGCTGTCCGACCTGGGCATCGCGCCGTACAGTATCGATGACCACGTTTCCGATCTGATCGGGCTTCTGGACCATCTGGAATTCTCCAGGGTGATTGTCTGCGGCCTGTCGGTCGGCGGCATGATCGCGCAAGGGCTCTACGCCCGTCGGCCGGACCTCGTTCAGGCGCTCATTCTTTCCGACACCGCCCACAAGATCGGTACGGCGGAGATGTGGAACAAGCGGATTGCGGCCGTTGAGGCAGATGGAATTGCCAGCCTGCTTGACGCGATCATGGAGCGCTGGTTCACACAGCCGTTTCGCCAGCCTGACAATGCGGCCTATAGCGCCTACTGCAATATGCTGGTGCGTCAGCCGGTAGCGGGCTATGCCGGAACCTGTGCGGCCGTTCGCGATGCGGATTTCACGGAGATTGTGGCCAAGATCAACGTGCCGGTGCTTTGCATCGTCGGCGCTGAAGATGGATCCACACCGCCCGCTCTGGTGCGGTCGCTGGCCGATCTTATTCCCGGCGCACGATATGAAGTGATCGAAGGCGCTGCCCACATTCCCTGCGTCGAAGCGCCGGCCGCCTTTGCCGCGCTCCTGCGGGGCTTTATTTCCAACGACATCAGGGATTGAGACATGGCCGAGACTTCCGCCGGTTCGGACCGTTACAAGCAGGGGCTGAAGACGCGTCGCTCGGTTCTGGGGGACGCTCATGTTGACCGGGCCTTGAACCGTGAAACTGAATTCGACCGCCCCTTCCAGCAGTTCATCACCGAAGGCGCTTGGGGTACGCTCTGGTCTCGTCAGGGCTGGAGCAAGCGCGAGCGGTCGATGGTAACCATCGCGCTTCTGGCGGCTTTGGGCCACGATGAGGAAGTTGCGATGCACGTCCGGGCAACCGCGAGGACGGGTGCGACACGAGAGGACATCTGCGAAGCGCTGATGCACGTGGCAGTCTATGCGGGTGTGCCGGCTGCGAACCGGGCCTTCAAGATCGCCAAGGCGGCATTCGAAGAGATGGACACGGAGCAAGGGGCCGGCAATGAAAATGGGGGGACACAGAAATGAAAAACGCACCGCCTGAAACGACGCCGTTCTTTGCGCGTGACCGCGACGTACATCCGCCGGCTTATACGCCCTGGTACAAGACCAGCGTGTTGCGCTCACCTCAACGTGCACTGATTTCACTGGAAGGCACGAAGAGCGAGATCACCGGGCCTGTCTTCGGCCACGGCATCATCAATGAATTCGACAACGACCTGATCGTCAACTACGCGAAGCCAGGCGAGGGGCCGATAGGCCAACGTATCCTGGTGCATGGTCGTGTGTTGGACGAACGTGGCATTGGCGTCGCCGGTGCGCTGGTGGAGTTCTGGCAGGCCAATGCCGGTGGGCGCTATCGCCACAAGAAGGAAACCTACCTTGCGCCGCTCGATCCGAATTTCGGCGGGGTCGGTCGCACGATCACCGATGAGAACGGTTTCTACTGGTTCAAGACGATCAAGCCCGGGCCGTATCCATGGCCCAATGGCGTGAACGACTGGCGCCCGGCGCATATCCACTTCTCAGTGTTCGGCCATGGTTTTGCACAGCGCCTGATAACGCAGATGTATTTTGAAGGCGATCCGCTGATCTGGATTTGTCCGATCGTGAAGACGATTCCTGACAAGGACGCAATCGAGCGGCTCATCGCCCCGCTCGATATGAACGCCACCATTCCCCACGACATGGGGGCTTACAAGTTCGACATCATTTTGCGCGGTCGCCGCTCGACGCTGTTCGAGAACCGCATGGAGGGTAACTGACATGGTTCAGCCGCTTGGTTATCTGAAGGAAACCGCATCGCAGACTGCTGGCCCTTACGTCCACATCGGCTGTACTCCGAATTTCACCGGAATCCACGGTGTCTTCGATGCTGACCTCGGCTCCGGATCGATGGTGAACGATCAGACGCGCGGCGAGCGGATTACCATCCGTGGCCGGGTTTTCGATGGGGCCGGTACTCCGCTCAAGGATGCGTTGGTCGAAATCTGGCAGGCAGATGCCGACGGGTTCTACAACAGTCCGTCGGAAACGCGCGGCAAGGCCGATACCAACTTCTTCGGCTGGGCCCGTTGCCCGGGTGACATGGATACCGGCGAATTCGTCTTCGAAACGGTCAAGCCCGGTCGCGCTCCTTTTCGTGACGGCAGGCTGATGGCACCGCATGTCAATTTCTGGATCGTCGCACGGGGTATCAACATCGGTCTCAACACCCGCATGTACTTCTCCGACGAAGAGCAGGCCAATGCCGAAGATCCGATCCTCGCCCGTGTCGAGCACAAGATGCGCATTCCCACGCTGATTGGAAAACGCGAAGGTGACACGGTCACATTCGACATCTACCTTCAGGGCGAGAACGAAACGATCTTCTTCGACATCTGATCGAGCATCATGGACATCTGCGCCTTCAATCACCCTTATCTCGGCGGCCTCTTGGGGGACGATGAAACCAATGGCTATTTTGCCGTTGAGGCCGAAATTTCTGCCATGCTCGCTTTCGAGCGGGCACTTGCCAATGCGCAAGCGGCCGAGGGGCTTATTCCAGTCGCGTCTGCCGAGCGAATCGCTGAGGCTTGCCGGACGTTCCGGCCGGATATGGCGGCCTTGCGTGTCGGTACTGCAAGGGATGGCGTGGTGGTGCCGGAGCTGGTCACGCAGTTGCGGCACGCCGTTGGCGCGGACGCAGGGAAGCACGTCCATCTGGGTGCCACCAGCCAAGACGTGATCGATACAGCGCTGATGCTGCGACTGAAGCAGGTTTGCAATCTTTTCCTGTCCCGATTGAATGAGCTGGACAGAACGTTCAGGCGCCTTGAGGCCGAGTTAGGCGACCGCCCGTTGATGGCGCGTACGCGGATGCAAGCTGCAATCCCGATCAATGTGAAAGACCGTATTCGTGCCTGGCGCGAACCGCTCGATCGCTATCGCCAAAAGCTGCTGCAGTTGCAAACCTCGGGGTTGGCAATCCAGTTGGGAGGTGCAGCTGGCACGCTCGACAAGCTTGCCGGTAAAGGACCGGCGATTCGGCTGGCTGTCGCGACCGAACTTGAACTTGCAGACGAGCCTCAATGGCAGAGCCAGCGCGACAGGATCGCCGATCTGGGGAGCCTGTTGTCTATGGTGACAGGGAGCCTTGGCAAATTTGGCCAGGACGTTGCGCTGCTCGCACAGCTGGGTGGGGAAATCGAGCTGGCGGGTGGCGGTGGATCATCGGCGATGGCTCACAAACAGAATCCTGTCGCAGCGGAAGTGCTGGTTTCGCTGGCGCGCTTCAATGCTGTGCAGCTGTCGGGGCTGCATCTGTCGATGGTGCATGAACAGGAACGCTCAGGTTCGGCCTGGACCCTTGAGTGGATAATTGTGCCGCCGATGGTCGCGGCCACGGGCGCTGCCCTTCGGCTGGCGCTTGAGCTCGGTGGCAACATCCGTTCGTTGGGAGCGAAATAAAAGCGCCGCTGTCTGCAAGGGCGCTGCAAAAATATTGAACCTGTGTCCAAACCGTGGGCCTGAGACCAATCGACTTCCAGGTTTTGGAGCGCGGAAATTAGCGATTGCTTCCCATACCCCTCCAGGACGCGGCAGATTTTTTAGCTCTGCCCTTCGGGCGTTCGGCTCTCAAAAGGTCCATTGAACCTTTTGTCGTGGCCACGCCGAAACGAGACCTCACAGTCGAAGCTCCTTCGTGGAGTTGGGCTCCATGTCTGTCGCTTTTCCTTGCCACCCATAAAATCCGGCTCGTGCCGCTGCCGAGATCTGAATATGGATTGGCCCTAGTGCATCACATCCATAATTGCGCTAGCAATCATAACCGATGGGCTATGATTTGTGATGCGTATTTCATTTTACATCACCGTTTGGTCTGGCAATGTGCAGCCATCAACGGCTGGTAAGAGGAAGTCCGTAAACGGGCCGCCAGCCAAGGGGAGGAACTCATGAAGAAGCTTGTTACCGCCACTATTGCGGCCGTCATTTTCTCAAGCGCAGCCTACGCGGATACGATCAAGGTCGGCGTCGTCGGCCCGTTCTCCGGGCCTTTTGCGCTTCAGGGCAAGAATTTCAAGGCAGGCATCGACGCGTTTTTTGCGCTCAACGGCAACACCGTAGGCGACGATACGATAGAAGTAATCTATCGCGACGTACCGCAGGCCGATCCGGCGCAGTCCAAGGCTCTCGCGCAGGAGCTGGTCGTCAAGGAAGGCGTCCAGTATCTCGCCGGCTTCTACTTCACGCCGGATGCGATGGCGGCTACGCCGATCCTTGAGCAGGGCAATGTGCCGATGGTGGTGATGAACGCCGCAACCTCGGCGATCGTCACCAAGAGCCCTTACGTCGTGCGTACGTCCTTCACCACCTGGCAGACATCGACCCCCATCGCCAAGGTAGCCAAGGATGCCGGTGTCACCAAGGTGATCTCGCTGGTCAGTGACTACGGTCCAGGTGTGGATGCCGAAAATGCATTCAAGGCAGCCTTCGAGAAGGTAGGCGGACAGGTTGTCGAGGCTATCCGCATGCCGCTGTCCACGAATGACTTTTCACCCATCATGCAGCGCGTGAAGGATTCCGGCGCCGAGGGCGTGTTTGCCTTCCTGCCGTCAGGCCCGACCACGTTGGGTTTCGTCAAGGCGTTCAACGAGAACGGTCTCAAGGACGGCGGTATCAAGCTGTTTGCTCCGGGCGATCTGACGCAGGAATCCGATCTGCCGGCTCTAGGTGATGCTGCCTTGGGTGTGCAGACGACCTTCCACTACGCCGTCTCGCATGACTCCCCGGAAAACAAGAGCTTCGTCGAAGCTGCACAGAAAGCGATCGGCAATCCGGCGGAATTGTCGTTCCCGTCTGTCGGAGCATTCGATGGTATGTATGTCATATCAAAGATGATCGAGGCGACCGGTGGTGAGCAGGATGCCGCGAAGGCGGTCGAGGCGGTCAAGGGTCTGTCCTGGACGAGCCCGCGGGGACCGGTGACGATCGATCCTGAAAGCCGTCACATTACGCAGAATATCTACCTGCGCGAGGTCGCCAAGGCGGATGACGGCACATACTACAACAAGGAAATTCAGACGTTCGAGAACCAGGGTGACCCAGGCCTCGCAGCTGCCAAGTAACTCTGATTGATCCATCGACAGGCGCGGGACCGGAACGTGATCCCGCGCCTGTCTTTATATAAGGAAGAATGGGGCACCGATGCAGACTGTGTTCTCCATAGCCGTCGACGCACTGGCCTACGGGATGGTGCTGTTCGTCATCTCGATAGGCCTCTCAGTCACCATGGGCCTGATGCGCGTCGTCAATCTCGCGCACGGCGCCTTTGCAATGATCGGCGGATACATAGCTTCCTACGCGGCGCGCGACCTCGGTCTCGGATATGCTGTCGCGGTTCTTCTTGCCGTCGTCGGTACGGTGTTGATCGCGATACCGGTCGAGCGCTTCCTGTACCGGCGCATCTATGGTGCTCCGGAACTCACCCAGGTTCTGATGACGATCGGCATCACTTTCTGCATCATCGGTATCGCCAACTTCGCCTTCGGACCGACGTTGAAGACCATTCCATTGCCGGAGGCGCTGCGGGGGTCTGTTGATCTCGGCTTCCGGTCCATTGCGACCCACAGACTGTTCGCCATCGTCTGTGGTCTGGTGGTTGCCGCCGCTCTGTGGGTTCTCATCGAACGCACGGCCTTTGGCATCAAGCTGAGGGCTGCGGTCGATAATGCTGCAATGGCGGCCGCGCTTGGTGTGCGGACCGAGATCATCTATGCCGTCAGCTTCGCCGTAGCGATTGGGCTTGCCGCGTTTGGCGGCGTCGTGGGTGCAGAGCTGCTCCCCGTAGAGCCCTACTATGCGCTCCGCTACATGGTAACCTTCCTTGTGGTCGTCTCGGTCGGCGGCGCGGGTTCCATCCCGGGCGCATTGATGGCGTGTCTGCTACTTGGAGCAATCGATACGACTGGCCGGTATCTGGCTCCGGAATACGGCGAATTCTTCTTCTACCTCGCGGTAATCGTGATCGTGATCCTCTTTCCACGCGGTCTGGCGGGGCGGTTCAAATAATGGCGGTTACCATGCATGACCCGATGACTGCGGACAAAACGCGGCGCAGGACTATCACCGGCAGCTTGATCGGCATTGCCGCGATCATCATCGTCGGTGTGATCGGTTACTTCCTGTTTCCGAACAATCTCGCGCTTCTGACCCGAATTATCGCGATCGCCCTGCTGGTGTTGTCGATCGATCTCGTCACCGGCTATTGCGGTGTTGCAACGCTTGGGCATGCGGCGCTGTTCGGTGCCGGCGCCTATGCTGCCGGCATCGCCGCCGCGCATTACGGGATTACAGATCCTGTGCTGATGACGCTGATCGGTGCGCTCGCCGGTGCCCTTGCAGGTCTGGTTTCGGGTCTCATCATCCTGCGCGCCCATGGTTTGCCGCAGCTCGTCCTATCTATCGCGGTCATCCATCTCTTTCACGAGGCTGCCAACAAGGCCTCGTCCTGGACAGGCGGCAGCGATGGTTTGTCCGGCATTGCGCCGGATGCCTTGCTAGGCTTGTTCGAGTTCGATCTGTGGGGGCGGACTGCCTATGTCTACGGGCTCTTCCTGCTCGTTGTTGTCGTCATCCTCCTGCAGGTTCTGGTACGTTCGCCATTCGGCATGCTGGCGCGTGGCGTTCGTGAGGATCCGCTTCGGATCTCGGCCATGGGTGCCTCGGTCAAATCTGTGCTGATCCGGATGTACGTGATCTCCGGCGTCGTCGCGGGTATCGGCGGTGCATTGAACGCAATCTCGACGCAGGTTGTGGGCCTCGACAGTCTGTCGTTTACACTATCGGCGGAAGCGCTGGTCATGCTTGTTCTGGGTGGAACGGGCAGCCTTTACGGCGCCCTTGTCGGCACCGTCACCTTTCTGTGGTTCGAGGATGTCGTGTCCGCCGCCAATCCCTTCCATTGGCTTACAATGGTCGGCGCGTTGCTGATCGCCGTCGTGCTTTTTGCACCGAAGGGGCTCTATGGCACGGCGGCGCATCTGCTCGGCCGTATAGGAGGAGAGCGCCGATGAACGACGGTCCGCTGTTCGAGGTCAAGAACCTCCAGAAAAATTTCGGAGGGCTGTCCGTCACCGACAATGTGTCGCTGTCGCTGGTGCCGGGTGACCGACTGGCACTGATTGGACCGAACGGAGCCGGCAAGACGACGTTCGTCAATCTCGTTACCGGTAACCTCGCTCCGAATTCCGGCAGTGTTCACCTGGCCGGGCAGGATGTCACGCGATCGAGCGCCATGCAGCGGGTTCGGCTCGGTCTGGTGCGGTCTTTTCAGGTGACGCGTCTCTTTTATGACATGACGCCGGAAGAGCATGTAGCCCTCGCCGTCTTGCAGCGAGAGGGGCGTTCCGGGCGAATGATCGGCCAATTTCGATCAATGCCGACGGTCATGGACGAGGCCCGCGAAATCCTCCACCTGCTTGGGCTTCTGGAGCTGTCGCAGTTCAAGGTGCGTGAAATCGCCTATGGGCAGCAGCGGCTTCTGGAGATCGCATTGGCGATGGCGCTCCGCCCCAAGGTCCTGCTGCTCGACGAGCCCGCAGCCGGTGTGCCGCAAAGCGAGACGGCGCGCATCGAGCATGCGCTCGACAAGCTACCTGCAGATCTCGCGGTGATGATGATCGAGCACGATATGGATCTGGTCTTCCGCTTTGCCAAACGCGTCATCGTGCTGGCTGCGGGAACGGTGATCTTCGACGGCTCGCCGCAGGACGTCACTCAAGATGCCCGCGTGCGGGAAGCCTACCTGGGGAGCTATGCCAATGCCAGCAGCGCCGCTTGAGATCAACGGTTTGTCGGCAGGTTATGGGCCGACAAGGGTGATCGAGGACGTGTCGTTTTCCGTGCCTGCCGGTGCCCGTCTGGCTGTGCTTGGCCGCAACGGCATGGGCAAGACCAGCCTCTTTGCCACGCTGGCCGGTCAAACGCGGCGCTATGGCGGGGAGATCCGTCTCGGTGATCGTGAGATTTCACGCGAGCCGAGTGCAGCGCGGGCGCGGCTTGGTCTTGGCTACGTTCCACAGACCCGTGACGTGTTTCCAACGCTGACAGTCGAGGAGAACCTCTTCGTCGGCCTGAAGGGCCGCCCGAGGAGTGATGTCGAGGAAGCCTACGACATGTTTCCCCGACTAAAGGAGCGGTGGCGCAATCTCGGCAGCCAGCTTTCTGGCGGTGAGCAGCAAATGCTCTCGACGGCACGAAGCATTCTCGGGCAGCCGAGCGTGCTTCTTCTTGATGAACCGCTTGAAGGCCTGGCGCCTGTCATCTGCGAGGAGCTGATGGCGGCTTTTTCGCGGCTGGCCCAGTCCGGCGACATGACGATCCTTCTGGTCGAGCAGCGCATTCAAAGCGCCCTCGATTTTGCGGACAATGTCTTGATCATGGAACGTGGCCGCATCGCGTGGTCCGGCACGCCCGCAGAACTTGCTGCGGACCATGAAACGGTCGATCGGCTGCTTGGTGTCGGTGGGCTGCACTAATCCCGAAAGGAACGGCATAAGCCGCTTCTTCTCATCAGACGGCCAGTTGAGAGGGTTGAACGACCGGAGAATTGTCCTGCAGGACAACGACGCGGCTTCCATTGGGGACCCGTCGGTAAAGATCGATGATATCCTGGTTGAGCAGGCGAATGCAGCCACTGGAGACCGCCTTGCCGATAGTCCAGTCTTCCGTCGTGCCGTGGATGCGGTAGAGCGTATCCCTGCCATCCTTGAACAGATAAAGGGCGCGTGGTCCAAGAGGATTGAGAACGCCCGGTTCCATGCCTGAAGCCAATGGACCATAGCGTTCCGGTTCACGGGCAATCATATCCTGCGTGGGCGTCCAGCGCGGCCATTCCCGCTTGTACTGAACGACCGCGTTGCCGGCGAACTCCAAGCCTGCCTTGCCGACGCCGATGCCGTAGCGTAGTGCCCGTCCGTTCTCACCCACGAGATAGATATAGCGAGCCTTCGTATCGACCACGATCGTGCCCGTCGGCTCGACTGTGGGGTAGGCGACCTCGCGACGATAGAACGCGGGATCAACACGCTTGAGATCTGCTGCCCCGACCGGGTAAGGCTCACCCTCCACTGCCGAATACATGGCGAGATACTCGCTCGAGATCACCGGTTTCACCGCAGTGGTTCGGGGAGTTGAGGTGGCACACCCCGTCATTAGCAAAGGAGTTGCGATCAGGAGGCTTCGGCGGGTGAATTTCATCAAGGCAGAGTTCCAGAATGCTGGTAGGCGCGGCAAGCGTAAGCCAACCGCTCGCAGGAGTGAGTCGAGCCGTGAGGTTTTCAAGACGAGGATTGTTACTGCTGATAGCCGGAGGTATGGCGCCAAAGCAACTCACGGCCGCTCACCAAACTGTGATTACACTGCCATCGCCGGTCTGCGAAGTCTCGTCTCCGTTATCAGGCGGGGGCGAACGGCCTCACTCCCATTGCCATTTGTCACCGTAGTAGTCGAAGGTCCTGCGCTATCGTCTGCAAGGCGGGCAAAAACCGCTTGGCCAGCTCGCCTGCCGGAATTTGCGCGGCCGATGCGCCCACATTGAGCGCTGCAACGATGCGGCCACGCTCGCCGATGAGCGGAACCGCGATCGAGCAGAGACCGAGCTCCAGTTCCTGGTCTATGACAGCATAGCCTTGGGCCCGAACCCGTGCCAGCTCGCCCAAAAGCTCGTCAGGGTCCGTGCGGGTAAAGGGCGTGAAGGCCCTGATCGCGGTTCGCTCCAAAATCTGGCGCGCCTCCTCCTCGGGGAGAGCCGCAAGCAGTATGCGCCCCATCGAGGCGCAATAGGCCGGCAAGCGGCTTCCCGGCATCAGGTTTATCGACATCACCCGTCGGTGCGAAGCGCGGGCGATGTAGACGACCTCCGTCCCGTCCAGAACGCTTGCCGAGGCACTCTGGCCGACCTCTTCGGACAGACGGTCCAGGAAGGGTTGCACGATTTTGGGGAGAGGGGTGGCAGAGAGATAGGCATGGCCGAGCCGCAGGATTTTGGGCGTCAGGGCGAAGAATTTTCCATCATATTCCGCATATCCGAGTTCCGATAGCGTCAGCAGGCAGCGTCTGGCAGTCGCCCGGTCCAGCCCAGTGGTTCTTGCGACGTCAGCGATCGCAAGCCGTGGCGTTGCTTCGCCGAAGGCTTCGATGACCCTCAAGCCTTTGGCGAAGCCGCCGATGAAGTCCGTATCGCGCATCAAAATCTCCTCATGCGATAATGTGCGATATATGAACAAATGTCAAATATCGCACATCTGCATTGCCGAATGGATGACGCACGATCTATGACTACTGCCTGAGAGACGACGGAAGGCTGTTTGCCGCGTCTGGTGAAGGGAGAAATTCCGTATGGACAAGACAATAGCGAGCACGGCAGCCGCCGTCTCCGAGATTGGAGATGGCGCTACAGTCATGATCGGCGGCTTCGGTGGTTCGGGGGCTCCGATCGAGCTCATCCATGCCTTGATCGACAAAGGGCCGAAGAACCTCACCGTGATCAACAATAATGCCGGCAATGGACGGATCGGGATCGCAGCGATGATCGACGCCGGCATGGTCAGGAAAATGATCTGCTCGTTTCCACGTTCATCGGATCCGCGAGCCTTCACCGACAGATATCTGGCCGGGGAAATCGAACTGGAACTGGTGCCGCAAGGGACGTTGGCTGAGCGCATTCGTGCTGGTGGCGCCGGCATCCCCGCCTTCTATACGCCAACCGCCTACGGCACAGAACTGGCCGAAGGAAAACCTGTTGCCGAGTTCGAGGGCAGGCATTTCGTTCAGGAACGATGGCTGAAAGCGGATTTCGCCATCGTCAAGGCGCAGGCTGGCGACACTCACGGCAACCTCACCTATACCAAGGCGGGTCGGAACTTTAATCCGCTGATGTGCATGGCGGCGGCAAAGACCATCGCCCAGGTCTCGATGATCGTCCCAGCCGGCGAGATCAACCCCGAGCATGTCGTGACGCCGGGGATCTTCGTCGACCGGGTCGTCGAGGTGGCGAACCCGAGCCAGGAAGAAGAGCTTATTAGAGCTGGAGTGGCTTACGTATGACCATCGACACCCGCCCCATCAATACGCGCGAAGACATCAAGCTTTCCAATGCACAGATTGCCTGGCGCGCGGCACAGGACATAACTGACGGCGCCTATGTGAACCTCGGTATAGGTTTTCCGGAAATGGTTGCCCGCTATCAACCTGCGGGACGTCAGGCGATCTTCCACACTGAAAACGGCATCCTGAACTTCGGCAAGGCTCCGCCGGAAGGCGAGGAGGACTGGGACCTGATCAACGCCGGTAAGAAAGCGGTGACGTTGAACCCCGGCGCATCGTTCTTCCACCACGCAGACAGTTTTGCGATGGTTCGTGGCGGTCATCTCGACGTGG
The DNA here is from genome assembly GCF_020531965.1 of Pseudorhizobium xiangyangii. Taxonomy (GTDB): domain Bacteria; phylum Pseudomonadota; class Alphaproteobacteria; order Rhizobiales; family Rhizobiaceae; genus Neorhizobium; species Neorhizobium xiangyangii. The sequence goes on along the minus strand of NZ_JAJAWH010000007.1, from coordinate 104,821 downwards.
CTATCCTCGGTGCCTACCAGGTTGCGCAGAGCGGTGACCTCGCGAATTGGCGGGTGGGCGCCAAGGGCGTGCCGGCTGTCGGAGGTGCCATGGATCTGGTGCATGGTGCCAAACAGGTCTGCGTTATCACTGAGCACGTAACGAAGAACGGTGAACCGAAATTAGTTGAAGCTTGTAGTTTTCCGCTGACCGGTGTTGGATGCATCACGCGTGTCTATACCAGCCATGCGGTGGTCGACATTGTCGAAGGGCATTTCGTACTGCGCGAAAAGCTTGCCGATATGTCGCTGGAGGAATTGCAGGCAATGACTGGTGCTCGCCTGCATGTCGATGGCCCGGTTGGCGATCTCGTCGTTCCGGAACTGTGAGAGAGATCGATGACTGAAGCCTATATCTGCGACTATATCCGCACTCCTATCGGCCGTTTCGGGGGTGCACTCTCCTCCGTCCGGGCCGACGATCTCGGCGCCGTTCCCCTGAAGGCGCTCATGGAGCGGAATGCCGCTATCGATTGGGAGGCGGTGGACGATGTGATCTTCGGCTGCGCCAATCAGGCCGGCGAAGACAATCGCAACGTAGCACGGATGTCGCTCCTGCTGGCCGGGTTGCCTGCATCGGTCACCGGCACCACCATCAACAGGCTCTGCGGATCCGGCATGGATGCGGTCATCGCAGCTGCCCGCGCCATCAAGGCGGGTGAAGCGGAACTGATGATCGCGGGCGGTGTCGAGAGCATGAGCCGTGCGCCCTTCGTCATGCCCAAGGCCGAAACGGCCTTCTCGCGCAATGCCGAGATCTACGACACGACGATTGGCTGGCGCTTCATCAACCCGCTGATGAAGAAGCAATATGGCGTCGATTCCATGCCGGAAACCGGCGAGAATGTTGCCGAGGATTACAAGGTTTCCCGTCAGGATCAGGATGCCTTTGCGCTGCGCTCACAAAACAAGGCGTCAGCCGCGCAGGCAAATGGGCGGCTGGCGCAGGAGATCGTTCCGGTGACGATTCCCCAGCGCAAAGGTGATGCAATCATCGTTGCTCATGATGAACATCCTCGCGCAACGACGATCGAAGCACTTGCCAAGCTCGGCACACCCTTCAAGAAGGAGGGGGGTACCGTCACGGCGGGCAATGCCTCCGGCGTCAACGACGGCGCAGCGGCCCTGATCATCGCTTCGGAGGCGGCCGTGAAAAAATACGGATTGACGCCCATGGCCCGTGTTCTGGGTGGGGCCGCCGCGGGCGTTCCTCCCCGCGTCATGGGCATCGGTCCGGCGCCGGCGACACAGAAGCTCTGCGCGCGCCTCGGGCTGTCGCCCAAGGACTTCGATATTATCGAACTCAATGAGGCGTTCGCGTCGCAAGGGATTGCCGTTTTGCGCGAGCTGGGGATCGCGGAGGACGCGGAGCACGTCAATCCCAATGGTGGCGCGATTGCCCTCGGTCATCCGCTCGGCATGTCCGGTGCACGTATCACCGGCACGGCCGCACTGGAGCTTTCCGTTCGACAGGCGAAGCGGGCCTTGGCGACCATGTGCATCGGTGTCGGTCAGGGCATCGCAGTGGCGCTTGAACGGGTCTGAAAGATCCGTTCATCGCCAGGGCGCGCGCTGCCGATCGATCACTCGGTGACGGCGTCCTCGTAGAACGCGGCAGCGTCTTCAGCGAATGCCCTGCGTGATGCAGGGTCGCTGTAGAACATGTGACCACCGCGGTAGAGCTTTAGCGCTGTCCGGTCTTCGGCCAGCGCCGGAGGCAGGTGATCGAGCACATACCGGCTCATTCCATAGGGTGTGATCGGGTCGCTGTATCCGTGTACGACCATCAGGCGAAACGTAGGGATCACCGAAAGCAGGTCCCGGATGTCGGTGGAGGCGCTGGCGCTTTGACGCGAGCCGCCATGGCCGCTGTTCCATTCCCATCGGCGGTTCACGTCCTCGTTCAGCAAGGTGTAGGTCATCTCGCTGGCATAGCCGAGGTCACTTGCGGCATAGGCTGCGAATGCTCCGCCATAGGCCCGGGTGTATCCGTCCAGGATGGCATCGTCGTTGCGGGAATAAGCGGACTCGGGATAGGGGTCCGGCCGGCTGTAGGACGCATCGTACTGACTGACGACATGCTCGCCCCGAACGGACTGTTTGGCATAGACGTCTCCCACGAAGCCGCGCGTCTTCGTGACAACATCGACGGGAATTCCCGTCAGGCTTGCGACACGGCTGTAGAACGCTTCGCCCTCTTCGCGGGAGGGTGCAGGGCCGGCAAGCCTCACCAGATATTCGTTCATGGCGAATTGTTCCGCATCGGAAATCGACTGCGGCGTGAATGCGGCCCGGCGTTCAAGCTCTGCCGCCGCAAGTGTTGGCAGCCGTAGTGCAGCACTCAGCGGATCGTCATCAGCGCCGAACAGGAACCTTCCTTCGATTAGGGGCGACAGCATGATGATGCCGGATGCCAGAATGCCCTGATTGTCCTTGAGCGCAGTCGCGACCTTGGCGGCGCGAAACCCGCCGTAGCTTTCTCCCAGCAGGTACTTCGGAGAGGCGATCCTGTCGTTCTTCTGGACGTAGAGCGCGATGGCCTTGGCGAGGCTGTCGGCATCCTGATCGATCCCGTAGAATTTGCCGGCGATATCGTTGTTCGCAGCTCGGCTCCAGCCGGTTCCTACCGGATCGATCAGCACGAGATCCGTGAAACGGAGCCAGCTGTCAGGATTATCCTTCAGTGTCGGTGTCGTCCCGTCGTCACCCGTAGGCCCGAACTCCAGAACTTTCGGACCGACCAGCCCCAAATGGAGAAATGCCGAGGCCGCTCCTGGCCCGCCGTTGAAGGCGAAGGTGATCGGCCGTCCGGGCTTGCGATCCTTGCCGACATAGGCGGTGTAGAAGATCTTCGCGGTCGGATCACCGTCCTGACCGAAGAGATTTAGCGTGCCCGCTGTCGCGGTGTAGCCAATCTCGCCGGAGGCTGTGCCCAGCACATGGTCCGTAATGGAATCGGCAGGCAGGAGACTGAAGATTCCGGCGCTCTGCCCGCGTTCGGGCGCAGCAGCCTCTTCCTTCTGCTGTTGGGCGGCAACCGGGGCTGCAAACAGCACGGCTACGACGGCGAGGTAAATCTGGAGGCGGGCGAAGGTCATTCGGACTCCTGAAGCGGGGATCATGTGACAATGTAGGGCGATCCCGGCTGCTTGCGCACTTCAAATCAAATTGAGGAGCCTTTTGCTCGATGCAACCAGTCATCGCGATAGCTTTCGATGTCCCGCCCGTCTGGCAGGGGCATCGCGGCGTGTTCGCTGCGCGCGGTATTGACGCCCGCGAGAAGGGCGGCGCCCTGCGTCGTTCCTGTCGTGCTGGCCACTGCAAAAATATCCCGCCCGACAATTGACCGCAGGAGCGACAAGTAGGCCGGGTTGGCTGCGAAGGGTCCTTCGACAAGAACAGGCCCGCGGGCGCCAATCAGCTCCAGACACGTGCCCGACATCAGGGAAAGATAGAGGCAGGCGGCGGCCCATCGCTCGTGAGCGGAGGCGGCTGCGCTATTGACCCACTGGTGCCGGTGCCCGGGGAAAGGTCCCGTTCCATCTGCCAAATTCGGCAGTAGCATCATCTTCCTTGTGATGACGTCCGGTATGGCTGCAAGTGCCGCCTGCGGATCGAAGGGGCCTAGTTCCGCGGTCAGCATTTCGAACTCACGGCCACCCATGAAGCGGCTCGATGGGACCGCGCGGCCGAAGGCATCGACATTGGCAAGGCAATCGCGGGCGGGATCCAACTTTTCGAAATTGCCGCCGACTGCGAAACATATGACCCAAGTGCCGGTTGAAACGACCGAGAAGGGAGGTTCATGCCCAACGAGATGGGGCAAAAGCGATGCGTTGGAATCATGAATGCCGCAGAAGACCGGAACGGGCTTGGGAAGGCCAAGGATGGTGGTGACCTCTGCCTTAGTCTCGCCAAGGGTATCGAAGGCAGAGCGGACGGGAGGCATCAACTCGTTGATGCCCAGCTTTCCGATGAGAGAGGAGTAGCATCCTTCTCGCGGTCTCCAGAGATCCGTATGGCAGCCAAGCGAGGTTACCTCGTTGGCGATCACCCCGCAGAGACGGAAAGCCCAGTACTGCGGGTAGGTGACGATGGCGCGAGTGCGGGCGAAATCGTCCGGGTAGACGGTCTTCTGGTAGTAGAGTTGGGCGCCCAGGTTCAATCCGCCTGCCAGAGAGGGCGAGAATGTTTCCGCGAAAGGCGGGCGGAGGTCAGCATAGGCTCGCTCGATCTCCTCGGTGTAGCGATGTTCATAATCAAGCACGGGGAGCGCGAGAGATCCTTGTGCATCAACGAGCGCGGCGGAGGCTCCATGCGCAGTGATCGATATGGCGTCATAGCCGGGCTGCTCGGCAAATGTCGCCAGCGCCTCGCAGATAAATGTCCAGAGGCTGTCTATGTCATAGTGCGGATAGGGAGGTCCTCGGAGCACTTCGTTCGACCGGCGCTTTCCCGCCACCTCCTCGCCGTTGTCGCAGTCGACGATTACAACTTTGGCATTCGTCTTGCCGATGTCGAGAACAGCGATCCGTCTGGGTTTTCTCATGGCAGGTGGAAGACCGTCTCGAGATCTTTGGAGACAGGCGAATTGTCCGGGTTCGTCTCCATGATGTCGGCCATATGCGCCCACCAGCGCTTCATCACCGGGTGGTCGGGCAGTTCCGCCATGCCATGATCAGTTGGCCGGGTCAGCACACCGAAGAGAGTGTTCGTTTCGCGGTCGAGATGGATCGAGTAGTCGGTGACGCCCGCGTCACGCAGCAGAGCCTGAAGCTCCGGCCAGATCTCGTCATGCCGCTTTCGGTACTCGGCCTCCATGCCGGCATTGAGTCTCATCTTGAAGGCGTGTTTTTCCAGTGTCATGAGCGGCTCGCCTCGCGGATGCGACGGGCGAGGATGGGCAGCGCGATCGTCACGATGAGAAGAAGGCCGACGAAGATCGACATCACGATGCCCGGCACGTTCAGGAGTCCGAGACCGAAGGTTACAAGACCCATGACGAATGCGGCGATAACTACGCCGGCGATTGTTCCTGCGCCGCCGAGGATGGAAACGCCACCGAGCACGACCATGGTGACGATTTCCAGCTCCCAGCCTTGGGCGATAGAGGGGCGCGTGGAGCCGAGCCGCGAGGTGAGGCAGACGGCAGCGATGCCGCTCATCAGGCCTGTCAGCAGGAAAAGGATGAATTTCACTCGTTCTACTGGGATGCCGGAGAAGCGGGCGGCGAACTCGTTGTTACCGATAACGAAAACCCGTCGGCCAAAATTCGTGGCGTGCAGAAGTATGGCGAACAAGGCCGCAAACAGGAGAAACAGCCCAAACTCGAACGAGAAAACCCAGAAGAGATAGCCCTGGCCGAAATAGGCAAAGCTGTCGGGATAGCCGCCATAGGCTTTGTCGCCGAGCACGATATAGGAAATGCCGCGGAAGAGGCTCATCGTGCCGATTGTAACGACGATGGATGGCAGGCGCAGAGCCGAAACCAGAAGGCCGTTGAATGCGCCACAGGCAAGCCCGGTGCCGGTTCCGATCGCTACCAGGCCCGGCGTATCCACGCCGGCAGCCGCGGCAGCTCCCATGGCCGTGGACGCGAGCGCGATGATCGCAGCCACGGAGAGATCGATTTCACCGGCGATGATCAGCATCGCCATGGCGAAGGCGATCATCGCCTTTTCCGTGAAGTTGAACGTGGCGTCCGAGAGGTTCCACGCGTTCAGGAAGTAGGGCGAAGCGAAGGAATTGGCGATGAATATCGCCACCGCCACGCCCAGCAGCAGAACTTCCCAGCTGGTGAGCACTCGCGATAGCGAAGTCCCCAGTTGATCAGGAATCGCACGGCGCTGTGTGGTGGTATGGGAGACATCGGTCATGCTTTTACCTCCGAGGCTCCACGATTGCGCAGGATGATGCGGCCCTTCTTGCGTTCTGCACGTGCGTTGAAGACAACGGCCAACACGATAACGACACCGGAGATCGCCATCTGCGCGAACGGGGAGATGCCGATCACCGGCAATGCGTTCTTGATGACGCCGAGGAACAGGGCGCCGAGCACGGCGCCAGCCACGGAGCCTATGCCGCCGGCAATGGAAATGCCGCCGATCACACAGGCCGCTACGCTGTCCAGTTCAAACCCGTTGGCGATATCGACGTAGGCCACTGCGTAACGGGATACCCAGAGATAGCCGCACAGGCCGGCCATGGCGCCTGATAGTACGAAGGCAAAGAAGCGTGCACGGCCGATATCAATCCCGGCGTAGACAGCAGCGGTCGGATTGCCCCCGGACGCGTAGGCCGAGCGCCCGAACGGCGTGCGTGACAGCACGAACCACATCATAAGTACGACGCTGATGGCTACCCAGGAAAGCACCGGCAGACCGAGGAGTAGCGTGCGCGGCACGTTCAGGAAGGTCGGCGTCATCTGGTGGGCGTTCACCCAGCCGCCGCCGGAGAGGACGAAGGCCATGCCGCGGTAGATGGTGAGGGTGCCGAGCGTCACGACGATGGGCGGGATCTGCAGTATCCAGACGAGAAAGCCGTTGATGCTGCCGAGGAAGGCGCCGATACTGACCGCCATCAGTATCAGCACCGCGAGCGGTAGATCGGGATAAGCCGCATTGGTCATCGCCACTGCCATGCCAGTGAAGGCCAGATTGGCCGCCACCGACAGATCGATCGACTTCGTCAGGATCACTGTCATCTGTGCAAGGGCCAGAATGATGAGGATCGAAGTATCGTTGAAGATGTTGACGAGATTGTTCGGCGCGGCGAAGCCGGCGGCACGCGTCGAGAACCCCGCGATCATCAGGATGATGATGCCGGTGAGTAGAAGTTCGCGATTCTTCAGGAGCTGCTTCATACGATATCCTCAAGCGTTCCCGGTGGCGGCGCGAACCAGCACTTCGGCGGTTGCTTCTGAGCGATCGAAAATGCCCGCCTGCAACCCCTCGCGCATCACCATCACTCGGTCGGACATGCCGAGTATCTCCGGCAGTTCGGACGAGACCATGATGATGGACAGGCCCTGGGAGGCTAGTTCGCTGATGAACCCGTGCACGGCGGCCTTGGAGCCGATGTCGATGCCCTTGGTCGGCTCATCGAGAATGATGACCTTCGGCCTGGTGGCCAGCCACTTGCCGATGACGACCTTCTGCTGATTGCCGCCGGACAGGGTGCCGACAGGAACCGAAAATGCCGCTGCGCGCAGATCCAGCCGCTCGGCATATTTTCTTGCCAGTGCAAGTTCATTGGCAGCCTTGAGGAAGCCGGCTCGCGATGTCTTGCCAAGCGATGGCAGCGACATGTTCTGGAAGATCGGCATGGGTAATGCCAGACCATGACGCCCCCGCTCTTCCGGTACGTACACGACCCCTGCCGCGATCGCGTCCCCCGAGGAACGGAAACTCAGCGGCTGGCCTTCCAGAGATATGCGTCCCGTGGACGGCCTCGTGATGCCGAACAATGATTGGCAGAGTTCGGAGCGACCCGCCCCGATCAGGCCGTAAACTCCGAGGATTTCGCCGCGGCGAAGCTCGAAGGAAATATCGTGGAATTCCGTGGGGTGGCTGTAGCCGTCGACGGAGAACACAACCGGGCCGATTTCGACTTTTGTCTTTGGAAACACGTCCTCGATGTCGCGGCCAACCATCAGCCGCACGATTTCTGCCTGCGGCGTTTCTTTCAAGCGGCCTTCCCCGACAGCCCGTCCGTCCCGGAAGACAACGAAGTTCTCTGCGATCTCGTAAAGCTCGTCGAACTTGTGGCTGATGAAAAGGATAGCCTTACCCTGACGCTTCAGTCCCTCGACGATCCGAAACAGATCGTCGATCTCCTTGCGGGAAAGTGCCGCCGTCGGTTCGTCCATGATGACGATGCGCGCCTCGACCGAAAGTGCGCGGGCGATCGCCACAAGGTGGCGCTGGGCGATCGACAGATCCTTCAGGCGGATCGTCGGGTCGATCTGGCTTTCCAGCTGTTCCAGCAGTTCGCGAGACCGCGCATGGATCGTCCGCCAGTCTATCGTTCCGAAGCGGGTCCGCGGCGCATGTCCAAGAAAAATGTTCTCGCCGACCGTCAGTTCGTCGAACAGCACCGTTTCCTGATGGATGGCGGTAACGCCGGCGTCGATGGCAGATTGAGCGCTTGAGAAGCTGATGGCCTCGCCGTCGATCAGGATTTCGCCGTCGTTCGGCTGGTAGATGCCGGTGAGGATCTTGACCAGGGTGGACTTGCCGGCGCCGTTTTCTCCGATCAATGCCGTGACCTGGCCCGGGAACAATGCAACGGATACCTGATCGAGCGCCTTCACGCCGGGAAAGATCTGCGAAATGCCGCGCATTTCGAGGATCGGCTTTACGTCCGGCACGACATCAACGTCGATCTTGGAAGCCTGCATAGCCATCATCAATCACCAAACGGAGAATCTCGCCCGGCGACCTGAGCCGCCGGGCATTCGAGCGATGTCGATGATCAGAAGATCTTCGAGAATTCGTCGATGTTGGATTCGTTGTAGACGAAGGGGTCGGCCATGGCGGCTTCGCCGTTGTCGCCGATCTTGATCTTGCCCATGCGGCCCGCTTCGACTTCCGAGCCCGGAGCGCCGTCGCTTTCGCCCTTTGCAAGGCGATAGGCGATCTGGGCGGCGGAATAGCCGAGATCGACCGGGTTCCAGATGGCGAATTCCTTCGTCGCACCGGATTTGATTGCGCCAGCCATTTCGGACGGCAGGCCGAGACCGGTTACGTAGACTTCACCGATCTTTCCAGCGTCCTTGACGGCCTGGGATGCGGCAAGCACGCCAACAGTAGTCGGCGCGACGATGACCTTCACATTCGGCTGCGACGTCAGAAGGCCCTGCGCCTCGCGGTAGGACTTGTCGGCAAGGTCGTCGCCATAGACGGTGGTGACGAGGTTAAGCCCGGGGAAGTCCTTGAGCTGCTTCTTCATTTCTTCGATCCAGATGTTCTGGTTCGTCGAGGTCGTCGTTGCCGACAGGATGGCAAAATCGCCCTTTCCACCTTCGAGATGGTTGGCGGCAAGCTGCAGGCACATCTTGCCGATCAGCTCATTGGACGACGGGTTGAGGTGCATGATGCGACCTTCTGGGGCTACGCCAGAATCCCAGGAGATGACCTTGATGCCGCGCTGCATCGCCTTCTTCAACGCCGGGACGACCGCATCCGGATCGTTTGCCGAGACTGCGATGGCGTCCACGCCCTGGGCGATCAGCGAATTGATCACCTCGATCTGGCCCTCGGCCGTCGTGGTCGTCGGGCCAGTATAGATGATCTCGACGCCGCCCAGTTCCTTTGCTGCTTCCTGCGCACCCCTGTTGGCCGCTTCGAAGAAGCCGTTGCCGAGTGACTTTACGACGAGTGCGATCTTCATGTCGGCGGCTGACGCCATGCCCGCCATGGACACGGAAGCGGCCAGCGCCAGTGTTGCTGCACCGAACTGTCTTCTCGAAAATTTCATGTTCTCATCCTCCCAAATAAGACTGTTAAACTCCCCCTCTTCGGTCGGTCGTCTCCTCACGCGACCGAAGGGGTATCCTGCTTCTCGACCGACATAGCCGGCCTGACCGTGACCAGCCTGATCCCGGCGGCTTCCACCATGGCGGCAGCGTCGTCCGGCACCCCGTCATCGGTGATTATTGTCGAAACATTGTCCAGCGGACATAGAATCATGCTGGAGCGCCTGCTGAATTTGCTGGAGTCCACCATCACCACCAGTTCCTCGGCCTGGCGCATGAGCCGCTGTTCGCTCTGGATCACCAGGGCGTCGGGCTCCATGACCCCAAGCGCCGAAATGCCCTGTGCGCCAATGAACATGCGCCGTGCATAGAAATTTCGGATCGCGTCGTTCTCGAAGGGCGACAGGATCAAGCTCTGGTCGCGATAGATGGCACCGCCGGGAACCGTCACGGTGCATTTGGAGTGCTTCACCAGATGCTCGGCGATCGCGAAAGAATTGGTCATAACCTGCAGGCGGCGCGCGGACATGTAGTGCACCATCTGGAATGTCGTGGTGCCGCCGTTGATGATGATGGAATCGCCTTCCTCGCAGAGTTCGAGTGCTGCACGCGCGATTGCGCGTTTCTTGTCGATGTTGACCGATTCCGAAACGCGAAACGGGCGTGCAGCCAGATTGGCGAGTTGCGGGGGATGCACTGCCTCCGCTCCGCCACGCACGCGCCGCAGCTTGCCCTGCACATGAAGCGCCGCAATGTCCCGGCGGATCGTGGCTTCAGAAGCCTCGGTCAGCTCGGCAATATCCTGCACGGTCACCACAGGTTTCTCCTGGATGGCGCTCAAGATGATGCGATGGCGTTCACGTTCGTGCATGGGTCCTCCTGAGGCTATCTAGGCGTAATGCGCAAACCGTGTCAATCATGAACAGTCAAATTCGATAATGCTGCACCGCAATACGATCATTTATGATTGTTTTTGATTGACAACGACCAAAACGATGCGGAATAACGACGGCGAAGACGCGGGATGCCGCCATCCGCGCTACGATCATGGGAGGATCATCGATGTCGGGCACACCTCGCCTTCTCGAAAGCCGTTGGGATCAAGCGTACGCCGCCAAGCTCGATGAGCCCGGCAAGCTGCTTTATCGCTCCAATCTGTTGGGTGCCGACAAGCGCATCACCAACTATGGCGGCGGCAATACGTCCGCCAAGGTCATGGAAACGGATCCGCTCACGGGAGAGCTCGTGAAGGTACTTTGGGTGAAGGGCTCGGGCGGCGATGTCGGCACCATCAAGCTCGACGGTTTTGCGACCCTTTATCAAGAGAAGCTGGAGGCACTGAAGGGCATCTACAAGGGTGTCCAGGATGAGGATCGCATGGTCGGCTTCCTGCCGCATTGCACGTTCAACCTCAACCCACGCGCCGCCTCGATCGACACACCACTGCATGGTTTAGTGCCCTTCACGCATGTGGATCACATGCATCCGGATGCGATCATCGCAATTGCCGCAGCGAAGAACTCCAGGGAATTGACTCAGCAGATCTTCGGCGACGAAATCGGCTGGCTGCCGTGGCGCCGCCCCGGCTTCCAGCTCGGCCTCGATCTCGAAGCTTTCGTCAAGGCGAACCCGGATGCCAAGGGCGTCGTGCTGGAGAGCCATGGTCTTTTCACCTGGGCGAACGATGCCAGGGATTGCTATCTCCTGACGCTCGAGATCATCAACAAGGCGATCGAGTGGTTCGCCAGGATGACGGACGGCAAAGCAATCTTCGGAGGCGCGGTTTTCCAAAGTCTAGACGCCGAGGAGCGTCGCGCTATCGCTGCCAGGTTGATGCCTGAAATCCGCGGATGCATCGGCAAGATGGAACGCAAGCTTGGTCATTTCGATGATCAGGGTGCCGTGCTCGAATTCGTCAATTCTACGGATCTGAAACCGCTCGGCGCGCTCGGTACAAGCTGCCCGGATCACTTCCTGCGTACCAAGATCCGCCCGCTGATCCTCGATTTCAATCCGGCAAAGCCGGATGTCGATGCCGTGATTGCGGGCCTCGACAAAGCTCTCGAAGAGTACCGCGCTGATTACAGCCGCTATTACGAGACCTGCAAGCACGACAATTCGCCGAAGATGCGCGACCCCAATCCGGTGATCTTCCTGGTGCCGGGGGTCGGCATGCTCTCCTTTGCCAAGGACAAGGCGACGGCCCGCATTGCCGGAGAATTTTACGTCAACGCCATCAATGTCATGCGCGGCGCTTCCACGGTTTCCGAATATCAGGGTCTGCCTGAGCAGGAGGCCTTCGATATCGAATACTGGCTCCTGGAAGAAGCGAAACTTCAGCGCATGCCGAAGCCGAAGAGCCTTGCCGGACGGGTCGCCTTCGTTACCGGCGGTGCCGGCGGCATCGGCCGGGCGACGGCGGAGCGTCTGATGGCTGAAGGTGCGTGCGTGGTGCTCGCCGATATCGATGCTGCGACGCTTGAGGAAACCAAGGCGGGCTTTGAAAAATCCTTCGGAAATGATGCCGTTCGTGCCGTCACGCTAGACGTTACGAAGGAAAGTGCCGTTGTCGAGGCTTTCGCGGCCGCCTGCGTCGAATTAGGTGGGATCGATCTCCTCGTTTCCAACGCCGGCATAGCCTCTTCCGCCCCGGTGGAAGACACGACGCTTGCCATGTGGAACAAGAATATCGACATTCTCGCCACCGGCTATTTCCTCGTATCCCGTGAAGCGTTCCGCCTGTTCCGTCGCCAGAAGCTAGGCGGCAACGTCGTCTTCGTTGCATCGAAGAACGGGCTTGCCTCCTCTCCCAATGCGTCGGCCTACTGCACTGCCAAGGCCGCCGAGATCCATCTTGCACGCTGCCTGGCGCTCGAAGGCGCCGAAGCAGGCATTCGCGTCAACACGGTCAATCCCGATGCGGTGCTTCGCGGCTCGAAGATCTGGAGCGGCGAGTGGCGTGAACAGCGTGCGTCCTCCTCCAAAATTGAGGTGGATGAACTCGAAGAGCATTACCGCAAGCGATCGATGTTAAAGCTCAATGTCTTTCCGGAAGACATTGCGGAGGCGATCTACTTCCTCGCCTCCGATGCGTCGGCCAAGTCGACGGGCAACATCATCAATGTCGACGCCGGCAACGCCCAGAGCTTTACGCGCTGAAACCGGTCGAGGGAGGAGGAACAATGGCTGAGTTGAAGATTGCGGCAGATATGATCGCCGCCGATAATGACAAGCGCGCATCGGCGCTGACATCCGACTATGCGGCGCTAGGTGAGGTCCTGTCGCGTCGTGGTATTGATATCGACGCGATCACCGCCAAGGTGGCGGATTTCTTTGTTGCCGTTCCCTCCTGGGGTGTCGGTACGGGCGGCACGCGCTTCGCCCGTTTCCCCGGTCAGGGTGAGCCGCGCAATATCTTCGATAAATTGGACGACTGCGCGGTCATCCAGCAGTTGGCGAGGGCAACCCCCACCGTGTCGCTGCACATTCCCTGGGATAAGGCGGACCCCAAGGAACTGAATGCGAAAGCGGCGTCTTTGGGGTTGGGCTTCGACGCCATAAACTCCAATACATTCTCCGATCGGCCGGATCAGATGCACTCCTACAAATATGGCTCCCTCAGCCATGTGGATGCGGCTACGCGCCAACAAGCCATCGAACACAATCTCGGGTGTATCGAGATTGGCAATGCGATCGGCTCCAAGGCGCTGACGGTTTGGATTGGCGACGGCTCCAACTTTCCCGGCCAGAGCAGCTTCACGCGCCAGTTTGAGCGCTATCTCGGCGCGATGGCCGACATCTACAAGGCGCTGCCGGACGACTGGCGGCTGTTTTCCGAACACAAGATGTATGAGCCGGCCTTCTATTCGACGGTGGTGCAGGACTGGGGCACGAACTACCTGATCGCCAACACGCTAGGCCCAAAGGCCTTCTGCCTCGTGGATCTCGGCCATCACGCGCCGAACACCAATATCGAGATGATCGTCGCCCGCCTCATCCAGTTCGGCAAGCTCGGCGGTTTTCACTTCAACGATTCGAAATACGGTGACGACGATCTCGATGCCGGCGCGATTGAACCCTACCGCCTCTTCCTCGTGTTCAACGAGCTGGTGGATGCGGAGCACCGCGGCGTTAAAGGCTTCCACCCGGCCCATATGATCGACCAGAGCCACAACATCACGGACCCGATCGAAAGCCTGATCTCGAGCGCCAATGAGATTCGGCGCGCCTATACGCAGGCGCTGTTGGTCGATCGCAAGGCGCTTGAAGGTCATCAGGATGGCAATGACGCGCTGATGGCGACGGAAACGCTGAAGCGCGCCTATCGCACCGATGTGGAGCCGATCCTGGCCGAAGCGCGCCGACGTACCGGTGGTGCCATCGATCCGATCGCGGCTTTCAGGGCCAGTGGCTATCGCGCCAAGGTTGCGGCCGAGCGGCCGGCGGTGAAAGGCGGCTCCGGCGGGATCGTATAGTCCCTGGCTTACGGCGGATCAGGTGCAGGTGGTTGCGGCTCCGGAAGCCGGCTGTTAGTAGCGTCTGGCTTCACTTGCCGTCGGCTCTCAGGCCGCCGGGTGATGCCGGACGTGAAGGGCGAGATGTCGAAAAAAAGCAAGGATGACGCGACCCGGCGAACGGCTCCGCCCTTGCTCGACGAGGTGCAGACCCCGAAGGTAAAGCGCGACCCACTCAAGAAGCTGAACAAGGCGTGGCAGAAAGCCTCAATAGCTGAACGCGCCGAGTTTCTCGCCGGTCTTGGGATCAAGCGGCAGGACGCGGACGCGACGAACCAGTCCGATGATCGGCTGATCGCCAACGGACGGTACCTGCTTCCAGCTACGGTGGTGCGGATTGAGCAAATCATGGTTCGGCGCAATATCCGGCCCGACACGGTGATGACCGAACTTGGCTTCGATGGCGAGGGGCCGGTTCTCACCCGTGCGCTGGCCAAGGGAGCCAGCCTTCGCCTGGCCGTCATCGCCAGCCTGCGGGATTGGCTGGCGGTGGACGCCTCTCGATAGCGATCAGCAAGCGAGCCAAAGCTTGTACGTCGTTCGCGTTGGCACATTTTGTGTGTGTTCTGGTGGGCGGGCATTACTGGTTATCCGCGCTTCCCGCTCTATTCTACGGCGAAGAATTTCAGGAGGGACTTTCCCATGGATATCAAGCGAAACGGTTCACGACCCTCATCTACGCCTTCACCAGACTATTTCACCGGCGCCGTGCGGCTGGATCCGATCCTTGAGCCGCCGGCACCGGCGCGCGTCCGGATTGCTGCAGTGACATTTGATCCTGGCGCACGAACGGCATGGCATACGCATCCGCTAGGGCAGACGCTGATTGTGACCGAAGGGGCTGGGCTGGCTCAGAGTTGGGGCGGGCCTGTCCTCGAAATTCGAACGGGCGATGTGGTGTGGTTCGCTCCCGGAGAGAAGCATTGGCATGGCGCCAGACCGGAAAGCGGCATGACGCATATTGCCATCCAGGAAGCCGAAGAGGGTCGAGCCGCTGATTGGCTGGAGCACGTCTCGGATGAGCAGTACCTCACGCCGCGGGAATTGGATCAAAGAAACAGCTAGTCCTGGGGGCGCTTCTCGGCGTCGCGGACGGCTTCTTCATGGTACCAGCAGGAATCGTAGGCAAGATCTGAAAAGCGGGCCGAATCCGTGGGCGAAGTTTGCGGCATACCGGACCGCACCGTCTTTACGGGGAACTGATAGATCTTGGCTGATACACGCTCGGTACTCGGAGTCATGACTGTCTTCCTTGTAGCGTATTCGGAATAGAGAATTAGCACAGTTTTTGCGCAGTTGCATCCATATTGATCACAGGATGCCGACTCTTCGGTCATCGGTCCTTGATTGATCTCAACGAAACGTCAGTCGCCTCACGGGGTTCCACATCGGGCTCGCCAGTCTGTACGTGACTCATTGGCAGATTCAGCCGGATCCCTCGAGAGTCCGTGTTGCGGGACCTGCGCACTTGCTGAAATGCCGCATTTTTTCGCGCGTCGCCGCTTTGCACGTCAATCTGGCACGGAAGATGCATTCACTTGTCTATCCACCGGCGACGGGTGCATGAGGCGCCTTAGAGCCGGGCGGTGTGAACCATCGCGACGACATCATCGAAGAGAGAGTCCCATGACGAAATACAAGCTCGAGTACATTTGGCTTGACGGCTATACCCCGGTTCCGAATCTGCGCGGCAAGACGCAGGTCAAGGAGTTCGACGCGTTCCCGACACTGGACCAGCTCCCGCTCTGGGGTTTTGACGGCTCCTCGACGATGCAGGCTGAAGGCCGCAGCTCCGATTGCGTGCTGAAGCCGGTCGCCATCTACCCTGATCCGGCTCGCACCAATGGTGCGCTCGTCATGTGCGAAGTCATGATGCCCGATGGTGTCACGCCGCACGCTTCCAACAGCCGTGCAACCATCCTCGACGACGAAGATGCATGGTTCGGCTTCGAGCAGGAGTACTTCTTCTACGAGAACGGCCGCCCGCTCGGCTTCCCGGAAACGGGCTATCCCGCTCCGCAGGGTCCGTACTACACTGGCGTTGGCTACAAGAATGTCGGTTCGATCGCTCGCGAGATCGTCGAGGAACACCTCGACCTCTGCCTGGCTGCCGGTATCAACCATGAAGGCATCAATGCCGAAGTGGCCAAGGGCCAGTGGGAATTCCAGATCTTCGGCAAGGGCTCCAAGAGGGCTGCCGACCAGATCTGGATCGCGCGCTACCTGCTCGTGCGCCTCTGCGAAAAGTACGGCATCGACATCGAGTTCCACTGCAAGCCGCTCGGCGACACGGATTGGAACGGCTCGGGCATGCATTGCAACTTCTCGACCAAGTTCATGCGCGAAATTGGCGGAAAGGCCTACTTCGAAGCACTCATGGAACAGTTCAAGAAGAACATCGACGATCACATCGCTGTTTACGGCCCGGACAACCATATGCGCTTGACCGGCAAGCACGAAACGGCTCCGTGGAACGAATTCTCCTACGGCGTTGCAGACCGTGGCGCGTCGATCCGCGTTCCGCACTCCTTCGTCAACAACGGCTACAAGGGCTATCTCGAAGACCGTCGCCCGAACTCGCAGGGTTGCCCTTATCAGATCGCTTCGCAGGTCCTGACGACGATTTCGGAAGTGCCGACCGCAGGCTTCGTTTCGGCCGCTGCCTGATCGAAAATACGTGAACAGAAATGGGCGGCGCCGACATCCGGCGCCGCCCATTTTGCTTGGCGACCTGGGTGGATCGCGGGCGAACCGTTGCAAGCTCTAAAACGCTCCCGAAGGGCTGGACAGCGGCCAAGTCCGGCACGTATGCCTGATCCCAGCATTAGCATCTTCAGGAGAATGATTTGTCCAATCCGCTATTCAGTCTGAAAGGCCGCTCGGCGCTCGTTACCGGCTCCTCGCGTGGCCTGGGCCTCGCCATCGCAACCGGCCTTGCCGAGGCCGGTGCCTCACTCATTCTTAATGGCGTCAATTCAGACCGGCTGCAAGAGAGCGTCGCCGCGCTTCAGGCCAAAGGCTTTTCCGTGACGGGTGCCGCTTTCGACGTTACGGATGAAGCAGCTGTTGTCGCGGCTTTCGAGTCCTTCGATTCTGACGGCGTGGAGATCGACATCCTCGTCAACAACGCAGGAATCCAGTATCGCAAGCCGATCGTCGAACTGGACAGCGCCAACTGGCATCGCGTCATCGATACCAACCTTACCAGCGCCTTTCTCGTATCGCGCGAGGCCGCCAAGCGGATGCTTCCTCGCAAGCGCGGCAAGGTTATCAATATAGGCTCCCTGATGAGTGGTCTCGGGCGCGCGACGGTTGCGCCGTATACGGCCGCAAAGGGGGGTATCAAGACGCTGACGCAGGCTATGGCGGCGGAGTGGGCCGAACACGGGATCCAGGCGAATGCCATCGGTCCCGGCTACATGTTGACGGACATGAATCAGGCTTTGATCGACAATCCGGAGTTTGACAGCTGGGTGAAGGGTCGCACGCCTTCGCGCCGTTGGGGCAAGCCGGAAGAACTGGTTGGGGCTGCCGTCTTCCTCTCGTCTGACGCGTCCGCCTATGTGAACGGCCAGATCATCTATGTCGACGGCGGTATGAGCGCCGTTATCTAAAGGACGATCTTCCGGGGACGTAAATTCCCCGGAAGGGTCTTACTCCGCTGCAGCCAAAGGAAGGCAAGCAGCGCAGATTGCCAGAAGATGCCGGTGGTCGGTTCCGCAGCAGCCTCCGATCACCCGCATCGATGGATAGGTACCGCGGAGCCCGTCGTACCGCCGGGCAAGATCGATCGGGTCACCAATATCCAGTTCGCTCGACTCGTCCAATTCCGCATGGCTTTTGGTCGATGCATTGGCGCGGATTCCGCCGATGCGGCTCACCCATTTCTCGCCGCGCGATAATGCGCCGTCAAAATGTGAGGGGTGTGCGCAGTTGATCATGTAGTAGATCGGGCTTGCTCCTGTCGCCGCATCCGTTCCTTCTATCGCGTCTTGCAGCGATGCTCCACTTGCAAGCCTGCCGTCGGTTTCGACGGTGAACGATATCACGCATGGAACACTTGCTGCCTTGGCCGCGCGGGCAATGCCGATGGCCTCTTCGACATTGTTCATCGTGAAGGCAGTGACCATGTCGGCTTCCGTTTGGGCGAAGGCACCGATCTGAAATGCATGGTAATCCTCCGCCTCGTCGGCGTTCATGTGTCCGGCCTTGTAGCCATCCCCCCTTGGCCCGATCGCGCCATTCAGGATGATGGATTGGCCGGGCTGCTCCCATACCGAGCGCAACTCAGCGAGATAGGCAATCGAGCGCTTGTTCAGATCGAGAAGCGCCGCGAGATCGTAGCCAAGTTTTGGCCCCCAATCGGCACTGGCCCTCCAGGTCGGCGTATCGAGGATGAAGCCCAGCCCTCTTTCGCGCGCGATCGCCAGATAGGTCTCATAGTACTCCGTCAGTTCCTTCCGGCCGCGCTCGTCATCAAGCAGCGGAAAGGATGCAAAGAAGGGCAGGTCAAGGCCGCGGTGAAAGACCAGCGTAGTCTCAAGTCCACCGTCGGTAAGGAAGGTCTGATCGGTTAAATGCAGTAGGCGTGCCGTGTGTTTGGTCATGGGTTCCTCCTGTGATAATATCGCCAGATGCTGGCGGCATTGCGTGCTGATCGACAGCACACTTTTCCCAGAAGATCGGGCATATGATCTAGCGAGCTTGTGGTAGAGCTTTCGCCGCTCGCGGAAAAGTAAAGCATTTTCCGGAGGTTGGCGTGCAGGCGACGACGGAAGTGTCAAGCGATGATCAGGCAGGGCAGTTCGCAACTGTACCCGAGGTCCAGTTGCCGGCTGCGCGAAAACGCCCGAAAGGTGCAGCGACGCGCGAGCGGATCATGGAGATTGCCCAGGCATCCGTGCTTGAGAAAGGTTTTGCGGCGACCTCGATCGAGGAGGTGATCGCTGAAGCCGGGATCACGAAAAGTGGCTTCTTCTATCATTTCAGGGACAAGAATGAACTGGCGCGGGAGATGTTGCGCCGCTACGTCGCCGAGAACGACGAAATCTTCGATGACATCTTTGGGCGCGCCAAAGAGCTCACCGACGATCCGCTGCAGGCCTTTCTGCTGGGCCTGAAGCTTCTGGCCGAGCTGACACGCGATCTGCCGGGCGGCCATCCGGGCTGCCTCATCGCTTCCATCTGCTATCAGGAACGACTTTTCGATTCCGAGGTTCACGCACTGAACACCAACTCGGTGCGGCGGTGGAACGAACGCTTCCTGGGCCACCTGACCGAGATCGCGGCCATGTATCCCCCGCGCGAGCCGGTCCATCTGTACGACGTCGCGGCCATGCTATCCTGCACGTTTGACGGCGCCATCATCATGGCCAAGGCATTGAAGGACCCCAGCCAGCTGGAGCGGCAGATCCTGGCCTATCGGACCTATGTAAAGATCCTGTTCAGCCGTTGATCTGCCGCACCTGTTCGGCAATCAAGTTCAGTGATTGTGACGCGGTGGCATCTTGGCGGCGATCTGACGGAAGTCAGCGGCACCTTCCAGCACCGCACCATCTGAAAGCTGGGTCACCGACTTGCGATAGATGCGCTGCCAGGGCGTTGCGTCGGCCGGCACGGCCGGAATGCCGTCAGCCTTTCGCTTCTCGATCTCTGCAGGCTCCACCAACATGTCGCAGCGCCCCTGGTTGAGGTCGATGCGGACGATATCGCCGGTTCTGATCCATGCAAGTCCGCCGCCCGCCGCACTTTCCGGTGAGGCATTGAGAATGGATGGACTGTCTGCGGTACCGGACTGTCGGCCGTCACCAATCGTTGGAAGGCTGGTGATACCCTTCTTGATAAGGTGATCCGGCGGTTGCATGTTCACGACTTCCGCAGAACCCGGCCAACCAAGCGGGCCAGCGCCACGGATCACCAGGATGGTGTTTTCATCGATGTCGAGCGCCGGGTCGTTGATGCGATGGTGATAGTCTTCCGAACCATCGAACACCACAGCCTTGCCCTCGAAAACGTTTTCCCGGCCAGGTTCCTGAAGATAGCGCTCCCGGAAGCCTTCGGAGATGACGCTTGTCTTCATGATGGCAAAGTCGAAGAGATTGCCTTTCAGGACGGCAAAGCCGGCCTTTTCCTTCAGCGGTCGGTTAAAGGGAAGAATGACCTCGCGGTCGCTGGCTTCTCGGCCTTCGAGGTTTTCGGTCATGCTCTTGCCGGTGACCGTGCGACAGTTCCCGTCGAGCTTCCCAACTTGCAGCAGTTCCCACATGATTGCGGGCGTGCCACCGGCCCGGTGATAGCGTTCGCCGAGATACTCGCCCGCAGGCTGTACGTTGGCGAGCAGCGGAATGTCGAAGCCATGGACCTGCCAGTCGTCCGGATAGAGCTCGACGCCGGCATGCTTGGCCATAGCCGCCAGATGCGGCTGTGCATTCGTCGATCCGCCGATGGCCGAGTTGACCCTGACGGCATTGAGGAAAGCTTCGCGCGTCAGGATGTCGGAGGGTTTCAGGTCTTCCCAGACGAGTTCTACTGCCCGACGACCGGTGCGGTAGGCCATCTGCCCTCGTTCGCGATATGCTGCCGGGATAGCGCCGCAGCCGGTGAGCGACATGCCCAATGCTTCGGCCAGGGCGTTCATCGTCGAGGCGGTGCCCATCGTGTTGCAGTGGCCGACGGAGGGAGCGGAATCAAGCGCGGCCTGTAGAAACTCTTCGCGGTCAATTTCGCCGGCCGCGAACTTGCGGCGCATCCGCCAGATCACAGTTCCCGATCCGACCAGGTCGCCTTCGTGCCAGCCGTCCAGCATCGGACCGCCTGAAAGCACAATGGCCGGAATATCGACTGTGGAGGCGGCCATCAGCGCTGAAGGCGTGGTCTTGTCGCAGCCGGTGGTCAGGACCACACCGTCGAGCGGATAGCCGTACAGGATTTCGACGAGGCTGAGATAGGCAAGGTTGCGGTCGAGCGCTGCTGTCGGACGCTTGCAGTTTTCGAAGATCGGGTGGGTGGGGAATTCGATGGGGATGCCACCGGCGTCGCGGATGCCATCGCGAACGCGCTTGACGAGTTCCACATGAACGCGATTGCAGGGAGTAAGGTCGCTTCCGCTCTGGGCAATGCCGATGATCGGCTTGCCGGAGCGCAATTCCTCCGGCGTCACACCGTAGTTCATGAACCGCTCGAGATAGAGCGCAGTCATGTCGATGTGGTCGGGGTTGTCGAACCAGTCCTGCGATCGCAGACGGCGTTTGGAGTTGGTGTCTGCGCTCATGTCTATGCCTGATGTTTTGAGTTGAGCTTTTCGAGGTGCAGCAGAAGGCCGCTGTGATCCTGTTCCGCGCCGCCCTGCTGGACGAAATCATAGAACTCCTGGCGAACTTCTTTTGTCAGGGGCAGCGAGAGTGACAGTTCGCCAGCCATGGCCATGACGGCCTCGAGATCCTTGAGTTGGTTCGATGAGGCGCCGCCCGGAACGAAGTCGCGGTTGACCATCCGTCCGCCATGCAGTTCCAGGATGCGGCTTTCTGCAAAACCTCCCCGGATGGCGTCGCGGAAAGCACCGCGTGATGCGCCGCCGGCCTCGACGAGGATCATTGCCTCGGCCACGGCCCCGATGGTGATCGCCACGATCTGCTGGTTGGCGAGTTTGCAAATCTGTCCTGCGCCGCTTGGGCCGACATAGGTGACACGCCCGAGTGCCGCGAATACGTCTTCGAGTTCCTCGACATCCGTCTCGCCGCCACCGGCCATGATCGCCAGCGTACCTGCCGATGCGCCGGCAGTGCCGCCGGAGACCGGCGCATCGAGGTTGCGTATGCCGTGTTCAGCCAGCCTGCGAGCGTTCTCGCGTGCAACCGGCGGAGCAATCGAGCTGCAGTCGACGACGATCGTTCCTCGCTCCATTGCACCGACGACACCCTTGTCAAAGAGGACTTCGGATACGGCTGCACCATTGGTGAGCATGGTGAAGACGATGTCGGCGCCGACGACAGCTTCATTGGGGGACTGCGCCTGTCGTGCGCCGTCGGCAACGAGCGGCTCCGCCTTTGCCGGGTCGCGGTTCCAGACGGTGACCGGGAAGCCGGCCTTCAGCAGGCACCGCACCATCGGCGCGCCCATGAGCCCGGTGCCGAGAAAGGCAATGGCCTTCTTCTGTGTCTCGGTCATGCCAGCTTGCCTCCCAGTTCGTCTTCGATATGGGCTCGGATGATGTCATCGAACGATGCTTCGGCTGTAAAGCCAAGCTCAGTGGCACGCTTGGCCTCGAAACCGGGAGCCCAGCCTGCAACCATCTTCATGATCATTTCATCGGGTTCGCGCCGGATGAGGTTGGCTGCCTTGTCGCCAGCAACGCGACGCAATGCTTCGATCTGTTCACCAACAGTGGCGCTCAGACCCGGCATCGAGAGGTTGCGACGGGCGCCGACCTTTTCCAGATCGATGGTGGCGCCATGGATGAGGAAGCCGACGGCCGAACGTGGCGAGGTGTGCCAGTGGCGGACGTCGTCGGAAACCGGAAGAACAGCTTCCTTGCCGACCAGCGGCTCACGCAGGATGTTGGAAAAGAAGCCCGACGCCGCCTTGTTCGGCTTGCCCGGACGAATGCAGATCGTTGGCAAGCGGATGCCGATACCGTCGAAGAAGCCGCGGCGGCTGTAGTCGGAGAGCAACAGTTCGCAGATTGCCTTCTGCGTTCCGTAGCTCGTCAGCGGTGTCAGGTGGAATTCGTCCGGGATCGGGAAGGGAAGGGGAGCGCCAACCACTGCAATGGAAGAGGTGAAGACGACGCGTGGCTTGTAGCCATCCTCGTTATGGGCGAGACGGATGGCGTCGAAAAGGTATCGGGTGCCATCCAGGTTGATGCGGTAGCCTTTATCGAAATCCAGCTCAGCTTCGCCGGAAACGATGGCCGCCAAGTGGAAGATGGCGTCGGGCCGCGTGGCCACGAGCTTTTCTGCTTCGCCTGGAGCCGAGAGATCGCTCTCGCGGGCATCGACCGTGCCGCCAAAACCAGCAGGGGCTTCCGGCTTCACCACGTCGACCAGCGTCAGCTTTTCAACAATTTTCCCGCCGAGTGTCTTATCGGCGACCAACCGCTGCGTAAGCTTTCGGCCAACCATGCCTGCTGCGCCGATAATAAGAATGTGCATTGGAACCCGTCCTCCTGATACGGCATCCTCCGATACAAGACGTCCGGAATACGCCAAAAAACTATCTTGTAAGGTTGTCTGATAACTCTATATGCTCGGCTTGAAAACTTTTATTTCAGCGCAGGTCGAAAATGCCGGGGAGACCCTGTCGGCTTGCCTGCCGTACGGGAAGGGCATCGTCATGACATCCGAGAGTTCCGCATTGGTCGCCGAGCGGCAAGCAGCATTGCGTACCCAGCTGGGCGAAGACATCGTTCTCAGCGATGCGGAAGAATTGGTTCGCTACTGCCGTGACTGGCACGGTGACGTCACCAGCGGTGCGGTTGCGGTACTTCGGCCACGTTCCACCGAGCAGGTGGCGCAAGCGGTGAGGTTGTGCCGGGAACTCGGCCTTTCGATCGTACCGCAGGGTGGCAATACCGGCCTTGTCCTCGGCGGCATCCCGGATGAAGAGCAGAGCCAGGTGGTGCTGAGCCTCGAGCGGATGAACAAGATCCGGCAGATCGACAGCGATGATTTCTCTGCGGTGGTCGATGCCGGATGCATCCTGTCGGAGCTGAAGGATGCGATTGCTGAAAAAGGCATGTTCTTCCCGCTTGCCCTCGGTGCGCAGGGGACCTGCCGGATTGGCGGCAACGTTTCCACCAATGCCGGCGGCATCAATGTCTTGCGCTACGGCATGACGCGCGAGCTGATCTTCGGGTTGGAGGTTGTTCTGCCAGACGGCAGCATTTTCGATGGCCTGTCGACACTGCGCAAGGATAATCGTGGCATTGACCTGAAGCAGCTGTTCATCGGTGCCGAGGGCACGCTCGGTATCATCACTGCCGTCTCGCTCAAGCTTACGCCCTATCCTGACCAGGTGGCGACGGCGCTTCTGGGGCTGGCGTCATTGGATGATGCCATCAAGCTCTTCCGCCGGGCCCGCAGGGATTGCTGTGACCTGATGTCCGCGTTCGAGTTCATGCCGCCACTAGCCTTTACGCTGGCCAAAGAGGCGATGCCCGATCTGCCTATTCCGATCGCTGCAGATTATCCCGCATATGTGTTGATGGAGATTTCGGGCTGCGGGCTTGTCGATATCGACGATCTGATGGGACGTTTCCTTGAAAGCGTCATGGAAGACGGCCTGGTTCTCGATGGAACGATCGCTGCGTCGCAGTCCCAGGCGCGCAATCTGTGGCTTATCCGCGAAGGCATGAATGAAGGGCAGGCCAAGCGCGGCATGCATTTGAGGACGGACGTGTCGGTGAAGCTGTCAGAGCTTGCGGCGTTCGTGGCCGATGCAGAAGCTGCGGTCGAAGCCGCCGTGACGGGTGCAATTTGTGTCTCCTATGGGCATGTTGGTGATGGAAACGTTCACCTGAACGTTCTGCCCGCCGAAGGTGCAACGGCGGATGAGCGGATCGAGCAGATCTACAAGGCCAAGGTGGCAATCAACGGCGTACTCGACCGTTATCAGGGCAGCATCAGTGCCGAGCACGGTATCGGCCGCTTGAAGCGCGCCGACTTCGAAGCGAGGCTTTCGCCGGTGCGGCGCCAGTTGCTGACCTCCTTGAAGCATGCAATCGACCCTGATCTTGTCATGAATCCTGGCTGCCAATTGAATTTCTCTGCAAACTCATAGAAGTAGGGCTGTCCAAGGGGAGGGGCGAACGTGGCAGTTGCGGATTTCAATCAGATCAGACGAAGCGAGCACCTGCCTGCGCGGATTGCTGCGCAGATAGGTCGGGAAATTCTTGAGGGCCGGATAGGTCCTGGGGAGAAGCTTCCGACCGAGCATCTGCTTGCCAAGACGTTTGGTGTAAGCCGGTCGGTCGTGCGGGAGGCAATTGCTCAGCTTCGCAATGAGGAGTTGGTGGAGACGCGCCAAGGGGTTGGCGCGTTTGCGACCGAGCTGGAACGGCGCCAGTCACTTCGCATCGAACATGGAGACCTGAACGATCGGCAGGCTTTCCAAAATCTCTACCAGCTTCGCATACCGCTGGAGATAGAGGCGGCGGGGCTGGCGGCCAAGCATCACACCGCGGAAGATCTGGCGCGTCTTGATGAGGCGTTGGAACAGATGACCGGCGCTGAGAAGTGGACGGAGCAGGGCATCGTTGCCGACCTTGCCTTCCATCGGGCGCTCGCGGCCGCCACGCAGAACGAGTACTTTACACTCTTCATCGGCTTCATAGCCGAACGCATCAGCGTTGCGATCAATGCAGCGCGCGCCAAAGCCGTGCTGGAGGAGATTGTCGAGGTTACCATCGCCGAGCATGCGGCGATCCGGGACGCGGTGTTCAGCGGTGACCCGGCCAAGGCACGGCAAGCCATGCGGTGCCACCTGACCCATTCCGCGGAGCGCCTCGATCTGCCGCTGGAATCTTTTTGAGAGCAAGAAATCACCAGCCGCAGTTCACTAAGTTTTTCCCACATCGGGACAGGGTGGCTGGACAGGGCTGAAAAGTCATACTAGAACCACGCCAATTTGTTGTCAGACACCCTGACAATCAGGGTGGTTTTTGCCGCCCAAGGGAGGAAAATTGGTGAGTGTTGAGAAGTTGTTGAGCGCGCAGCTGATCCTGCCGCAAGACGTGAATGACGCCGTGCTGGTCGGCCGCGTATGGTCGAAGGCGGCTGGAGGCCCGTGTCCTGTCCTGCTTCTGAAGGGGCAGATCCTCGACCTGTCGTCGCTGTCGCCAACTCTCTCGGACATTCTTGAACTTGATGGTCTTGTCGATCAGCTCAAGGACGAGGCAAAGTTCACCAAGCTTGGATCTCTTGATCAATTCCTGAATGGCGAAGCAGGGGAACTCCTTGCTCCTACCGATCTGCAGGCCGTTAAGGCTGCCGGTGTAACTTTCGCTGACAGCATGCTCGAGCGCGTGATCGAAGAACAGGCCAAAGGCGATCCTCTCCGGGCGCAGGAAATTCGTGGACGGCTGGCTCCTGTGCTGGGCGACAACCTGAAAGGGCTGGTTGCCGGCTCTGAAAAGGCCGCCGAGGTCAAGAAACTGCTCCAGGAACTTGGCCTCTGGTCACAGTATCTGGAAGTTGGGATCGGGCCGGACGCCGAGATTTTCACGAAGGCGCAGCCAATGTCTTCGGTCGGCTGTGGTGCTGCCGTCGGCATTCATCCGAAATCCGATTGGAACAATCCAGAGCCTGAAGTCGTGCTTGCGGTCACGTCGAAGGGTGAGATTATTGGTGCCACGCTCGGCAACGACGTCAATCTGCGCGATTTCGAAGGTCGTTCCGCCTTGCTTCTCAGTAAGGCGAAAGACAACAATGCATCCTGTTCGCTCGGGCCTTTCATCCGCCTGTTTGACGAGCGGTTCAGTCTGGAAGACGTGAAGAAATCGGAGATCGCCCTCTCGGTCGAGGGTGTCGACGGGTTCACCATGACCGGCGTCAGCGCCATGGCGGCTATCAGCCGTAGCCCGGAAGATCTGGTCTCCCAGCTCCTCAACGACAATCACCAGTACCCGGATGGCGTCGTTTTCTTCCTCGGCACGATGTTTGCGCCCGTCAAGGATCGCCGCGGCGTAGGTCTCGGATTCACGCACGAGATCGGTGACAGGGTAGAAATATCGACGCCGCGCCTCGGGCGTCTTATAAACTGGGTTGAGCGAAGCGATCGTTGCCCGAAATGGGACTTCGGCCTTGGCGCATTCATGAAGAACCTTGCCCAACGTGGGCTTCTGTAAATTTAAAGGGAGGATCAGATGCAACGAGCGATCGACATCTTCTACAAATTCCTCGAGCTGATACTGATCCTGCTGCTCGCTGGCATGGCTATCATGGTGTTCCTGAACGTCGTGCTTCGCTACGGTTTCAACTCCGGTCTCAACGTTTCCGATGAAATGTCGCGGTATTTCTTTGTGTGGGTCACATTCATCGGCGCGGTCGTGACGTTCCGGGAGCATGCCCATCTAGGCGTGGAGACGCTGGTCATGCTGTTCGGCCGTAAAGGCCGTATTGTCTGCATGGTCATGTCGAACCTCGTGATCATCCTGTGTTCCGCCATCTTTTTCTGGGGGACCTGGGTCCAGTTGCCGATCAACGCCAGTATGACGGCACCGGTCACCGAGATTTCCATGGCCTGGGTTTACGGCGTCGGATTCTTCACCGGTGGCGGCTGTGTGATCATCGCGCTTGAGCGCCTCATCCGCCTGGTGACCGGTCGGGTAACCGACGATGAAATCGCTGCCTTCGCCGGCGAGAACCTGACAATCGAACAGATGGCGGAGCGCACCTGATATGACCCTTTTAGTCTTTGTAGGCTCGCTGCTTGGCGCGATGGCGATCGGTGTTCCCGTCGCCTTCTCTCTGATGTTCTGCGGCGTAGTCCTCATGATGTACATGGGGATGTTCAACAGTCAGATCATCGCCCAGAACATGATTGCGGGAGCTGATACGTTCACGCTTCTTGCCATCCCCTTCTTCATCCTCGCCGGTGAACTTATGAACTCCGGCGGCCTTTCGAAGCGCATTATCGAATTCGCCGTCTCCTGCGTCGGCCATATTCGCGGCGGCCTCGGGATCGTCGCTATCGTTGCCGCATTGATCATGGCGAGTATCTCCGGTTCGGCTGCGGCGGATACGGCGGCTCTCGCAGCAATCCTTATTCCGATGATGGCCAAGGCCGGCTACAACATTCCGCGTTCGGGCGGTCTGATTGCGGCAGGCGGCATCATTGCTCCCGTGATCCCGCCGTCGATGGCTTTCATCGTCTTCGGTGTTGCCGCGAACGTCTCCATCACGCAGCTCTTCATGGCCGGTATCTTCCCGGGTATCCTGATGGCGCTGTCGCTGGTCATCGCATGGCTTATTGTCGCCCGTAAGGACAACATCCAGCCGCTGCCGCGAGCGCCCATGGCGGATCGCGTCAAGGCAACCGGTCGTGCCTTGTGGGCACTCGGAATGCCGGTGATCATCCTTGGCGGTATCAAGGCCGGTGTCGTGACCCCGACCGAAGCTGCGGTCATCGCTGCCGCCTATGCACTCTTCGTTGGTATGTTTATCTACCGCGAACTGAAGCCGCGTGACCTGCCGCGTGTCATCCTGCAAGCTGCCAAGACCACGTCCGTCATCATGTTCCTGGTCTGCGCCGCGCTTGTTTCCGCCTGGCTTATCACGGCCGCAAACATCCCTGCCGAAATTGCCGGCTACATCGAGCCGCTGATCGACCGTCCGATGCTGCTGATGTTCGTGATCATGATCCTGGTTCTTGTCGTGGGCACGGCCCTCGACCTGACACCGACGATCCTGATCCTGACGCCGGTGCTTATGCCTATCGTCAAGCAGGCCGGTATCGATCCGGTGTACTTTGGGGTCATGTTTATCATCAACAACTCGATAGGCCTCATCACGCCGCCGGTTGGTATCGTTCTCAACGTCGTCAGCGGCGTGGGACGCATTCCGCTCGGAAAGGTAACGGTCGGGGTGTGGCCATTCCTGCTGGCCCAGACGATCGTGCTCTTCCTTCTGGTCCTGTTCCCGGACCTCGTCCTCGTGCCCGCACGTTGGCTCTACTAACTTCGTTCAACCCTCAACAACCAATCCCAGGGAGGATACACTATGAGGAAACTGCTTCTTGCCACGACTGCCATCGCATTCGGTATGTCGGCCGCTGCTCCGGCGTTCGCCGAGTTCAACGACCGCAACATCCGCGTTTCGAACGGCATCAACGAAGACCATCCGGTCGGCAACGGTATCAAGGCCATGCAGGCCTGCCTCGACGAGAAGTCGGGCGGCAAGCTGAAGCTGACGGCATTCTGGGGCGGCGCGCTCGGCGGTGACCTTCAGGCAACCCAGGCGCTTCGTTCGGGCGTCCAGGAAGCCGTTGTAACGTCGTCCTCGCCATTGGTCGGCATCGTGCCTGCGCTCGGCGTGTTCGACCTGCCGTTCCTGTTCCAGAACCCGGACGAAGCCTACAAGGTGCTCGACGGTGACTTCGGCAACATGATGAACGAGAAGCTGGAAGCATCTGGCGTCGTCAACCTTGCCTACTGGGAAAACGGCTTCCGTAACCTGTCGAACTCCAAGCGTCCGGTCACCAAGTGGGAAGATTTCTCGGGGATGAAGGTTCGCGTCATGCAGAACAACATCTTCCTCGACACCTTCCAGAACCTCGGTGCCAACGCTACTCCGATGGCTTTCGGCGAAATCTACTCGGCTCTGGAAACCAACGCGATCGACGCCCAGGAAAATCCCTATGTGACGATCGACACTTCGAAGTTCTTCGAAGTTCAGAAGTACATCACCGAGACGAACCACGCCTACACGCCGTTCCTCTTCCTCTTCTCCAAGGCGATCTTCGACACCTACACGCCTGAAGAGCAGGCTGCGCTGCGTGAGTGTGCAGTCGTTGGCCGTGACGAAGAGCGCAAGGTCATCCAGGAGCTGAACAAGCAGTCGCTTGCGAAGATCAAGGAAGCCGGTCTCGAAGTGAACCAGCTTTCGCCTGAAGAGCAGACCCGCATTCGCGAAAAGTCCATGGTCGTCTACGAAAAGCACAAGGCCCAGATCGGCGCCGATGTGGTCGACGGCATTCTCTCCACGCTGGCAGAAGTCCGCAAGTAATCTTGCGAAGTGAGCCGTGCACTTGCCCGGCTCACCAATAAACAGAAGCCCATGGTCACACCGACCATGGGCTTTTTTTGTTGCTTCGCCTAGTCGAGAGAGCGGTGCTGAAGTGTGGGCTTCTGCTGCTCAAGAAAAAGGGCCGTCATCAAAGATGCGGCCCAATCAGACTTTTGCTCGACCGATACGTGCCTTACGGCACTTCGAGTGGCTTGTCCTCATGACGCTTCTTCAGGGTCTGTTCGCGAATAAATATGAACAGACCGGACGCGACGATCAAAGCCGCACCGATCATCATGGTAAGACGCGGCACGTCGCCAAAGAACATCCAGCCGAAGATTACGGCGTAGAGCAGCAGCGTGTACTGCAGTGGCGCCACCGTCGCGGCATCCGATATCTTCAGGGCTCTATTGACGAGCATATGCGCGGACATCGCTACAACACCAAGCAGGCCGAGCAGCATGAGATCCCCGCCGGATTGGATGGGTGACCAATCGAATGGTGCAAAGACCAGTCCTGCGAGACCGGCAGCAGCCGTCTGGAACAGCACGAGCGTGCTGTCAGGAGTTGCCCGCAGGAAGCGACCGGAGATCATCATGAATGCAAAGGCAGCGCTGCCGATAATCGAGATTATGGCCGGCATCGTGAACATCTTGGCTGATGGTTCCAGCGTGATGATGACGCCGACAAAGCCGACTGCGATGGCGCTCCAACGGCGCCAGCCGACCTTCTCGCCCAACAGGAAGGGCGAGGTGGCCGCGACATAGATAGGGGCTGCCAACCAATAGGTCATGACGTCCGCAAGCGGCAGATACATGACGGCATAGTAAAAGCAGAAAACCTCGGCCGTCGAAAAGATGACGCGCGCGAGCTGCATGCCTTTTCGTTCGGCGCCGAGGATGGGTGCCATTCCTGCCTTCCACAAGAGCGGCGACAGGATGACAAGCGCGGCAATGCTGCGAAGAAGAATGACCTGGCCCAGCCCATAGGAGGACACCAGCCATTTTCCCATCGCGTCATTGAGCGCGAACATCAGCATGCCGAGCAGCATGATGAGGGGCCCCAAAGCAGACGAGGCCCCCAAAGCGGCCGCAGCCGAAGCGATTTTGGTCATTCTTCCTCCCAGGAATCCGGACCGTCAGATCGAAGTGGCGTCCGAGAATCGCCTGCTGACGGTAAAAGTTCTCTCTAGCTCCGGATGGAGCTCCATGCCAAGGCCAGGACCGGGCGGAACCGTAATCATCCCATTTTTTACTTCGGGAAGTGCCGTTACCAGATCGCGATACCAGGTGTTGTAGAAGGCGCGTACGCTTTCCTGCACCAGGGCATTCGGCGCGTTCAGCGACAGGTGGGTCGAAGCGCAAAGGACGACGGGGCCGGTGCAGTCATGCGGCGCCACCGGCAAATGCCAAGCCTCCGCCATCGAGGCGATCTTGCGCGCCTCGGAAAGGCCGCCGCACCAAGAAATATCCAGCATCACGATGCCGGCCGATTCAGTTTCCAGATAGTCTCGGAAGCCCCAGCGGGTGGCAAGAGTTTCCGAAGCGGAGATTGGTGCAGGCGATACCTCGGCATAGCGCTTCAAGCTCGAGAGGCTGTCCATTTTGATCGGGTCTTCGTGCCAGAAGGTCTTGTAGGGTTCCAAGGCCTTGGCGATTTGCATGGCGGGCAGAAGCTGCCACATGGAGTGGAATTCGACCATGATGTCGATCTTGTCGCCCACTGCCTTGCGGATCTTCTCGAAGGGCTCAAGCGCCTGCTTGAGATCGGGCATGGAGATATACTGACCGCGGGTCTTTTCCGCAGCGGCGTCGAACGGCCAGATTTTCATGGCTGTGATGCCGTCGGCGAGAAGTGATTCCGCCAGCTCGTCGGCACGGTGCAGGAAGCCATTCAGGTCGTCATAATCAGCGCCGCCGCCAAGCCCGTAATTGGCTGTCGTCTGGCCGGTGGCCTTCTTGATGTATTCGGTGCCTGCGCAGGTATTGTATGTGCGGATTTCTTGGCGGCTGAAGCCTCCGAGGAGCTGGGCGATCGGCTGGTTCGTAACCTTGCCGAAGATGTCCCAGAGAGCGATGTCGAAGGCGGAGTTGCCACGCATTTCAGCACCGGAAGAGCGGAAGCCGACGTAGCCGACCAGGTCGCTTGCCAGGAGGTCGATCTGCAGCGGGTCGCGACCGATGACGCGCGGTGCCACGTACTCATGGATATAGCTCTCAACGGTCTCGGCGCCGAAAAATGTTTCGCCGAGGCCCGTGATGCCCTCGTCGGTGTGAACCAGCACCCAAAGGAGGTTGGAGCGCTCCGAGACCCGCACGGTTTCAAGCTTGGTGATCTTCATGGGAAGTCCTTTCTGGGATCAGATGATGCCGGCTCTGGTCAGAGCCTTGAGGCTGACGTCGAAGTGCCGGTCCATAAGTGCGGCGGCGACCTTCGGGTCGCCAGCTGCGATGGCTTCGGCAAGCTGCAGGTGCAGTTCATTCATGGCGTGTCGCTCGTCATCGCTGGAGCGGCTTTTCCAGCCAACAGGCCATGTCTGGCGTGTGACGCCATGGAAAGCGCCGATGATCAGCGCGAAGACAGGATTTCGAGACGCGCGAGCGATGGCGAGATGGAGCGCCAGGTCATGCTCCATCACCTTCGCCGGCACATCGAAGTCCTGCTCCATCGCTTTCGCGTGCATGATAATGGCGCGCGCCTCAGCCTCTGTCCGGCGCAATGCGGCCAGAGTTGCGGTGCGCGCCTCGATCGTCCGGCGCGCGTCATAAATCTGCTGGATATCGATCTGGTCCGTGCAGACACCGTGCTGGAACATCAGCGCAAAAGCGTCGTCATCAAGTTCGGCGACGGTCGGTCTTTTGCCGGCTCCCAATTCCACCAGCCGCAGCGCGGCAAGGGAGCGTAGAGCTTCCCGGACCACTGTCCTCGATACGTGAAGATCTTTCGAGAGGGTGGCTTCCGCCGGGAGACGATCTCCCGGCTTCAAGTCGCGATCACGGATCAGGTCCGTGATCGCGGTTACTGCTGCGCTCACGAAATCGACGCTCTTCGGGGCGGCTGCTGGAATGAGCATGTAGGATTACTCCGTCAAACCTGTATTACAGGTTCATTAGAGTATCTTTATTCAGACGACAAGTGCCGTCCCCCGAATTGGGTAAAAGGCGTCAGCCTGCTTTCGCGGCGTCGTAGGCGGCAATCGTCACCTTGGCGCGCGCAGAGACCTCACCGGCAGTCATGCCAGGCTTGTAGAGGCTCGACCCCAGGCCGAAGGCATTGATGCCCGCAGCGATATAGTCGGAGAAATTCTTCTCCGACACGCCGCCGACAGCGGCGATCAGCAGGTCTTTCGGCAAGATTGCCAGCATGGCATTGATGCCCGAGGGTCCGAGGACGCTTGCGGGGAAGAATTTCAGCCCCGTTGCGCCGGCCGCCGCTGCCGCAAGCGCTTCCGTCGGCGTGAAGACACCCGGCATTGTTACCATTCCTAGAGCCGCTGCCGCCTTGATGACGTCCGGTACCACGTTCGGGCTAACCATCAGCTTGCCACCAGCGGCGTCGAGGCTGGCCACGTTGTCAACGGTCAGAACGGTCCCTGCGCCGATGAGGCAATGCGCCGGCGCCATCTTCGCTGCGATCTCGATCGAACGGAAAGGGTCGGGCGAGTTGAGAGGAATTTCGATTGCCGAGAATCCCGCCTCGATCAGGGCTCCGACCACCCCTTCGGTCTCCTCCGGCTTCAGGCCGCGCAGAATGGCGACCAGCGGATAGGTCATGTCGGGGAAGGGGATGCGGGTCATTTCGATTTCCTTAAGGCTTAAGCAAGCACGGTTTTATGTGCGGCAGCGGAAAGTCCCTGCCGCACCGCGTCGTCGGCGTCGATGCCTTCGTAGGTGAGTGAAAGGGCGGAGAATGCACCTTCATAGAGATTGCGCAGTTTACCCGAAGCCACAAGGATGACGGACGGTATGTCCTGCAGCGAGGACAGGCCTCCTGCAATCTCAATCCCGAGTAATGTGCCCGACAGTCGCGCGGCAGCATCGGTGGGGTTCAGCCCGTGGAGCAAGGTTCCGGAACGGACAGTGAAAAGGAGGTTACTTATCTGCTGTGGCGCGCGAAACGCGGCTTGCAGGGCCTCCACGAATGCCGGCCGATCCGCGTCGAACGCCTCCGCCCCGGCGAGTGAATGGGAAAGCACGGAATGTTTCGAGATGACGTCGAAGAGTTCGCCAGTCATGTACGTCGCGAAGCTCGTAACACTCTCGCCTGAGACATGGACCCATTTCGAATGTGTTCCCGGCATGCAGACAAGCTGCTGACCCGTCCCGGAACGGAGCGCGCCGAGGAGCTGCGTTTCCTCGCCGCGCATGACGTCGGGGGCATTTGCATCCCGTTGGGCAAGCCCGGGAAGGATTCGAACATCCCGGCCAACACCCTCGACGCGAACTGCGCCCTTCAGGACCGAAGGCAGTGATGCCGGAACATCCACATAACCCGCCTCGACCCAGCCCTGCCGCGCGCCGGCCATGCCACAAACGATCACCGGCATATCCGCAGGAGCCTCGACAGCCTGCAGATGCGAAGCCAGAACATCTGCAAAACCTGTCTTGGCTGCAGACGTCATGCCTTCCCCGCTGCGCCGTTCAGCAAGAACCGTGTCCTTGTCATCCATCAGCCAAAGCCGAAAGCTGCTAGTGCCCCAGTCCACGGCAGCATAGGCGGGTCTGTTCAAAGCAATCCTCCATCAATGATCATGGTTTGGGCAGTCATGCCGGCCGAGGCCGACGAGGCAAGAAAAAGGCAGGGTCCAACGACGTCGTCTGCCGTCAGAGGGCGTCTCAGGCATTGCCGAGAAACTGTGGAGTTAATGCTGTCTTCGCTCAGCCACAAGCGCTTCTGGCGTTCCGTGACGATCATGCCGGGTAATAGGGCATTAACCCGGATACCTTCCGGGCCCAGGCGACCTGCCATGCTCTTGGTCAGCCCGATGATGCCGGCCTTTGCGGCGGCGTAGGAAGGAAGATCGCCCATGTTGAGAAGATACGAAATCGACGAAAAGTTGACGATAGCAGCACTGCCTGCCGCACGGAGATGCGGCAGCGCCGTCTGCGTGACGAAGAAAAGCTGCTTGAGGTTTACCGCCTGATTGTCGTCCCAATACTCCTCCGTCACGGTATCTATATCGTGACGATCGTCCCATGCGGCATTGTTGACAAGAACCGATAGCGATCCAAGGGTGCCTATAGCCGCATTTACCGCCGCTTTGGCGACATCAACGTCGCGAAGGTCCGCGGGGATGAAGGTTACCGGATGTCGTGCCGTCTGCGACAGGCGTTCGGCAAGCGCGCTACTTTCCTGTTCGCAGATGTCGATGAAGGCGACCTTGGCGCCCTGCGCTGCGAAGGCTGCCGTCAACGCAGCCCCAATGCCGGTCCCGCCTCCCGTAATCAGCACGCCCTTGCCGAAGAGGTCCGGATGCTGAGCAACAACATCGGCCATGGTTATCCCTTCTTAGGCGCAAGAGCTGCAGGTGACTTGCGGTGGTTCTACGCAGCCGTCGGAGGAAAAACAAGACTGACATGTCGGCCGTTTCTGCCGTCCAGCCGACTTCATGTGGAGCCAGTTCAGCCCCGCGTCCTGCACGATCTCGCGCCCTAATTCGCTTCAAGTTCGGTTCTTTTACGCGATTTAGGGTTTTGTGAAGGAAGGCAGACGAAGCTGTCCGCATCAGTAACGATTCGATTTCAGGTTCGCGAGTTGCCATGACCCTTGTCCAGTTCCCCTCACATCGACGCACCGCCGATGTTCGCCGCTGTGCCATGATCTTGCGCGATCTGCACGGCGAGGAAGCCAATCAGTTCTGGCGGGCAGAGATGTCGGCATTGGTTGCTGCCCTGCGCCGCATCGGCACTTGTGAGGAGGAGGTCTCCCTGCAGGTCCGCACCTTCATGGATGCTGTCCAGGTTGAGTTGCAATTGGCCTTCGCCAACAAATCAGCAGGCTGACGACGGCAAAAGTTCCGGCTGTCCTGCCACTGATGTCGGCAATTGGTGCTGAACGCATCTTTTCTTCGGGACGCACGTTATCGCAGCGGAAACGATGCTGGAGATGACGATGCCGAAGAGAGAGCTGATCGATACCGGAACCGACAAGCCCTGTATGCGGCGTGATGACGAGGGTCGCTTCAAGCAAAGCGTCGCTGTGGGTCGTTCCCTGTTCGCCGCCTGCTGGGAGGCCAGGTATGTGGCGAAGCCCGGAGATGGAGACAAGGGCGATCGTAAACACCAGCGATAGGAGCCGTTGCTCACATGCAGGACCACCTGTCTTCCCTCGCTGCGGACTTTCACTTCGTTCCGCACATTGTAGCCCTGATGACAGCCTACGTGCTTGCCTTGCCGATCGGCTGGGATCGCGAAAAGAGCGAACGGAGCGCCGGCTTGAGGACGTTCCCCCTGGTGGCAATCGCCGCCTGCGGATTTGTCCAGGCGGCTGAGACCGTTATTGCTGGCAATGCCGAAGCCACGGCCCGTATTGTGGAGGGTCTCATAACCGGCATGGGTTTCATCGGCGGCGGCGCGATCCTGGTCGGCAAAAATTCGGTCAGGGGAACCGCCACGGCTGCCAGTCTCTGGGCTACCGGCGCAATCGGGACCGCGGTCGGGCTTGGAGCCTTTGATATTGCCATCGTCCTTTCCATCGTCACCTTCCTGACTTTGCGCCTGATGACCAATCTAAAGCCGGAGCCAGACGAAGGTTCAATCGACAAGGGACGCAAACAGGCTGAACCAGGCAGTGAGGAGGATCGTCGCTCGCGTTAGCCTGCCCTGAGGTTTGTCGCAGCCATCGGGTAGCGTTCCTGCCATTCGCTGGCAAATGCCATCAGCTCTCCGGCAGGCATCGGGTTTGCAAAGGCATAGCCCTGAAGGGTATGGCAGCCCAGGTCGCGGAGGATTTCCGCATGAGCCATGGTCTCAACGCCTTCGGCGACAATGCCGATGCCGAGGGACCGCCCGATCTCGATGATGGACGCAACCAGGCGTCGCTGGGATTCCGATACATCCATTGGGGCCACGAGCTGCCGGTCGATCTTGAGGCGCTTTGGCGCGAGTTGCAGAAGGCTGACGATCGAGGCATGTCCTGACCCGAAGTCATCGATCTCCACCTCGATTCCCCGTTCCTTCAACTCCCGGATAGCGGCCTTCAATTCCTCGTCCTGATCCTCGAACGAGATCGATTCGAGAAGCTCAAATGCAATCCTGTGTGCACCGAATGGCAGCGTTTCAAGCACTGCCATCAATTCGGGATCCTTAAGCCGTTGCGCCGAGATATTGACCGACAGCTTTGGAATGGAGACACCACCGATACGCCAGCGTGTCATCTGGAATAGAGATTTTTCGAGGACCAGCGCATCGATTTCGGCGACCCTTCCCAATCCCTCGGCAACGTTGAGAAACTTGTCGGGCGTGAGGATGCCGCGGTGTGGATGATCCCATCGCGCCAAAGCCTCCACGCCGGTGATTGCAAAGCTGTGGGCGTCGAACTGCGGTTGAAAGAAGGGCACGAATTCGTCGCACTCCAACGCCTTCAGAAACTCGTCTGCCGTCCGTTTCGTTTCGACGGTTGCAGAGCGCAACTCATCGGAGAAGAACTCAAATCTGTTGCGGCCTCTCTTCTTGGCTTCATAAAGCGCTATGTCGGCATTGATCAGCAATTGTTGCGGCGTTTCCGCCGCCGTGGCCTGGAGGGCTATGCCGGCGCTGCAGCCGATACGACATTCCTGACCATCGAGGTGGATAGGACGGGAAAGGGTGGCGACAACAGCCTGCGCCACATCCTGCGCGCGCGACGCGGGGTCTGCGCCACAGGTTACGATTACGAACTCATCACCGCCAATGCGTGAGATTACCTCTTCCGGGCCGACGATATCCCGCAGTCGAGCGGTTACAGTCTTGAGCACTTCATCACCCGCGCCGTGTCCGAGTGTGTCGTTGACGTGTTTGAAGCGATCGAGATCGATATGGATGAACGCTAGCTTCTGCGAGACGTCGGACGTGTCCGCAGTGACCATGAACTGGTCGAGGAAGCGGCGGTTGGGTAATCCCGTCAGCGCGTCGTGCAGGGATTGATGCTCAAGGATACGTCGTGTCGTCCGCAACTGCCGGTTCTGCTCTTCAGTTTCTGCTCTCGCAGACCTAAGCTCGGTTTGCAGCGTGACGTCATCGGAAACGTCCCAGTTCGCACCGACAAGACGGATCGCGCCAGTGGACGTTTTGTGAACCGCGCCATGTGCACGGATATGCCGAATGTCGCCCGTCGGAAGAATGATCCGGAAGTCTTGAAGGTAGTCGTCTTCCTGCTGCAGGGCTCTGCCAAATGCGGCTTCGGCATCTTGCAGGTCTTCAGGATGGATCGCACCTAGCCAGTCCTCGAATTGGCATTCGCCTTTTTCGAGTGTTGCACCGTAGAGATCGCACATCCGGCTGTCCCAGAAAAAGCGGTTTGTTTCCGGATCGTATTCCCAAACGCCGATCTTCGATGCTTCAAGTGCGAGCTGCAAACGTTGCGACAATGTATCGAGCCGCTCTTCGCGCTCCTGCAGCATAATGATGCTGCGATGGCGCTGCTTCATAAGGAAGCCTGCCCATGCCAGTGGAGCGGCAATGCAGCAGGCGATTGCTAATCCAAGCAGCCGGAACCGTGTCAGGCCTGGAGATTCGGTGAGCCATCCCCCTTTCGGCGTCGCTGCGAGATACCATGTGTCGTATCCCAGATCGATGGAGAGGGTTACCGGTTCGTTCCAGAAGACGCCTTCGGAACCGAGAAATACGTCACCCGCATGTGGCGTCGGGCGCCGCGCAATCGCAATGTCGAGTGTCTGCGATGGCGTGGTGACGTTGCTGTCGCGATAGAGCCGTTCGAGATCTATCACGGCGGACACGATGCCTGAGAAACGGCCCGAGCTGATGGAAAAGACGGGGTAGCGGGCGACCAGTCCCTGTCCGCCCTGAACGAGATTGACAGGGCCCGTGATGATGACTTTTCGTCGCTCCACGACCTGAAGGACTGCCTCCCGCTGTCCGGGGGTCTTCATGTAGTCCAGTCCAATAGTCGCGCGGTTCACCTCCTCGGGGTACACCATCTGCACGACGAAATCAGGAGCTGTCGCTACATTGCGGAGCTGTGAGGGTACTGCGAAAATTCGTTGCGCGATCGCCGAAAAGCGGGGCTGCGTAAGCTTCGGCTCGTTGGCGACGACCGTGACGAGACCATGAACCAGATTGACGTTGCCGCGAATGTTGGTTTCCAACCGTGCTGCAACATCGGCAAGCTGTTCCGCTGCCTTGGTTCTCTGCGCCAGATGATGCTGTGTTCTTCGTTCCCCATCACTGACGACGAGTGCGACAAGTACCGCAGTAATTGCCAGCAGAGCCGGAAGAAAATACGCCGCACTCCATCCTCGCGAAGGGGTGCGATCGGCTCTGCGCGGGTCTGGGAGGTAGGGCATCGATTAATCCATGGTGGGCCATGTCATCTATTCCCCATAAACCTTAAAATTCTGATCCTGGCCCTTCCGGCAAGCGGTGCTGGTTTGCTGAAAACAATCAGTCAACCAAGGCTTCTACCTCACGAACTCGGGAAGCTTGTGATCGCGGAATGGTGGCAAATAGGTTCGCAGTCTGGCGGCAGGGAACATCCCGAAGATCTTTAGTAAAAGACGCCAATCGATTTAAATTTGAAATCCGTTTGAAATCGCTTGTCGTTGGGTATATCGGGCAGTAAACCACGCTGGATTGATGCAATGCACATTTGTTCAGCAAGGTGTATTGGCGGGTGCAACGCCCGGAGACGCTTCAACGCCGCGAGGTCCTGATGGCGAATGTGACTAAAAACCGGCCCCTGTCGCCGCACCTGCAGGTTTATAAATTTATTCCCACCATGGCCATGTCGATCATGCACCGTATTACAGGTGTGGCACTCTACGTTGGCACTATTCTGGTGGCGGCGTGGTTGATTGCCGCTGCCTCGGGTGAGGACTATTTCAATCAGGTCAATGACCTTTTCGGGTCGTTCCTCGGCCAAGTCATACTGTTCGGGTATACCTGGGCGCTGATCCACCACCTTGTCGGCGGGCTTCGCCACATCATGTGGGACCTTGGTTATGGATTTGAGAAGGAGTTCTCGACCATGCTCGCCAAGGCTAACCTTGTTGCATCGATCGCGCTCACCGTTCTGGTGTGGGCCGTGGTCCTGCTGGTCCGCTGAGGAGAGGATAGATCATGGACATGCGCACGCCTCTCGGCAAAGTTCGCGGCCTCGGTTCGGCAAAGACCGGAACCGATCATTTCTGGAAGGTGCGGACGACATCGGTCGTGCTCGTGCCTTTGATGCTTTTCTATATCGGCTTTTTGGTGATGTATGCCGGGCGGCCTTATGCCGAAGTCGTTGATGCGCTCGCCAATCCCTTCGTGGCCACGATCAACGCCCTGACGGTTATCGCCAGTATCGTTCACATGCGTCTGGGTATGGAAGAAGTCATCCAGGACTACATCCATTCCGAGACGGCGAAGCTCGCGCTTCTCATCGTCAATGCTTCATTCTCCCTTTTGGTCGGTGGTCTCTGTCTTATCGCCGTCCTGAAAATCGCATTTGCAGGATAATCCCGCCATGGCATCGATCACTCCCATTGCGCAGACCGGCAAGGCCTACACCTATGTCGACCACTCCTACGACGTCATTGTCGTCGGGGCTGGTGGGGCCGGGCTGCGTGCGACGCTTGGCATGGCCGAACAAGGCTTCAAGACCGCCTGCATCACCAAGGTGTTCCCAACGCGCTCGCATACCGTGGCAGCCCAGGGTGGTATTGCCGCCTCGCTGCAGAACATGACGCCGGATAGCTGGCAGTGGCATCTCTACGACACCGTCAAGGGCTCCGACTGGCTCGGCGACGTCGATGCCATGCAGTATCTCGCCATGGAAGCGCCGAAGGCCGTCTACGAGCTTGAGCACTACGGTGTTCCCTTCTCGCGTAATGCTGAAGGCAAGATCTACCAGCGCCCATTCGGCGGCCACATGCAGAACTACGGTGCCGGTCCGCCGGTGCAGCGGACCTGCGCCGCTGCCGACCGTACCGGCCATGCCATCTTGCATACGCTCTATGGCCAGTCGTTGC
The DNA here is from genome assembly GCF_020531965.1 of Pseudorhizobium xiangyangii. Lineage (GTDB taxonomy): Bacteria > Pseudomonadota > Alphaproteobacteria > Rhizobiales > Rhizobiaceae > Neorhizobium > Neorhizobium xiangyangii. Next base: position 63,908 of record NZ_JAJAWH010000007.1, on the reverse strand, counting down.
GCAACAACGCGGAGTTCTTCATCGAGTACTTCGCGCTCGACCTGATCATGTCCGACGACGGCCGTTGCACCGGCGTTGTCGCCTGGAACCTTGACGACGGCACTATCCACCGCTTCGCGGCGAAGATGGTGGTGCTGGCGACGGGCGGTTACGGCCGTGCCTATTTCTCGGCCACCTCGGCCCACACCTGCACGGGTGACGGTGGCGGCATGGTTGCCCGCGCCGGACTGCCGCTCCAGGACATGGAGTTCGTGCAATTCCATCCGACCGGCATCTACGGCTCCGGTTGCCTGATCACGGAAGGTGCACGCGGCGAAGGCGGTTATCTCGTCAATTCCGAGGGCGAGCGCTTCATGGAGCGCTATGCACCGTCCGCAAAGGACCTGGCATCGCGAGATGTGGTTTCCCGTTGCATGACGCTCGAAATCCGCGAAGGCCGTGGCGTTGGCAAGAACAAGGACCACATCTACCTGCATCTCGACCACTTGGATCCGGCTGTCCTTCATGAGCGCCTGCCGGGCATTTCCGAGAGCGCCAAGATCTTTGCCGGCGTAGACGTGACCCGCGAGCCGATCCCGGTACTGCCGACCGTCCACTATAATATGGGCGGCATCCCGACCAATTTCTGGGGTGAGGTTCTGAATGCCGACAGCGCCAATCCGGAGCGCCTGTCGCCCGGCCTGATGGCGGTCGGCGAAGCCGGCTGTGCGTCCGTACACGGCGCGAACCGCCTTGGCTCCAATTCGCTGATCGACCTTGTGGTCTTCGGTCGTGCTGCTGCGATCCGCGCAGGGCAGGTGATCGATAAGGCAGAACCGGTGCCTGCTCTCAATACGGCGGCCTGCGACAAGATCATGGATCGCTTCGACCGCCTGCGGAACGCCAGTGGTGGCACGCCCACCGCGGTACTTCGGGATAAGATGCAGCGGACCATGCAGGACGACGCCGCTGTTTTCCGGACTCAGGAATCGCTGGAATCCGGCTGCCGCCGGATGTCGAGCATCTGGAGTGAGCTGAAGGATGTCAAGCTCACGGATCGCTCGATGATCTGGAACTCGGATCTCGTCGAGACGCTGGAACTGGAAAACCTGATGGCGAACGCCATTACCACGGTCTACGGCGCGGAAGCGCGCAAGGAAAGCCGCGGCAGCCATGCTCGTGAAGACTACACGGACGGCCCGTTCGCCGGCCGCGACGATGAGAACTGGCGCAAGCACAGTCTCGCCTGGGTCAACGAGGCGGGTGATGTGAAGCTCGACTATCGCCCCGTCCACACGGACCTTATCGCCGAGGGTATCGATCCTGCCAAGATCGAGCCCAAGGCCCGCGTCTACTGATCCCGAGAGGAACTGGACATGGTTGAACTCGCTCTCCCCAAGAACTCTCAGATCTCTGAAGGCAAGGTGTGGCCGAAGCCGGAAGGCGCGAAGAACATTCGCGAGTACCGCATCTACCGCTGGAACCCGGACGACGGCCAGAACCCGCGTATCGATACCTACTACATCGATATCGATGACTGCGGGCCGATGGTGCTCGATGGTCTTCTTTACATCAAGAACAGTATCGATCCGACACTGACGCTACGGCGGTCCTGTCGAGAGGGCATCTGCGGTTCCTGCGCGATGAACATCGACGGGACGAACACGCTTGCCTGCACCAAGGGCATGGATGACATCACTGGAACCGTTAAGGTCTATCCATTGCCGCACCTGCCCGTGGTGAAGGATCTGGTGCCGGATCTCACCAATTTCTATGCCCAGCACCGCTCGATCGAGCCCTGGCTGAAAACGGTCTCTCCTCCGCCGGCAAAGGAATGGAAGCAGAGCCACGAGGACCGGCTGAAGCTGGATGGGCTCTATGAGTGCATTCTCTGTGCTTGCTGCTCGACGTCCTGTCCCAGCTACTGGTGGAACGGCGACCGCTACCTCGGCCCGGCCGTGCTTCTTCAGGCCTACCGCTGGCTGATCGACAGCCGTGATGAAGCCAAGGGTGAGCGCCTCGACAATCTCGAGGATCCTTTCCGGCTCTATCGCTGCCACACGATCATGAATTGCGCGCAGACCTGCCCGAAGGGTCTTAATCCCGCGAAGGCAATCGCCGAAATCAAGAAGATGATGGTCGAGCGTCGCGTATAGCGGACAATTCCGGCGCGTACGTCACTTGATGTTCGCGCCGGTTGTTCCATCTTGAGGCCACAAATGCCTGACGGAACCGCGGATGTCAGTGTTGGGTTGATTTGATACAACTCTTCGCGATAATTCCGCCGTGTTTCCTCACTAGCACCGGGTGCAGGCAAAGATCGGAGTCAAATAATGCAGTTCAGGTATGTCGCCGCCGGCTTGATGGTTGTTGTTTCTCTGGCCGGTTGCCAGCGCACCTCCTACAGCCCCTACAATGATCTCCCATCCCAGCCGGCTCCGCTGCAGGCGCAGCCCGTTCCTTCGGTGCAGTCTAACCAGTTGCCGCCGCCCGGAGGCGCCGGCCAGTTTCCGACTGCGCCGTCACAGCAGACAGCGGCGCTTGATCCGAGCGCTTCGGCTGCTCCTGCGGCTGCAATGGACGTCACCAAGGAGCAGATGGTTGGCAACTGGCGCGTCGCCTACGCCGGTTCTTCCTGTGACATGTTCCTGACGCTTACCAACCTTGGCAGCGGTTCGCGCGGTGGCACCCGTGGCTGCGCCGGCGAACTAACGACGATGGGCTCCTGGGAAGTTTCGAGCAAGATGGTGCAGTTCAAGGACCGTTCCGGCAACACCATCGGTCGCGTCTACAGGACGGCTGACAATCGCTTCGACGGGACGACCAATTCTGGCCAGCCGCTCAGCCTGAGCCGATAACGGTTTAGCGGAGCGCTGCTCTTCTCCCATGGAAGCCATCCCCGACTACACGCATAGCGTCGTAGAAGAACTGAAGGCTCTTGCCGCCGCGGGTACGCTCACGGCGGACAAGGCGCAATTGGAGGTGGCCGCGAAGCTCGACCGGGTGCTGGCGGATCTGCGCGAAGCTCGTCCGGCCAAGAAGAAAAGCGCACTCGGCTGGCTCTTTGCCAAAGGGGGTAGCCGGCCTGCTCCGACAAGAGGTCTCTACGTTCACGGCAGCGTCGGTCGCGGCAAGACCATGCTGATGGAGATGTTCTTCAAGAAGGCTGCGACGGACAAGAAGCGGCGCGCTCACTTCCACGAATTCATGGCGGACGTGCATTCTCGCGTCCACGAGCATCGACTGAAGTTGAAACGGGGTGAAACACGCGAGGCGGATCCGATCCCGCCGGTGGCTGCAGCCCTGTTTGCTGAAGCGGAACTGCTCTGCTTCGATGAGTTTTCCGTGACGGACATAACTGACGCGATGATCCTTGCTCGGTTGTTTACCGAACTCTTCGCGTTGGGCTGCGTCCTTGTGGCAACTTCGAATGTCGAGCCCGACAATCTCTACAGGGACGGCCTCAATCGTGGTCTTTTTCTGCCATTCATAGCCATGCTGCGTCGCCACGTGGACGTTGTGACGCTGGATTCTCCCACAGACTATCGCATGATGAAGCTGGCGAACCTTCCCGTATATCTTACTCCGCTTGGGCCTCATGCTGACGCTCTGATGGAGGCCACCTGGCATCAGGTTACTGACGGGGAGAAAAGTGCGCCGTCAGAAGTGCTCAGGTTAGGTCGTGCCATCCATGTTCCAGCCGCAGTGGGGCACGTAGCGCGGTTCGAATTCGCGGATCTTTGTGAGCGACCGCTTGGGGCTGCGGACTATCTGGCCATTGCCGAGCGCTATAATTCCATGTTCGTCGAGCATGTCCCGCTGCTTGGTCCCGACAAGCGGAATGAGACGAAACGTTTTATCAACCTTGTCGACACACTCTACGACAATGCCGTCCGGTTGTATGTCTCGGCAGCCGCTGCGCCCGATGCGTTGCTGACCGAGCGGCGTGGAACGGAAGGCTTTGAATTCGACCGCACTATTTCCCGGCTGTATGAGATGAGAAGCGCTGATTACGCTGACCTCCACCAGCGGCGGCACGAAAACTAGAGCGTTAAAATCTTACGTTTACGTAAGAATATCACCATTTAACCGATTGAAAATGCTAGCTCTAAAAGAACCGATTGCTATTTTAGGCGGTTCCAGCTATGGCGAGGTCACATTGACGGGCGGCTTGCCGTGTCCGCCAGGGATTATGGTCTTGAGAGGAAGCTTCAATGGCGCGCAAGAAGATCGCACTTATTGGTTCTGGCATGATTGGTGGCACGCTGGCACATCTCGCCAGCCTGAAGGAACTGGGCGACATCGTCCTGTTCGACATCGCTGACGGCATTCCGCAGGGTAAAGGTTTGGATATTGCCCAATCTTCACCGGTTGAAGGGTTCAATGCGAAGCTGACCGGTGCCAGCGATTACGCTGCGATCGAAGGTGCCGACGTCTGCATCGTGACGGCTGGTGTCGCTCGCAAGCCCGGCATGAGCCGCGACGATCTGCTCGGCATCAACCTCAAGGTCATGGAGCAGGTTGGCGCGGGCATCAAGAAGTATGCCCCGAACGCCTTCGTCATCTGCATCACCAATCCGCTTGACGCGATGGTCTGGGCTCTCCAGAAGTTCTCGGGCCTGCCGAAGAACATGGTCGTCGGAATGGCCGGCGTTCTCGACTCTGCTCGTTTCCGTCTCTTCCTCTCCGAGGAATTCAACGTTTCCGTCCAGGACGTTACTGCATTCGTACTCGGCGGCCACGGCGATACCATGGTTCCGCTCGCCCGCTATTCGACCGTCGGCGGCGTTCCGTTGACCGACCTCGTGAAGATGGGCTGGGTCACCAAGGAGCGTCTCGAGGAAATCATCCAGCGCACCCGTGACGGCGGCGCCGAGATCGTTGGCCTTCTGAAGACCGGTTCTGCCTACTACGCTCCGGCCGCATCCGCGATCGAAATGGCCGAATCCTTCCTCAAGGACAAGAAGCGCGTTCTGCCGGCCGCTGCCTATCTGTCGGGCCAGTATGGCGTGAAGGACATGTATGTGGGCGTTCCCACGATCATCGGTGCCGGTGGCATCGAGCGCATCATCGAAGTCGAATTCACCAAGGACGAAGAGGCTGCCTTCCAGAAGTCGGTTGGCGCTGTCGCCGGCCTTTGTGAAGCCTGCATCAACATTGCGCCCTCGCTGAAGTAATTCGGCGCTCAAGTCATTCAAATAGGGATCAACCCCCATGAACATTCATGAATATCAGGCCAAGGCTCTCCTGAAGGGCTTCGGCGCTCCGGTGGCCGAAGGTGTCGCAATCCTCAAGGTTGAGGAAGCTGAAGCCGCCGCCAGGTCGCTGCCTGGCCCGCTCTACGTGGTCAAGAGCCAGATCCATGCTGGCGGCCGCGGCAAGGGCAAGTTCAAGGAACTCGGCCCCGACGCCAAGGGCGGTGTTCGTCTGGCGAAGTCGATCGAAGAGGTCGTTGCTCACGCCAAGGACATGCTCGGCAACACGCTGGTAACGGCGCAGACGGGCGACGCCGGCAAGCAGGTCAATCGCCTCTACATCGAAGACGGCGCCGACATCGATCGCGAACTGTATTGCTCGCTTCTGGTCGATCGTTCCGTTGGCCAGGTCGCATTCGTGGTTTCCACGGAAGGCGGCATGGACATCGAGGCTGTTGCTCACGACACGCCTGAGAAGATCCATACGATCGCCATCGCTCCGGAAGCCGGTGTGACCGTTGCGGACGTCGCTGCAATCTCCAAGGCTCTCGAGCTTTCGGGCGCTGCTGCCGAAGACGCCAAGGCGCTGTTCCCGGCGCTCTACAAGGCTTTCGTCGAAAAGGACATGGCGCTCCTCGAGGTTAATCCGCTGATCGTCATGACAGACGGCCACCTGCGCGTTCTCGACGCCAAGATGTCCTTCGATGGCAATGCGATTTTCCGCCATGACGATGTGAAGTTGCTGCGCGACGAAACCGAAGAAGATGCCAAGGAAATCGAAGCTTCCAAGTGGGACCTTGCCTACGTGGCGCTCGACGGCAACATCGGCTGCATGGTCAACGGCGCCGGTCTCGCCATGGCGACGATGGACATCATCAAGCTGTACGGCAAGGAGCCGGCTAACTTCTGCGACGTCGGCGGTGGCGCTGGCAAGGAGAAGGTCGCTGCAGCCTTCAAGATCATCACGGCCGACCCGAAGGTCGAAGGTATTCTCGTCAACATCTTCGGTGGCATCATGAAATGCGATGTCATTGCCGAGGGCGTCGTTGCTGCCGTGCAGGAAGTCGGTCTCAAGGTTCCTCTCGTCGTGCGCCTCGAAGGCACCAATGTCGAACTCGGCAAGAAGATCCTCAACGAATCGGGTCTTGCGATCACGGCTGCTGACGATCTCGACGATGCTGCCAAGAAGATCGTCGCGGCGATCAAAGCCTAATCTGAAGGACCTTTATCAATGTCGATTCTCGTCAATAAGAATACGAAGGTCCTTGTTCAGGGCCTGACCGGCAAGACCGGTACCTTCCACACCGAACAGGCGCTCGCCTACTACGGCACGCAGATGGTCGGCGGTATCCACCCGAAGAAGGGTGGCGAAACCTGGACTGGCTCGAAGGGCGAAAGCCTGCCGATCTTTGCGACCGTCGCCGAAGCCAAGGAACGCACCGGCGCTGACGCATCGGTCATCTACGTTCCGCCGGCCGGCGCTGCCGACGCGATCATCGAAGCGATCGACGCCGAGATCCCGTTCATCACCTGCATCACCGAAGGCATCCCGGTCATGGACATGGTCCGCGTCAAGGCCCGCCTCGACCGCTCCAAGTCGCGCCTGCTAGGCCCGAACTGCCCGGGCATCCTGACGCCGGAAGAGTGCAAGATCGGCATCATGCCGGGCTCGATCTTCCGCAAGGGTTCGGTCGGTATCGTTTCGCGCTCCGGCACGCTCACCTACGAGGCCGTGTTCCAGACGTCCAACGAAGGTCTTGGCCAGACGACCGCTGTCGGTATCGGCGGCGATCCGGTCAAGGGCACCGAATTCATCGACGTGCTTGAAATGTTCCTCGCCGACGAGGCCACGACCTCGATCATCATGATCGGCGAAATCGGCGGCTCGGCTGAAGAAGACGCAGCCCAGTTCCTGATCGATGAAGCCAAGAAGGGCCGCAAGAAGCCGATGGCAGGCTTCATCGCCGGTCGTACGGCTCCAAAGGGTCGCACCATGGGTCACGCGGGCGCCGTGGTGTCCGGTGGCAAGGGCGATGCGGAATCGAAGATCGCAGCGATGGAATCGGCAGGCATTCGCGTGTCGCCATCACCAGCTCGCCTCGGCACAACGCTGGTTGAAGTCCTCAAGGGCTGACGCCACATAGCGTTTGCTTGACGCTCGCATGCTAGAAAGCTTCGGGCAGGCGAAACGGAACATGTTTCGTCTGCCCGGGTTCAGCGTCAAGGGACGCTGGCAGGTCGCTTCAGGCGGCAATGAGTTTGAGAAGATATGAAGCGGCCGGCGCTTAATCCCGGCCTTCAGTTACGTCAGGAGGCGGGCGCGGCGTCCGCAAAAGACCATGGCACGGCAAGAAGCTAACGAGCAGTTTCTCATCACTTCCTTCCTCGACGGGGCGAATGCCTCCTACATCGAGCAGCTCTATGCTCGGTATGAGGATGATCCCAACTCGGTCGGCCCGGAATGGCAGTCCTTCTTCAAGGCATTGGCCGACAATCCGGAAGATGTGAAGAAGGCGGCCAAGGGTGCCTCCTGGCAGCGCAAGAACTGGCCACTCACGCCCGGCGGCGAACTGATCTCCGCGCTCGACGGCAACTGGCCTGTCGTGGAAAAGGCAATCGAAAGCAAGGTCAAGGCGAAAGCCGAAGCCACGGCGGTTGCGACCGGTGCGCAGGTCAATGAAGCTGACGTGATGCAGGCCACCCGCGATTCCGTCCGCGCGATCATGATGATCCGTGCCTACCGGATGCGCGGCCATCTGCATGCCAAGCTCGACCCGCTCGGCCTGGCTGGGCCGGTGGAGGATTATAACGAGCTTTCGCCGACCGCCTACGGCTTCACTGAAGCGGATTACGATCGCAAGATCTTTATCGATAACGTGCTGGGCCTTGAATACGCGTCGGTCCGCGAGATGATCGAAATTCTCGAGCGCACCTACTGTTCGACCATCGGCGTCGAGTTCATGCACATCTCCAACCCGGAAGAGAAGGCCTGGATCCAGGAACGTATCGAAGGTCCGGACAAGGGCGTCGCGTTTACTCAGGAAGGCAAGAAGGCAATCCTGCAGAAGCTGGTCGAGGCGGAAGGCTACGAGCAGTTCCTCGACGTCAGGTTCAAGGGCACCAAGCGCTTCGGCCTGGATGGCGGCGAGTCGCTGATCCCGGCGCTGGAGCAGATCATCAAGCGTGGTGGCCAGGATGGCCTTGAAGAGGTCGTGCTCGGCATGGCTCACCGCGGCCGACTGAACGTGCTCACCAACGTAATGGGCAAGCCGCATCGTGCGGTCTTCCACGAGTTCAAGGGCGGTTCGTTCAAGCCCGACGATGTCGAAGGCTCGGGTGACGTCAAGTACCACCTCGGTGCATCGTCGGACCGTGAGTTCGATGGCAACAAGGTTCACCTGTCGCTGACGGCAAACCCGTCGCACCTCGAAATCGTCAACCCGGTGGTGATGGGCAAGGCCCGCGCCAAGCAGGACATGCTGGCCAAGTCCTGGGAAGGCGACGTCATACCGCTCAAGGAACGGGCCAAGGTTCTGCCGCTGCTACTGCATGGCGATGCAGCCTTTGCAGGCCAGGGCGTTGTTGCTGAAATTCTCGGCCTTTCCGGTCTGCGTGGCCACCGCGTTGCGGGTACCATGCATGTCATCATCAACAACCAGATCGGCTTCACGACCAACCCGGCCTTCTCGCGCTCGTCACCTTATCCGTCAGACGTCGCGAAGATGATCGAGGCTCCGATCTTCCACGTGAACGGCGACGATCCGGAAGCTGTGACTTACGCGGCCAAGATCGCGACCGAATACCGGATGAAGTTCCACAAGCCGGTCGTCATCGACATGTTCTGCTATCGGCGCTTCGGCCACAACGAAGGCGACGAGCCTGCGTTCACGCAGCCGAAGATGTACAAGGTTATCCGCGCCCACAAGACGGTGGCCCAGCTCTATGCTGATCGTCTTGCCGCTGAGAGCGTGATCACCGACGGCGAATACGAGAAGATGAAGGCCGACTGGCGTGCTCATCTCGAACAGGAGTTCGATGCTGGGCAGGCATACAAGCCGAACAAGGCCGATTGGCTGGACGGCGTCTGGTCCGGTCTGCGCTCCGCCGACAACGCGGATGAGCAGCGCCGCGGCAAGACCGCCGTACCGATGAAGCAGCTCAAGGAGATCGGTCGCAAGCTGTCGACCATTCCCGAAGGCTTCAACGCGCATCGCACCATCAAGCGCTTCATGGACAACCGGGCGCAGATGATCGACACCGGTGAGGGGATCGACTGGGCAATGGCCGAGGCACTGGCCTTCGGTTCGCTCGCCGTCGAAGGTACAAAGATCCGCCTTTCCGGTCAGGATTGCGAGCGCGGCACGTTCTCGCAGCGTCACTCTGTGCTGTACGATCAGGAGTCGGAAGATCGCTATATCCCGCTTGCCAACCTGTCGGCGAGCCAGGCACGCTACGAAGTCATCAATTCGATGCTTTCGGAAGAGGCGGTACTGGGCTTCGAGTACGGTTATTCGCTTGCTCGCCCCAACGCGCTGACCCTGTGGGAAGCCCAGTTCGGCGACTTCGCCAACGGTGCCCAGGTCGTGTTCGACCAGTTCATCTCGTCGGGCGAACGCAAGTGGCTGCGCATGTCGGGTCTGGTCTGCCTTCTGCCGCACGGCTATGAAGGTCAGGGTCCTGAGCATTCGTCGGCGCGCCTCGAGCGTTGGCTGCAGATGTGCGCGGAAGACAACATGCAGGTCGCAAACTGCTCGACGCCGGCTAACTACTTCCACATCCTGCGCCGTCAGGTAAAGCGCGACTTCCGCAAGCCGCTGATCCTGATGACGCCGAAGTCGTTGCTGCGCCACAAGCGCGCTACCTCGACGCTGGCAGAATTTGCCGGAGAGTCGGCCTTCCACCGACTGCTTTGGGATGATGCGGAGGTCATCAAGGATGGCCCGATCAAGCTGCAGAAGGACAACAAGATCCGCCGCGTCGTGATGTGCACCGGCAAGGTCTATTACGACCTTCTGGAAGAGCGCGAAAAGCGGGGCGTCGACGACGTCTATCTTCTCCGTATCGAGCAGCTCTACCCGTTCCCGGCAAAGGCGCTGATCAACGAACTCAGCCGCTTCCGCAATGCGGAAATGGTGTGGTGCCAGGAAGAGCCGAAGAACATGGGCTCCTGGTCGTTCATCGATCCGTATCTGGAATGGGTGCTTGCGCACATCGACGCGAAGTATCAGCGTGTCCGCTACACGGGTCGTCCGGCTGCGGCATCGCCGGCTACAGGCCTGATGTCCAAGCATCTCGCCCAGCTAGAAGCATTCCTCGAAGACGCACTCGGCGGCTGAACCTCAGCTGTAGAAGCGACACCCAACATCGGCATTGTAGAGAAAACGGAAACAGACCATGGCAACCGAAATCCGCGTTCCCACCCTCGGCGAATCCGTCAGCGAGGCGACAGTAGGCACCTGGTTCAAGAAAGTCGGCGACACCGTCAAGGCAGACGAGCCGCTGGTTGAATTGGAAACCGACAAGGTCACGGTCGAAGTTCCGGCCCCTGCCTCGGGTGTGCTGACCGAGATCGTCGCTCAGAACGGTGAGACGGTCGGTCTCGATGCGCTTCTCGGCCAGATTGCGGAAGGTGCTGCTGGCGCTGCCCCGTCCGCTCCCGCTGCAAAGCCCGCCGAAGCTGCGCCGGCCAAGGTTGCCGAACCGGCAGCTGCGGCCAAGCCGGCTGCGTCCGACATGCCGGCAGCGCCTGCCGCTGCCAAGATGCTCTCCGAGAACAATCTGTCGGCCGATCAGGTCGAAGGTTCCGGCAAGCGTGGCCAGGTCTTGAAGGGTGATGTCATCGCAGCTGTTGCGAAGGGGATCTCGACCCCTGCCGCGGCCGCGGAGGCCCCGAAGGCTGCACGCGCTCCATCGACAACCGAAGACGCCGGTCGCGAAGAACGCGTTAAAATGACGCGTCTTCGCCAGACGATTGCCCGTCGTCTGAAGGACGCCCAGAACACTGCCGCCATGCTGACCACCTATAACGAGGTGGACATGAAGGCGGTCATGGACCTGCGCACGAAGTACAAGGACGTGTTCGAGAAGAAGCACGGCGTAAAGCTTGGCTTCATGGGCTTCTTCACCAAGGCCATCACGCACGCCCTGAAGGAACTGCCTGCCGTCAACGCCGAGATCGACGGCACTGACATCATCTACAAGAACTATTGCCACGTCGGCATGGCCGTCGGCACGGACAAGGGACTGGTCGTTCCGGTTATCCGCGACGCCGACCAGATGTCGATTGCCGAAGTCGAGAAGGAACTTGGGCGTCTCGCCAAGGCAGCCCGCGACGGTACGCTGTCGATGGCCGACATGCAGGGCGGCACGTTCACCATTACCAATGGTGGCGTATATGGTTCGCTGATGTCGTCGCCGATCCTCAACGCTCCGCAGTCCGGTATCCTCGGCATGCACAAGATCCAGGAGCGTCCGGTCGCCATCGGCGGTCAGGTTGTCATCCGCCCGATGATGTATCTGGCGCTGTCCTATGATCACCGGATCGTCGACGGCAAGGAGGCCGTAACCTTCCTGGTCCGCGTCAAGGAAAGCCTGGAAGATCCGGAGCGTCTGGTCCTCGACCTCTAATCAAGGAGGAGCGGCATGGAGCTCGCTTCGGCAGACGCAACGTATCTCTTGACGCTGCTTGCCCTGAGCGTCTTCCTGCTGCTTTTCCATATCGGCCTGCAAGGGATGTTTGCGACGAAGGAACTCGGCTCCGCGTGGAACGCGGGGCCTAGGGACGAGGGCAGGGTGCCGAAGGGCGTCTTGGCCGGTCGCGCGGCTCGCGCGTCAGCGAACTTCCGGGAAACCTATCCAGCTTTTGTCGGCCTTCTGCTGGGCCTCAGTTTCACCGGGGATACGTCCGGGCTGGGGCTTCTCGGAGCCACTGTCTGGCTCGTGGCCCGAATTATCTACATCCCGCTTTATCTAGCAGGAATACCGTACATCCGCTCGCTTGTCTGGCTGATCAGCGTTCTTGGCTTACTGCTGATGATGTTTGCTCTGTTTGCCTGACTGGCCGGCGTCTCACTGAAAGGAATCTGTAATGGCTTATGATCTCGTCGTAATCGGAAGCGGCCCCGGTGGGTATGTCTGTGCGGTGAAGGCAGCCCAGCTCGGCCTGAAGGTCGCGGTTGTCGAAAAGCGCGCCACCTACGGCGGTACATGCCTCAATGTGGGCTGCATTCCCTCCAAGGCCCTGTTGCACGCATCCGAAATGTTCCACCACGCGGGCCACGGCATGGATGCGCTCGGTGTCGAGGTGTCGGCTCCGAAGCTGAACCTTGGAAAGATGATGGCGCACAAGGATGCGACGGTGAAGTCCAACGTCGACGGCGTCTCTTTCCTGTTCAAGAAGAACAAGATCGACGGCTTCACCGGCATCGGCAAGGTTGTCTCGGCCGGTAAGGTTTCCGTGACGGCGGAAGACGGCAAGGTGCAGGAGCTGGAGACGAAGAACATCGTCATCGCTACTGGCTCAGACGTTGCGGGCATTCCGGGCGTCAACGTCGAGATCGACGAAAAGGTCATCGTCTCTTCTACCGGCGCGATTGCGCTCGACAAAGTGCCGCAGCACCTGATCGTCGTTGGCGGCGGTGTCATCGGCATGGAGCTTGGCTCCGTCTGGCTGCGCCTCGGCGCCAAGGTCACTGTCATCGAATATCTCGACAAGCTGCTCGGCGCGATGGATGGCGACGTTTCCAAGCAGTTCCAGCGGATGATGGCCAAGCAGGGCATGGACATCAAGACTGAAGCCAAGGTCACCGGCGTCGAGAAGACGGCCACCGGCGCGAAGGTCACATACGAGCCCGTCAAGGGCGGCGAAGCGCAGACAGCTGAAGCCGACGTCGTGCTGATTTCCACGGGTCGCATGCCCTACACGAAGGGCCTTGGGTTAGAAGAGGCAGGTGTCGCGCTCGACAACCGTGGTCGCGTCGAGATCGACGATCACTACAAGACCAATGTTCCCGGCATCTATGCGATCGGCGATGTGGTCAAGGGTCCGATGCTGGCGCACAAGGCAGAAGACGAAGGTGTTGCACTGGCAGAAATTCTCGCCGGTCAGCACGGTCATGTGAACTATGACATCATCCCGGGCGTGGTCTACACGCAGCCGGAAGTCGCTTCCGTCGGCAAGACGGAAGAGGAGCTGAAAGCGGCGGGTATCGCCTACAAGGTCGGTAAGTTCCCGTTCACGGCAAACGGTCGCGCTCGTGCGATGCTGGCGACAGACGGATTCGTGAAGATCCTCGCCGATAAGGAAACCGACCGCGTCCTCGGCGGCCATATCGTCGGCTTTGGCGCCGGCGAGATGATCCACGAGATCGCGGTTCTGATGGAGTTCGGTGGTTCGTCGGAAGACCTCGGCCGCACCTGCCATGCGCACCCGACCATGTCGGAAGCGGTGAAGGAAGCGGCGCTGGGCACCTTCTTCAAGCCCATCCACATGTGATCGATGGCACTCATCTGCCAAAGAAAAGCCCGGCCTGCATTCCTGCAGGCCGGGCTTTTCTTTTAGCTGGATGCCCCTCAGGCCCTGACGGCGTGCAGATACTGGAAGTGACGATCGTATTGGCCCAGCACGTCCTGGATCAGTTCGTCGCGGGTTAGACCCATGACGTCGTAGTCCTGTCCCCCATCCGAGAGATAAACCTCGGCGCGGTAGTATTTGTCGTTGTGCTGGCGGTTCAGCTGACTTTCGATGAAGCTGTAGCTCGGCATGTCGTAGGACCGCATTCTGATCCCATAGACGAACTCCTCCTCGCCACCGGGGGTGACGATCAGTTTCAGCCGGTTATCTTCCTGGATCACCTCCGCCTCAAGGGAGCGCCTGCGCAACTCCTCGGCCACATCGTCCAGTGCAGGACCTGCAAGATCCTGCAGGAACCGGGTGACTTCCGCCTTGCGCGGATAGGTGATGATACCGTGCAACTGCCGCTGCCAGTTGATGGCCTGGCGGGGTCGAAGGCTCTGTACCAGGGCGTTCTGGCGCAGGCCTTCGCGACGCAGGCCCTGAATAAGGCCCCAGCACATCAAGAGCATCACGAAGGTGAAGGGCAGGGCGCCTGCGATCGAGGCCGTCTGTAGTGCATCCAGGCCACCCGAGGACAGGAGAACAGCCCCGATGACCCCCGATGTGATGGCCCAGAATACGCGGCGTGCGACTGGTCCATCCTCCCGGCCGCCGGAGGTCAGCGTATCGATGACAAGTGCCGAAGAATCCGCGCCGGTAACGAAGAAGAAGACGATCAGGACCATTGCAAACCAGGAGACATAGGTTCCCAACGGGAACTGTTCGAGGAAGACGAAAAGGGCCAGTGTAACGTCCTGCGCGACCGCTTCCGAGACCGCAGTTGTTGTGCCGGTCAGATGGAGCGACAAGGCGGTATCGCCAAACACCGTCATCCAGGCGAAGCTGAAGCCGGAAGGCACGAGAAGAACGCCGAAAATGAACTGACGGATCGTCCTGCCGCGCGAAATGCGGGCGATGAACATCCCGACGAAGGGCGACCAGGCAATCCACCAGCCCCAATAAAACAGTGTCCAGTCGCCCAGCCATTCGCCCGGCTGATCATTCGGCGCATAGGCGTACATGTAGAAGGTACGCAGAACGAACTGGTCGAGATAGGCACCGAAATTCTGGACGAAGGTGCGGAGCAGGAAAGTTGTCGGTCCCATCACGAAGACAAAGGCCATTAGCGCGACGGCCATGAACATGTTGAGGTTGGAAAGAAACTTGATGCCCTTCTCCAGGCCTGTCGCCACCGAAATCGTTGCCATGCCCGTGATGACGACGATCAGGGGCAGTTGCACCCAGAAGTCTATTGGCCAACCCAGAACATGCGCCAAGCCTGCATTGACCTGCAGTACGCCCAGGCCCAGCGACGTTGCCACGCCGAACAGCGTACCGATGACGGCGAAGGTGTCGACGGCATCACCTATCGGGCCATAGATCCGGTCGCCGATGATCGGATAGAGCGCCGAGCGCATCGTCAGCGGAAGCCCGTGGCGGAACGAGAAGTAGGCAAGCGAAAGGCCGATCACCGCATAGACGGCCCACGCATGCAGCCCCCAGTGGAAATAGCTGATCTCCATGGCAGTGCGGGCTGCGGCGATGGTCTCAGCGTCTCCGACAGGCGGTGCCGTAAAATGCTTCACGGGCTCCGCGACACCGAAGAAGACGAGCCCGATGCCCATGCCAGCGGCAAACAACATGGAGAACCACGCCGAGTAGCTGAAGTCGGGCTCCGAGTGGTTTGGTCCCAGCTTGATGCTGCCGTAGCTCGATACGCCGAGAAAAAGCATCAGGATCAAGAAGATCGCGACAGAAAGCAGATAAATCCAGCCGAATTCTGCGACGATCCAACCCTGTACGGCACTGAACGTTGCAGCGGAGGATTCGGGTGCCAGAACGCCTGTAATGACGAAGAGCAGCGTGATGCCGGCCGACCAGAAAAACACTGGGCGATTGACACCCTCCGTCAGTCCGACGCGATGGGAAGGTGGTGTTTCGCTGGGTTCAGTCATGGATCGCCCCTGCTTTTGTCAGCCTCGGGCTTTGCCAGGGTTCTCACGCGGGCAGCCTTCAGGGGATATGGAGCCGGACAACCATTCGCCAAGAGCTAATACAGAAGAGTTTCGAGAGCTTTAGCGCACCAAAGTTACCGCAAAGCCCTGCTTTCTAAGAAGCTCCACCAAGCCATCTTCACCCGGCAAATGCAGCGCCCCCACGGCCATGAAGACCCCCCCGTCGATGAGCAGAGGTTTGGCTCGCTCGGCCATCTTGTGGTTCCGCTGGGAGATGATCGTGCTTTCAAACGCCACATAGGCGCTCTCATCATCTCCTGCCCCGGATGGGGTAACCGCCTTCAGTGCGGGTATGGTCAATCCGGTTTCGCCTTGCAGATAAAGCTCCGTCATGGTTTCCACGACATCTTCCATCCGATCACCGAGCTTCACGGTCTCGACCAAAGACTTGAGATGAAACTCGAGCGGCAGTTCCGCCATCGCGGTCAGCTGTTCGTCGAGCGTTTCGAGCCCTTTGACGGGCTTTCCAGCTGCGACGGCATCAAGGGCGATCTTCTTGTCCAGAAACGCTGCGTTCTGTGCCTTGCGGGCAAGTTCGCAGGCGGGTAGTGCCACGAAGCTGGCGAGCATCCACGGCTTCATGCGGGAAACGGCAGAAAGCACGAGGCCGCGCCGCTTCAGGCCTGCCTCGAGGATGGCAAGGTCATCCGGTGACAGGAGACTTTCGATGGACCGGCCGTCCGTGAACATGGTGAGCTCTGGCTTGGCAAGAATGGCTGCCATTGCTTTCTTATCGTCAAGGATTTCATCAGACTCGATGACGATCGTGCGCGCTTCTGCGTGTGCCTCGGCTGCGCCGGCCGGCATATCGAGAACTCTTGGATCGCTGACATGCATTGTTCCGAGAAGATAGGACGGAGCAGAGCCTTTACCCTCGATTTTCCAGAACAGGCCCTTGCCGTTGACGACCTTGATGCCTTCATTGATGACCGCGTCATAGCGCTGCGGGTCGTCACGTTCGAGTGCCTTGAGCAGGTTCTCTCCGTGACACTCCTGAGCCCGCGCCGGCGAGACCGTCAGCAGCACCAGAAAGAAGGAAGCCAGCACCAGGACGTGTACTGCAGCCAGGAACCACAGCGACAGCGAAGGCAGTTTTTTGACTAGTCTGGGCATGAGCAGGGGGAAGGCGGTCGTCGTCATGTCATCCGTCCAAAATGTCCGCAGACCTTAGCGCGTCGTACTCGACAAGTGATTAAGGCGCATGGTTAAGGCGATGTTATGCCCGTGGATGCGCTCGATCGTAGACCTCCAGCAGGCGGGCCGTGTCCACGCCGGTATAGACCTGGGTGGTGGACAGGCTCGCATGCCCCAGCAGTTCCTGGATCGTGCGCAAGTCCCCGCCGCCGGCGAGGAGATGGGTGGCAAAGGAATGACGCAGGGCATGCGGCGTCGCCGTCTCCGGAAGACCGAAGGCACCGCGCAGTTTTTGCATGCCTCGTTGGATGATGGCCGGCTGTAGCGGACCTCCTCGTGCACCGCGGAACATCGGCTGGTCGGGCGCCAATACGTAGGGACACAGCTTCTTATAGCTTTCGACTGTTTCGACGATGACAGGCAACAGCGGTACGAGGCGGGTCTTTCCACCTTTTCCGGTAACGCGGAGCGTATGCGCTTCCCGCGTAAGGTCGTCTGGCAGTAGTCCCAGTGCTTCCGAGATGCGCAGGCCGCAGCCATACAGTAGCGTAAGGACTGCCGCATCCCTGGCTGCGATCCAGGGTTCGTCATGAAGCTGTGCATCGGCGGCTACGACTGCCACTGCCTGTCGATCCGACAGCGGTTTGGGTAGGGACTTCGGCTGTTTCGGTGCGCGGATGGCTCCGGCCGCAGCGGCGTTCACCAATCCCTGGCGCTCAAGGTAGCGCAGAAGGGAGCGCAGGCCCGCGAGATGGCGGCCAAGGGATCGAGCGCCGGAGCCCTGTCGACGACGAGCGGCGAGAAAGGCGCGGAGATCGGCTGGACGCAGCGTATGCACGTCAGCTACCCGTGCTGGGCCGCCCAGGTGGCCCGTCAGGAAGGCGAGGAACTGACGCGTGTCACGTTCATAGGCTTCCAGTGTATTGGCAGAAAGCCGCCGTTCGCGCTCGAGGCTTTCGAGCCACTCTCTTCTCTTGTCCAGCAGGTCGGGTGCGGCGATGATCAGCAGATCGCTCAAAGGGGCGCCTATTGAATTGGTCAGATAATCGACCCAGATTGCATCGTGTGACGTTACGATTCACTGAAGAGGGCGCAACGTTGTCATTGTTCGATCATGCCGGACTGCGATATATCCCCTATCCTGTCTGCAGGAGTTTGTATGGCGCGCCGCGATTCGATGTCCCCCTTGGGACATTTTGCCGAAGCAGTTTCTCTGGTTTCCCAAGGAAGGCCTGGCCACATCGTCGATACGCTGATTGCCGAACGCGGCCAGCGCATAGTGAAACATCCATTCTGGCCGCTGATGCGGCCGTTTCTCTACACACTGTTGCGTTATGATCGGGCGATCGAGTTTGCAGGCGATATAGCGCCGCTATCCGGCTTTCAGTGTTTCGAGTACATGAGCAACCTCTTGAAGCTCGATGTACGCGCCACGAATGCGGAGCGGGTTCCGGAGAAGGGTGGCTTCATCCTCGTCAGCAATCATCCGACCGGTATTGCCGATGGCGTCGCGGTGTTCGATCTTCTCAAGGAACGACGCCCCGACATGATGGTATTCGCCAACCGTGACGCAGTGCGTGTCAACCCGCGATTTGCGGAGATGATCATTCCCGTCGAATGGCGGGATGAGTTCAAGAGCAAGCTAAAGACACGCGAAACGCTGGTGCTTACCAACCAGTCGGTCGAAGACGACAAGGTGATGGTGCTCTTTCCGTCCGGCCGGATCGCCTATTGGGGTGACGGGCAGCTCAATGAGCGTCCATGGAAAACGTCTGCGGTCGCGCTCGCCAGAAAATACAATCTGCCGATCCTGCCGATCCACATGAAGGCGCGGAACTCGGGCCTTTTCTACTGGCTCGCCAAGTGGTCGACGGAGCTTCGTGACATGACGGTGTTCTACGAACTCCTCAACAAGAAGGGCAATCGCTTTGACTTCACCATCGGGCAGATGATCCAGCCTGACGAGCTGGAGGGCGATGTTGGCGAGGTAACCAAAGCTTTAGAAAATCACACGGTTCTCGAACTTGCTGCCGACGGCGATGCAAGGTTCATGTCGCGGTTCTAAGCTCGTCGATATGGGACAGGTTCCGGGCGTGCAGCCAAACTCCAATCGACGGTATGCGGCTTGCCGGCGCCATCGATGACGATTAGGCTGCTTTAGGGTTCACTTTTGTTCTGCTTCGGGGCATGGTCCCGCCGCATGGGCACAGATTCCTCCACCCTCTTCGGCGCGCTTTTCGAAACGCTGCCGGCAAGACACGTTGTACCCGTTCTCGTCCCCTTGCCGGCGCCGGGACCCTATAGCTATGCCGTTCCGGAAGGGATGCATGTCGAGCCGGGTGCCGTTGTGCAGGTGCCGCTTGGTCCGCGACAGGTCATCGGTGTCGTCTGGGACGGCGAGAACGACGGGAAACTCGATCCCAAGAAGCTGCGGCCGATCACGTCGGCGTTCGATTGCCCACCGCTGTCGAAGGAGATGCGCCGCTTTATCGAATGGGTCGCCGGCTATACGCTGTCGCCTCCCGGTCTGGTGGCGCGCATGGCAATCCGCGCGCCGGCGGCACTCGATCCCGAACCCATGGTGGAAGGGCTGCGGTATCTTGGCGGCGAGCCGGAACGACGCACCCCGGCGCGGGCCAAAGTTCTGGATATTGTCGATGGGGACATTCCCTGGACAAAGGCGGGGCTTGCCCATGCGGCCGGTGTGTCCACCAGCGTCATCGATGGGTTGATACGGCAAGGACTGTTCGAGACTGTTTTCCTCCCGCCGCCACCGGTGGTGGCAAAGCCAGACCCGGACTATTCCCCCCCTCGCATCGAGGGCCCGCAAAAGGAGGCCGCCGCCGAAATCCTCGAACTTGTGCGAAAGGGAGGCTATTCGGCCTCGCTGATAGACGGCGTCACGGGCTCCGGGAAGACGGAAGTCTACTTCGAAGCGATTGCCGAGACGCTTCGGCGCGGCAAGCAGGTTCTGATCCTCTTGCCGGAAATTGCCCTTACTGCGAGTTTTCTTGATCGCTTCCATGATCGGTTCGGCGCAAGACCAGGAGAGTGGCATTCCGACCTCGCCCCGCGGATGCGCGAAAAGGTTTGGCGGGGGATTGTCACCGGTGATGTTCAGGTGGTGGCCGGTGCCCGGTCGGCTCTTTTCCTGCCGTTCGAAAATCTTGGCCTCATCATCGTCGACGAGGAGCATGATCCTGCCTACAAGCAGGAAGATCGCGTCTTTTACAACGCTCGCGACATGGCCGTCGTGCGCGCGCGGATCGGTGATTTTCCCATTGTCCTGGTGTCGGCGACACCATCCGTGGAGAGCCAGGTTAACGCGCAGGCTGCACGCTATCATCTCGTGCATCTGCCGACGCGTTTCGGTGACGCCGCCTTGCCGGACCTTCATCTGATCGACTTGCGTCGGCATCCGCCCGAGCGGGGTGGCTTCCTGTCTCCCATACTGGTGCGGGCGATCGGCAAGACGGTCGAACGTGGCGAGCAGGCACTGTTGTTCCTCAACCGAAGGGGGTATGCACCCCTCACGTTGTGCCGGGTCTGCGGTCATCGCTTCCAATGCCCTCAATGTTCGAGCTGGCTGGTCGAGCACCGCTTCCGCAATCAAATCCAGTGCCATCAGTGCGGCTATTCGGAGCCGACGCCGGAAGCCTGCCCGGAATGCGGGACACTGGATCACCTGGTGGCCTGTGGCCCCGGCGTTGAGCGCATTGCCGAAGAAGTAGAAAAGCATTTTCCGGACGCACGCACGATCGTGATGTCTTCCGATATGCTCGGCGGGGTAAAGCGGCTCCGCCTGGAGCTTGAGGCGATCACCAAGGGTGAAGCGGATATCGTCATCGGTACGCAGCTGGTAGCCAAGGGCCATAACTTCCCCCTGATGACCCTTGTGGGAATTGTCGATGCGGACCTCGGGCTTGCCAACGGAGATCCGCGTGCAGCGGAGCGGACCTTCCAGCTTCTCAGCCAGGTTACCGGTCGCGCAGGCCGTACCGGGCTGAAAAGTCATGGCCTGCTGCAGACGTATCAGCCTCAGCATCCGGTCATGCAGGCCATCGTGTCTGGCGATCCGGGTGCGTTCTATGAGCGAGAGATAACCGAACGTGAGAAGGCGGTGCTGCCGCCGTTCGGCCGGTTGGCCTCTATCATCGTCTCCGCCGATTCCCGGGCCGATGCGGAAATACACGCGCGCGGTCTTCGGGCGGCTTCGCCGCATGTCTCTGGCATATCCGTCCTGGGACCGGCCGAAGCTCCCCTGGCACTGGTACGAGGGCGCCACCGGTTCCGGTTGTTGGTGCACGGCCGTCGAAACTCTGACATGCAAGCCTTTATGCAGGCAATGATGGCCAACGGCCCAAAGATCCGTGGCTCTGTGCAGGTGCAGATCGACATCGATCCTCAAAGCTTCCTTTAAGAATCATCGGCCGACTGGTATTGCCGAACCTCGGCTTTATGAATGTCGCAGGAGAGAATATTGGAGCTCTATTTCCCGAGCGAACTTCCCGAGCAACTGGCCTTCGCCGCTGCGACGGCAATCGCTCTCATCGGTCTTCTGACCCTGTTGTTTCCGGCCACACTCCTCAGATGGGGTGGCTTCAGCATCGGCGACGTCGGAGCGGAGGGCTTCGGTGCCACGCGCTCCACTGGCGGGCTATATCTCGGCCTCGGATTGGCGTCCGTGGCATTGGCACAGGACTTTACCTACCTGATGCTGGGCAGCGCATTGGCATTTGCTGCCTTGGGGCGTGTCCTGTCCCTGTTTCTTGATCGTGGCCGGACAGCTCGCAACGTCTTCATACTGCTGTTGCAACTGATGCTCTCCGCCATGCCGCTTGGCTATGTGTTCGGTTATTTTTGACGAGATGTCTGGCCGCGACGGAGAAGGATTCGACGCCTTGACTCGATAAAATCGGTTCAAGCCCTTGGGGCAGGGGCGTTTTAGCGGGCCTCCCGTGTTGCGAGTCCATACATCCTATGCTAGACGAACCGCGAAAGTCTGAAGAGGTCAGCATAAAAGCTGGCTGTTTTCAAATAAATAGCAAATAATCTCAAGGGCTTATAAATCTCCCGCGAGGAGGTCTGGCGCTTGATGACAATTCAGGGAAACTGTGCCCGTGGCTGACACGTCCCAGATGATTTCCGGTGTAGCAGAACGCTATGCATCCTCGCTTTTCGAGCTTGCCCGCGAAGCTGGGTCGATCGATGCGGTCAGCGCGGATCTAGATCGGTTTCAGGCGCTGCTGGATGAGAGCGACGATCTTAAGCGCCTCGTCGCGAGCCCGGTTTTCTCTGCGGAAGAACAGCAGCGTGCCATCTCCGCGGTTGCCGCCAAGGCAGGTATCGCCGGCGTCGTCGGTAACTTCCTGAAAGTCGTTGCGTCAAATCGCCGCCTCTTTGCCCTTCCGGGCATGATCCGTGCTTTCCGCCAGATCGCTGCAGAGCATCGTGGCGAAGTAACTGCCGAGGTCACGTCTGCGCATGCGCTGACGGCGGCTCAGGAAAAAGAACTCAAGTCGGCGCTGAAGGGCGTCACTGGCAAGAATGTGGATGTCAACGTCACCGTTGATCCCACGCTCCTTGGCGGTCTGATAGTCAAGATCGGGTCGCGCCAGATTGACACTTCCCTTCGCACCAAACTTTCCACCCTTAAGCTTGCACTGAAAGAGGTTGGCTGATGGATATCCGCGCCGCGGAAATTTCCGCAATTCTGAAAGATCAAATCAAGAACTTCGGTCAGGAGGCTGAGGTCTCCGAGGTCGGCCAGGTTCTCTCCGTTGGCGACGGTATTGCTCGCGTCTACGGCTTGGACAATGTCCAGGCCGGTGAGATGGTCGAGTTTCCGGGCGGCGTCCGCGGTATGGCGCTCAACCTTGAAGCCGACAATGTCGGCGTGGTTATCTTCGGTTCCGACCGTGCGATCAAGGAAGGCGACACCGTCAAGCGGACGGGCGCTATCGTTGACGTTCCTGTTGGTCCGGAGCTTCTCGGCCGCGTTGTTGACGCGCTCGGTAATCCGATTGACGGCAAGGGCCCGATCAACGCAACGCGCCGTTCGCGCGTTGACGTAAAGGCTCCGGGCATTATCCCGCGCAAGTCGGTTCATGAGCCGATGTCGACCGGCCTCAAGGCTATCGACGCCCTGATCCCGGTTGGCCGTGGCCAGCGCGAATTGGTTATCGGTGACCGTCAGACTGGTAAGACTGCGATCATTCTCGATACGATCCTGAACCAGAAGGCAATTCACGATAACGGTCCAGACGGCGACAAGCTGTTCTGCGTTTATGTTGCTATCGGTCAGAAGCGCTCGACTGTTGCTCAGTTCGTTAAGGTTCTAGAAGAGCGTGGCGCTCTTCAGTATTCGATCATTGTTGCTGCGACTGCATCTGATCCTGCTCCAATGCAGTATCTGGCACCATTTGCTGGCGCTGCTATGGGCGAGTACTTCCGTGACAACGGCCAGCACGCCCTGATCGGTTACGACGACCTTTCCAAGCAGGCTGTTGCCTATCGCCAGATGTCGCTTCTGCTGCGCCGCCCGCCGGGCCGCGAAGCCTATCCGGGCGACGTTTTCTATCTCCACTCGCGTCTCCTCGAGCGCGCTGCAAAGCTCTCCGACGAGCGCGGTGCCGGTTCGCTGACGGCTCTGCCCGTCATCGAAACTCAGGGTAACGACGTTTCGGCGTTCATTCCGACGAACGTGATCTCGATCACCGACGGTCAGATCTTCCTTGAAACGGATCTGTTCTACCAGGGTATCCGCCCGGCCGTTAACGTCGGTCTGTCGGTTTCCCGCGTCGGCTCTGCCGCGCAGGTCAAGGCGATGAAGCAGGTTGCCGGCTCGATCAAGGGTGAACTCGCCCAGTATCGCGAAATGGCCGCCTTCGCCCAGTTCGGTTCGGACCTCGATGCTTCCACGCAGCGCCTTCTGAACCGTGGTGCACGCCTGACGGAACTCCTCAAGCAGCCGCAGTTCTCTCCGCTCAAGACGGAAGAGCAGGTCGCGGTGATCTTCGCGGGCGTCAACGGCTACCTCGACAAGATTTCCGTCAGCGATGTCGGTAAGTTCGAGCAGGGCCTGTTGAGCTACATGCGCTCCGAAGGCAAGGCCGTTCTCGACACCATTCGCGTCGAAAAGGCCATCAGCGACGACACCAAGGGCAAGCTGAAGGCTGCACTCGATACGTTCGCCAAGTCTTTCGCCTGAAAACGGATCAAGATCGAGGACCGATAACGGATGCCTTCACTTAAGGATCTGAAAAGCCGGATCGCCTCCGTCAAGGCGACGCAGAAGATCACCAAGGCGATGAAGATGGTCGCCGCGGCGAAGCTGCGCCGTGCCCAGGAAGCGGCCGAGGCCGCTCGCCCCTACGCGGAACGCATGAACAAGGTGCTTGCCAGTCTTAGCGCCGCTTCGGCCGGTAGTGCCGAAGCGCCTCTGCTGCTTGCAGGTACTGGCCGCGAGCAGGTGCATCTTCTGGTGGTTGCCACGGGTGAACGCGGATTGGCCGGTGGCTTCAATTCGTCCATCATCCGATTGGCACGCGATCACGCCCTGAAGTTGCTGTCTGAAGGCAAGACGGTGAAGATTCTGACCGTCGGCCGCAAGGGAAATGACATCCTGCGGCGGGCGTTCCGGGAGAACATCGTCGACTACGTCACCTTCCGCGAAGTGAAGCAGTTGAGCTTTGCCAACGCGGATGATGTGGCTCGCAGGGTTCTCGATCTTTTCAACAAGGGCGAGTTCGACGTCGCGACGTTGTTCTATGCACGTTTCCAGTCGGTAATCTCGCAGGTGGCAACCGCCCAGCAGATCATCCCGGCGAAGTTCGAGGCCAGCGAAAAGGCAGCTGCCGATTCAGCCGCCCTCTACGAATACGAGCCGAGTGAAGAGGAAATCCTCGAGGAACTGCTGCCGCGCAACGTTGCGATGCAGATATTCCGCGCTCTCCTCGAGAACAACGCATCCTTCTATGGCGCTCAGATGTCCGCAATGGACAACGCGACGCGCAATGCCGGTGATATGATCAATAAGCTGACGCTGTCCTACAACCGTCAGCGTCAGGCGCAGATCACCAAGGAACTCATTGAAATCATTTCGGGCGCGGAAGCGCTCTGAAGTAAGGAAAGAGGGTAATAATTATGGCTATCGCAGCTACCCTGGACGCCGGCACCTCCGTCGGTAAAGTAACGCAGGTGATTGGCGCCGTTGTCGACGTTGCATTCGACGGCGAACTGCCGTCGATCCTCAACGCGCTCGAGACCGAGAACAACGGCAGCCGCCTCGTTCTCGAAGTTGCTCAGCACCTGGGTGAAAACTCCGTTCGCACCATCGCCATGGATTCGACCGAAGGTCTCGTCCGCGGCCAGAAGGTTTCCGATACGGGCGCTCCGATCTCCGTTCCGGTTGGTCCGGAAACGCTTGGCCGCATCATGAACGTCATCGGCGAGCCGGTCGACGAAGCAGGCCCGCTCAAGACCGCTACCCGGCGCGGCATTCACCAGGATGCTCCGCCTTACGTCGATCAGTCGACCGAAGCCCAGATCCTTGTTACGGGCATCAAGGTCGTCGACCTTCTCGCGCCGTATGCTCGTGGTGGTAAGATCGGTCTCTTCGGCGGCGCAGGCGTCGGCAAGACCGTTCTGATCATGGAACTCATCAACAACGTCGCAAAGGCGCACGGCGGTTACTCCGTGTTCGCAGGCGTGGGTGAACGTACCCGCGAAGGCAACGACCTTTACCACGAGATGATCGAGTCGGGCGTTAACAAGCACGGCGGTGGCGAAGGCTCCAAGGCTGCTCTCGTTTACGGCCAGATGAACGAGCCTCCGGGCGCCCGTGCTCGCGTTGCTCTCACCGGTCTGACGATCGCTGAAGACTTCCGCGACAAGGGCCAGGACGTTCTGTTCTTCGTCGACAACATCTTCCGCTTCACACAGGCAGGTTCCGAAGTGTCAGCTCTGCTCGGCCGTATTCCGTCGGCTGTGGGCTATCAGCCTACATTGGCAACGGACATGGGTCAGATGCAGGAACGCATCACCACCACGACCAAGGGCTCGATCACCTCGGTTCAGGCCATTTACGTTCCCGCCGACGACTTGACCGACCCGGCACCGGCAACCTCGTTCGCCCACTTGGACGCAACGACTGTTCTGTCGCGTTCGATCGCCGAAAAGGGTATCTACCCGGCCGTTGACCCGCTTGACTCCACCTCGCGCATGCTCGACCCGATGGTTGTCGGTGAAGAGCACTATGAAGTGGCTCGTAAGGTGCAGACGACCCTGCAGCGCTACAAGTCGCTCCAGGACATCATCGCCATTCTCGGCATGGACGAACTTTCCGAAGAAGACCGTATCGCTGTCGCGCGCGCCCGCAAGATCGAGCGCTTCTTGTCGCAGCCGTTCTTCGTCGCCGAAGTCTTCACCGGTTCGCCGGGCAAGCTCGTCGCGCTCGAAGATACGATCAAGGGCTTCAAGGGCCTCGTCAACGGCGAGTACGATCACCTGCCGGAAGCTGCCTTCTACATGGTCGGCTCGATCGAAGAAGCGATCGAAAAGGCCAAGAAGCTGGCCGGCGCTGCCTAAGCATTCAAATGAGGGCGCGCAGCCGACGCCGCGCGCCCTTGCATGCAACACGTTAAGAAGTGAACCGCCATGGCTGACGCCTTCAATTTCGAGCTCGTTTCTCCGGCGCGTCTTCTCGTGTCCGAAAAGGTAACTGAAGTCGTGATCCCGGCTACGATGGGTGAGATGACGGTTATGGCGAACCACGCCCCGACCATGACCACGATCAAGCCCGGTGTCGTTTCGGTGAAGCTTGCCTCCGGCCAGGTCACCAAGTACGTCGTATTCGGTGGCTTTGCGGATATCCTGCCGACCGGCTGCACGTTGCTCGCAGAATCCGCCGTTCCGGCCAATGAGTTGACGCGCGACACGCTTCAGCAGCGTATCGAAGCGGCCCAGCTTGAGATCAACAATGCCCAGAGCGATGAACATAAGACCAAGCTGGAGCAGTTCCTTGCGGAACTCACGCACCTGAACGGCGTGCTTGTCGCGGCCTGAACCACCAAACAGCTTTGCATTTCTTAAGCGGCTCCATGAGCCGCTTTTTTGTTTTCGGCGGGGTGCCTCAGTTCGTCGCGGGAGTGATGGAGGTTGTACCGTATCCTGGTGGACCGATTGCCAGTATCCTTGCGGTCTGAGCATGCTTCCTGCGAAGTGCGGTAGTTGCGGGGATGGAGGGAACATCTGTGATCGACAAGCTTGAGTTCTTCATAGCGTTGGCGCGCGAAGGCCATTTCGGGCGGGCGGCAGAAGATTGCGGAATATCGCAACCTTCACTGTCGGCGGCCATTCGCCAGCTTGAAGATCAGCTTGGCGTTATCCTGGTTGTACGTGGTTCGCGCTTTCAGGGCCTGACCCCGGAGGGTCAGCGTGTCCTCGAGTGGGCGAGGCGGATTGTCGGAGACGCCCGTACCATGCGGGAGGAGATGCGTGCAGCGAAGACGGGTCTTTCCGGGCATATTCGCCTCGCGGCTATCCCGACCGCGCTCGCAATGATTCACCGACTGACGGAACCATTTCAGGCAAAGCATCCGGAGGTGACGTTCTCCGTCGTCTCGCGAAACTCGCTCCAGGTGCTGAGCCAGCTGGATAATTTCGAAATTGATGCCGGAATTACGTATCTGGACAACGAACCGCTGGGGCGAGTGACGAGCGTACCGCTATATGCGGAGCGATATACGCTGGTCACGGCGGAGGGCACGCCTTACGCGGAACGCGAGCAGATTACCTGGAAGGAGCTCGATGGCCTTCGGCTTTGTCTATTAACATCGGACATGCAGAACCGCAGAATCATCAATCAGCATCTCGCAAATGCGAATGTTACCGTGCATCCGACACTTGAGTCGAACTCGATGGTTGTGCTTCTCTCCCATGTAGGGACAGGGCAGTGGGCCAGCATCATGCCGCGTAATGTGGCCCGGTCGTTCGGATTTGCCAAACAAATCAAGATGATCCCGATCGTGGAACCGGAAGCCAGCCATATCGTCGGCTTGGTCGCGACGCATCGCGAGCCATTTACGCCACTGGTTTCCGCATTGCTGCACCAAGCACGAAGCCTGGCTGCTCAAGCGGCGCTTTGATAGCTTTTACCTATCGAGTGACAAAACATCGATATTGACCCTCTCCGAGCCGAGAGCGACACTGTGTACACACTAGACGCAGGGGTGCGTTACAGAGAGCATGCCACGGCATTCTCTTGTGGGAGGTCAAGGAATGAATGTGCATGTGACGAGCGGCGTTTACGCCGAGCGATCGCTATCGATCATCCAGGAGTTGAAGCATTTGGAAGGTCCAATGCTTCCGATCCTGCATGCCATACAGAATGAGTTCGGCTTCATCCCGGAAGAGGTGAAGCCGGTGATCGCCAGGGAACTCAATCTGTCGCGCGCCGAGGTGCATGGAGTCGTTACCTTTTACCACGACTTCCGGGATGCGCCTGCGGGCCGGCATGTGCTGAAGCTCTGTCGTGCCGAAGCCTGCCAGGCGATGGGCGGCGACCGTATCGCTGATCGCGCACAGCAGCTTCTTGGCATCGACTTCCACCAAACCGCGCCGGACGGTTCGGTCACGCTTGAGCCCGTCTACTGTCTCGGGCTCTGTGCCTGCGCTCCAGCCGCCATGCTGGACGACGAGGTTTACGGCCGGGTTGACGAACACTGTCTTTCCGAAATCGTGGCGGAGGTACGCCGATGACGGTGACTATATTCGTGCCGCGCGATGCTGCGGCCCTCGCGCTTGGAGCCGAGAAGGTGGCAAAGGCGATTGCCCAGGAGATCGAATCTCGTGGGCTGGATGCCAAGGTTGTGCGCAATGGTTCTCGCGGCATGTTCTGGCTGGAGCCATTGGTTGAAGTGCGGACAGAGCGCGGACGCATGGCCTATGGGCCGGTCAAGGTCTCGGATGTGAAGAGCCTGTTCGATGCTGGTTTCATGACCGGCGATGGACATCCCCTCTGTCTTGGGCTGACGAAGGAAATTCCCTTCCTTCGTCAGCAGACCCGGCTGACCTTCGCCCGTTGCGGCGTAACCGATCCGCTTTCTCTCGAGGACTATCGCCGCTATCAAGGCCTGAAGGGGCTTGAGAAGGCGGTCGCCATGGCGCCTGCCGATATCGTCAAGGAAGTGACGGACAGCGGCCTGCGTGGCCGCGGCGGCGCGGGCTTTCCGACGGGCATCAAGTGGAAGACGGTGATGGATGCGGCCGGACCGCAGAAGTACATCGTCTGCAATGCCGACGAAGGTGACAGTGCCACATTCGCCGACCGGATGATCATGGAAGGTGACCCCTTTGTGCTGATCGAAGGCATGGCTATTGCCGGCCTCGCGACGGGAGCGACGAAAGGTTACATCTACACGCGCTCGGAATATCCCCACGCCATAGCCACGATGACAAGGGCTATCGAGATTGCTCGGGATGCGGGCATAGTCGGGCCGTCGGTGCTGGGTTCCGCGCACGCCTTCGATATCGAGGTGCGTGCCGGCGCGGGCGCCTATGTGTGTGGCGAGGAAACCTCGCTCCTCAATTCGCTTGAGGGCAAGCGCGGCATCGTGCGTGCCAAGCCGCCGCTGCCGGCACTGAAGGGCTTCCTCGGGTGCCCGACGGTCGTCAACAACGTCATGTCGCTTGCTTCGGTACCGGTCATCATGGACCGGGGCGCCGCCTTCTACCGTGATTTCGGCATGGGCCGGTCCCGCGGAACGATCCCGATCCAGATTGCCGGCAACGTGAAATACGGAGGCCTTTACGAGGCTGCGTTCGGTTTGTCACTCGGCGAGATCGTCGACAATATCGGCGGTGGCACGGCAACGGGCCGACCGGTCAAGGCCGTGCAGGTCGGCGGTCCCCTCGGCGCGTATTTCCCCCGCGCATTGTTCGACACGCCATTTGATTATGAAGCATTCGCCGCCAAGGACGGGCTGATCGGCCATGCCGGCATCACTGTCTTCGATGACAGCGCCGACATGCTGAAGCAGGCGCGCTTCGCGATGGAGTTCTGCGCTATCGAAAGCTGTGGCAAGTGCACGCCCTGTCGGATCGGTTCGACGCGCGGCGTCGAAACGGCGGACAAGATTGCCCAGGGCATCGAGCCGGAGAAGAACAAGGCTCTGCTTGCCGATCTCTGCAACACGATGAAGTTTGGTTCTCTATGCGCCCTCGGTGGCTTCACACCGTATCCGGTCATGAGCGCGATGAACCACTTTCCTGAAGATTTCGCTCCCACACCCCTCGTTGAAGCGGCGGAGTAAGACAATGTCTCTCGTTCATGAAATCGACTACGGTACACCTGCTTCCCACTCCGAGGCTCAGGTTACGATCACCATCGACGGTCGCGAGATCACGGTGCCGGAAGGCACTTCCATCATGCGCGCTTCCATGGAAGCCGGCATCAAGGTGCCTAAGCTTTGCGCGACCGACATGGTCGATGCATTCGGCTCGTGCCGCCTTTGTCTGGTGGAGATCGAGGGCCGCAACGGCACGCCTGCGTCCTGCACCACGCCGGTAATGCCCGGTATGGTGGTTCACACCCAGACGGGCCGGTTGAAGGACATCCGCCGCGGCGTGATGGAACTCTACATTTCCGATCACCCGCTCGACTGTCTTACCTGCGCGGCCAACGGCGACTGCGAGTTGCAGGATATGGCCGGCGCAGTTGGCCTGCGGGATGTTCGCTACGGCTATGAGGGAGACAATCACGTCAAGGCCCGCACCAATGGCGAGACCAATGCCAAGTGGATGCCGAAGGACGAAACAAACCCCTACTTCACGTACGATCCGTCAAAATGTATCGTCTGCTCACGCTGCGTAAGGGCCTGCGAGGAAGTGCAAGGCACGTTCGCCCTGACGATCGAGGGCCGTGGTTTCGAAAGCCGCGTTTCTCCCGGGATGCACGAGCATTTCCTTGATTCCGAATGCGTTTCCTGCGGCGCTTGCGTGCAGGCCTGTCCGACCGCCACGCTCACGGAAAAGTCTATTATCGCAATCGGTCAGCCGGAGCACTCGGCCGTTACCACCTGCGCCTATTGCGGCGTCGGCTGCTCCTTCAAGGCGGAAATGCGCGGTGAGGAAATCGTCCGCATGGTGCCGTGGAAGGATGGCCAGGCGAACCGCGGCCACTCATGCGTCAAGGGTCGCTTCGCCTATGGTTATGCCAGCCATAAGGACCGTATTCTCAACCCGATGATCCGCGAGAATATCTCCGACCCGTGGCGCGAAGTGACCTGGGAGGAGGCATACGCGCATGTCGCGTCGGAATTCCGCCGTATCCAGTATCAGTATGGCCGTGAGTCTATCGGTGGCATTACTTCGTCCCGCTGCACCAACGAGGAAACCTTCCTTGTCCAGAAGCTGATCCGGGCCGGCTTCGGCAACAATAACGTCGATACCTGCGCCCGCGTCTGCCATTCGCCAACGGGCTACGGCCTCGGCCAGGCCTTTGGTACTTCGGCCGGGACGCAGAACTTCGATTCCGTCGAGCATACGGATGTTGCCATCATTATCGGCGCGAACCCCACCGACGGCCACCCGGTCTTCGGCTCGCGTCTGAAGAAGCGGCTGCGTCAGGGTGCCAAGCTGATCGTCATCGATCCGCGCCGCATCGATCTTGTCCGCACGCCGCATGTGGAAGCGTCCTACCACCTGCCGCTGAAGCCCGGGACCAACGTTGCGGTTCTGACGGCATTGGCGCACGTCATCGTCACGGAAGGCCTGTTCGACGAGAAATTCATCCGCGAGCGCTGCGACTGGTCTGAATTCGAAGACTGGGCCGCCTTTGTCGCCGAGCCGCAGCATAGCCCGGAAGAGACCGAAAAATTCACCGCGGTTCCGGCAGATCTCGTTCGGGGCGCCGCCCGTCTCTATGCGACCGGAGGCAACGGCGCGATCTATTACGGGCTCGGCGTCACCGAACACAGCCAGGGATCGACGACCGTCATGGCGATTGCCAATCTCGCAATGGCGACAGGCAATCTCGGCCGACCGGGCGTCGGCGTGAACCCGCTGCGCGGCCAGAACAATGTGCAGGGCTCCTGCGACATGGGATCGTTCCCGCACGAGCTGCCGGGCTATCGTCATATCTCCGACGACGCGGCCCGCGATACGTTCGAGAAGATGTGGGGCGTTACGCTCAACAACGAACCGGGGCTGCGCATTCCCAACATGCTGGATGCCGCCGTCGAAGGGACGTTCAAGGGCATCTACATCCAGGGCGAAGACATCCTGCAGTCGGATCCGGATACCAAGCATGTCTCGGCCGGTCTCGCCGCCATGGAATGCGTTGTCGTTCACGACCTCTTCCTGAACGAAACGGCAAACTATGCCCACGTCTTCCTTCCGGGCTCGACCTTCCTCGAGAAGGACGGAACCTTCACCAATGCTGAACGGCGCATCAACCGTGTCCGCAAGGTGATGAGCCCGAAGAACGGTTATGCGGACTGGGAAGT
This sequence comes from Pseudorhizobium xiangyangii, assembly GCF_020531965.1. Lineage (GTDB taxonomy): Bacteria > Pseudomonadota > Alphaproteobacteria > Rhizobiales > Rhizobiaceae > Neorhizobium > Neorhizobium xiangyangii. The sequence continues at coordinate 31,465 of NZ_JAJAWH010000007.1, read as the reverse complement.
GACGCAAAAGCTGGCGCAGGCGATGGGCCTGAACTGGAACTATACTCATCCGTCGCAGGTCATGGACGAGATTGCCGCGACGACGCCCAGCTTCGCCGGCGTCTCCTACGCCTATCTGGAGGAGAAGGGTTCGGTGCAGTGGCCCTGCAACGAGAAATTCCCGGACGGTTCGCCGATCATGCATATCGACGGGTTTGTTCGCGGCAAGGGCAAGTTCATCCGCACCGAATACGTGGCGACCGACGAACGCACCGGTCCGCGCTTCCCCCTCCTGCTCACCACCGGCCGCATCCTCAGCCAGTATAATGTCGGTGCCCAGACGCGCCGTACCGAGAACGTCGTGTGGCATGCGGAAGACCTGTTGGAAATCCATCCGCATGATGCCGAGCAGCGCGGCGTCAAGGAGGGCGACTGGATCAAGCTCGCCAGCCGCTCCGGCGATACCACGCTGAGGGCGCTGATCACCGATCGAGTGGCGCCCGGCGTCGTCTATACGACCTTCCACCATCCCGACACCCAGGCGAACGTCATCACCACGGACTTCTCCGACTGGGCAACAAATTGTCCTGAGTACAAGGTAACGGCGGTTCAGGTCTCACCGTCCAATGGGCCGACGGAATGGCAGCAGGACTATGAGGAGCTGACGCGCCGGTCCCGCCGGATCGCAGGCAAGTTGGAAGCAGCGGAATAGGATCGTCCAGTGGGGGTTTTCGAGACGAAGACGGCTGCGCGGGAACTTGTCTATCGCAAATCTGGCGTGCATTCCGATACCAGGATCGTGCCGGAGGAGATGCCGATCGCGCTCTCCTATGGCGGCTCCACCCATGCGGTGATGATGGGGACACCCGCGGATCTCGAAGACTTTGCCGTTGGCTTCAGCCTTACGGAAGGGATCATCGGCTCATTGCGGGAGATCGAGGCAATCTCCGTCGTGGAGGAGAGCCGGGGGATCGATATCCAGATTACCTTGGGCGAGGACAAGGAAGAAGCGCTTCGGGGCCGTCGCCGTCACATGGCAGGACCGGTCGGCTGCGGCCTCTGCGGCATCGAGTCGATCGACCAGGCAGTGCGGCCGGTACCGCAGGTCTCATCTGCTACCGTTGAACTGGGTGCAAACGACGTCGCAACCGCTGTCGCTGCGCTCAACGACCTGCAACCGCTTCATCGCGAAACCCATGCGGTGCACGGCGCAGCCTTTTTTGTCCCGGGTCGCGGTGTGGTGGCGGTCCGTGAGGACGTGGGGCGGCACAACGCACTCGACAAGCTGATTGGTGCTGTGATCGGGCAAGGCATCCGTGGGGACGAGGGCGCCGTGGTCGTGACCAGCCGGGTTTCCGTTGAAATGGTGCAGAAAACAGCCATTCTCGGATCGCCTATCCTTATTGCTATTTCCGCACCTACTGCTCTTGCCATCCGGACGGCTGAAGAAGCCGGGATGACGCTCGTTGCGCTGGCCCGTGGGCCGGACTTCGAGATTTTCACGAGAGCCGACCGCATCAAAACCGGAGCCGTTGCCCATGTCGCATGATCAGACCCGCGCGAAGCTGGTTCGCATGGCGAACCAGATCGCGACGTTCTTTCTGTCGCAGCCAGAGGAGGTGCGTGTCGAAGGCGTGGCGACGCATATCAACAAGTTCTGGGAGCCGCGCATGCGCCGGCACCTGTTCGAGCACATCGATGCGGGCGGCGAAGGTCTTTTGCCGCTGGTGATCAGTGCATCGACGAAGATCCGCAGGCCGGAGGCCAAGGTTGGTGCCGGTGTCGGGGTGGGGGCGGATGCTGCCGAGGGGGCTCCAGGTGGCAAGGGTGCAGCGGCGGGTGAATCGCTGTCGGAACCGAGTATCCCAGACAGCGCCACTTGAAGTCGCTTCCGCAGGAGGGAGCGGCAGTACCCATTTTTAAAAATCCATTTTCAGGAGGAGAGGATTGGAATGGCAGACGTAGGTACAATAGTGGGAAGGCTGGCAGAGCCAGGCATCCTTGATAGAGAACACATCATTGCAAAGCCGGGCTTCAACCGGTGGCTCGTACCGCCGGCAGCACTGGCAATCCATCTTTGCATCGGCATGGCCTATGGCTTCAGCGTGTTCTGGCTTCCGCTTTCACGGGCGCTGGGATCCGAGACACCGGCAGCGTGTGCCGATATCAATCTTTTGACGGCACTCTTTACCACCTCCTGTAATTGGCGTGTCGCCGATTTGGGCTGGATCTATACGCTGTTCTTCGTGCTGCTTGGCTGCTCGGCTGCCATATGGGGCGGTTGGCTTGAACGTGTAGGCCCCCGCAAAGCGGGGTTTGTTTCGGCCTGCTGCTGGTGTGGCGGCATGCTGGTGGCGGCCCTTGGCGTCATGACCCACCAGTTGTGGCTGATGTGGGTCGGTGCAGGTGTGATCGGCGGCATCGGTCTCGGTCTCGGCTACATCTCGCCGGTATCGACGCTTATCAAGTGGTTCCCCGATCGTCGCGGCATGGCGACAGGCATGGCCATCATGGGCTTTGGGGGCGGCGCGATGATCGGCGCACCGCTGGCCAACATCCTGATGAATACTTTCAAGACCGACGTTTCGGTCGGCGTCTGGCAGACCTTCGTCGTCATGGCGATCATCTACTTCGTTTTCATGATGGGCGGGGCTTTCGGATATCGTATTCCGCCTGCCGGCTGGCGTCCCGAGGGCTGGACCCCGCCGGTTTCCAAGAACACGATGATCACCACGCGGCACGTCCATCTGCGCGACGCGCACAAGACGAAGCAGTTCTGGCTCATCTGGGCAGTGCTCTGCCTCAACGTGTCTGCCGGTATCGGCGTGATCGGCATGGCTTCCCCAATGCTGCAGGAAATCTTCGCCGGGTCGCTGATTGGGCTTCCGGAACTTACGTTCTCGCAGCTTGATGTCGGCCAGAAGGGGCAGATCGCTGCGATTGCAGCAGGTTTTGCCGGGCTTCTTTCGCTGTTCAATATCGGCGGGCGCTTCTTCTGGGCATCGCTTTCCGACAAGATTGGCCGCAAGAATACCTACTACGCGTTTTTCGTCATCGGCATCGTTCTCTACGCTGCTGCACCAACCTTGGCCGACATGGGCAGCAAAGCGATGTTCGTTCTCGCCTTCGGCATCATCCTGTCGATGTATGGCGGCGGTTTCGCGACCATTCCGGCCTATCTGGCGGATATCTTCGGGACACAATTCGTCGGTGCGATCCACGGCCGCTTGCTGACAGCATGGGCGACCGCGGGCATTGTCGGGCCAGTAGTCGTCAACTACATCCGAGAGGCCCAGATTGCGGCCGGCGTACCAGCGGGGCCGGCTCTCTACACCGGGACCATGTACATTCTGGCGGGCATGCTGGTCTTGGGCATCATCGCAAATGCGTTCGTCCGCCCGTTGCCCGAAAAATGGTTCATGTCCGAGAAGGAGGTTGCATCGCTGCAGGCGAAAACCGCTGCCGCCAACGTTGGACCGACCGGTTCGTTCGGGATTGGCACCGGCGGCTTGGACGGCAAGGCAATGGCTGCCTGGGCGGTCGTCGGAATTCCGCTTGTTTGGGGCGTCTGGGTGACGCTGAAAAGCAGCCTGGCGATCTTCGGATAAGAGCTCATTCTGTAAAGGCGGTGTTGCCGTCTTCTTCAGGTGCAGAAAACAGAAAGGCCGCCCGTTGCTGACGGGCGGCCTTTCTTGTGCGGGTCGTGGCCGCGATTAAGCGGCGAGATCGTCGGCTTCCGTTCCCTTGAACATCTTGGCGAGGTTAAGGAAGCAGATCATGCCGTTCTCGTTGGCGATGATGCCTTCGGAGAAGGACTTGTCGAAGGAGGCCGAAACTTCCGGAACCGGCTGCACCTGGCTGCTCGGTATGGTCAGGATGTCGGAGACTTGATCGACGAGCATGCCGATGACCATGTTGTGCACTTCCGCCACGACGATCGCGCTCCGCTCCGTTGCCACGGCACTCTTCATGCCGAGTTTCTGGGCGAGGTCGATGATCGGAATCACCGAACCGCGAAGGTTCATCACGCCAATCACGTCGGACGGTGCATGCGGAATCGGCGTCGACGGTGCCCATCCGCGGATTTCACGGATCGTGGTGGTCTTGACGCAGAATTCCTGATCGTGAAGTCGAAATGCGATGATTTCGAGGGTTTCGCCGCTGTAGTTCGCGGAACTGGTTGTCGTAGCCATCAAAATTCTTCCCAACTCTCCGGGGCCTGGAGCAAGGCTGCGCTCGACGTTCCGCGGGTAACCCGGGCCTGAAGCTGGCGCGCAGGAGAGGCAACCGGCTTCGTGTCGTTATGCGGTACACGCATCTTAGGTGAAGAACGTTGCCCAAATCTAAACCGAGCCAGCAGATCCCTGAGCACCTGGGCCTCACGCGCCAGGCCATGGCTTGCTGCGGTCGTTTCCTCGACCATGGCGGCGTTCTGCTGCGTGTTCTGGTCCATGGTATTGACGGCGTTACTCACTTCCCGCAGTGCGGTGGCCTGCTCGCGCGCGGCTTCCACGATGGCGGCAACGTTGTTGTTGATGTCGGCCACCTGCCCGACGATTTCCTCCAGCGACTGGCCGGTCCGGGCGACCAGCGAGACCCCTTGAGAGACCTGCTCCGTTGATGTCGTGATCAGCGTCTTGATTTCCCGCGCCGCGGTTGCGGAGCGCTGCGCCAGTTCACGGACCTCCTGAGCCACAACCGCAAAGCCCCTTCCGGCTTCACCGGCACGCGCCGCTTCGACGCCTGCATTCAGCGCCAGGAGGTTCGTCTGGAACGCGATCTCGTCAATCACGCCGATGATGCTGCTGATGGCCTTGGACGAGGTCTCGATCTGTCCCATGGCACTGACCGCATTGCGTACGACCTCGCCCGAGCGCTCCGCCCCCTTCCGTGTCTTTTCGACCAGCGAACCGGCCTCTTCGGCCCGCTTGGCACTGTCGGCGACGGTCCGGCTGATCTGTTCCAGTGCGGCGGCCGTTTCCTCGACGGCGGACGCCTGCTGTTCGGTGCGCCGCGCCAGGCTGTCGGAGGCTTGCTGAATTTCGGTGGAGCCGGCCGCGATGCCTTCGGCATTTACTCCAACAGTTCGCATCGCATCGCGCAGTTTCGCGATTGCCACATTGAAGTCGAGCCGGATCTTCTCGAGGCTCGGTATGAATGCATGCTCGATGCTGTAGGTGAGGTCACCTTCAGACAGGCCGGTAAGAGCGGCCGCAATATCATCTACCGCACGGACCCGTTCGGTAATGTCGGTCGCAAACTTGACGACTTTGAAGACCTTTCCGTCTGCATCCAGGATCGGGTTGTAGGAGGCCTGGATCCAGACGACCTTGCCGCCCTTGCCGATGCGCTTGAATTCGGCCGCGGCAGGCTGGCCGCTTGCCAGCGCCTGCCAGAATTCATGGTATTCGGTGCTTTCACGGAATGCCGGCTCGCAGAACATGCGGTGATGGCCGCCGACGATCTCTGGCAGTTCGTAGCCGAGACAATCAAGGAAATTCCGGTTGGCATGAATAATCTCGCCGGTCGGCGTGAACTCGATAACCGCCTGGGTCCGGGATATCGCATTGAGCTTGCCCTCGTCTTCGGCAGCCTTGAGTTTGGCTATGGTGATGTCCGTAGCGATCTTGACGATCTTGGAAACCCTTCCGTACGAGATCACCGGGTTATACGAGGCTTGGATCCAGATTTCCCGCCCGCCCTTGCCGATACGCTTGTAGGCGCTGGTATCGTATTTGCCTTCACCCAGACGAGACCAGAAGGCCTTGTAGTCCTGTGAGCCCGCGTAAGCAGGTTCACAGAACATGCTGTGATGTCTGCCAACGATCTCGGAGAGACTATAGCCTACGGCGCGACAGAAATTTTCGTTGGCTGTAAGAATTTTTCCGCTGGTGTCGAATTCTATAACTGCCTGAGACCGAGAGAATGCTGCGAGGACAGCACGACTGTCCGAGCCAATTGAAAATATAGGCATGGAAATACTCCACGATGATTTTAATATCTGAAAATACCTGAGGGCTGACCAACAACGTCCGTCATGGAGTTGGTGCGCAAGTATCATTGCGCCGATGGTGTCAACCTGGTTGCGAGAAATAGCCTATGCAACTTAATAGACCGTCAAGATTTGTCTGCGGCGTACGTCTTTCGTCTATATCCGTAAGATAATACTTACCTGTATAGGGGGGTGCGTAGTTCGAGGCAAAACGCTTCCCGCCTATGCGGCATGCAACATCACCTCCCGAAATGTTGGGAGACAAGTAAGAGCACGTCTTCAGTTGGTGCTGGTGAGCAGCGTCTGGAGGGGTGTCAGTACTCGCGCTCGTAGAAGATGCCGGCAGATCCGCCTTCTGTGCCGGCGCCCGCCTTGAGCTTCACTCCACGACCCACGTCGAGGTTGATTGTTGCCCGTGCGCCGTCAGCGCCGCCTTGCTCGACCTGCAGGTAGGTTCGGTTATTGATATAACGGCCGACGGAGACTGTGGTTTGTCCGGATTCGTCGGTGTTGATGTCGAGATCGTCCACGCCGAGATTGCTGCGAAGTGTATCGAGAAGGGAAGTCGAACCACCCCCGGCAAGTTGGCCGACCGCATCGGCCAATTGGGCAATCTGCAGCGGTGACAGCCGAGACATGGATTGCCCGAAAATCAGGCGTGCGAGTACTTCGTCCTGGGGTAGGGCCGGAGCGGAAGCGAAGGTGATGTCGGGATCGTTAGCGATGCCGGTAACATTCACTGTGATGGTTGTCTGCGCCGATGTCGTCGTCGCTTCCAGGTCAAGAACCGGAACAAGACCTCCGCCGAAGGTGATTTCGCCTGACGTGAAGTCAAGACGCTTTGTAAGGATCACAATGCGCCCTCGTCGCATCTCGAAGGCGCCGGACACCTGCGGAGCGGCTGCGGTGCCGGCGATTGCGAGATCGCCGCCAAGTTCAGCATCGATGCCACGGCCGCGGATGAAAACGCCATTCGGCGCGCTGATCTGCAGGTCCAGAGCGAGCGGGCGCGCTGATCCACTTGTCTGTTGAGGGGTAATTGCACCTAACTGCCGAACGACATCCGGTGGCGGATTTCGGTGGCGGACCTGTATCTCCGTAAGGGAGGTGGGCAGCTTGGCCGGAACCGTGACCGATGCTTCGGTCAGCGTCAGGCGGCCACCGAGTACGGGACCTCCTGTTAGTTGCCCCGTGACGGTGAGGGTGCCATTGGCGGTTGCGGCAAATAGTGTGCCATCGACATAAGTTGCCTCAGCAAGAGTAATCGACAGGTCGGCGGGGAAGCCGGACCCGGGAGTGATGCCGACTGTCCCGGTTACGGAAACCCGGCCACCGGTCGAGAGATTGCCGGAAAGGTTGCTGATTGTGGCCTGCGTGCCGTTGAACGTTACGTTGGCGGCGAGGTTCTCTATGGCCAGGTTTCGCCGGACGTCGATCAGTCGTGCCGCCGACGAGGATGCGCTCCCGGTGATTGAAGGGGCTGCCGCCGTGCCGCCGATGGCAAGGTCAACAGTGCCTGTACCTTCGAGGATCAAGCCCTGGCTGGATAGTTGCCCGGCCAGGATTGCGAATGGAATTTGTCCGTCGAATTTGAGATCCAGCGACTTCGGACCCTGTAGCGAAATCGTTCCTCCACCCGAGAGGGAGAGATTGCTTTGGCCGGAGAGGCTGGTCTTGAGCGTGACCGCATTGTCACGATACTCGCCACTTGCCCGAACCTGCAGCGCCGAAAGTCCGGCGGAGGCCGTCTGGCTGACGGCCGCATCGGACCACGTCAGGTCATAGCGCACGGCGGGAGCCTGAGGCGTTCCGGCAGCCGTTACCGTTCCCGTGATTTTTCCACGGGCGCCGAGACCCGGGACAAATGCGTTCACAAGGCTGGCAGGAATAGATTTCGCATCCGCGTTGATATCGAGCGTCGGGGGGCCGTTCTCGTTCAGGATGACTCGTCCGGCCGCTGTCAGGTTTAAGCCGTCTGCCCCTGACAGGCGGGTGTTGTCCAGCGCAACCGTCCTGTCGGAATAGCTGCCCGCGACCTGTATCCGCACCGGTGCCAGGCCCGCCTGGCGGGTCTGTTGGAGCTGTGCGTCATTCCACTCGAGATCATAGCGCACCACTGGAGCCGCCAGCGACCCCTCGGCCTCGATCGTCCCGGAAATTGCGCCCGCAGCATTGAGTGCCGGTACAAAAGTGTTGATCAGGCTCGCTGGCAGGGATTGAATTTCTGCTCGCAGATCCAGCGTCTGACCTGCTGTGCCCGTTACACGGATTCGACCATTGCCGGTGCTGAGGGTGAGGTCGGACAGACTGGCGTTGCCGTTTTGGACAACGACAGTGGTGGGACCGGCCAGCTGAACGGGAATGTTACGAGGTTTTGCGCTAAAGCTCTCCAGGTCAATTGCAAGCTGTTCGCCCGTACGAATGGTCGCGACCGCCGTAAGCGGCGCATTGTCGTACTGCGCGTTGAGATCAAGCCGGGTACCGTTTTCCTGATAATCGAAGTCGAGCGCGAGCGCCTCAACGGCAGCAGTCTCGGTTCCAATGCGGCGTGCCCTCACAGTTCCGTCCGCAGCGAGGGCTTTGATGTCAGGAATAGTCAGATCGATACGAGGTTCTGCGATCGCAACGTTGTCGCGCGCAAGGCCGTTGCCGGAAGCTTGGACCATGGCCGATGTGCGCCCGTTGTCGTTTGCAAATGTCACGCTCCCTCGAAGATCACCCTTGGCCTGCTGCGCGGCCAGCGCGGCGAGCAGAGAGACATCGGGGAAGTCGAACGTCAGACTGCCCTCGGGCATGAAATCGGGTGAAAATGTCAGGGCGCCATTCAGTCGATTCGGTCCAACCTCGGCATCTATTGCCGGTACGGAAGTGCGACCCTCCGAAGAGACGAGGTCCGCATTGATCTTGAGGGGCTGCCCCTCGATCATTCCGGTTGCACTAAGCTTGCCGCTGGGCGATTGCCGGTCGGCAGTTCCTTCGACGGTCAGCCGCAGATCCTGGAGAGACTTTCCTGCGAGGCGGGCCTCTGCTGCATTGATGACCGCATTGATCGACAAAGCATCGACAGGGCCTTCCGCGGAAGCATCGAAACCGGCGGCGCCCTCGGCGTTTGCAATCCAGCGGCGGAGTTCCAGAACGCGGCCTGCCAGACGAGCCTGCAGCCGGTTCTCGTCCAGCGTGGCACTTCCGTGAGCCTCGACCGCGCTGGATTTCAGCACAAGGTTTTCGAGCTTCAGGTGGTTGCCACCCGTTCGCTGAAGATAGCCTTCCGCCATGATCGTCTTTTCGAACTTTGCTGCGAGCGCAGGCGGCAGGGCTTCAGGCGCCGCAGTGATCCGGAAGTTTCCGTTCACATCCTGCGTGGCGCTATTATAGGCTCCACTGACGGTGCCGCTGATACGCGCACTGTCGAGTGTGGCTGCGTCGAGGCCGATGGCGGGAAGATCGAGGCGCAACGGCGCGTCGAGGGTCACCGGTCCCCGGATCACACGATCGAGTTCTTCGTTGGTGAAATCGGTTTCTGCGACCGTCAGGCGGGTGCGCACGCTGCCAGATTTCTGCACCAGGTTGAGGTCTTCGCTTTCGGCCTGGAGCCTTATCTGCCCGAACCGGCCCTGGGCGAGTTCGGCAGCGGCAAGTGCAGCCGTTGCATTGAAGCGCGCGGACGTGGCGGCGCCGTTCAGTGTGAAGTTGACGGTTTCGACCGTGAAACGGCTGTCGTGACCTGAGATTGGCCAGACAATGCTGACCGGGCCGTTGGCCACGTTCAGGCTTGCTGTAAGGCTATTGTCTCCGGCCGGGTTCCAAACACCCGAGGCGACAATATTCACGGCACCTGTCGTGATCTTCCCGTTGTCGATGCCGATTCGTCCTGCCGGGTTGACGTTTGCTGCCAGATTGATGTCGGTCGTGCCTTCGAAGAGCGGGCGCAGGGAGGGCGGCATGAGCGCAGCGAGTTGACCGCCGCCAATAATTTCAACGCTGCGGCTGCCATCAGGAAGCATCATGTGCTTGCCATCGACCGCGATGACTGGAGCGCCAGCGACGCTACCGGTCAGCTTTCCGCCCCAGTTGGAAAGGGCCCCTGAGCCCTCAAGCGCCAGGTCCACAGCCGGCGCGCCGGGGAGATGAAGGAGGCGGGCGAGCAGGCCGCCCTGAGGCTCGGACACCGATGCATTCACCGACAGTTGGTTATCCGCCGGAGCGTAGACAACATCTGCAACGGCGCGCGCGCTTGGCTCATCCTTGCGATGAGCTTCGAGATCGAGTGTGATGTTCGGGCCGGTAGCGTCCACCGAGCCTTTCAGGGCGAGCGAGAAGCCTCGGCCCGTGAGCGATGGCGCCAGATTGATGTTCGGCATGTCAATCTGCGCGACGCGAAGGCCTACAGGAAGCGAAAAGCCTGGTCTGGATCCGGTGGTCGAAGGCGTGGGTGTGCCTGATGGAACCGGAGCCCTCAGAACATCGACGTTGCCGACGGATATGTTTTCTGCTCGGAACACGCCGCGAAGGAGCGCGGATGGCGACCAGTCGACGTGGATGTCGCCAATTTCGGCATACGGGCCTTTTTCATCCGACAAGGTGAGGGAGGCGATGCGAAGGTCGCCACTCAAGAGACCTTCGGGACGTGAGAAGTTGATCGCACGGTCGGGCGTAGAGACGATATTCGCAATGCGCTCGGCTGCGATGCGGCCGCCCACAGGCGTCAAGCCGACAAAAAGGAGCACGCCCAAAGCCATGACGAGCAAGATCGCAATCGCGACAAACGCGAACCGGGCGACCCATTTCAACAGGCGAACCATCAACGTCATACCTACGTCTTTACCTCTCGGTCGACTGCTCAACCCAACTAGAATGCCTGTCCAATGCCCGCATAAATACCGTAATCACTGCCACCGTCATACTTCCGTAGTGGCAACGCGACATCCAGGCGCAATGGGCCGAAGGGCGTCGCGTATCGTATGCCAATGCCCGCGCCAGCGCGTATATCCGAGAAATCAGGCACGATTTCGGTTGATACCGTCCCGATGTCGATAAAGGGTACTATACCAATACTATCGGTCAATTTAGCGCGCACCTCAAAGGAAGCGAGCGCGTATGAGCGGCCGCCAAGTGCTTCATCTTCGTCATTATACGGTGAGATCTCCCGGAAGGAATAGCCGCGCACGGAGCCGCCACCACCCAGAAAGAAGCGGCGGGTCACGGGGACATCCACCAGTTGGTCGGCGCCGATCAGTGTGCCGGCTGCCACTTTTCCGGCCAGTACGATGTTGTCTTCCGCGCCCAAGCCGAGATAGCCCGACAGCGATCCTTCGAATGACGAGAAAACGCTGCCGTTGAAAGCTTCATAGCTGGGCTTGGCGCTCACGGTTGCCCAATAGCCCTCTGTCGGATCGAGCTTGTTGTCGCGAGCGTCGCGTTCAAAGGCAACCGGGATGCTGAAGGTCAGGTACTCGTTTTCCCCGAACGCGTCGTCCGCCCGAATATAGGCGATTTCGCCGCCGCCCTTCAGCGTGTCGGTGTCGTTCAATTCATAGGATAATCCAGCCGAGCCGATGATGGTCTGAGCCTCGTAGGTATCAGGCGTCTCGCTCTTGGCTTCAAGGCGTGATTCGAACGTCGCCTCCGGCACGAAGGCGCCGGGCTTGGTGAAGATGATGCCGGCGGAGTAGTCGAAGGTCGTTACGTCTGTCGTGGCGCCGATGCCGGACACCTTGCCTTCGATCCGTAGCGATTCCGCTTCTCCGAAGAGGTTGCGGTGTCCCCAGTAGCCCTGGACGCCAGCACCATCGAGGGAGGAATACTCCGCACCGAAGCCGAAGTAGCGATGCTTCCCTTCCGACACCTCGATCGTCAGCGGCAAGCTACCGTCCGGAGCAAGAGCCTCAGCCTCGCGGATGGTTATGCTCGAGAAGACACCAAGTTCCCGCAATCTTTCGGACGCTTTTCTCAGCTGCTCCGGGGAGTATCGTTCTCCCTTGTCCAGCCGGGAGTAACGGCTGATGAAATCAGCCTTTACCGTCCGTGATCCTTTAACCGTCACTTCGCCGAAGTCCGCCTCCGGCCCGCTGACAACGCCCATAACGACATCGACGGTGCGTGTCCGGTGATCGGCAGTCACCTCCCGGTCAGTCAGCCGTGCGAGGGGCTTTCCTTCACCCTTCACATCGATGAGGAGTTGCTCGCTTGCCTTGATAATGACGCGAGAACCCGCCGCACCGCCTGCGACAAGATCGTAAGTAGCCGGGTCGCGTCCAGCGGCATCGCCCTCGAACAGGACGGAGCCGAGCGTAAATTCGGGGCCGGGTATGATGTTGATAGCCACCGGCACCGGTTGGGAGTGATCGAACGTGGGATTTGGGGGGAGATTGTCGAGGTCGGTGCCTTGAATGCTGATTTGGACGATCCCGCCGTATCGGGCCTCTTCGTAGAGCACGGCGATGAGACGGTCACGGTCTTCGCGCGCCTTGATAACGATGCCAAGATCGCCAGAGGCGGGTTGCTTTTCGTCGCTGACCAGCGAGGCGGCATTTTCCAGTCGCTTGGCAAGATCACTGCCCGCATCGCCTGTGTTGAGCGTAGCATCATAGCGGACAGGATTGATGACCTCGATTGTCTCCTCCTCGCTGCCGAAGAGGTTGATCCCGAAGAGCTTCAGTGCATGCGCCTGCGGCGCCCAGGCAAGGGCGATAATGACGGCAGATGCTGCAAGCGTCGCAGCGCGTCGAGGCATCTTGATGCCGACTGCCTCTGTTCCTGATCTACGCATTCGCACTATCGGTTCGTTCGCCTATGCAAGCATCCTGTGGCCAGCCTCGCCCGACTATGTAGCGTCAAACTGCGGATAAGAATATCTTTTTTGAGGTTTTAGGAGCTGTTGAGAAGGGAAAAAACCCCGGAGCTGGCTCCGGGGCAACAATGGCTGCGCGGTGCAACCATTAGCGACGAGGGCAATCATCGATGTAGCGGCGACCGTAGCGGTCACGGTAATAGCACTGGCCGGGCTGCTCGGCGACGGAGCCGATCAAGGCGCCGGACACGCCGCCAATCGCTGCACCGACTGCTGCGCCGCGGACGTTGCCGGTTGCAAGCCCGCCAATGAGGGCACCGGTCCCTGCTCCAATCGTCGCGCCCTGTTCCGTCTGGGTGCAGCTTGCGAGCGTCAAGCCCGTCAACAGGAGTACAAGCGCTTTCTTCATGGGTTTCTCTCCAGGATTTCCAACATGTTGAAGTGCTGGCGGCGACCCCTTCGCCCACGGCTTCCGGACAGCGCATCGATTGAAACAATAGCCGGCGCTGTTGGGATGTCCAGATGTTGCTCCCGCGAAGCGGTCGAGATTCTTGACAAAATCAAGGATGCCGCAGCCCATCTGATCGCCCGGAACCGGGCGGATTTCCCCCCTTAACTAATCAGTTGCTTGGATCGGCAAAAAAGAAAATGATGTCCTCGTGTCTGGAGGAGACACAAGGAGGAGCGCTATGGCGAAAGTGACGCTGACGGTTAACGGCCGGACGGTGAGCGGCGAGTGCGAGGAGCGCACGCTGCTGGTTCATTTCATACGTGACAAACTTGGACTGACCGGAACGCACGTGGGTTGCGATACGACCCAATGCGGGGCCTGCGTCATCCATATGGACGGCAAATCCGTGAAGAGCTGTTCCATCCTGGCCGTTCAGGCATCCGGTTCCAGCGTCACGACGATCGAGGGGTTGTCGTCGCAACGCGAGCTTCATCCGGTACAGGCGGCATTCAAGGAGCATCATGGGCTACAGTGCGGGTTCTGTACTCCCGGCATGGTCATGACCGCGGTTGACATGATCAACCGGCACGGCGGGAAGCTGGACGAGGCGACGGTGCGCCATGAGCTGGAAGGCAATATCTGTCGATGCACCGGCTACCACAACATCGTCAAGGCAGTGCTTTCCGCAAATGCCGAAATGCAGGCCGGCCGTCAGGCTGCCGAGTGATGCACGGGTGACAGGCAGAACCTGACCGGTGGCCAAGAGTCCGCCGCTTGCTGCCTTCACCTCCAAACGAAGATCCAGTTGTTTCCCGGGAGGAGATGAGAATGGGTGTTGAAGGAATTGGTGCGCGCGTCACTCGCAAGGAGGACAAGCGTTTTCTGACCGGCAAGGGGCGATACACGGACGATATGTCCGTACCGGGCATGAAGCATGCCTTCTTTGTCCGCAGTCCGCATGCCCATGCGAGAATTCGCAGCATTGATGTTTCCGCAGCCAAGGCAATGCCCGGCGTCATCGACGTGCTGGATGGCAAGCAACTCCAGGCAGACGGCATTGGCAACCTGATCTGCGGCTGGATGATCCATTCGAAGGACGGCTCGCCCATGAAGATGGGAGCGTGGCGGCCGCTCGCTCATGAGGTGGTCCGCTATGTCGGCGATGCCGTTGCAATTGTCGTCGCCGACAGTTCTGCGGAGGCACGCGATGCCGCCGAGGCGGTGGTTGTTGACTATGAAGAGCTTCCAGCCGTGACTGAATCGTTGGTCGCACTCGAAGCTGGGGCGCCTCAGCTTCACCCGGAAGCGCCCGGCAATCTGATCTTTGACTGGCAGATAGGCGACCCCGATGCCACCGATCAGGCGATCGCTTCGGCGGCGCATGTCACCGAGATCGAGATTCACAACAACCGGCTGTCACCCAATCCGATGGAGCCGCGCGCGACGCTTGGCATCTACGATACCGGCGACGATCACTACACCTGCTACACCACGAGCCAGAACCCGCATGTGGCGCGTCTTGTGATGAGCGCCTTCTACAATGTTGCGCCGGAAAACAAGCTGCGTGTCATTGCCCCGGATGTCGGCGGCGGCTTCGGCTCGAAAATCTACATCTACCCGGAAGAGATCGTCTGTCTCTGGGCATCAAGGAAGACAGGCGTCCCGGTCAAATGGGTGTCTGATCGCACGGAAGCATTCCTCACGGATGCGCATGGCCGTGATCATGTGTCCAAGGTGAAGATGGCCTTCGATGCGGATCATCGGATCATCGGGTTGAAGGTGGACACGATTGCCAATCTCGGCGCCTACATGTCCCTGTTCTCGTCCTGCGTGCCGACCTACCTCTATGCGACGCTGCTTTCCGGGCAATATGCGATCCCGGCCATCCATGCCAATGTCAGGACGGTCTATACGAACACCGTTCCTGTCGATGCCTATCGCGGGGCGGGGCGTCCGGAGGCCACCTATCTTCTCGAGCGCACGATGGAAACGGCTGCACGAGAGCTTGGACTGTCGCCGGCAGAACTGAGGCGAAAGAACTTTATCCGCAGCTTCCCGCACCAGACGCCGGTCATCATGAATTACGATGCCGGTGACTATGAGGCATCCCTTGATGCGGCCATGGAGGCCGTCGACTGGAAAGGCTTCTCCGCACGAAGAGCCGAGGCTGAGACACGCGGCAAGAAGCGCGGCATCGGCATGAGCTGTTATATCGAAGCCTGCGGTCTGGCGCCGTCGGCGGCGGTGGGTTCGCTCGGTGCCGGCGTCGGATTGTGGGAATCGGCCGAGGTGCGTGTGAACGCGGTCGGCACGATCGAGGTACTGACCGGTTCGCACAGCCATGGTCAGGGTCACGAGACAACTTTCGCGCAGGTTGTGGCCGACCGGCTGGGGGTCTCCATAGACAGCGTCAACATCGTCCACGGCGATACCGACAAGGTGCAGATGGGCATGGGAACCTATGGTTCTCGTTCCGGTGCCGTTGGTATGTCGGCCGTCGTCAAGGCGCTCGACAAGGTCGAGGCAAAGGCAAAGAAAATCGCTGCGCACCTCATGGAGGCCGACGAGAGCGATATCGTCATCGAGAATGGCGAGCTGAAGGTTGCCGGCACCGACAAGACGGTGCCGTGGTTCCAGGTGGCGTTGGCCGCCTATACGGCACATAACCTGCCCTCGGGCATGGAGCCGGGGCTGAAGGAGACTGCCTTCTACGATCCGGCCAACTTCACATTTCCGGCGGGCTGCTACATTGCCGAAGTGGAGATCGATCCGGAGACAGGCAAGACGGAAATCATCCAGTTCGTGGCCGCGGATGATTTTGGCAACATCATTAATCCGCTCATCGTCGAAGGACAGGTTCACGGTGGGCTGGCGCAGGGCATCGGCCAGGCGCTTCTCGAGGATGTGAAGTATGATCGCGAAACTGGCCAGCTGCTGACGGCCAGTTACATGGATTATGCAATGCCGCGGGCGGACGATCTTCCGTTCTTCAAGCTGTCCCACCAGAATACGCCTTGCCCTGGCAATCCTCTGGGCGTCAAAGGCTGCGGCGAAGCGGGCGCCATCGGTTCCCCACCGGCGCTGATGAATGCGATCACCGACGCGATCGGCGACAATAGCCTCACCATGCCCGCGACGCCGATGAAGGTGTGGCAGGCATTACAGACAGCTCACTGAGGAGGGACGGACATGTATGCAACAGGCTATCATCGCGCTTCCTCGGTCGAGGAGGCCGTCAAGCTGAAAGGTCAGCACGACGAAGGACGCTACCTTTCCGGTGGCATGACACTGATCGCCACGATGAAGCAGAGGCTGGCGGCGCCTACCGATCTCGTCGACTTGCGGCATATCGCGGATCTGCACGGGATCTCGGTGGACGGTCGAAACGTGCGCATCGGCGCCGCAACGCCCCACGCGGAAGTTGCTGGCTCTTCTGCGCTGCGTGCAATTTGTCCCGCGATCTGCGACCTCGCCGGCAAGATCGGCGACCCGCATGTCCGGCACATGGGGACGATTGGAGGCTCGATCGCCAATAACGATCCCGCCGCCGATTATCCTGCCGCCATGCTTGGCCTTGGAGCGACGATCATCACGGACCGCCGCTGGCTTTCCGCGGACGACTTTTTTGCAGGACTGTTCGAAACAGCACTCGAAGAGGGAGAGATGGTCACCGGCGTCACGTTCGAGGCCCCGGAAAAGGCGGGTTATGCAAAGTTCGCCAATCCCGCTTCGCGCTATGCCTTGGCCGGTGTCTTCGTTGCCAGGCGTGCGGACGGTGTTCGGGTTGCAGTTGCCGGCGCCGGCGCCGATGGCGTGTTTCGGCACTCCGGCATGGAGGAGGCGCTGGCAGCATCCTGGTCTCCGGATGCCGTCGCCGGGGCAGCGGTCGATGCACGAGACATGCTGACGGATATGCATGCGAACGGCGAATATCGCGCCAACCTCGTAAAGGTGATGGCAAAACGCGCAGTCATTGCAGCCGGCTAAAACAGACAGGGAAGGGGGAGCGTTCTTTTCCTTCCCTGCTTGACGTGGATCAAGTTCGTGGCCTCGCGAACGGGCTACTCCAAGCTTGGAACCGTTCGAAAGAACGTCCAATTGCCGCAG
Organism: Pseudorhizobium xiangyangii; assembly: GCF_020531965.1. GTDB lineage: Bacteria > Pseudomonadota > Alphaproteobacteria > Rhizobiales > Rhizobiaceae > Neorhizobium > Neorhizobium xiangyangii. Next base: position 14,146 of record NZ_JAJAWH010000007.1, on the reverse strand, counting down.
TCTGGATTAATTCCAATCTACGGGGTTGACGAAAAGCGAGCGAGAAACCAAAACCACCACGGTTCTGGAGTGTGACATGGATTTCGAGGCATTTTTCAAAAGCGAACTGGACAGTCTTCATAACGAGGGCCGATACCGTGTGTTTGCTGATCTCGAACGGCATCGCGGCAGCTTTCCGCGCGCCACGCGGCACACCCCGGACGGTCCCAAGGAAGTTACGGTCTGGTGTTCCAACGACTATCTCGGCATGGGCCAGCATCCGGCAGTGATCGATGCCATGAAAGAGGCGATCGATCACTGTGGCGCGGGTGCGGGAGGCACCCGGAATATTTCTGGTACCACGCACTATCATGTTCGCCTCGAGCAGGAACTTGCCGATCTTCACGGTAAAGAATCCTCTCTCGTCTTTACGTCAGGCTACATTTCCAACTGGGCAACCCTTGGGACGCTTGGCCAGAAAATACCCGGCCTCATCATCTTTTCTGACGCGCTGAACCACGCATCGATGATCGAGGGTATTCGTTACGCCAAGTGCGAGCGGGTGATCTGGAAGCACAACGATCTGAACGATCTTGAAGCGAAGCTCGCCGCCGCTGATCCCAATGCACCGAAGCTGATCGCGTTCGAGTCCGTCTACTCGATGGATGGCGATATTGCGCCGATCAAGGAGATCTGTGATCTTGCCGACAAATACGGCGCGATGACCTATTTGGACGAGGTTCACGCGGTGGGCATGTACGGCCCACGCGGTGGCGGCATCGCCGAACGCGAAGGTTTGATGGATCGGCTGACCATCATCGAGGGTACGCTCGGCAAAGCATTCGGCGTCATGGGCGGCTATATCGCTGCCTCCGCGGCCCTGTGTGATTTTATCCGCTCGTACGCTTCTGGCTTCATTTTCACCACGGCCCTGCCGCCGACGCTTGCTGCCGGCGCAATCGCCTCGATCCGGCATCTAAAGGCGAGCCCTTTCGAGCGTGTCCGTCACCAGGAGCGCGTCAAGAAGCTTCGCACGCTGCTCGATGCTTGCGGTATCCCGCACATACCCAATCCGAGCCACATCGTTCCGGTGATGGTTGGCGATGCGGCGAAATGCAAATGGATTTCGGACATCATGCTTGATTCGTACGACATTTACGTCCAGCCGATCAACTACCCGACGGTGCCGCGCAAGACCGAACGCTTGCGCATAACACCGACGCCGCTGCATTCGGATGCCGATCTGGAGCATCTGGTGGGTTCGCTGCACCAGCTCTGGGCGCGCTGTGCGCTCGCTCGCGCCGTGGCATGATTGGTCGGCAACGCTGACTGACAGAAGAATGGCCGCTTTTATGCGGCCATTTCCGTTTTGGTGATGACTTCGGCAGCCAGACGGCGAGCTTCGGCATCGGCGGCGAAGACCCCCTCCATGTCGGTGGCGGCAGGAAACATCACCATGTCGTCCATGACCCTTTCGACGACATCGGCCATCGCGAGGAAACCGATGCGCCCCTCGCAGAAGGCTTGAAAGGCAGTCTCCTCCGCGCCGTTCATCACCGCGCCCTGGGCTCCTCCCCGTTGGAGCGCCGCCCGGGCAAGCCTCAAAGCAGGGAAACGGACCTCGTCGGGTGCTTCGAAGTCCAGCCGGGCGAGCTTGGCGAAATCCAGCCGCTCCACATCGAGTTTTGGCCGGTTCGGATAGGTCAGCGCATAGCCGATCGCCGTTCGCATGTCCGGGCAGCCGAGCTGTGCCAGGACAGAACCGTCCGTGTACCCGACCATCGAGTGGATGATGGACTGTGGATGGACGATTACTTCGATCTGTTCCGGCCGTAGGTTGAAGAGATGCTTCGCCTCGATCATCTCCAACGCTTTGTTGAACATCGAGGCGCTGCCGATCGAGATCTTCAATCCCATCGACCAGTTGGGGTGGGCACGAGCGATATCGGCTGTGACGCCCTTCATCTTGTCCCGCGTCCAGGTGCGGAAAGGGCCGCCGGAAGCGGTCAACACGATCCGCTCCACCGCGTGATGCTGGTCGTCCTCCAGCGACTGGAAGATGGCACTGTGTTCGCTGTCGACGGGAATCAGCCGACCTCCGCCCTCTGCGACCGCATTGACGAACAGTTCGCCTGCCGAAACCAGGCATTCCTTATTGGCGAGCGCGATATCGGCCCCGCGTCGTGCCGCCGCGAGGGTCGGGGCAAGCCCTGCGATGCCTACGATTGCGGCCATCACCCAATCCGCTTCTCTGGAGGCGGCCTCGATCAGTGCTTCGCGTCCTGCTGCCACTTCGGTTGTGCTGCCGGCAAGTGCTTCCTTCAACTCGCCATATCGGCTTTCGTCAGCCGTCACGGCAAGGCGGGCGCCTGAGGTGAGCGCCTGTTCGGCGAGCAGCGAGATGTTGCTGCTACCGGTGATCGCCTGAACGTCGAACGCGTCGCGGCCGCCGAGCTGGTTGATGACGTCAAGAGTGTTGACGCCGATGGAGCCCGTGGAGCCGAGGATGCTGATACGTCGTTTTTCGGCGGCCATGAGGTTCCTCGTTTCGAAGTGTCGCTGGTCTATAACCGAAAGCGACGGCTCACAAGAGCCGGTTTCCTTCGCATGTCCGGGGCCCTAAATCTAGAACTCGGCATGTAGCTGAAGACAGGAGAGGGAGAATGTCATGATGCGAATGATGTTGCCGGGAGCCGTCCTTGCCGGTGTGCTCGGGCTAGCTCTGTCCGCTGGCGCAGAGGATATCAGGATCGAGCTCCCCGCCGATACAAGGGTGGAAACTGTCCGCGCCGAGTATGAATGCGGCGGCCAACGGGTCTCAGCGCAATACATAAATGCCGGATCGGTCTCGCTTGCGGTGTTGGCCATGGGTGAAGACGTTGTCGTCGCAGCCAACGTCATGGCCGCTTCGGGCGCGAAATATGACGGCGGGCGATATGTCTGGTGGACGAAAGGTCGGGAGGCCACTCTATATGACCTTCGAATGGGTGAGGCCGATCCCGGCGTTTCCTGCACGCCGAGCGGATGACCGGAACCATGCCTGACGATCTTCAAACGAGTTGTGTCATCGCTGGTGCTGGTCCGGCCGGGTTGATGCTCGGCCTGCTTCTGGCTCGCGCCGGTGTTGACGTTGTCGTGGTCGAGAAGCACGGCGATTTCCTTCGGGACTTCCGAGGTGACACGATCCATCCCTCGACATTGGAGGTCGTGCATGAACTTGGCCTTCTGGATGAATTTCTGGCTTTGCCGCACACCAAGGCCCCGAAGCTTTCCGCGGAGATCGGTGGACGTAGCGTCACGATTGCCGACTTCTCCCGCCTGCCGGTGAAGAGCCGGTTCATAGCCTTCATGCCGCAATGGGATTTCCTGAATTTTCTGGCGGGAAAGGCTGGCGACTATCCGAGTTTCCGGCTGGTCATGCAGGCCAAAGTCACTGATCTGGTCAAGGAAGCCGGGCGCGTCGGTGGGCTCGTTGTCGATACCGCTGAAGGCCCGTTGACGATCCGGTCGCAATTGGTCATCGGCGCGGATGGCCGCAATTCCATTGTGCGGGAAAAGGCCGGCCTTCACGTCGAGAACTTCGGAGTTCCGAGCGAAGTACTCTGGATGAAGCTTGGCCGCCAGCCGGGAGATCCGGCCGAGGCTATGGGGCATGGCGGGCCACGGCAGGGCCTCGTTCTGCTGGATCGCGGCGCCTACTGGCAATGCGGCTATGTGGTGCGCCGGGGTACTTATGCCCAGATCCGCGCGTCCGGGATCGAAGCCTTCCGCCAGATGGTCAACGAGATATCACCGCTTCCGCCGGAACGGACCCGGGAAATCAAAAGCTTCGAGGATGTCAGTCTGCTGACCGTTCGCATCGACAGGCTGACGCGCTGGTGGGGGCCGGGAGTTCTCTGCATCGGGGATGCGGCCCATGCGATGTCGCCCATCGGGGGCGTTGGTGTCAATCTTGCCATCCAGGATGCGGTCGCGACGGCCAATATCCTTGCCACTCGGCTCCGGGATGGAACTCTCTCCGACGCAGATCTTGCAGCGGTGGAAAAGCGGAGAGCCTTTCCGACCAAGGCAACGCAGAAGCTGCAATTGATGATGCGAAGCAGTCGCCGCAATGACCAGGGTATTGACGAAAAGCGGAAAGGTCCGCCGGCGTTCATTCGCGGCATCGCCCGTTGGCCCATCCTCTCCCATCTCGCCGGTCGCCTGATTGGCCTCGGGTTCCGGATGGAACACGTGCGTCTCCGTTGAACCCTGAGTGGGATCTCACGACGGTACAATCAGGGCGGCATTGAATCTGGAGCAATGACTTCGTGTCGATGACTACGGAAGATTGCGGCCAAACGCTTCATGCCGATCTTCGTCGCTGTGCCCGACCTGCAGATCGGCATTTATCTATCAATTAAAGCGACGGTGACGGAATAAAGCTGCGGGCGGTTCCGTATATACGGACATGAGCATGCCAATGACTTCTCTCACCACCTTGCTTTTCGGAGGTGGCATCGACCGGGTTCAGGTTGACGATCAGCTTGATGACGTCCAGCCAGTTTGCCTCAAAACACCGTTTTGCCTCCGTTGCATGCGCAGGGTCGGTTCGCATTGAGCGCCGCGCTTGAAGCCTGCGCTTTGCGCCGACACCTTTTCGCTGTTGCTCGCCCTGCGCCCGGCCGGCCAGCGCAACAGGAATGCACTTCCATACTCAAGGAGTTTTCTTATGGACCGCAATGACCAGCAGGCCATCGACGGCCTGTTTTCCAAGCTTGCCCATGTCGAAGGCCAAAACGGCCCGCGCGATGCGGAGTCCGAACGCTTCATCCAGGAGCGTATCAGCCAGCAGCCAGCCGCTCCCTATTTCATGGCGCAGACCATTGTCGTTCAGGAACAGGCGCTCGAAGCTGCCCAGCGCCGCATCGAGGAACTGGAAGCAAATACATCCCATGCACAGCCGCAGCGCGGGGGCTTCTTCTCGTCCGTGTTCGGCAACAACGCTGCTCCACAGCAGCGGACGCAGTCGATGCAGCAGCCGTCCGGTAATGGTCGCCAGTCACCATGGGGTGGCCAGAGCCAGGGTCAGAATGCCGCGATGCAACAACGTGCCGGCGGCGGTTTCCTTGCGGGTGCCGCGCAGACGGCCATGGGCGTCGCGGGTGGCGTGCTGCTGGGCAACGCAATCATGGGTATGATGGGTGGCGATGAAGCCCAGGCTGCGGAGCCTGCGGTTGAACCCGAGATTGAAGCACCCGCAGACGATTTCGATTTTGGCGGCGACGAGGACATCTAGGCCCGGCTGCCGAGCCGCCAGGAACCTCGACCCTCCCAAGCCCTGGCGGCTCATCTTTCTTGAGGAGACATCTTTTTCCACCCAAAGCCCCGACGAACGCACTGGCGCTCCGATTTGCGCTGATGATCAATGTCTGCGCACCATCGAAACCAGCACTTGCGGTTCCATGTCGATGTGCGGTGCGTCAGTATTGTGCGTTGCTTCCCGCGCCAGACGCGTTACATTTTGCTGACGAACCGACGAAAAGCTTGGGAGGAGCAAATTCATGAAGCGGATGTGGCCCGATCAGTTCAACTTCATCCTGGACGATGCCGAGGAAGTGACGCTGGATGTTCCAGCCGTCGTATCCGAAGAGGATGGGCCGCAGGAAGCGACCAGTCGCCGGGCTCTGAAGGTTCGCATGGCGCAGGAGGATTATGAGCGCATCTGGCCGCTGGCGGAGGCGCGTTATCAGCTTGACGGCAAATTTGCCGGCAAGGCAATCACGCTAATTGCCAACAATCCCCACTATCACAAATGGCACCCAGCCGACGGCGGAACCGTCGATAGTACCTCGGACAGTGGCCGGCAGCACACGACGAAATATGTCGTGGTGCACTTCCTCCTCGATGACAAGCGGGAGACGGTTGCCGCAGTCTGACGTGGCCTGCTCTTAGGCTTCGTCCAGCGCCATTGTGAGGTCGGCGATCAGATCGTCGGGATGCTCGATGCCGATGGAGAGCCGGATCGTCGATTCAAGCACGCCGATGCGCTGGCGCACGTCTGCCGGCACACCCGAATGCGTCATGGTTGCCGGATGCGATGCCAGTGACTCGGTCCCGCCGAGGCTGACGGCAAGCTTAAAGATCTTCAACGTGTTCAGGAATCGGAACGAGGCCGGTTGGCCGCCCTTGATATCAAAGGAAAAGGTCGAGCCGGCGCCGCTGCACTGGGCTGCGAAGGTGCGGCCGGCCGGAGATCCCGGATCGTTGTAAGGCAGGTAGTGGATCTTCTCGACCTTCGGATGGTCCCGCAGGAAATCGGCCACGGCCCTGGCATTCTCGTTCGCCCGCTCCATGCGGATCTGCAGTGTCTCCAGCGACCGGCCGAGCATCCAGCATGAATGCGGATCGAGCTGCGTGCCGATCGCACCGCGTAGTGCCTTGACCGCTTTCATCACGGCCTTGCGGCCCAGTGCTGCGCCGGCGATCAGGTCTGAATGTCCACCGACATATTTCGTCAGCGAATAGAGCGAGATATCTGCCCCATGTTCGATTGGCCGCTGGAAGACCGGGCCGAGCAGCGTGTTGTCGCAGGCGATAATGGGCGTGTGGCCCTGCTTTTCACCGATCTCATCGGCGATCCGGCGGATCATCGCGACGTCGACAAGGCTGTTGGTCGGATTGGCGGGCGTCTCAATGAGGATCACCGAGACGCGGCCCTTCGCCATGGCTTCCGCTGCGGCAGTCTTTATCGATGCCTCACTGACGCCATCAGCAAATCCGACCGCCGAAACGCCGAGATTGAGGAACGTCCTGGCTAGAAGCGTCTCGGTACCGCCGTAGAGCGGTTGCGAATGCAGCACGGCGTCACCGGGGCGCACAAAGGCGAGCAATGTGGTTGCAATTGCTGACATGCCTGAGGAAAACAGCACGCAGCTTTCCGTCCGCTCGTAGATGGCCAGACGGTCCTCGACGATCTCGCTGTTTGGGTGATTAAAGCGCGAATAAACGAGGCCGGCAGCCTTGCCATCCGGCGGCTCCTTGCGGCCCGAGACATAGTCGAAGAAGTCCCGGCCGTCTTCGGCGGACTTGAAGACGAAGGTTGAGGTCAAGAAGACGGGAGGCTTGACCGCTCCTTCGGAGAGCTCGGGATCGTAGCCATAGTTCAGCATCTGCGTTTCGGGATGAAGGGCATGATTGCCGATATGTGTTCTCGGCGGGTGCGGCGCGGTCATGAGGCGTCTCCTTGAACGATATCGATATCATAAGGCTTGCGCCGCAATAGGAGATGCGGCGGTCTTGCCTAATTTGTCGCTCCCGACGTTTCCTTCAATCGTCATTTCGGGAGAAAGACGACGCCCACGTGAGAGGTGGTTCGCACCGGTAAGTCTTTCCGGCTCCGCTTGGCCTGCGTGTGAAATTGGACGAGGCGCCGTGAGGCTGGAAGTCAAAAGGCCATGTGGTATTAAACTGGTTCAATGAGAGAGCTGTGGAACTAGATGTGCAGGTCGGAGATGAAATCGTAGACCTTGCCGTTATAGCGGGTCTCCGTGAATTCGACCGCGCGACCGTCCTCGAGGAAGCAGCGTCGGTCGGCAACCAGCATCGGCGTCAGGGGTGCAGCCTGCAGGAGCTCCGCCTCCGCCGGCGACATGACGTCGGCGCGAATGCGCTGGAAGCCGTGATGCGGCATGGCATTGAGAGACGCGAGGGTCTTGTAGAGAGAGTCAGTGACCAGCATGGCGTCCGGCAGGATGGATTTCGGTACCGCGGCTCGTTCCAGTGCGATGGGTGTGCCGTCGGCTAGGCGTACCCGTACCAGGCGGATAACCTCTGTCTGCGCCGGCAGGCCAAGTGCCATCGTTTCCTGCGGGGAGCCGACGACCGCGCCGCGGAAGATCCAGGAGAAGCTTGGCTCCATGCCGCGCGCGCGTATGTCGTCGGAGAAACCCGTGAGGTTGGGGAGGTCCTTGCGCACGCGTGTCTGTACGACGGTCCGGGCACCATGGCGGCGGCTGACGCGGCCTTCGCTTTCTAGCTCGGCAATCGCACGGCGTACGGAGACCCGGGAGATATTCAACCGTTCCGCCAGCAGTCGCTCGCTTGGCAGGCTGCGCCCGCGGCTGAGTTGCCCGCCATCGATGGCGTCTGTGAGCGCCATGGCGAGCCGCATGTAGATAGGCGAGTGGTCTTCCGCTTCGCTCAGGCTGGCGGCAAGGCGATCGAGAAGCGGATCACCCTGATGTGCCGTGCCTTCGTTCTCATGCGACGGATTCTGGCTCAGTGACATGCGGCCTCGTTGAAGGTGCGAGTTTGGTTGGGCGTTCGCGGGGTGCTTTTCGAAAGAATAGCATGAACTTTCAATTCTGTTGAGGCGGCTTGCGCACCAGTTTGCGCACAAGATCCAATACTGGTTGTCATCTGGTATTATTTCGCTTAGCGTTGCCCGGTCGAAAGGTATGGTGTGAACGTGCTTGCTGAAATGCTCAAGAACGGCCTTATTGTTTCATGCCAGCCCGTGCCGGGCGGCGCTATGGACGACAGCCCCTATGTGGTCGGTTTTGCATTGGCAGCGCTGTCGGCCGGTGCTGCAGGGCTTCGTATCGAGTCGGTGCGATATGTCTCTGCAGTTCGCGCAGCCACTCATGCGCCGATTATTGGCCTGATCAAGCGCGACCTCGATGACAGCCCGGTACGTATCACGCCTTTTCTCGATGACGTCAGGGATCTGGCGCAGGCCGGCGCCGATATCATTGCATTCGATGCAACCGACAGGGTGCGCCCGGCGACGGTGGAAGAGCTGGCAAAGGCCGTTCGTAAAGCCGGCAAGCTCTCCATGGCCGACTGAAGCTGTGTCGAGGATGCGCGTCGCGCCCTTGCCGCGGGCGTCGATTTCGTCGGCTCCACCATGTCCGGCTACACGGGAGGACCGGAGCCGACAGATCCCGATATCGATCTTCTCGCAGGTCTTCGCGAATTGACCTCGAACGTGATCGCCGAAGGTCGCATACGCACTCCGGAACAGGCCCAGGCTGCGGCGCGTGCCGGCGCCACCTGCGTCGTTGTCGGCTCCGCCATCACCCGAACGGAACACGTTACCGCATGGTTCAAACAGGCCCTGGACGAGGTTTATGCTCCGACAGCGGCCCCAGTCGTGCTCGCCGTCGACCTCGGCGGAACCAAGATTATGGCGTCGCTCGTGCAGGCGGACGAGGTTCTCGATACCAAGGTCTTTGCGACTGACCGAAATGGATCGCCCGAAAGTTGGCTGCAGGCGGTTGCCGCGGCGACAGCGACCTGGGCCGGCCGCTACCAGGCTGTTGGCATAGCCGTGACCGGAGCGGTCCGCGACGGCCGCTGGCGGGCCATGAATAAAGCTACCCTCGGCATCGAGGGTGAATTCCCTCTGAAAGCTCGGGCTGCCGAACTCTTCCGCGTTCCGGCCGTGGTCGTCAACGACGCACAGGCCGCGGCATGGGGTGAGTATAAGGCGACGTCCGACCGCAGCGATCTCGTCTTCATAACACTCTCCACCGGCCTCGGTGGCGGCATTGTCTCAGAGGGGCGGTTGTTGCGCGGCATCGCCGGCCATTTTGGTCAGATGCACGATCCGGAAGGTGGTCAGTTGCCACGCGAAAGCCGGATCTGTGGGCCGTGGATCGCTTCCGAAGCCAAGCGCCTCGGCCATGATTGCGAGCCGAGGGATGTCTTTCTTGCGGCCGATGGTGGCGAGGGCTGGGCGCTTGAAATCATCGGTGGCGTTGTGCAGCGTTTTGCGCGGCTATGCTGCGACATTCAGTTGGCGATCGATCCCGCGCGGATCGTCATTGGCGGTGGCGTAGGCCTCGCCACCGGATTCATGGATAGGGTCCGGGCTGAGATCGCAGCCATCGGTCCATCCGCTGTGCCGGTATTGCAGGCGGCGACCCTGGGGCCAAAGGCAGGGATCGTCGGGATGGCCGATTTGGCAGCAACCAATAAGAAGAACCTAATCAACCTCTAGAAGGGACGGAGTATCATGACGAAAATGCGCAGCCTGATGGCCGCCGGTTTGGCGGCATTCCTCTCGGCCACCGCGATCCCTGGGATTGCTTCGGCCGAAGTGACCGTACTCGGCTGGCCGGGCGGGTCGGAAGAGACCGCTCTTCGAGCCGCGGTGGAAGCCTATAACGCGCTTCCAGACGTGGCCGATGACGACAAGGTCGAGCTTCTGTTCTTCAATCGCGACGGCTTCTATGACAAGCTGCAGGCCGATCTGGCCGCCGGCTCGGACGCCTTCGATATCAACCTGATCGCCACCTATTCCGTTGGGCGCTATGCCCCATTTATGGAACCGGTCGACTTGGGCGCGGATGCCGAAAAGGTTTTCGGTAAGCCAATCCTTGAGACCATGCAGTTCGAAGGCAAGCAGTACGGCGTGCCGACAGACCTGTCGCTGCACTTCATGTATTACCGCAAGGATCTGATCGACGCGCTCATGTCCGACGAGGGCGCCAAGACGAAGTTTGCGGAGATTTCCCAGAAGTATCTGGGCGAGGCACTCGAACCCAAAGCGCCCGACGAATGGACCTGGAATGACTGGGCCGTGACCGCGCTCTACTTCACCAAGTCGGTGAACCCGGACAGCCCGGTCCGTTACGGCACCGTGCTGCAGATGAAGAACCTTCTGTTCAACATGATGGTGTTTCAGTCCCTGCCTCGCGCCTATGGCGCCGACTGGATGGATGCGTCCGGCAAGGTGACGGTCGATTCGCCCGCATACCGTGCCGGTCTCGAACTCTACAAGAAGCTCTATGACGCGGGTGCGACACCGAAGGACTCCCTGAGCTACGAGTATCCGGAGACCAATGCCGCCTGGACCTCGGGCCAGGTCGCGACCGCACTGCAGTGGAATGCTGCCGCCGGTGAACTCATGAACCCTGATACAGCCCCCGGCGTTGCTGAAAACACAGCTGTGGTGGCTCCGCCTGCCGGACCGGAGGGCCGCAAGGACCACATCCACGGCCTCGGCCTTGGCCTCAACAAGAACTCCAAGCACAAGGAGGGTGCGGTACGCTTCCTCAAGTGGCTGGCCTCCGAAGATGCGGTACTGGCCTATGCAAAGGCTGGCGGTTCGCCGGCGCTTTCACCGTCGGTTGTTGAGAAGATTGCCGCAGAACGTCCGGATCTCGTCAAACTTGGCGAGTTCGCGGGCAGCTATGGCTACGTCATGAACGGCGCCACGTCGGCCAATGCTCTTTCCATATACGAAGTCCAGGCGAAGGAGTTCACCGCCTACTGGGCTGGTCAGAAGAGCCTCGATGAGGCGCTGTCTGCCGCCACCACCAGCATGACCGATCTGCTGAAATAGCACTCAACGCCCGGGCGTGCAGGCGCCCGGGCAACGCCTGGTGGAAGACATGAAGCCTACGACACCACAGAACGCGAAGGCCGGCTTCTCTTGACGCCGCTCGTCGTCTTCTTGCTTGTTTTCCTGAGTTTTCCTGCCCTGGTCAACATCGTCTATTCGCTGTCGGACGTGACCTTCCAAACTATGCGCGCGCCTGAAATCGTGGGTTTGCGCAATTTCGGTGAGGTCCTCATCGATCCCGAGTTCTGGGCGGCCAGCTGGTTCTCATTGCGTTTCGGCGTGCTAACTGCCGTCATCGAATGCAGCCTGGGCCTGGCGCTCGCCATATTCCTGTCGCCAATCGTCAGCCGCCACGGTTGGACCATGGCGATCCTGATGCTCCCGATGATGGTGGCGGCCTCCATGGTGGGCCTGATGTACCGTCTTGTGCTGCATGAGTTTGCCGGTCCGTTGCCCCATTACCTGACATTGTGGTTCGGAACGAGCCCCGCTTTCCTTGACGCCAACAACGCTTTCTGGACGCTGGTGGTGGTTGAGGTGCTGCAGTGGACACCCTTTGCGTTCCTGCTGTTTCACGTCGCATATATTTCCATTCCGTCGGAAATTCGCGAGGCGGCCGCGATGGACCGAGCCAGTGCTTGGAAGATCTTTTGGCGGATCGAACTGCCTATGATGAAGGCGACGATCGCGATCGCGCTTGGAATTCGTTTCATCGACGGCTTTCGCGTCTTCGACAACGTCTTTGCACTCACCGGAGCTGGAGCCGGCGGCTCGACCATGTCGCTGTCCATCTATATCTACCAGTCCTTCTTCAAGGGCGGCCAGATTGGCCAGGCGGTCGCTGCTTCGGCGCTGTTGTTCCTTGCCTCGCTCGTCCTTCTTTATGGTGGCGCCTTGCTGCACTCCCGGCTGGGTCAGCGGAGAGCTGCCGCATGAACGTGCTCCGCTGGATCGTCTTCGCCATCGCAGCCTTTGCGATGAATTTCCCGGTGATTGTTACCCTGATCACCTCGTTCAAAGGCGCCAGGGAAATCGCTATGAACCCGGGCCTTTTGATCCAGGCCCCGACGTTCGCGAACTATGCCAAGGTTCTGACCGACACGAGCCGGTTCAATATCTATGCCTATCTGTTGAACAGTACCGTCGCGGCCTTGATCGGCTCCGTCCTGGCGCTCCTCCTGACGGTGCCGGCTGCCTACGCGATAGTGCGCACCGGCGCGGGCCGCCGGCATCTGTTTCCGCTGGTTGCGAACCTGCGCGCTGTACCGCTGGTCGTCTTCGCTATCCCGCTCTACATGATGTTCCAGTTCGTCGGCCTGCTCGATACGCGCCTTGGTCTCGGTCTGATCCTCACTATCGTTAACCTGCCGCTCAGCCTGATGATGATGGTGAACGCGATCGCAGATATGCCTGGAGAAATCGACGAGGCGGCGCGTATGGACCGTGCCGGCGCCTTCGTGATCCTGCGGCGCATCGTGAGTCCGCTTATCCGGCCGGCCGTGGTCACCGCCTTTACCTTCGGCTTCATCACCGCTTGGAATGAGTATCTTTTCGGCCTGATGCTGACCACGCGCGAGGCCGTGCCGGTGACCGTCGGCGCATCCTTCTTCTTTTCCGCCAGCGGTGGCGGCGTGCAATGGGGCGTTGCCTCGGCTGTGATGATCCTCGGGGCACTGCCACCGGCCGTGCTCGGTATGCTCATCTACAAACAACTGACCGGATCTATGACCGCTGGTGCGGTCAAGGGTTGAGCCGGGCGCAAGGCCAAATCGGAGTGACAATGGCTCACATCAAACTCGACGGGATCACCAAGAAGTTCGGCCCGCTCACGGTCATCCCGCCGCTCGACCTCGAGATCGCCGAGGGCGAGTTCATCGTCTTCGTCGGTCCTTCGGGCAGCGGCAAGTCCACCCTCCTGAGGCTTATTGCCGGGCTCGAGGAAAGCAGCGGCGGTCGTATAGGCATCGAGGGCAAGGACGTGACGACGACGCCCTGCGGCGAGCGTGGTCTTGCCATGGTGTTTCAGTCCTACGCGCTCTATCCGCACATGACCGTGCGGCAGAATATGGCCTTCCCGCTTGAAATGGCAGGCGAGGCGCCGGCGTCGATCGACAGCAAGATAGAGGACACCGCGAGGATCCTGGATCTCACGCAGTTCCTTGAGCGCCGACCGTCGCAACTCTCCGGCGGCCAGCGTCAGCGCGTGGCGATCGGACGGGCAATCGTACGTCATCCCACCGCCTTTCTGTTCGATGAGCCACTTTCCAATCTCGATGCTTCTTTGCGAGGAAGCATGCGTCTTGAGATCATGAAGCTGCACCAGCAGCTCAAAGCCACGATGATCTACGTCACGCATGACCAGGTGGAAGCGATGACGATGGCAGACCGGATTGTCGTTCTCAACCAGGGGCGGATCGAACAGGTTGGCACGCCGCAGGAACTGTACGAGCGCCCGACCAATCTGTTCGTCGCCGATTTCATTGGCGCGCCACGCATGAACAGGATTGAAGGCGAGGTTGCGTCGGCCCATGGCGCGGCGACGATAGGCGTGCGGCCGGAACATCTTCGCATCGTCGAGGGTGATGGCGCATGGCCGGGCTGTGTCGAACTGATCGAGCACCTCGGTGCGGAGACGCATGTCCACGTGCGCTCGGAAGCAGCCGGGGCTCTTGTCGTGCGTATGGCAGGGTCTCCCACCGTGAAGGTTGGCGATAAGATTGGTATTTCCCCTGAGGTGGGCCAGATTCACAGGTTCGATAACAAGGGTCAGGCCTTGCGCTAGAGGCCCCCCAATTCCTTGGCAAGACAGCTTAGAGTGGTGATGTCATGTCTGGATGG
>NZ_JAJAWH010000078.1 GCF_020531965.1 Pseudorhizobium xiangyangii | reverse complement strand
CGTAGTGCAGATAATTCAATGGGAACATCCCTTAAGGTAGGAGCTGCAAGGACCGAGCGGTGGTGAATATGGCCTGAGGTCTCGATCTCTCCTGGGGCTCAGCATTCACCGTGACCACGCACCCGTCTCGAAATTTAATCGTTGTGAGGCCAGTGGTCTAAGTAGTATCGTTGGAGGCAATCGACGTTTGGTATACAGGTGGTCGGGCACTCAACGGCGATAGATACCTCCATCTCTCTTAGTCCAGTGAACTTTTCTTGAGTCCGGCGAGCCACTGGGAATGGCTCCGAGGGAACCGAAGTCCAACGGCCAGTAGGCTCACGGTTGAGGCGGCGAGGGCGTGGGTGAGATCTTCTTTCACCCGGAATTCTTATCTGAAACGTCCCATGACATAAAAACGGCGCGGGCAAATCACGGTACAAAGGGAGACGTGTAGGGCAGAAAGTCGAACCGGCCTTCCCTCCCCAACAGAATGTGTTCGCAATACCGGTCGAATGCCTCTGCCGGCTCCGAAAGAACACGCATGTCTTCGATAATATCGTCCTTGATGTGGTAGACGGTGCCATCCTGGATGGTGTTCTTGACAAAGAAAATGTCGCCGTCCCGCAGCTTGGTGCGCGTGTCGAGAAACGCCATGAAGGGGATGTCCTTGCGGTCTTCCAGTCGCTGGATCGGCAAGCGTTCTTCAAACCAGGGCTGGTATTTCTTGGTGTAGCCACGCAGACCTTCCAGATAGCCTTCAAGGCTTTCCCAGGGCCGGTTGATGCCCCAGGGCAAGATCCGCTGCGGATAGGCGACCGGGCGTTCAGGCAAATTAAGACCGTCGAAGCGTGTATAATAAGCTTCTCGCAGAGGCATAGGCAGGCTGAACTGGCGCTGGTTTTTCTTCCTGGGACGGCCATCTCGCCTCGTCAAATTAGCCTCAAGCCGCGCCATGTAGGCCTGATGTCCCGGATCGGACAGATTCTCATCGAAACGCAGTCTGTTAATGCAGACTATTTTGTTCTGCACCTCAAGCGCCAGGTCCATAGTGAAGGTCGCAATCGCATCGGTGGCTGCCTCCCTTACTCTGACAAACAATTCTCCGCCATCCAGCAACAGCGCGGCTGTCCGTGGCTGGTGCTTCAGCGTCAGTCCGAATAGCCATTCCTTGCCAATATTCAGCGGAGTGAGGACGTCGCGCAAATTGCCATCAGGGCGGTCGGCATTGTAAACAGCATCAAGCGCCTCGGGTGCCACCTCTGAAAAATTCGTCCAACAGGCAAGCACCCTGTTGTACAGGCCTTGGGCCAAAAATTGTTCTTTTGTCAGGCCGGTAATGGGCATGGCTACATTCCTCTGGCGTTGTTTATCTCACGGATGAGCTCGGTCAACTTGTCGGCCATATCGATCTGCTGCTCGAACAGCCAGTCCTTGTAGTCGGCATTCACCGGCTGCCCTTTGTAGGTTTCCCACGGACGACTGCTGCCTTCAACCGTACAGCCCTTCGAGCAGTTCAGAGAGCCTTCCAGAGGTTGATAGTTTTTCGGATTGTAGAGGATCAGCTTCTGTTCCGCCGGCGACAATTCGTCGTACCCATCAAGTTTTTTGACCTCATTCCGCGGCAGAATGTGGTCCTTGTGGACGTTCATGCCTGGCGGAATGTCCTCGAGCTGATTGGTCAGCGGATTGCGCCATTTGGTCGGATTGCCGGTCGCATCATAGAATTCGGCACGATAGCCGTTGCTATGGTAGTCCTTGCCGGCTGGCGGAAGGTATCCATCGTCTTTGCCGGGCTGCTTTCCGGGCTTGCCGATTGTAAAAGCCATAGACGCGGCTTCGATCAGCTTGGGCCAGGGTGTCAGACGGAACTCGTCGAGGCGAGCTTGCTCGGACGGGGTTAGCTGGCCCTGCTCGGCCAGGATTTCGAGCATTGTCCATTCAAGCGACAGTAGCCCTCTGATGTCGGTATTGATCCAGGTGGCCGCGGCTCCATAGGTGTCGCTGTTCTGGACGAGCAGAATGAGATCGCCCCGCATCTGGTTCAACAGTGCGCGGCAATCGGCGCTGTTGGTGAGGCAGGTCTCCTCAAACTCTGCCTGACGGGCTTTCCAGTCGGCGATACGTTCCGCCTCTACCCGCGTCAGGCATTGCTCGTCTTCACCACAAGCCGCCAGTTTGCGTTCGTACTCACGGAGCTCTTCATGAGTGAGGTAATTGTTCTTGAGCCCAGAAACTGAGATCGTTCCGGCAAGAGAGATGTTGTCCGCTTTGCCTTCGGAAACGAAAAAGCCGGCCATTGCCCCAAGGAGCTGGGCTGCCTTGAAGCTACCCTCATGCCACGAGCTCAACGCGGCAGCGTAAGCGGCTGCAGTGTCGTAGCCGCCAGGTTGGGGTTTGTTGCCCGAGAGATAACCTGCGTAAAGGCTCTGCGCGATGCCTCCCGCTGCCCCAGCAGCGCAGCTACCACCTTGGGCCTCAGCCGCCGCACATCCAGCCAGCCCGTGCAGGAGCATGTGGGGCAACGAACCCTCGGCAAGCCCCAGGTCGCCGATTTCAGTCTGGACATCGGCAAGCGCCAGATTGACAACTGTCTTGATGAGCGCGGTTGAGAAGCCGGTGCCAAAATCAGTCCCATAGATCGCCGACGACAGGCCCGAGCTGATTAATCCGTCAAAAGCGCCCTCGAGGATATTGCCCAGAGTGAGACTTCCGTTGCCGAAGGCACCGAGCAGGCGTTGCGAGAAGGCGGAACCGTTGAGCAGGCCCATATCGCCAAGATTGATGCGAGCCGTCAGCCCGGCTGTGACCCCGGCGAAGACCGCGCCTTCGAGG
>NZ_JAJAWH010000077.1 GCF_020531965.1 Pseudorhizobium xiangyangii | reverse complement strand
TCGGTAGCGTAACCGTTCCTTCCGGCGGTCATTGGTCTCTGACTACTGGTCTGTTGGCTGAAGGTGAACATGCTCTCACTGCAAAGCTCGTGGTGAACGGCATTGAAGGCCGGCGTCCGATGCCTTTGCCGTAACCATCGACCTGACCCCGCCCGAGGCACCAAAGGTAATGGACGTGATTGCTAATGAGGGGATCTATCCGGGTTCAATCGCCGCCAATGACGTGACCAATGACAAAACTCTGTTGATCAAAGGCGAGAGCGAGGCCAATGCCGTCATCAAAGTCTATGATGGGCTATCTTTACTGGGTACAACAACGGCCGATGAATCGGGGAACTGGAGCTATTCCACCTCGACGCTAGCCCACGGTACGCATAGCTTCTCGGCAACCGCTACGGATGCTGCCGGAAATACCAGTGTGTTGGCGGATGCGACCGGCTACGTGGTGACTGTTGACCTACAGCCCCCGGCGTCACCGTCCATCAATGCACTGATTGACGATGCTGGTTCAGTGGTAGGCGATGTCCTTAATGGAGGTCGTACGGACGACATTCGTCCTAGGCTGAAGGGGACTGCGGAGCAGGGGAGCACGGTGACAATCACGAATGCTGCGGGAGAGGTGCTTGGAACCGCGGTTGCCGATGCTGTAACTTTTATCTCGTCATTGACTTTGACCGCTGTCCTGCCAGCTGGAGCCAATACGCTCTATGCCACTGCAACCGACATCGCCGGAAATACGGGGAGCAAATCAACCGCCTTCGTTGTCACGGTGGATCTGACGGCGCCTGGCACTCCCGTGATCGCTGGGGTTGTCGATGACGTCGGCCCTGTAGTGGGGGCGTTGATCAACAACAGTTCGACCAATGATACGATGCCGACCTTCAGCGGAACGGCTGAAGCTGGCTCGACGGTGCTGCCCTATTACGGTGCGACGCTTCTTGGAACTGCGCTCGTCAGTGGCACCACCGGAACGGGAAGCTGGTCGTTTACACCTGATCAGGGCAAGGCCCTCAGCCAGGGAGCTCATTCGATCACGGTTAAGGCAATCGATGTCGCCGGCAATACTGGAGCCGCCTCCTCGCCATGGCTCATAACTGTCGACACAACCGCACCAACAAGGCCAGCTATCGGCAATATTGTTGATGATGTGCCAACTGCGACTGGAACCATCACCTCTGGTTCGACCACCAATGATGTCAGACCTACAATCAGTGGAACAGGCATCACCGGTGAGGTTGGCGGCATGGTAACCATCCACGATGGTGCAACGGTCTTGGGGACGACAAAGGTTCAAAGCGATGGGTCTTGGTCCTTCACCCCAGCGACGGACATGACCTCGGGTGCCGCACATGATCACGGTGACGATCTCTGACCTGGCCGGGAACGTCAGCGTGGCTTCCGACGGATGGTCATTTACGGTTGATCCGTTTGCTCCGGCGGCGCGATTTGCCATGGCGCCAATGATGGAAGAGACGGCGGCAGCCACTGGGTTGGTAGAAGCGGCGTCAGTGGAGGCTGGAACAGCGGAGACAAATGACCCAGTTGGGGCGTCAATGCGATTTGCAGCCGCAGACGCAGAGGTCTTGAACCCGGCCGAAGCTCCTCTCGCTGTCCCTACTGATCCGAGCGCTCTCGTCGCCGGCCACCAAAGTCCGTCTCTGGACCTTTCAGGGCTGCTGCTATCGCTTGTGGTGCCCGGAGACGGAAACCTTGACCGAAGCGCGGATCGACGTCAGTTTTATGACCTGACGCCTCAGCAAGACTTGGTCCTGGGCCAAAGTCCGCTAGGCCGTAGACTCATAACGATCTGATCCAAATTCTTGCTGCTACCAATTTGACAGCGGCGAGAAAGTTCATCGGGTCTTTGTCGTATCGGGTGGCGATGCCTCTGAACTGTTTGAGTTTGCTGAAGAAACGCTCGACGAGAGCGCGCTGTCGGTAAACCCATTGGCTGAAAGGGAAGCTTCCCTTCCGATTGCTCTTGGCAGGAATATTGGCCCATGCCGGCCTTTGCTTTGCAAATGCTCTTACAGCGTTGGTATCGTAAGCCTTGTCAGCGAGCAGGATCGTACCCTTGGCAATCGTCTGCAGCATCGGCTCGGCCATGCGGCCATCATGGGCTTGGCCGGCTGTGAGCGCGAGACGGATCGGTCGACCATCGGCGTCGACAACTGCGTGGATTTTTGTAGTCAGGCCGCCACGGGAACGTCCCATGCAGCCATCGTCTTGATCCCCCTTTTTCCCGTCGCCGCATGTTGGTGAACACGGACACAGGAGCTGTCGATCATGACGATATCGCCATCGAAAGCCTTGGAAATCTCGCCCAGAACATGATCCCAGACACCCGCCTTGCGCCATCGAACGAAACGGTTGTAGCAGGTTGTATACGGGCCATATCGATCCGGAACGTCTGCCCAAGGCGAACCCGTCCGGAAGCGCCACAAGATGCCGTTGATCACCCGCCGGTCGTCAACCCGCGGCACGCCACGCGGCTTATTGGGCAACAGGGGCTGAATAACTGTCCATTCAAAATCGGTCAGATCAAACCGGCGACGGGTCATGAGAGGCCTCCAAATCAAGGCCAAAGTGAATCAGAGTCAGGCCGATTTGCAAACCCGGTTTATGAGTGCGCGGCCTAGGCGAGCGGCTGCTCGAACTCTCTCTACCTCGGCTGGCGGTCGAGCTGTCGATGGCAGCGCGTCCGGTGCGGACTGGTCGGTGGGCCTCAGCGTTCTGCGTGATCTGATGCAAGGTGGTGATGATGCCCCGCGGGGTCACACGACTTTGAAGCTTCCGGACTACATGCAAGTAGCTGCCGGCGTGGCCAAACCTTTGGACAGCGGGCCAATACCGGTTGTAGAATAGTTCGGTCTGCCACTAACTAACGATCTGGACGATCACGGTTTTGACCGTCTGCTGCGGGAACTTCAAAGCGTTTGATGCACCATGGCGGGCGCCCAAAGGG
>NZ_JAJAWH010000076.1 GCF_020531965.1 Pseudorhizobium xiangyangii | reverse complement strand
CGAGGACGTCGATCTAAAAGCTATTCTGTCGCCGCGATGAGCTTGCGCGCCGGCTGGGATGGTCCGACGCGCGGTTTAGGTTCTGGAAAGGAGAATCGGTCTCTTATAGAGAGGCAACAGGTTTTGAGGGCAGAAGTAGCCAGCGCCGAGCCAGCCGGCGCGACCGGGAGGATAAGCCACCCCGGCTGAGGCAATCAGGCTTTGCCCTCAAACTCGAAGGTGCGCAAATGTGGGTAATTCCCTTTAGCGTTACCCTGGAAATAAAAAGGAACCGGAAGAGCTGGCTACTCAAGATCCGGTTCCTATTTATCATCTAGGAAATGTGGGGTGGGCGAAAGCTCATCCCACACTTCGAGACTGAATATAGCAGTTCCCCCGAAATTTCCAAGACCCGGCTGTTTTCACCTTACCGGAAACGGAAAAGGCCGCTGCTTGCGCCAATGCTCGGTCCTGCTGTATTCTGCCCTGAACTCGGGGCCGAATTCCCCCCGCCTCGAATGCCGCCGAGCCCAGAAGTCGGCGAGCCAGAGAATGAATGCGCTGCAGGTGATCGATGCCTGCTTGTGCCGCGCTACGTCATGTCAGCAGTGCCTACGATAGATCAGAAAATAAGCGGAGATCCGTGAATCTCGCCGTTTGTTGATCTTCAGTTGATCAGACCACCGCCGGAAATGAGCGGTGACGATGCGATGTGAATTGATATTCATTCTAATGTGAATTATTGCCTGCATACAAATCGGCTCGCATTCTGACAACGACTACTAAAATCTCGTCTCCGTTGGTCAGAAGAATTCGCGCAACTTTCTGATTGAGGACCACAAAATGACCCCACGGACTAATCCGCGCTTATGGAGCCACTGTAATGGCCACAAAGAAATTGCACACTGGATTAGCTACTATACCAGAATTCCAGCTGTCGTCGCCGAGATGTGGCGTGATCGCCCAGGCAACCAGCGTTGGCGTGAGATGAAACCCTCGCCCTTCGGGGGTGCCGTTTCTATCTCCCATCAGGGAAAATCGGTCGGTCGCAAGGCAATTGCATTGGGAGCTCTGCTGACGTCGGTGGCGCTTCCCACTGCTGTGCTCGGACAACAGCTACTTGCTAACGGAACTGCCCAGACAGCACCGGCGGGTTCCGTATGGAATACGGGGATCAGCTCTTTCACTGCGGGTTACGCTTTCCGCACGCTGAATGGAGGAAGTATTGATGCTCTAGGACCGGTTAGGCTGATGACTGGGGGGCAGGGTGCGCATGGTGGCGGCGCACAGAGTGGCGGTAACATTGTTCTGCGCGGAGGCACGATCGACGTTACGGGCTCGCTCGCCCGTGGACTTTGGGCAAGCGGTACAGGCTCCACAATCACCAGTACGGATATGGCCATCTCAACGACTGGGGACACTGGGCAGGGCGCCCTGGCTGAATCGGGCGGGACCATTTTCCTCAATGGTGGATCGGTTACCACAACGGGCTCGGTCGCCACTGCGGCCGGTGCGTTCGGTAGTGGAAGCACGCTGGTACTCGGAGCTGGCACCGGTGGCGACTTTACGACACTTTCTACTTCTGAAGATTTCGCGCATGGCATACACGCGTCTGGCGGTGGCTCCGTATCCGGCGGCGCGGTACAAATAATCACCGGAGGAACTCAAGCCCAAGGTGCGCGCGCCCAATCGGGCGGGACTGTCGACTTGAACGGCGCCACAATTTCCACCGCTGGTGATTTCGGGCATGGATTACATGCGCTGGATGCCGGCTCGTCGATCATCCTGTCATCAGGTACAGTTGAGACGAGCGGTATTGATGCTTTTGGTGTACGTGCCGAAAATAGTGCGACTTTGTCCATCAATGATGCCCTGGTGATCACCAGCGGTGACGGCAGCTACGCGCTCAACGCGACCGGGGCTGGCTCACAGCTGTTCGCCGACAATCTGACAGTGAGCACGACGGGAGTTGTCGATAACATTATAAATCCCGGGACTACAGCCTCTGCCGTCGTTGCGGAAGCTGGCGCAACATTGAACATAACTCTTAGCTCCTTGCAAACTACCGGCGACTTTAGCATGGGATTGCTGTCGCAAGCGCGTGGATTCCCCACGAACGCACCAACAATGTTGATAGCGAACCAAGTGTCGATCTCCACTGTCGGGGATGGGGCTGTGGGTGCGCAGGCTTGTGCCCTGGCCGGTGCTGTCGACAACTGTACCGATGCGGTCGGGGTAGTGGATACCGCAGCACCAGCGCCGCCGGTCGGATTAGATATATCCGAGAGTGCCGTGCTGACGACAGGAGCTGGAGCCTACGGAGTCTATGCGTTTGGCCAAGGTGCTGTCATTTCAGCTGATACTGTCACCTTGTCGACCACAGGTACGGATGCGCACGGCTTGGTGGTGCGCAACGGCGGGATTATCAATGCCGGTGGCCTGTCGATCAATACAACGGGCGCTGGCGCGGCTACAATATATGCGCTGGGCGGCTCGTTGGCTGCTCCCAATATTGCTGACCTCAGAAATAGTCAGATATCGAGTGAACTGGGAGATCTGGTGCGTGCCGAAGGCGCGGTATTGGACATTAACCTGAATAATACCTCCACCTACGCCGGTAGTGGTTACGTCTTGCAGAGTCTGGATGACCAGTTTGGGAACCATAGCAGCGTCGATTTGTTCGCTGTGGACACTACACTGACCGGGGACGTTTTCGTGGCTACCGGAGGGTTGGCCGATATCACTCTGCAGAATAGCCAGCTGACCGGTGCGGCGACAAATCTGACCAACATTGACGTGGGATCTGCCAGTCAATGGGCTGTGACGGGTAGCTCAACCGTGTCACAAGCAATAGTGAATTCCGGGGTAATCTCTTTGCTACCCCCAGTCGGAAACCCACTACAGCCAGCAAGCTATAAAGTCTTGTCCACTGCCAATTATGTGGGAAATGGGGGTCTGGTCAGCTTGAATAGCTACCTGTCGGCGGACAACTCACCCTCTGACCTTTTGGTCATTGATGGCGGCGCAGCGACTGGGGCCAGTCTCCTGTCCGTTCGCAATTCGGGCGGTCCCGGCGCTCCGACTGTTGCTGACGGGATCCGCGTGGTCGACGCAATCAATGGCGCCACAACCGCGGCCGGAGCGTTCTCGCTGCTCGGCGACTAC
>NZ_JAJAWH010000075.1 GCF_020531965.1 Pseudorhizobium xiangyangii | reverse complement strand
ACGTTGCCGGCAAGGTCATGGGTGGCCTCAAAATCACCTGGTAGACATCACCAGCGCAAGGGGTCGTTGTTTCGCCGACACCTTCACGGTCTCCAGTGGTAGACCACGCAATCACAGCTTGAGTGTTACCCAGAATGTAGGCGGTCTCCAGTGCTATCTTACACGCTCCTTGCGAAAATGAATCTTGTCACGTATAAAGCAACCGCGACGGCGACGGAGCAAGTGCCTTGAAAAGGAATAGCTCATTTACTTTAGCAGTTGTCCTTTTGGCGAACCTCGATATCGAATTCGCACAGGCACAGCTATTCGAGACCGCTGATATCAGGCTAAGGATAGGAACGTACCTTGCTGACGGAAAACCAATTTCGTGTGGCGAGACCAAAGACGAGCTGGAAGAGCTTGGTTTCCACAACGTTGAAGTTAAGGACTGTGGAGGAAGTACGTACACCTACAGAGTGTTTCGTGCTGGAGCGCGGTATGAGGTCGTAGTCGGCGCCGACAATGGACGCGTCATTCGACGAACCTCATTTTAAAACGTGGAAGCCCGATTCAGGATCCAGCCCCGGCCGCCGCTCAAATGGTAGCAGCCCGCCGAGGTCTCGGACTGCGGGCACTTTCCAGACTTCATGTCGTCCTTCAACCAGCAACTCAAATTAAGGGCGTTTAGGAGTTGTCGTCGCACGGGCCAAGGCAAAGCGACTTTATGGGACTACATTCAAGGCCTCAGCTTCGGCGCGGCAATGACTCCATCCCGTGCAGAACGCGTCATCTGAGCCCAGATGTCTGGAACCCTTGCGGACATTCAACGGGGTTTCGCTGCGTGACCTAAGATTGATCTCAGATCAGCGGTATGATCGTCCATCACGAGGTTCATGCTTTGCATCAGGAGCGCACTGTAAATTCGGATCGTCTCGACGGCCTTCTCTGCATCGCCCTTGCTGATTGCGTCGACGATCGTTTTACCCAGTGCGCGGCTGTCGGGTGCTGGACCCTTCTGGTGGAGAGACAGTGCCAGAATAGCACGGACCATGTATCTTGCCATTGTACCAGCCAAAAGTGCATTTCCGGAGAGGAGACCGAGGAGCGTGCCCAGTTCACTTCGCATACGACGAGAAGCCTGAACTTTCTGCTCGTTATGGGCTCGCTCTTCAGCTTGTAGATGTAGCTGTATGCGTTCGCGATCTTGGTCCGTCAGGCCTTTAGGATTAAGCGCAAGTTTTCGAGCGAAGTGCTGGTAAAGCACTGATGCCGCCTCCAACACTTGCAAGCCGTCCTCTCTACTCGGTGATGCAACATAGGCGCCACGATTCAGAGGCAGTTCTACGATGCCGTCCTGTTCCATAATCACTAGCACCTTGCGGATAACCGTGCGGCTTACACCGTATATTTCCCCTAGGGCGGCTTCCTCCAGCTTCATACCAGACTGCAGCTTCCTATCAATCACTGCATTCCATATGCCGTTATAGATTTCGGCTTCAACGCCCGCCAAAGGAACGGTGAGGAAAGATGTAATGTCCATTCCCTGTAGAGCGGGGGATACAAATCGGTCAGGCATTCGAAAATCTCCAAGTTGAATATGCAAGACGTTCATTTCTTGGGCCAAGCAGCCCCAACGCCAGAAGGCGTGCGTGGCTCTCAGAGCCTTCTCCTCGGAACCTACTTTCATAGCGAGAGAACTTTATGAAGTGCGTAATAAGGCAGGGTTCGTGGCACATAAGATAACGCTTGGTATTGACTTGATTTTTAGTCGTACATGTATCCGTTATCGCCATCTCTAGCCAGAAGCAATTCTCCCGAGTTAGGCCGCCGTGCAGTCTGCTCGCGATGGGGCCAAAGTCGGCTTTCCACAGTAATAGCCTTGCATCAGATCGAACTCGCGCGATCGCAGGTCAGCGAAAATTTCCCCCGTTTCAACGCCCTCGGCGATTAAACGGCTCCCGAACGCCCGACACCCCCCAATGATCGAGGTGATGAAGCATGTTTGTTCGACATCCTGGCCAATTTTACCGACGAGGGAACTATCGAACTTTACGAACTCCGGTCGAAGTTCCATCAAGGTCGACAGACCATTGAAGCCGGCTCCGAAGTCGTCAAGAGCGAATCTCACTCCCTCGTTGCGGGAGGCATCCAAGCATGCGCGAACCCGCTGATAGTCGCCAATCGGCTCATGCTCGGTAATCTCGAAAATGAGGTGTTCCAGACAAAATCCAATCTGTCGCGCGAGCGAAATCGTTGCTGCGATACCGTATATCGGATGCATGATCGAGGATGGGAGGATATTCAAGCAGAGACTCCCGGAGACTCGATTCAATCGCGCGAGAGCGAGCGCGAGGTGGCGGCATCGACAATCAGCAACGGTGAGCGCTTCACCTTGCAAGGCATTAAAATAGAGCAGAGGACTAATGCCGGATTTCGGCCGCGCTAAGGCTTCATAGCCGAAGATGCTGCCATCCGACCCATGGATGATGGGCTGGAATGCTATGTTGAATTCTGGGTCTGTTGAAAGTTCGTCAATGGTCATTTGCTGCTCCCGACGCCTGCGGTGACATTCGACGCTTTAGGCGCTTGAATTGCGAACCGAGGTCAGAGATCAAGCACACGCCCGATACGTCCAAGATACTCTACGATTTCACCTCGGAGATGGTCCCGAGGGCCGAAATCTGCCAGAATCTGCATTACATTCCTGGCCTGCTCAGGCTGGTCCGGTTCCTCTAGACAGTAATAATTCGACACAGCGACTGGATTACATCCCGCATCGATCAGCCTACGAACTAGATCGGGAATCCTATCGTGCTGGCTGTCCATATCACTCACCAACCGCAACGGCCCCGGATGCTTCTTAATGGTAACCAGATCATCCGGGCGAAATCGCGTGTTGTTCAGATCAGGCTTGAGATCGAACTTGCCGTATCGCTGCCTCTCCCAATATCCAGGTGCTGGCCGGGGGACATCATTTTCTTCGCAGGCTTTGGCGATAGTCGTGTCACGAAGGCCATGTTGCTTCGCAATAGCCGATAGCGGCATCGACCATACCAGATTGAACAATTCCTGTCGTTTGAAATCAACCATGTCATACCTCTTCCTTACACCCGAAACCTGCTCACAGCGCGCGACTAGAGAACCACGGATGCCACAAGCGCCAGCCTTTGCGGTTTGAACCATTCAGGGGAGGGTC
>NZ_JAJAWH010000074.1 GCF_020531965.1 Pseudorhizobium xiangyangii | reverse complement strand
CCGGGCCATGGAGCAGGGAGGCAGGCTCACGCGATGAGCGTAAAGTGGATAAAATCGCGTAACAACAAAGCCTTAGGACATAGAATAAGCGTGTTTCAGAGCACAATGGTTTATGTATAGAGGAAGTCTGGAAGGAGCGGCCGAGATGACAAGAATCGCAAATCCCCATACCCACGATCAGGTGGTCCAGGCGGAAATCGCCAATGAGATCCTGAATACCGCCCATAGCATCATCTACGAGCGGATGAACGAGATCGAGGCCAAGGATCCAGTGGAGGCCGCTCGGCTGTTCGAGAAGAGCCGCGAGATACATGCTCTGCAACGGTCTTTTGATGTCGTTGACGACAGCACGGTCGAGGAGATCATTACGGTCTGGGGCGAACGCCTCAAAGATCCGGATAGCTTCCTGCGTGATCTCTGAGCATGAGCCACAAGCCTGAACGAGACCGCCCCCGTTCGGATCGCGAAATCGAGCAGTTCATCGCTGCCTGGCGCAGCGTGATTTCCAAGATGGAGGCACGGGGTGCTGATGAAGAAAAAATAGGGGCGGTCGAGAAGACCGCGAACGCTGACACGCGGTATTTCCGCGAACAGGCGGCCAGCGCCGAAAAGATGCGCCAGGAACTCGCCGAGGCCAAGCCCGATCGATTGGTCACTCCGAGCGGGAATAACTCGGCCCATTCAATGGAGCCTCTCATTCCGGCGCAGCGCCTTGCCGATCTGACGCCGGCCGAGATCAAGGAAAGAGCACAGAACTCCGATCGTGCCACTGCAAAGCGATCTGAAGTTGAGGGTGAAGCCCGCCTCGTTTACGGCAACTCGGCTGCCATCTCCTCAACCTTGCAGTCGATCGAAGGCAATCCGGCCCTCGCAACCGGAATGGGCGACACGGTTCGCAAAATGCCCGAGGTAATCGCACCAGTCGCCGGTGAGCATGGTGGATGGATCCGATCAGCCAGTCCGGAGCGCCAGATGGCTGAGACGCATATACCGCGACTTGCCAACGCGCTCGAGGATTACGGCAATATCCTTCAGTACGAACAACGTGCCGTCGTTGCAGCGTATGCCAGGGAACAAAACCGGGTCAGACAGGAAGTTGCTGCTCCATCGCCGCAGCTATCCGCTATTCTGCAATCACCGGCATCCACGCAACTTGCCAGTCTCAGCGCTTTGCCGGCCGCGAAACAGGAACTGACGAAGCTTGCCAGCAGTCTGGATCGTCGGTTGGCACCGTCCGACCATCGCGCCTTGCGACTGGGCGACCAGGCCGCGTTGTCCCAATCGCTGAAGATCAGCCAGGCTCAGACGCAGCAGCTTGTCCGCACCCATGCCCAGCTCGCCGCGGCGAACAGGCAGGTTCAGGCGCAGCAACGGGAATTGGCGCAAAAGCAGGACACGGCGATTACAATCACACGATGACGATCTGGATAAGCGCTCTACCCCTAATTCAATGCATTTGATATGAACCCGTTGATAACCTCCTCGCAGGATTCATTAAATCGAAATTCGATGCGGCCCGTATTCCCGTCGGTCAGAGCGAATCCAGTGAAAGATGGAGCGACATACTCCAGATAAATACCGAGAAACCCAAGATCTTTGTCAGATTTAGAATCAATAACAACCGTTCTGCTAATTACGCATTCATCGTTTTCGTGTTTTGTTACTTTCATTGATGTATTATTATCTGCAGTTGCCGCTGTTGCGGGGTAGTAAAAAGTTGCCAAGATTATAACTGTTAAGGATCTTAGTCTATGTGTCATGAGTTGACAGCTCCGACCTGCTTGAGGAAGAATTTGCTCATATCGGATTTCGGTATATGAACGGTCACAAATTTAAAGGGACCGGCATTGTCGTTAACCGTCGGCTGCCGGTTGGGTACGCTCACGGTCCACTGAACAATCTCGCCGCTTGAAACTGCAGTGTATTCTTTAGGATCTGACCACAGTTGTGAACCGCCAAACACAAGGGCGCCCTCGTTGTGTTGCGTATCGGGATAATCTGACCTTTGAACAGTAGCTATCGCTCTTCCCGTTTGTTGCTCTACAGGGTGATCGTAGACATTGTAGATAAGAGACTCCAAATGAAAAAACGACGTTGTCGTTACGCGCTTTACCCCGATCATTCGCCCCGCATTGAACGTGATGGATTTACCTGTCTCAACTTGGGCCACTTTTGGCAATGCCATTCTTCATCCCTCTATTCAATTAGTTCAGCTTGATTTTTGCAGACTTCAACTCGATCGACTCGGCGAACTCCATAAGTAATGTTTTCCCTTTTACCGTAACGGTCCCATCCGCACTAAATATTAAATGCGTCTCACCGCACGAAATAGAAATACGCTCTGCACTAGCGACATTAATTGAATTTCCAGACGATAAGTTTAGCATATTTCCGGATGATATGGTCTTGAGAAGGCCGACGACTTCTGTCGAAGTAATCATAGATTTTATAAGAACCGAGTTTGCCGCTGATATATACACGTTTCCGGTATCTAGTGGTATAATATTTCCATTCGATTTGTTTGAGTAATCCAAAAGCGACTCATGCGATAGGGTGTTGTCTGCCAAACTAAATGATCCAAATCCGACATTTAGTGAATAGCTACCCTTCACTAGTTCGTTTCGACTTCCGCCCGTTTCATTGACATTATCGCGGCCAACTATTGTTGTTTGGCATTCACCTATAAAATCCACAGAATTCCTCTTTGCTATGCTGTGTTTATCTCTTTCGGCGTGAAGATAGATCTCTTCCCTGCCGTTCTCGTCTTCAAAACTCAATTCATTAAAGCCGATCTTGCCTTGAGCCTTATGTGTATCCGACCTGATGACCATCTTGGTCTTGTGATCCGGCAGCTTGTAGGGGGTCTTGTTGGTAGCGTGGTAGGTGCGGCCGGTGATGATCGGCTGGTCGGGATCGCCCTCGAGGAAATCGACGATGACTTCGTGGCCGATGCGCGGGATGGCGATATGGCCATACATCGCTCCGCCCCAGTTCTGGGCAACGCGGATCCAGCAGGAGGACTGGTCGTTGGATTTGCCGTAGCGGTCCCACGGGAACTGCACCTTCACCCTGGCGTGCTCGTCGGTGTAGATTTCCTCACCCGGGGGGCCGACGACCTTGGCGATCTGCGGGCCGTCGACGAGCGGCTTTTGCTTCTGCGGCGGCCGGTAGGGCAGGAGCGAGGGTTGCGCGGTGAAGGCGCAGGCATAGAGCGTCGCG
>NZ_JAJAWH010000073.1 GCF_020531965.1 Pseudorhizobium xiangyangii | reverse complement strand
CCGTTTGTTTTCGTGATGAGAAGATTGTTTACATTGCCTTTAATAGACCTGGCAGCGACCTACTCTCCCGCGTCTTAAGACGAAGTACCATTGGCGCTGGGGCGTTTCACGGCCGTGTTCGGAATGGGAACGGGTGCGGCCGCCCCGCCATGACCACCAGGTCAATTAAGGGCAATGTGATGAGAAGCTGGCAGGGATTACCCTGTTTGTTTTGAACACGTCTTTTGCGTCATCGCCTGTCTTAGACAGGCAGATGAGCATTGATCAATGAGAACGATCAAGCCAATCGAGCTATTAGTACCGGTAAGCTTCATGCATTACTGCACGTCCACACCCGGCCTATCAACGTGGTAGTCTTCCACGGCTCTGATAGGGAACACTCGTTTTCAGGTTGGTTTCCCGCTTAGATGCCTTCAGCGGTTATCCATTCCATATATAGCTACCCTGCTATGCCCTTGGCAGGACAACAGGTCCACCAGAGATATGTCCATCCCGGTCCTCTCGTACTAGGGACAGATCCTGTCAATATTCCTACACCCACGGCAGATAGGGACCGAACTGTCTCACGACGTTCTGAACCCAGCTCACGTACCGCTTTAATTGGCGAACAGCCAAACCCTTGGGACCTGCTCCAGCCCCAGGATGCGATGAGCCGACATCGAGGTGCCAAACAACCCCGTCGATATGGACTCTTGGGGGTCATCAGCCTGTTATCCCCGGCGTACCTTTTATCCGTTGAGCGATGGCCCTTCCACGCGGGACCACCGGATCACTATGACCGACTTTCGTCTCTGCTCGACTTGTCAGTCTCGCAGTCAGGCGGGCTTATGCCATTGCACTCGACGACCGATTTCCGACCGGTCTGAGCCCACCATCGCGCGCCTCCGTTACTCTTTCGGAGGCGACCGCCCCAGTCAAACTACCCACCATACACTGTCCCGGACCCGGATGACGGGCCGCGGTTAGACATCCATGACGATAAGGGTGGTATTTCAAGGATGGCTCCACGAGAACTGGCGTCCCCGCTTCAAAGCCTACCACCTATCCTACACATGCCGACACGAATGCCAGTGTAAAGCTATAGTAAAGGTGCACGGGGTCTTTCCGTCTGACCGCAGGAACCCCGCATCTTCACGGGGAATTCAATTTCACTGAGTCTATGTTGGAGACAGCGGGGAAGTCGTTACGCCATTCGTGCAGGTCGGAACTTACCCGACAAGGAATTTCGCTACCTTAGGACCGTTATAGTTACGGCCGCCGTTTACTGGGGCTTCAGTTCAGAGCTTGCACCCCTCCCTTTAACCTTCCAGCACCGGGCAGGCGTCAGACCCTATACGTCGTCTTTCGACTTCGCAGAGCCCTGTGTTTTTGATAAACAGTCGCTACCCCCTGGTCTGTGCCACCCCTAAATACTTGCGTAAAAAGGGGTCACGCTTCTTCCGAAGTTACGCGTGCAATTTGCCGAGTTCCTTCAACATAGTTCTCTCAAGCGCCTTGGTATACTCTACCTGACCACCTGTGTCGGTTTCGGGTACGGTCTATACGGTGGAGCTATTTCCTGGAACCTCTTCGCCGCACAACCAATCCAATAAGGCTGTACAACACACGAGATCCGTCACTACCACCAGGCCCACGAATATTAACGTGGTTCCCATCGACTACGCATTTCTGCCTCGCCTTAGGGGCCGGCTAACCCTGCTCAGATTAACTTTAAGCAGGAACCCTTGGTCTTTCGGCGAGAGGGTCTCTCACCCTCTTTATCGTTACTCATGTCAACATTCGCACTTCCGATATCTCCAGGGGTCCTCACGGATCCCCCTTCACAGACTTACGGAACGCTCCGCTACCACGTGCAGTAAACTGCACATCCTCAGCTTCGGTGCATGGCTTTAGCCCCGTTACATTTTCGGCGCAAAGACCCTTATTTAGACCAGTGAGCTGTTACGCTTTCTTTAAATGATGGCTGCTTCTAAGCCAACATCCTGGTTGTTTTGGGATCCTCACATCCTTTCCCACTTAGCCATGACTTGGGGACCTTAGCTGGAGGTCAGGGTTGTTGCCCTTTTCACGACGGACGTTAGCACCCGCCGTGTGTCTGCCGACTAGTACTCCTCGGTATTCGGAGTTTGGTTAGGATCAGTAAGACGGTGAGTCCCCATAGCCCATCCAGTGCTCTACCCCCGAGGGTATTCGGTCGACGCTCTACCTAAATAGATTTCGCGGAGAACCAGCTATTTCCGAGTTTGATTGGCCTTTCACCCCTAGCCACAAGTCATCCCGATCTATTGCAACAGATATGGGTTCGGTCCTCCAGTTGGTGTTACCCAACCTTCAACCTGCTCATGGCTAGATCACTCGGTTTCGGGTCTAATGCAACGAACTAAAACGCCCTATTCAGACTCGCTTTCGCTACGCCTCCACCTACCGGCTTAAGCTTGCTCGTTACACTAAGTCGTTGACCCATTATACAAAAGGTACGCCGTCAGGCTTGCGCCCTCCGACTGTTTGTAGGCATCCGGTTTCAGGTTCTATTTCACTCCCCTTGTCGGGGTGCTTTTCACCTTTCCCTCACGGTACTTGTTCGCTATCGGTCATGCACGAGTACTTAGGCTTGGAGAGTGGTCTCCCCATGTTCAGACAGGATTTCACGTGTCCCGCCCTACTCAAGGACAATGAGTGTTCTACGCGTACGGGGCTATCACCCGCTACGGCCGGACTTTCCATTCCGTTCCGCTTTATTCCTCATTGCCACTGGCCTGGTCCGCGTTCGCTCGCCACTACTTACGGAGTCTCGGTTGATGTCCTTTCCTGCAGGTACTTAGATGTTTCAGTTCCCTGCGTTCGCTTCTAACCCCTATGTATTCAGAGTTAGATACCTTATCACAATGCTTGGAAACCCAAGCCGAGCCGAAACTCAGTTTGGATTTTCCAAGCATTTAAGGTGGGTTGCCCCATTCGGAGATCCATGGATCAAAGCTCATTCGCAGCTCCCCACAGCTTATCGCAGCGTATCACGTCCTTCTTCGCCTGTGCATGCCAAGGCATCCACCAAATGCCCTTACGACACTTAATCGTTCTCATTGCCAATGCTCATCAATATAGCCAATCATCAGGCGCAAACCCAATGAATGACGGACCGGTTACCTTTTACAACCAGCCCTTCTCATGATGCCATCGACGTGTTCGATGGATCTGCTTTATTGGAGCCACGCCGAGCGGCTCGCTTGCAGTCCATCTTTAAGACCAGCTTCTCGAGATTAAATCCGGGATCGCGCGGTCAGGCAACGATCATCAGTAATTCATCAGACCCTGCCCAAAAGGACAGCGAACAACAAACGACCAGAGTGACAAGCTTCCTACCTCATCCAGCCCCTCCACCAGATCCGACCGGCTAGGTCATCCTTGGTTTCAACAGAACTGGGCTCGGACATGGGTTTCCCCA
>NZ_JAJAWH010000072.1 GCF_020531965.1 Pseudorhizobium xiangyangii | reverse complement strand
CCTCTCCACTTTTCCGAAGCAAGTCCAAATCGGCTTTGCACCGAGAATGAACGGCCTCCGGTCACTTCGGCTATCCGTATCGAGCCCTCGGACCAGAACGCGTCTCAGCCACCCCATTTGATCCAACCAGTAAGCCGTTTGGTAGATGCACCTTCTTGACCTCGGGATCCCAGCGCGGCCAGCTCTCGATATTTCTGTAGAAGCTAAACACGACATCAGCCGTAGCCTCGATTTGGATTGTTTGGCTGATTGGCATTCCGGCCTCACGTATCAATGTAAAAGCAGTTGCCGTTCAAATTCTGCGTCTGCAAGTTGGCTCGGAGGGGAGGAACCCTATGAGATCGGCAACGCCGCGACCATAAAGCATCGCCCTAAAGTTGCGTATTCTAAAATAGAATATCGATTCTACGTTTTGTAACGGTACTGCATACTCGACAGGTGACATTGGACATGGCCGTTCTCCCCCATAAAAGAACCTCCCGGTGTTTAGCCGGGAGGGCGGTGTTCTATTGGTCTAATTTTTAGCGATCGTCGTTGTGTTCTTAGAACCTGACTTTGAATCCGACGGTGCCGTGTAGGGTATAGCTGTCGGCAAAGTGGTTGAGGCTGGTTCTGACGGAGCCTTCACCGTAGAGCGAGTATTTGTCGTTGGCCCAGTTGTAGGAGCCGCCAAGTCCTACGCCGGCCCACAGACGTTCGTTGCGACTGTCGAACGAGACATCGGCGACATTCACCCTGCTGCCATCGAGGAACTCGTTATACAGGTTGGCGATGCCATAGACGTGAGAGCGTCCGATCTCGCCGTTGTCATCCGTCCAGCTTGCTTGCCTGTCGACAGAAACGCCAAGCCTTCCCTGCAGGCTGTCGCCGCGATCGAGCGAGACGCGGGCACCATAGGGATCGGTGAAGCTTTTGAAGTCAACCGATGACCAGACCAGCTGGGCCTGCGGAGTGATCGACCAGCCGTCCGACATCTCAAACCGTCTCCCAGCCTCGAGGCTGACAGCATAGCCAAAGCCGTCATTGCCCCGCACCAGCCGCGGCTGGGTGATGTCATCGGCCCTGGAGGTCAAGTTGCTGTCGTACCAGGTCAGTTGCGCTTGCCCGTCGACATAGACGCCATTGTTGCCATACCAGGTCAGCGTGCCGCCGATCCCATAACCGGTCGCACTGATCTCTCCGTCTCCGAAGAACGAGCTGACATCAGCCTTGCCGTGAACGTATTGGAGGTTGATGCCACCGAGCAGCCGGCCCTGGTCTCCTTCATGGAGCAGCCCATCGATCCCCCCTTGCATTCTATAGAGGTCGACGTCATAGCGGCTTGCAGATGTCGATACATCGGGCTGGAAGCGCGAATGGGCGCCTTCGATCCGTCCCCAAATACCGTTCTGGTCAACGGCGTACTTACCGATGGTATCGGCATAGACGGCATTCTGCTCGGCAGTCGGTGTGCAGCGGAAGTTCTGTTCCGGATCCTTGCAGAATACCGGTTCTGCCGGAGGAGGGGCCTCTTTCCAGTAGCGATTACCCACACGCTGCTGAAGTGTCGGCAGGCCGTTCATCACCTGCAGAAGCTGCGGATAGGACTCGTAGACCGGAACGCCGGGAGCATAGCGAGGTTCGTAGGGCACACCGGGATCGGTCAGCCTCGAGCGCAGGTACCAGTCGCTATCTGCCGGATCGACAAAGCCATTCTGATGCAGCGTGTAGGCATAGGCGCCACCGATCACTGCCGCGTGACCATTTTCTGTCGTGTAATCACCCAGAAGGCTGAAGGCGCCTGAACCAGTTGTTGCGCCATTGATGGCATCCACGACACGAATGCCGTCCGATACCGTCAGCGCACCCGGACCACCGGCGTTGCGCACAGCAAGCAAGCTCGTGCCGGACGCCGTACCGCCATCGATCACAAGCTGATCGGACGGTGAACCATCCGTGTCGAGATAAGTGTCGAGAATGATCTGGCCATTCTGACCGACATAGTCACCGACGATCGTTAGTCTGTCCGCTGGACCCGAGCCGCCATTCGTCACGTCGATGAAGCCAGCATTGTTGACCGTAGCAAATTGGCCAGCAGCGAACGAACGGATTTCTGGATTCATGGCGCCGCCTGCAAACAGGGTTGCACTTGCATCGATATTGAACGCACCCGTCCCCGTTCCTAAATCTCCTAGAACCAGGCCGTCACTCAAGGTCAGCTGGCTTCCAGCAGTCAGATTGATCGTTTCCCAGTTTACCAGATCAAGAGCGCCCGTCTTCACGACGTTAGCAAGGGTCAGTGTATCCATGCCTGCCTGGCCGTCTGCGAGTGAAATTCCTGCGGGATCGATTGAGTTCCATAACACCGTATCATCGTCGGTACCCATCGCTATCGCACCGTTCATGACGGTACCGGCTGCCAACGCAAGGGTATCATCGCCAGCAGCAAATAAAATATCGCCAACAACAGTGCTTCCCGAAAGACGTACTGTTTGGTCGCCCGCCATTGGACTGGTGGAAGGTCCTGCACCGCCGTCACGAATAGCGGGCTGCCCTCCTTCGCTAAAGAATGACGATCTTTCATCCGAAAAGGTGACCTGTCCCCCAAGAAGAATTGCGGCACGGGGTGATGGAGTTGCGATATTTACCACCGGATCTAATGTGTACACATTGTTCTGGGAGTTGATGGAGCTAGGGTTTACAACCTGAATTTCTACACTCGCTGCGCTGCCATTAAAGGTTGATCCACTGATTTGGGCGTTGGGTAGATTGATGCCACTCGCCGACATGCCGAAGCGTGTCCCGAAAAGTTGAGAATTTCGTACGACAAGATCAAGAGGGTCTGCAGGGCGAAGTGGATTTTCGAAATGTAATCCATCACGGGCAGGGGCGGACGGCCCTGCCGTCTCCTGACGAATGACAGAGTTCTCGACAAGGGCTGTCGCGGTCCCATTCCAGCCAGCCATTGAGACGGTCCAAAGTGAGCCGCTCCCAATAGTTCGTATAGTAGAATTTTGTATAGTTAATGACGGATTGGTATTGTACGCAGATTCATAAGTAATACCAGCTGCTGGACCGACCAGAATAGCGTTATAACTCCCAGTTGCTGAAGTTATCAGGTCGGCTCCATTGACGACGACGGTCGGAGAATGCTGTTCGACCAGAACAAATCTCGCCTGATCAAGCAATGAGCCCGTTCCTCCACATCGAATCACCACCGGACCTGCTTGCTGGACGACGCACGGGGCGGTGACTGAGGCGGTCTGGGCGGAAGCGAGATTTAGTGTTCCGCTCGCGAGAAGGAAACTTCCAGCGACCAGAGCTGTCGAGTTGAGGAGTTTTGCGACAATCCCGACCTGCCGGAACTGGCGAAGCGTCTTTCGCATACGGTCACCTATCATGTTAACGCCATAAGTTTGTCGATGTTATGATGCAATTCTGCTAGGAATGCAATAAAGTTACGTCATTTATGCAATCAGAATGTCGTTGTATCGGTTTGATGCTATGCGGCATGCGTGGCTTGAACCATGTCCTTGATCCAC
>NZ_JAJAWH010000071.1 GCF_020531965.1 Pseudorhizobium xiangyangii | reverse complement strand
CGCCAGGAGCGGCTTTGCGGGGCTTGACTGGATGCCCGCTTGGCCACTGTGGCGCTCGGCCTCCTTGCCTACGGCCTTGCAGGCGCAGATGCCGGCGCGGTTCTCGGGACGGCCTTAGCCATCAGGGTGATCGAGAAAATGAAGGGCTGGAGGCTGTCCGTGGATCGCATTGGAACAACCTTATCATTGCGGAAGACGTAACATCTGTGTTCAATTTCATTCTGGTCGCACGCTCCCTACGTTCGCTAAATTGTACAAGGCCCATCGCTATTTCTCTTGATTTCCCGCCATTAGAAAGGTCCACTCGATGATAGAGACGGACCGGCTGACTTTACGACCGTACCTACTCGATGACTATAAGCCTTACTTGGCGATGGGCGCGGCCGAACGCGCGACCACTGCTAAAAATGCCAGTGCCGGTGGGTTTTTTGCGAAGGTCGTGCGGCGCGGGATGCCCGCTATCCACGGCGCCTCATGGTTCGAAAGGGAGGAGCCTGCAATCATCCTGAACTGTTTGCGGGATCTGAAGCCCTTGCGATAGAGCTCCATAATCGCGATCGACAGCTAGTTGCGATCCACCCGCAATGCGTAGTGAGATCGCTCCCGCGTAATCTCATCGTATACCTGCTGGTAAAGGCGAAGCTCGTTCGGGCTGAGAGGTGGCAGTGGCGCTGGCATGGGCTGTGGGTGTACGGGCATTAGCGTCTCCTGAGGGCCTACATAGGCAGCCCGTGCGGATCATCAAGGCGGGATTGTCTCGGTGATAAACCAGCGTTTAATCGTCGTCTCAAAGTGAGAAAACCTGGTGAGCAAGCCCAAGCATCACCTTCAATGTTGCTGCGCAATGCTGGCAAACGGAACCGTCGCCACCACTTCCCCTTGTTCATCGGCTATCTCGAAAACCTCGCCATCGACGGGGCTGCCCTCCTTGATCCATTCTGAAATGATCTCCCTCGCAGCTCGTACTGCTTGAAGCGTTGCTTCTTCGACCGAGGCACATTCTGTGCCGATCTCGTCCCGGTCGAGTTCGAGAGGTGTGCGGATGTGAAAGTAGAACTTCGGCATTTGGCTGATCCATCTTGGGGTGGGAACGGTGCGCGGGGTCGCAGCTCTCCCGCCTCTAGAACTCTGTTCCTGAGAGACAGAACAGACTGATTGCTGGAAAGAGCACTCGTCTCCAGCGGGCAGGGAAAATGCGTTGTTCCGCAAACAGTTCCCTTCCGCCGTCTGGATCATGCAATTGTCTGGGTTGCGGACTTGCTTTTAAAGTCAACTTGTCAAAGGCCCGCCGCCTTAATGATCGTGGCGGCAGAACCTCAGTGCTTCGTTCCCACACGCTTCCCGTCAGACTTGGATCGCTCGAAAGAGCGAGGGTCGCTCCCCACCTGGCAGCGATACCGGGTTCCAGTCCATCCGCGGTACCCATTGAAGTCGCCAACCGACCGGGGACCCAATCGTTTATTACAATTGCCGGATATCGCTCGCATACGTCCGCTATCATCGCGCGCGTCAGTATGCGGCCCGCCCCTTTCGAAACCGAATAAGCGCCGCTCCCCGGCAAGGGGGCGGCGTCGGCAAAGGAGGAAACGTTCAGGATCCGACCTCTGCCCTGTCGAACCATGTCGTCCAGGGCGCAAAGGCTGCAACTGACCACACCTCCCAAATTGACCGCCACTGTTTGCATGAATGTTTCGGCTGTTTCGCCCAGCAGGCAGCGGTGGGGATACACAGCGGCATTGTTGATCAGAACTGAGATGTGTCCGAGCTCACGAATGGCGTCAAAAGTAGCCGCGACGTCTTCCGGGTTGCCCACGTCACACTGAAATGGAACAATCCGACCAGGATTCTTGGGACGAAGACCGTTGTCGTGCAAATGCGCGGCCGTCCGGCTTATTCCGGCCACGATCCGAACGCGCCTCGCGAGTTCTAGGGCCAAAGCCCTTCCCAATCCCCCGCCGGCCCCGGTTACGACGACGATGCCGATCTCGGAAGTCATCTCTTTTATCCTCGGTTCTCCCAGAAATGTAGAGGGTCCGCTTCTTCCCGCATATTAAAAATGTTGTTTGCATTGCGAGATAAGACAGCCAGCGGTGGTGCAACCGTGCTGTTTGAGTAATTGACACCATTGTATCCTCCGGGGATTGTCGCGCGGGAAGGTGGGCCTACCTGCACGTAATCGTCTGCGGACAAACAGACGCAGGTGGCCGAGGGCGAAAGTGCTCTCGTCCTGAAATAGGAGGGTGTTTTGGCTCATCCCAAGCAGGCGACGATCCAGAATAAGCTGCTCTCGCTACTCCCGGAAACGACATTCGATCTAGTCGCTCCCTCTCTGGAAGCGGTCGTGCTGCCACTGAAAACCGTTCTTGCTACCCGCGGAGAGCCGATCGAGCACGTGTATTTCCTGACCTCCGGTTTAGGTTCGGTCATCGTCGAAACGGCGGAAGGGCACCGGGCCGAAGCAGGTCTTTTCGGTTTCGACGGACACATACCTACATCGGCCGCGGCAGACGTCGAGCTTGCCCCCCATGAAATAAGCATGCAACTGCCGGGGGAGGGCTATCGTATGAGCTATTCCGCCTTTGCCGCCTTAATGGATTCTGACAGGGGATTCTCCAAAGTGATGATCCGGTGTATGGAGGCGTTTACGATCCAGCTTTCCTATACTGCAGCGTCGAACTCCATCCATGACATCAACGAGAGGCTCGCACGCTGGTTGCTTATGTGTCACGACCGGGTTCAGGGAAATGAGATCGGGCTTACACATGATGCGATGGCTGTAATGCTTGCTGTGCGAAGGCCTAGCGTGACAACCGCTTTACATGTTCTGGAGGGGCTCGGGTTCATCAGGTCGACGCGAGGCCGGATTACGATCCGCGATCGGGCCGCATTGGAAGAGTTCGCACAGGACGCTTATGGAAGGCCTGAGGCAGAATATCGCCGTCTGATGAAGGGGCTCCCCAAATCGCTCGACGAGGCCCTCACTCCAGATGGGCGGACCAAAGGACCGTTTGGGTAACAAAACGTACCGTAGGACCATTCTCCGTTTTGTCAGGTAGGATCGGGCTTCACTGGAGAGGAGACCTCTTATGAAATCCATTCGGAACGATGGCAGCGAAGTGTCGGAAACAGATCGAAGCATCCCGTTTCATAATGCGTTCTTCCCACGCGTCATGACTTCGGCAGACATCGTGGTAATGTCTATGGCCTACCAGCAGGCAATGAGGGAGCAGGCCGGTGCTTCCGATCCGGTCGATAGCGAGACGCTCTCACGGACGATATACCGGCTGTATTCAAAAGGACTTACAGACCAGCAAAAGCTGGCTAACTTGGCGCAGTTGCTGGCTGCTTCAGCCATCGCCAGGAGGCAAGCTCAGTAGCAAAGGGAGGGCTTCTCCCGTCGGAGGGAAACACGCTGGACCGGTACCAACGCACGCCGGCCGTCACAATGTACGTCTCGGTATTGAGCACGATGTGAAGGGTGCGGATTAAGTCTGCGGCGTCCAACAGAGATGCTTTGATGAGTTCGTTTGTCGCCAACCCAAGGGAAGCGTTCGCTGCAGCACTAGAGGCGGCCGTATTGGCCTAG
>NZ_JAJAWH010000070.1 GCF_020531965.1 Pseudorhizobium xiangyangii | reverse complement strand
GTCGGGCACGGCGGAAGCCGGTGCCATTGTGCGCATCTATGATGGGGCAACCTACCTGGGTGAGACCACTACGTTGGCAAATGGCACCTGGAGCTTGACCACTGGTGTCCTTTTGGATGGCCTGCACGCACTGACGGCCCAGGCTACCGACATCGCTGGCAACGCCAGCCCCATGTCAGAACCGTGGTCGGTCACGATTTCGGTTCTGGCACCAAACGCGCCGGTTATCGCCAGCCTGGTTGATGACCAGCCAGCTGTCACCGGTCCAGTCGGCAATAACGGATCCACCAACGATACGACCCCGATCCTCAACGGCTCGGCTGATCCGAACGTTACCGTCAACATCTATGTCGATGGTGTTTTGATAGGATCAACGACCAGTGACACGGATGGAAAGTGGACGTTTAATTTTGCGGCCAAGCTCGTAACTCTCGATGAGGGCTTCCACTCGATCACGGCCTCGGGGGTCAATTCCTTTGGCTTTGAAGGGAGCCAGTCGCTGCCGAGGTTTGTCACTGTTGACCTCACTCCGCCCGTATCGCCGATCATCGTTTCGGCAATCGATGACGTGGCAGGTATAATCAATACCGCCATGCCAAGCGGTACAATGACCAATGATACCATGCCGTCGTTCAAGGGATCTACCGATCCCTACGCCAAGATTAAACTCTACGACGGTACTACCTTGGTTGGCGAAGCAGTCGCGGATTCGGTCGGCAACTGGACAATCCAGCTGTCCGCCCCACTGGCGAATGGTCTGCACAACTTCACTGCCAAGGCAACGGATCCGGCGGGCAATGAGGGTCCTGCATCCAATCCGTTTACTCTCACGATAGATGCAGCGCCCCCCGCGGCTCCCAAAATCAACAAGGTGATCGACAATCAGGCCGATATTGTCGGGACCGTTTTGCCGGGCGGCAGCATGAATGACCCGCAGCCGCGGATCGAAGGAACTGCTGAAAGCAACGCTACCATCATGATCTATGATGGCGCGACGCTTGTTGCCACGGTGAATGCCAATGCTGCCGGCAACTGGTCCTATAAGTTCACCGACAATCTTGCCGATGGGGTCCATACCTTCACTGCCATTGCCACGGATTTAGCAGGTAACACCGGCCCTGCATCGGCCCCCTATACGGTTGAACTCGATACCATTGCGCCACTGTCTCCGCAGGTCGTCGGTATCGAGGATGACCGGGCAGATTACACCGGTATCATGGCCAACAATGCGCTAACCAATGACGCAACACCCAAGATCATTGGTAAGGCGGAGGCCTTCAGCAAGGTGGACCTGTTCATGGACGGTGTCTACCGGACCACGGTCACGGCCGACGCCAACGGCGACTGGAGCTATCAGTATACGGTCTCGCTCGGCGCCGGCGCTCACGCGATTACCGCACAAGCGGTGGACGCGGTCGGTAACCGCGGCAACCTGTCGGCCGAGTTCAATTTTACCATCGATACGACGGCCCCTGCTGCGCCCAAGATCATCTCGGCTGACGACAATGCTCTACCATCTTCGGGTTCGGTCAGTTCCAATGGCTGGACGAATGACACAACACCGACACTGAACGGTACGGCCGAGGCCAACAGCAAGGTGACCATCTATCTCAACGGCGTCGAAATAGGCACGACAACGGCCAGCACCGAAGGTGTCTGGACGTTTACGACACCGGTGCTGGGTGACGGCTCTCCCATGTTCACGGCCGAAGCGACTGATGTCGCCGGCAACACAGGGCCGATGTCTTCGGGTTTTCTGCTTCGCGTCGATACCGTCAGTCCGGATATACCGGCGATCACCGATGTCAGTGACGACTTGGCTGGCGTTGTGGGCATGGTTGCGAACAATGGCCTGACGAATGACACGCGGCCGATGTTGTCGGGCACAGCGGAAGCCGGGACCGAGCTGCAGATCTTCGGCGGCCCGTCCGGGACAACGTGGCTGACGACATTGACAGTGCCGGGCAGCGGGCTGTGGTCATGGACGCCGACAACCAACTGGACGAGTGGCACTCATAAGCTGACTGTCAAGTCGACCGATCGGGCGGGTAACGAGGCGGTTTCAGATCCATGGGTAATTGTGCTTGATGCCAACGCGCCCAGCCCACCGGTGATCTCAACAATTTACGACGATCAAGGGCCGGTGATCGGCAACGTCGCCAATACTGGTTGGACTAACGACAGTAGACCGGTGCTATCGGGAACCGCCGAAGCCAACTCGACGCTGACTATATTCGACAATGGTGTCGAGATTGCCATTGTTACGGTTCAGCCGGATGCAACCTGGACGTGGACGCCGGAAGCTGATCTGACCGAAGGTGCCCACAACTTTACGGCTAAGGCGACTGATGCCGCTGGCAACACCAGTGGGAGCAGTACGTCATTCACGATCAATGTCGACGTCACGGTACCGCCCGCGCCGAGCCTCACCAGGATTCAGGACAATGTGAATCCGGTATCCGGCGATCTTGTTGACGGTGCGTCTACAAATGATCCGACGCCAACGCTCTACGGGACGTCTGAACCCTATGCCACCGTCAATATCTATGACAACGGAGTGCTGGTCGGAACCGTTGTTACAGGATCCGCAACAACCTGGAATTGGACCCCGCCCAGCAATATTCCGGAAGGGAGCCATGTCTACACGGTGACTCAAACCGATCGTGCCGGATACGTCAGTCCGCCATCAGAGCCTTTCACGATTATCGTCGACCTGCTGGCACCCTTGGCACCGACCATCACCAGGGTCGTAGACGATGTGGAGTTCTACACCGGGGATTTGGCAGATGGCGCACTTACCAACGACAGCACGCCGACGGTGCATGGAAAGGGTGTCGCTGGCTCGACGATTACGGTTTACGATAATGGTACCGCGCGCGGGACGACCGTGGTCGATGCCGACGGAAACTGGTCGCTGACAGTTTCGATGAGCGGTAGCGGCAATCATTTGCTGGTCGCGACGGCGACCGATGCTGCCGGCAATGCCAGCCCGAATTCGAATTCCTGGCAGTTGTCGCTCGATACGACTGTGCCGGGCACTATTGGAAGCAGTAGTTCCCTGTCGTTGCTCACGTGGGTGGAATCCGGTGGAAATTACACGATTACAGG
This sequence comes from Pseudorhizobium xiangyangii, assembly GCF_020531965.1. Taxonomy (GTDB): domain Bacteria; phylum Pseudomonadota; class Alphaproteobacteria; order Rhizobiales; family Rhizobiaceae; genus Neorhizobium; species Neorhizobium xiangyangii. Next base: position 479 of record NZ_JAJAWH010000070.1, on the reverse strand, counting down.
GAAGCAGCCTGTAGAGCCCGGAGCGAAAGTTAGCGTTTACGAAAACGGTGTCGAAATTGCCTCAACCTACGCGGACGGTGTGACCGGCGATTGGTCGATTACGTTGACCGACCCCGGTGATGCGAAATGGCATAAAATTGAGGTAATCCTATCGGATGCTGCTGGAAACTATAGGGAGCCTTGGTACAACTACTCGGAGGTTACTAACGCAGAAAATACTGGAGGAGCCGATTCATACGCGTTTTCAGAGTACCGGAATGACTTTTTTATCCAGTGGAGTAGTGCTGATACTCTACCGGCACCCTTGATTAAGTATGCGGTGGATGATGTCCTTGCCCAGAAAGGATATGTATATGAGGGCGGCGCAACCAATGACCAATACTTAAAGATTTTCGGCGTCGCCAAGTATTCCAGTTCACCGACCCATAAAGTAAATGTTTATGACGGCGACGTTCTGGTCGGTAGCGTAACCGTTCCTT
>NZ_JAJAWH010000006.1 GCF_020531965.1 Pseudorhizobium xiangyangii | reverse complement strand
ATCAACCGGGAAGAAGCCGCAAGTGGCGCCGTATTCCGGTCCCATGTTGCCGATCGTCGCACGATCTGCCAGCGGCATATTGTCCATGCCAGGGCCGAAGAATTCAACGAATTTGGAGACGACGCCCTTCTTGCGCAGCATCTGCACGACCATCAGGACGAGGTCGGTCGCGGTGACGCCTTCCTTCAGCTTGCCCGTCAGCTTGAAGCCGATGACTTCCGGCAGGAGCATGGAGACCGGCTGGCCGAGCATGGAGGCCTCGGCTTCGATACCGCCAACGCCCCAGCCCAGGACGCCGAGGCCGTTGATCATCGTCGTATGCGAGTCGGTGCCAACGCAGGTGTCCGGATAGGCGACAGTCTCGCCGTCTTCCTCGTTCGTCCAGACCGTCTGGCCGAGATACTCGAGGTTGACCTGGTGACAGATGCCGGTGCCGGGCGGAACGACGCGGAAGTTCTTGAACGCCTGCTGGCCCCACTTCAGGAAGCGATAGCGCTCGCCGTTGCGTTCGTATTCAAGCTCGACGTTGCGCGCGAATGCCGTCGGCGTGCCGAACTCGTCGACGATGACCGAGTGGTCGATGACGAGATCGACTGGGACAAGCGGGTTGATCTTTTCCGGGTCGCCACCGAGCGACTTGATACCGTCGCGCATGGCCGCCAGGTCAACGACGGCCGGGACGCCGGTGAAGTCCTGCATCAGCACGCGAGCCGGACGATAGGCGATTTCCGCCTCGGCCTTGCCCTTGTTGTTCAGCCATTCGGCGATCGAGAGGATCTGCTCCCTGGTGACGGACTTGCCATCTTCGAAGCGGAGCAGGTTCTCGAGCAAGACCTTCATCGAGAAGGGAAGCTTGGAGACGCCCTGCAGGCCGTTCGCCTCGGCCTTGGGCAGGCTGTAATAGACATAGTCCTTACCGCCCACGGTAAGGACGGAGCGACAATTAAAGCTGTCGAGAGATTTAGCCACGGATAGACCCCGCTCATTCTGATAGCCAACACGCGCGTGCGGACGCCTATGCACTTCATGCACATCAGGATGCGGGTACGACCATTTCCGCTGTCCGCACGAGAAAACAAAAGTCTTCAGGTCCGGCGCAAGATGGAAATCACGCCGGCCGCTGGCGTGGTTGCGAAGCTTATAGATAATTTCTAAGAAGGGTTCCAGACTGCTAAAGTGGCATCGGTACAATTTTTTTAGTCGGGTGTTTAAAATCTTAAAGAAAGCATCGAGCATGCGGTTGACGGCCGACAAGCTGGCCGCACGGCGCGGCGAGGATCTGCTTTTCTCCGACATTTCGTTTGATCTTGGGGCTGGCGAGGCACTTATCCTCACCGGTCGCAACGGATCCGGAAAGTCGACACTCCTGAGGGTGGTGGCAGGCCTGCTGCGGCCCGAACGGGGTACCGTGACCTGGGCGGCGCCCGGCAGCGACATATCGGTTCGCGCCAGTGAGGCTTGCCACTATCTCGGCCACCGCAACGCCATGAAGGCCGAACTATCCGTTGCGGAGAACCTCTCCTTCTGGAAAAGCTTCTTCGGAGATTTTGACGGCGGAACGGCGCTCTCGGTCCACGAAGCTGCCGATCGCGTCGGCCTTGAAGGCATTACACACCTGCCCTTCGGCTATCTCTCAGCCGGCCAGCAGCGGCGCATGGCCTTCGCCAAACTCCTCGTCGCACATCGTCCGGTCTGGATCCTCGATGAACCGACGGCGGCACTCGACACGCGAGCGGAGGCAACCTTCACGGATCTGATTCGTGAGCATCTGGACCGGGGCGGCCTGCTGCTGGCGGCAACGCACCAGCCACTCGGCCTGGAGGGCACCCAGGAATTGCAGATGACCGGGTTTGCCGGCGTCATGGAGGAGGCTTGGTGATGCCGTCCATTCCTGTCAGGCGCATTGCGACCCCTCTCTGCCCTGCCGGGCATCTTCCCTGGGAGCCGCGCCTATGACCGCTCTACTCTTGCGCGACCTGAAACTTTCCGTCCGCGCCGGTGGCGGCGCACTGATCGGTGTGCTCTTCTTCATGACCGTCGTGGCGGTGATCCCCTTCGGTGTCGGACCCGACCTCAACCTTCTTTCCCGCATCGGCCCGGCCATCGTCTGGATCGGCGCACTGCTGTCCGCTCTTCTCGGGCTCGATCGCCTCTTTCAGACGGAAAGGGAGGATGGTTCGCTAGACCTGATCCTCATGCAGGAGCATCCGCTCGTGCTCACGGTCCTGGTCAAATGCCTCGCCCACTGGGTGGCCAATTGCTTGCCCCTGGTCATCGCGGCGCCGCTGCTCGGTCTGTTCATGAACATGAGCGAGGTCGCCATCGGCGCAGTGACCCTGACGCTTTTGGTCGGCACCCCGGCCCTGACCTTCATCGGGGCGGTGGGTGCCGCCGTAGCCGTCGCATTGCCACGCGGCGGCCTGCTCGTCTCGATCCTGGTCCTGCCGCTCGCAATACCGGTCCTGATCTTCGGCGTCAGCGCCTCCTACGCCGCCGTTCAGGATCCTGCCCCGTTTATGCCGCCTTTCTTGATATTGATTGCGATCACGATGTTTTTTGCCGTACTAGGCCCGCTTGGCGCGGCCCTGGCTTTGCGCAATGCCGGTGATTGACTAGGATCAAGACTGCCGTCGATATGATCGCCTAGAAAGAACCCATGTCCGAAAGTCTCGCCATTACCAAGTTCAGCGACCTCGCTAACCCGACGCGTTTCCTGGGGCTGGCTGCCAGGATCATCCCATGGCTGGGCTGTCTCACCGCCGTCCTGTTCGGGGTCGGCCTCTACCTCAGCTTTACCACCCAGGGAGACTACCAGCAGGGCAGTACGGTGCGGATCATGTATGTCCACGTGCCGGCCGCATGGCTGTCGATGATGTGCTATTCGGTCATGGCCCTGTCGGCGATCGGCACGCTTGTCTGGCGCCATCCGCTGGCTGACGTATCCCATAAGGCCGCAGCTCCCCTCGGGGCCGCTTTCACGCTGATTGCGCTGGCGACAGGAGCGCTCTGGGGCAAGCCTATGTGGGGCACCTGGTGGGTCTGGGACGCGCGCCTGACCTCCGTCTTTATTCTCTTCCTCATGTATCTCGGCCTGATCGCGCTCAATCGCGCGCTTGACGATCCATCACGCGGGGCCCGCCTGAGCGCCGTCCTCATCCTTGTCGGCTTCGTCAACATCCCGATTATCAAGTTTTCCGTCGAATGGTGGAATACCTTGCATCAACCGGCAAGCGTGATGCGCCTGGACGGGCCGACCATCGACAACGAATTCCTGATCCCTCTGCTCGTCATGGCGTTTGCCTTCACCTTCCTGTTCTTTACGCTGCATCTGATGGCGATGCGCAACGAGATCTGGCGTCGCCGGGTCACCGCCCAGCGGCGGATGGCGGCCCGCATGGCCGGACGGGAGCTGTAGTATGAGCCACGGTTTTTACATCGCACTTTCCTACGGGTCCGCAGCTGTCATCGTTGCGCTCCTCATCGGTTGGGTCTGGCTTGACGGACGGGCACGCCGGCGTGAACTCGCAGAGCTTGAGGCAGCAGGCATTCATCGCCGCTCCGCCGATGCCCGCAAGGGTGGCTCCGCATGACCAGCGAGACCGAAAGCCCGGCACGCCGCCGCGGGATCGGCCGCTACGTGCTCGCACTCGTACCGCTCCTCGTGTTTGCAGGTTTCGCCGCGATCGCAGGCAAGATGCTCTACGATCAGGACGTCAATGGCCTGGACATTTCCGCCATACCGTCTGCACTTATCGGGGAAAAAGCACCTTCGCTGGCCCTTCCGCCACTCGACGGCTCGAACACACCGGCACTGACCGATGCCGCCTTCGCCGGCAAGCTTACACTCGTCAACGTCTTTGCTTCGTGGTGCGTACCCTGCCGTCAGGAACACCCGATCCTCAAGGATCTGGCGAAAGACGAGCGGCTGACGATTGTCGGGATCAACTACAAGGATCGCAACGATAACGCCCTTCGGTTCCTGGGTGAACTCGGCAATCCTTACGATGCGATCGGTGTCGATCCGAACGGCAAGGCCGCAATCGACTGGGGCGTCTACGGCATCCCGGAAAGCTATCTCGTCGGCCCCGACGGCACGATCCTCTACAAGAAGGTCGGTCCATTCGACGAGCGGAGCCTGACGCAGGACCTGCTGCCGGCCATAGAAAAAGCCGCGGCAGGGGCCTGACCGGTCAGGTCACGAAACGATGCGAAGCGACGGAGCCACAGGCGCCAGTTGCTTCTCGACTCCGACGCGGTTTCGCCCGCTTGATTTCGCAAGATAGAGGCTCGCATCGGCGCGACCTATGGCATCGTGAGCGGAATGATCACCCGGCGCTGTCGCCGAAACACCGAAGCTGGCGGTAGGCCCCGATGATATCCCGTTCGCACCCCAGTCCGCCGTGGCAAACGCAAGTCTTGCGGTCTCAGCGCTTCTTGCCGCTTCCGCTGCAGTCACTCCAGGCAGGAAGGCCACGAACTCCTCGCCACCGAAACGCGAAATTATAGCTGATGGTGGGAGATGCCTCCGCAACACATCGGCAAATCCGATGATGACCTGATCGCCGGCTGCATGCCCGAAACGGTCGTTGACCTGTTTGAAATGATCAATGTCGCCGACCACGACCGATCCCGCAGGCACCGCCCCGCGTTGAAAATCCGGCAACATGACCTCGAAGCCGCGACGGTTGAGAAGATTGGTCAGCGGATCGCGTTCCGCCGCATGGCGATGTTCCGCGACGATATCCCACATCACCGTTCCGAGCACCGTCAGCGCCAGAAGGAAGCCGACAATGCTGGCCCCAACCTGCATGAAAAAAGCATAGTCCGAAGCCAGGAAGGTATCGAACGAACCGTAGGCATCCGTCGACGTCAGGAGCATCATCAGGAGGGTGCGCGCAGCTGTCTCGATAACGACCAAACCCGCCATGCCGACCAGAAACTTGTCGGCAAAAGTCCTGACGTGCCGTCGAACCATGAAGACTGCCAAGGCAAGCAGCACCGCAATTGATGTATCGCCTGCGATAAGCTGTCCGCGAAGATCGTGCTCAACCAGGATCAGGTAGGTTACGGCTGCGAAACCGATGAACGAGACCAACAATCGCGGCACCACGAGAAGTGGACGGCGAAAGCGCATCAGGAGCGCATGGCCGTAGAGAAAGAAGGCTGCGAAAAACAGCAGGTTGGCGATCAGCGCCCCCATTTCGGGCGGCGCGCCCTGCAGGATCACCGGTGCCGTGAAACCCAAAGCCGCACAGATGTATCCCATGCCCCAGTAGCGGCCGGAGGCACCGCTCCAGCGCGAGGCGATCAGGAAGATGCAGCCGAACGTCACCATGATGAACGGCAAGAGGTAGGCAAAGTTATCTTGGGTTTCCAACGGGATCTCCAGCGCCAGAGGCAACTCCTGCCGTAGTCATCGACGTCGCGACCGGGCCGATCACGCTTCCAGTGACCATTATCAGAGTGCTGCCTGCCACTCCCGGATCGCATCTACGGGCCAGATCAGCATCACCACGTTAAGCGCGAGGTTGTCGCGGATGATCCAGCCGGTCATAAGCTCGAAGAATACAGCAATTGCGACGATCATCCAGATCGGCAGGCGTGCGGCGGCAAGGAAGCCCAGCACCATGAAGACGGTGTCCATGGCGGAGTTCAGGATGCTGTCGCCGGTATAACCGAGCGCCATGGTCGCCGTGCGATAGCGATCGATCACCATCGGCGTGTTTTCCAGAATTTCCCAAGCCGCTTCGATCAGGATCGCGAAGGACAGCCGGGCCGTCAGCGGTGCGCGCCGGAACAGCAGCCATGCGAAGCCGTAGAACAGGAAGCCATGTATGATGTGGGACGGCGTGTACCAATCCGACAGATGCTGCGAGTTGCCGCTCGTATTGACCCCGCCTTCCCACAGCTTGATGTAGCCACACTCGCAGATCGGGATCCTGCCCATGGCGTAGAGGATGACGATCTGCAGCACGAAGATTGCGAGCGCAACGCCGAGCCAGAACCGGGCGGATTTTCCGGTATGCGACGGAAAGGCCGCCGTGCTCACTTGTCGGCTTCCGTGGCGGCTTCAGAAACCGTGTGGCGCATGATGAGCGGCATCTGGGCCAACGTGAAGGCGATGGTGATCGGCATTGTGCCCCAGACCTTGAAGTTGACCCACGCCTCGTCGGAGAAATTACGCCAAACGACCTCGTTCAGAACGGCGAGGAACAGGAAGAACAGGCCCCAGCGAAAGGTCAGTTTCCTCCAGCCGAGGTCATCGAGATTGAACGCCGCGTTGAACACGTAGCCCAGCAGCGCCTTGCCGAACAACAGCCCGCCTAGCAGCACAACGCCGAACAGCGAGTTCACGATCGTCGGCTTCATCTTGATGAAGGTCTCGTCCTGCAGCCAGATCGATAGCGTCCCGAACACCATGACCACGACGCCGGAGACGAAGGGCATGACGGGTAAGTGTTTGAAGACGATCTTGGAGACCACGAGCGAGATGACGGTGGCGACCATGAAGAGCGCCGTGGCAATCAACAGCGGTCCGCCAACGGCGGTGAGGGCCGGAAATGTCTTCGCCAGCCATTCGCCGCGCAGATTGCCGAAGAAGAAGACGAGAAGCGGCCCGATCTCAAGGACAAACTTCAGCGTCGGATGCTGCTTTTCTTCCACGGTTGGCTTGGTATCGCTTTCGATGTGCATCGGTTTCAACTTCTGTTCCGGATATTGCGGATGGGCAAACGTTGTTTCTGTGGCATCAATGCGTCACACCCGCAATGGCGTCGGCAAAATCCTGCGCCTCGAAGGGCTCGAGATCGTCGATGCCCTCACCGACACCGATGAAATAGACCGGCAGCTTGTGCTTGGCGGCAATGCCCACAAGGATGCCGCCGCGCGCCGTCCCGTCCAGCTTGGTCATGATCAGGCCGCTGACACCGGCGACGTTGCGGAAGATTTCCACCTGTTGCAGAGCATTCTGGCCGGTCGTGGCATCCAGCGTCTGGAGCACCGTATGCGGTGCGTCGGGATCCAGCTTGCCAAGCACCCGCACGATCTTTTCCAGTTCCGCCATCAGCTCAGCCTTGTTCTGCAGGCGCCCGGCGGTGTCGATGATCAGCACGTCGGATTTGTTGGCGCGCGCCTGCTCGTAGGCGTCATAGGCGAGCCCAGCGGCATCGGCGCCGAGCTTCGTACAGATGAATTCGGAACCCGTACGATCGGCCCATATCTTGAGCTGCTCGATGGCGGCAGCGCGGAAGGTATCGCCCGCGGCCAGCATGACCTTCAGGCCTGAGCCAGAGAGCTTGGCGGCGAGCTTTCCGATCGTCGTCGTCTTGCCTGTACCGTTGACGCCCACCACGAGGATGACATGCGGCTTGTGGTTGAGGTCGAGCTGCAGCGGCCTGGCGACAGGGCCGAGGACCTTGGCTATTTCCGCCGCCATGATACGCGACACGTCCTCGCCGGTAACATCCTTCCCGTAGCGTTCCGAGGAGAGTGCGCCGGTGATGCGCATCGCCGTTTCGACGCCAAGATCCGACTGGATCAGCAAATCCTCCAGGTCCTCAAGCGTCTCGTCATCCAGCTTGCGCTTGGTAAAGAGTGCCGAGATCTGGCCCGTCAGTTGCGACGAGGTCCGGGCCAGGCCGGCGCGCAGGCGCTGGTACCAGGAGAGTTTCGGCAGCGGCACGATAGCCACGGCCTCCGTTTCGTCCTTGGCGGTGGAAAAGCCCTTGGGGAGGACAGGTTCGCTGACAGCTGGATCAGCCGACCCTTCACTTTGGCTCAGCGCAGATGCCGCTTCCGATTGTTCATGGAGGGGCGCGCCCGTAACTGGTGCGTTCTCTGTTTCCGCCGCAGCCTCCGCCTCCAGCAAGGACAGTGGCACGACACCAAGATCGGACGTTTCCTCGGCGCCCGGAAGGATCGCCGCAACCTCTTCCTCGACCGGCTCGGCCTCGACCACGGTAGCAACGGCATCGTCGGCCGCCGGCCCGCCGGTGGTTTCCATTTCGATTGTAGCGACGGGATCCGCTTCCGCAACGGGAAGAGGATCGTCACGAAAATGCGGTTCGACGTCCGTCCGGACCAGCTGCGCTTCTTCCGCCGTCGGCTGTACGGGGGTCACCGCATCGGCGGATGGCAGTCGCTCGGCTTCGGCGAGTGGCGCGGGAGCGTCCGCGGCCACTACTGGGGCTGGCTTGTCGCCGAAGGTGAAGACGCGCTTGATGAAACTCAATGCCATAAGAAATCCGTTCCGATCAGGCTGCCCGCTCGTGGGACGAAGCGGCCATGACCTGCATATCGAGATGTTTGCCGTTGTGTCCGGTAATCATAACGCGCTGGAAGTCGCGGGGAATAAGCCCGGGTGCAGCAACCAGCGAAAAGTTTTCCGTATGGGCCATGCCGTGGTTTTCGACGATGATCGCTTGCGCAGTGCCAACCATGCCGTCGAGATGGGCGTGATGCAGGGCTTCGCCCCGGGCGCGAAGCCGGGCAGCCCGTTCCTTGATCAGCACGCGATCGACCTGAGGCATCCGAGCTGCGGGGGTGCCGGGGCGCGGGCTGTAGGGGAAGACGTGCAGGAAGGAAATGCCGGCCTCTTCCGCAAGTGTCGCGGCGTTCTCGAACATCTCCTCGGTTTCCGTCGGGAAACCGGCGATCATGTCGGCGCCGAAGGCGATATCCGGTCGAAGTCGACGGGCCTGCTGTGCGAAGGCAAGTGCCTCCGCGCGGCTGTGGCGGCGTTTCATGCGCTTCAGGATCATGTCGTCGCCATGCTGCAGCGACAGATGCAGATGCGGCATGAACCGTGGCTCGTCGGCAATAAGGTCCCAGAGGTGGCTGTCTACCTCGATACTGTCGATCGACGACAGGCGCAGCCTCAGGATCTCCGGTACCTGTTTCAGCAGCGTCTTTGCCAGCAGCCCGAGCGTCGGCTGGCCGGGAAGATCGGCGCCGTAACTGGTGGCATCCACGCCGGTCAGCACGACCTCGCGATAGCCGCTTTCGACAAGCTTGCGAGCCTGATCAACCACCGCGCCCATCGGCACGGAGCGGGAATTTCCGCGGCCGTAAGGGATGATGCAGAAGGTGCAGCGATGGTCGCAGCCATTCTGCACCTGGATGAAGGCGCGCACATGCCCGTCGATATGCCTGACCATCTGCGGCGCAGTTTCCGTCACGCTCATGATGTCGTTGACGCGCAGCTTTTCTTCCGCCGACACACCGAAATCCGGCAGGCTGCGATAGGAGACGCTCTTCAGCTTTTCCTCGTTGCCGAGTACCGCGTCGACTTCCACCATATCGGCAAAGGTCTGCTTTTCAGTCTGCGCTGCGCAACCGGTAACGATGATGCGCGCATGCGGGTTTTCCCGCCGCGCCCGACGGATCGCCTGGCGGGCCTGACGCACCGCTTCGCCGGTGACCGCGCAGGTATTGACCAGGATCGCGTTGTTGAGGCCAGCCTTTTCCGCCTCCGCCCGCATCACTTCGGATTCATAGGTGTTGAGCCGACAGCCGAAGGTGATGACGTCGACGCCGCTCAATTGACCTGCGCCTCTTGCTCGTCACGACAGGGCTCCTCGTCGCGTGTAAAAGTGCCCGTTGCCGGATCGACCTTGCCGGACCATTCCCATTCAGCCGGCCCCGTCATGACGACGTGATCGTCCTCGCGCCAGTCGATGACGAGCGGCTGACGAACGGGGCTGGAGGCAACATCGATCGTCACCGTCCGGCCGGTCCGGCCGGTCCGGCCGGCGCATACGGCTGCTGCACAGGCCGCCGAACCACAAGCCAAGGTCAGGCCGGCACCCCGTTCCCACGTGCGGGTGCGCAGCGACGAATCCGATGTCACCTGCGCCAGTGTGATATTGGCCTTCTCGGGAAACATCGGGTGGTTTTCGAGAAGCGGGCCGAAACGCTCGAGATCGAATTCCATCGGATCCCGATCGACCCAGAAGATCGCATGGGGATTGCCCATAGACATGACCGAGGGCGAATGTAGCACGGGCGCGTCGATCGGGCCGATCTGCAACTCGATGCGGCTCGTGTCGAAGAACTCCTCCGACAAGGGGATGCGGTTCCACGTGAAGACCGGCTTGCCCATGTCCACGGAGATCGTGCCGTCCTCATGCTCTTGCGCATTCAGGATGCCTGCGACCGTCTGGAAGGTAAAACTCTTGCGGCCGGTCTCGGCGGCCAATGCCTGCACGACGCAGCGCGTGCCATTGCCGCAAGCCTGCGCCTTCGAGCCATCGGAATTCAGGATGTCGATCCAGGCATCGGTGCCTTGCGCCCTGGGATCATGGATCGCCATGATCTGGTCGAACCGCGTGGCCGCATCGGCATTGAGCGTAATTGCTGCTTCAGGCGTGACCGTGTCCCGGCGACCGCGCATGTCAACGACCAGGATCTTGTTGCCAAGCCCGTTCATCTTCGCGAATTCGACCAGTTCTGCCATGACCTTGATCCAGTGTGGGGACGGCGCCCGCTTCTTGCGCCGTATATGGCCGAAAAGGCATGGAATTACCAGTGCCGGCCGTGGATAGGCCTCCGCGACGGCAAGTCCAACCGTGATGGAGAAGCCCCACATGTGGGTGGCCTTCGGCGTGCTCAAGTGCACGACACGTATTTAGCGCTGCGCAGCACACCCTGACGGCCTTAGCGGGCTTGACCCGATGACCTAAAACCCAAGGCACCAAAGCCCGCTTCTACCCGAAAATCTCCTCCACCAGCCCGTGCACGCGGCGAAAGGCGGCCTTGGCACCCTCGGCGGCCTCAAGCTCTTCTGTGTACGATAGCGGCAGGTCGTTGTAGGCGGAGACGAAGTTGCGCCAGTGCAGGCCACGACCGGCGGGATGACTGGCGAGGTGGCGGGCACCGAAGTCATTCGACAGGCCGAGCTTGGAGGCTTCCTTGAGCAGGAAGGCGGCACCGAGATTGGAGCCCTCGGCGACATAGACCCAGCCGAGCGCGGTGGCCGGCGTCATGGTATCAACCGTAGACACCAGTTGCGCCGCCACCCCGCCGAGGTCGCTGATATCCTGGCGCAACGCCCCCAGCCGGCACCGATCGACCAGGCCTGGCAGAAGGCGGTTTAGGTCAGCAGACGCATAGAGCGGCGCGACATCGGCGTGGAAACAATGCTGGACATCGAGGAACAGCGCATACCTCTCGCGGCTGGCGAAGGGTTCCGCACGCATGATCCGTTTGTCAAGCGTATCGTGCGTTCCCGTGGTCATCGCCTTTATGCGCTGGATGCGGGTGGCTTCCGTGGGGCGTTCCAGTTCGACCTGCATTTCTTGCCTCAACTAGTCATGTTTTCGCATCAAGCAAAAGAGTAGGCCATACGTCAAGCGGGAACCTCGAAAACTTCGCCGGGCCGCATCGGCCGGAAACGATCGCGACCGAGGCCACGGGCATCCAGTGCCGCATGAAGCAGCTCGACGGGCTGCTCGATCCCTTCGTCGGTCAGCTTGACCGTACCCCAGTGATGACCGGCAACGAAGGACGCGCCGCACAACTGCATGCCTTCCACCGCCTCTTCGGGGTTCTGGTGCTGCGCCTTCATGAACCAGCGCGGTTCGTAGGCTCCGAAGGGCAGATTGGCGAGGCGGAAGCCGCCATGTTTTTCTCGGGCAGCACGGTAATTGGTACCGTCGTGAAAACCGGTATCGCCGATATGATAGATCCCGCCGGCCGGCGTTTCGAACACGAAGGCGGCCCACAGCGCCTTGCGCCGGTCGCCCAGACCGCGCGCAGACCAGTGGTGGCAGGGCTCGCAGTGGAAGGCGACACCCGGCGCGACCGCCTGCCGTCCACCCCAGTCCATGACAGTGATCCGGGCATCCGGCAGGCGGGTCCGGATAATCGCGTCATTGCCGAGCGGGGTGACGAAATGAGGCTTGTCGCGGCCCTGCAGCACCGACAACGTTTCGAGGTCGAGATGATCGTAGTGATTGTGGGTGACCAGCACGATGTCGATCGGTGGAAGGTCGTCCATGCGGATGCCCGGCGGGTTGACCCGTTTTGGTCCTGCCCATGTGAACGGGCTGGTGCGCTCGGACCATACCGGATCGGTGAGGATGTTGAGGCCGGCGACCTGGATGAGAATTGAGGCATGGCCGACCATGGTGACGACGACGCGGTTTCCGGTGACGCGGGCTTCCGGCACGGCCTGCGGAAAGGGGCTGGCAAAGGTGTCCGGCCAGGGGATGTTGCCGTTGCCGAGCTTCCAGCGCAGGAGATCAAACGTGCCGCGCGGCTCCTCTCCGCCGGGATTGAAGAAATGCGTGCCGTCGAAATGATCGGAAACGGGACCGGAGTAATAGGCGTTGCCTGCCATGGCACCTCGTGCCGTCAAGCCGCCGGCCAATGTCACCAGCGAGCCGATGCCGGCCCATTTGAGAAATTTTCGACGGTTCATCAGTCTTGTATAAGAAGCCGTCGATAAAGCTTCAAGCGGGCGGCCGTTAGCCACGCAAATGTTATGACGGCTGATCGGCCACCGGCCAAAGCTTGACTTCCACGCCCATTTCCTGTTTAAGCCCGCCAATCTGCTGACAAGTTTGAAGACTTGGAGCCGCCGACCGGGAACCGAAAACATTCGGGAACCCGGAGGTCAACACCCGACAGCGCGTGGCGCCCTCGGGTGCTATTTGGCTTTGCGTCTTGTTTTTGACAGCGAAAGACCCGACGTTTTCGGTCGCCCCGGAAACGAAGAAGGAAGACACGATGTTCGAAAACCTCCAGGACCGTCTTGGCTCCATTCTGAATGGACTGACCGGCCGTGGCGCATTGAGCGAAGCGGATGTTTCCGCTGCCCTGCGCGAGGTTCGCCGTGCGCTACTCGAAGCCGACGTCTCGCTCGAGGTCGTTCGCTCCTTTACCGATCGCGTCCGCGAGAAGGCCGTCGGGGCCGCTGTCCTGAAGTCGATCAAGCCCGGCCAGATGGTCGTCAAGATCGTCCATGACGAACTCATCGAGATGCTGGGCTCGGAAGGCGTCGGCATCGACCTGCATGCCGTTGCTCCCGTCGTCATCATGATGGTCGGTCTGCAGGGTTCGGGTAAAACGACCACGACCGGCAAGATCGCCAAGCGGCTGACGGATCGTGAGAAGAAGAAGGTGCTGATGGCGTCGCTCGATACGCGACGCCCGGCAGCCCAGGAACAGTTGCGCCAGTTGGGTGTGCAGACCGGCGTCGACACGCTGCCGATCATCGCTGGCCAGACGCCGACCGATATCGCCGCGCGCGCCGTGCAGGCCGCCAAGCTCGGCGGCCATGACGTCGTCATCCTCGATACCGCCGGCCGCACCCATATCGATGAGCCGCTCATGCAGGAGATGGCGGAGATCAAGCGGAAGTCCAATCCGCATGAAATCCTGCTCGTCGCCGACTCGCTGACCGGTCAGGACGCCGTCAATCTCGCCCGCAATTTCGACGAACGCGTTGGCATTACCGGCCTCGTTCTGACCCGCATGGACGGCGACGGCCGCGGCGGCGCGGCCCTTTCGATGCGCGCCGTCACCGGCAAGCCGATCAAGCTGATCGGTACCGGCGAGAAGATGACGGAGATGGAGGAGTTCCATCCCCGCCGGATCGCCGACCGTATTCTCGGCATGGGCGACATCGTTTCGCTGGTCGAAAAAGCTGCCGAAAACATCGACGCGGAAAAAGCCGCGGCGATGGCCAAGAAGATGCAGTCGGGCAAGTTCGACCTGAACGACCTCGCAGACCAGTTGCGCCAGATGAAGTCGCTCGGCGGTATGGGCGGCATCATGGGCATGATGCCCGGCATGGCCGGCATGAAGGACAAGCTTGCGGCTTCCGGCATGAACGACAAGATGTTCGACCGCCAGATCGCCATCATCGGCTCGATGACCAAGGCCGAACGCTCCAGCCCGGACATGCTGAAACATTCCCGCAAGAAGCGCATTGCGGCAGGCTCCGGCACCGATGCCGCGGAAATCAACAAGCTGCTGAAAATGCACCGCCAGATGGCCGACATGATGAAAGCCATGGGCGGCAAGGGCAAAGGCGGCATGATGAAGCAGATGATGGGCGGCCTTGCCGGCAAGATGGGACTTGGGGGTCTCGGGGGCGGAATGGGTGGCATGGGTGGCATGCCGGACCTCTCCAAGCTCGACCCAAAGCAGCTTGAAGCATTACAGAAGCAGGCGGAGGCCGCCGGCTTCAAGCCGGGTTCGATGCCGGGTCTTCCCGGCGGCGAAATGCCGGGCATGGGTGGCGGCCTGCCGGGTCTCGGCGGCGGCTTCCCAGGTCTTCCCGGCCTGCCGAAGAAGAAGTGAGAGGACGCGTGAGCAATGATTGACCCTGAAATCAAAGCCCAGCTTTCGAGCTACCGCCAGTCGATCGACAACATCGACGCAGCTCTCGTGCACATGCTTGCCGAGCGCTTCCGCTGCACGAAGGAAGTCGGCCTGTTGAAAGCCAAATACGATTTGCCGCCGGCCGACCCGGCGCGCGAGGACTACCAGATCGAACGCCTGCGCCATCTGGCGAAGGATGCCCATCTGGATCCGGATTTCGCCGAGAAGTTCCTGAACTTCGTCATCACGGAAGTCATCCGGCATCATGAAGCCATCGCCGCCGAACACGGCGGCCCAAAGCAACTCGCATAAAACCAAACAGCCCGCCCGACGGCGGCCTCAAGAAAACCTAGGAGTAAAACAATGTCCCTGAAGATTCGTCTCGCCCGCGGCGGTTCCAAGAAGCGTCCTTACTACACGATCGTCGTTGCCGACGCCCGCTCGCCGCGCGACGGCCGCTTCCTCGAAAAGCTCGGCTCCTGGAACCCGATGCTTCCGAAGGACAACGAAAAGCGCGTCGAGCTGAACATCGAGCGCATCCAGGAATGGATCGCAAAGGGCGCCCAGCCGACCGACCGCGTTCTTCGCTTCCTCGCAGAGGCCGGCGTTGCCCAGCGCGATGCCAAGAACAACCCGGAAAAGGCAAAGCCAGGCAAGAAGGCCGAGGAACGCTCTGCCGAGCGCGCCCAGAAGGCTGAAGATGCCAAGGCTGCCGCTGCGGAAGCCGCTGCGGAATAATTCCTGCTCCGCTTTTTTGCGGTAGGACGGGCGGTGCGCAAACGTGCCGCCCGTTTTCTGTTTTCATTTGCCGGAACTGCCGGTAAAAGCGCCTCTTGCACTTCGAGCCCAAAATCGAAATCGATTTTCGGAAAAGTGCGATACGCAAACTAAGAGCTACAGCGTCCTTGGTGCGCCATAAATGGCGTAAGGCGCATTGACCGGATGATGCGCATGACGAAGCTTCAAAACCCGATCCTGATGGCCACGATCGGCGCAGCGCAAGGGCTGCGCGGCGAGGTCAGAGTGCGATCTTTTACAGCCGACCCATTGGCACTCGGCGACTACGGTCACCTCCACAGCATGGACGGGCGGGTGTTCGAGATCCTCGAGATCCGCGACGCCAAAAATGTCGCAATCATCCGGTTCCGCGGCGTCAACGACCGTAATTCGGCAGAAGCGCTGAACGGGCTGGAGCTCTTCATCGAGAGGGAAAACCTGCCTGACGACGAGCTTGAGGACGACGAGTTCTATTATGCAGACCTCGAAGGACTGGAGGCGGTGGACGCCGACGGCAAGAGCTACGGGACGGTGAGCGGCGTCTACGACTTCGGCGCAGGCGATCTTCTCGAGCTGAAGGGGCCTGGAAGGCGACCCGTGCTCATTCCCTTTTCGGAAGCTGCTGTGCTCGAGATCGACCTGGAGGCCGGGCGCATTCTTATCGATCCACAGGCCGCCGGCCTGATCGACGATGCCGATGACAAAGGCAACAAGGGCCCCGGCGAGAGGGGCAAGGGCGACAGGGGCAAGGGCGCACCTCCCAAGGGCCAAGGCAAGTAAACGGCGATGACCTTCCGCGCCACGGTTCTCACACTCTATCCCGAAATGTTTCCCGGCCATCTCGGCACGTCGCTCGCCGGCAAGGCCCTCGAAAGAGGCCAATGGTCTCTCGAGGCCGTACAGATCCGCGACTTTGCCGAAGACAGGCACCGCACGGTGGATGATACGCCCGCTGGCGGTGGCGCCGGCATGGTGTTGAGAGCGGACATTTTGGCCAAGGCAATCGACCATGCTTCGGCAGAAGTCCCTCGCCCTCGCCTTCTCATGAGCCCGCGCGGCAGGCCATTGACCCAGCAGCGTGTGCGCGAACTGGCCGAAGGCGACGGCGTAGTGATCGTCTGCGGTCGTTTCGAGGGGGTCGATCAGCGGGTGATCGACGCCCGCGAGCTCGAGGAAGTTTCGATCGGCGACTACATCCTGTCCGGCGGCGAGCCCGCCGCGCTGACGCTGCTCGACGCGGTCGTGCGCATCCTCCCCGGCGTCATGGGGAACGCTCTTTCAGGAACCCATGAGAGCTTCGAGCACGGGCTGCTCGAACACCCGCATTATACGCGGCCGCAGCTGTTTGAGGGGCAGGGCATTCCGCCCGTGTTGACCTCCGGCAACCACGCAGCAATCGACAAGTGGCGCCACGAACAATCCCTGAAGCTGACGCGTGAACGGCGCCCGGACCTGCTTCAGCCCGTCACGAAATAATAGACCGTCAGCGCCATGCCCACGGCAACGACCATCACACGCATCGCCGTCTGCGGTACCCGCCGCGCCATCCAGACGCCGGCATAGCCGCCGAGCGCCACGCCCGGGATCATAACCAGTGCTTGCGGCCACGCCACTACACCGCCGCTGACGAAGATGACGATGGCCACCGCAGCAATTAGTATCGACAGCAGGTTCTTCAGCGCGTTGAGATGGTGATAGGTGCCACCCGACGTGATGCCGAGGACAGCAAGCATCATGATGCCCATGCCGGCGCCGAAGAAGCCGCCGTAGATCGACGTGAAGAACTGCGCGACGACGCTTGCCGGCGAATTGACCGACCGCTCCGCCGATACCTTCGGCTTCAGCCAGGGACCGGCAGCGAAAATAGCGGTAGCGGCCGCGAGCAACCAGGGCACGATCGTCCGGAAGGACGGATTGTCGAGAGAGAGCAGGAGCAAGGAGCCCCCAACGGCTCCAATCACCGAAACGATGGACAGTGCAATCGCGCTTCGCCAGCTTTTGGCTATTTCGTCCCGATAGGCCAGCGTGGACGTGATGTAGCCGGGGAACTGGGTGATGGAGGAAGTTGCGTTGGCGGTAATGGGCGGCATGCCGGCGAGGGTAAGCGCCCCGAACGTGAGAAAGGTGCCGCCACCGGCAATAGCATTGACTGCTCCCGCAAGAAATGCCGACACGAACAGCAGCACGATAGTCGCAATGGTCATCGGCATTCCCAGATATTTGAACTTTGCATAATCGGTCTAATCATTGGAATAGGATCAAGGACGATGCCCGACACAAAGGCCGGGCATCAGGCTCAGATACTCAGGCGTAGGCGGGCCTGCGCCGCGCCCCCATCCTCAGCACGAAATAGACAACGCCGCCGATACCGACACCGAAGAACCATCCATAGATGCCCCACCAGACCGGCAGGATGGAGGTGAACGTCGGCAAGATGGACGAGAAGAGCGTGCCGATGCCAAATGCGATGAAGGCGCTGCCATGCCAGCCATTCCGGAATCGGAACTCGCCGTCTTCCTGATAGAGCGCGGCAACATCAAGCTGGCCCCTCCGGATCAGGTAGTAATCGACCATCATCACGCCGAAGATCGGCCCCATCGTCGAACCTATGAAGTTAACGAAGTTCGCGGCGCCCGTCTCCCATGGCGCGAAGGGATAGAGTGCGAGCGCGATGAGTGCCGCAATGTAGCCGCCACGCTTGAAGTTTATCCGGCGTGGAAAGACATTGGCGAAATCGAAGGCGGGGGAGACGAAATTCGCAACGACGTTGATCCCCAATGTGGCCACGGCAAAGGTGAGGGCCGCAAGCAGGGCCAGGAACCAGCTATCGAACTTCGCCGAGATCTGTTCCGGGTGCAGCAGCACCTCGCCATAGACTGCGAAGGCGGCAGTGGTCGTAACACCTGCCACGAGGCAAAAGGCTAGAAGGTTGATCGGCAGGCCCCAGAGGTTCCCCTTGCGCAACGTCTTCTCATCTTTCGCGTAGCGCGAGAAATCGCAGAAGTTCAGGTAGAGGGCCGCAAAATAGGTCACCCAGGTCGCCGCCACCGCCGCGAGCGCGGCAAGGGTCCCTGGCTCGTAGGGAATTCCGGCCCCACGCGTCTTCTCAATCAGAACGTCGCGCGGAATTTCCGAACCGAAGGAGAAGGTGCCGGACTTAACGAGCAGATAGACGGCGAGGATCAGCATCATGATCCATACCGCAGGGCCGGCCCAGTCCTGGAACTTGCGCACCGTTTCCATGCCGCGCTGGATGATCAGCAGTTGCAGGCTCCAGACAATCACGAAGCAGATCACCTCGAGGGTGGAATGCCCTAGCATGTGGCTGTTCTGGTGAAAGGCGAGCATGCCTTCGTCGCGGATGACCAGCGCCACGATTGCACCCGATGCCGCAGCCGTTTGTGCGCCATACCAGAAGCAGGCCACGATGGCCCGAACGAGCGCAGGCGCATTGGCTCCGAACGTGCCAAAGGATGCACGGGCAAGCACCGGGAACGGCACACCCGTGCGCACCCCGGCATTCCCCACCAGGCTCATCAGAAAGAAGATCACCAGCGAGCCTATGCCGATGGCAAAGACGAAGTTGATGAAACTGCCGCAAAGCAAGAAGAGACTTGCAGCAAGATAGTAGCCCCACAGACTATGGACGTCGGACGTCCAGACGTTGAAAATGCTGAAGGCGCCCCATTTACGTTCTTTGGCGGGCGCGAGATCCTCGTTGTATAACGATGGTGACGGATTGCTGATTGTCATGACACTGCTCCCCGATCTCTTGGCCATACGGCAATCACAATCTGCTGATTATCTTGTGATTCGACAAATCCTTAATCGCGCCGTTCACAGTGCTTCCAGTCCACGGGGCACTGATCGGCAGGGATTTTGCAGACCAAGGGATGACAAGCGGGATTCTTTCGTGTATTGGCCCACGCGGTAATGGGGCTGTCCCCGTCAACCACCAAGCAAAGAATGGCGAACCCGCTCTTGGCCCTGATGGGGCAAAATCCGGAGGCATGACCGAAGGATGACAATCGAGCGCTCTGGCTGTTTCAGAAGAACATAGAGGTTTGATATGAACATTATCCAGGAACTGGAAGCCGAACAGGCCGCCAAGATCGAAGCACAGCGCAAGCTTCCCGAGTTCGCCGCCGGCGACACCATTCGCGTCAACGTCCGCGTTCGTGAAGGCACCCGTACCCGCGTACAGGCTTACGAAGGCGTCTGCATCGCCCGTTCGGGTGGCGGCATCAACGAGAGCTTCACCGTTCGCAAGATCTCCTACGGCGAAGGCGTCGAGCGCGTATTCCCGGTTTACTCGCCGCTCGTCGAAGGCGTCGAAATCGTTCGCCGCGGTAGGGTCCGTCGCGCCAAGCTGTACTACCTGCGCGATCGTCGCGGCAAGTCGGCTCGTATCGTCGAAAACACCGGCACCCGCGCCCGCAAGCTGAACGACGCCGAGCGCGCCGCAGCCGCCGAGGAAAAGGCACGCCTGGAAGCCGAAAAGGTAGCAGCAGCACAGGCACTGGCCGCCGAAAAGGCAGCTCAGGAAGCCGCTGAAGCCAAGGCTGCCCAGGAAGCTGAAGCAGCAAAGGCTGCCGAAGGTTCCGCTGAATAAGCATTCCCTTCCGGAATTAAAAAAGGCGGCCTTCGAGCCGCCTTTTTTGTTTCCTGTTACAGGACAAAAGCATAGGCGCTAGCCTTCGAAGACCACAACGCAATCGCGGCCGGCCTTTTTTGCTCGGTAAAGAGCAGTATCGACGTTCCGCAATAACTGCACACGTTCTGCTCCGGCCTGCGGAGCAAGAGCGGCACCAATGCTGAGGCACGCCTTGATGGTGTGTCCGTCGATGTGAAACGGACGCCGAAACGCGGAAAGAAGTTTCTCGGAGACCATCATGAGGCCCGCCGCATCGCACGAGCCCGACATGAATATGGCAAACTCGTCGCCCCCCATGCGAACGCAGACGTCTTCGGCTCGCAGGACCTCGCGGATACGTAGAGCCGCCTCGCACAGCACTTCGTCACCCATAGCATGGCCCAGTTTGTCATTGATCGACTTGAAGCCGTCCATATCGAGGTACAGAACGCCGAATGTCTGTGCAGAGGTCATAGCCGCAGCAAGGCCCACGTCGACAATTTTCGGCAGGGCTGTGCGGTTGTAGAATCCCGTCAGGGGATCGGTCATCGCTGCCGTTCTAAGTTCCCGCTCTGCGAATTGCATGATGAGATTCGTCTTCTGGAGACGCAGCAGCGCGCTCGCAATGAAAGCAAACTTCTCGAGTTGCTCGATGTCCGCATCCGAGAATTCGCGCGGCTTGACATCGATAAGGCAGAACGCGCCCACCGGGAGGTTAGGCTCGAGTGCCACGGGTACGCCCGCATAGAAGCGGAAACCCGGATCGCCGGTCACATAAGGAGCTTCCCTGATCTCCGGATGCTTGGTCATATCCGGAATCACAAGGAACTCGTTGGCCACAACGACGCGCGTGCAGATGGAAAGCTCGCGGGGGCACTCGGCGATCGGAACACCCGCCTGATATGCTACACGTTGCCAATCCTCATCGATGATATTGATGGCTGCAGTGGGCACATGGAACACTCCCTTGGCCAATTCCGCCAAGGCGCTCAGTTCCGGCGTGGATGCTATCGTGTTGCCGGAGATGAGCGAACGGACGGAAAGCATCCGTTCCGCTTCATTGACCGGCGACCGGACCATCGTGTTCATCTTTGCACCCCCTCCGCTAACAACGGTAGTTTGCTCCGAATAGAGCCCAATTAGGGCAGCTGTATCATTTGAGTTCGGAGAATTTTACCTTTGTTCGCAGGTCCACTGATAACATTGCCGCGATCTGAAAAAACTGCTAGAAATTTTCCATGGGATCGAAATTCGGATGCCTCGCGAACCAGTTCATCGTGCTGCAGGACCACAAGCGTCTGCCGGCACGATTTTTCGCGCGCGTCTCGGGCGCTCTAAGCAACCGACTTAGCTAAGTCGATCCGTATCGCACCGGCAGCGATGAATGCCGGAGATTTTCCCGCATTTCAAAACTCTCAACGGAATGGCAGACATGAGCGCACCCCGTACCCTGTATGACAAAATCTGGGACGACCACGTCGTCAACAACGACAACGGAACCTGTCTCCTATACATCGACCGTCACCTCGTTCACGAAGTGACGTCGCCGCAGGCCTTCGAAGGCCTGCGTCTGGCCGGCCGCAAGGTCCGAGCGCCGGAAAAGACGCTCGCCGTCGTCGACCACAACGTGCCGACGACCCCGGACCGGCACATCGGCATCAAGAACGAGGAGAGCCGGATCCAGGTCGAAGCACTTGCGCAGAATGCCCATGACTTCGGCGTCGAGTACTACTCCGAAAAGGACAAGCGCCAAGGCATCGTCCACATCGTCGGGCCTGAGCAGGGCTTCACCCTACCCGGCATGACGATCGTGTGCGGCGACAGCCATACCTCAACGCACGGTGCGTTCGGCGCACTGGCGCACGGCATCGGCACGTCCGAAGTCGAGCATGTTCTTGCCACCCAGACGCTGGTGCAGAGCAAGGCCAAGAACATGCTGGTGCGTGTCGACGGCAAGCTGCCCGAAGGCGTCACCGCCAAGGACATCATCCTTGCCATCATCGGCGAGATCGGCACGGCCGGCGGCACGGGCCACGTCATCGAATTCGCAGGCGAAGCCATTCGCTCGCTGTCGATGGAAGGACGCATGACGATCTGTAACATGACGATCGAAGGCGGCGCCCGCGCCGGCCTGATCGCGCCGGACGAAAAAACCTTCGAATACATCAAGGACAAACCGCGCGCTCCGAAGGGCACCGCCTGGGATATGGCGCTCGACTACTGGAAGACGCTGAATACCGACGAGGGTGCGCATTTCGACAAGGTCGTCGTGCTCAATGCCGCCAACCTGCCGCCGATCGTCTCCTGGGGTTCGTCGCCGGAAGACGTCATCTCGGTTCAGGGCAGCGTTCCCAACCCGGACGACATCCAGGAAGAGACCAAGCGCGTCTCCAAATGGCGTGCACTGGACTACATGGGCCTGAAGCCCGGCACCAAGATGACGGACATCGCAATCGACCGCGTCTTCATCGGCTCCTGCACCAACGGCCGCATCGAAGACCTTCGGGCCGTCGCAAAGGTTGTCGAGGGGCGCACAGTCGCTCCAACGGTATCGGCGATGATCGTTCCAGGTTCCGGTCTGGTGAAGGAGCAGGCGGAAGCAGAAGGTCTCGACAAGATCTTCAAGGAAGCCGGCTTTGAATGGCGCGAGCCGGGCTGTTCCATGTGCCTGGCCATGAACGACGACCGGCTGAAGCCGGGCGAGCGTTGCGCCTCTACCTCCAACCGCAACTTCGAGGGTCGCCAGGGCTATAAGGGCCGCACACATCTCGTGTCCCCGGCCATGGCCGCTGCGGCCGCAGTCGCCGGCCACTTCGTCGACATCCGCGAGTGGAAGTAACATTTACAGCGATCTGATTTTAAGAAAATGCCCGGCAATGTTCCGGGCATTTTCGTTTCTAAAGGCAATCAGACTGCAATCTTGCCGCCACCGATCTTGGTTATGGCTAGGACGGACGGACGAACTGGCATGTCGTCCTTGAAGTCGGGCCAACGCGTCGACAGGTCCTCGTAGTATGATGGACGACCATGGCCATCCCAGTCCTCGCCACCGTCACCCGGGTGCTGGACCGCAACGAAGGCCGTCTCGTCGTCCGGGGTGAACAACGGGCCGCACAGCTCGCCGCCGACAGGAACACGGAAGAACAGCTTCGACGTCGCACGTGCATCGCCTTCCGTATCGACCGCCCACAGGCCGTCGGTCCGTCCCGTCGCCTTGTTGTTATTGCCGTCGGTCGACACCCAGAGACGACCAGCCGCATCGATCGCACAGTTATCCGGCATGCCGAACCAGCCGTTCTTTGTCGTTTCCGTAGAGAACGTCTCACCTACTTCGGCCACCGATGGATCCCCGCATTTCAGCAGCACTTCCCACTTGCCCGATGTCGCGGTGAAGTCGCCCCCGTCTTCGGCGATCTCGATGATATGACCGAAAGCATTCTCGGCGCGCGGGTTGGCCGCATCGACCTGATCGTCCTTACGTTTCGTGTTGTTGGTCAGCATCACATAGACCTTGCCGTTGACGCCGTTCGGCTGGACGTCTTCCGGGCGGTCCATCTTGGTGGCACCGAGAAGGTCGCCTGCGCGGCGGGTTTCGATGACGATGTCGGCCTGGCTGGCAAAGCCGTTCTCTTGCGTGAGCGGACCTTCGCCGTGGACCATCGACAGCCATTGCATCGTGCCGTCATCGTTGAACTTGGCGACGTAGAGCGTACCGGCATCGAGAAGATCCATGTTGGCCGCACGGTCATCCGGATTGTAGGTCCCGTCCGTGACGAACTTGTAGACATAGTCGAAACGTTCGTCATCGCCGAGGTAGAAGACGACCTTTCCGTTTTCCGCGACGATCGATTCCGCACCCTCATGCTTGGTCCGGCCAAGCGCCGTGCGCTTCTTCGGCATCGACGTCGGATCCATGACGTCGACCTCGACGATCCAGCCGAAGCGATTCGGCTCGTTGGGCTCCTTGCCAAGGTCGAAACGATCGTAGAAGTTCGCCCAGTCGTAGCCGCCCTCCGGAACGCCATAGCGCTCGTAATTGGCCACTTCCGGATGGTCCGCCGGCAGTTCGCCGGAGAAGTAGCCGTGGAAGTTCTCCTCGGCCATGATGTAGGTGCCCCAGGGGGTGACGCCGCCGGCGCAGTTGTTAAGCGTACCCAGAACTTTGGTGCCGGTGCTATCGGCCGATGTCTTCAGGCGGTCATGCCCGGCTGCGGGACCCGTGACCTCCATCTCGGTCGATACGGTAACGCGGCGATTGTATTGGCCGTCGCGAACGACCTGCCATTTTCCGTCCACTCGCTGGATTTCGACAATCGTGCCGCCATGAGCAGCCATCTCGACATCCACCTGCTCCTTGCTGAGCGAGCCCTGCTTCACCTCACCATCGACGATGGTGACGATGCCCGGGAACATGAGGTGCGGATTGGTGTATTCGTGGTTGACGACAAGCAGGCCGCGGTCGTCGGCACCTTCCAGTGGAACGAACCCGACATAGTCGTTGTTGTAGCCGAACTGTCGCGCCTGCGCTTCGGCAGTCTGGCCGTTCGGATCGAATTCCGGCGAATCCGGGAAAAGAGCATCGCCCCATCGCAGCAACACGTCCGCATCATAGCCTTCTGCAACGTGGTGCTTGGCATCGACGCCTGCCTCTACCTCCGGGAAAGAGAAGGCCGATACAGCGGCAGCCTTTGCCTTGTCGGCTGTCATCAATGCCACAGGGCTGACCGTTGCGGCAATCGCAGACACCGCCAGCGAGCCCTGCAGGAAATTGCGGCGGGAAAACCGTCTGCTGATGATCTCACCCATGGTCGGATTGGCGCTGGAATTGTGCCCTTCGCCATCCGCCTCTTCAAGCTGCGTGGTGGGGAACGGCTTCGGACAGCGCTCTTCGGTCATGACAATCTCCTTATGAACATCTTCGGTGTAAACCGAGGCGACACTAGGAGGCGTCCATTACGGTTATGCGACACTCGCGGCACACAACGCGATTCTGGATTGTCAGAGAATCCGCACGACAGTTCCGCGTCGCATGAAGCGGATCAGCCGTTGCATGTCCCTGAGGCTGACGGCGACGCAGCCGGCCGTCGGCTGATAGCCTGGCTTGATGAGATGGAAGAAGATAGCCGAGCCGCGATGGCGGCTGCGCGTGGTGATGTTCCAGTCGAGCACGAGGCAGATGTCGTAGAGCCCGTCCTGACGCATCATTTCCTCATGGCTGGGCCGAAAAGGCGCCCGGACAAGACGGTTGTAGCTCGGATGGTCCGGCTGGTCGCACCAGAGCATGTCCTTGGCAATCCGGCGCATCGGAAGCGGTGTGCGCAGTGACTTCACCCGATCTCCGCGCGTGAAACCGTGGAGCAATCGCATCGACGCAATCGGCGTGGCGCCGTCGCCTTCTCGCTTGAAAGCAGTGCGGCCGGAGCGACCGAGAGCCGCCGGTACCGTCATCCCCCCGAAGCAGACCATGGCCCGCGAACGGTTACCCGGAACCGCCCGGACGATGACGAGATTTGTGCCAATTTGCCTCCGCCTGCTCAAATCGGCCATCTTTCCTCACGAGTTTTTGCTTTGAAGATGATTTGGTTTAAATTCATAGCACGATGCAAACTAGATCAAGTGCCTGAAACCGCTTGCCCTCTCGTGCTATAGAAGAGAAAAAGGGCAGGGCAACACAAGAGGCAAGAGAACACATGGCAGCTCGCACGATTTTGCTGGTGGACGACGACGACGACCTGCGCGAAACCCTGATGGAGCAACTTTCTCTCTATGAGGAGTTCTCTCTCCTGCAGGAGGCGAATGCAGCAAAGGCCATGCAGACTGCGAAGTCCAGCCAGGTCGACCTGCTGATCATGGACGTCGGGCTCCCCGACATGGACGGCCGCGAGGCCGTGAAGCTGTTGCGGAAGAACGGTTTCAAGGCACCGATCATCATGCT
Organism: Pseudorhizobium xiangyangii; assembly: GCF_020531965.1. Lineage (GTDB taxonomy): Bacteria > Pseudomonadota > Alphaproteobacteria > Rhizobiales > Rhizobiaceae > Neorhizobium > Neorhizobium xiangyangii. The sequence goes on along the minus strand of NZ_JAJAWH010000006.1, from coordinate 186,108 downwards.
GACCGGCCATGATACGGATTCCGACACCATCCTGGGGCTCGAAGCAGGCGCGAACGACTATATCACCAAGCCGTTCCGCTTTGCGGTGCTCCTGGCCCGTATCCGGGCGCAGCTGCGCCAGTACGAGCAGAGCGAAGACGCGACGTTCCCCGTGGGGCAGTACATCTTCAAGCCTAGCCAGAAGCTGCTGACGACCGAGGACGGCAAGAAGATCAGGCTGACGGAAAAGGAAGCCGCGATCATCCGTTATCTGTACCGCGCCGGCCAGAAGGTCGTAACCCGCGACATCCTGCTCGAAGAGGTATGGGGCTACAATTCCGGCGTTACCACCCACACGCTGGAAACCCACGTCTACCGCCTGCGCCAGAAGATCGAGCGAGATCCGTCAAACGCGGAGATCCTCGTGACGGAAAACGGTGGCTACAAGATCGTACCGTAAGGAACGGCCGCAATGGCGCTCAATGACGACATCCGCCTCCTTTCGCAGGTAGCCCTTTTCCGGGAACTCGAGGAGGACCAGCTACGTCTGCTCGCGTTTGGAGCGGAACGTCGAGGCGTGGCCGGCGGACAGGAACTGTTCCGCGAGGCATCTCCCGCCGAATGCGCCTTCGTGGTGGCGAAGGGAGCCTTCGAACTCTACGCCTCGGAGCGAGGTTCTGCGCGACTGCAGGATGTCGCGGTGACCGGCACGCTTTTGTCGGAGCTTGCGCTGATCACGATGGTGGAGCGCAAGTTCACCGCGATAGCCGTGGAGGACGCCGAGGTCCTGCGTATCACCCGGACGCTCTTCCACCGGCTGCTGGAGGAATATCCGCAGGTAGGCAAAATGGTTGAGGTCCGCATTCGCGACAACATCGTTGCCATGGCGACCGCTACAACAGGAATGCAGCAGCGGTTCACCTGACAACGGAACCGATACCTAGAACTTGAAGACGGCTGTAACGGGAACATGGTCCGACGGCTGATTCCAGCCTCGTGCTTCCTTCAACACCTCGATCCTGTCCAGGAACGGGCCGAGATCGGCGGATGACCAGATGTGGTCAAGCCGGCGGCCTTTGTTTGCAGCCTCCCAATCCTTGGCGCGGTAGCTCCACCACGTATAGATCTTTTCCGGTTCCGGCGTGTGCTGCCGCATCAGGTCGAGCCAGCCGCCCTTGGCCATGATGTCCTTCATGGCGTCGGTCTCGATCGGCGTATGGCTGACAATCTTCAGAAGCTTCTTGTGCGACCAGACGTCGTTTTCCAGCGGTGCAATATTGAGGTCGCCGACAAGAATGGACGAAACACCGGGCATGTCCGCCTTCAGCGTCTTCATTTCCTCGACGAAATCCAGCTTGTGCCCGAACTTCGGATTGATGGTCCGATCTGGTTCGTCTCCGCCGGCGGGGACATAGAAATTGTGCAGGCGGATACGCCGTGACCCGCGCTCGAAAAGAGCCGAGATATGCCGTGCGTCACCCACGCCGCAATAGTTCTGGCGGTGATCCTCCGCAAGCGGCACCCGCGAGGCGATCGCCACGCCATGATAGCCCTTCTGGCCATGGATGATAATGTGCTGGTATCCGAGATCCTTCAGCGGCTGCAGGGGGAACTCGTGCTCCTGGCACTTGATTTCCTGAAGGCACAGGATGTCCGGCTGATGGCGGACGATGAATTGTTCGACGATGGGCATGCGAAGCCGCACCGAATTGATGTTCCAGGTGGTGATGGAGAATGTCATTCTTATTCCTCAGGCGGGTGCCCGAAGGTTTAGAAAATTTTATGTGAAGGGTGAAGTAAAAAAGGGACCCAGAGGATCCCTTGCTTTCGATCAGAGCTTGCGGACTTCGTCGTAGGGAATACGGAAGACCCGCTCCTCGAAACCAACACCGTTCTTGACGTTGTAGATCATCACCGACGTGTCCTTGTTCTGCGCGTCCGTGATCGTCCACTGTCTGAGCTCGTACGTCTTAGAGTCGAACATCATGGTGATCGTCGAATCGCCGAAAATCGTCCGGTTACCGAGCACGATCGTCGTCAGGTCCGGCTCCTCCCGCACGCCGCGAACCGTCTCGTTCGAAAGATCGATCCGTTCCGCCAGCAACAGGCTGAGCGGCGTCTTGGACAAGGGGTAGAGATCCCAGGTCTTCAGCTTCATGTTGCCGATGACGACATTCTTGCCGTCGGCAATCACGCGGATCGGGGACGGATCCTCGAAGTTGAACCGCAGTTTGCCCGGGCGTTCGATGAAGAATTTTCCGCCTGTCTGCTCTCCGCGCGGACCGAACTGGACGAACTCGCCCATCATCGTCTTCACGGACGAGAAATGGTCGGCGATCTTCTGCGCGGCGGCCGAGCCACCGGCACCCTGAGCGGCACCTGTCGATGGAATAAGCGCCGACGTGGCAAGCCCCAGCAATCCGGCGGAGAAGGATCTGCGGCTGATGGCACCGAACGACGGGGAGCAGTTGGTCTTTTTATTCATTCTGTCTTCTCCTTCACCGCTTCCTGGCCTCGAAAGGCGGCAGCTTGATGGCCAACGCGGCGGCGGTCCTAGCGTTCCAGGATGTCGGCTTCGGTCGGCACCAAAATCTCGCGTTTTCCGGCATGATTGGCGGGACCGATCAGTCCTTCCTGCTCCATCCTCTCGATCAGAGAGGCTGCGCGATTGTAGCCGATGCCGAGCCTTCGCTGAATATAGGAAGTCGACGCCTTCCCGTCACGTAGCACAATTGCCACCGCCTGATCGTAGGGATCTTCGGAATCCGAGAGGTTCGCAGTGCCCGAGGGGCCGCCGCCATCATTTTCCTCGTCGTCATCGGCTGTGATGGCTTCCAGATATTGAGGCGAGCCCTGGGTTTTCAAGTAGGCAACGATCTCCTCAACCTCGACGTCAGAGACGAACGGGCCATGGACGCGTTGTATGCGGCCACCACCGGCCATGTAGAGCATGTCGCCCATGCCGAGCAGCTGCTCGGCGCCCTGCTCCCCGAGGATCGTGCGGCTGTCGATCTTCGACGTGACCTGGAAGGAGATACGCGTCGGGAAGTTGGCCTTGATCGTGCCGGTAATGACGTCCACCGATGGACGCTGCGTCGCCATGACGACGTGGATACCGGCGGCACGCGCCATCTGCGCCAGACGCTGGACTGCACCTTCGATGTCCTTGCCGGCGACCATCATCAGGTCGGCCATCTCGTCGATGATGACGACTATGTAAGGAATCGGCTTCAGATCGAACTCTTCCGTTTCGTAGATCGCCTCGCCGGTTTCGCGATCGAAACCGGTCTGGACGGTGCGCGTCATCACCTCGCCCTTGGCCAGCGCCTGTTCGACGCGGCTGTTGAAGCCGTCGATATTGCGCACGCCGATCTTCGACATTTTCTTGTAACGCTCTTCCATCTCGCGGACGGTCCACTTGAGCGCTACGACGGCCTTCTTCGGGTCGGTGACCACCGGTGAAAGAAGGTGTGGAATACCGTCATAGACGGAGAGTTCAAGCATTTTCGGATCGATCATGATCAGGCGGCACTTCTCCGGCGTATAGCGGTAGAGAAGCGACAGGATCATCGTGTTGATGGCCACGGACTTACCCGAGCCCGTGGTACCCGCGACCAGCAGATGCGGCATCTTTGCTAGGTCGGCCACGACCGGCTCGCCGCCGATCGTCTTGCCGAGTGCCATGGCGAGCTTCGCCTTGCTGTTCTCGAAGTCCTTGCTGCCGATCATCTCGCGCAGATAGACCGTCTCGCGGGTGCGGTTCGGCAGTTCGATACCGATCGCATTGCGGCCGGGAACGACGGCAACGCGAGCAGCGATCGCGCTCATCGAGCGGGCGATGTCGTCGGCAAGGCCGATGACGCGCGAGGACTTGATACCGGGTGCCGGCTCCAGTTCGTAAAGCGTGACGACCGGACCTGGACGAACATGGATGATCTCGCCCTTGACGCCGAAATCCTCCAGCACACCTTCCAGCATGCGGGCATTCTGCTCCAGCACATCCGCCGAAAGTGTGGCATCGCGAGCAATCGCTTTCGGTTCCGCAAGCAGATGGACGGATGGAAGCTGGAAGCCGTCCGAATCGATGAAGGATGCCTGAGCGTCACGAGCAACCCGCGGGCTGGGCCTGGGTGGCGCAGGAGGCGCAGCTACCCTTGGCTGAGCACGTCCTGTACCGGACGCCGTTGGGCGCCGCGTGGCTGCGAACGGAACATCGTCATCATCGGATAGAATACCCGCAGGCCGAACGAAGGAGTCGTCCAGGTCATCCTCGTCATGGTGCGCCATGGGCGGCGAAACGATCGAGCGACGAGCGACGCCGCCATGCGCAGGACTATCGAGGGACGGTTCAACACGGTGCCCGGCAGCGGCAGGAGCCTTCGCCCGCACCGGCTCGTTCAGCGTACCGAATTCGTCGTCGTTGAAATCATATGGCTGATCGAACGTACTGCGAGAGCCCGGCTTGATGCCGAAAAGACGGCGGATGCGAGCCTGCCCGATATACCAGTAGTGGGCGAGAGCGCCGAGCGCCAGAAAGCCTGCGAATACGCCTTCATCGTCATCCTCATCCTCGACGACCTGTCGTGCCCGTGAATTGGTGGCAACGGCCGGAGCATAGTCCTCATCTTCATCCTCGAACGCTTCGCCCACCAGGCCAGACGCAAAGAGGAGCAGCCAGACGGCCGGAAACGCAAAGAAGATGCCAAGGATCGTTGCCAGCATTCCGGTCGGATAGGCGCCAACAAAGAGCGCCGGGAAGCGCAGGATCATATCACCGATGACGCCGCCGATGCCGTTGGGAATGGGCCAGGTAAATGGCGCCGGGAAGCAGCCGAGCGACGCGGAGACCAGAAGCGTACCGCCGCCCCAGGCCGCCAGCCGTGCCGGCACGCGGTTGAACTCGCGTCCCGAAATCAATGCCAGCGCAAATGCAAGAACGGGCAGAAGTGCGACAAGGCACGCAAGGCCAAAGAACTGCATCATGAGGTCCGCAAAGGCGGCCCCGAAATAGCCAAGCAAATTCGTGGGCTGATTATCGGTCGCGTAGGAAAAGCTCGGATCCGCTACGTTCCAGGTCGCGAGGGCGGCAACTGCGAGAGCGAGAGCGATGAAAATGCCAAACCCAGCCAGCGCCATGGCTTGCCTGACGACAAAAGTCGTCAGCATGGCCCTCGCCGAACCATCGCCCATTGCTGCTGAATTGCTTCTACCCATTACTCTGTCCGCCGTTGCAACGCTTGAGGGAGGTCGGGGCTAGCATGAGCTCAAACCCACCGCAGTCGGCGCAACGTAGCGTGAAGATGGTTAATGTGCCTTTAACCACCGCGCCTGGGACATCCGGAAGCCGATATAAAAAAGCCCGGACCGAGGTCCGGGCGAAAGTTCGATACAAAAAGCGGCTCTTTGCGGCAGATTGTGCTGCGGCGGATTGGTACCGCCGCAAACTGTTATCAGGAGTGGTAGGCGGCTTCGCCGTGGGAGGAAAGGTCGAGACCTTCGCGCTCCGCTTCGACAGTGACCCGAAGACCGATGATCACATCAACGACCTTGTAAAGGATCACCGAGACGATACCGCACCATGCGATGGTGATGACGACTGCGGTCAGCTGCGTCATGAACTGGCCACCCATGGTCACGCCTTCGGCATAACCGATGCCGCCGAGCGACGAGGAGGCAAAGATGCCGGTTGCGAGTGCGCCGAAGAGGCCGCCGACACCGTGAACGCCGAAGACGTCTGCCGTGTCGTCATAACCCAACTTGTTTTTGACGACGGCTACGAAGAAGTAGCAGAGCGGCGAGACGAGAAGACCCATGACGATCGCACCCATCGGTCCGGCAATACCAGCTGCGGGCGTGATGGCGACCAGACCGGAAATCATGCCGGACGCGGCACCGAGCATCGAAGCCTTGCCGCGGGTAAACGTTTCAACCACGCACCAGGAGATGATCGCTGCAGCCGTCGCCACAAACGTGTTGACGGTTGCGAGCATCGCACCGCCGGACGCTTCGAGGTTGGAACCGGCGTTGAAGCCGAACCAGCCGAGCCAAAGCATGGCGGCGCCGACGAGCGTGAGCGTCATCGAATGCGGTGCCATCATGTCCTTGCCCAAGCCCGTGCGCTTGCCGACCATGATCGCGCCAATGAGACCGGCAACACCTGCGTTGATATGGACGACGGTACCACCAGCGAAGTCAAGCGCACCCATTCCGAACAGGAGGCCGTTGGCATCCCACACCATATGAGCGACCGGGAAGTAGACGAACGTTGCCCACAGAACGCAGAACAGGACGGCGGCGGAGAACTTGATGCGTTCAGCGAAAGCGCCGACGATCAGCGCCGGGGTAAGGGCTGCAAACGTCATCTGGAACAGCATGAAGACGAATTCGGGAATGACCGCATCCGAGAAGGTCGCGGCTGTCGAGTCCATGGTCACGCCGGACAGGAACATTTTGGCTGTGCCACCGAAATAGGCATTCTCCGAGCCGCCGAAGGCGAAGGAGTAACCGTAGATCACCCATACGAGCATCATGGTCGCACCGACCACGGTGCATTGCATGAGCACGGACAGCATGTTCTTGGCGCGCACGAGGCCACCGTAGAACAAGCCTAGGCCCGGCATCAGCATGAAGAAGACGAGCAGAGTGCAAATGAACATGAAGGCGGTATCGCCTTTTTCCGGCACGACCGCAGCAGCTTCAGCGGCGGGTGCAGCCGCATCCTGCGCGAAAGCGACAACGGGCGCCAGGAAGGCTGCTGAAGCAGCACTCACACGACCGAGCGAGGTTGAAAGTCTAGAAATTTTCATAGGTAGCTCCCCAATCAGCCGTTGTTAAAGCGCTTCTGTGCTGGTCTCGCCGGTCCGGATGCGCACGGCCTGCTCAATGGAATATACAAAGATCTTGCCGTCCCCGATCTGGCCGGTCTTAGCGGCGGAAGCGATCGCGTCCACGGTCTTGTCGACAAGATCCGTAGGCACTGCGACTTCGATCTTCAGCTTCGGCAGGAAGCTGACGGCGTATTCCGTACCGCGGTAGATTTCCGTATGCCCCTTTTGCCGCCCGTAGCCCTTCACTTCGGTAACGGTCAGGCCCTGGATGCCGACTGCCGTGAGCGCTTCACGCACCTCGTCCAGCTTGAACGGCTTGATAATGGCCATCACGATTTTCATCTGGCTTTCCCATCCTCTGTTTGTTCGGCCGAAGCCAACGTCCCGCATCGCTGCTGATCAGAGACAGCGACTTCCGACTTACATACAAAGGGCGTGCCAGTTTCGACATGGATTTATAAGATTATGTTTTTAAAGTGCTTTTTCTATTTCGCCTAAACGAAAGGCAGCAACGGGCGACTTTATTGCCTTGGAATTACGCACAAATTCCATGATGCCTAATATTTACTCAACTGCTCGTTTGCGAATCAACCCCTCTTGCGCAACAGACGCAATCAACTCTCCGGACCGCGTGTAGAGGCTACCCCGCGTCATGCCGCGTGCACCTGACGAACTCGGGCTGTCCTGCGTGTAGACAAGCCAATCTTCCAGCGCGCAGGGTCGATGAAACCACATGGCATGGTCGAGACTGGCGACCTGCAGCTTGGGATCGAAGATTGACGTGCCATGCGCATAGAGGGACGTGTCGAGCAAGGTCATGTCGGACAGATAGGCCAGTACGCAGGCTTGGTAGTGACGATCCGCCGGCACCTCTCCGACAGCCCGCACCCAGATATCCTGCCGAGGCTCCAGTTTCTCTTTCGTCAGATAATGGACGAGTGAGACAGGCCGGATCTCGATCGGACGGTCCCGGTTCCAGTATTTCCGCACCCCTGCCGGGGCCTGCGCGAGGAACAGCTCCTTGAATTCCTTTTCGCCCATCAACTCTTCCGGCGGTGTAACGGGCGGCATGGACACTTGATGATCGAGCCCATCCTCCTCCACCTGGAAAGATGCGGACATGGAAAATATCGGCCGCCCATGCTGGATTGCCACGATCCACCGCGTGGCGAAGCTTGATCCGTCCCGTATCCGCTCCACCTGGTACACGATCGGCACAGCGGGATCGCCCGGCCGCATGAAGTAGGCGTGGAGTGAATGGACGTAACGGTTTTCATCCACCGTCCGCTGGGCCGCCATGAGAGCCTGGGCAATCACCTGTCCGCCGAACACCCGCTGCCAGCCCACCTGTGGACTACTGCCGCGATAGAGGTTCTCCTCGAGCTTTTCGAGATCAAGCGTCGTGAGGAGACGATCCATCGCATCTTGGAATTCAGGCGGGCGTGACATAATGGCGGACTCCGGTAATAGGAACCAGTTGCCGGATGATCTATATGGACCATGTCATCTTCTCAAGTGTCGCGGGAGTGAGCCAAATGCTGGATATGCTGGTTGTCGGTGGAGGCTATGTGGGCCTTTCAGCCGCGGTGGCGGTAAAACAGTCCGCACCCCACCTGAAAGTGGAGGTCATCGAGGCTGCGCCTGACCATGTCTGGCAGAAGGACGAGCGCGCCTCTGCCATCATCGCGGCGGCGATACGCATGCTTGAGGTTCTGGACGTCTGGAACGACATCGCCCCGGAAGCGCAGCCGATCAACCGAATGATCGTAACAGATTCACGGACCTCTGATCCCGTGAGACCGGTCTTCCTGACATTCGACGGTGAAGTGGAAGAAGGCCAGCCCTTCGCGCATATGGTGCCCAATGTCGCGATGGTTCGCGCGCTCCGCGCGGCCTGCGAACGGCTCGGCATCACCATTCGCCACGGTCTCTCCGCCACGGCATTCAACACCACCGGCGCCAGGACGACGGTCACATTATCGGATGCGAGCACAATCGATACCCGGCTTCTGGTGGCCTGTGACGGCGTGCGGTCCAGGCTGCGCGATATGGCCGGAATCAAGACGGTAACCTGGGACTACGGACAGGCCGGCATCGTCACCACGGTTGCCCATGAGCGCCCGCATGAGGGTGTCGCGGAAGAGCATTTCTTGCCCTCTGGGCCTTTCGCCATCCTGCCCCTCACCGGCAACCGCTCTTCGCTTGTCTGGACCGAACGCAAGGACGAGGCCGAGAACCTCGTCGCCTCCGACGATCTGGTATTCGAAGCCGAGCTACAGCGTCGTTTCGGGCACAAGCTGGGCGAAATCACCGTCGCTGGCAGCCGCAAGTCCTTCCCGCTTGGTTTGACCTTGAGCCGTTCCTTCGTTGCGCCGCGCTTTGCTCTTGCCGGCGATGCCGCACATGGCATCCATCCCATTTCCGGCCAGGGACTGAACCTTGGCTTCAAGGATGTCGCAGCGCTCGCGGAAACCGTCGTGGAAGCCGACCGGCTCGGCCTCGATATCGGAGCATTGAACGTGCTTGAGAGATACCAGTCCTGGCGCCGGTTCGACACTTTCCGCATGGGCGTCACCACCGACGTGCTCAATCGCCTGTTTTCCAACGACATCACGCCGATCCGCATCGCACGCGATTTCGGTCTGGGGCTTGTAGAGAGACTACCGGGATTGAAGTCCTATTTCATCGACCAGGCATCAGGAACTTCCGGAGAAGGGCGCCCCAAACTGCTTGCAGGTGAAACCATCTGAGGCAGCAGGACACTCGCTAAAGCTAGTCTTCCAGCTTTCGCGCTTCCGAGATGAGCATGATCGGCACGCCGTCCCTTATCGGGTAGGCGAGCCTCGCTTTCTCCGAGACGAGCTCGTTCGTTTCGCGATTGAAGGACAACCGTGCCTTGGTTAGCGGGCAGACGAGAAGCTCCAGAAGCTTCGGATCAACCTTGCTCAGTTTTTCGTCCATGGCACCTACTGCAGCATGTTGTCGGAATCCCCGCCACCGCGGGCAAGCAGGATTTCAGTGATCGCCACAAGCGTCTCGGCCCGCGTCTTCAGATCCGGCGCCTCAAGCAGAGCCTGCTTTTCAGCCGGACCGAAGGGAGACATCATCGACAGCGAATTGACGAGCGTCCGGTTGCCGGCGCGCTCGACGCTCTCCCAATCGGCCTCCAGCTTGTTCGCATCCAGATAGGCTCGGAACACGCGCAGCAACTCCGCCCGGTTCACCGTCCCCTCGTCGTCGTCAGTCGATAGATCCGCCAGCAGCGGGGCGACCTTGAACGTCCGGTAGGGGTGGCCTTCACCGACTTCCTCAAACAACCGGAAACGACAGACACCACTCAGCGAAGCGATATAGCGGCCATCGCCGGTCTCGGCGAACGATGTGATACGACCGATACAACCCACGCTGCTCAGCCCGGGTCGGGTGGCGTCACCATTCTGCTGCTCCGTCAGCGCCGGCTGCACGATGCCGATCAGCCGGTCGCCGGCAAGCGCCGCATCGAACATGGCGAGATAACGAGGCTCGAAGATATTGAGCGGCAACTGGCCGCCCGGCAATAACAAGGCTCCCGTGAGTGGGAATACCGGAACCGTTTCCGGCAAATCTTCCCGCTTCACGTATCTGGCATTTCCCACAATCATGGGGTCCAACCTCCCGGACCGCAAACGGGCGGCATGGATATGACGCCTTTGGCGGTAATGTGGGGCACCCGCGATGGATCGCAAGTGCGCCTTTTAACTACCTGTGTCAGGAGAACAGGATCGATGACATTCGACGACGGGCGGCGGTGGTCGCCGGATCCTTCGGACCCCACGCCTCAAAGAACTCCACCAGCTGTCGGCGGGCTCCGTCATCATCGAAGGTCCGGTCCTTGCGCATGACCGTCAGCAGATGCTCGGCTGCCTCTTCCCGCCTGCCTTCGGCGTTACGGATTTTTGCAAGCTTCATGCGCGCCTCGTGATTATCCGCATTCAGCACCAATTCCTGCTCGAGAGCCTGGGGATCCCCAAGCTTGCGGGCCTCCTCGAACTGCTCCAGTTTCTTGGCCACAGCCTGGATCGCAGCATCCTGCGCAATCTCTTCCGGAAGCGATTGGAGCATCTGCGAGGCACGAGCCAGGTCACCCAACTCGATCATGCAGCGCATCATGCCCGCAGCAGCCTTGGCATTGGCCGGGTCTACCTGCAGCACAGCGCCGTAAAGCTGAGCCGCACCCTGAGTGTCGCCAGTGCCCATCAGCGTCTCGGCCTCGCCAAGCACAGCCTCTATCTCGGCAGCCTGATCGGCACCGGCGGGACCCGCAACCCGGTCGATAAACTCGCGAAGCTGGGTTTCCGGGACAGCGCCCATGAAACCATCCACGGGGCGACCATCCACGAAGGCAACGACAGCCGGAATGGATTGGATGCCCATCTGTCCGGGAATGGACGGATGGTCGTCGATGTTGAGCTTGACCAACTTCACCCGGCCCTGCGCCTCGTTGACGACACGCTCCAGTATCGGTGTGAGCTGCTTGCAGGGACCACACCAGGGAGCCCAGAAATCGACCAGGATGGGCTGGTTCCGCGAGTCTTCGATGACATCCGCTGTAAACCCTGCCGTGCTCGTATCCTTGACATGCACACCACCGGCATCGTTCGTCGCCGAGGGGGCGCCAAACTGCGTGGAGCCGGTCATCTGACCGCCATAGGAGCCGCCGTAGGGATTGTCTGTGCCGCTCATCAATTTGTCTCCCGGGTCTCGTCGCCGCGTTACATGAGGCGAAACATCGTATGTCAGTCGGTCACTTTCAAGACAAGCGGTGTATGACCCGTCGCTTCAAGGAACCGTAGAAGATCACCGCTGTCGATGGAGGTGGTGGCATCGTTCGACAGGGGATGCCCGTTGATGACGTCGTGGCGCATCAAGTCTTCGTCAAGGATGAAGGTGACGTCGCCGCCAGCATCATTGATTGCTCCGAAGACGGTGACCGAACCGGGCACGACCCCGAGATATTCCATCAGTTTTTCCGGTCTGCCGAAAGAGACGCGGCCTGACGCGCCGATAACCTTATGGACAGTCTTCAGATCGACCGTGGCATTCTCCTCGACCGTCAGCACGAAGTAGCGATCCTTCTTGTCCTTCACGAAGAGGTTTTTCGTGTGACCGCCGGGAATCTCGTCGCGCAGGCTCGTTGATTCCGCGACAGTGAATACCGGTGCATGAGCTTTGGTGGAATGGGAGATGCCGAGCCCGTCCAGGAACAGGAAGAAATCGCCAGCGGTCCTGGGAGGAAGCATAGAGGAGGTATCGTTCATGTTTCTGGCCACAGGAATGGAGAAAATGCCGTCGGATGTTGATACTCTTGGCTTAGCGCGGCCGGCCAGGTCCGGCAAGTCATCGGACAGGGAAAGCGACGGTGGCGCTGTTGGTGTGCTGCCGGCAGCCGACAGGCTTGTTTGAGGCGTTGTAAAAAATTCTCCCGCCGGGCATCATTTCCCTGTTGCAATCGAAAATCACTTAGGCCATATAGCGCCCGTCGCCGCAACAACGGACGACACCCGATCCACCTACTACCCCAGGATCGCGGATATGAGCGGGTGTAGCTCAGGGGTAGAGCACAACCTTGCCAAGGTTGGGGTCGAGCGTTCGAATCGCTTCACCCGCTCCATTTTCTTCCAGAACTCATGCCGATGTGTTTCGCGACGTTGCAAACGTCAGAGCATCGCTGTGGCAGCAGGACCAGCCTGCCGCCTCTCACATCCAATTCTCTTTTCTTTTCAGTTCTTCGAAAAAACGTAGTCGGTTTCCTGCCGCAGAACCTCACCCGGTCGAAGCACGGCATTGGGGAAGTTCGGGTGATTGACCGCATCAGGCCAGATCTGCGTTTCCAGGCAGAAGCCGGCGAATGGGCCGTAGCGCCGTCCCTCATGACCGGGCACCGCCACGTCCAGCTTGAAACCAGCGTAGAATTGCAGGCCAGGCTCGGTCGTGCGCACCTCCAGCGAAACGCCGGAATTGACGCTACGCGCCAACGCCACCGACCGCTTCGCCACTCTTTCTTCGGACAGACAGAAATTGTGATCGAACAGCACCTGCTCGCCATCTTCCTGTCGATTCATCGGGCCCATCCTGCGGAGATCAAAGCCTGTGCCCGCGACAGGCATCAACTCGCCGGTAGGGCACTGCCTGTCGTCAACGACGGTAATCTCGTCGGCAGCGATCATGATGTCGTGACCAAGCGCATCCTCTCGCCCGTCGAGGTTGAAGTAGGTGTGCTGGCAAATGTTGCAGGGTGTGGGCTGGTCGGCAGTTGTCTCGTAGGCCACGTTGAGCACGCCGTCGGCTTTAAGGTGATAGGTTGCGGTGACCGTGCAATTACCCGGATAGCCCGCGCGCCCGTCCGGATCGATGATTTGCAACACCACCCTGTCGTCCGCGAGATCGACGATCTCCCAGTTGCGCTTCGCGATACCGTCGCTGCCGCCATGCAGATGGGTCACGCCCTTTTCGTTGAGTTCCAGCTGGTACTGCTTTCCGTCCAGCGCGAATTTTCCACCGGTTATGCGGTTGGAACAGCGTCCGGGCGTAGCGCCAAAATAGGACGAGTACTTCGGATAGTTGTCGAAACTGTCGAAGCCCAGCACGAGAGGCGGCTGATGACCTTCGAGCCGCAGATCCTGGATCACCGCACCCCAGGTCATCACATGCGCGGTCAGGCCGCCGCCAGCGATCTTCACGCGGTGAACCGTTTCGCCTTTCGCCGTTTTCCCGAAAACTTCCCGTTCAACCATGCCATGCCTCCCTGGTCAGCGCCGGCTGAACCTGATCGATTTGCGCGCCTCGCGCAACGGCTAAGCTTTGCAGCCTGGTCAGGACAAAGGAGACGGAGCTACTCCGTGCCGATCTTCTCCAGATCATAATGCGTGGTCTGATAGATCTCGTTGATCCAGTTTCCGAACAAAAGGTGGGCGTGGCTCCGCCACCGGTTCTGCGGCGGCAACGCGGCGTCGTTGTGCGGAAAATAGTCGTGCGGCATCTTGATCGGCACGCCGGCATCAACGTCGCGAAAATACTCGTCCGCCAGCGAGGTCGAATCATACTCGACGTGGTTGAACATGTAGAGCCGCCGCCCCTGCCTCTCATGGACCAGGCAGACGCCCATTTCCTCGGATTCCATCAGGATCTCCAGTTCGGGAACCCTGACGATGTCCTCGCGGCGAACTTCTGTCCAACGCGATACGGGAACCTGGAAATCGTCGGAGAAACCTGAGAGATAAACCGACGCGGGGCACAGGTTGCGGTGGCGATAGACACCGAAGGCCTTCTCCTTCAGCTCGTGCTTCGGCACGCCGTGGAAGTGGTAGATCGCCGCCATTCCGCCCCAGCAGACATTCATCGTCGAATGGACATTCGTCGTGGTCCAGTCGAGAATCTGCTGCATCTCGTCCCAGTAGGTGACGCTTTCATAGGGCAGTGTTTCCACCGGGGCCCCGGTGATGATGAAGCCGTCGAACTTGCGGTGCTTCACTTCCTCCCAGGTCTGATAGAAGGAAAGCAGGTGTTCTTCCGATGTGTTCTTCGCCTTGTGGCCGCCGATCCGCACAAGCGAAAACTCGACCTGCAACGGCGAGGCGCCGACCAGCCGCGCCATCTGAAGTTCCGTCTTGATCTTGTTGGGCATGAGGTTGAGAAGCCCGATCTGGAGCGGACGGATGTCCTGCCGCACGGCGGCTGTTTCCGTCATGACCCGCACACCCTCCTGAACCAGGGTTCCGAAGGCGGGCAGCGTATCGGGAATCTTGATCGGCATCACACACTCACAAAAACGAAAAAGCCGGTGGCGACAAATCGCAACCGGCGCGTGGAAGTGCTCTTCTCGCGGCCCTTTAGCGACTTGTTTAACGTGGCTGCAAGCCGACCGGCCAAATCACCACGAAGTACCGTTTAAATAGGCTCTTCTTCCGCGAAGGTCAATCAGCAGGCAAGCGCGTGCCTTGCACGAGTGCCCGGACCTCCCTTCCAGCGCCATATACTACCTCCCGCGTCGCCTCGGTTTACACAAGCGGCTTTCCCTGCCCTACCGGATTGGGCTATGGGCTTGGCGGATGACAAAGGCGACATTCACGATCCTGCTCGGTGGCGAGCTTACCCTGACAGACCGGCTTCGCCGTTCGGTTGAAGGCAGCCGCATCATCGCAGCCGACGGCGGCATGCGTCACGCGGCTACTCTGCAAATGGAACCGGAACTCTGGGTGGGCGATTTCGACTCCACGACACAGGCGCTGATCGACAGATGGCCTCAGGTCGAACGCCAGCCCTTTCCAACGGCAAAGAACGAGACGGACGGTGAAATCGCTACCGCCGAAGCGATCGAGCGTGGCGCGGAGCGGTTGATCTTCGTCGGGGCGCTCGGCGGCGAGCGCAGTGATCACGCCATCCAGCATCTGCTTCATGCGTTGAGCCTCGCCGAACGTGGATTTGACGTTGTCCTGACCTCGGGCACAGAGGAAGCCGTACCCTTGCTGCCGGGTTCACGCCACCTTGACCTGCCGACGGGCTCGCTGTTCTCGGTGATCGGCTTCTCCGACCTGGAGGGGCTGGATATCAGCAATGTCCGCTATCCGCTCCACAGGTTCTCTTTGCCCTTCGGTTCCGCCCGTACCATTTCCAATGTTGCCGAAGGCTCCGTGAGCTTCGCGCTTGATCGCGGCAAGGCAATGATCCTTGCACGCCCCTATGACCTGACTGGAGCCTGATCCTTGGCACCCCCGATCCTGAAACTCGACGATATTTTCCTTAGCTTCGGTGGCACCCCGCTATTGGCGGGCGCGGGCCTGCAGGTGGAGCCGGGAGACCGCATCTGCCTCGTCGGACGCAACGGCTCCGGAAAATCGACGCTGATGAAAATCGCCGCCGGAATGGTGGAGGCACAATCCGGCGAAGTTTTCCGCCACCCCAGCGCCACGATCCGCTACCTGGAGCAGGCTCCGGATTTTGCGGGTTATTCCACCGTTCAAACTTATGCCGAAGCAGGGCTGGGACCTGGCGACGATCCCTATCGCGTCACCTATCTGCTCGAGCACCTGGGCCTGACGGGTGAAGAGGATCCCAATCGCCTTTCCGGGGGTGAGGCCAGACGCGCAGCACTTGCCCGCGTCATGGCGCCTGAACCCGACATCCTGATGCTGGACGAGCCCACCAACCATCTCGATCTGCCGACGATCGAATGGCTGGAAGACGAACTGAGAAAGACCCGCAGTGCACTCGTCCTGATTTCCCATGACCGACGCTTCCTGGAAAAGGTTTCCAACGCCACCGTCTGGCTGGATCGCGGCACGGCAAGGCGCCTCGACCGCGGCTTCTCCCACTTCGAGGCATGGCGGGACGAGGTTCTGGAAGCCGAGGAACTGGAGCAGCACAAACTGGGCAAGGCCATCGAGCGGGAAGAGCATTGGCTGCGCTATGGCGTGACAGCGAGGCGGAAACGCAACATGCGTCGCCTCGGCGATCTGCATAGCATGCGGGCCAACTACCGCGGCCACAAGGGACCTCAGGGCACCGTGCAGGCAACCGTCACCGAAGCCAAGGAATCCGGCAAGCTGGTGATCGAAGCCGAAGCTATCAGCAAGAACTACGAAGAGCGCACCATCGTCAGCCCCTTCTCGCTCCGCGTCCATCGCGGTGATCGGATCGGTCTCGTCGGCCCCAATGGTGCGGGTAAGACGACGCTCCTGAAGATGCTGACGGGAGAGCTGACCCCGGATGCCGGCATCGTAAAGCTGGGCACCAATCTTGAGATCGCGACGCTCGACCAGAAACGGGAGGACCTCGATCCCGAGGAAACGCTCTCGCACTACCTGACAGACGGGCGGGGTGAAACCCTTCTGGTCAACGGAGAGCAGCGCCATGTGGCGGGCTACATGAAGGACTTCCTGTTCCAGCCGGAACAGATCCGCACGCCAATCAAGAACCTCTCGGGCGGGGAGCGAGCGCGGCTTATGCTGGCCCGCATGATGGCCAGGCCATCCAACCTGCTGATCCTCGACGAGCCGACCAACGATCTCGACATCGAGACCCTCGACCTGCTGCAGGAGATCGTCGCCGGCTACAACGGCACTGTCATCCTCGTCAGCCACGATCGCGATTTCCTCGATCGCACCGTTACCTCGACCATCGCCCCTGCGGTCCCGGATGCGCCCGATGGCCGCTGGGTCGAATATGCCGGCGGCTACACCGACATGCTGGCACAGCGGAAAGGTGCGCAGGAGGAACGGCGGCACGCTGAGAAACAGGAAAAGGCCAGGAGCGAAGCATCATCGCCGTCGGTCGAGCCCGCAAAAGCAAAAGGCAAGCTATCCTTCAAGCAGAAGTTCGCGTTGGAAAACCTTCCGAAAGAGATGGCGAAGGCAGAAGCCGATATCGCCGCACGAGAAGAGAAAATGGCGGATCCCAATCTTTTCACGAAGGACCCCGGCACGTTCAACCGCTTGGCCGCTGAGCTGGAAAAGCTTCGTGAAAAGCTGATGGGCATGGAAGAGGAGTGGCTTGAGCTGGAAATGCTGCGTGAGGAGCTGGAGGGTTAAGCTTAACGGTTCGTTAGCCATACCAGCCGTTTAACCGCAGCCTTGGTGTAACGATCCGGAACAATAGATCCCGGGAGCCGTTCGGTCAGCAGTATCGATCTGGTACGGCTAAACTGGTGGCCAAGGCAACTAAACCCGGGAGACACCCAATGCTGACTAATGTACCGAGTCGTCGGCTGGCCCAATCGGCAGATCAGCGCGTCCTGATTGTCGAGGACGAGTTCCTGATCGCACTTGATGTGGCTGAAACCGTCGAGGCCATGGGTCTCAAGGTCGCGGGCTTTGCAAGTGGACGCAGCCATGCCCTGGAGCTTGCCCAGACAACGGACATTGCCTTCGTCGACGTAAATTTGTCCGACGGCAGGACGGGGCCAAGCATCGGGCGAGAACTGGCCGAGACGTACGGGATCACCGTTATCTTCATGACCGGCAATCCGGAGGACGTGGAAGAGATTGAAAACGGTCCCCTTGGCGTTCTGACTAAACCCGTCATGCCGCATGTCGTGGAGCAGTCGATCAATTTCGCTGTCGCCAGCCGTACCGGAGGTATCGCCGCCGTACCGCGGGAACTGCGGGTTTTCCGGCGGCACCACTGACGGCAACAGCCTGTCTGAACAGCTTGCCAAGTGTGACATCGCTCGCTACATCTTCGCCTGATCTAACGGGGTGCCGCGTACGCGGCTGAGAGGCAATGCCAACCCGCGGAACCTGATCCGGTTAACACCGGCGGAGGGATTAGACGGCTTTTCATCAGCGCCTATTCCCTCTTTACGAATACGGAGATGTTGATGCGGAAGATTGTCCTGTCCATTTTTCTGACTTCTGTTCTGGCTTCTTCCGCGCTGTCGCAGGAAGCTAAGCTGACGATCTACACCTACGAGAGCTTCACCGCAGAATGGGGCCCGGGGCCGAAGGTCAAGGCGGCGTTTGAGAAAACTTGCAATTGCACCGTGAATTTCGTCGGCGTTGCGGATGGCGTGGCACTCCTGTCGCGGCTGAAACTGGAGGGCGAGACGACACAAGCCGATCTGGCTCTTGGCCTTGATACGAACCTCGCCACGGAGGCGAAGGCTACCAATCTGTTCGAGGCGCATGGATTGGATACGGGTCCCATCACGGTTCCCGGCGGATACAGCGACGATACCTTCATCCCTTACGACTACGGGCACTTTGCGATCGTCTACGACACCCAGGCGCTTGAGACGCCCCCAACGAGCCTTAGGGAATTGGTCGAGGGTGATCCCGCCGTGAAGATAGCTATTCAGGACCCGCGCACCTCGACGCCCGGGCTTGGCTTGCTGTTGTGGATGAAGTCCGTCTACGGCGATAAGGCGCCGGAAGCCTGGGAGAAACTCAGAGGGCGCGTCCTGACGGTGACGCCCGGTTGGTCCGAAGCCTATGGACTTTTCACCAAGGGCGAAGTGCCTATGGTGCTCTCCTACACCACATCCCCGGCCTACCATATGGTTGAAGAAGGAACCGATCGGTATCAGGCCGCTGCATTCTCGGAAGGCCACTACATCCAGATCGAGTTGGCCGGCCTGCTCAAAAGCTCAGAGAATAAGGATCTGGCGAGGCAGTTTCTGACCTTCATGATGTCACCCGCGTTCCAGAACATCATCCCGACCACCAACTGGATGATGCCGGCAGCGAAGATGTCGGAGAAATTACCCGAACCATTCGATCGGCTGGTCAAACCTCAGAAAACGCTGATCATGGATCCCGCCGAGGTGGCCAAGAACCGCCAGGCATGGATCGACGAGTGGCTTGCCGCCATGAGCGGACGGTAAACACAGCCGATGCTGACGAGAGCGGAACACCGGCGTGGAATAGGGTTGGGTATTCTCGCCTTCGCCTTCGTATCGCTTTTCGTCGGGTTGGCGGTTCTGGCTCTCCTTGGATTTGACGCCACGCCATCGCACCGCAGCCTTTTCGACGCTTACACCTGGAAAGTTCTGCAGTTCACATTGATGCAGGCCAACCTGTCGACATTGCTCTCCATAGCGCTCGCCATCCCCGTTGCACTCGCACTTGCCCGACGTCCCGAGTTCCCCGGTCGCCTCTGGATTCTGCGGCTGATGGCGCTCCCAATGGGACTGCCCGTGCTTGTGGCAGCACTCGGTCTGATCACCATCTGGGGCCGGCAGGGCCTATTGAACGGCCTGCTGCTGAACCTTGGCCTTGCGGAACCTGTCAGCATTTACGGCCTGGGCGGCATCCTCCTCGCTCACGTCTTCTTCAACCTGCCTCTGGCCTGCAGGCTGATGGTGGCGACACTCGACCGGCTACCGGGCGAATACTGGCTGCTGGCGACCGGACTGGGCATGAAGCCCTGGTCGATCTGGCGTTTCATCGAATGGCCGGCACTCGCACGGATCCTGCCGGGCATCGCGGGGCTGATCTTCATGTTGTGCGCCACCAGCTTCACGCTCGTCCTCGTCCTCGGAGGCGGCCCCGCAGCGACGACGCTTGAGGTGGCCATCTACCAATCCTTGCGCTTCGACTTCGATCCGCCACGAGCGATTGCTCTGTCCGTTATGCAGATCACGCTGACCGCCATTGTCCTCGGCCTGCTCAGCCTGCTTCCGTCCACGGACCAGACCCTTCCCGCCAGTGGTCGGCGCGTCCAACGCTTTGACGGACAAACCTGGAGCCGCCGCTTGTGGGACGGAACGGTGATCGGCTGCGCGACCCTCTTCATCCTTCTGCCGCTCTTCTCGATCCTGGCCGCAGGGCTGCAGGCGGACCTGCCAAGGCTGGTAATGAGCCCAGCCTTCCTGGAGGCGGCATCGACCAGCGCCGCAATCGCCCTGTCGTCCGGCGTCGTGTCGGTCATGATTGCAATTGCAATCATTTCAGCACGCATAGCTATTGGCGACCAGAAACAGTCAGGCAAGACTGCGCGCATGTTTTCTACCGTTCTTGCCGCCACCTCTTCGCTCGTGCTTCTGGTGCCGCCAGTGGTGTTGGGAACCGGATGGTTCTTTCTGCTGAGACCATGGGGTGACGTGACCCGAATGGCACCATATCTGGTCGTCGCGATAAACGCCCTGATGGCGCTACCCTTCGTCATGCGGGTTCTTGAGCCTGCGATTGGCGAGCACTGGCGACGCACTGCGCGCCTGACCGCCAGCCTGGGGATTGGCGGCATCGCAAAGCTCTTGCGGATCGACCGGCCTGTCTTGCTGCGGCCTGTGCTTCTGGCCCTTTCCTTCGCCATGGCATTGTCATTGGGAGATCTGGGAGCGGTGGCGCTGTTCGGCTCGAATGACTTCGTCACGCTGCCGTGGCTACTGTACCGCCGGCTCTCAAGTTACAGGACCGCGGACGCGGATGGTCTGGCACTCATTCTTGGCATCGTATGCCTCGCGCTGACATTTATCGGGACGTCCGGAATCGGCACTGACAGGAGCAAGCATGCCGGCAGGTAACCAAGCGCCGCAAATACGACTGGACAGCGTGTTGCTGACGCTGGGCGACACACAGCTTCGCTTCGATTGCAGCTTCGCGGCAGGGACAATAACTGCGATCAGCGGACCGTCCGGCTCAGGTAAGTCGACCCTGCTCAATCTGATTGCGGGGTTCGAAACCCCGGATGCAGGCAAGGTCTTGTTCGATGACAAGGATCTGACGGATCGACACCCCTCTGAACGGCCGGTTTCTTTGGTCTTCCAGGACAACAACCTGTTCGGCCATCTCGATGTGTTCACCAATATCGGGCTCGGCATCAATCCGTCGCTCAAATTGACCGAGCAGGACCGCGAAGCAGTCTCAAGATCGCTGGCCGAGGTGGGCCTGACCGGCATGGAACGACGAATGCCAGCCTCGCTTTCAGGCGGGGAGCGGCAACGGGTGGCCTTCGCACGCGCGCTTGTGCGGGAAAGGCCGGTCCTGCTGATGGATGAGCCTTTTGCCGCTCTCGATCCTGGCCTGCGGTTCAGCATGGCTTCGATGCTTCTGCGGCTCCACGAGCAGACGAAAGCCACGATCCTCATCGTTACTCATGATCCGGACGAACTGAAGCGTTTGGCGACGAATGTGGTTTTCATTGACGAAGGAGAAGTGATCGTTCAGGCGACCACCGAGGAATTCCTGACCCGATGCGGCGTGCCGGCGATTTCCCAATTCCTCTCGGGGTAGGTCGGATCGCCACAATTTGGTCTTGGCACGGTGGCATCGCAGCAACAGCGCCTTTTTGCCTGCACCGGAACTTCTTATTTGAGTGAGAGCCTCTGTGATTGCAGCGCAAAAATCGCTAAGTCGAAGAGTGCAAGTATCGCCTTTCCTGAGGTTGGGGCATTTCCGGCATAACACGTCGGATAGCGGGTCATGATGATGGTGAAGCCGATAACGAAGACGATACAGCGGGAAGGACTGGCACTCGCCCCGGCCCGTAGATTTCGCTCGGCAAGCGTTGCTACGCGAAACATCGCCATTCTGGTCGCGTCCGCAGTTGTGCTGTCGAGTTGCCAGTCTATCCTCGACCAGGCCTACCAGCCAAACGTCTCTCCCTCGGACTCGCCGCAGATCGTTGACGAGGTCCAGAAGAACGATCCGCGCGCGCAGATGGGGGCTCGAGAGCATCCTCGTATCGTTGCAAGCTATGGCGGCGAATACCACGACGAGAAAACCGAGAAGCTGGTGGCCCGCATCGCCGGGGCGTTGACGACAGTTTCCGAAAATCCGGTGCAATCTTATCGGATAACCATTCTCAATTCTCCAGCCATAAATGCGTTCGCTCTCCCAGGCGGCTACCTCTATGTAACCCGCGGTCTCCTCGCTTTAGCAAACGACGCCTCGGAAGTTGCGGCTGTTCTCTCGCATGAGATGGCCCACGTCACAGCCAATCACGGTATCGAGCGGCAGCGGCGGGAAGAGGCCGAGGTAATCGCAAGCCGCGTGGTGGCGGAAGTACTTTCAAGCGATCTTGCCGGCAAGCAGGCTCTTGCCCGTGGAAAGCTTCGTCTGGCTGCCTTCTCGCGACAGCAGGAGCTGCAGGCGGACGTCATCGGCGTGCGGATGCTCGGCGAAGCGGGTTACGATCCCTACGCGGCTCCCAGGTTCCTCGATTCGATGGCGGCCTATGCGCGTTTCTCTTCCGTTGATCCTGATACCGACCAGAGCCTCGATTTCTTGTCCAGCCACCCCAACGCACCGCAGCGTACGGACCTCGCGCGCCGTCATGCGCGCGCCCAAGGGATGGAAGGGACCGTCGGAGACCGAGGGCGCAACTACTACCTAGCCGGCATTGACGGCCTCCTCTACGGGGATAGTCCCGAGGAAGGCTTCGTGCGCGGGCAGACCTTTCTCCACGGAGGCCTTGGGATTCGCTTCGAGGTACCGCCGGAGTTCAGAATCGACAACAAGGTCGATGCTGTCCTGGCCACCGGGCCCGGCGAGACGGCCATTCGCTTCGATGGGGTCGATGCAGGCGACACAACCAGTCTGACGAACTATCTTACAAGTGGCTGGGTTGCAGGTCTCAGGCCCGAGACTGTGCGTCCCGTGACCGTCAACGGTCTGGAGGGCGCTACTGCGCGAGCTTCTGCGGAGCGATGGGATTTCGACGTAACGGTGATCCGGTTGAACAACCAGATCTTTAGGTTCCTGACGGCAGTGCCAAAGGGAAGCCCAACCCTCGATCAGGTCTCCGCGATACTGACGTCGAGCTTCCGCCAGATGACGCCGAAGGAAACTGCCGCCCTCAAGCCGCTCAGGGTGCGAGTTTTGACGGTGGGACCGCGCGATACGTTGGCGACACTTGCCGGGCGGATGATGGGAACCGACCGTAAGCTCGATCTGTTCAAACTGATCAATGCTCTGCCAGCCGGGGCGACGATTTCGCCCGGCCAGAAGGTGAAGATCATATCGGAGTGAAGGTGGCGACCTAGTTGACTGCCGCCATTTGCGGATTGGCCGAAACCAGGGCCGACTTGAGCTTTTCGATTGCGCGGCTTTCGATCTGACGAACTCGCTCCTTCGAGATGCCGAGCTCCACGCCAAGGGCCTCCAGGGTCGCGCCCTCGTCAGTGAGGCGGCGGGCACGGATGATCTTCTTTTCCCGTTCGTTAAGCTTCGTCAGTGCGCCCTGCAGCCAACGCAGCCGGCGTTCGCCATCGATCATTCCGGAGACCTGCTCATCCGGAAGCGGTTCTGCACTGGCGAGTAGATCCAGCCGTTCACCGCTGTCGGCATCGCCAGCAATGGATGGCGCCTGTAGGGATGCGTCATTGCCGGAAAGGCGCGCATCCATTGTCTGCACATCCGCAACGCTGACACCGAGCGCCACCGCGATTTCCTCGTGGATGGCACGGGACGTCAGATTGCTGTCGCCTCGGGCAAGCTTGGCGCGCAGGCGACGAAGATTGAAGAAGAGGGCCTTCTGCGCGGAACTTGTCCCGCCGCGGACGATAGACCAGTTGCGAAGAATGTAATCCTGCATCGATGCTCTGATCCACCAGCTGGCATAGGTGGAAAACCGTACGTCACGCGCCGGCTCGAACCGAGCGGCGGCTTCAAGCAGGCCGACATACCCCTCCTGGACGAGATCGCTCATCGGCAGTCCAAAGCCGCGGAACTTTGATGCCATGGCGATGACCAGCCGCATATGCGCAAGGGCGATCTGATTTCGTGCATCCTGATCATGATCGTCCTTCCAGCGGATCGCGAGGTTTCGCTCTTCGTCTCTCGCAAGATATGGAGCGGACATGGCGATCTTGATCATATTGCGATCCGCAGACATGGTCTTCATGGTCTTCTCCGTGAGATTAGCTGACCTGCCAAGAAGACGATCACCGCTTTCAGACCCGGTTGAGCAGCAGGCCGGGTAGTTGCAATCGCGCTCTTGATCCCCTTCTTAGTTCCCGGGAGGACTTGCCCTTCGAAAGGCGTCCCCTAGTTCTGTAGGAAACCAGCTTCATCGGATGCGGCTTTGGCGCGCGCACGAATTCGCCGTTCCGGCGGGGTAACGTCGCGCACAGAAAAAAGTTCCAATAAAAAACCCGGCACGAAGGCCGGGTCTTTGAGCGGGATGATTAGGCGATTTATGCCGCTTCTTCCTGAGCTTCGTCTTCTTCGAGCGCTTTGCCACGCTTCGGGCCCTTGGCGAGGTTGACCTCGACGAGGCGAACAGCTTCGGTATCGGACATCTTGTTCACGGCTGCGATTTCTCGTGCCATGCGCTCGAGGGCAGCTTCGTACAACTGACGTTCGGAGTAGGACTGCTCAGGCTGATTTTCAGCGCGATAAAGATCACGCACGACTTCAGCGATAGAAATCAGATCGCCAGAATTGATCTTCGCATCATACTCCTGCGCACGACGCGACCACATCGTCCGCTTGACGCGAGCCTTGCCCTGAACAACCTTGAGCGCCCGCTCTACGAAATCGGTCTCTGACAACTTGCGCATGCCGATGCTGACCGCTTTTGCCACAGGCACTTTGAGCCGCATCTTGTCCTTCTCGAATTCAATCACAAAAAGCTCGAGCTTCATGCCCGCCACTTCCTGCTCCTCGATGGTCGTGATCATACCCACGCCGTGAGCCGGATACACAATTGCTTCACCGGTCTTGAAGCCATGGCGCGCCGAAGATTTTTTCTGCTGGGTCGTCATTCGTCTAACAAACTCCCTTGTACGCACCCGGTGCACTACCGGGGCCGGGTCAGGCAGGCCCGGATGAGACGGGGGAAAACCGTCAGGTCACTCGATACTGGTCCGACTAACGTGCGCGAAAAAACAACTCCATCGCGAATGGCGACGACACATAGATCACTGTGATGTCACGGAGACCGCGCTTAAACGACCTATTGCTTTCGAGATGTTTTTTGGGCACGCGCGTGCCGCCTTGTGGAACAGTTCTTGTTGTCTACCACAAAAAAGTGCCGAAATCAATAATTTGCTTTATGCACAGCGAATCGAGGACAATGATCAATTGCACATCAGATAGGCAAACAGCCGTTCTGATGACAACTTTTAACGATCGACCTGATCAGTCTCCGCTACCCGGTTCGGCCGAGAAGAACTGCTCGAACTTTCCTGCGACACCATCCATCTCCTTTGCCTCCGGCATCGGATCCTTTTTGATGGTGATATTCGGCCAGACCTGCGCATAGTCGGCATTGACCTTCAGCCACTTGTCGAGACCCGGTTCGGTATCCGGCTTGATCGCCTCAGCCGGACATTCCGGCTCGCAAACACCGCAGTCGATGCATTCGTCAGGATGGATTACAAGGAAGTTCTCTCCCTCGTAGAAACAGTCCACCGGACATACTTCGACGCAATCCGTATACTTGCAACGAACACAGTTGTCAGTCACGACATAAGTCATGCGGCACTCCAGAAACCACCGTCGATCCGGTCTCGCGCTGGGAGGGTGGGAAACCGGCGGCGCAGGCGCGGTGTATCGGCTTATGGCTCGATACACGCCTTACGCTTTTGTCTGTGAGGTAGAGCCTTTCCTTACACTTAGCAAGGATAAACCTTCCATCAAAATGGCTGGATGAAGAGCATTATTCTCGACGCGTTGGCCATCGCGACACTACGAGCGTCAGGGCTTTAGCCGCCTTTGAGCACGTTCGAAGGGCGTCAGTCGCCTCTTCTCTCCAAGGGTCTCGGAAATGTCCTGGTACAGCCGGCAGGCTTCTTCGAAAGGGCCGCGACGAATCCCGGGACCGCGAACCACAAGCAGGAGGTCGCGACGCTCAAGCGCAATCCCGATCTTGTCACCCGATCGAACCATCTCACTTGAATGCTCGGCGAGCTGCCCGTTGATCGTTACGCCCCCCGAGGCGATCAGCGATTGCGCAACGGCACGCGATTTCACCATCCGGCTAAAGAAGAGCCACTTGTCGATGCGCTGAGGCGAACCGTCATGTGACTCTTCCTTGTCCACCATGGCTACTTCTTCATTTGTTCCTTCAGCGCAGCGAGCTTGGCGAAGGGTGAATCAGGATCCACCGGCTTCTCCTTGCGGGGTGGCTTTGCTTCGAAGCGTGCTGGCTGCGACGGTTTGCCGCGGTCCGGCCTGTCCTGCCTGTCGCCACGGTTCGAGCGCTCCGGTTTGCCGCCTGGTCGACGATTTTCTCGATCCGGCCGAGCACCTTCGCGCGCTTCCCGCTCGCCTTGGCCGCGGTTCTCGCTGCGTGCACCGTGGCGACGTTCGCCCTGTTGGGGGCGACCGCCACGCTGGTTTTCATTACGGCCAGCAGGACGCCACAGAAGAACCGGCTTGGGCGCCTCGGCTTCGGCCGTCACCGCGGTTGCCAAGTCCTCTTCGGAAACGCCCTCTGCAGCCTCAACCGAGGCCACCGGCGGCTGCTCATCAGCCACTGGCGCAGGTTCGGACACTATCGCGTCCTCACCATCGCTTGCGGCACCGTCGATCTGACCTTCTTCTGTCGTCGTCTCTTCTGGAGCCGATGCTTCGGTGGCAATCCCAGGCTGCTGAGCCGAAAGGACAGCTGCCGCTTCCTCCGCCGTCACGACATCCGCGCGGTAGCCCAGACCCTTGAGGATTTCTTCCATGTCATCGGGAGTTGCTCCGAGAATAGAAAGCATCGACGTCGTCGCAACGAAACGACGTCCGTCGTAGGCGCCCTCGGGGCGCGGCGACGCGCCGGGCTTCCACTGCAGGAGAGGCCGGATCAGGTCAGCGAGGCGCTCGAGGATATCGACGCGCACCGCACGTTTACCGAGGAACCGGAAACCCGCAAGCTTGTAGAACGTGCGCTCGAAGGTTGGATCCGCAACGACCGACGTGCGACCGGCTGCGAGTGCCGGGATCAACTCTCCGTAGCCGGGCTTATCCAGGCCGTCATTTTTCAGAGCCCAGAGCAAGGTAATCAGTTCAGCCGGCGCCGGCTTCAGCAAAGCGGGCATGAAGACGTGATAAGCGCCAAACCGAATGCCGTAGCGGCGCATCGAGGCGCGCGCATCCTGATCCAGCGACTTGACGTCGTCGGCGACGTCCCGACGGAACATGACACCGAGATTTTCCACCAGCTGGAAGGCAAGTCCCTTGGCCAAGCCCTGCAGGTCTTCGGCGCGCGAAAGATCATCGAGCGGTTTCAGCACTGTGGCGGTATGATGATTTACGAACCGCTCGATCCGGGCCACAACATGCTCGCGCGCATTGCCGGCAAGTTGCTCGTCGGCAAGAAGGATAACTCGCGGGCGCATGACATGGTCGCTAGGTGCTAGCCGGGCGACAGGATCGCCGAGCCATCGCACGCAACCATCCGATCCGATGGCGAGATCGCTGTTGCCCGCCGCATAAAGACGCGCAGCGCGCGCTTCAAATTCGAGCGCCAGAGCCTTTTGCGCTGCTGTCTGGACAGCCTTCGCATCGGGCCCCTCAGCCCCAGAGACCGGCGTAAACCGGAACCCTGCCAACTGTCCGACGTGGTGACCCTCCACGAAGACATCACCATTCACACTGATTTCTGCTTCCAGCATTGCATTCTCTCTCAGGCGCTTCATGAGCACAGATGTCCTGCGATCAACAAAGCGTTTCGTCAACCGTTCATGTAGGGCGTCCGACAGCCTGTCCTCGATTTCCCTGGTCTTTTCTTGCCAGTGTGTCGGATCAGCCAGCCAGCCGGGGCGGTTAGACACATACGTCCAAGTCCGGATTTGCGCAATCCGCGCCGAGAGCGTATCGATTTCGCCATCGGTGCGGTCAGCACGCTTCACCTGCTCTGCCATGAAATCTTCGTTCACCGTCCCGTGTCGTACCAGATCGGAGAAAAGCGTCGAAATAAGGTCAGCATGCTGAGCCGGCGCAATCCGCCTGTAATCCGGTAAGGCGCAAGCCTCCCAGAGTTTTTCGACGCGCGCCGGTGTTGTCGCCGTATCGATGATTTCCGGGTAGCGGGAAAGATGCTCGAGCGCCTGGCTATCTGTTGCGGGTAATGCCCTTGTGAGGCCGGGAACGGTGGGGGCCACCTCCAGGCTCGCCCGCAGGTTTCGGATCGACGAAAAGTCCATCGACTTCGATCGCCATTGAAGTACCTTCACCACGTCAAACTCGTGACTCTCGATGCGCTCCACAAGTTCGTCGTCCAGCGGCTGGACTTGCCCAGTGACGCCAAATGTCCCGTCGCGGACATGGCGGCCCGCGCGGCCGGCGATCTGGCCCATCTCCGCAGGGTTGAGGTGGCGGAACTGGAAACCATCGAATTTGCGATCCTGTGCGAAGGCCACATGGTCGACATCGAGATTGAGCCCCATGCCGATCGCGTCCGTCGCAACCAGATATTCGACGTCGCCTTCCTGATAGAGGCCGACCTGGGCATTGCGCGTACGCGGGCTGAGCGCGCCGAGAACAACGGCGGCGCCACCACGCTGCCGACGGATCAGCTCGGCGATCGCATAAACTTCTTCCGTGGAAAACGCGACGATAGCAGTGCACTGCGGCAGGCGCGTGATCTTCTTCTGCCCGGAATAGAACAGTTGTGACAGCCGGGGGCGCTCGATGACCGTAATGCCGGGAAGAATGCGCTCCAGGATCGGCCGCATGGTGCCGGCGCCGAGAAGCAAGGTCTCCTCCCGACCGCGCAGATGCAGTATCCGATCCGTGAATATGTGACCGCGTTCCAGATCTGCCGCGAGCTGTACCTCGTCGATCGCCACGAACGCCGCCTTGGTCTCCCTCGGCATGGCCTCGACCGTGCAGACAGAAAAGCGAGCGCCGGGCGGCGCGATTTTTTCCTCACCCGTGATCAACGCAACGTGGGCGATCCCGACCTTTTCCACGACCCGAGTATAGACTTCGCGCGCCAGAAGCCGCAGCGGCAGGCCAATGACACCGCTGCCATGGGCCACCATGCGCTCGATGGCATAGTGCGTCTTTCCGGTGTTTGTGGGGCCGAGGACGGCAGTCACGCCACGTCCACTAAGCATCATCGGTTGGAAATTCAAAATCTGATCCGCACAACAACTACTCGCCGACCGGTCGTAAGGCGGCGACAGGACAGAAATGGCTATCTGAACCGTGAATAACAAGGGATTTTCAGGCTTCTCCCACTATTTCTCCCAAGTCACCTGACCCAGGAACAAACCGGAACGAATCAGCGACGAATCGCTGACTCCGGACGGTGCCCGTTTGTTCTCCTCACACAGCCCGGCCTCGCTGCTTGATCATGTAGTTTGGTTTGGTGACCTGTTCACCATTGCACCCTTGGAACAAAACGGTAGAAAATGCGTTTGTTCCCGCATTCTGGCAGATCATGGATCGGAGAACACATATGCTCGGAACGGTGTTGCTGGTCATACTCATACTGTTGCTGATCGGCGCCCTGCCAAATTGGGGTCACAGCCGCAGTTGGGGATACGGACCATCAGGAGGCCTGGGACTCGTCCTTGTTATCGTCATCATACTCCTGCTCATGGGCAGGATATAAATAAAACGCTCATCTAAACGGGAAGGAAGAAACATGAAGAAGATCTTGCTCGCCGCAGCCCTTATCGGCTCTCTCGCATCCTGCACCTCTACCGAGCGCGGCACTGCCATCGGCGCCGGCACCGGCGCGGTCATCGGCGGAGTCGCAACGAACAGCTGGGGTGGTGCCGCTGTTGGCGCCGTAGCAGGCGGCGCAGTGGGTGCCCTGGTCGGCGCCTCTCAGGAACGTTCCGGCTACTGCGTCTATCGCGACCGTTATGGCCGGACTTACGAAGCGCGTTGCCGCTAAGCATCCATCTATGACGAAAAATGGCGCCGATTCTGCCGGCGCCATTTTTTTGTTCTAGTGTGAAGCGGCGAACAAAGACAGGCTCACACGAAGTGCTGGCCACCGTTTGCCGTCATCGTCGAGCCAGTAATGAATCCGGCATCGTCGGAGGCCAGGAACACTACGCATCTCGCAATCTCCTCCGGCTCTCCCAAGCGACCAACCGGTATCTGGGGAATGATACGTTCCTTCAGGACAGTCTCCGGAATTGCCTTCACCATTTCCGTGGCGATGTAACCTGGGCATATGGCGTTGACCGTGATGTTCTTGGCGGCACCCTCCTGCGCCAGTGCCTTGGTGAAGCCGAGGTCGCCCGCCTTGGCGGCAGAATAGTTGACCTGGCCCATCTGCCCCTTCTGACCATTAATCGACGAGATGTTGATGATGCGCCCGAAATTCCGGTCACGCATGCCCGCCCAGACGTTATGGGTGGTATTGAAGAGGCCGGTCAGGTTGGTCGCGATGACTTCATTCCACTGATCCGGCGTCATCTTGTGAAACATGGCGTCCCGGGTAATGCCCGCGTTGTTCACGAGGACCTCGACAGGGCCAAGTTCAGCCTCTATCCGGGCAACCCCCTCGGCGCAGGCCTGGTAGCTGGAGACATCCCATTTGAAGACGGGAATGCCGGTTTCCTCGCCGAAGGATCGTGCCCTCTCCTCGTTTCCGGCGAAATTGGCCGCGACACGGTAACCAGCCGCGCCGAGAGCTATGGAAATTGCCGCGCCGATGCCGCGCGTGCCACCAGTAACCAATGCAACCCTGCTCATGAGACCTCCCCTTCCTTGCATTTACACTGGCCGATCGCGATCGCCCGCGCGGCGGCATTCAAGGAAGACGGCCACTGCCTCGCGCTGAGGCAGCGACTTTACGTCCTCACATCGCCTCCACGCACATGGCAACGCCCATTCCGCCACCGATGCAGAGCGTCGCCAGCCCCTTCTTCGCGCCGCGCCGCTTCATCTCGAAGACAAGCGTATTCAGGATTCGAGCGCCGGAAGCCCCAATCGGATGGCCGATGGCAATGGCGCCACCGTTGACATTCACGATGGACGGGTCCCATCCAAGTTCCTTGTTTACGGCACAGGCCTGGGCGGCAAAGGCTTCGTTCGCTTCGACGAGGTCAAGGTCTGCCGGCCTCCAGCCCGCCTTCTCAAGCGCCTTTCTCGACGCCGGGATAGGCCCCGTTCCCATGATTTGCGGATCGACGCCGGCCGTTGCCCAGGACACGATCCGCACCAACGGAGTAATCCCACGGCGCACCGCCTCTTCTTCCGTCATCAGGACCGCCGCCGCAGCACCATCATTGATGCCCGATGCATTGCCGGCCGTCACGGTACCTTCCTTGTCGAAGGCAGGACGCAGCTTGGTCATGCTGTCCAGGGTCGCGCCGACGCGGATATACTCGTCGGAATCCACAGTCACGTCGCCTTTCCGGCCTTTCACCACGTAAGGCACGATTTCGTCCCTGAAGCGCCCGGCTGCTTGGGCAGCCTCGGCCTTGTTCTGGGACTGCACAGCGAATTGGTCCTGCTCATCGCGCGACAGCTGGTACTGCCGCGCCACATTCTCGGCCGTGATGCCCATGTGATAGCCATGGAAAGCATCGGTCAAACCGTCCTTGATCATCGTATCGATCATCTTCATGTCGCCCATCTTTACCCCTCCGCGAAGATGGGCGCAGTGCGGCGCCATGGACATGGATTCCTGGCCGCCGGCAACCACTATCCGCGCATCGCCGAGCGCAATCTGCTGCATGCCGATTGCAACCGCACGCAGACCCGATCCGCAGAGCTGGTTGACGCCCCACGCCGTCGCTTCCTGAGGAATGCCGGCCTTCATCGCCGCCTGGCGGGCCGGGTTCTGCCCTTCACCGGCCGAAAGCACCTGCCCGAGAATAACCTCGTCCACCTCACCTGCATCGACACCGGCGCGAGACAAGGCGCCTTCGATCGCCGCAGCTCCCAAATCGTGAGCAGGCACATTGGCAAAGGAGCCGTTGAACGATCCGACCGCCGTTCGTGCGGCAGAGGCGATTACAATCGAAGGATTGGGCACTGATGTCTCCTCGCTATTCGTATTTTCTAAAAGACTGGCAAAGCTTGTGACCGAAGTCAAACCACCTAAGCATTAGCTTTTTTAGAGACCTGCATTGTGCGGCTTTTGCTGCGCGGTATATGCTCACACCGCGCCGCACAAAATTCCATTGTCAGCCGCTCCTGTTTAAGCTTACATTTCGGGTGGGAGAGCCCGGTCCGATAACCAAGGGACGAGGCGAGGAGGCAAAAAATGGCCAAAAACGAAGGCGAAATCGTCATCAAGAAGTATGCCAACCGACGGCTTTATAATACGGGCACGAGCACGTATGTGACGTTGGAGGATCTGGCGAAGATGGTGAAGAAGGGCGAGGAATTTATCGTCCAGGACGCAAAAACCGGAGAGGACATCACCCATTCGGTACTGACGCAGATCATCTTCGAGCAGGAGTCAAAAACGGGAAACACTCTGCTTCCGATCTCGTTCCTGCGCCAGCTCATCTCCTACTACGGAGATCAGATGCAGATGGTCGTGCCGACCTTCCTCGAACACTCGATGCATTCGTTCAGTGAACAGCAGGCACAGATGCGCGAGCAGATGACGCGGGCATTGGGCGAGACACCTCTGACGAAGAACCTGCAAGCGCCAATACAATTGATGGAAGAGCAGGTTCGGCGCAACACGGAGGTTTTCCGTCAGGCGATGCAGATGTTCTCGCCATTCGGGGCGCAGCAGGCCGCTCCTCCCTCGAAGAAGTCAGACTCCAAGGACATCGAAGACCTGAAGGAACAGCTACGCAGCCTGCAGAGCAGACTGGATTCTCTCTGACGTCTCTTCGCCAGGCAACAAAAAAGGCCGGTTTCCCGGCCTTTTTTGTTCAGATATTGGAAGCGATTATGCGCTTTCCTTCGGCGTCAGAACCTGACGACCGCGATACATCCCCGTCTTCAGGTCGATGTGGTGCGGGCGGCGCAGTTCGCCGGAGTTCTTGTCTTCAACGTAGGTCGAAGCCTTCAGCGCATCAGCCGAACGGCGCATACCGCGTTTCGACGGGCTCGTTTTTCTCTTCGGTACAGCCATTTTCGTTACTCCACTTTCGTGCAAAACATGATCCCCGGCCGGAACTCTAGCCGAACTGGACATGTCTCTATCTCGGAAATTTGGCCGGCTTATACATGGCGATTGTCTTGTTGACCAGTCCCCACCGCAAAATTTCCGCTAAGCCTCATCTTCCGGAACGATCCAAGTCTCCGCAAGGGCACTTTCCTGCCATTTCAGCCAGGCGGGATGAGCTTCGACTGCGGACATGTAATCGAGTACGGCTGGATCTTCCACCAGATCGTAGATCTTGAACCGGTTGACGACCGGCGCATACATGGCATCGGCCGCTGAGAACCTGCCGAAAAGATAGGGGCCGCCGGATCTGGCGACGCATTCCTTCCAGATCGAAGCGATCCGTGCCACATCATCCTCCACGCCTTCCGGCAGCTCAATCCTTCGCTTCGGTCGACGCATGTTCATGGGGCAGGCTCCCCGCAAGGCACGGAAGCCCGCGAGCATTTCCATCGAGATCGAACGCGCGACGGCCCTATCACCGACCGCGGTCGGCCACATTCCATGGTCGGGGAAAAGCTCTGCCGCATACTCGATGATTGCAAGGGATTCCCATACCCGTACCTGTCCATGATGGAGAACCGGCACACGGCCCGTGGGCGAAACCTCGCGAAACCGTGGATTCCCATCCGGAAAATCAAACGGGATGAGTACCTCCTCAAAGGGGACCCCGACAGCAGTCAAGGCAAGCCAGGGCCGCAATGACCAGGAAGAGTAATTCTTGTTGCCGATGTAGAGGGTGAGCTTTTCCATACTGGTTCTCCTGATCCTGTACCATTTAGCGGCTTCAGAAACGACGACCAATGAAAAGTCTGAACCTCATTCATAAATGCAGGTGATGTAATCGCCTGAATTGCGCGCCCGCCGCTCTACTACACCTGCAATACGCTGCATGCCCCTACCTGGCTTTCCGGCTACGCGTTCAATGGGGTTTGGCAGTGCCGCCGCCAGAAGCGCCGCCTGCCTGCGCGTGAGATCCGCCGCCGACACCCCGAAATGATGTTGGGCTGCGGCCTCCGCACCGTAGATTCCGGGGCCCCACTCGGCGATGTTCAGATAGATTTCCATCAGGCGAGGTTTCGACCACACGAAATCGGCTGCAATAGCCAGCGGAAGCTCAAGTCCCTTTCGGACAAAGGAGCGGCCGTTCCATAGGAACAGGTTCTTGGCGGTCTGCATCGGGATTGTGCTGGCGCCACGCGTGGTCTCGCCGCCGAGCGCTCCTTCGACTACCGCCTTCATCTCCCCCCAGTCCACGCCGCCGTGGCGGCAGAACTGCCCGTCCTCCGACATCATCACCGAACGGACGAGATTGGGAGAGATCTCGTCCAGGCTTACCCAGCGCCGGTCATAGCCCTGCAGCAAGACCAGGTCAGCAACCATCAAGGTCGAGATCGGACGCATAAAAAACGGAGTGTAGAGAAGGATCAGCACATAGGGCGCGACCAGGAGCACCAGACCGATCAGGACCAGTCGGCGCAACGGTCCGGCAAACGATGTCCGTCTGCTGCGGCTCAATTCCGCCTCTCCCTCTTCTGCGCGTCCTTCGGGTGCAACGTCCACATTCGCCTCGTTCGTCCGGCGTTTCTTAGCCTTTGGTATCGGATCTGACCAGTGGATAGACTGAAAGTTACCGCAAGCGCGAATGGCCGTTGCGTGTGTATGCCGCGCATGCCAAACAACCATCATGACAACGACCATGATCGCATTCGAACAACATTTGACTGAAAGCGGGAAACGGATGGAAGCGCTGCTTTCGTCTCTCCTTGCCGATACTTGTCTGCCGGGGGAAATTACTCGCCCCGCGTCTCTGCTGGCCGCGATGCGCTATGGAACATTGAACGGTGGAAAGCGGCTACGTCCCTTCCTGGTTCAGGAGAGCGCGTCCCTTCTCGGGGGCGATCCGCAAGTGGCGGCGCGCGTCGGCGCGGCGCTCGAGTGTGTGCATTGCTACTCTTTGGTCCACGACGATCTGCCAGCCATGGATGACGACGATGTGCGCCGCGGCCGGCCGACGGTGCACAAGGCGTTTGATGAGGCCTCCGCTATCCTCGCCGGCGACAGTCTGCTGACCTATGCCTTCGACATCATTGCAGCGCCCGAGACCAGGCTTGCGGACAGGCAGAAGACTGAGCTGGTTCTGGCACTGGCGCGGGCATCAGGCATCGGCGGCATGGCTGGCGGACAGGCGCTCGATCTGGCCGCCGAAAAAGATGCCCCGGACGAAAAAGGTATCCTGACGCTTCAGGCGATGAAGACGGGAGCACTTCTGCGCTTTGCCTGCGAAGCCGGCGCCATTGTTGCTGGCTCAGGTACTGAAGACCGGCAGCGACTGCGGACCTTCGGGCAGAAGATCGGCCTCGCCTTTCAACTCGCCGACGACCTTCTCGACGTAACTGCTGACGCCGAGACGATGGGCAAGGCGACCGGCAAGGATGCCGCACGCGGTAAGGGAACGCTGGTGGCACTGCATGGGCCAGCCTGGGCGGAGGAGCGTCTCGCGGCTCTTGCTCGCGAAGCCGTGGAACTGCTGTCCGACTTCGGCGAACGTGCTGTCGTGCTGCAGGAAACCGCGCGCTTCATCGCAGACCGAAAGAGATAAGCACGAGCCGTATCTGACGGCTCGTCCTTATCATGTGGAAATCAGTTCTGCTCGATCGGCGCAATCGAAACTTCGACGCGACGGTTCTGCGCACGTCCTTCCGGCGTTGCATTCGAGGCAACCGGCTGCGACGGACCGAAGCCCATTGTCGAGATGCGGCGCTGGTCGACACCACGGCTACCCAGATAGTTGGCGACCGAGGCTGCGCGGCGCTCCGACAGGCCCTGGTTGTGCTGCACGCTTCCGGTCGAGTCGGTGTGACCGTTAACGTCGATATAGGTCTTGCCGAACTTGTTCAGGACGATCGCCACGGAATCGAGTGTCGCATAGAACGGCGGAATGACCTGATCCTGATCCGTTCCGAATGTGATGTTCGACGGCATGTTGAGGATGATGCGGTCGCCTGCGCGGGTCACCGAGACGCCGGTTCCCTGCAGCTGTTGTCGCAGTTCGGCTTCCTGGTTGTCCATGTAGTTTCCGATCGCGCCACCGGCGAGGCCGCCGATCGCAGCGCCGATCAGAGCATTGCGACCCTTGTCGCCGCCGCCAACAACGAGGCCGCCGAGCGCACCGAGGCCCGCACCGATGGCAGCACCGCCAGCCGTGTTCGACATCTTCTGCTGCCCTGTATAAGGGTCAGTCGTGGTGCATGCGGAAAGATAGGTCGCGGCAAGCGCGACGAATGCGAGTTTCTTAATCATCCGAATCGAAATCCCCGTCATCTGTGGTGAGTCGTCATTTACCACAAATTACGGCGATACGGGGACAGCCGGTGTTATTCGGCAGCCGAACGGTGGCCGAAGCGCTGCTCGATATAATCGATCACCAGCTTTTCGAAGTCCGATGCTATGTTCGGCCCGCGTAGCGTCATCGCCTTCTTGCCGTCGATGAAGATGGGGGCCGAAGGACTTTCGCCCGTGCCGGGAAGCGAAATGCCGATATCGGCATGCTTGCTCTCGCCCGGCCCGTTGACGATGCAGCCCATGACAGCGACGTTGAGGGCTTCGACGCCGGGATACTTCTCACGCCAGACCGGCATGTTCTTGCGAATGTCCTCCTGGATCCGCTGAGCCAGCTCCTGGAAGACGGTCGATGTTGTGCGACCGCAGCCGGGACATGCCGCAACGACGGGAATGAACTGACGGAAGCCCATCACCTGCAGGATTTCCTGCGCGACCTGCACTTCACGCGTGCGGTCACCGTTCGGTTCCGGCGTCAGTGAAACGCGGATCGTGTCGCCAATCCCGTGCTGCAGGACATAACCCATGGCCGCAGATGACGCGACGATGCCCTTCGAACCCATGCCGGCTTCGGTGAGCCCAAGATGCAGCGCGTGATTTGAGCGCTCGGCCAGCATCGAATAGCATGCGATCAAATCCTGCACCTGGCTGACCTTGGCCGACAGGATGATGCGGTTTCGCGGCAGGCCGATGCTTTCCGCAAGCTCGGCAGAGATCAGCGCCGACTGCACGATCGCCTCGTGCATGACCTGGCGTGCCGACAGGGGAGAGCCTGCTTCCGAATTGCGGTCCATCAGCGTCGTCAGCAGGTCCTGGTCCAAAGACCCCCAGTTGACGCCGATGCGTACCGGCTTGTCGTAGCGGATCGCCATCTCGATAATATC
Source organism: Pseudorhizobium xiangyangii (assembly GCF_020531965.1). Lineage (GTDB taxonomy): Bacteria > Pseudomonadota > Alphaproteobacteria > Rhizobiales > Rhizobiaceae > Neorhizobium > Neorhizobium xiangyangii. The sequence goes on along the minus strand of NZ_JAJAWH010000006.1, from coordinate 148,634 downwards.
GCCGAACTGCTTGTCCTTCTTGTCCTTGAAGCCGACATTGCCCGGATTGATGCGGTATTTCGCGAGCGCCTCGGCACAGGCCGGATGATCGGCAAGCAGCTTATGGCCGATGTAATGGAAGTCGCCGATGAGCGGTACATCCATGCCGAGCCTCAGCAGGCGCTCACGGATCTTCGGCACGGCAGCTGCACTTTCGTCGCGGTCCACGGTGATACGGACGATCTCCGAGCCGGCCGTATGCAGCGCTGCCACCTGCGCAACAGTCGCGTCGATGTCGGCAGTATCCGTATTCGTCATCGACTGGACGACGACAGGCGCTCCGCCACCGACAATCACACCTCCGACGTCGACGGCCACCGTCGCGCGTCGCGGCTTAGGATCATAGTCGATGGGTGTAGACATCTGGCTCTCGCAAGCTGGAAAAGATGCCTTTCAGGTGGATGATGCAATTGTGGTTGTCAACCACTGGCCCCTTCACTTTCGAGCAAGTGCGTCAGCTTCAATCGTGCCGCACGCCATCAGCGTGCCGCGCCAATGGCGACAGCACCAGCACCAAGATGTGCAGGACCGACAAACTGGCAAAGATGATCGCCAGGCCGGTATGCTCGGCAACAAAACCGATGGCAGATGGTGCCACCAGGATGCCGGAATAGCCCATCGTCGTTACCACCGAAAGGCCGACGCCCGGCCGCATGCCCGGCAAGTTTCCCGCCGCGGAGAAGACGATCGGGACGAGATTGGAGATACCGATCCCGGCCAGGGCGAAGCCGGCGATCGCGTAGGCCTCGTTGGGAGCAAAGCCGGCAATCACCAGTCCCGTGATCGATACGACCGCACAAACCCGCAGTGTTCGCACCGCACCAAAGCGGTCGCGAACGATGTCACCTGCAAAGCGCATGATCGCCATCGTGAGCGAGAAGGCTGCGAAGGCAAAGCCGGAGGCCGTCACGGAAGAGCCCAGCTCCTGGCGCAGATAGAGCGCGCTCCAGTCGATCACGGCCCCTTCCGGGATCATGCAGAAAAGAGCCATCAAGCCGAGCAGCCACGGCAACGGCGAGCGCGGCAGGCGCGCGCGCTCATGAACTTCCTCAGGATGAGGCGCGTCCGGGAGGATGAACTGCCAGGCCGCAGCAACAATCAGTGCCGCTACTACCGTGACGAGGACAGAGTGGCCGGACACGCCGAGACGCTCGATCAGATAGCCCCCGCTTGCGGCGCCCAGCAAACCGCCAAGGCTCCAGAATGCGTGACAGGAGGACATAATTGCGCGACGCATGTGCTTCTCGACAGCGACCGCGTTGGCATTCATCGCAACATCCATGGCTCCTATCAGGCCACCAAAGAAAAAGATCGCGATGGCCCCCGACCATATATCTCCGACCAAAGTGAGGAACAGAAGTGTCGGCGTGACCAGGACCGCGGAAACACGCGACACCGTGCTGGAGCCAAATCTTGCGATCTGACTGCCAGCGATCGGCATCATGACCAGAGATCCCAGGCCAAAAACCAGAATCATCACACCCAGTGCGCTTTCCGTCAGCGCAAGGCGCTCGGCATACTCGGGAATCTTCGGCGCCCAGGCTCCGACAAGAAAGCCGTTCATGAGAAAGAGCAGCGAAACACCAACTCGTTCGCGTGTCAGGTATCCACGCCGAGTGTCTTCAACGTGTCCGCTAGGCATGTCCATGTTTCCGCATCCCGTGAGTCGCGGCGACTTTATTTAAATCGATTAGAGCCGCAAGCACCAACAGCGGCCGGCTGGCTCACATTTTATGTTGGAGGACAGCCGGCTGTGAGTTTTACGGTCTATTCGCCGTAAACCAGAAGGAGATCCTTGGCATCGATCTGGTCGCCGGCCCGCACCAGGATCTCGGCGACTGTGCCGTCCCTTTCGGCATGCAGGGCTGTCTCCATCTTCATAGCCTCGATGGAGAGCAGAACGTCACCTGCCTTCACAGATTGGCCGGCCGAGACCGCGACGGTGGAGATGACGCCCGGCATTGGGGCACCGAGATGATTGGGATTGGAACCATCGACCTTCGGCCGCACCGCGCCGCCAGTGGCGCCATGCGCACGGTCCGGCACCTTGATGCGGCGCGGCTGACCATTCAGCTCGAAGAACACCGTCACCATGCCCTTTGCATCGGTGCCGCTGGCCGCCTGGTTGACGATGACCAGCGTCTTTCCCCGCTCAATGTCGGCGAAGAGCTCTTCTCCGTCCGCCATACCGTAGAAGTAGGCATGGGTCGGCAACACGGAGACCGGCCCGTAGGTCTCGATCGCCTGAGCAAAATCCGTGAACACCTTCGGATACATGAGATAGGACGCAAACTCGAAGTCGCTTACCGAGCGCTCGAGCTTAGTCTCAACCTCCTTGCGTTCCGCATCGAGATCGGCCGGCGGCAGCAGCGAGCCGGGAACCGCGGTATAGGGCTTATCGCCTTTGAGCGCCTTCTTCTGCAGGTCCTTCGGCCATCCGCCCGGAGGCTGGCCGAGATCGCCCTTCAGCATCGACACGACCGATTCCGGAAACGCAATGTCCTTCTCCGGGTTCTCGACATCGGCGACGGTCAGCTCCTGGCTCACCATCATCAGCGCCATATCACCCACCACCTTGGAGGATGGCGTGACCTTGACGATGTCGCCGAACATCTGGTTCACGTCGGCATAGGTCTGCGCCACCTTGTGCCAGCGTGCCTCAAGACCAAGCGAACGCGCCTGTTCCTTGAGATTGGTGAACTGGCCACCCGGCATTTCGTGAAGGTAGACTTCCGACGCAGGCCCCTTCAGGTCACTCTCAAAGGCCGCGTACTGGCTGCGGACCGCCTCCCAATAGAAGGAGAGACGGCGGATCCATTCCGGATCGAGATGCGGATCGCGCTCCGAACCGGACAACGCCTCGACGATCGAACCAAGGCACGGCTGCGACGTATTCCCCGAGAACGCGTCCATTGCCGCATCCACGACGTCGACCCCGGCGTCCACCGCTGCCAGCACGGTGGCAGCCGAGATGCCCGAGGTGTCGTGGGTGTGAAAATGGATAGGCAGATCGGTCGCCTCGCGCAGCGCCTTGAACAGGACCTTGGCAGCAGCCGGCTTCAGGAGGCCGGCCATGTCCTTGACGGCGATGATATGCGCGCCCGCCTTTTCCAGTTCCTCTGCCAGGCCTGTGTAGTATTTCAGGTCGTATTTTGGTCGGGCACTGTTGAGAAGGTCGCCGGTATAGCAGATGGCTGCTTCGCAGAGCTTGTTCTCTTCCTGTACCGCATCCATCGAGACGCGCATGTTCTCGACCCAGTTGAGGCAGTCGAAGACACGGAAAACGTCGATGCCACCCTTCGCAGCCTGCCGGACAAAGTACTTCACCACATTGTCGGGATAATTCTTGTAACCGACACCGTTTGCGCCGCGTAGCAGCATCTGCAGCAGAAGATTGGGCGCAGCTTCCCGGACGAGCGCCAGGCGCTCCCATGGGTCTTCGGTAAGGAAGCGCATCGAGACATCGAAGGTCGCACCACCCCAGCACTCCAGCGAGAACAGGTTCGGCAGCGAGCGCGCATAGACGCCTGCAACGCGGGCAATATCGTAGGTCCGCATACGGGTCGCCAGCAGCGACTGATGGCCGTCGCGCATCGTCGTATCGGTAATAAGGACCCGGTTCTCGCCACGCATCCACTCGGCAAATTGCTTCGGGCCGAGCGCGTCGAGCTTCTGTTTCGTTCCTTCGGGGATGGGGCCGTTGATGTAAGGTACTACCGGCTTCGCTGCCTGCGCTGCAGGTGCTGGTCGCCCCTTGGTCTCCGGATGTCCGTTGACGCTGACATCCGCCAGATAGGTAAGCAGCTTGGTCGCCCGGTCCTGGCGCTTCACGTGCGTGAAGAGCTCCGGCGTCGTGTCGATGAACTTCGTCGTATAGGAATTATCCCGGAATTTCGGATGACCAATGATCGCCTCGAGGAAGGTCAGATTGGTCGCCACCCCGCGAATGCGGAACTCACGAAGGGCGCGGTCCATACGACTGATGGCCTCCTGCGGCGTGCCTCCGGAGGCAGTGACCTTCACCAGCAGCGGGTCGTAGAAACGTGTAATGATCGCACCGGTATAGGCCGTGCCGCCGTCAAGGCGTATGCCGAAGCCTGCAGCCGACCGATAGGCGGTAATCCGGCCATAGTCGGGAATGAAGTTCTGCTCCGGATCCTCCGTGGTGATACGGCACTGCAGCGCATGGCCGTGGAGACGGATATTTTCCTGCGCCGGGACGCCCGATTCCGGCGTACCTATGGCAAAGCCTTCGAGGATGTGGATCTGCGCCTTCACGATGTCGATACCGGTCACGACTTCCGTGACCGTATGCTCCACCTGGATGCGTGGATTGACCTCGATGAAGTAGAACCTGCCCGTGTCGACATCCATCAGATACTCGACCGTGCCAGCGCCGACATAGTTCGTCGCTTCGGCGATCTTCAGCGAAAATGCCGCAAGCTCCTGCCGTTGAACGTCGTTCAGATAGGGGGCCGGGGCGCGTTCGACGACCTTCTGGTTGCGACGCTGGATCGAGCAGTCGCGCTCGAACAGGTGAACGACATTGCCATGCGTGTCGCCCAGGATCTGGCTTTCGACGTGCCTTGCACGCTCGACGAGCTTTTCGAGATAGACTTCGTCCTTGCCGAAGGCGGCCATAGCCTCGCGCTTCGCTTCGATGACTTCTTTGGCCAGATCCTTGGGATCGCGAATGGCACGCATACCGCGCCCCCCGCCGCCCCAGGAGGCCTTGAGCATCACCGGATAGCCGATCTCGGCCGCCATGCGCGCAACTTCCGCCATATCGTCTGGAAGCGGCTCTGTCGCCGGCACCACGGGCACGCCGACGGAGATCGCCAGATTGCGGGCAGCGACCTTGTTGCCGAGCTGGCGCATCGTATCCGGCCTTGGACCGATGAAGATAATGCCGGCCTCATTGCAGGCATCGACGAATTCGGGGCTTTCTGACAGAAGTCCGTAACCCGGATGAATGGCATCCGCCCCGGAAAGCTTTGCAACACGGATCACTTCGGGGATCGATAGATAGCTCTCGATCGGGCCAAGGTCCCTCTCGAGATGCGGCCCTCGTCCGACCTGATAGCTTTCGTCCGCCTTGAAACGGTGCAGCGAGAGCTTGTCTTCTTCCGCCCATATCGCAACTGTTTTGATCCCGAGTTCGTTCGCCGCGCGAAAAACGCGAATGGCTATCTCGGATCGATTCGCGACCAGTATTTTCGATATAGGCAAGGTAGATCTCCTCCATCAACCACGGCATATGCTGCACTGCGAAGAGATCATTACCTGCATAATTGCGGAAGTTCAATTTCTCCCTTGCTCAGCGGGACCATCGGCCGGGTAGTTCAGGTTACGAAGCCCTTGCGAAGTGCCAGTGCCACCACGTGTTGACGATTTTTTGCACTCATCTTCTCCTGCAGTCCGTGGATGTACCAGTCTACAGTATGGCTGGAAATCTGTAGCGCTTTCGCGATCTCCGGCGATGTCAGCCCTTCCGCGAGATATGAGACGACGTCTATTTCCCGCCGGGTCAGGTCAGCGTCCAGGGTTTCGGTTCCTTCAATGCCAGAGGCACAGCCGCGGACTTCCAGGAAACGCCACATGGTCTTTTTGGCGACGGCATCGAAAAGCGCAATTTCCGTAGGAGAAAGATCTACCGGCCGCCCACCGACCATCATGCTTCCCAACAGGCCCGTCCGGCCATGAATGGGAAACACGTATCCATCCGTGACACCGTGACGGGCGGCGTCCTGCATCATTCGCTGCATACGCGTGCGTTTTGGGTCGCTCCGCTGGCGGGACACCGCATCACGCAACCGGAAGGGTCGATGCGACAGGGCAAGCATTCTCGCGACAGGGTCAACAAGCGCATACTTCTTGGCGGCATATAGATCTCGCCAACCATTCGGCCAGCGGCTGGCAAGAGCCGTACCCTTTGTACCACCGGGCGATTTCGGCTGAAGTGAAAGCCGATAAAAATCGAAAGAGTAATTGGCCAAAAGTTCCTCAAGCTGCTTTGTCAGCTCGTCCGGGGTCCTGGTTTCGCCAGCCAGAACCAGAAACTGTACGATGAGATATACACTCACAGCTGCCCCCAGCCCTTTCCCATGCGCTTTGCCCTTGTTCGGCAACTCCCGCAAATGTTGATGATCAACGTCCGTAGTTAGCAATAGTTGAATCTGTGTCGCTAGATTTTGGATAGGAGCGGCATACAATCGTATCGTCAGCCACTCCGGCGGAGCGGCAGAAACCTTTTCAACTCGCAACCATTGTTCAGGCGAGCTTCAGGCTGTCGCTGGCATGTATGTTGACGAAGTTTGGCCATTCAGGCAGCAGGCAATACAACGAAAAGAAAAGGTAGTGGCAGGTGACGCTGTTCCAAGTTTATATACGAGCCCTCAAATACCTTTCTGCTAACCGCTTCCGCGTGACGCTGGTGGTTTTGGCCAACATAGTTCTTGCGGTGATCACGATCGCCGAACCCATTCTTTTCGGACGCATCATCGACGCTATTTCTTCGGGCGGTGACGTCGCGCCGGTGCTTATGCTCTGGGCAGGTTTCGGGGTGTTCAACACCGTCGCCTACGTGCTGGTCGCCCGCGAAGCAGATCGTCTCGCTCATGGCCGGCGGGCAACCCTTCTGACCGAGGCTTTTGGACGCATTATTTCGATGCCGCTTTCCTGGCACCACCAGCGCGGCACCTCCAATGCGCTTCATACGCTGCTGCGAGCTGCCGAAACGCTGTTCAGCCTTTGGCTCGAATTCATGCGCACCCATCTTGCGACGGCCGTGGCACTACTGCTTCTCATCCCGACCGCGATCTCCATGGACTGGCGTCTCAGCATCGTTCTGGGTGTTCTCAGTATTTTCTACTGGATCATCGGCAAGATCGTGATGAACCGCACAAAAGAGGGTCAGGCGTCCGTTGAAAGTCATTACCACAACGTCTTCTCGCATGTAAGCGACTCAATTAGCAACGTATCTGTACTGCATAGCTACAACAGGATTGAAGCAGAAACACTGGCGCTGAAGGATTACACTCGAAATCTTCTTTCCGCACAATACCCCGTGCTTGATTGGTGGGCGCTGGCCAGCGGCCTCAACCGTACGGCATCGACGGTTTCCATGGGCGTCATTCTCGTCATTGGCGCAGCTCTGGTTCAACGCGGCGAAATCCGGGTCGGCGATGTGGTCGCCTTCATCGGCTTTGCAAATCTTCTGATCGGACGCCTCGACCTGCTGCGGCAGTTTGCAAGCCAGATTTTCGAAGCCCGCGCCAAGCTGGAGGACTTCTTTGCGCTGGAGGACTCCGTCCAGGAACGCGCCGAGCCCGCCGATGCCGCCGATCTCGGCGACGTTCGCGGGGAAGTGGAGTTCAGGGAAGTTACCTTCGGTTTCGCGAATACAAGCCAGGGCGTCCACGACGTCTCCTTCACTGCCAGGGCAGGCGAGACTGTCGCAATCGTTGGGCCGACCGGTGCCGGCAAGACGACACTGATCAATCTGCTGCAGCGGGTCTACGAGCCGCAGGCAGGCAAGATCCTGATCGACGGTAAAGACATCGGAAAAGTGACGCGGAAGTCCCTTCGCCATTCGATCGCGACGGTATTCCAGGATGCTGGCCTGTTGAACCGATCGATCAGCGAGAACATCCGCCTGGGTCGCGAGGGAGCGACCGAAGAAGACATCGCCAAGGCGGCAGAGGCCGCAGCGGCCGCCGAATTCATCGAAACCCGTCTCAGTGGTTACGACACGTCTGTCGGAGAACGAGGCAATCGCCTTTCCGGCGGGGAGCGTCAACGCATCGCGATCGCGCGGGCAATTCTGAAGAATGCACCCATCCTGGTGCTCGACGAAGCGACCAGCGCGCTCGACGTGGAGACGGAGGCGCGCGTAAAGACCGCCATCGACCGTTTGCGGGAAAACCGTACCACCTTCATTATTGCCCACCGCCTATCGACAGTACGCGATGCTGACAAGGTGATCTTCCTCGAAGACGGACGGATCGTGGAGATGGGTACCTTCGACGAGTTGAGCCGGAGCGGTGGGCGTTTCACATCCCTGCTGAAGACCAGCGGCATTCTCACCGACGACGAGGCATCATCCGCTGCCGCGCCTGTCGTCGTCATTCAGCCTTAGGCTGGCTCTGCTCGCAACAAAAAAGGCTCGCTGTCATGCGAGCCTTTTTTCATTTCAGGATGCCATTTAAACCGTCGCAGGTTCGGGCAGGCGCGCGGTCCCGAGAGAGCTCAGGGCGACACTGCCCTCGTCGTCGGTCTCATTGCCGTTCACCGTCACGATGAGACCACGCTCGCCCTGCTTTTCAGCAATCACCTTGCACAGAACGCCATCAAGCGCGATCTCGGCAGTGAAACCGGACCATTCCGACGGGAGGACCGGCCGGACAACGAGCCGGTCACCTTGCTTGCGAATGCCAAGAATGCCTTCCACTGCCGCTCTGTAGAGCCAACCGGCCGAGCCTGTATACCAGCTCCAGCCGCCACGTCCGGTAAGGGCGCCCGCACCATAGACATCAGCCGCCACGACGTAGGGCTCGACACGATACTGTTCGGCGCCCTGCATGTCGCGAGCGTGATTGATCGGGTTGAGCAGATTGAAGCACCGCCACGCATCGTCACCGCGGCCGAGCCGGGTCAGTGCCAACAGAACCCAGATCGCTGCGTGGGTGTACTGGCCGCCATTTTCGCGGACGCCAGGCGGATAGGCCTTGATATAGCCGGGATCCAACGGGATGTCCGCGAATGGCGGCGTGAAGAGCCGGATGATGCCTGCGTCATCATCGACCAACTGCGAAAGGACGGCGTCCATGGCCTGAACAGCGCGCTCCGGATCACCCTCGCCAGAAAGCACGCTCCAGGATTGCGAAAGGGAATCGATCCGGCATTCCATGCTTTCACTGGAGCCCAATGGCGAACCGTCGTCGAAATAGCCGCGACGGTAGTAGGACCCGTCCCAGCCTGCCGTCTCAAGCGCATCCTTGAGGCGCGCGGTATGGGCCGTCCAGCGCTCCACGCGGCCCTGATCACCACGCTCCTCGGCATACGTCACGAAGCTCCGCAAAGTTCCGGCCAGGAACCATCCGAGCCAGACACTGGAACCTCTGCCGCCGATACCGACACGGTTCATGCCGTCGTTCCAGTCACCGCCAAGGATGAGTGGCAGGCCATGCTCCCCCGTCCGTTCGATCGCTAGATCGAGTGCTTTAGCCGCATGCTCGTAAAGGCTCTCAGTCTCCTCGCCAACCTGCGGCTCAAAGAAGGCGTCATGCGCCTTTGCATCGAGGAGCGGCCCGATGAGGAAAGGCAGTTGCTCATCCAGAAGAGACTTGTCCCCCGTCGCGACGATATATTCATGCGCTGCATGGGCGAGCCAGACGACGTCATCCGAAATTCTCGTCCGCACCCCGGCCCCGTTGGCGGGCAGCCACCAATGCTGGACATCACCCTCTGGAAATTGCCGCGAAGCGGCATTGATGATCTGCCGGCGTGCAAGCGAAGGCTCGTGCGACAGAAATGCCAGTGTATCCTGTAGCTGATCCCGGAAACCGTAGGCCCCGCTAGCCTGGTAAAAAGCACTGCGCGCCGTGATGCGGCAACCGAGTGCCTGATACGGCAGCCAATGGTTGACGAGGTAATCGAGCCCCTTGTCCGGTGTGGACACTTGCAGTTTGCCCGTCGTTTTTTGCCAGAACTCCCGAGAACTTTGAAGAATACCGGCTACGCTGTCCTTCCTGATGTCACTGACGAGAGCAGCGGCGGCCTCCCTGGTATCGGCATCGCCAAGGAAGAAGCAAATTTCCTTCTCCTCGCCAGGGGCAAGTACGATATCGCAGGCGATGGCCGCGCAAGGATCACCATCCAGACCGGTCATGCCGCCGAGCGGATTGCGCGAATTGACTGCAGCCGGAGCCGCGATGGATCCGAAGCGTCCGATAAAGTCACGCCGGCTTGTCGTGAAGCTGGATATCGTCTCGCTCGACGCAAGGAAGGCAAACCGACGATAGACGGTGTTGAAGCGGTTCGTCGCAAGCACAGCCCCGCTTTCCTCGTCATGGCTCGTGACGATGTAAGGCGTTGCACGTCCGGGATTGTTGCCGAGCAACCATTCGGCATAGCCGAATATGCGCAATCGTCGGGTTCGGTCGCTACCGTTATGGATCCGCATCGCGGACAGCTTCACTGGCCGCTCGCGATCCACCGTCTGCGTCAGCGTCAACTTCAAGCCGGCGTCATCGGTGGAGAACACAGAGTAACCAAGACCGTGCCGCACCTCGAACGCGAGGTCGGGACGCTGCGAAAGCGAAGCAAACGGGCTGACCACCTTGCCGCTTTCCTGATCGGCGACATAAAACCCTTCGACCGGCCGGTTGATGACCGGGTCGTTGGTCCACGGTGTCAGCTGATAATCCCGTGAGTTCTGCGCCCACGTAAAGCCACCACCTTCGGCAGAAATATGAAAGCCGAATCGGTCGTTTGCGATGACATTGATCCACGGCTGCGGAGTCGCCTGTCCGCCGCGAAGGCGGATGACATACTCGGCTCCATCCTTATCGAAACCGCCGAAACCGTTCCAGAATTCCAGTCCCTTGCCATCGGACTTTTCCATGCCGCCGCCAGTGAGTTCACCGGCCGTAAGCAGAGGTCGATGATAGGCATTCGAATCGAAAGGCGCTGCAAACAGCGATGCCGCCCGGTTGAGCTGATCGATGAGCTTTCCGTTGCGTGCGTGGAAAACCACGCGCGCTGCCGAGATGATCGCATCGCAGGTCGTTTCATCCATCAGGTCGCGCCGCAATGCAAAGACATGCGGCTGCCCTGTTTCCGTTTGCCCGGCGCGCCGGAGCTTTTCGCAAAGAGCCTCGAGCGTGTGCTGCATTTCCTGCGCGTAGGAAGAGGACCGCTCGTTGATGAATACCAGGTCGGCAATCACCCCGCGAGAACGCAGGTATTCCTGGGCACCCAGCGCTTCCTTCGCAACATCCATGTCCATTTCGTCATTGATACGCAGAACGAACATCGGGAAGTCGCCGGAAATCGACATCGGCCATAGCGCCGATTGCGGCTGCAGGCCTGCCTGCAGCGTCTCCTGATCCGACCGCAGGGGCATATCGGGATAGATCAGGTATCGGGCCAGATGCTGGAAGCTCGCCGCCTGCTGGGACGTGATCCCGAGGTGACGCATCTGGACCTGCGTTCGTGTCCAGGCCTGCACCAGTTCTTGGGCAAAAGCGTCCGGATGGCGATACCGTTCGATCGCCCGGTCGAGCTCATCCCGTTGTGGGGCTGCAATCGTCCAGAAGATCACATTGACCTTCTTCCCGGCCGGCACGCGCACCACGCGCCGCAACGCCATGATCGGGTCCAGCGTGAAGCCATCCGTGCCGGACAAGCTCGCATCCGGATCGAAGGCGGCAGCTTCGGAAAGGCTGCGGCCACGGCCCAGGAACTTGCGGCGGTCGGTTTCGAATTCGGTCGGACGAGCCGAGCCGGCATTGTCGGCAGCAAGATGCGCCACGACCATATCCGGATCGGACGGATTTCGCTTGTTTCTCCAGGCGCGGATCACATCACCACGCTTGCCGATCTCGGTCCGGACGAACATCCGCGAAAACAGCGGGTGCGCATTGTCATCGTCCTCCATGGCCAAGACCGGCTCCAGATAGGAGGTGATCTCGATGAAGCGGTCCTCGTTACCCATGTTGAGAAGGGTGACGCGACGTCCTTCGGCATCGTGCTCGGTGGCCACGATACACTCGACAACGCTGGTAAGGTCGCCCACCGTCTTGTGCAATTCGACCTTGTCGTCTCCGAACATCGTCTTGGTGATCTCGCCCTCGGCACGGCGAGGCTCGGCAGTCGCAGACCACCAGGCTCCACTGCTGGTATCACGCAGGAAGATGAACTGGCCCCAACGATCCTCTGTCGGATCCGGCTTCCACCGGGCAACCACCTGACCGTTCCAGCGAGAATAGCCGGTCCCGGTTGCGGTGAGCATGACGGAGTAATGGCCATTGGAGAGAAGCGCGAGCTCACGATCTCGGAACGCGGGGTCTTCGATGGTGCGGATCTCTGACCGAAGCAGGTCAGCCTGACCCTTGCCGGGAGTTTCCTCGTACTTGGCGCTCATGACCGGAACGTCGCGCGGCGCCTTCTCCTGCAGGAGGAGCTCCGCAGCTTCGATAACCGGGTCCGCATGGAAAAGTTCGCGCAGATAGCCGTTGAAGACGACGTTGGCGACCGCCGCGATCGACATCCCATGGTGGTGGGCATAGTAATTATAGACGACGGCGCAGCGCGAACCGGAAGGTACGCGAGTGGGCGTGAAATCGACTGCATCGTGGAAACCGTAGCGGCCGAGTGCGCCGAGCTGCTTGAGCTTCTCCAGGTTTTCCAAGGCTGCAAGCGGATCGTACTGACTCGCCAGAATCGATGCATAGGGTGCAATGACGGCGTTCTGTCCGAGGCCTCGCTTTAGGCCGAGGGTCGGCACACCGAAGTTGGTATATTGATAGTTCAGCAGGTGGTCGCGCGCGTTGAACGCAGCTTCCGAGATACCCCAAGGTGTTCCAAGCCTGCGGCCATGAGCAATCTGCTCCTTGACCACCAGGTTGTTGGTCTGGTTGAGGATGCCGCCCTGCCGCTCCTGCATGACGAGTGGTGGCATGAGATACTCGAACATCGAGCCAGACCAGGATACCAGCGCGCCCTGCGCTCCGATCGGTACGACTTGGCGGCCCAGACGATACCAGTGCTCGTTGGGCAGGTCGCCCTTGGCGATCGCGAACAGGCTGGTGAGCCTGCACTCGGAGGCCAGGAGGTCGTAGCACGCCTCGTCCAGTTCGTTGCTGTCTACACGGTAGCCGATCGACAGGAGCCGCCGGTCCTTGCGGAACAGGAATGTGAAATCCATCGAAAACGCGATATCCCGCGCACGATCACCCAGCGCGATCAGTCGCTGTCGCAAAGGCTCGATATTGGAGTGGTCAAAGACGCTGTCGGAGATATGCGCTTCGCACACATCGACAAGCTCGCCCGCCCAGTAGGTCAGCTCATCGCTCGGCGTGGACTTCGTCTCGTGATGAAGATTCGTCGCAAGCTTCTGGATGTCCCGCGCCAGGACGGCGAGGTTGATGATCCGGATCGACGCGAATTCATGCTCCCGCTTGACGGCCGCAAGCGCATTGCCAAAGCCACTGATCCTTTCCTCAAGCCGGCGGCGTAGCGGTCGAACCGTCTTGCGATCGTCCGGCAACGCCATCATCGCCTCGGACAGAATACCCACAACGTCGCCGATCCCATCGAGGCTCGCCTGAAGATGCGCTGAAGGTGCCTCCGCCCACATCCGGCATGCCGACGAGATCGCGATCAGGTGCCCCGCAAGGTTGCCGCTGTCGACGGCCGAGATATAGCGGGGGCCGAGGGGAGCAAGACTGTCCGTATGGTACCAGTTCAGGAGATGGCCCCGGTACTTTTCCATCTTGTCCACGGTGGCAATTGTGCGCTCGATGCGCTCGATCGTATCCGCGAAGCTGATCCAGCCGAACTGCCGGGCAGAGACGGCCGATAGCAGATAGACACCGATATTTGTGGGAGATGTCCGCTGCGCAACGAGCGGCTCCGGCCGCTCCTGGAAATTGTCTGGCGGTAGATGATTGTCCTCGGCAGTGACGAATGTGTCGAAGTAACGCCACGTACGCCGCGAAATCCGGCGTAGCTCAAGGGAGACTTCGTCCGGCACAAACAATCTGTCTTCGGTCTCTGCCGACTGGCTGACGTACCACGCAACCAACGGTGAAAAGATCCACAAGAGTGCAAAGGGAAGACCGACGAGGAAGGCGTTATCGCCGGGCACTGCTGCAAAGATCAGGCTGAAGACCGCGATTGCGGGTGCATGCCACATCTGACGATAATAGTCGGTGGGGCTACCTTGCGCACTGGACTGGATGCTTGCCGCAGTTTTCCATTCCAGCATCAGCTTGCGGCTGACGAGGAGCCGGTAGAGCGAGCGGCCGATGGCATCGGTCATCAAACACGCCGTGTCGGCGATGAAGACGATGCGAAGCGCTACCTGCGCATTCGCGGAGCGGATGTCGGACCAGACGGAATAGAAATGCGCTCGGGGCACGATATCCGTGCTGCGTGGGAATACGCCTGTAATGAGCGACAATGTCGGGGCAACGAACAACAGGAAGATCAGGAAGATCTGCCAGACGAGCGCACCCAAAGGCTCGAAGAAGTACCAACCTAGGACGGACGCAAAGAACCAGGCGATAGGCGTCAGCGAACGCCGAAGATTATCGACCATCTTCCAGCGACCCAGGGCCGACACGCCGCGTGCTGGATCAAGAATATAAGGCAGAAGCTGCCAGTCGCCACGCGCCCATCGGTGCTGCCGCGAGACCTCGACTTCGTAGCGGGTTGGAAAATCCTCCACCAGTTCGACGTCGGTAACGAGTGCGCAGCGCGCAAACGAGCCTTCCAGAAGGTCATGACTAAGGACCGAGTTCTCCTCGATGCGACCCTTGATCGAGCGTTCGAAGGCGTCGACGTGGTAGAGGCCCTTGCCTGTAAAAGTCCCTTCCCCGGTAAGATCCTGGTAAACGTCGGAAACAGTAAACACGTACGGATCGAGACCGCGCCCGACCGAATAGACACGCTGGAAAACCGAGGCGTCCTTGCCGGTCGTGAGCGACGGCGTCACGCGCGGCTGCAGGATGCCATAACCTTCCACGACACGCCCGGAATCCGCGTCGAGAACGGGACGGTTTATGGGGTGATGCATCTTGCCCACGAGCTTGGTCACTGCATCGCGCATCAGGCGCGTGTCTGCATCCAGCGTCATCACATATTGGACGCCCTCGGGAACGACATTCGCGCCCGGCAGATAGCTGGTGTCCTGGTCGCCGCGCAGCAGCATGTTCAGTTCGTGCAGCTTGCCGCGCTTCCGCTCCCAGCCCATCCAGGCGCCTTCGCCCGGATTGAATAGACGGCGCCGGTGAAGAAGATAGAACCGGGTCTTGCCGTCATAGGTGTACTTCCGGGCAAGAGTTGCGACCTCGCGCTTCGCGTAGTCCAGAATCTCCAGGTCTTCCGCCGATTCTTCGACGGAGCTGTCCTTCCAGTCGCTCAGCAGCGCGAAATAGATCTCGCCTCGCGGGTTGGCGAGATAGTGGACCTCCAGGTTTCGGACGAGTTCATCGACGGTATCCCGGCTGGTGATCATGCAGGGCACGACGAGAAGCGTGCGTGCGTCCTCGGGAATGCCATCCTTGAATTCATAGCCGACGACCCGCGCCGGCTTCACGAAGTAGGTCACCAGCGTGTTGAACAGTCCCGTTGCGCCCTCGGATGCCGGCAGGGCAAACATCAGCAGGAAGAGAACCAGGAGCGGAGCAGACATCCCTGCATCGGCGAGGAACCAGCCGACCACCACCATGGCAAGCAGCGTCAGAAGCATAACGGGAGCCGCTATCGCCACCCAATGCAGGCGGCGGATCTGCCTGATCGTACGTTGCAGGAGCGGTGCATCGTACTGAACCTCCGCCTCCAGTTGCTTCCTTTTCCGGCCAACGAGAAACGCGCCAATATTGCTGTCGCCCGGCTCGGCTTCTTCCTCCACCGCTCGCGCGGTGAGTTCTATCGCCGTCCGCGCAACCTCGATCTCGGTCATGTGAGAACGACGAGCAAGTTTTTCGATCCGGTTCCGATAGCTGTTGCGGGAGCCGAAATCGAGGCTCTCGTAGTCCGACCGCTCGCGGAAAATCCTGTCGACATGCGAGACGTCCTCGAACCAGACGCTCCATTCCGTGTCGTCGATTTCACGCAGGCTCTTGATGATATTGCCCACGGTGACATTGCCGGAAGCAAGGCGGTTGTGTTCCGCCATCATTACTTCCTCGGGGTCGGTATTGGCTTCCTTAAGCCGATCCTCAAGCCAGGAGACCGCAAAGTTGGAGGTCTGCGACGCGTTGCGAAGACGATAGAAGAACTGCGTCGCAAACGTCGGATCCGGGACCAGCGGTTCCATGTCCTTGAGCACGCCCGCGCTTGCCGCCTCGTCATTAAGGCGGATGATCGTGTCCGCCAGTTCATTCGCCTTGATGCGCATGCGCCGTGAACGATCGACGCGCACTGCAATCCGGCGAAGATTCTCGATCAGCACGAAACGCAGGAACGAGGGCAGCGCCCACAATTCGCCGATCTCGAAAGGCTCGGTCTCCTGGAAGCCCTCGACCATCGCTGCAAGCGATTCCTTGGAAATCGTGCTGTGCGTATGGGCAACGTAGAGCCAGGCGAGCGCCATGACGCGCGGCATCTCATGGCCGCCGATCGTTACCCGCGGCAATTGCCGGTAGAAGCGCCTGGGGAAGTCACGTCGGACTTCCTGGATCGCCTCCTCGACGATGTAGTGATTGTCCACCAGCCATTCTGCTGCGGGCGTAATCGCTGCACCGGCGTCGACATCCGCGGCGATGGTCCGATAGACCCTCAGAATTTCCTTTTCATTCGACTTGTGTCGCGAAAAAAACTCGAACGACGCAAATTCGGGAAGGCTCTGCGCGCCGTCCCTGCCAAAGACCTGCCCCACATCCCGAAGATCGTCATTCGTCAAGTAGTTTGCCCGGATCGTATCGTTATGATCGACCTGCTTGGCTTCGGTCTCGCGAGACGATGTAGACGGAGTACTATTAAAGGACATGGTTCAGCTTCTGACTTACACTAATGTCGGGATTGGCTTACTCGGCTTAACCAAGAAAAGCCATTCATCTTGCGGGTAACCCGATGCGCCGGCGACGGAAGGTCTCCGCGACAACGGGAAATAGAGGGCGGGTCGGATTTTGCAAACAATGCAGCCTGAGATTACACGGATAGATCCATTTTCGCTCCTATCGCATCCAGGCTGAATGACACCTGAACGGCCAGATTGCTCAGCAGCTGCCACTGCCACTTACCATCGACTGTCGCAATTGATAAGGATCGTAAAATCTGCCGCGACAGCACATTCCATGAGAGCGAAGAACAAATGACGATCCATATCTCCAACCAGATGCCCGAATTGGTAGCCATCCGGCACCACCTGCACCAGCATCCGGAATTGGGCCTCTCGGAGTTCAAAACATCGGACTTCATTGCCGACCAGCTCGCAGGGATGGGCTACGAAGTCACACGCGGACTGGCCAAGACCGGCCTCGTCGCCACCCTCCGCAACGGTACCAGCGACCGCTCCGTGGGCATTCGGGCCGATATCGATGCCCTGCCAATCCACGAGGAAACTGGTGCCGCTCATGCCAGCAAGACCGAGGGACTGATGCATGCCTGCGGCCATGACGGCCACACCACGATGCTGCTCGGAGCTGCAAAGCTGCTGGCCGAGCGCCGGAACTTCGACGGCACTATCCACCTGATATTCCAGCCCGCAGAAGAGAATTTCGGCGGTGCCAGAATGATGATCGAGGACGGGCTGTTCGAACGTTTCCCGTGTGACGCCGTCTTCGCCCTGCACAACGATCCCGGCCTTCCGTTCGGACAGATTTTCGTCCGTGAAGGCCCCATCATGGCAGCGGTCGACGAGTGCCGAATCGTGGTCAACGGACGCGGCGGACATGGAGCCGAGCCGCAGGCTACGGCCGATCCGATCGTTACAGGCGCCAGCATCATCATGGCGCTGCAGACTGTCGTCTCGCGCAACCTTCATCCTCTTGAGCCAGCCGTGGTGACGGTCGGAGCGTTTCATGCGGGCCAGGCCAGCAACGTGATACCCGAACGAGCGGAGATGCTGTTGACGATCCGCTCCTTCGACCCGGAGGTGCGCAATACTCTGGAAAAGCGTATCCGGTCGATCGCGGAAGGGCAGGCCGCCAGCTACGGCATGTCCGTCAGCCTCGAATACGAGCGCGGCTATGACCCTACGGTGAATCACAAGGCGGAAACGGACTTCGTTCGGGATGTCGCGAAACGGGTTGTGGGAGATACCGCGGTTCGCGAAGTTCCTCGCCCCATGATGGGAAGCGAAGACTTCGCCTATATGCTGGCAGAGCGACCCGGCAGCTACTTCTTCCTGGGAACCGCGCGTACCGAGAACGACCCACCGCTGCACCATCCGCGCTTCGATTTTAATGACGAAGCCTTGCCGATCGGCGCAAGTCTTTGGGTGGAGCTCGCAGAAACCTGGTTGGCCGCACGATAAATAAAAAGGATCCTCCGCCCCAAAGGGGCGAAGGATCCTGGCCTTGGGAGGCTTTTAAGATACGAACCCGAGAGTGACGGCAGCCACGAAAAGAAAGGCGACTGTCACCAGAGCCATATTGGCAAGAAACGCGCGCTGTTCAGACCGGTGTGCGACACGGGCAAGCAGGACCGGGGAACGCAGAGTGGATCGGCTGAGCCTCATCATTTCCTCCTGGACCGCGAAAGACATGTTCATGATAGTTTATCTCTATCCATTTAGTAGAGATAAAGTTCCACAAACTCCTGCCTCGTAGGAAAAATTCTGCCTCGCATTCAGGGAGGTTCGGCAGCCGGCGATCCTTAGCCGTAGCGCTCCATCGCCATCTTGAAGATCTCTGGATCAACATTTCCACCCGAAACCACAGTAATAACGGTGTCCCCCAGCGTCTGCCCGTGGAAAAGCGCCGCAGCAAGTGCAACCGCCCCACCCGGCTCCACGACGATCTTCAGTCGATTGAATGCGAGCATCATCGCCTTCAAGGCCTCATCATCCGTGACTGCGATACCCGCTCCACACAGACGTGACAGTATCGGAAAAGTCAGATTGCCGGGCTGCGGTGTGACGATCGCGTCGCACAGGGAGCCGGAAAGACTTGAGTTTCGTTCGATAGAGCCTGACGCCAGCGAACGAGCAACATCATCGAAACCAACTGGCTCGCAGCTTCTAACCCGCAGGCCAGGTGCCTTGGCTTCGAGAGCAAGGGCAATGCCCGAAGCAAACCCGCCTCCGCCGGTCGGAACCAGCACGTCCGCCTCCTGTATGCCCATCTCCCTGGCCTGTTCTGCGATCTCCAGGCCGGCGGTTCCCTGTCCGGCGATCACAAGAGGCTCGTCGAACGGCCTGACGAGCGTAAGTCCTCTTTCCTCTGACAATCTTGCACCGATTGCGTCGCGATCCTCCGTCGCACGGTCATAGAGCACCACCTCTGCACCATAGGCGCGGGTATTCTCGATCTTTATGCGAGGTGCGTCCGAGGGCATCACGATGACGCTTGGAATTCCATGAAGTTTGGCTGCCAGTGCGATCCCTTGCGCGTGATTGCCGGAGGAGAAGGCGATCACGCCCTTCGCACGGACTTCAGGAGGGAGCCCCGAGATAGCGGACCAGGCACCGCGGAACTTGAAGGATCCCGTGTGCTGCAGGCATTCGGGCTTGATGAAGACCCTGCGACCGGCAATTTCGTCCAGAAACGGGGACGATAGCAGCGGCGTGCGCTGCACGCGGCCGGCAAGGCGGTCGCGTGCAGCTTCGATCATGGCAATGCTTGTCATCGGCAATCCTTGGAAGGCGGCGACGATCGCCGCTTATCAGGGTAGCGTATAGGCAGTCTTCACGGTGGTGAAGAACTCGGCAGCATATTTCCCCTGCTCACGCGATCCGAAGGAAGAGGCCTTGCGCCCGCCGAACGGCACGTGGAAGTCCACGCCTGCTGTCGGCAGGTTGACCATGACCATGCCAGCTTCCGAGTTGCGCTTGAAGTGGGTGGCGTACTTCAGGCTTGTCGTAGCGATACCGGCGGAGAGGCCGAATGGCGTGTCGTTGGCAACAGCAAGAGCCTCGTCGTAGTCCTTGACCCGGATGACGCTGGCCACCGGTCCGAAGATTTCCTCGCGGGAAATGCGCATCTGGTTGGTTGCTTCGGTGAACAGCGTCGGCTGAAGGTAGAAGCCGGGGGTCTCGCGTTCAATCCGCTCACCGCCGAAGGCCAGCTTGGCGCCTTCCTGCTTGCCGATCTCGATGTAGTCCATGTTTTGGCTGAGCTGCTTCTCGTCAACGACCGGGCCGATATGCGTTCCCTGCTTCAGCGCGTTATCGACGTTCAGCGTCTTCAACTTTTCGGTCAGGGCGGCCACGAACTTGTCGTGGATGCCTTCGGTGACGATCAGGCGCGAGGAGGCCGTGCAGCGCTGGCCGGTCGAGAAGAAGCCGGAATTCGCGGCGGCTTCGACGGCGACACCAAGGTCGGCATCGTCGAGAACGACCATCGGGTTCTTGCCACCCATTTCCAGCTGGTACTTGCGGTTATGTTCGATCGAAGCGAGCGCAACGCGCTTGCCGGTGCCGGTCGAGCCGGTGAAGGTGATGCCGGCGAGATCCGGGCTGTCCAGCATGGCCTGGCCGACAACGGAGCCGCGACCCATGACGAGGTTCAGCACGCCCTTCGGCAGGCCGGCGCGATGCAGGATATCGACGATTGCCCAGGCGCAGCCCGGTACCAGGTCGGCGGGCTTGAGGACGACGGTGTTGCCGTAGCAGAGAGCCGGTGCAATCTTCCATGCCGGGATGGCGATGGGGAAGTTCCACGGCGTGATAATGCCGATAACACCAAGCGGATCGCGCGTGATTTCGACGCCGATACCCGGACGCGTTGAAGGTACGACCTCCCCGGTCAGGCGCAGCGCTTCGCCGGCATAGAAGTCGAAGATCTGGGCAGCACGGATGGTTTCACCGATCGCCTCAGGAAGGGTCTTTCCTTCTTCGCGAGCAAGCAGATTGCCGAGCTCTTCCTTGCGCGCCAGGATCTCGTCTGCTGCCTTCTTGAGGATCGCATGACGCTCCAGGATACCGGAGCGGGACCAGGCTGGAAAAGCGGCCTTGGCGGCAGCGATCGCCTGGATGGCATCGTCGGCAGAGCCCTGGGCATATGCGCCGACGATGTCATTGGTGTCGGAGGGGCTGATGTTCTTGGAGGCTTCGCTGCCCACCCATTCGCCTGCGATGAGATTCTGGTAGATGGTCATGGACGGCTCCTCTTGGTTTGTCAGTCGGCTGCTGCCTTACGACGTCGAGCCGCCACGTTCAATAGTATGACTAAACGTTTTAGGTTCACGCCTCGTCGGCGACGACGTTTGGCTGAAGCCGGATGCGCGCCTTGATCGGCAGATGATCGGATGCAAGCCGGGCAAGGGGCGAATCGTGCGCTTCTACCGGGTCGAGAAGCTCCGGCCGGTTTGCCATGATCCGGTCGAGGGCCAATACCGGCAACCGGGAAGGAAAACTCGGTACACCAGCCGGAAGGCCGAAGATCGACGTCAGCGTGTTGAGGGAAGAGCGATCCCCCAGTCTCCATTCGTTGAGATCACCCATAAGCACGGTGGGCTGTTCTTCCCGCGACTGAAGGAGGTCGATGATCATGCGCGTCTGTTGGTGGCGTGACCGATGCAGCAAACCGAGATGCGCGGCGATTATCCGAATAGCATTGCCGCCCTTCAGCTCCAGTTCGGCGATCAGCGCGCCGCGGGGCTCCAGTCCAGGTAACTTGACCTGATGCACATTACGGACAAGGCCCTCGCGGAAAAAGACGACATTTCCATGCCATCCATGCGCTTTGGCAAAGCCTTTGACTGGCACGGGCAGCAGCCCGGTTTCCCGCTCCAGCCAGTCGAGATCCAGCAACCCGCGCCGTTCACCGAACCTGGTATCGGCTTCCTGAAGCGCAATAACATCCGCCCCGATCTCCTTGATGACCTCCTTGATGCGATAGGGGTCGAACTTGCCGTCCACTCCGACGCATTTATGAACGTTGTAGGAGGCGATCAGCACTCCGCCCTCGCGCCCCTCTGGTGAGGGCGTGGCGAGAGAACCGCGTTCCCTTCTCTTGCGTTCGCGAATGGAGGCGAGGATGTTGGCCGGGAGCGTTTCTCTTTTGGTGCGCATGATCCCCTGCGGGCAGTTCTATCGATATCCACTGAGCGCAATCTGTATCTGCGCCACTCACGTCATAGATAAGGCGACCCAAGCCACAGGATGCGATCCACGAGACGGGCCGGAAATGGCTTGCTCCTCAGGTCATCCAAGGTCACCTGCTTCGAGGAGGAAATGGTGACGTCGATTCTTCGTTCCAATGCCTGTGCAAAAGAATGGTCCATAACCTCCATGTCGACTTCGAAATTGAGACGGAGCGAGCGCGGGTCGAGATTGGAAGAACCGACAAAGGCCCAACAGCTGTCGATCGCCATCAGCTTCGAATGATCGAAGGCACCGGAGGCGCGCCAGATGCGGCAATAGTTCTTCAGAAGCTGATCGAACTGACCAGTCATGGCGCGATCGATGAGCGTGAGATTGTTTGTCTGCGGTACGATAATATCGACCTCGACACCTCTGCGGGCAGCCGTGATCAGTGCGGTAATCAGTTCTCGATCCGGCAGGAAATAGGGAGAAACGATGCGGATGGATGTTCGCGCAATCGAGAATGCCCCCATCAGCATCTTATGGTTGGTTTCGACGTTTCGGTCCGGCCCGGACGAGACCGCACGGATCGCGACGGGGGTCCCGGGATCTGCCGTCGGCGGCACAATCTGCCAGACATTATCCTGCAAATCTTCGCCTGCGGTAAAACGCCAATCATTGGCTGCAATTGCAAAAAGATCGGCAACAACGGCGCCCGACACTCGAAAATGCGTGTCCCCCGAGCATTTATCTCCGAAAAACTCGCTGGAAAATCCTTCACGGATGTTCATCCCGCCCGTAAACGCTACAGCCCCATCAACAATGAGAATCTTGCGGTGAGTCCTGAGGTTTGCATAAGGCAGCCTGAGCCCCATGATCACGTTGCCATTGAAAACGTCCACGATGACGCCGCCATCGCGCAGCATGCCAAGCACGCTCGGAACCGAATATCGGG
The DNA here is from genome assembly GCF_020531965.1 of Pseudorhizobium xiangyangii. Classification (GTDB taxonomy): domain Bacteria; phylum Pseudomonadota; class Alphaproteobacteria; order Rhizobiales; family Rhizobiaceae; genus Neorhizobium; species Neorhizobium xiangyangii. The sequence continues at coordinate 125,724 of NZ_JAJAWH010000006.1, read as the reverse complement.
CTCCCACGGCATCGATCAGAACTCGCACCGCTACTCCACGCTTCGCCGCCGCAATGAGCGCGTCAGCAAAGCGACGCCCCACCCGGTCCCGATCGAAGATGTAGGTCTCGAGAAGAATCGAGCGGCTGGCCTCGCCAATCGCGTTCAGCATCGCCCCATAGGCGTCATCGCCGGTACTCAGGACCGAAATCGCATTGCCCGTCGTGAGCTCGTGACTGGTGACCCGGTCACCGAGAGTTTTCATCGCCGCAAATCGGCGACCGAACTGTTCCGTCACGATTTCGTCGGTGGCGTCATAGGTTTCGAAATGGTCCCGCACGTGGCCCTGCAACAGAAAACGGCGGTCACTGATGGCGCTTCGCCGGATTCGGTTGATGCCTGCGATGAAATAGAGCAGCGCACCGACGATGGGCGAAAGGATGATGATGCCGACCCACCCGATGGCCGACCGGACCTCTTCTTTCGTCATCGCCGCATGGATTGCGGCCGGGACCCCCAGAAGGAGCGATAGAACGAAAAGAATGTGGGGCCAGTACGGCTCTAGGAACATCGGCATGACGCGATGATACAGGTCTGCTCGCGTCGAGCGCAATCAGCCGGAAAATGCGAACCACACCGGCTGATCATCTGACGTTACGCCGCTTCAAGCTGCGCTTGGAACGCATCCAGTGAAGCCTCGAAGGTGTCGAAGATCGTATTGACCTGCTGCTCCGTGATGATGAGCGGCGGGCACAGTGCAATGCTATCGCCGATAGCTCGACCGATAACGCCCTTCTCCATCATCAAAGATGCAAACTTGGGGCCGAGCTGACCAGCAGTAAAGCCATCCCTCGGCTTGAGTTCCAGGGCGCCGATAAGGCCGATACCGCGGGCTTCGAGCCCGAGCGGATGGCTTTCCAGTGCATTGAGACGCTTCAGAAAAAGCGGGCTCAATTCACGGACGTTGCCGACCAGGTCTCGTTCTTCGATGATCGCGAGATTCTCCAAGGCGACGGCGGCCGCAACCGGATGGCCGCTTGCAGTGAAACCATGGCCAAACGTGCCGATCTTCTGGGACTCATCAGCGAGCGGCGCATAGACCTTCTCGTTGATAAGAAGCGCCGAAATCGGCTGATAGGACGAAGAGAGCTGTTTCGACAAGGTCATGATGTCAGGCTGCAACCCGAACGTCGTCGTGCCGAACATCTCTCCTGTGCGACCGAAACCGCAGATGACTTCATCCGCGATGAGGAGGATATCGTACTTCCGCAGGACCGTCTGGATCGCATCCCAGTAGCCTTCCGGAGGCACGATGACGCCGCCGGCGCCCATGACCGGCTCACCGATAAAGGCGGCCACCGTCTCAGGTCCTTCCTTGAGGATCAGATCCTCAAGGTCCTGCGCGCAGCGGGCAACGAACTGCTCCTCCGTTTCGCCGTGCTGCGCAAATGCGCGATAGTGCGGGCAGGTCGTGTGGAGGATGCCGGAAAGCGGCAGATCGAACGACCTGTGATTGTTTGGCAGGCCCGTAAGGCTGGCACTGGCGATCGTCACGCCGTGATAGCCCTTGATGCGGGAGATGACCTTTTTCTTCTCCGGCTTTCCCAGCGCGTTGGATCGATACCAGACCATCTTCAGAGCCGTATCATTCGCTTCCGAGCCGGAATTGGTGAAATATGCCTTGGACATCGGCACCGGCGACATCTGGATCAGCTTCTCGGCGAGATCGACAGCAGGGCCGTGCGTACGCGCCGTGAAGGTATGGTAATAGGGCAGCTTCGCCATCTGCCGGGAAGCTGCATCTACCAGCCGCTTTTCACCGAAACCGACAGCAACGCTCCACAGACCGGACATCGCTTCGATGTATTTCTTGCCGTTGTTGTCGACAACATAGACGCCCTCACCACGCTCGATCACGAGCGCGCCGTCACGCTCCAGTGATCGCGCATTTGTATAGGAATGCAGGTGGTAGGCCTGATCACGGGCCTCGATGGAGTTGGGCTGCACGGTCACGGGTGTCTCCTTGGCAAATCACGCGCAATTGTCATAGCCCGAACAATGACCTGCGTCATCATCCGAAAGCGGCGCCAAATGTCTCACATTTATTTCACGGTCATCGCCGCGACAGGCGGCTCGGCACCTTCCGGGATCGGGCTGATGTAGTCCTGCCCCTTTCGGCGACGCTTCAGGTCGACCCACGCGGCCTCGCGCAAATCCGCACTTTGCAGGGCAGCCAATCCTGTCGCCGCCATTACTTTGGCTGTCGCTACCATTCCCTTGTGCGCAAGGGGGCTCTGGCCTTGCGCCACCACTTGCCATGTGTGGAGCTGCGTACCGATCGCTAGGGTAGGCCCATATGCCTGGACGGTCGGAACGACCCAGCTGACATCACCGACATCCGTCGAACCGCCCATCTGGCGCACCTCGTTGTGCGGCGGCAGGATGAAGTCGGTAAGCGGAATATCCCTTTGGTCGAGACGCTCCTGATTCCAGCTTGCTGCAATATCTTCGGGCGTAAGGGTGGCACGTATCTGCTCCGCAAAAGCGATATCGGCCTGATCGAAGGCAGCAGGACCAAGGCTTTCCCATACACCTTGCATCGCGTCCATAAGCGGCGTGTTGACGATCAGGTTGGACACACCCGCCAGAACAGTGCTTTCCATCCTGGTTTCCGTCATCAACGCCGCACCTTCGGCGACCTTCTTGACCCTCTCGATCAATGCGAACAGGCCGGAGAGGTCAGGAGCGCGAACCACGTACCGCACCTTGGCATACGCCTGCACCACATTCGGCGAAATGCCGCCGCTGTCCAGAACTGCATAGTGGATGCGGCAATCAGAGTGCATGTGCTCGCGCATATAATTGACGCCGACGCTCATCAACTCGACTGCATCCAGGGAACTGCGGCCGAGTTCCGGCACGGCTGCCGCATGCGCCGCACGGCCGAAGAACTCGAAATCGATCCGGCAGTTGGCAAGTGACGTTTCTCGCTGGACGCCCGCAAAATTGCTCGGATGCCAGCTGATCGCGATATCGACATCGTCGAAGGCGCCAGCGCGGACCATGAAGGCCTTGGCAGCTCCGCCTTCCTCTGCCGGACACCCGTAATAGCGAACGCGGCCAGGAGTGCCCGTCTGCTCCAACCAGTCCTTCATCGCCGTAGCCGCCAGAAGAGAAGCCGAGCCAAGAAGATTGTGGCCGCAGCCATGGCCGTTTGCACCGGCTATCAGCGGCTCATGCGCGACAGCGCCCGACTTCTGGCTTAGACCGGCAAGGGCGTCGTATTCTCCCAGGAAGGCGATCACCGGACCGCCGTCCCCTGCCTCACCAACCAGCGCTGTCGGAATACTGGCGACGTTGTCGGTGATACGGAAACCTTGCGTCGCGAGCATCTGCCGATGTGCCGCGGCCGACTGGGTCTCCATGTAGCAGGTCTCCGGCGTCTCCCATACACGATCGCTCAGGTCCACGAACGCGTCTCTCTTTCGCTCGACCAGATCCCAGACCAGCGGATGATTGGAAATGCCTACTGTCATGACACGTCGCCTTTGCTGCAATGCATTGCCGAAACCCGTAGACTCATTCGGCGATAGCCGCAAATGCAGCACTCAAAAGCCTCAGCTCTGAACCACTTGTTCAGCATCAGCCAGAGCATGTCATCGCGCCTTTAAGGTAGCATCTCGACAAGCACGTCTTAATCGCTATGCTCCCGCGCCACGGTCTGGCCGCAATTTCCAAAGTTTTACCCAATTAAGGCAAAACTCTGCAGGTTGAGAGCGATCTGAGGCACAACGTTCCATCAGATGACGGACAGCCGGAAATCGGCGTGAGAACACGCTGGTGGAAAAATGGGGTGGCCCGCCGATCTTTCCGCGGCTGCCTCAAAGGGGTAAAAGCTTGATCGTCGGTTGAGCATGGCTCGGCCGGCAGGAGGTGAAGAAGAAAGACGCACATCGGATGCGGAGACGCATCGTCAGAACGACATCAATCGGGTCCGGCGGGATGCCGGCCAAGAGAACTGGGAGTAAACCCGTGAAACACAAGATCGCCATTGCAGCAGCCTTGCTGTCGGCAACTTTCTTTGCAAGCGCCGCAAGCGCCAAGACCTTCGTCTATTGCTCGGAAGGTTCACCGGAAGGCTTCGACCCCGGCCTCTACACCGCCGGCACCACCTTCGATGCTTCTGCGCATCCGGTCTACAGCCGTCTGCTCGAGTTCGAACCCGGCACCACCAAGCCGGTTGCCGGCCTCGCAGAAAGCTGGGAAATTTCCGAAGACGGTACGGTCTATACCTTCAAGCTCCGTCCTGACGTGAAGTTCCACACGACCGAATTCTTCACGCCGACCCGCGCCCTCAACGCTGACGACGTGATCCTGTCCTTCGAACGTCAGTTGAAGAGCGACAACCCGTGGAACCAGTATCTGCCAGGCACGGCCTGGGAATATTCTGCCGGCATGGGCTTCCCGGAACTGATCAAGTCGATTGAAAAGGTCGACGACACGACGGTCAAGTTCACGCTGAACCGTCCGGAGGCACCCTTCCTTGCCAACCTCGCCATGCCCTTCGCTTCGATCGTATCGAAGGAATATGCCGACAGCCTGGAAGCTGCAGGCACCAAGGAAAAGCTGAACCAGGCGCCTATCGGCACCGGTCCGTTCTCCTTCGTCGCCTATCAGCAGGATGCCGTTATCCGCTACAAGGCAAACCCCGACTACTGGGGTGGCGCACCGAAGATCGACGATCTCGTTTTTGCGATCACCACGGATGCCGCCGTTCGCTACCAGAAGCTGAAGGCTGGCGAATGCCACCTGATGCCGTTCCCGAACGCAGCTGACGTCGAGTCCATGAAGTCCGACGAGAACCTGACGGTTCTGGAGCAGGAAGGCCTGAACGTCGCCTACCTGGCCTACAACACGACGCAGGCTCCGTTCGACAAGCCTGAAGTTCGCAAGGCGCTGAACAAGGCAATCAACAAGCAGGCAATCGTCGATGCCGTCTTCCAGGGCATGGCAACGCCGGCGAAGAACCCGATCCCGCCGACAATGTGGTCCTACAACGACGCCATCGAGGACGACAGCTACGATCTCGATGCCGCCAAGAAAATGCTCGAAGAAGCAGGCGTTCAGAACCTCTCCATGAAGATCTGGGCCATGCCTGTTTCGCGTCCTTACATGCTGAACGCTCGTCGCTCGGCCGAAATCATCCAGGATGACTTCGCCAAGATCGGCGTCAACGTCGAGATCGTTTCCTACGAGTGGGCCGAATATCTTGACCGCTCGAAGGCCAAGGATCGCGACGGCGCCGTCATCCTCGGCTGGACTGGTGATAACGGTGACCCGGACAACTTCCTCGACACCCTGCTGGGCTGCAACGCCGTTGGCGGCAACAACCGCGCGCAGTGGTGCAACCAGGAATTCGACGATCTGGTAAAGAAGGCAAAGATTACTGCCGACCAGGAAGAGCGCGCTGAGCTGTACGAACAAGCACAGGTAATCTTCAAGAAGGATGCGCCTTGGGCAACGATCGATCACTCGCTGTCGATCGTTCCTATGCGCAAGGAAGTATCGGGCTTCGTTCAGAGCCCGCTCGGCGATTTCACCTTCGAAAGCGTCGATATAGCTGAGTAATCGCCTCTGAAAAGGCTAAATTGCCGCGGGGCGCGTTGCGTTTCCCGCGGCTTTTGCTTTATGAGGCCAAATAAAAAATGAAGTGAAACCACTTCAAGCGCCGTTTGCGGAATCTGACACCGACCCGCCACGGCTCAAGGACACAGAAGGTTTCCTATGTTCGGCTTTCTCCTGCGGCGTCTCGCCGTTCTGATCCCGACTTTTATCGGGGTTTCAATTATTGCTTTCTCCTTCATCCGGCTTCTGCCTGGTGACCCCGTCGCACTGCTGTCTGGCGAGCGCGTGATGTCTCCCGAACGTCATGCACAGATCAGCGCGCAACTCGGTCTCGATCGGCCGATGGTCATACAGTATTTCGATTACCTCGGCGGTGTGCTGACCGGGGACTTCGGTACTTCCATTGTCTCCAAGACGCCTATTCTCGGCCAGTTCTGGGCACTGTTTCCTGCCACGGTCGAGCTCTCGTTCTGCGCAATCATCCTCGCCATCGCCATTGGCGTTCCGGCAGGCGTGATCGCGGCGATCAAGCGGGGCTCCTTCTTCGACCAGACCCTCATGGGTATTGCCCTCGTCGGCTATTCCATGCCGATCTTCTGGTGGGGCCTTCTGCTGATCATATTCTTCTCCGGCACGCTGCAATGGTTCCCGGTGTCGGGTCGTATATCGCTGATGTACTTCTTCCCGCCAGTCACCGGCTTCATGCTGATTGACTCGCTGCTGTCGGGCCAGAAGGGTGCCTTCATGTCGGCAATCAGCCACCTCGCATTGCCATCAATCGTGCTGGCCACGATTCCTCTGGCTGTTATCGCACGCCAGACACGGTCGGCAATGCTGGAAGTGCTGTCCGAGGACTATGTCCGCACGGCCCGCGCCAAGGGACTTTCACCCTTCCGCGTCGTCGGCATCCACGCTTTGCGTAACGCCATGATCCCGGTGATCACAACGATCGGCCTGCAGATCGGCGTCATGCTGGCGGGCGCAATCCTGACCGAGACGATCTTCTCCTGGCCGGGCATCGGCAAGTGGATGGTCGATAGCGTATTCAGGCGAGACTACCCGGTTATCCAGGGTGGCCTTCTGCTGATCGCGGGCATCATCATGATCGTCAATCTCATAGTTGATCTGCTCTACGGCCTGATCAATCCTCGTATCCGGCACTAGAAGGAGAAAATCCCATGGCCGATACCATCACAGATATCGACAACTCTCCGCAAGTCCTCTCGAGCGCGGCGCTACGACGCCAGATGCTCAAGGAGTTCTGGTTCTACTTCTCCGAAAACCGCGGCGCCGTCATCGGCCTGTTTGTTTTCGTCGCACTCGTGTTTGTCGCTGTTTTCGCATCAGTGATCGCGCCGCACTCGCCGTTCCAACAGTATCGTGACGCCATCCTCGTGCCCCCCGCGTGGATCGAGGGGGGCAACACCACCTTCCTTCTCGGCACAGATCCCGTCGGTCGCGACATTCTTTCGCGTCTGATCTACGGAGCGCAGTACTCGCTGTTTATCGGCGTTTTCGTGACGACGCTTTCGCTGGTGGGCGGTATCCTGGTCGGCCTGATCGCCGGTTACTACCGTGGCTGGATCGATACCGTCATCATGCGACTGATGGACATCATCCTCGCCTTCCCGTCACTGCTTCTGGCGCTGGTGCTCGTTGCGATCCTCGGTCCGAGCCTGACCAACGGCATGATCGCGATCGCGATTACCCTTCAGCCGCATTTCGTGCGCCTGACCCGCGCCGCCGTTATGGCGGAAAAGTCCCGCGATTACGTGACGGCGTCACGCCTCGCCGGTGCGGGCCCGTTCCGCCTGATGTTCCGCACCATCCTGCCAAACTGCATGGCACCGCTGATCGTCCAGGCAACGCTGTCTTTCTCGAACGCGATCCTGGACGCCGCAGCGCTCGGCTTCCTCGGAATGGGCGCGCAGCCGCCTGCGCCCGAATGGGGCACGATGCTGGCCGAAGCCCGCGAGTTCATCCTGCGCGCGTGGTGGGTTGTCACCTTCCCGGGCCTAGCCATCCTCATCACCGTTCTTGCCATCAACCTGATGGGCGACGGCTTGCGCGATGCGCTTGACCCGAAACTGAAGAGGTCCTGATCATGGCACTTCTGCAAATCGACAATCTCACCGTCGAATTCGAAACCTCAACGGGATGGTTCAGGGCAGTCGACGGCGTCTCGATCACCGTTGAAAAGGGTGAAGTCTTGGCGATCGTCGGAGAATCCGGCTCCGGCAAGTCAGTCTCGATGCTGGCGGTGATGGGCCTGCTGCCCTGGACGGCGAAGATTACCGCCGACCGCATACTCTTCGAAGGCAAGGATATCCAGAAACTCAGCCCTGCCGAGCGCCGCAAGCTGATCGGCAAGGATATCGCGATGATCTTCCAGGAGCCGGTCGCCAGCCTCAACCCGTGCTTCACGGTCGGCTACCAGATCGAGGAAGTGCTGCGTATCCACCTCGGTCTCGACAAGAAGGCTCGTCGCGAGCGGGCGATCGAACTGTTTCGCCTGGTCGGCCTGCCAGACCCGGAAGAGCGCCTCAACAGCTTCCCGCACCAGATGTCGGGCGGCCAGTGCCAGCGCGTGATGATCGCCATCGCGATTGCCTGCGATCCGAAGCTCTTGATCGCCGACGAGCCCACCACCGCGCTCGACGTGACGATCCAGAAGCAGATCCTCGATCTCATCATGTCGCTGCAGGCCAAGAACGGCATGGGCCTGATCATGATCACTCACGACATGGGCGTTGTGGCCGAAACCGCCGACCGCGTCGTCGTGCAGTACAAGGGCCGCAAGATGGAAGAAGCTGACGTGCTTTCCCTGTTCGAAAGCCCGAAGAGCAACTACACGAAGGCGCTGCTGGCAGCTCTGCCGGAGAATGCGACCGGCGACCGCCTGACCACCGTCTCCGCCTTCTTCGACGGCAATCCGGAACCCGCACCGGAGGCACACGCATGATGGAGACAAAGAGCGATATCATGACCGATAACACCATGCTCGAAGTGCGCGACATCAAGCGCGACTACGAACTGCCGGCCGGCTTCATGAAGCCGAAGAAGACCGTCCATGCGGTCAAGGGCGTGTCCTTCAAGCTGGAGCGCGGCAAGACGTTGGCCATCGTCGGCGAGAGCGGCTGCGGCAAATCCACTCTTGCTCGCATGATCACCTTCATAGACGAGCCGACCGCTGGCGAACTTCTGATCGACGGCAAGAAGGTCGATACGCGTCCCGGCCATCTGTCCCACGAAATGCGCCAGAAGGTGCAGATCATATTCCAGAATCCCTATGGTTCGCTGAACCCTCGCCAGAAGATCGGCGATGTGCTCGGTGAGCCTCTGGCGATCAACACGAAGATGTCAGCCGCGGAACGGCGTGAACGCGCCGCGGAGATGTTGATCAAGGTCGGCCTCGGCCCGGAGCATTACAACCGTTACCCGCACATGTTCTCCGGCGGCCAGCGCCAGCGTATCGCCATCGCGCGCGCGCTGATGCTGAACCCGAAGCTGCTGGTGCTGGACGAGCCTGTCTCGGCACTCGACCTTTCGGTCCAGGCCCAGGTACTGAACCTGTTGGCCGACCTGCAGGACGAGTTCGACCTCACCTATGTCTTCATCAGCCACGACCTCTCTGTGGTGCGCTACATCGCTGACGAAGTCATGGTGATGTATTTTGGCGAGGCCGTCGAATACGGCACACGCGACGAGGTTTTCTCGGATCCGAAGCACGACTACACGCGTACGCTGTTCAAGGCGACGCCGCGGGCGGACGTCGAATCCATCCGGGAACGTGTAGCCAGAAAGAAGGCGGCGAGCGCCGCCTGATGCATTCATCCTGCCCTTGAAGGGTAGGTGGAGCACTCACTCCACGAAAATCCTGACGCTGGCGGCTCGGCCGGCAGCGTCGATAACCGTCAGCGTGGCATAACCGGCTCCGTCCGGTTGCCATTCGCTGGTACGGCGGCGAGACGCAGCCTCCAGGGGCCGGCCGTTGACAAGCCAGCGGAATGGCGCCCTTCCCCCCTGCAATTTCAGAGCAAGCGGCATCGGGTCGATCGCCGACGTCACCCCGAGATCGATTTTCGCGCCTTCCGGCGGGTAGACGATCTGAGGGACAGGCTCGCGGGCCGATGCCGTGATGAGGCCACTTGCCGTCATGGAGAAACGGCGCTGACTAAGCGGCAGCTCGGCCTGCGCTACCCGCCCGATACCGGGAGGCGCTGGTGGCAGCCGCGTATGGGGAACGCCAGACTTGGCAAAGGCCTCGAAGAGAATTGGCGCGGCCGTCTGGTACCCCGCAATTCCGGGGACCGCGCCATTGTCTGGCCGGCCCACCCAGACGCCCAGAACGTATCTGCCATCGTAACCGACGGACCAGGCGTCGCGATAACCGTAGCTCGTGCCGGTCTTGTAAGCGATGCCCAGTCGGGGGCTTCCCTGTGGCGGCAGGACATCGGATAAAATGTCGGCTACATGCCACGCTGCCTGCGGCTCGAGCAGCGGCTCCCCCTCCATCGCGCCAGACTGGCCATCAATCCCATCCCCCAGACGCACCGGCTGTCCGCCATTGGCAAGTGCGGCATAAGCCTGCAGCAGATCCTTCAACGTGATGCCGACCCCACCAAGCCCGATCGCCAGCCCTGGTGCCTCATGCGGCGGCAATGAAGGTCTTACCTCGGCACGCCGTAACCGCATCATCAGTCGCGACGGCCCGACGACATCCAGCAGCCGGATTGCAGGCACATTGAGCGACAATTGCAGTGCCTGCCGGACCGAGACATCGCCTTGATAACCCATGTCGAAGTTCTTCGGGCGATAACCGAAGAAATCCGCCGGCCGATCCTCGATGATCGTTTCCTGGGATACGATCCCCTGCTCGAAGGCGAGGCCATAGATGAAGGGCTTCAGGGTCGAGCCGGGTGACCGGCTGACGCGGGTCATGTCGATCCACCCGGAACGACTGGCGTCGAAGTAATCGGCAGATCCCACTTCGCCAACAATCTCACCAGTCGTGATATCAGCCATCATCATGGCGACAGACACTTTGGGACTAAGCTTTGCCGCCGCCTCACGGACCACCTGCTCCAGCGCCTGCTGGATGTTTCTCCGCAAGGTGGTCCTGTGCTCGATTGTACCGGGCTGCTTTCGGAGCGCGGCTTCGGCTAGGTGCGCCGCGTGTGCCGGCAGTTGCAGCCTTCGTTTCGGAACCGGATCGCCCGAGGCGCGCTCCGCCTCGCCCTCACCGATCACCTCTGTCACGGCGGGGCGGCTCAGCACGCGCCCGCGAGCATCGACAGCCAGCTTCCAGTTGCGATCCGGCCGACGGTTTTCCGGCGACTGAGGTAGGGCCACCAGAAGCGCCGCCTCGGCAACTGTCAGCCGCCGAGGCTCCTTGCCGAAATAGGCCAGGCTTGCCGCCCGTACACCCTCCAGATTGCCGCCGTAAGGCGCGTGGGTGAGATAGGCTTCCAGGATCTGCTGCTTGTCGAGACGCATTTCGATCTGGATTGCACGAACGGCCTGCAACAGCTTTGCCGAGAGAGAACGCGTTTGGCGAGGTTCGATCAGCCGCGCCACCTGCATGGACAGCGTCGAGCCGCCGGAAACGATGCGCCCGTTTCCGACAAACTGAAGCGCCGCACGTCCTATCGCCAGCAGATCGACACCGCTGTGCTCATGGAAACGCCGGTCTTCATAGGCGATCAGCATCTGGACAAAACGAGGATCGACATCATCGGCGGTGGTTCTGAGACGCCATCGCCCTTCGGGAGTAGCGAACGCACGGAGCAGCTCACCATCGGCGTCCAGCACTTCGGCGGAGACGAGCCCCACGTTCTCCAAGGGTGGGGGAAACGCGCGGTCGGCAGCCTCCAGCCCCAGCGCCAGTCCTGTCAGGGCGATGGCGCCTGTTCCGATGCCCAGGGAAAGTTTGTGCCAGGCCTTCATCTTATTGCGCCGCCACGACCTCCATGCGTCCTGCCGCCGTCCGCGCGGACAATTGCGGACGGTACATGTCTTCGACCTGAGCCGCTGGGTGGTCGTAGACGCCAGGCGTCACCGCCCGAACGACGTAAGCCAGCGTAATCTCCCGGTTGTCTCCGCTGTTCCGGTTGAACGCCGCCACAAAACGATCGTTGCGGAACTCGGTGTGTGCAGGCGACACCTCGCCGACCCAATCAAAATTGGCCAGCTGGGCGCTGTTGACGATACTCGGATTGTCGATCTCGAAGCCGGCCGGCAACAGATCCTGCACCAGGATACGGGACGGCCAGTCATTGGTTTCGGTAATTGTCAGCACCACGACATACCGTTCGTTCTGTCGAGCCTCGCTGATGTTCGCCGGCTCCCCGTCCATCGTGTAGTAGCTACGGTCTATGGCGAAGCCATCGCCGCCCGCCGGTAGCGGCTGGACAGGTGCAGCGACAGTCGTGACCGTCGCCGAAAGGGCATCCCCGCTGTTGTTGGTGACCGTCAGCGGATGGCCGAGGACGGCCTCGCCCGCCATTCTCGTCATCAGCGTGCCCTTGTGATCGGTGCCATTCACGTCCAGCGCCAGATCATCGTCGCCGGCGTCAAGCGCCCTGGCCGCCAGAAGCATCCAGGTCTGTTCCTGCGTACTTGTATAGGTCTTCTGCTCCCACTCTCTGGCCACGATATCGGCCAGCGCCGGCACGATCGGCGGGACCGGCCGGCTCTCTGCAGCAATTGCCAGAACAGCGGCACCATCACGCAGCGCCGAGCCATAGTCAGAGCGCGCGAGGCTCACCTTTTGGATCTGCGACTGCTCGGCCATGCCCAACGTATCGACGAAGATGCTCCGCGACCGCTGCGCGTCACCGTAGAGCGCAAGCGAGGCTGCTATATGCGCCTTGGAAAGCGGTGTCGGGAAGTCTGACAGCATCGTATCTGCGTAGTAACGAAGATCACTGATCGCGGCTTTCCTGTTGCGGGACAAGACATAGAGCGCATAGGCGATCTCGTTGCCCTGATCGCGGACGTTGGTCGTGTAGGAGAGCGCATTCTGGAGGTTCTCAAGTGATTGTGCCAGCGCCCGCTCCGGCACTTCATAGCCCTGTTCCCGGGCGCGGGAGAGGAAGTCGGTTACATAGGCATCGAGCCACAGGTCGCCGCCTGCCGGTCCCCAGAGGCCAAAGCTTCCCGACGACGACTGGTTGGACAGGATGCGATGGATCGCATCCTGCACCCGCTGCTTGATCTCCGCGTCATCGGCCAGTCCATTCTTGACTGCCAGCTCGCTCAGATACAGCAGCGGCAAGGCGCGGCTGGTCGTCTGCTCGGTGCAACCGTAAGGATAGCGGTCGAGACTCATCAACAGCGCAGGAATATCGAATGCACTGGACCGGCTGACATTGACGCTCACCGATGCCCCCGGAAGAATACTGTCCGCCAGGAGGTCCCCGCTCACCATCAGGCTGTTACCGGGAGCAAGCGCGATCACGCGGCGTTCGGTGATCGGCAATGTCGCGGGCCTTACCGGAATGCTCACCACCTGCTCGATAGAGACACCGGAGGCTCCGGTAAGACGGAGCGTCAAGCGACCATCGCCGGGCTCCAAACCCTTCAAAGGCAACGTCAGGTCCTTCTTTGCACCCGCTTCCAGTCGGACGGTAGAGGCCGCATCCCCTTCGAACGAAATGGCGTCACTGGTGACTATCTCGAGCTGATAATCTCCAGCCGGAGCATCCGTGTTGGCAATATCGAGGCGCAGGCTACTCTCGTCTCCAGGAGCCAGGAAACGCGGCAAGCTTGCGGTAACGACGATGGGGTCGCGGATCACCACGTCCCTGACCGCGTGTCCGACACCGGTCTTCGTCCACGCGACAGCCATCAGGCGCGCTGTCCCGTTGAACTGCGGAATATCGAAGGACACATTGGCCCTGCCTTCCGCGTCGAGACGAACGGGGCCTGAGAAGAAAGCTACCAGCTTTTCGGTCGGCGGCTTACCCTGCAGTGCCATGCTGCCGCCGTCGCCGCCCGTGCGGATTCGTCCCATGGCGCCAAGCGAACCGTCGATGAGGCGGCCGTAGAGATCGCGGATTTCAAGGCCCAGGCGTCGCTGGCCGAAATACCAGTCGTCCGGGGCCGGCGGCTCGTAACGCGTCAGATTGAGAATGCCGACATCCACGGCGGCCGCCGTGACGTAAGCCTCCTCCTCCAAACCGGCACCAGCCACCTGAACTGAAATGTCGAGCGGCTGTCGCGGCAGCGTCTGCTCAGGTGCGTCGACGGTGACAACGAGGTCCCGGTCGGCCGGATCGACCTTCAGCCACGTGATCCCGATTGCCCGCATCGGCATGCGGCTTTCCTGTCCGTCGCCTGGCCGGAACAGCGTGGCCGTGATGTAGGAGCCGGCGCCCCAATCAGCGGTAACGGGAATTTCCACCTCACCCCCATCTGCACCGAGGCTGGCGGTCTGGACCGAAATCAGTTCCTCCGCACCCGCGGCAATCACCAGCTCCCCGGCATAGCGGGAGGAAATCTTGAGCTTGGCCGTCTCGCCAACCGCATAGCTTTGCTTGTCGAGCGCGATTTCCAGCGCATCCGGCGTTTCCGTCGAACTGGCACTGACGAACCAGCCTGCGTCGAACTCCACACTGGAGGCGGTTCCGCCATCCTGGCTGCTCTCCACCTCCAGCCGGTAACGTCCCCAGGTTACGGGCATCGAGAGCTGGACGCCGTCTGCGGTAAGCGTAACATTGCCGTCGGAAACCTGGCTGGTGCGCGTGACGGGCTCGTAGCGCCAGGCGCTTCCCTCGCGGTACCACTGATAGTCCTGTTCGACCTTCAACAGCTTCCAGGACAGGCCGGCCATATCGATCTTTCGGCCATCCGGGTCCACGGCGATCAGATGAAAACCGGCAACGGAATTCTCGGCCAGATCGCCCGAGAATTCAGGCTTGATGCCGATCTTTGACGTCTCCGATCTCACCGGCAGCGACAGGGTCCGCTCGACCGCCCGTCCACCCGCCTCCTGCATGCGTACGACGATGTCTGCGGTGATGAGCTGGGTCGTCGATGGCACCTCGTCGATCGATACCTCCAGCATGGACTTCCCGTCTTCGTCGAGATCCGGGAGTTCCTCAAGCGGCACGCGAACCGCTTCGGTCGCTTCCTCGTCCGTCAATCCAAACTGGTAGCCGGCGAATGCCTCGCTCTGTCGCGTCGGCTTCAGCACAACTTCCCCTTCCAGGGAAAGGCCTGCGGCCGGTGCACCGTAGAGATACCGTCCATTGATCTCCACGGGCAGCACGGTTGCGGGGCTTAACTCCTCAGCCGTACTGGTGATGTCGAACTCGATGCGATCTGGAACGAAATCGTCCACCAGGAACGACTTCTCGCCGATGGGCGATCCTTTCGGGTCGGTGAAAATCTGCATCGTCCAGGTGCCGCGCATCGCCGTTTCGAGTAGCGGCAGGCCGAGCGTGTAGCCACCGAGAGACCCATTCTCCACCATTCGCCGGTCTTCCACGCCATCCGGACGAAGAACCACGAAGGTCAACGGCAATCTGTCGATGGCGTTCGCATCGACATCACGCGCTAAGGCCGTAGCATGCACCGTTTCTCCGGGCCGATAGATACCGCGTTCCGTCCACGCAAGAATATCGATGGCGCCCGGCGCAGGCCTGCCGGTTACGCCGCGATCGGAGAGATCGAAGCCGGCGCGTGTCATATCGAGGAAAACGTAGTCCTGGTCACCGTTCCTGGCGGTAACCAGGGCGGGCGCCATTGCAGCCGTCCCGCGGATCAGGCCGGCCGTAAAGGTCGCGCGACCGTCCGCGTCCGTCGTCGCCGTACCGAGGACCTCGTTGTTCCTGGCAAGGAGTTGAAGTTCGATTCCAGCCAGCGGCTTTGCGGAACCGAGCGAACGCGCAAAGATGTTGAGCCCATCCGTGCCGGCATAGGTGGAAAGACCGATATCGGAGACGACGAACCACTGGGTTGCCTTGCTCTCCCACTCCTGATTGACCGCATTCGCAGCGGAAGCGGTCATCGCATACACGCCGGGCTTGCGGGATGGCAGCGCTTCATCGACCGGAAAACTCGTGATGACTTCCTTGTTGAGGTCCTGGCCGAGATCGATCGTCCCTTCCCAGACAAGCTCGCCGCTTTCCTGCTCGATCCTTGACGCGCCGTAGCCGTCCATCTGTGTCAGGAATTGCGAATTGGTCAGAAGCGAGACGATGTTGCGGTCGCCGATGCGGTAGAGCTTCAGGTCGGCTTTGTCCGTATTGACCGAGACGACCGGGATGCCACGCCGGGCCGTCGACGGCAGCACAAAGGCATCACCGGTGAAACGCACCGTCGGCGAACGGTCCTTCACATAGAGGTCAAGATCGACCTGCGCTTCCAGATTTTCGTCAACCGAGGACGGCAGGCCGCGGCGCAGCGACAGTTTCAGCCGCTGCCCGTGCGTGAGGCCTTCAATACAGATCTGATTGTCCTTGGCTTCGAGCGCCGTGGGCGCCTCGCCATCCAGCACCACGAAGGGCGCGTAGTCTGCTGCCTTCACGAGCGGTTCGGAAAACTGCACGCAGGCCCGAGGATTGGCACTATCCGCATCGACCGTATTGCCGACGACCCGGAAACCTTGCCGTTCGCGCAGATCGTTAAACGCCGCCTGCACCGTCTGCGCAGTCACGAGGGCGAGGCTGTCCTTGTAGGCGGTCAACGCAGGACGGTAGTTCTGCTGCTTCTCGAGACCTGCCGCGAGCACTGCCAGTGCGTCGGCGCGAACCTGAGTGGTCCGGCTCAATTGATAGCCGTTGATGGCTGACATTACAGCTTCGCCCGCCATGTCGCCGCTGTCCGAAGTTGCAGCGGCCCGGGAGAGTTCTATCCAGAGCGCACCATCATCCGGCGTGATCGAAAGCGCGCCTTTGAAGTTGTAGACCGCATTGTCCAGGTTGCCGGCGAGAAGCTCGCCTTGCGCGACCGTCTTCAGGTTTTCCGCACCATAGCCTTGCTGATTGTCGGCAAGTGCAAGATTTGCCTTGTAGTCCCGTGCCTGGCGAACAAGATCCTCCGACAGGAAGCTCAGGTGAGGAGGCGCACCGATATCGGGCTCATTGGCGACCTCGACTATCTTGCCGGCCACGGCGCCGGGGAAGGTATTGAGCTGATTGAAGTCGGACTTCAGAAAGCACCACTGTGCCTTGGTGTTGTAGGTGAAGGCCTTGCAGGCATTGTCACCAACACATGCGGCCTCACACTGTGCCTGAGAGACATCCTGAACGGTACGGAGGTCGAAGCCGAAGTAGTCGCCGTCGGCTGTTGTTTCAACCTTTCGCTCTGCAGCGCCGAGCGGCATTACAAGTGTCGCAAGGGAAAGGAAAATAGCCGAAAGATTGAGTACCGTGCGCTTAGACATGATGTCCCCCGAGAACGCCGACGACCGTAGGGCACTCTTCTGTTTTGCCAGCCGGATGTCAACGCAACACGGGTGCCGCTATGACGTCATCAGCCCGGCCGCGGTGAACCCGCCATCGACGGATAGCACCTGTCCCGTCACATAGGATGACTGCCGTTCGTCGGTGAGAAACGCTATGGCCGCAGCGACCTCCTCCGGCGTCCCGTATCGGCGCATCGGCAGCGTCCGGTGCCACTCCTCGCGCGTCACCTCGGTATGCATCTGCTTCACCATCAGCGTTTCGATCGGTCCCGGCGCAATCGCATTGACGCGGATGCGGTCGCCCGCCAGTTCGACCGCCATGATCCTGGTCAGCGTCACCACGGCTCCTTTGGAAGCGCCGTAGGCAGAGCGGCCGAAATTGCCCTTGATGCCTGAGACCGAGGCGAGATGGACGATCGAGCCACCGCCATTGTCACGCAATATCGGAGCAAGCGCCTGCGACAGCAGAAAGGTCCCGATGACGTTGACCTCATAGACACGCCGCATCTGTTCCGCGGTGGTCTCTGCAAAACGGTCATTGGCGGCGATACCGGCACTGTTCACCAATGCCTTCAAAGGGGAACCGAGCGCGCGGCAACGGACGGCAAGCTCGGAAATCCCCTTCTCGTTCGTCACGTCCAATTGGACCGGCGTTATCGCCAGATCTTCATCTGCCGCCAGGTTCTCCAGCGCTGCTTCATCCCGATCAGCGGCGACGACATGCCAGCCCGCTCCTGCCAGAAGCCTCACGGTAGCCAGTCCGATGCCGGACGCAGCCCCAGTAACCACGACACTCGCTGTAGGCATCAGTCTACTCCCCCCGCGACGATGACCAGTTCGAACGTGACGCCGACAGGATTGTCGCCGCGCTTGAGACGCCCATGATAGGTCTTGCCTTCGACATCCACTACCGCAGTATCGATCGTGGCCTTCGGACCACCTGCAACCTGCTCCACGCGCCCGTTCTCTATGGCGATCTCGGTTGCAAGACATGGTATCCGGCGCCCATCCTCGAAGCTCGGCTCAAAGATGCTGCCGATCCCGTAGACCTGCGCCTTTTCAATGCCGTACTCACTGCACGTCTCCTCCACCGCCGTGCACACGTCCTCGTTCGGCCTGATGCGAAGAAGGACCCCGCTACCGGAACGGCCCTCGCCCATGACCGAGAAGAGCGTAAAATTAGTTTCCGGGTCGGGAATGGATACAAAGGTTGCGTCAGTGCTGCCGTATCCCCGAACCTTAATCGGTTCGCTGACAATGCTGTCGAAGGGCAGCACGTGTCCCATCCTGGGTATGCCCTCCCCGGTATCCCAAATGCCATGGCAGTGCAGGAAGGGCGCACCGTCACGCTCGCCGACGATTGCCGTCGCCTTAATGAAGCGACCACCGGCTGCAGGGGCGAACGTGTCGCTGTACCAGGCCGCGTGTTCCTGATCCGGGGAGAAGGCGGGCAGGACATAGCGGAAGGGATCGCAAGCCCCGCCCTCGACGGTCAGGAAGCCTCCGTGGCAACCAGCTTCGGAGAAAACCCGGGCTACGCCGGCCATGAAAGTCTCGCCGGGCTTAAGCACACCGGCAATGGGCACCAGTTGCGTGGGAGCGACCTCACGCCTGACTTCGGCAACGGGTCCGGGGTGTACGATCTGCCGCCCAGACTGCGATTTCATATCAGTCGGTTCATTGACCAGCGCGCCGCGCCGCTCCAGTTCCTCGCGGATCATCTTTTTGGTGATCTTGCCGTAGGCAGATTTCGGCAGGGCATCCCAGAAGATAAAGCGCTTAGGCATCTTGTAGCGCGCCATCTTGCCATCCAGGAAGGCCGACAACTCTGCCTCCTCGACCGCAGCACCAGTCCTGGCGACGCATACTGCGATGCCGATCTCTCCCCACAGCGGATCGGGAACGCCGATAACTGCCACTTCGCTGATCGCCGCGTGGGTCAGGATCTTTTCCTCGATCTCGCGCGGATAGACGTTCGAGCCGCCCGAGATATACATATCGGACGCACGCCCGGTAATGTAGAGGAAGCCCTCCTCGTCCATATGTCCGAGATCCCCGGTGCGGAACCAGCCGTTGCGGAAAGCCTTTTCGTTGGCCTCGGGATTGTCATAGTAGCCCGCAAAGACTGCCGGACCGGTACAGCAGATTTCTCCGGTCTCGTTGGCGCCGACTTCCTCCCCAGCATCGTTCTGTATGGAAACTTGCATGCCCGTGCGCTCGAACCCACAGGTTCCGAGCTTGATGTGATCGCCGTCTCCAGCGGCATGGAGCGCGGGTGGCTGAACGGTGATCGCGCCAGTGACTTCGCCAAGCCCGAAATACTGCACCAGCACCGGCCCCAGAGCCTTCAGCGCGCGCTTCTGGTCTTCGCGATACATTGGCGCGCCCGCATAGATCACATAGCGCAGCGACGAGTGATCGTACCGGTCGACCGAAGGATGCTCCACCAGCATCTTCAGGATCGTCGGGACGGTGAACATGGTCGATACGCGCCACTTCTCGATCAGCGCCCACGCCGCATCGATATCGAACTTCTCCGTCGGCAGCAGAATGGTCTTCACCCCATGCGCCACTTGCGTCAGTTGATGGACGCCGGCTCCATGGGAAAGCGGCGCGACGACCAGCGAAGCATCGGCCGACGCAACGCCCGGCATGAGGTCGCAAAGGTGATTGTTGACCACGAAGGCCATCTGCCCGTGGGTCAGGACGGCGGCTTTCGGTCGACCAGTCGTGCCGGAGGTGAAGAAGAACCAGCAGGGATCATCGCGATAGACGGCAGCCTCCGCCGGTTTCGCGCCCTGCGATTCGTTCACGATCGCATCATAAGACGGGCCAAAACCAGCGTCGCCGATAGCGATCACGAAGCCAATCTGTGGGTTCTCACTGGTGACGATCCTTGCATGATCCGGGAAGGATGCATTGCAGATCATGCCGGTCGCGCCGCTCGCCTTGGCGAGGTAGGCAACCTCATCCGGGGTCTGGCGAAAGTTGGTCGGCACCCATACCGCGCCAATCCGGAAGCAGGCGAACATGGACTCGAACATCTGGTTGCAGTTCTGCGACTGCACCAGGATCCGGTCGCCCTTCATCACGCCGTAGCGCTCCTGCAAGACGGCGGCCATCGCATCGATCCGTGCTTCGAATTCCGTCCAGGTCCATGTCTGCTCACCCCAGACGAAAGCGACGTCATCAGGATTGCGGCGCCGTGCCTGCGTGACGAAGCGGGCGAGATTCATCACCCGCGTGGATCGCGGTACCAATCCGCCCGCAGGATCGACGGGACCCTCGGCACCGACAGAGGTGACGGCGTTCATTTCACCCGCTCCAGGATGGAGACGTAGTTGGCGACGGCGGCCCCACCCATGTTGAAAACGCCAGCCTTCGATGCATTGGGGACCTGCATATCGTTTGCGTCACCGCAAAGCTGCATGGCGGCCATCACATGCATCGACACCCCGGTGGCGCCGACCGGATGCCCCTTCGACTTCAACCCGCCCGAGGGGTTTACCGGCAGCTTTCCGCCCTTGGCGGTCATTCCCTCGCGGATGACCTTGTGACCCTCGCCCGGCTTTGCAAGTCCCATGGCTTCGTATTCAATGAGTTCGGCGATCGTGAAGCAGTCATGGGTCTCGACGAAATCCAGGTCGTCGAGCGTCAGATCCGCGTCCGCCAACGATTTCTGCCAGGCCAGTCGCGCGCCATCGAAGGCGATCGGATCACGCCGCGAAAGAGCGAGGATGTCGTTGACGTGGGTACGGGCACGGAATGCAACGGCTCGCTGCATATCGGCGGCGACATCCGGATGGGCCAGCACGAGCGCAGCCGCACCATCGGAGACCAGCGAGCAGTCGGTCCGCCGCAGCGGCGCCGCGACATAAGGGTTCTTGTCGGAAACCGTGTTGCAGAATTCGAACGAGAAATCCCGCTGCATGTGGGCATAGGGATTGGACATGCCGTTGGCATGGTTCTTGGTGGCAATCATCGCCAGTTCTTCGGAACGATCGCCGTATCGCTGGAAATAGGTACTGGCGATGCGCCCGAAGAGGCCGGCGAATCCGCCTTCGATATCGGCCTCCTCCTCCCGGAAGGACGCGGAGAGAAGCACGTCTCCGGTCTCCTTGGTCGGCAGCGAGGTCATCTTTTCGGCTCCGACCACCAATGCGATCTTGCCGCGGCCGGAAGCAATGAAATCCAGCGCCGAATAGATCGCCGCCGACCCTGTGGCGCAGGCATTTTCCAACCTCACCGCCGGCGTATGGTCGAAGCCATCGGCCGCCATGGCCACCAGCGCGCCCTGGAAGTCCTGCTTGGTAAACCCGTTGTTGAAGACGCCGACGAAAATGCCGTCAACATCCCCGGGCTCGATACCCGCATGGGCAAGCGCCGGACCGATGACCTCCGCCATCAGTTCACGTGTGGTGGGCGCCGCGGACTTGCCGAATTTCGAGTGAGCCCAACCGACAATCTGTGCTGTCGTCATATTCTCTCTCCTTGTGCCTATGCGAGCTCGGGTGCCGTGGCCAATTGCGGAATTTGCGGTATCGCCGTGGTCACACCCTGCGATTGGAAAAGTCCCTTGAACTTAGCTTGAATACGATCCACTTCCTCGCGGAGCAGCGTCGCAAGCTCGGTCTGGCGCTTCTCGCCCATACGACTATCGATCGCGGCAATGGACAAGGCGCCAGCCAAACGGCCATCCGGAAACAAGATTGCCATTCCGACACCCCAGGAACTCGACACGACGCGACCGGGATTAAGCGCGTACCCCAACTCTCGTGTTCGGATGACGTCCTGCCAGATGATGTCTCGTGAATAGGCTGGATAGTCTGTAGCGATGACGCCCTCGACCCGCTGGAGGATCGCGTTTACCTCCGCATCGGCAAGGACGGCGAGCATGGCAAGAGAACCAGCTCCGACCCCTAGCGGGTTCTGGTCTCCGGAAAGCAGCGCATGGGTGCGCACCGGATGCGTACCCTCCTGTCGATGCAGACAGACGGCATAGTCATCACGCCGCATTGAGATAAAGCTTGTGTCTTCAGATACGACAGACAGCCTGCGCAGGCTTTCTGCCGCCATGTCCAGCAGGCCGTGCCGGCGCGAGGCCAGCATGCCTAGGACATATAGTTCCCCACCGAGATAGTACCTTCGCGTGAATTCGTCCTGTTCAACGAGGCGGGACCGCATCAACGCCATCAGCAACCTTCGCGCCGTCGGCTTGTTGAGTCCGCTGTCCCGAACGACGTCAGCCAGCGAAACACCGTTCTCGGCGCCTTTCCCGACGAACGACAAAAGCCTGAGCGCGCGTTCGACGGCCTGTGCGCCGGAAGCGGAAGCGACCTCTCGAAGGTCCATATTCTCGATCGGTTTCATAGATCGCTTCCCACCGTGCTTGCGGCTAGCTCAATTGCTTGCCGATCGCCTTTTCCAGAATTGCCCAGGCTTCGTCGCCGTACTTGCTCTTCCAGTCGGCGTAGAAGCCGGCGCTCCTCAGCTTTTCCTGGAACAGCTTGGCATCCGGCGAATTGAACTTCATGCCCTTGCCCTCGAGTTCGCTCTGGACAGTGGCATTGAGGTCCATGACGTCCTTGCGCTGAAGCTCTGCGGCGGCATTGAAGTGTTTGGAGATGATTTCCTGCAAATCTTCCGGCAGGCCCTGCCACGCGCGGCGATTGAGCAATATCCAGAAACCATCCCACATGTGGTTGGTCATCGAGACGTACTGCTGAACCTCGAATAGCTTTGCCGTCGAAACGATAGCGAGCGGGTTTTCCTGACCGTCGACGACGCCGGTCTGCAGCGCCGTATAGGTTTCGGCAAAGTTGATGCTGGCTGGAGCTGAACCAAAGGCTGTGAACATCGATGTCCAAAGCGGGCTCACCGGTACGCGGATCTTGAAGCCCTCCAGATCGGCAGGCGTCTCGATCGCACCCTTCGACGAGGTGATCTGGCGGAAGCCGTTGTCCCAGATTTTGTCGAGCGTGAGCAATCCCTTCTGCTCGATCTGCCCGCGAACATACGTGCCGAGCTCGCCATCCATAGCCGGCCAGACTTCATCATAGCTGTTGAAGGCGAAACCGACACCGTTCAGGGACGAATTCGGCACCAGCGTCGAAAGGATGATCGGCGAGAGACTGAACATCTCGACGCCACCGGAACGCACCTGGTTCAGCATGTCCGTATCGGCGCCAAGCTGGCTGGACGGGAAGATATTGATCGCCATCCGGCCACCAGACTCCTCCTGAATCTTCTCGACAGCCTCCTTGGCACGGACGTTCATCGGGTGTGTCAGCGTCTGGTTGTTGGCAAACTTGTAGGTGAACTCGGCCGCATTCGCCGGGCGCGTGCGGATCGAAAAGGTCGTGGCGATCCCGGTTGCTGCAGCCCCCAGCATCAGCGTTCTGCGTTTGATGTTCATAGATCCCTCCTCCATGGTTTATTCTCATTCGGCCTCAAGGCTTTCACAGGAAAGCAGTCGAGAAGAAGGGCACCGTTGCAATCAGCACAAGGCCGACCATCAAGGCGCCGATATATGGCCAGATCGCGCGCATCGCCTGGTCGGGCGAGACGTTGCCGATCTTGCAGGCAATGTAGAAGCCAATGCCGATCGGCGGCGTCATCAGGCCGATATTCATGGCTGTGACCACCACCATCGAATAATGGATGTCATTGATGCCGAGCGAGCGGGCGACGGGAAACATGATCGGCGCCATCAGCACGATCGCCGGCAGACCCTCGAGCACACAGCCGAGGATCAGGAAGATCAGGATGGTTACGCCCATGAAGCTCAGCCAGCCGCCAGGAAGTTCCTGAACACCTTGGACGAGTTGCGCCGCGAAGCCGGTTTGCGTCAGTGCCCAGGCCATGGCCGAGGCAGCCCCAAGGATCATCAGGATCGCGCCGGAAAGAGCCGCCGTCTCGACCAGCATCGAATAGAGGCGCGCACGGCTGATGCCTCCGTACAGCGTGATCCCGATAATCATGGCGTAGAGGACGGCGATCGTTGATACTTCCGTGGCTGTCGCAATTCCTTCGCCGACCGCCGTGCGTATGATGAACGGCAGGATGAGAGCCGGCGCCGCCACCAGCAGGGCCTTCTTGATCATCGAGAGTGGCGCGCGGCGCACGCCTTCCATCGATTCATGACGTGATTTCCAACGGGCCAGAACCGCCAGCACCAGCAGAAGCACCATGGCGATGGCGAAACCTGACGTGAAAAGCCCGGCAATCGACACCCCTGCCGCCGACCCAAGAACAATCAGTACGATCGATGGCGGCACCGTCTCGGCCATGGCCGCACCGGTAGCCAGAAGAGCGATCATTTCCGACGGCTTGTGACCCCGGCGCTTCATCTCCGGAAACAACGCCGGCGCGACGGTCGCCATGTCGGAAACCTTCGAACCGGAAATGCCGGAGACCAGGAAAAGCGACCCCAGCAGGACGTAGGACATTCCGGCACGGACATGCCCCAACAGCGAGGCCAGAAACTCCACGATCGCCTTGCCCATACCGGTTGCGTCGAGGATGCAGCCAAGCAGGACGAAGATCGGCACCGACAGCAGAATGATGCTCGACATGCCCTCGTCCATTCTGCCGATCATCACGAAGATCGGTACCGACGTGCTGAACGACAGAAACGCGAGCGTGCCGAGACCGAAACAGAAAGCAATTGGAATGCCGACAACGAGGAAGAAGGCAACGAAGCCGACGAGGAAAATCGGGATGTTCCAGTTGCCGATCGCCTTGAACCCGGGCATCAGCACCCACAGGATTGCGGTCACCACGGCGATGGAAGCGATAGCCTTGAGAGTGTGGACAAGGCTCGCACCCCGCAGGCCTTGATAAAGGGCGAGAACCAGCATGAGGCTGATACCGGCCGGCAGCGCAGAGGCACGCCAGCTCATGGGAATATTGAGCGCCGCAGATGTGATGAAGGATTCTTCCATCGCGTACTCGAAGGCGGGCCTCAGCATGACCGCCAGGAACAGCGCGACAAGCAGCAATCCGGTTGTATTCGCGAGTGCGCGCAAACGATCGGGAAGCAAATTGACGAACAATGTCAGGCGCAAATGTTCGCTGCGGTCAACCGCCAGGGTGGACCCCAGCATCGCAAGCCAGAGAAACGAGATGGATGCCACCTCATCGATCCAGATGATGGGATAAGAGAACACGTAGCGTGATACGACACCGGTGAACAGTAAGGCGATGATCACCACCAGCAGCATCGCCGCGACCATTTCGAACGGCCGCATCCATGCCGACCCCGTCCGCGGTGGCTCCAGGGTCTCCAGCCCTCCGAGCAGGAGCTCCTCCGACAGGTCGGCCGTCTTGTCAGCTACCGTCACGCATGCATCTCCTCCAATGCGCCAATGGCGCCATCGGCAGGGGGATCGTAGGCAGGATAGTGCTCCTCAACACCGGTGCCGGATGACGAACCCTCCGGCACCTCCTGCGGCTCCTCCTGCCGCTTGTCGATCCATTAAATGGACCTCATTCCTTGTCTCCAAGCCCGGACTTTGGCGGTGAAGAACCAGCCTTGCAAGCGAAAACTTCCTAATTGAGGCGCAAAACAAGCGCTTGCGATCCACACTATGGACTTCCGTGCATTGCTGCCGAATCTACCTGCCGCTCCTCAATTCCCCAGGCTTCCAGCAACGGTCACATGCATGCCCCCATCAACCGGTAGCTCGATACCCGTGATGAACTTTGCCTCGTCCGAAGCCAGAAAAACGGAGGCCCAGGCGATGTCCCAACCATCGCCCTGACGCTTCATGGGCGAAAGGGCATCCCGTTTAGCCTTCATCTCGTCGGCCGATGCGTAATAACCGCTGATCTGTTTCTGGATGTGCGGCGTATCCATCAGGCCGGGCAGGATGGCATTTGCCCGTATGCCCTTGGCGGCATATTCAATCGCGATGGCGCGTGTGAAATGGTTGAGCGCAGCCTTCGATGCATAATATGAAACGTAGGGATATCCGGTCCACCGTATGGCTGCCAGCGACGAGATATTGATGATCGCGCCGCTGCCCTGCCGTTCCATGATCGGCAGGACCGCCTTGCAGGTCAGGAAGGCGCTGGTAAGGTTCACATCCATGACCAGACGCCAGCTTTCCTCGGTCGCCTCGGCAGCGCCACCCGGCAAGTTGATGCCGACATTGTTGTGAAGAACGTCGATGCGGCCAAAGCGATCCAGTACCTCATCGACAGTGGCCCTGATCTCATCGGCCTTCGTCACATCGGCCGAGAGAGCAAGCCCCTCACCCCCTTCAGACAGAATAACGTCCAGCGTATTCTTCGCAGCTTCGCCGTTGACATCCACGCAAACGACGCGGCCACCCTCACGGGCATAGGCAACGGCTGCCGCCTTGCCATTTCCCCAGCCAGGCCCCACCGAGCCGGCTCCGAAAACAAGCACGACCTTGCCTTTCATTCGGTTCATTCAGTAGTCCTCCCTGCCCGAGCTTAGGAAGACTTCCGGCGGTCGTCCATGTCCAATAACGAACAGTGCCTGTTCAGATATGAGCGAGGATGGAACTCACGGGGTTTCAACTCCGCCCGGCTGAGACGCTGGAACATTGACCCGATCCAGCGTCTCCAGTAGAACGCCGCATCCGGCCCTCGGAATGAGGGCGCGAACGCTCCGGAGTTGAAGCGGATGGCGCCATTTCCGCCGATAACGCGGACATCATCCAGCAGGCATCGACGGCCGCACCTTGATTGGTGGCCCTGGCTGACGCTTGGGCTTTTTCTCGCCGCTTTCCTCGGGTTAGCTGCCGATCCAACTAAAAACGCGCTGCCGAAGGCCGGAGTGTCTTCTGCAGAAAGCAGGTCGGAAATTCCGCACCTTGGGAAGCGCGACCCGCTTCGCCTGGTCGCAGCAAGTGAGCGACGCGACAACAATACCGATCTGTCCAGGCACGATCCGGGTGATGGCGCCGTCTGGCATTCCATGCCGGCGTCTCCGGGGTGCGAGAGCGAAGGCCTGCATTCAATGCCGGCATGTAGCAGCCTCGCAATACCGACAGACGGCTTCCAGCCTCGCGCACCGCCAGCAACGGTTTGAAACGGCGCCTCCGGCGCAGCGTGATGCAGAAATATCGTGGCCCGGCCGCTCCGCGAGCGCCACAGAGGGCCCAGCAGGAAAAAATAACATGAGAAATTCTCCCTGGATGGTGGTGACCTACGCCTTCATCATCTTCATCGGCATTCTGGTCGCGTTGCCGAATGTGCTTCCCCAATCGACACTCGACCGGTTGCCTTCCTGGCTTCCGCACGACCGCGTCTCACTCGGCCTCGACCTGCGGGGTGGATCACACCTCGTGCTGGAAGTGGACCGTACCGACCTCGTCAATGAGCGGCTTCAGAACCTGCTCCAGGATAGCCGCCGCGCTCTGCGCGACAACGGGATCGATCCGGCCGGCGTTCGCCGCGCCGGCGACACGATCACTGTGACTTTGCGCGATCCGGCGCAACGAGGTGCAGCGGTCACCCAGCTTCAGACACTGTCCAATCCGGTCGGGTTCGGCACGTCGATCGGCCAGTCCGACCTCGAAATCCGCACGCCTTCCGACAACACGATCACGATCGCCTACACCGAAGCGGGCATCACCTCGCACGGCAGTGCCGCGGTAGAGCAGAGCCTTGAAATCATCCGCCAGCGCGTGGATCAGGTGGGCGTCGCCGAACCAACCATCCAGCGCGTCGGAAACGACCGCGTTCTCGTCCAGCTTCCGGGCGAGCAGGATCCGTCGCGTCTGCGTCAGCTACTCGGCTCCACTGCCAAGATGAGCTTCCACCTTCTTGGAAACCAGGGCGAGCCTGGCGTCACCATGCTGGCCGATGAGCAAGGCAACCAGTATCCGGTGCAGGACCGCGTCGAACTGTCGGGCGATCGCCTGACGGACGCGCGCGCGGCATTCGATCAACAGACCAATGAGCCCATCGTCAATTTCCGTTTTGATACTGCCGGGGCCAGCCGCTTTGCGCAGATCACCCAGGCCAATGTCGGTCGCCCGTTCGCGATCGTTCTCGACGACAAGGTGCTGAGCGCGCCCGTCATCCGCCAGCCGATTACTGGCGGATCGGGCCAGATTTCCGGCGGATTCTCGATCGAGGAAGCAAATACCCTATCCGCTCTGCTTCGTGCAGGCGCGTTGCCCGCCAAGCTGACTGTCATCGAAGAACGCACCGTCGGCGCCGATCTCGGCTCGGACGCCATCGAGATGGGCATCTTCACCGGTTTTGTCGGATTCCTGCTCGTCGTCGCCTTCATGTTCGTTCTTTACGGAGCCTGGGGCTTCCTCGCGAACATTGCGCTGACCCTCAACGTCATCCTGACGTTTGCCGGATTGACCATGCTTGGGGCGACACTCACCCTGCCGGGTATCGCGGGTATCGTTCTTGGCATCGGCCTTGCGGTCGATGCCAACGTTCTGATCAACGAGCGTATCCGCGAGGAGGCGCGAAAGGGCAAGAGCGCCTTTGCTGCCATCGACGCCGGCTTCGCCCGGGCCTATTCAACGATCGTCGATAGTAACGTGACCGCACTGATCGCCACCGTGCTGCTGTTCTGGTTCGGATCAGGACCGGTACGTGGGTTCGCAGTCACCATGGGCATCGGCATCGCGATCTCGATGTTCACGGCCGTCTCGGTCGTCCGCGTCGCAATGATCTTCATCGCCACCCGCCGCAAGCTGAAGAAGATTGAAATCAAGCCGCTCCTGGCGATCAACCTCATCCCGGACGGCACGCAGATCAACTTCATGAAGGCGCGTTTCGTCGGTATCGGCGTGTCTCTCGTTCTGTCATTCGCCTCGATTGTACTATTCTTCACGCCTGGTCTGAACTATGGCGTCGACTTCCGTGGCGGCATCCAGATGGAAGTCGTCACCGAAGGGGAAGCCGATCTTGCTGCTTTCCGCAGCCAGCTTGGCGAACTGGGCATAGGTGAGGTGGCGCTTCAGGAATTCGGCAGCCCCAACCACCTTCTAGTGCGCGTCGAACGACAGGCCGGAGGCGAGGCAGCCCAGACCACAGCGGTGGAGCGGCTGCGAGCTGAAGTCGTAAAGATCGACCCGACCGCGAAGGTAGAACGGACGGAAGTCGTCGGACCTAAGGTCAGCGGCGAACTGGCGACCGCCGGTATTCTGTCCGTCGTCCTCGCATCGCTTGCCATGCTTGTCTATATCTGGGTGCGTTTCGAATGGCCTTTCGCTGTTGGCGCCATTGTAACCCTCATATTGGACGTGACCAAGACGGTGGGCTTCTTCGCCATCACCGGCCTCGACTTCAATCTAACAGCGATCGCCGCGCTGCTGACGCTTGTCGGCTACTCGGTGAACGACAAGGTCGTTGTCTATGACCGAATGCGTGAGAATATGCGGCTCTACAAGAAGATGCCGCTACGCGAACTGATCGACCGGTCGATCAACGAGACCCTCGCACGAAGCCTCTACACCTCCGTCACCGCCTTCCTTGCCATGCTCCCCATGGCGATCTGGGGCGGAAGCGCGGTGGAAAGCTTTGCGATCCCGATGGTCTTCGGCATCCTCATAGCCGCCTCCTCGTCAGTCTTTATCGCCGCGCCGATCCTGCTGTTCCTTGGTGACTGGCGGACGCGCCGCGCGAAGGCGGCCGCCGCTGACGACGCGGCCTTGGAAGACGGTGAAAAGCCTAGCCAGGCTTGAGATCGCTTTCCGTTGAAAGCGAACGGAGGGGGCGGATGCAAGTCCGCCCCTCTTTTTTTGCAAGAAAGTCAGGAAAAGGATGAAATGCTGGACATTGCCGCCTATGCGGGCCTGTTTGCCGCCGCTTTCATAGCGGCGACGATCTTCCCGATGCAGTCCGAGGCAATTCTCGTCGGGCTGATCCTGTCGGGGGACTATTCGACACCGGCGCTTCTCGCAGTGGCCTCCGTCGGCAACACTTTGGGTGCGGCCGTCAACTGGGGCCTCGGTCGCGGCATCGAGCGTTTCAGAGACCACCGCTGGTTTCCCGCGAGTCCTGAAAGCCTGGAGAAGGCTCAGACATGGTACCGCAGATACGGCAAGTGGTCCTTGCTCCTCAGCTGGCTACCGATCGGAGGAGACGCCCTTACGGTTATCGCCCGTGTTCTTCGCGAGCCGCTACCAACCTTCCTGCTGCTGGTTTTCATCGGCAAGGCCGCACGCTATGCTATGCTTGCCGCTGCTACACACGGGTTCCTTTGACCCCTCGGTCTACCATGCAGCCCGGTAGATTGCATGGGCATCCGCTTCGGTAACCGGACGCGGATTGTTGACCAGAAGCCTGGTCTGCTTCATCGCATCGCGTGCCATGCCCGCCAGATGCCCCTCGCCTATCCCAACATCACGCAGGCGTGGTGGTAGGCCGAGCTTTGCGGACAACTCCTCCAAGCGCCCTATGAAAGAAGCGCAGCGCTGTTGCGCGCTCTCGTCCGAGCGCAGATCCGGGAAGACGTCGGCCGCAATCTCGGCATAGGCAACCGCTGCATTCGGCGCATTGAAACGCAGTACGTGCGGCAGAACAAGCGCGTTCGAAAGCCCGTGCGGGATATGGAAAGAGCCGCCGATCGGATAGGCGAGCGCGTGGACCGCCGCAACAGGAGAATTGGCAAAGGCCTGACCGGCGAGCATGGACCCCAGAAGCATTGCGCCCCGCGCTTCACGGTCGCCGCCGTTCCAGACTGCCTTTTCGATATTGGCACCAAGCAGTTGCAATGCCTGCCTTGCCAGCATCTTTGAAAGAGGATTGTTGTTGGCGTTCCTGGATGTATACGCCTCGATCGCATGGACCATTGCGTCGATACCCGTCGCGGCGGTGATATGCGCGGGCAAGCCCAATGTCAGATCGGGATCAAGAATTGCGATGTCCGGCAGAATGAGCGGCGACGAGACGCCGCGCTTCTCGTCGCCGGACACGGTGATGATTGAAACCGGTGTGACCTCCGAGCCGGTTCCCGCAGTCGTCGGCACAAGGACCAAGGGCAGTCGTGGTCCTTGTGCATTGCCCACGCCCCAGGCGTCTTTGATGTCCTCGCCGGAGCCAAGCAGCAGCGCCGCGATCTTTGCAACATCGAGAGAAGATCCTCCGCCAAAACCGATCACGCCCGTAATTTCGTTTTCCTTGCCGACATCGACTACCTTCAGGACGGTGGAAAGCGACGGATCCGCTTCGACATGATCGAAAATGACAAGATCGATACCCTGATCCGAAAACGACTTCAGCAGCGGATCGCACAAACCCAGACTTCGCAAGCCCGGATCGGTGATGAACAGAATTCGGCCACCACAGCGATCCGCCACGATCGCGGCTATCCGGTTGGAGGCTCCCTGCCCGAATACGATCCGAGGCGTCGTGTTAAAGACAAACGGTTCCATGTGCTTCCTCCCTCGCCTTCCGACAGACGAGGCATCAAAGACACACGGTTCGTGTCTGGCAAGGGTGCTTCACGTGAAACCGCTTGGCCGTCGCAACGCGTTAGCGCTACGGCGGCCGGTAGACGCTAGCCGATTGCCATCAGGCTGGCATTGCCGCCTGCCGCGGCGGTGTTGATGGAGATAGAGACCTCTTCCACCAACCAGCCAAGGCAATAGGCATCCGCCCGATCGCGCATCTCTTCCGTCGATGCCGACTGCACCAGCACAAGCGGACCCGGCAGTGTAGCGATCCGCTGAGTGACGGACTTCACCCGCTCCGCAGCGCCTTCGATCAGGGCACCAGCGTATGGACCGTCGGCCGCCCAATCCTGGGACCAGGTTATGCGGGAAGCCACCGCATCCGGAAGGGAAGCGATGAGACCCATCGTCTTGTTCGCTTCGTCGATGACGACATGGTTTCCCGTCGACAAGGCAGCACCGAGCTGATGATAAAGTCCGGCTTCCGTCTCCGGGACAAGCAGGATACGCCCGCGCGCATGCAACGCGTAGAGGTTGTTTTCGCCAACCGGGCCAGGAAGCTGGATATTCAATCCGAGCGCGGAAGCGCTGCCCATTGCGGCAGCAACCTCAGCCGCATCATCCTTGCCTTCCACCTGCAGCCAGCGCACATAATCGAGCAGGACCGGATCCGTATGGATCGAGCTGTGCTGCGGCGGAACC
The DNA here is from genome assembly GCF_020531965.1 of Pseudorhizobium xiangyangii. GTDB lineage: Bacteria > Pseudomonadota > Alphaproteobacteria > Rhizobiales > Rhizobiaceae > Neorhizobium > Neorhizobium xiangyangii. Next base: position 93,615 of record NZ_JAJAWH010000006.1, on the reverse strand, counting down.
GGCGGATTTTCGACCAGACGTCCGATATAGAGTGGACCGCCCGCTTTTGGACCAGTGCCGGACAGGCCGCGCCCGCCGAACGGCTGGACACCGACAACCGCACCGATGACATTGCGGTTGACGTAGAGATTTCCGGCGCGGATGCGGCTCGTGACATGCGCAATTGTTTCGTCGAGCCGGGTATGCAGACCAAAAGTGAGGCCATAACCGGTCGCATTGATGTCGTCGATCAGGCGATCCAGCTCGCTACGCCGATAGCGGATGACGTGGAGAACGGGGCCAAAGACTTCCCGCTCAAGGTCCTTCAATGACTGCAACTCGATGATCGTCGGAGAGACGAAAGTGCCGGCGGCCGTTTCAGCCGGCATGTCGATCTGCTCTACCTTCCGGCCAAGCGATCGCATTTTCTCGATGTGCGCCTCGATGTTGCCTTTGGCTTCGTTGGTAATGACCGGCCCGGTATCGATACTCAGCCGATCCGTGCTCCCGATACGAAGCTCTTTCAGAGCCCCCTTCAGCATTGCCAGCGTGCGGTCGGCAACCTCCTCCTGCAGGCACAGGACACGCAGCGCCGAGCATCGCTGTCCCGCGCTGTCGAAAGCCGAGGCGATGACGTCGCCGACGACTTGTTCCGCAAGGGCAGAGGAATCCACGATCATCGCATTTTGTCCGCCGGTTTCGGCAATCAGCGGAATAGGCTTGCCATTCGGCAGCAACCGATCCGCAAGCTGTTTCTGGATGAGACGGGCCACCTCGGTCGATCCGGTGAACATCACACCCATCGTTTCGAGAGACCCGACAAGCGCAGCGCCGACCGCGCCGTCACCGGGCACGAACTGCAAAGCTCCTGCCGGTATCCCTGCCTCGTGCATCAGACGTACCGCCTCCGCGGCGATGAGGGGCGTTTCCTCCGCAGGCTTGGCGAGAACGGGATTTCCAGCCACGAGAGCGGCGGCAACCTGCCCGGTAAAGATGGCAAGCGGGAAGTTCCAGGGGCTGATGCAGACAATCGGGCCGAGCGGCCGATGGGATGGACCAAGCGTCCGGCGTGCCTGCTCCGCATAGTATCGCAGGAAGTCGATCGCCTCCCGCACTTCGGCAATGGCATTGGGAAGCGACTTGCCGGCTTCACGCATGATCAGGCCGAGCAGGATCGGCATCCGCTCCTGCATCAGGTCTGCCGCCTTCTCCAGGCTCGACGCGCGATCGACGGGTGGTACGGCGGACCAATCGACGACAGCTACCGCAGCCCGCTGGGCCGCAGCCATCACCTCGCTCTCCGTCGCGTCGGTGACCATCCCGACCACGTCGGCATGATCGGCCGGATTGACGACGGAACGTGCCCTGCCAGCCGGCGTAACGTCGACGATCTTTGGCACTGCCATCCAGTTGACGGCGGCACTGGCTTGCAGCTCAGCACTCAACCGCGCCAGAGTATTTTCGTTGGAGAGATCAAGCCCGGCGGAATTCACGCGCGTCGCGCCGAAAATGGCCTGCGGCAGCGCGATCTGCTCATGCCTGGAACCCGGGTTCGCTGAGCCTTCTACGGCTTCCACAGGATCCGCAATCAGTTCCTCGACCGAGACGGCCGAATCGGCAATGCGGTTGACGAAGGAGGAATTGGCACCGTTTTCGAGAAGCCGGCGAACGAGGTAGGCCAGCAGTGTTTCATGCGTACCCACAGGAGCGTAGATACGGCACGGTCGATCGAGCTTCTTTGCCCCGACGACCTCGTCATAGAGAGGTTCGCCCATGCCGTGCAGGCACTGGAACTCGTATTTGCCAACGTGAAAATCCGGCCCTGCGAGATGGTAGATCGTCGCCAGCGTCTGCGCATTGTGTGTCGCGAACTGCGGAAAGATGACATCGGTGGCGGCAAGGAGTTTTCGCGCGCAGGCGATGTAGGACACATCCGTATGGATCTTGCGGGTGAAGACCGGAAAATCCTCCAGCCCGTCGAGCTGGGCGCGCTTGATCTCGGCATCCCAGTAGGCGCCTTTCACCAACCGCACCATGATGCGGTGGCCGGAGCGATGGGCGAGGTCGATGAGGTAATCGAGAACAAAGGGGCAGCGCTTGCCGTAAGCCTGGACGACGAACCCGATGCCGTCCCAACCCAGCAAATCGGTGTCCAGGCAAAGCTCCTCGAGAAGATCGAGCGAGAGCTCCAGCCGGTCGGCTTCCTCTGCATCGATGTTGAGGCCGATATTGTAGGATCGCGCGAGCAGCGCCAGAGCCTTTACCTTCGGCAGCAGCTCGCCCATGACCCGGTTGGCCTGTGCGCGAACATAGCGCGGATGCAGCGCCGAGAGCTTGATGGAAATTCCGGGACCTTCGTGGATGCCACGTCCGGCAGACGCCTTTCCGATTGCATGGATCGCAGTCTCGTAGTCCCCGAAGTAGCGCTCCGCATCCGCGGCCGTCGTGGCCGCCTCGCCCAGCATATCGTAGGAATAGCCGAAGCCTTTTTCCTCCAGTGCGCGGGCGCGCCGGAGCGCTTCATCGATCGTTTCTCCGGTCACGAACTGCTCGCCCATCATCCGCATCGCCATGTCGACGCCACGGCGGATGACCGGCTCGCCGCACCGAGCGATAAGGCGCGTCAGTGCAGCAGAAAGACTGCGGTCGTTGACCGTGGAAGTCAGCTTGCCGGTAACCACAAGGCCCCAGGTGGCGGCATTGACGAACAATGAGCGACCGCCGCCCACATGCGACTTCCAATCGCCGGCGGAAATCTTGTCGCGGATGAGCGCATCGCGTGTTGCGGTGTCAGGGATGCGCAGCAGCGCTTCCGCAAGGCACATGAGCGCCACACCCTCCTGGCTCGAGAGGGAGTATTCGTGCACGAGCCCTTCCACCCCAGAGCCCGTGTGTTTTGCTCGAAGCGCGGTGATCAAGGCCCTGCTCGTTTCCCGGATGTCCTGATGCATCGCGTCCGGCATTGTCGCCGCTTGGAGCAAAGGGGCGAGGCAGTCCGACTCAGATCGCCGGTACGCGGCGGTGATCGCCTGACGAAGAGGACCCTGCTCGCGGATAGGAGGCGCGAACTTGGCGAAGAGTGGCTGGGGCTGTGAAGAGGAGGCGGGCGGGCGCTGCACGGTCATCTGCGGGTCCAAAATGAAGGATTGATGGTTCATCATACAACAGCCATAGAGGCGCGAAGGGACTTTTCAGAAGGTCAAATAGCGTCTATTTTCCTTATATCTCAATTTTTCCCAGTTGATCTGACCATGAAACCACCAAAAGATAGCCAACTTGACGGTTACGATAGAAAGATCTTGGAAGTGGTTTCCGATGACGGCCGCATCCCCGTGACAGAGCTCGCAAGCAGGATTGGTCTGTCCAAGACACCCTGTGCCGCCCGTTTGAAAAGGCTGGTCGATGAAGGCTATGTCCTCGGCTTCCGCGCGATACTCAATCCACAAAAGCTCGGTCTCGATCATGTCGCCTTCGCCGAGATCACGCTATCGGATACGCGTGAGAAGGCGCTGACGGAATTCAATCAAGCAGTCAGCAAGATCAGGGAAGTCGAGGAATGCCACATGATCGCCGGCCGCTTTGACTACCTGCTGAAGATCAGAACACCCAACATCCGGCGCTACCGCGAGGTCCTGGGAGAAAAGATCTCCAGCCTGCCGCATGTCGCCAGCACCTCGACCTCGGTCGCGATGCAATCCGTCAAGGAAAGGTAGCAGTCATCCGCCGCTGGCCAGGGTTTGGATAAAGAGAAGCGGGTCGCCCCCAAACAGCCGCGCATGTCCGCCGCCCAGTAGCCAGAGAACGGACATCGCAGCAGCAGCAAGCCCCAGTAGCATTGGATAATCGATGCGCAGGCGTGCGCGTCCGTGCATGATCGCCCGGAACGGAATTATGGACGTGGCCTGAACCCTTGTCGGCCAGGTCGCGCCATGTTTCTTGCGGTCTCTTTTTTCCATCATCGCGATGCTGCCTGCGGTAAATCCGGCAAAGCCGCCGAAGAGCAGTAGCGAGCGCAAGTCTCCGTTGGGCGGGACATGGCCTGCGGCCCAGAGCAGGAAGCCCCACAAGACAGGGTGGCGGGTTATCGCCACGATGGCGCCTTGCTCACCGTCATTGCGACGCGCCGTCGTCGAGAAAGGATTCCGGCTGACGAGACCGGAAAGGACGAGGAATAGCCCTGCCGGCGCGGCGATGAAAGTGACCCATCCGTGCCAGGCGGCGGGTTCCCATAACTCGATATAGTCCACGTTGAAGGCTGCATAGAAGAGCCAGCCAAGTGCAGCGAGGGAAGCCGCAGAATAGGCCGCGATATAGGTGCCGTGGCCAAGGCGCGACACCAATGCTCCTCTTATCCTCGGGATGGCGGGGATTGAATGCAGCGCAATAAAGGTCGCAAAGGCAGCGAAAAACTGCGTCATGCCGCAATCCTTTGGTTGCTCAGGTCGCCCGGTTGTAGGAACGCAGGGCGGCGCCAATTCCTTCAATCAGTTTAGCGAAAGGAATAACCGGGTGCGGCGAGTTCTGTCTTTGCGTGATGTCAATTAGTACGAGACATTGAAAATGATCTGGCGTGTTGTCTGTCCGCAACAAATAACGCCCCGGGTGCGCGACGGCTGACGTGATCCTCAACGGCACCGCTTGCATGGCACCACTGAGTGGAGCTTGGCAGTCACATCTGAGCGATGAGACAGCGTTACCGCTCCTGGGGGCAACGCAATCTTGCGGCAGTGGAATGAAAAAGCCCGGTGACAGATACGACCCCGGGCTTTTGATGTTACTCGGCGGAATCCGCAGGTTCGGCGTTGAGGAGGCCGTAGCGCTCTTCACCGATCTTTCCGAGCAGATCGAGCTGGGTCTCGAGGAAGTCGATATGACCCTCCTCATCTGCGAGGAGCCCCTCGAAAAGCTTCATGGAGACATAGTCTCCGGCCGCGTGACAGATGTCGCGCGATGCCTTGTAGGCAGTGCGGGCATCGTATTCGCCGGCAAGATCAGCCTCGAGAACTTCCTTGACATTCTGGCCGATCCGCAACGGAGCAACCGTCTGGAGGTTGGGATGACCTTCAAGGAAGATAATGCGATCGATGATGCGATCAGCGTGCTGCATCTCTTCGATGGATTCAGCACGCTCTTTCTTTGCCAGCTTGGTGAAACCCCAATCCGACAGCAAACGGTAGTGAAGCCAGTATTGGTTGACGGCGCCTAGTTCGAGGAAAAGAGCCTCGTTAAGCCGCTCGATGACGCTGGTGTCGCCTTTCAATGTCCGCTCTCCTGTTTTCCTCATGGAATTGCTTCAGGCGGGACATATAATCGATAACTTCCGCTTCCGTCGAGTGGTTACGGGCGTGATATTCCTCGGTCGTCCTGATGATGATATCGACGACGTTCGGGAAACAGCCACAACAGCGGCCGCGCTTGCTCATGGCATGATAGACTTTTGCGGGTACGATCAGCTGCCAGCAATCGTCGTCGAGGAGCCCAACGATAACGTCGCGGATCTCTTTATCAGTTATGTAATTACAGCTACAAACAAGCATTCTCGGTCAACCCGTCAAACATGACCAATGACATCCGCTTTTTGCGAAAGAAGACCGTGGATGTCAAGAAAAATCGATTCACTTTATTAGCTGTCGCTTTTGATGCGCTTGCAGAAGCGCCGAGAAGATATGGGCTGCTAGTGAAAATTGCGCCCTTTTGGCATGACATCCTCCGGCTTGGATTCATTCAAGGACGGTGTCTGTGATTTGGTTGCACTTCCGGAAACGTCCTGCCCTATAAAGTCCTCCCTGTTGCGATAGCTGCCGCTCCCCGATCCCAGCGCTTCGTCGGATCGGAGGGACCCGAAACGCCGTGCCTCGTTCTGAAGCAGACCAAGCATATGAGTGACATCTTCCATGTGCTCCACAACGGTATGAATGACACCATGCGCACTCTGCAGCCTGCCGCGGATCTTCACCAGTCGGGCCCCCATGACGATCGGCCGATAATGTTCAAAAACCTTGGGCCAGACGATCGCATTGGCGACACCGGTTTCATCCTCGAGCGTCATGAAAATTACACCCTTCGCCGACCCAGGCCGCTGCCGCACCAGTACAAGGCCCGCGATCGTCACCCTACAGCCATTCGGTAGCGAGAGAAGATCGACGCTACGCGTGACCCATTGCCGAATGAAATTCTCGCGCAGGAAGGATGTCGGATGCGCCTTCAGCGACAGTGATAGATAGCGGTAGTCCTCGATGACCTGCTCGCCGGAAAGCATCTTCGGCAGACGCGTCGCCGGCTCTATCTGAAGCTCGCCTTGCTTGACTTGGTCAAAGAGCGGCAGCTTGTCGGTCGCCTTTCTGGCATCGAGCCCACGAACCTGCCAAAGAGCCTCTCGGCGAGAAAGCCCTATCGAACCGAAAGCATCGGCATCGGCCAGCCGTTCGATGTCAGCTTTGTCGATGCCGGAACGAAGCCAGAGATCGCGGATGGAGACATAACCGCTGCCGCGATTTTCGATCAGGCGATCCTTGATGGTCTCTTCAGAAAGTCCCTTGATCTGGCGGAAGCCCAATCGCACGGCCTTTTCCGTAAGGATCACATTGCGCATCTCCCGGTGACGCGGGTCTATTCCGCTCCTTCTATACTCCCCCTTCTCCAGCCCGCTGTTCCAATCAGAAAGATTGACGTCCACCGGCCGGACATCGACGCCATGCTCCTGCGCATCGCGCACCAGTTGGGCCGGCGCATAGAAGCCCATAGGCTGCGAGTTCAGGAGCGCCGCGCAGAAGACGTCCGGATAATATGTTTTGACCCAGCACGAAGCATAAACCAACAGCGCGAAGGATGCTGCATGGCTTTCCGGAAAGCCGTATTCGGCAAAGCCTTCGATCTGGCTGAAACAGCGTTCGGCAAACTCCGCGGAGTAGCCGTTTTTCACCATTCCCGAGATCATATCCCTCTTGAATTCCTCGACCCGCCCAGAGCGCTTGAATGTTGCCATGGACCGCCGCAGCCGATCCGCTTTATCCGGTTTGAAACCTGCGGCGGTGATCGCGATCTGCATCGCCTGCTCCTGAAAGAGCGGAACACCAAGGGTCCGCTCCAGGACCGCCTTCAATTCCGGCTTTTCGTAATGGATCTCCTCTCCCCTATCCCGCTTCTCTCTCCGCTTGAGGTAAGGGTGCACCATGTTGCCCTGGATGGGACCAGGCCGGACAATCGCGACCTCAATCACGAGATCATAGAATTGGCGTGGCCTCAGCCGCGGCAGCATGCTCATCTGCGCCCGGCTTTCTATCTGGAAGACGCCGATCGTATCGGCCCGGCAAATCATATCGTAGACATCCGCTCTTTGATCCTGCATCAGGCCGGCAAGCGTCTCCTCTCGCTGGTAATGAAAGCTCAAATGCTCAAATGCCTTCCTGAGGCAGGTCAGCATCCCAAGCGCCAGCACATCGATCTTGAGCAGATTCAACGTATCGAGATCGTCCTTGTCCCATTCGATCATGTAGCGACCCGGCATGGCCGTCGGCATGATCGGCACCACCTCGTCGAGCCTGTCCCGGGTGATCAGAAACCCGCCGACGTGCTGCGTCAGGTGCCTTGGAAATCCCATGAGCTCCTTGGCATGCGCCATCACCCTAAGGGTCGTCGGATCGCTGACGTCGAGACCCGCAACCTTTGCCTCCCGCTCGGAGAGCCCATCCTCGGACCAGCCCCAGACCGTGCTCGACAAGGCAGCCTGCACATCTTCGGAAAGGCCGAAAGCCTTGGCCACTTCGCGCCCCGCCATCCGGGTTCGGTAGCTCGTCACTGCCGCCGTAAGCCCCGCATGACGAAAGCCGTAATGCTGGTAGATGTATTGAATGACCTCCTCACGCCGTTCATGCTCGAAATCCACGTCTATGTCAGGCGGTTCATCGCGCTCGGTCGAGATGAACCGCTCAAACAGGAGTTTCGTGGAGGTGGGATCCACCTCAGTAATACCAAGGCAGTAGCACACGGCGGAATTGGCCGCCGAGCCGCGTCCCTGGCAGAGAACCTTCAGCACATGCCGTGCGTGCCAGACGATATGACGCACCGTCAGGAAGTAAGGCTCGTATTTCTTCCCCTTGATGAGGGCGAGCTCGTAGTCGATCTGCTCGGTGACTTTCGCCGGAATCCCACCGGGATAGCGCTCTGCCGCACCTTCACGAGTCAGCCTTTCCAGCGTTTCGGATACCGTTTCACCCGGAACGCTCTCATCGGGATAGTTGTGCCGAAGCTCGTCCAGCGAAAATAAAAGTCGGCTAAAAAATGTTTCGGTATTGGCAACGGCCTCCGGATAGTCCGCAAAAAGGCGGGCCATTTCCTGCCCTGTCTTCAAGTGCCGCTCGGCATTTGGTGCCAGTCGGAACCCGGCCTCTGCAATCGTCACATGCTCGCGGATCGCCGTCACGACATCGGAAAGGCGCCGTCTCTCCGGAAGATTATAGAGCGGCTGGTTGCTCCCCAGCAGCGGTACCCGGTTGCGGCGTGCAATCAAGGCGAACGTCGCAAAGACGAAACTGTCCAGACTGTCATAGCTGGGAGACAGGGCGAGGTAGAGCGCCTTGCCAAATCTTTTACGCAGCAGCCTCAGTGCCTCTTCGAACCTCTGCAGATAGGTATTGTCGGTGACGCGGGTGGGATCGGGAATGACGGCCAGCATCATCTCTCCGCCCCATTCCAGAAGATCCCACTCCTCCAGAATGCACGAGCCTTTTCCCGCCCTCAGATTCCCCCGGCTGAGAAGCCGGCATAGATTACCCCAGCCCTTACGGTTTATCGGATACGCCAGAACATCGGGCATATGGTCGGAGAAAACGAGGCGCGCGCCGGGCTGGACTCGGCAAGGAGAAAGACCATCGCTCTCCGATTTTCTGTCTTCCTCTTTGCGCCGATGTTTTTCCTTCAATTCGCGCACATGGCTATGGGCGCGAACCACGCCGGCGACGGAGTTGCGGTCGGCAATCCCAAGGCCGGAAAGTCCGAGCATGGAAGCCGTCAACACCATTTCCTCAGGTTTGGAGGCTCCTTCCAGAAAGGAGAAATTGGTGCGCGCACCGATCTCGAAGAAGACAGGGGCCTGCGAGGTCATGCGAACATCCCGTGCATGTACCAAGTGGGCTGATAATTTGGCTGGTAGTGGCCTTTGCGATAGACCCAGAAGCGATGTCCGGACGCAATCTCCAACCGGAAGTAATCCCGTTCCTCTGACGCCGCATCATCCAGCCACCACTCAGGAGAAATCCGCTCCGGCCCCTCTGCGCGGGCGACATCATGCAGGACCCGGCGCCACCTGAACCGGCTGGGCGGACCATCTGGGACAGTTGCAGCAAAAGCCTCCATCAGTTCCGGCCTGGGAAGCAGCCGCAAAGGCCGCTCGACCCTCGTCATGGCGGCAGGCGCCCTCCTGTCTTTAACATCGGAGTTAAGGGAAATAGCCGGCTTGGCCACGACCGCTCGTTCGGGGATATGGCTTTCGCGAAACTGAAAACCCCGGAGCACACCCTTGCCCAGCCTTGCCGATACGCGATCGATCAAGTCAGCGAGCTGTGCTCCGTCTCGTGAAACGCCCACAAGATCCCCCTGTGCCTCCTCAAAGGAATCGTGATGAAGAACATTAAGGCGCAGAAGTTCGAACCCGAAACCGGCATCCAACTCGTCATGAACGGCCTTCAGGCGTTCGGTAAACAGGTTGGCGATTTTCTGCGGATCCCGCAAAGGCCGGGAAGCGCCGGCAATGACCCGGAAAACCCGGCCATCGACCCGGAACAGGACCAATTCGAAAACCCGCCCTCCCGCACCGCGCGCCTCGAGATTTGGCCGAAGGGACGCGGCAATGCGCGCCGTAAGCCCCAAAATATCGTCTTCCGCCTGAATAGCTTCCGGCAGCCTGCGCTCCACCGAAAGATAAGCAACCGGGCGGCGAGGAGAAATCGGCTCTTCCTCGCGCTCCAAAGCCTGGTCGAGCCGAAGCAGCACATGTCCTCCGAAACGGCGTGCCAAAGGCGCACGCGGCACGGAAAGCAGGTCCCCGACTTCTTTCAACCCTAGCTTCTTCAGGGCTGCAACGGTTTGATCATCGATCCGGAGAGAAGCAACCGGCAAGGATCCAAGCACCTCTTCCGCCGCTCCCTCCGCAATTACACCGCCTTCGCGGAAACGGCAGGCGGCCCAGGATAAGCCTGGAGACGCGGAAATTGCGCCCTGGACCTTGAAGCCCATCTGGAGCAGCCGGAAGAGAATATCGTCCAGCAGCGCCTGCTCCCCGCCGAAAAGATGCGTGCAGCCGGTAATATCGAGAAACAAGCCGTCGCTGCCATCGATCGCCACCAACGGCGTGTATCGATCGCACCAGTCGGCAGTCGCTTCCAGAAGTGCCTTGTCCGCCAGCGGATCCTCTTCGACGACATCGATCGTCGGATGCATAGCGCGTGCCTCGGCAAGGCCTTGACCACATCTGAGGCCCAGAACTGCGGCTACTTCGTCAAGCGCTGTGAGGCGAATGGCACTGTCGCGCCGGCCTGAACAGAGCAAGGGCGGGTGATCAGGACGCCCTGCCAAACGCCAGGAGGCGCCCCAAAGCCGACGCGCGGTCCGATCGGTCGCCAGATGCGGGAAAAAGAGCGCCAGAACGCGCTGCCGCACGCCCGGAAAGGCGAGACAGCTCTGATTGTCGGGTGAGGGAAAATTGACGGTCATGGGAATTCCACTCCAGAATAAAGGAGATCGGAGCCGGATTACGGCTCTTCTCAAGGGTGAGACGGAAAACGGAAGAGCCGATGCTGCCGCCAAGCATCGATCCGTCGGGGAGAGGCCGCTCTGAAGCAGGTCTCGGTTCGACACAAAAGCGGAATACGGCACTGCTCGCCTCCTCCTCGCCCGCATGCCGCAGAAGCAAAATCGGCCGCCCCGCCGCTTTTGCCCTGAGGTTCAACCTCCTGCTCTCGGACAAGCCGAAAGACGAAGGATTGCCCTTGATCTCGAGAATAGTAGCCGCCAGTGCCCCGCTCGATGCTGCCGCCTCTGCAAGCCACAGCGCATCGTCCAGCTTCCGGGGCACCGCATGGAGGAAGTCTTCCACCCCCAGGCCGTACTGCGTAAGCCCGATCGGATACGGCAGCCCTGCCTCTCCGCTCGACACCCTGTCGCTGATCCATAAAAGAGCGGAAGCTTCAGCTGCCTTCTGGATAACGGCTGCGAGGGCAAGCGCAAAACCGCTTCCTGCTCCGGCATCGCGCATGCTGAGGGTTCGGATTTCCGTAATGCCATCAAGAGGGATGCCTTCGTCCAGGGCCGCATCGACTTCCGGAACTCCAAAAAAAACTCTCCGAGGGAACGTGCGGCTGACCGATCCCTTTCCTGCCCATGGCTGCCCCTCCACCACCAGAGCGGGGGACCTGCCCTCCAACTTTGCTATCGTTTCACGCAGGGCAAAAAGTCTCTCCTGCGCCGCGGCATATTTAGCCATGGCGTCAGCTCCATTCCAACATGTTCACTTTATGTTCTTATGGATTCCAGAGCTCTCGCGAAGAGTCAACAACCATTTTGCTTCCCTCCCCGGAGGTCCATGAATCCTCTCGAAAATTTCGCAGAATAGCTTATATGGACTGCCAAAGGAGCATCTATGGCCCGAATTGACCAAACCGACGACTGGCGGGATCGCCACGCGCCGACACTTAGCGCATTCGAGTCGCTGGCGATTGAAGCCTACGGCAATCTACCGGAAGAATTCCGGGCGCTGACCGCTAACCTGACCATCGAGATCGAAGATTTCCCTGATGACGAAATCTTCGAAGACATGGCCCTGGAAACCCCGTTCGATCTGCTCGGCCTTTTTGAAGGACGTGGGATTTCCGAACGTTTCAGCATGGAAACCGGCGAACTGCCGAACAGGATCAGGCTCTATCGCCGCCCAATCCTGGATTATTGGGCCGAAAACGAAGAAACGCTCGGCGACATCATCACTCACGTGCTGATCCACGAGATCGGCCATCATTTCGGTTTGAGCGACGATGACATGGAGCGGATCGAGGAGAGCGCCGAAGAGGCAACCGACCGCTGATCCGCTTGCAAGGCGTTATTGTTCGCCAAGCTTGATGTCGGGATGATAATCCTTGCCGTCAACGGTCTTCGTTACCGCCTGCCCGCACTGCATTTCACCCGTATTGGCGTTAAAGGCATATGTGGGAGAGCCGAAAAGCTCCCATCCCTTGTTCAGCGCAGCAGTTACCTTGTGGCAGAAGGAGGCGTCGTCGGGAGCTGTGAGGAGGCGGTATAGTTTCATGTCTTCTTCTTTCTGAGTGAAATCTGCTTTGCCGTGGCCATGAGCTTCTCCGCCTGCTCCAGGTGAAGCCGCTCGACCATCCGGCCATTCATGTTGATGACGTTGCGATCCCCGGTCGCGGGATCTGAAAACGCGGCGATGATGGCTTCCGCCTCGATCAACGCCTGCGGTGCAGGACCGAAGCTTTCGTTCGAAGCCGCAATCTGAGCCGGATGGATCAGCATCTTGCCATCGAATCCCATAGACCTGCCCTGCCCGCATTCTGCGGCAAAACCGGCCTCATCGCGAAAATCGTTGAACACGCTGTCGAGGACATCCAGCCCATGGGCTCGGGCCGCCAGCACCACCTGCATCATCCAGGGGACCAGATAGGCCCTTCCCGGCTCGGGCGGAACGCCGGTTTCCTTGCGCAGATCGTTGAGGCCGAGCACAAAGCAATCCAGCCGGCCATCGGCCTCACGGCCAACCTCGGCAATCATTGCTGCATTCAGCACGCCCCTCGGCGTTTCCATCATTGCCCACAGCCGTACCTCTGTCGGGCCTCCGGATAGAAATTTCGTCGCCTCGCGGACTTCCGCAGGATCTCCAACCTTCGGCAGTAGTACCGCATCAGGTTGCAGTTCCAGAACCAGATCCAGATCACTTCCGCGAAACTCGGTGTCGGCACCGTTGATGCGAATGACCCTCTCTACGCCCTCAAGCGGTGTCTCGCGGAAAAAGCGCCGCAGATTGTCCCGTGCCTCGGCCTTCCTCTCCGGCGCGACCGAATCCTCGAGATCGAAGATCACAACGTCGCACTCCAACCCATGTGTCTTGTCGAGCGCACGCTGGTTGATCGCGGGCACACTGAGGCAGGAACGGCGAGGCGGAGGAAAACGTATTGGGGCGAGATTAACGGTCGTCATCGCGATTTTGTGACAAGCTTTTGAGCTCGGCGCAATATCACCACCAAACGAAAGTCTTGCAAGGCGAGCCGTCAGCAACCACATTGACCGTACGAGAAAGGTCTGGACCATGCAAAATATCCGTTCGTTCTTCCTTTTCACCACTGGCGTCGCTTTGTTCGCGCTGGCAGCCCTGCTGACCGCATCGTTGACGGTCGCGTTTGTGGGCATACTTGGCGTACTTGCAGCCGGCCGCCTTCTATCCGCACGACTGAAGCCGGCTCAGGTGAAGGCCAAGCGGCAGAATTCCGAGATGCGTGTTTGGAACGACGGTCGCGGCACGATCATCGATCTCTGAGCCAAAAGCACGGCAGACAACGGAAACACTGCTTTTCCGCTCTTCGGCGTACCGCTTGAGGGTAAATCGGTCCTTCAAATCCCCCCCGATTTGATTTAAGGCCTTCGCAGATAATCCATGTGGAGGCAGATCATGGAAAAGTTCGTCAAGCTCACCGGCGTTGCAGCGCCGCTTCCGGTCGTCAATGTCGATACGGACATGATCATTCCGAAAGACTACCTGAAGACAATCAAGCGAACCGGGCTCGGCAAGGGCCTTTTCGCTGAAGCGCGCTATCAGGAAGACGGTTCGGAGAATTCTGACTTCGTCCTCAACAAGCCCGCCTACAGGAACTCCAAGATCCTTGTCGCCGGCGACAATTTCGGCTGCGGCTCCTCTCGCGAGCATGCACCCTGGGCGCTTCTCGACTTCGGTATTCGCTGCGTGATCTCCACGAGCTTCGCCGATATCTTCTATAATAACTGTTTCAAGAACGGCATCCTGCCCATCGTCGTCAGCCAGGACGATCTGGACAAGCTGATGGATGATGCGTCGCGCGGTTCGAATGCCATCCTTACGGTCGATCTCGAAGCCCAGGAAATCACCGGTCCGGATGGCGGTTCGATACATTTCGACATCGATCAGGCACGCCGTCACATCCTGCTGGAAGGGCTCGACGATATCGCCACAACCCTGAAAAGCGAGACCGTGATCGGCGGCTTCGAGAACAAGATCCGCACCGAGCGGCCCTGGCTCTGAGGCGGCTTACCCGCCATGGTCAAGCGCATCTCGTCCGGCTCCCCGTTTGAAACCAGGATCGGCTATTCACGCGCCGTTGTAGACGGGGACATGGTCTATGTCTCCGGCACAACGGGCTACGACTATGCCAGAATGGAGATGCCGGAGGACGTCGCGGCGCAGACCGAGAACGCACTGGCCACGATCGGCAAGGCCTTGCACGAGGCAGGCAGCAGCCTGAAGGACGTCGTCCGCGTCCGCTATTACATCACCGACATGGCAAATTATGATGCCACCGTGGAGGTATTGGGAGCGGCCTTTGCCGATATCCGACCCGCCGCAACCATGATCGTATGCGGCCTCATCATGCCGGAGATGAAAGTTGAAATTGAGGTGACGGCTCGCATCGGAGCCGGCGCCACGTAGAGTCTGCCAGACCTCGTCCTTCGGCAGGCTCGGAGGAGGTCACGAAGGTACGGCCATGGCCGTGCGGAGGGTGAGCTTGCCCAATTTGAGGAAATCATACGATGACGAAGTCTCTCTTCCTTCTTCCCGGTGACGGCATCGGCCCCGAAACCATGGGCGAAGTCCGCAAGATTATCACCTACATGAACGAAAGCATGGATGCCGGCTTCGTAACGGACGAAGGTCTGGTTGGCGGCAGTGCTTACGATGCGCATGGCGCGGCTATTTCCGATGAGGACATGGAAAAAGCCATGGCGGCAGACGCTGTTCTGTTCGGAGCGGTCGGCGGACCGAAGTGGGACGACGTCCCCTATGAGGTCCGGCCCGAAGCCGGTCTGTTGCGCCTGCGCAAGGACCTCGAGCTCTTCGCCAACCTGCGTCCGGCCATCTGCTATCCGGCGCTCGCTTCCGCATCATCGCTGAAGCCGGAACTGGTCGAAGGCCTCGACATCCTCATCATCCGCGAACTGACCGGCGGCGTCTATTTCGGCGAGCCAAAAACCATCAGCGATCTCGGCAACGGCCAGAAGCGCGCCATCGACACCCAGGTATACGACACCTACGAAATCGAGCGCATCGCTGCCGTCGCGTTCGAGATGGCCCGTACGCGCAACAATGCGGTTTGCTCCATGGAAAAGCGCAACGTCATGAAATCCGGCGTGCTCTGGAACCAGGTCGTAACTGAAACGCACAAGACGAAGTTCTCCGAAGTGAAGCTCGAGCACATGCTGGCGGATGCCGGAGGCATGCAGCTGGTGCGGGCGCCGAAGCAGTTCGACGTCATCGTCACCGACAACCTGTTCGGCGACATGCTCTCCGACGTTGCCGCCATGCTGACGGGTTCGCTCGGCATGCTGCCGTCCGCGTCACTCGGTGCGCCCGATGCCAAGACAGGCAAGCGCAAGGCCATGTATGAGCCCGTGCATGGCTCCGCGCCAGATATCTCCGGCAAGGGTATTGCCAACCCGATCGCCATGATTGCCTCCTTCGCCATGTGCTTGCGCTATTCGTTCAACATGGTTCAGGACGCCGACCGGCTGGAAAAGGCGATCGCCAACGTTCTCGACAGCGGCCTCCGCACGGGCGACATCATGGCCGACGGTTGCCGCCAGGTTGGAACCACGGAAATGGGCGATGCGATCCTCGCAGAGTTTAAGGCGCTCGCAGCCTGATCTTGTTCCCGCTCGTGACAAGCGACCATCCATCAAGGATGACGCTTGTCACGGCATCCTCCTGTTATCGATCCATTACGCCATTCTTATAAACGTTGCCGCCGTCCTGCTCTCAGCTTGACTCCGGATGAGAATGTTTTAAACACCTGCGTCGAACGGGAAAGCATCCTATGAACCGCTGCGAGTATGACATCGCTGCTGATTTTCAACCGGCACATGTGGCCGGTCTGATCCAATGCTTTTTCGCCTCCTGCAAAACCACGGCCAAAACGACGACGAAAACCGTCTGACGTCTCTGGCCCACCGCTCTCTCCCCGGTTAGGCTGGGGACAAGGAAACCCGCGATGGATCGCGGCTTCCCCCTCCAAGATCGAGGAGAGACAGAAAGAGAGCACATCATGGGTTTCAAGATTGCAATTGCGGGCGCGACGGGGAATGTCGGCAGAGAAATTCTGAACATCCTGGCCGAACGTGGCTTTCCCGCCGACGAGGTCATCGCCCTTGCGTCTTCACGTTCGCAGGGCACCGAGGTTTCCTTCGGAGACAAGGTTCTGAAGGTACAGAATCTCGAGAACTATGATTTCTCCGACACCGACATTTGCCTGATGTCCGCTGGCGGCACCATTTCCCAGAAGTGGTCGCCGAAGATCGGCGCCCAGGGTTGCGTCGTGATCGACAATTCCTCGGCCTGGCGTTACGACGCCGACGTTCCGCTGATCGTTCCTGAAGTAAACCCGGATGCGATCGTCGATTTCAAGAAGCGCAACATCATTGCCAACCCGAATTGCTCCACGGCACAGCTCGTTGTGGCGCTGAAGCCGCTCCATGATGCGGCAAAGATCAAGCGTATTGTCGTCTCGACCTATCAGTCCGTCTCTGGCGCCGGCAAGGAAGGCATGGACGAACTCTTCACGCAGACTCGCGCGGTTTTCGTCGCAGATCCGGTCCAATCGAATAAGTTCACCAAGCGCATCGCCTTCAACGTCATTCCGCATATCGACAGCTTCATGGAAGACGGCTACACGAAGGAAGAGTGGAAGGTTCTGGCGGAAACGAAGAAGATACTCGACCCGAAGATCAAGGTCACCTGCACCGCAGTTCGCGTTCCTGTCTTCATCGGCCATTCCGAATCGGTCAACATCGAGTTCGAGAACGAGATCACTGCCGACGAGGCACGTGACATCCTGCGCGAAGCGCCCGGCTGCCTCGTCATCGACAAGCACGAGAACGGCGGCTATATCACGCCGGTCGAATGCGCCGGCGAGGATGCGACCTACATTTCGCGCATTCGCGAAGACGCAACCGTCGAGAACGGCCTCAACATGTGGATCGTCTCCGACAACCTTCGCAAGGGCGCCGCTCTCAACGCGGTGCAGATAGCAGAACTCCTGATCAATCGGGCCCTTATCAAGCCGCGCAAGCTCGCCGCGTAAGCGATTGTTAAGCACGTCCAGATACCAGTGCCGCCTGTTGCGGCGCTGGTATTGCCGTTGCAACCATCACGAACAATTCACTCCTGATGAGTTGCAGCGTGCATTCGCTGACGTCATAAACACCCTCCAGAGAAAATATTTGGGCCGACTGTGCCCTCAAAAGCGGATTGATCCATGTCGAAGATAATGCGCGCAACCATCCTGGCCGCAGCGCTCACAGGTTTGGCGTTGCCGGCAGCAGCTGCGCAATGTGGCAATGACTCATCCGGCTTCAGCCGCTGGGTCGAGGATTTCAAGCCGCAGGCCAGGGCGGCTGGTCTCAGCCCCGCTGTCATCGACAAGGCATTCAGCGCCGTCTCGTACAACCGCGAAACCATCCGCGCCGATCGTGGGCAACGCAGCTTCAAGCTGTCATTCGACCAGTTCATGGAAAAGCGCGGTGGTGCGACGATCATCGCGCGTGGCAAGAAAATGAAATCCGGCAATGCTCAGCTCTTCGCTTCGCTCGAGCGTCGTTACGGCGTGCCCGCTGGTCCGCTCGTCGCGATCTGGGGCATGGAAACCGGCTTCGGCAGCTTCCTGGGCAACCAGCACACTCTGTCGGCGGTTGCCACCCTCGCCTATGACTGCCGCCGCTCGGCCTATTTCACCGAACAGCTGTTTGCCGCTCTGCAATTGGTGCAGCGGGGCGACCTGAGCACAACAGCCAAGGGCGCTGCGCACGGCGAAATCGGTCAGACCCAATTCCTCCCCGCCAATGTCATCCGCTACGGCGTCGATGGCGATGGCGATGGGCACATCGATCTCGTTCGTTCCCGTCCCGATGCTCTTGCTTCAACCGCAAACTTCCTCGCAGGACATGGCTGGCAGCGCGGCGCCGGCTATCAGCCGGGCGAACCGAACTACGTGGCGATCCAGGGCTGGAATGCGGCAACCGTTTACCAGCAGGCGATTGCGCATATCGGCGCCAAGATCGACGGCCAGTAAAGCATAGCCTATTCGGCGGCAGTTTCCGGACTTGCCGCCGTCAGCGTCTCGTCAGAAGGGCGGAAGAAATCGCCCGTCTTGCCGTCCATGACCCAGAGCTCGCCGGTCGAGATGTCGAACCATGCTCCATGGATCTGCAGTTCGCCCTGTTCCTCGAGATTCCGGACCTCCGGGAAAGTCCGGAGGTTATTGATGGAGCTACGGATGGACACGCGCTCCAGCGCGGTCTGGCGCTCCGATTGCGTCATCAGGTTGTTGCTTTGAATTTGATCGGCCGCGGTACGAACAAGACCCATCCACTTGCCGATGAAGTCTCCCGGTGAAAGCGGCTCCATTGCAGGATCAAGCGCCGCCTGAATACCACCGCAGCGCCCGTGCCCCATGATGACGATGTTCCTGATCTTCAGAGCCTGGACCGCATATTCCAAGGCGGCCGAGGTCGCATGGAACTGACCGTCCGGCTCGAACGGCGGCACCATGTTTGCGACGTTCCGCACCACAAAAAGCTCTCCAGGCCCGCAATCAAATATTGTCTCGGGAGCCGACCTGGAGTCGCAACAGGCAACCACGAGCGTGTGGGGCTTCTGACCCGTCTCAGCCAGCCCGCGGTAGCGATCGGCCTCATCGACATAACGGCCGCTCATAAAGTTACGGTATCCGGTCAGAAGGCGGTCAGGGAACTGGTGCATGGCTTAGCTTTATCCTGAGGTTATCGTGAGATCAACGATACTATGTCGTACTCGTGGTCAACGCCGAACCCGTTGGAGCGGATGAACGAGGCGCCGCATCTGCACCATGGCCATCGGCGTTGTCAGGCTTGCCGCATCCCTCTCCAATGTCAGCTCGTCGCTCCCACGCTTGCTCGTTCTGGCCAACACTTCGTAGACACTGGCAGTGGCCATCTGCAACGCGCGTTCCTCATCGGCGCCGGATAGTGTCCGGGCAAGGAAGAGAGCCGCCAGCAGATCTCCTAACCCGTTCGGAGGGCTGTCGATCAGCCGATGTTCCGCAAGGAACGCGTGCTTACCGGTGAGATATAGGTTGCCGGTCCCGCCTGTCATCATCGGCACCGCTGAGGTCACCAGCATGCGAGATGGTCCAAGCGCCAGCGCCGCCTCCATGATCTCGGCATTGCTGTCCAGGTCGCTCCCGGAAAGCCAGGCAAGCTCATAACGGTTGGGCGTCGCAATGGTCGCCAGTGGCAGCAACTCATCCCGGATCGCTTCCGCCGTCTCTTGAGGAATGTACAACCCACCAAGATCACCCATGACCGGATCGCAAACGTATAGCAAATCTGGATTACGATCGTGCAATGCCCGGATCAGTCGTGCCACTGCTCTCGGCTGGCCGCTATTGCCGAAATATCCGGTGAGAACGGCCTTCACCTCGCCAAGCCAAGGTGCACGGATAAGGTCATCGATGACGGCGTCAAAATCGTTCTCTGAGAATGTGAGGCGGGTCGACTTGCCATGACCGGGATGCCATGGAAGCACGACTGTCGGCAGTGCCCAGACGGGGAAACCAAGGGTCTCCAGGGCAAAAACTGCAGCTCGGTTTCCTACGGAACCGCGAACGACGTGACTGGAGATCACGATCACCGCGCCGGAGTTTTCCATGTTAAAGCCTCCAGTTTCGATGGCGCTTGATCGTTTTTTCACTGTTGCTTGTCAATAAGCAGCCGTTCCGTGCTGTTTAAAGGAAACGGGGCCGGATTCCGCCCGGGGATCGCTTTGATCTTATAGGTGGTTGACGGATCGACAATGGCAGCAGCATGTTGCGGCATCATCTAGGAGAATACTGGCATGGGCAGGCATAACCCGAAGCGGGACAAACATATCGAGAAAGCACGGGTGATCGCCGCCGATGGCGCTAGGCCGTTTCTTGATCCCTCGGCCCTTTTCGGGCGCGGCAGTACCGATGATCTCGAGTCTTACACACCCAAGATGCTCGCGGCAGCCGCCGTGCATGCAGCCTCCTCCCTGCAGGCCTGGACACGCGTCCGGCCCGCCGTCACCATCGAACCCGTGGAGGGCGTCGAACCCGACGGAGTAGCCGTCCATGTGCTTACTGTCGTTGATCGCAACATGCCGTTCCTTTTCGATTCGGTGATGGGTGAGGTTACGAGCACACACCGCGATCTTTATATGGCAGTGCATCCCATCCTGCTCCTGGAACCCGGCAAGGAACCAGTCCTTCGCTCCAGCGAGCATCCAGGCGACCCGGCACATCACGTCAGCCTGATGCAGATTCATCTTCCACCTATCTCCGGCCAGGAAGCCGACGCGCTGGTAAAGCGGATCCACGGCGTTCTTGATCAGGTACACTTGGCAATCACCGACTGGAAATCGATGCTGGAGATACTGGAGGGCGCCGCAGAGCAGCTCGGCAGCTATTCCGCCAGCCGAAAGAAGAGCGACCGGGACGAGGCACTCGCCTTCCTCGACTGGCTGCGCGACGACAACTTCACGTTTCTGGGAATGCGCGAATATGTCTACTCAGGCAAAGGAGCGGATGCGAAAGTTGAGCGTAGCAAGGGCCGCGGCCTGGGAATCCTGTCGGATCCCGACGTTCTCGTCCTCCGCCAGGGCAAGGACTCGGTAACGACGACACCGGAAATCCTGGAGTTCCTGGAGGGACAGGACTTCCTGATCGTCACCAAGGCAAACGTGAAGTCGGTTGTCCATCGTCGGGCCTACATGGACTACGTCGGCATCAAGCGCTTCGATACGGACGGCGAGGTGATCGGCGAGCTGCGTGTTGTCGGCCTGTTCACTGCGACGGCCTATACGCATTCAGTTCGGGACATCCCGCTCTTGCGGGCGAAGGCAGCGCGTATCGAGGAACAGTTCGACTTCGATCCGAACAGCCACTCCGGCCGAATGCTGACGAACACGCTGGAATCCTATCCGCGCGACGATCTCTTCCAGATTGATGTCCCGACACTCGCCCGCTTCTGCGAACAGATCATGGAGCTCAGCGAAAGGCCGCGGGTCCGGGTCCTGCCGCGTATCGATCACTTCGATCGGTTTGTCTCTGTGATCGTTTACGTGCCCCGCGAGGAGTATAATTCCTTCGTGCGCGAAAAGGTGAGCGACTATCTCGCCAAGGCGTATGAAGGTCATGTATCTGCCTACTATCCTGCCTTCCCTGAAGGAGGCGTTGCACGGGTCCACGTCATCATCGGCCGCCGCCTCGGCAAGACACCCCGCATTCCTCAGGCAAAGCTTGAGGAGGTCATCCGTGCAATTTCAACGCCATGGGAACAGCGCTTCAATGCGCTCGCGGAGGATGGACCAAGGCTGTCGGTCAACTACGCTTTTCAGGAAGCATTCACCCCGGAGGAAACGGTCGCCGATCTGCCGGATATTACCGCCTGCGCCGCGGGCCAGCAGATTTCCATCGAGTTCTACACGCGCGACACTGACGAACTTGGCACAGTCCGACTGAAGATCTTCCACCAGCCGGAACACCTGTCGCTCTCGCGACGCGTCCCCTTGCTCGAAAACCTGGGTTTCCGCGTGGTCAGCGAACGGACATTCGAAATCGAGCTGCAGGCAGCGGATGGAGGCCGCCATATCGTGCTCCACGATATGGAGCTGCAGGCAAGGCAAGCTGGCGCTCTTGAGCTTTCACGGGACGGTCAGCGGCTCGAAGATGCATTTCTGGCCGCCTTCCATGGCACAGCCGACAACGATTCCTTTAACCGCCTCGTCCTGCTTTCCGGGCTGACAGCACGCGAAGTTACTGTCTTGCGCGCCTACGCGCGCTATTTGCGACAGGCCGGCATCGTCTATTCTCAGGCTCTCATCGCCGATACATTGGCGCGATATCCGATGATCTCGCGCAGCATCTTTCAGCTGTTCCGCGACGATTTCGATCCAAGCCTGAATGACAAAACCCGCGAAAAGAAGTTGTCTGCCCATCATGCCGAACTCGAGCAGGCACTGGCAGGCGTGCCGAACCTGGACGACGATCGCATCTTCCGTCGCTACATCAATGCTATCGACTCGACACTACGGACCAATTACTTCCAGCGCACCGGCGAAGGGCTGCCGCGCGCAACGCTTGCGTTCAAGCTCGATCCGAACCTGCTGGACGGCCTACCCGATCCGAAGCCTTTCCGGGAAATTTTCGTCTACGGTACCGAAGTGGAAGGTGTGCATCTGCGCTTCGGAAAGGTAGCCCGCGGCGGCTTGCGCTGGTCTGACCGTGCAGAGGATTACCGAACGGAAGTGCTTGGCCTTGTAAAGGCCCAGCAGGTCAAAAACGCTGTCATCGTTCCGGTCGGTGCGAAGGGCGGATTCGTTCCGAAGACGCTGCCCGTTGGCGGTTCTCGCGAAGAGGTGTTCCTCGCCGGCCGCGAGGCCTACAAGACCTTCATCCGCACGCTTCTCTCGGTGACGGACAACATCGTCGGTGCTGACGTTGTTGGGCCTCCGGACACAGTCAGGCTTGACGGCGACGACCCCTATTTCGTCGTTGCAGCCGACAAAGGCACCGCCACCTTCTCCGATACCGCCAATGGGCTCGCGCAGGAAGCCGGCTTCTGGCTCGACGACGCCTTCGCATCCGGCGGATCGGCTGGTTACGACCACAAGAAAATGGGCATTACTGCGCGCGGTGCCTGGGAAGCCGCAAAGCGGCATTTCCGTGAAATGGATATCGATATCCAGACTACCCCATTCACGGTAGCCGGGGTCGGCGACATGTCCGGCGACGTGTTCGGAAACGGCATGCTACTGTCGCCCTTTATCCGACTGATCGCTGCGTTCGACCACCGCGATATCGTCATCGATCCTGATCCGGACGTTCAAGTTTCCTTTGCCGAAAGGCAGCGTCTCTTTGGCCTGCCGCGATCCAGCTGGCAGGACTATGATCGGAAAGCTCTGTCCGAAGGTGCGATGATCATTTCGCGCTCTGAAAAATCGGTCGCACTGACACCCCAGGCGGCAACAGCCATCGGAATCGAGAAATCGGTGGCCACGCCTTATGAGATCATGACTGCGATATTGAGGAGTCCGGTGGACCTTCTCTGGTTCGGGGGTATCGGCACCTACATCAAGGGCGCCTCAGAAACCGATGCTGAGGTGGGAGATCGGGCCAACGATCCGATCCGCGTCGTCGCCGGCGAGGTAAGAGCCAGGGTGATCGGCGAAGGTGCCAATCTCGGCGTTACCCAGAAGGGGAGAATTGCCTACGCGCTCGCTGGCGGGCGATGCAATTCAGACGCGATAGACAATTCTGCTGGGGTCAATTCCTCGGACGTCGAGGTCAACATCAAGATTGCGTTCAGTTCCGCAATGCAGGCAGGCCGCCTGACGCGAGAAAAGCGCAACCAGATCCTCGCCGCCATGACGGACGAGGTGGGTGGCCTCGTCCTGCGCAACAACTACTTGCAAACCTTGGCGATTTCTCTCACGGAGCGAAAGGGCTCAGAGAACCGTGAGGAACTCTCACGCCTTATGTCCGTGCTGGAATCTCACAAACTACTGAACCGTAAAGTCGAGACTCTCCCTTCTGATTCAGAGCTGGCTGAGCGCTATCAGGCTGGACGCCCCCTCACCCGTCCGGAGATTGGGGTTCTGCTATCTTATGCGAAGTTGACCCTGTTCGACGAGCTCCTGGAGAGCTCCCTTCCGGATGAGCCTTATTTTGCGTCGGTTCTTAAGGAATATTTCCCCGCCCGGATGCAGAAGACGTTCGCTTCCGACATCGAGAACCATCGCCTGCATCGCGAGATCGTGGCAACGGTTCTTGCCAATGAAGTCGTCAATCGGGGTGGACCTGGCTTCGCACAGCTAATGAGAGATACTACCAGCGCATCTTTCGCCGAGATCGTGAAAGCCGCATTCCTTGCTCGCGATGGTTTCGATCTTCCGAGCCTTTGGGATGCAACGGACGCACTGGATGGACAGGTCCCCGGCAGGGTCCAGAACGCCGTATATGCAAGGATCTCGGAAATCTTCGCCGACGCCACACGGCTCATCCTGCAAACCAGAGCTGGCGCGGAGGATATCAAGACGGCAATGGAAATCCTGCGTTCCGGCGCGAAGAAGCTACGCGGTTCGATTGGCAATCTCGGCCTCTCGGAGCAGATCCAGCAGCAAGCGGAACAACTTCAGGCGGATGGAGTGCCTGTTGCGCTTGCCGAAGACGTCGCGCGCCTCTCCACGCTGGTACTCGTGCCGGAGATGCTTCTGATCAGCGGCCGCACGAGTATCGAGCTCGGTCCTGTCGCCCAGACATATTTCGCAGTGACGGAAACCTTCCGCATTAACCGGCTCCTAGATGGTGGCGAGCGCGTCACCACAGCAGACCATTATGAAAGTCTCGCCCTTACCCGAAGCCTGGAACAGATCGCGACGGCACGAAGAAATATCGCTATCTCCGCGCTCATGTCCCACGCAAAGGAAAAGAAGCCGCTGCAGGCTTGGTATGCGAAAAGCCGCCAGCAGGTGAACCGGGTCGCCGACGAACTCATAGCCTTGACCGATTCGGCGGAACTCAACCTTTCGAAAATGACCGTCGCAGCCGGCCTCTTGACCGATCTGGCCGAGATGCGATCCCCATGAGGACTTTCCTCGACGAACGAGGCCGGGGATCCGACGAGTGAGCGCGGCTCACGCAAGCAATCCGGCACCGGTGGTGCCGCGCCGTGGTATCTGGGGTTGGATGCTGTTCGATTGGGCAGCTCAGCCATTCTTCACGGTCGTCACCACATTCGTCTTCGGCCCCTATTTCGTGGCCCGGCTGACGGACGACCCGATCTCGGCCCAGGCAGCCTGGGGGAATATGGCGACGATCTCGTCGATCGTGATCGCCCTCCTATCCCCCGTTCTCGGATCGATCGCCGATCAATCCGGTCCGCGCAAACCATGGATTGCATGCTTTGCAGTCTTGAAAATCGTCTGCCTGCTGTTGTTGTGGCTTGCAGCGCCCGGTTCACCGCTGATCCTGCCACTTGTCCTGATGATCCTCGCCTCGATCGCGGCAGAGTTTTCCGTCGTTTTCAACGATTCCATGATGCCTCGCCTCGTCAACCGGGAAGAGGTCGGGCGGGTTTCCAACACGGCATGGGGTCTCGGCTATCTCGGCGGTATGATCGTACTCATTCTCGTGGTGGCGCTTCTTGCTGGCAGCCCTGAAACGGGCCTCACGATCATCGGTATTCCTCCGCTATTCGGCCTTGATCCCGCGCTGGGCGAGGATGCCCGCATCACTGGTCCGATCGCCGCCGTCTGGTACCTCTTGTTCATCATGCCGATGTTCCTCTTTACGCCGGACGCAGCCAAAGGGCTTCCATTGCGGCAGGCCGTTCGCAGCGGTCTTGAAGAATTGCGGGGTACCATCGGCGAACTACGGCAGCGGATCGGCATTACCCGTTTCCTGTTCGCCCGCATGCTCTATCAGGACGGCGTCAACGGCCTGCTGATCCTCGGCGGAGCTTTTGCCGCAGGCATGTTCGGTTGGGCAACTATCGAAATCGGCATCTACGGCATCCTGTTGAACGTCGTCGCGATCTTCGGCTGCTTTGTCGCCGGCCGTCTTGACCGTCGTCTCGGATCGAAGACGGTCATCATCTTCAGCCTGATCCTGCTGCTGATCGCAACGACAGGCATCATTTCCACCGGCCCGGGCATGGTGTTTTTTGGCCTCCTATCTCTGTCGGTGGAAGACAGCGGCGGGCTCTTCGGCACAGCAGCGGAGAAGGCATATATTCTATTCGGACTCCTGATAGGCATCGCCTTCGGCCCGGTACAGGCCTCATCGCGATCCTATCTGGCGCGCAGTGTCAGCCTGTCGGAATCCGGCCGCTATTTCGGTATTTATGCGCTTTCGGGCCGGGCCACCAGCTTCCTCGCGACCCTGCTGTTTTCCATGACGACCTATGCCACCGGCTCCGCCAGGCTCGGCATGGCGACGCTCATCATCTTCCTGTTGGCCGGACTGCTGCTTCTCATCACAACACCCTACCCGGCCGGCGACCCGGAGAAAAATCCGGCTCGGTAGAGGGTTTCCGCTGCTCAGTGGCGGAAGTGGCGCATGCCGGTAAAGACCATGGCAACGCCGTTTGCGTCGGCTGCATCGATGACTTCCTGGTCGCGCATCGAACCACCCGGCTGGATGACCGACGTTGCACCGGCTGCAATCGCCGAAAGCAGGCCGTCCGCGAACGGGAAAAAGGCTTCCGACGCAACCGCCGAACCCTTGGTCATCGGCTCGGCCCAGCCCATCGCCTTTGCCGCTTCCTCTGCCTTGAGGGCCGCGATGCGCGCCGAATCGATCCGGCTCATCTGCCCGGCACCGATGCCGGCGGTCTGGCCGTCCTTGGCGTAGACGATGGCATTGGACTTCACGTGCTTGGCCACCTTGTAAGCGAACTTCAGATCCTCGAGTTCGCGATCGGTCGGCGCACGCTTGGTCACGACGCGCAGATCGATGTCCTCGATCATGCCGTTGTCACGCGTCTGGACCAGCAGGCCACCGGCCACCGTCTTCGCCGTGATGCCGCGCGAGCGTGGGTCCGGAAGACCACCGGTTACAAGCAGCCGAAGGTTCGGCTTCTTCGCAATGATCGCTTTCGCCTCCTCGGACACTTCCGGCGCGATGATCACCTCCGTGAACAGCTTGACGATCTCTTCCGCCGTCTCGCCGTCGAGCAGCTGGTTGAGCGCGATGATGCCGCCGAACGCCGATGTGCTGTCGCAGGCAAGCGCTTGCAGATAGGCTTCCTTGAGTGTCGAGGCACTGCCCACGCCGCAGGGATTGGCGTGCTTGATGATCGCGCAGGCCGGACCCTGTTCCGGCGAAAACTCGGCGATCAGTTCGAAGGCGCCGTCCGTGTCGTTGATGTTGTTATAGGAGAGCTGCTTGCCCTGCAGCAGCTTTGCCGTCGCGACTCCGGGACGGTTCTCACCAGTCACGTAGAAGCCAGCGCTCTGGTGCGGGTTCTCTCCGTAGCGCATCTCCTCCTTCAGCACGCCGCCCAGCGTCCGGTAGCGCGGGATCTCGATGTCGAGAGCCTCGGCAAACCAGTTGGAGATCGCCGTGTCGTAGGCGGCCGTGCGGGCATAGGCTTTCGCCGCCAGCTTCTGGCGGAAGGCATAGACCGTCTGGCCGTCATTGGTACGAAGCGCCTCGATCACGGCCGGATAATCCGAGGGGTCGACCACGACCGTTACATAGGCATGGTTCTTCGCAGAGGCGCGGATCATCGCCGGTCCGCCGATATCGATGTTTTCGACCGTGGTCGGGTAGTCGCCGCCCGCCGCACGGACCTCTTCGAACGGGTAGAGATTGATGACTGCGAGGTCGATGCCCTCGATACCGTGCTTCTTCATTGCCGCGGTATGGTCTTCATCGTCACGGATGGCGAGCAGGCCGCCATGCACGTTGGGATGCAGCGTCTTGACGCGCCCATCCATGATTTCCGGAAAGCCGGTGACTTCCGAGACGTCGGTCACCGGAAGCCCGGCCGCCTCGATCGCCTTGTGGGTGCCGCCAGTCGAAAGAAGCCGCACGCCTTGATCGGCCAGCGCTCGCGCAAGTTCGACAATTCCGGTCTTGTCGGAAACCGAGAGCAGCGCCGTACGGATCTTGACGTGTTCGGGAGCGGGGATCTTTTTGGAAACGACGGCCATCGGTTTCTCCTGGAAAAGGCGCTAGGGGCGGCGCGCAACGGCGGTTGCGGCCGCGTTAGCACAGCTTCCCCGAAGAAGAAACGCCTATTCCGCCCGCTTCAACATCCACCTTATGTCCGAGACCTCGGGTAGCGAAAATTCGATGACGAGCTGCTGACTGTTCCGAAATCCCGAAGCATCCGCGAAGAAGATATCCTCTTCGACATTCACCGCCAGACCGGGTGCGCTGAAATGCCAGGTCTCGCCGTCGAGAGCGACGAGCATGATCGTTTCGGTGTCTATTCTGGAGAGGCTGATGGCCGGATGAATATGGAAGCGTGCCGTCGCCTGGATGGCCTTCGTATGATTTTTGGCTCCCTCCGGGCTGAACATCCGATCGTGGCCCTTGATCTTGTTGCCCTTGCTGCTGAGCCCGATTTCACGCTCGTGGTAATAGCCGAATTCCCTCAGATAGCCGTCGTGGATCGCACGAAGCCAGTCATTCCCGCGGTCATCCTCCCAGCGTTCGGCCTCCACGCTGCTGATGCCCGTCAGGATGGAAGATCCGCAGAGAGGTGAACGCAGCACGCGGCCGGACGAGGTCTCGTTCAAGGTTACCGTGGAGTGAGCGGCAGTTGAGCGTGCAAGCTGCCTGAAATCACGCTGGGCAAACTTCGGCGCACCGCAGTTGACGATGAAGCGGTGGCGACCGGCGGACATTTCAAAGGCGAGGCAGCCGGCATGTGTCCTCTGTGACAGTTCCGGCGTCAGAGGCTTTCCCGTATCGACGATCACGGTCGCACTGCCCGAGGAAAGCCGATGATAGTTCATGTGTGGAAGCGATTTGAACGGCTTGCCCGCCGTCTCGTCATAGCGCAGCACGGATATCAGTTCGCTCGCCGGCGTGGAGGTCGCACCATTGAATAGAGCGAGGTCGCCGTCCTGGTGCCGGAAGAAGCGCAGCGCGGGATACATGCGGTCGATTGTCGGTATCAGTTTCGGCGGTACGTCGTGTCCCAGGTTTATATAGGTTTGCCGCAGCGGCAGGAGGTCGAGAAGAAGGTCCAGGTTCGCACGTGGATTGCGGGAGACATGGCCGCCATCGGGGAGGATCTGACGCTCCAGCTCCCGGTCCAGCCGGCTGCCTTCGCGCCGAATGAACGCGTTACGCGTTGGCATCGAGATAGAGGCCATGGCCAGCGCAATGCGGATTCGAAGCCGCGTTTCCTCCATCGGCATGCCGCGGACAATGCGCCGGAGATACCGCACCTGGTATGCGAGGCTCTTCATGAACCGGCGGTAGAAGCCGGCCTCCGCACCCTGCAGAACCACGGTTGAGTGCGACAGCCAGGCGATAACCCGTTCTGCAACCACATTCGGTCGCCAGGCCACCCCGCGGACCCTACCGCCATGCAAGGTCATCCAGCTTGCGACGATGGATCGCGCATGGGCACACGCCTGCTCGGTTCGCTCGGCCCGTATGTGGCGCAGCCAGGCGAACGAATGAAGCCGCTCGGCAAACATGCGTGAAGGAGGATCGATAGCGAAGGGAGATTGGCGGCCGGCATCAAGCGAGGTGCCTGCGAGTGGAAAGCGCCCATACGCGATTTCCTCAGCCACGAACGTGTCGATGGCATGCAGGTCCGTCGGAGCGACAATCAACCGGTCGGGTACGGAATTGGAAAACGGCGTCAACGCCAGCCGCAAGCCGGCAGTGCGCCGGTAGAAACGGCGGCCGGTTTCCCGCAAGCCGAAGGCCACCAACCGCCGGCGATCCGCGAGCTGCATAATCAATCTGGAACACTCCGCAGGATCGACCTGCCCGCACATACGGGCAGGATCAACCTTTAGTTCATTCGAATACAATCGACTTCTATGGTAAAGAAATGCTTACCGTCGCCGCAACACGCTCGCGAAGAAGCCATCCAGGCCGCCAGGAAACCCCTCTGTAGCCGGTAACATTGCGGGCGTGGTGCGGAATTCCCCGACTGCGGAGACAGCCTCCTCCAGGCCGGGCCAATCCTTCGGATCAACCGGGACCCGCTCCAGGCCCTTGTCTTCAGCCAGCAGGTTGGCCACCAGTTGTTCGCCTTCCAGAGGATCGAGCGAGCAGTTGGAGAACACGATCAGGCCTCCCGGCTTCACCAGTTTGACCGCATGACGCAGCATTTTTGCCTGGAGTGCGGCCAGCTTGGCGATGTCCCCCGGACCCTTCGTCCAGAGAACATCGGGATGCCGGCGGGTCGTCCCCGTCGAGGAACATGGGGCATCCAGAAGCACGCCGTCCAGCAGTTCGTCCGGCGCAAACTGGAAGAGATCCTCCTGGACAAGATGCGCGCTTAGGCCCAGTCGCGTGAAATTTTCCTTGAGGCGGGCAAGACGATTGGCAGACAGCTCTACGGCAATCACCTCGGCGCCCGCTGCAGCGAGCTGTGCAGTCTTGCCGCCAGGTGCCGCGCAAAGGTCGGCAATACGCTTCCCCCTTATGTCGCCGAATAGCTTGGCCGGGATGCTGGCTGCCACATCCTGCACCCACCACTCCCCGTCTTCATAGCCCGGCAGGGAGGAAACGGCACCCTCGAAGGCGGGAAGGCGGACACTACCGGTCGGCAACAACCTCCCCTGCAACCGTTCGACCCAGGCCTCCGGATCCGACTTGACGGTGAGATCGATTGTCGGCGGGACAAGCTGCGCTTCGGCCATCTCGCGTGCAGCTTCAATTCCGTAAGCATCGGCCAGTCGTCCAAAAAACCATTCTGGAACCGGGGAAACGGAGGCCGTCTGCTCCAGTACCGCCTCCTTTTCACGGACAAGCCGGCGCAGGACCGCATTTACAAGCTTGGCGAACCGTCGGTTACGCGGGTCGCGATTGGCCTGCTCCACCGCGACGTCCACCACCGCATGCGACGGCACGTCGAGATGCAGTATCTGGGCTGCAGCAACCACGAGGACATGATGAAGCGCACGCGCACCCTCCGGCAGTGGACTGTCCAGCATGGCGCTTATGGCAGCCTCCAGCCGCGGCAGGTGCCGCAACGACGTGACGAGAATTGCGCGGGCAAGCGCCCGATCAGCATCGCTCAGCTGCTTATAGGCCGGGTTGCCATGGACCGGATCCAGCATTCCGTCGAGCGAAATCTTCTTGTCGATGGCAGCGGACAAGAGCTTCGACGCGACCATGCGCGTCTCCAACCCTGCCTTGGGAGGTCCGGCCAGTTCGCTGCTGCTATCCGGCACCCTCTTCTTGGAATGTGCCTTGAATGGTTTTTTGGCTGGCTTTTCTTGGTTCAAGACCAGGGTCCCTTGCGCGGCTCGGATGGACCGCGGCCCCAGCCGGTTTGGGGAACGGATCGCGCGGTGCGCGAGGGTCTATCAGCACCGAAGCCCGGCGTCGAGCCACCGGATCCGAACTCGGAGGCCATCTGCTGGAGGGCTGCGATGCGGTTTTCTGTGTTCGGGTGCGTCGAGAACAGATTGTCCATCCGCTCGCCGGAGAGCGGGTTGATAATGAACATATGTGCCGTCGCCGGGTTGCGCTCCGCGTCGTCGTTATGGATGACCTGCGCCGAGCCGGCGATCTTGCCAAGCGCGGAGGCAAGCCAGATCGGGTTTCCGCAAATCTCTGCACCACGCCGGTCGGCCGAGTATTCTCGCGTCCGGCTGATCGCCATCTGCACCAGCATGGCCGCCAGGGGCGCAACGATCATCGCGACCAGCACCCCGATAAAACCGAGCGGGTTGTTGTTTTCCCGGTTTCCACCGAAGAAGAAGGCAAAGTTGCCCAGCATCGAGATCGCACCGGCAAGGGTTGCTGTAATCGTCATGGTCAACGTGTCGCGGTACTGGATATGCGCAAGCTCATGCGCCATCACGCCTGCCACTTCCTCGGGAGTGAGGCTTTCCAACAGACCGGTTGACGCTGCGACGGCTGCATTCTGCGGGTTGCGGCCGGTCGCAAAGGCGTTCGGCTGCGGGCTGTCATAGACATAGACGTTCGGCATCGGCAGGCCCGCATTGTCGGAAAGCTGCCGTATCATCTGAAAGAGTTCCGGCGCATTGCGCTCGTCCACCGGCTGTGCCCGATAGGCCGACAGGACCATCTTGTCCGAGTTCCAGTAGGAGAAGAGGTTCATGCCGGCAGCCATCAGGAACGCGATCATCATGCCGCTGCGCCCGCCGATCAGGAATCCAACGCCCATGAACAGAGCCGTCATGAAGGCCAGAAGCATGGCGGTACGAATCATATTCATCATCGATCTCCGGAAGCCCGCGGCTTTATTGCCGGTGGTGAACGCTCTATGATGTGGTCTATCACCCTATTCTTTTCAATATTTCCGCACGACGGAGTGAACGATGCAGGCACCCGACAACGACAATAGCAACGTGACTACGGAAGACATGGCTCCAGAGAAGGTTCTCAGCCCGGCAGCCAAGCGCGCCCTCGCGGAGGCAGAGGAGCGTCGCCAGACGGAAGCGCGGGCCCAAGTGCCGACGGAAATCGGCGGCCGTGGCGGTGCCGACCCTGCTCGCTTCGGCGACTGGGAGATCAACGGCCGCGCCATCGACTTTTAGAGACATTTAATCCTATTGACATCGCACGAGTTAAGGAATTTATTCCTCTAATGCGAATCCTGTTGTCCACCATCCTGCAGCTAACCGTCGCGTTTACGGCGAATGCATCACCGCGCGATGAGATTGCCGGACCAGTCGAAGCGCAGGTTCTTCGCGTTATCGATGGTGATACGCTGCTCGTCGAGGCGCGGCCATGGCCGCAGCAGAAGGTCGAAGTCTACGTTCGTATCCGTGGCATCGATACGCCCGAAATCCGATCAAAGTGCCTGGAGATAAGGGAAGCCGGCCTTGCCGCCAGACGTGCTCTCGAGGAGCTGGCGGAGGCATCGGCGACCGTCCGGCTCAGCCGCATCTCAGGCGACAAATATTTCGGCCGCGTGGTGGCGGATGTTACCCTGGCAGGCGACATTCGGGCGGCGGACCATCTTTTGCTGGCTGGACTGGCGCAAGACTACGACGGCGGCCGGAAGCAGAAGCCCGCATGTGAAACCCGCTAAGTGCGAGGATAGGCAAAGGCCCGCCGAGCACGGCGGGCCTTCAATTCACGCGTCAGCCCGCCTTGTTCTGGCGGTTGGCGATCAGATCCTCGACGACGCCCGGATCGGCCAGGGTCGAGATATCGCCAAGCGCTCCAAAGTCATCTTCGGCAATCTTGCGCAGGATGCGGCGCATAATCTTGCCCGAGCGGGTCTTCGGCAGCCCCGGCGCAAACTGGATCTTGTCCGGCGTCGCAATCGGGCCGATCTCGCTTCTGACATGCTTGACCAGCTCCTGGCGTAGCGTGTCATCGCCATCATGGCCGGACATCAGCGTGACATAGCAGTAAATACCCTGCCCCTTGACGCTGTGCGGATAACCGACAACCGCCGCTTCCGACACGAGATCGTGCGATACCAGCGCCGATTCGACTTCCGCCGTACCCAGGCGGTGCCCGGAGACGTTGAGAACGTCGTCGACACGACCGGTAATCCAGTAGTAGCCATCCTCGTCACGCCGGCAACCGTCGCCGGTGAAGTACTTGCCCTTGTAGGTGGAGAAGTAAGTCTGGATGAAACGCTCGTGGTCGCCATAGACCGTGCGCATCTGCCCGGGCCAGGAATCGGCTATGCAGAGATTGCCGTCAGCGGCGCCTTCCAGCACGTTGCCCTCGTTGTCGACGAGTTGCGGCTGAACCCCGAAGAACGGTACCGTTGCCGATCCTGGCTTGAGATCCGTCGCACCCGGCAGCGGCGTGATCATATGGCCGCCCGTTTCCGTCTGCCACCAGGTGTCGATCACCGGGCAACGAGCATCCCCGACCACGCGATAGTACCATTCCCAGGCTTCGGGATTGATCGGCTCGCCGACGGTGCCCAGCAATCTGAGGCTGGAGCGAGAAGAGCGCGTCACAAACTCGTCGCCCGCCCCCATTAGCGAGCGGATGGCGGTCGGCGCGGTGTAGAAGATGTTGACCTTGTGCTTGTCGATAACCTCCCAGAACCGGCCTTGGTCCGGGAAGTTCGGTACGCCTTCGAACATCAGCGTTGTCGCGCAGTTCGCCAGCGGCCCGTAGACGATATAGGAGTGGCCGGTCACCCATCCGACGTCCGCCGTGCACCAGAAGATATCCCCGTCATGGTAGTCGAAGACGTATTCATGCGTCATCGCGGCGTAGACGAGATAGCCGCCGGTTGTGTGCAGCACACCCTTCGGCTTGCCGGTCGAACCCGAGGTGTAGAGGATGAACAGCGGATCTTCCGCCTTCATTTTCACCGGTTCGCAATGCCCCTTCACGCTTGCGATCTCCTGATGGTACCAGAGATCGCGACCCGGGGCCCAAGCGACCTTACCGCCAGTTCGGCGGACGACCAGCACATTCCTGACGGTCGTATACTGGCGCGCGGCAATATGGATCGCCTTGTCCGTATTCTCCTTGAGAGGCACGGGTTTCCCGCCGCGCACGCCTTCGTCACAAGTGATGACGAAGGTCGACTGGCAGTCGACGATTCGGCCGGCAAGCGCTTCCGGCGAGAAACCGCCAAAGACGACCGAATGCACGGCGCCGATACGGGCGCAAGCCAACATCGCATAGGTGGCTTCCGGGATCATCGGCATGTAGATGGTGACCCGGTCACCCTTCTTGACGCCCTGCTTTTTCAGGACGTTCGCGAGGCGGCAGACCTGATCGTAAAGCTGGTTGTAGGTGATCTTCTTGTCGATATACGGGTTGTCGCCTTCCCAGATGATCGCCGTCCGCTCGCCATGCGTCTTCAGATGGCGATCGATGCAGTTATAGGAGACGTTGGTAAGACCGTCCTCGAACCACTTGATCGAGACCTTGCCCTTGAAGGAGGTGTTCTTGACCTTGGTATAGGGCTTGAACCAATCGATGCGCCTGCCGTGCTTGCCCCAGAACTTGTCAGGGTTCTCGATGCTTTCCTCGTACCATTTCTCGTATTTTTCCTTGTCGATCAGCGCCAGGCTCTTGGTGGCGCGCGACACAGGATAAACCTTCTCGGACATGGTCTCCTCCCCATTCGTCACATCGAAAACCGGACCCTGAGATCCGGATCGTGCTGCATACATATCAGCTGAAACTGGCGCATCAATTAGACAAACGGTTCATGTTGCGCGATATTTGCAATTTGACCGCAATCCGGTTATAGACCGTCCGAATTCCCGGAAATTGTGGTTGATACCCACGCCCGCGACACCGGCGCGGACGGACAGAGGAACTATATCCATGGCTCAACAATTGCTTATGCCGAAGGCAACCGCGGTCTGGCTGGTCGACAATACCGCGCTTTCCTTCGATCAGATCGCCCAGTTCTGCAAGCTGCATCCGCTTGAGGTGAAGGCGATTGCCGATGGTGAGGCGGCGCAGGGCATCAAGGGTCTCGACCCGATCGCCACGGGCCAGCTCTCCCGCGACGAAATCCAGCGCGGCGAGGCCGACGTGAACCATAAGCTCAAGCTGTCCGAGCCGAAGGTACGCGTTCCCGAATCGAAACGCCGTGGCCCGCGTTACACGCCGGTCTCCAAGCGTCAGGACCGTCCCAATGCCATCCTCTGGCTTGTC
Organism: Pseudorhizobium xiangyangii; assembly: GCF_020531965.1. GTDB lineage: Bacteria > Pseudomonadota > Alphaproteobacteria > Rhizobiales > Rhizobiaceae > Neorhizobium > Neorhizobium xiangyangii. The sequence goes on along the minus strand of NZ_JAJAWH010000006.1, from coordinate 58,075 downwards.
CGCAATCATCCGGAGCTGAAGGACGCGCAGATTTCCCGCCTCGTCGGCACGACCAAGTCGACCATCGAACAGATTCGCGAGCGCACCCACTGGAACGCGGCGAACCTTGCCCCGATGGATCCGGTCACCCTCGGCCTCTGCAGCCAGATTGATCTCGATCTTGAAGTAGAGCGCGCTTCCAAGGGCCGGCCGCTGCCAACCGCAGCTGAACTCGGTGCGACCCTTCAATCAGCGACCGAGACCGAAAACCTCGGCTATCGCGCCGATCGCGAAGAGGAAAAGGAAATCGACGCCGACGCCGTCTTCGCCAAGCTCAGCTCCTTGAAGTCGGCCCCGCGCGACGAAGACGAGGACGATCGCTACTAAGCTTCCTTATCCGCAGAATACAGAAAGCCCGCCGGATCGCTCCGGCGGGCTTTCTTGTCTGGATGGCAGCGTGTGTATCAGGCAGCCTTCAAGGTAGCATCGAGCGGGATTTCCACGTCGATCTCCAGGATCGAAACGTTCTCGTCCCGGTCCATCTTGATCTTCACCTTGTCGTTGTCGAGCTGTACGTGCTTGGCGATCACCGCCAGGATTTCCTCACGAAGCACGGAGACAAGGTCGGAACTGCTCGAGGCGCGTTCATGGGCAAGAAGTACCTGCAGTCTTTCGCGCGCCATCGGCGCCGACCGCTGCTTGCGAAACAGGGCGAAAATGCTCATGCGGCCTTCCTTCCGAAAATCTTGCCGAAGAATCCACGCTTCTCACCCGGAATGGTGATCGGTACGGTCTCACCGGCCAGGCGGCGTGCGGCATCGAAGTAAGCCATGGCAGGTGCACTGTTTGCATCCGCAAGCGTCACCGGTGCACCAATATTGGAGGCACGCAAGACATCCATGCTCTCAGGAATGATCCCGAGCAGCGGAATGGAGAGGATCTCCAGCACGTCATCGACCTTGAGCATGTCGCCGCGCTCGGCGCGGTTGGCGTCGTAGCGGGTCAGCAGCAGGTGCTTCTCCATCCGCTCGCCCCGTTCTGCCTTCAGGGTCTTTGCATCGAGCAGGCCGATGATGCGATCCGAATCGCGGACTGAAGAGACTTCCGGGTTGGTCACCACGACTGCGACGTCAGCGTGCCGCATGGCAAGCGTGGCACCGCTTTCGATACCAGCCGGGCTGTCGCAGATAACCCAGTCAAAATAGCGCTTCAGCTCGGCAATGACGGCCTCCACACCTTCCGGCGTCAGCGCATCCTTGTCGCGTGTCTGTGAGGCCGGCAGGAGGAAAAGCGTTTCGACCCGCTTGTCGCGGATCAGTGCCTGCGGCAGCTTTGCGTCACCCTGGATGACGTTGACAATATCGTAGACGACGCGGCGTTCGGCACCCATCACCAGATCGAGATTACGCAGGCCGACGTCAAAGTCGACAACCGCAACCTTGTCGCCCCTCTTGGCCAATGCTGCGCCGAGCGCGGCGGAGGATGTCGTCTTGCCGACCCCGCCCTTACCCGACGTCACCACAATGACTTTCCCCATAGATTCTCTCCTGTTTTCCGGCCCTTTGGGCTCAGATAAGTGTCTCTGCCATGATCATATCGTTCTCAAGCCAGAGCTGGACGGGCTGTCCCCTCAGGCTTTCCGCCATGTTCTCTGCAACTTGGTAGATGCCGTCGATCGCCAGGAGTTCTGCCTCCAGCTTTCGGCAGAAGATTCGTGCTGAGGCGTTGCCGACGGAACCGGCCATCACCCGGCCGCGAAGCGCGCCATAGATATGGACTGATCCACCGGCGATCACTTCGGCTCCGGAGGCAACCGACCCGATTACAGTCACGTCGCCTTCCGGAAAAATGACGGACTGGCCGGAACGGATCGGTTCATGGATGATCATTGACGGCAGGGCCTGACGAACCTCTCCCACCGACACAGCCGATTTCATCTCAGTGGCGGAGACCTCCGCTGCCGGTTCCTTTGCCATTGCCTCTTCTGAAACAGGGCGTCCGCCCTTCAGGCTGGGCGGCATTCCAGGCCCCAGCAAGGATGGCCGCGCGCCCTCGATCCCCATAATACTGACATTACGCTCGGCGAAGGCTGCGAGCAGTTCCTTCAGCTCTGCCCTGTCGATCTGCAGGTCGCTTACATCCAGCACCACAGGCCGATTGAGGAAGAAGCCCGCCGATCGAGACGCCAGGTCGTCGAGCCGCTTCAGCCAATCATCCAGGGGCATGTCGGGGGAAAAAACAACCGCCAGGAAGGAGCGGCCTTTGATACGGATAGAACGAGCATCTGTTAGCACTTTGGTCATCTACGTAAACAAATCATTGCCAGGATGTAGCTCTCCCATGGTTAACAAATAGTTAATATGCTGGCGTGGGGCTTAAGATTTGGGGGGGCAGGCCCGCCCCCGTGCGAACGAAAAAGCCCCGGCTTCATCCGGGGCCTTTCGATCGACAACATCCAACGTTTTCAAGTACTACGCGGCCGTCCCGGCGTCTGACGCCTTGGCGTAGCCATGCGCTTTCAGGATCTCGATGATTTCCTCCAGAATGGCAGGATCGTCGATGGTCGCCGGCATCTTCCACGGCAACCCGTCGGCGATCTTCTGCATCGTTCCACGCAGGATCTTTCCGGAGCGGGTCTTGGGCAGGCGTTTGACGACCATGACCGTGCGGAAAGCCGCCACCGGCCCGATCTCGTTGCGGATCAGGTCGATGACCTCCCTTTCGATGAGCTTCTCCTCACGCGTGACATTGTTCTTGAGCACCAGGAACCCGCACGGGATCTGCCCTTTCAATGAATCCGCCACACCGACGACGGCGCACTCCGCAACATCCGGATGTGTCGCGCATACTTCTTCCATGGCACCCGTGGACAGGCGGTGGCCGGCACAGTTGATGATGTCGTCCGTGCGAGCCATGACGAAGAGATAGTCGTCGTCGTCGAGCAGTCCCGCATCCGCCGTCTTGTAGTAGCCCGGAAACTCCTCGAGGCAGGTCTGCCGGAAACGGTCGTCCGCATTCCAGAAGCTGACTAGGCAGCCAGGCGGCAGCGGTAGTTTGACGACGATATTGCCGAGCGTATTGGACACAACCGGATGTCCCTCATCGTCCAGTACATGGATCGTATAGCCCGGCATGGGTCTCGTTGGAGATCCCGGCTTGAAGGGCAGGAGCCCGAGCCCCACCGGGTTGCCGACCATCGGCCAGCCCGTTTCCGTCTGCCACCAGTGGTCGATCACCGGAACCTTCAATACCTGCTCTGCCCATTTCAGCGTTTCGGTGTCGGCGCGCTCGCCGGCCAGAAACAGTGCACGCATTCCGCTGAGATCGTACTCCGCGGCCATTGCTGCCTCTGGATCATCCCTCCGGATGGCGCGGAAGGCAGTCGGCGCCGTGAATAGGACCTTCACGTCGTATTCCGAGACGATTCTCCAATAGGTGCCGGCGTCGGGCGTCCCGACCGGCTTGCCTTCGAACAATACGGTCGTATTGCCTGCGAGAAGCGGCCCATAGACGATGTAGGAATGGCCGACGACCCAGCCGATATCCGACGCGGCCCAGAAGACCTCTCCCGGTTTCACGCCGAAGAGGTTATCCATTGTCCAGTTGAGCGCGACCATATGGCCGCCATTGTCACGAACGACCCCTTTTGGCTGGCCGGTGGTTCCTGACGTATAGAGTATGTAGAGCGGGTCGGTCGCCGCCACTGGTTGGCAGGGAACGACCGTTCCCTTGTTCTTTTCGGCTTCGACCGCTCGGCTGAAGTCCATATCCCCATGCTCGTAGCGCAGCGGCGTGTGCAGTTCGTCCCGCTGCAGGATCAGGCAGGCATCCGGCTTCACCTTCGCCAGGTCTATCGCGTGGTCGAGCAGCGGTTTGTAGGCCACCACCCGCCCCGGCTCGAGGCCGCAGCTCGCGCTGACCACCACCTTCGCCCCGCAGTCGTCGATCCGGGCTGCCAGTTCATGCGCGGCAAATCCACCGAACACAACGGAGTGGATCGCCCCCAGCCGCGCGCAGGCGAGCATCGAGAACACCGCCTCCGGCACCATAGGCATGTAGATGATCACTCGGTCACCCTTGCCGACACCGCAATTACGAAGCACTGCGGCGATTGCCTGGACCTCATCGAGAACCTGGCTATAGGTGAAGATCCGCTTCGTGCCATTCATGGCGCTGTCGTATATCAGCGCGTCCTGCTCCCCCCGGCCCGCTTTGACATGACGGTCGATGCAGTTGTAGCAGGTATTGGTCTCGCCGCCGGTGAACCAGCGCCCGTAGACACCCTGGTCCTTGTCAAAGACCTTCTCGACCGGTTTGAACCAGTGAAGTTTCTCGGCCTGGCGCCGCCAAAAGTCTTCCGGTGCCGCCTGCCAGTCCCGGTAGACGTCGAAATATGTGCTCTGCATCTGCTCCTCCCATGGTCCCAGCGCAGCCTTGGGGACCACATTAGGATGGGGTAGAGTGTCTGGAAAGCCAGACTAAAGGGCTATTGAGCCTTAGCGACTACCAAAGATAGCAGATCCGACACGCACGCTGGTAGCGCCGAATTGGATCGCTGTCTCGAAATCACCCGACATGCCCATGGAGAGCTTCTCGACTCCGCATTCCGTTGCGAGCTTTGCGAGGAGCGCAAAGTGCGGGCCGGGATTCTCCTCCGCCGGGGGGATGCACATCAGCCCTTCGATGGTGAGACCGAGTTCGGTTCGGCAAAACGTCACGAAGGTAGCAGTTTCCTTTGGGGGAATGCCCGCCTTCTGCGGCTCCAAGCCCGTGTTGACCTGCACATAGAGACGCGGCTTCCGGCCCTGTCTCATCATCTCATCGGCAAGAGCGCGCGCGATTTTTTCCCGGTCCACCGTCTCGATCACGTCGAAGAGCGCGACTGCTTCTGCTGCCTTGTTGGACTGCAGGGGACCGATCAGATGCAGTTCGATATCCGCGAACTCCCGTTTCAGGCCTGGCCACTTGCCTTCGCTTTCCTGAACGCGGTTTTCGCCGAAGACGCGCTGGCCGGCGGCGATCGCAGGCCGGATCTGATCGGCATCGAACGTCTTCGAAACGGCAACCAGTGAAACCGCTCCCGATGAACGGTTGGCCTGGCGTTCGGCGGTGGCGATCCGAGACAACACATCCTTCAGCTGCTTTTCCGTCGTCATGCCGGCTCTCCTGTTGCTGCGCCCGCCAGCGATTAACCGGCATGTTCCCGTCTGCCAAGATCAAAGCGGCTATGCATGAAACTTTACCGGCGCTGAAACCCGTAAAACTTGACGCTTGAGGGGTTTCATGATGAAGGTCTGGGCCAATCCCTGTCTGCATTTCCCGGAATATTATTTAAATGGCGAGTGAACGTTACAATCCGCGCGAGGCCGAGCCACGCTGGCAGCAAAGATGGAACGAGGCGAAGGTCTTCGAGACCGATAACGCCGATCCGCGCGAGAAATATTACGTCCTCGAGATGTTCCCGTATCCGTCGGGTCGCATCCACATGGGCCACGTGCGCAATTATGCCATGGGCGATGTCGTTGCTCGCTACAAGCGGGCGAGGGGCTACAATGTCCTTCACCCGATGGGCTGGGACGCCTTTGGCATGCCGGCTGAAAACGCCGCGCGCGACAACAAGGTGCATCCCAAGGAATGGACGTACCAGAACATCGCCTCGATGAAGGCGCAGCTGAAGGCCATGGGGCTTTCGCTGGACTGGACACGCGAGTTCGCGACCTGCGACGTGGAATACTATCATCGCCAGCAGCATCTCTTCCTGGACATGATGGAAAAGGGCCTGGTCTATCGCAAGCAGTCGAAGGTGAACTGGGACCCGGTCGATCAGACCGTGCTCGCCAACGAACAGGTCATCGACGGCCGTGGCTGGCGCTCCGGCGCGCTGGTCGAGCAGCGCGAACTGGTCCAGTGGTTCTTCAAAATCACCGACTTCAGTGAAGACCTGCTCGACGCCCTGGACACACTTGACCAGTGGCCGGAAAAGGTCCGGCTGATGCAGAAGAACTGGATCGGTCGCTCGGAAGGCATGACCATTCGCTGGCAGCTGGTCTCCGGAACCGCGCCGTCCGGCCACTCGGAGGTGTCGGTCTACACCACACGCCCCGATACGCTCTTTGGTGCTTCTTTCCTTGCAATTGCCGCGGATCACCCGCTTGCAAAGGAAGCCGCTGCGCAGAATCCGGCTATCGAAGCCTTCGTTGAGGAATGCCACCGCCACGGCACGTCGCTAGCTGCGCTGGAAACCGCCGAGAAAAACGGTATCGATACGGGCATCCGCGTCAAGCACCCGCTCGACCCGTCCTGGGAACTGCCGGTTTACGTCGCCAACTTCGTTCTGATGGAATACGGCACCGGGGCGATCTTTGGCTGCCCCTCTGGTGACCAGCGAGACCTCGATTTCGCCCGTAAGTATGACCTGCCGGTCGTGCCGGTGGTCATGCCGGCAGACGCCGACGCTGCGGGTTTCGAGATCGGCGACACTGCCTATGATGGCGATGGCGTCATGATCAACTCCCGCTTCCTGGACGGCAAGACCCCCGAAGAAGCTTTCCAGCTGGTCGCCGACCGCTTTTCAAGTACGCTGCTTGGCAACATGCCGCAGGGTGAGCGCAAGGTGAACTTCCGCCTGCGCGACTGGGGCATCTCGCGCCAGCGCTATTGGGGCTGCCCGATCCCGGTCATTCATTGCGAAGTCTGCGGCGTTGTACCCGTGCCGAAGAAAAACCTGCCGGTACAGCTGCCGGATGATGTGACCTTCGACCAGCCAGGCAATCCGCTTGACCGCCATCCGACCTGGCGTCACGTCGGCTGCCCGCAGTGCGGCGCCGATGCGCGCCGTGAAACCGACACGATGGACACCTTCGTTGACTCGAGCTGGTATTTCACGCGCTTTACGGCTCCGTGGGAAGATGCCCCGACCGACCCGAAGGCGGCCAATCACTGGCTCCCGGTGGACCAGTATATCGGCGGCATCGAGCACGCCATCTTGCATCTGCTCTATTCCCGTTTCTTCACGCGAGCCATGAAGGAAACGGGCCATGTGGACGTGAAGGAACCCTTCAAGGGGCTGTTCACACAAGGCATGGTGGTCCACGAGACCTACCGCCGCGCCAACGGCGCACATGGCGAATGGGTCGCTCCCGCCGATATCTCTATCGAGGAAATCGACGGGAAGCGGCGGGCTACGCTGATGTCGACGGGCGAGGAGATTACGATCGGCTTGATCGAGAAGATGTCGAAGTCGAAGAAGAACGTCGTCGATCCGGACGATATCATCGCCTCATATGGCGCTGATACTGCTCGCTTTTTTGTTCTGTCCGACTCACCGCCTGATCGCGATGTCATATGGTCGGAAGCAGGGGTCGAAGGTGCGCACCGTTTCACGCAGCGTATGTGGCGACTGATTTCCGAGGCTGCACCCAACCTTGCCACCGTATCTTCGAATCCGGCTAAGGAAGGTGAGGGGCTGGCGATTTCCCAAGCTGCCCACAAAACGCTTAAGGCAGTCCAAGACGATTACGACAGGTTGTCCTTCAACAAAGCAGTTGCGCGTATCTATGAGCTTGTGAACAGTCTTGCCGCTCCTTTGACGCGCGTCATCGCTGGAGAAGGGGACAAAGACTATCGCGCCGCAGTGCGCGATGCCGCCCAGATCCTCGTTCAGATCGTGGCCCCGATGACGCCGCATCTTGCAGAAGAGTGCTGGGCTGTGCTCGGAAACAACGAGCTGCTTTCGCGCACGGACTGGCCTCGGTATGATGCCGCGCTCGTTGTCGAGAACGAGATCACGCTACCGGTGCAGATCAACGGCAAGAAGCGTGCGGAATTGACAATCGCGCGCGACGCGGCTCAAGATGCCATCGAGGCTGCGGTTCTACAATTGGATGCTGTGCGTGCTGCAATGGACGGGCGGGCACCGAGAAAAATCATCATCGTCCCACAGAGGATTGTGAACATTGTCGTTTGACGCCTTCCGCTCCATCCGCCGGCTTGCAACACTTGCCACAGGTCTGATCGTCGTAGCGGGGCTGTCTGCTTGTCAGGTCCGCCCGCTTTATTCTGAAGCGTCTGGGACAGGGACAAAGCTGGCTGCGATCGCATTCTCCGACGCTTCCGACCGAGTAGGACAGGTCGTCCGCAATCAGCTTATTTTCCTCACTTCCGGTGGGGAAGGCGAAGCTTCTAACCCTCAGTATCAGGTTCAGTTGTCTGTCTATTCGACCTATAGCGACATTCTGGATGACGAGGATGCCCGTGGATTGCAGCCTGGGCGCGTGGTTGTGTCTGGCACATACGCCATATCTCGTGTCAGCGATGGTCAGGTGCTGAAGTCCGGTTCTCGTAGAGCAACCGCACTTCTAGACGTTTCGCGCCAGGAGTTTGCCGAGCTTCGATCCGTCCGGGACGCGGAGAACCGGGCGGCACGTGAGCTTGCGGAATTCATCCGCGCCGATCTTGCGATCGCGCTGGCCAAAGAGCCGCCTCAAACGCCCCAGCCACAAGTGACATGGCAGAAATAAAGTCGCACGAGTTCGAGCGCTTCGCAGAGCGTTCAAGAGAACTCTATCGGATCTTCGTGATCTATGGTCCCGACCGCGGTCTTGTATCTGAGCGCGCGGCTCTGCTCGCCAAAAAGACGGGCATAGTACAGGACGACCCGTTTGCGACCCTGAAACTCAGCGTATCTGACCTCCAGAATGACCCCGGTCGACTACTGGACGAGGTCAACGCACTCGGCCTGTTCGGCGGCGACAAGCTCATATGGCTGCGTGGCGCCTCGAACGAGAAGGCACTTCTGGATGCCATGTCGGTGCTTGCCGATGGGCCGGCCCCCGCAAATATTCTGATTGTCGAAGCAGGCGAGTTGAAGAAGGGAAGCGGGCTGCGCAAGATTGCCGAACCGTCGAAGCTGATAGCAATCGTTCCCTGCTATGCGGATGATGTCCGCGCGCTGAACGCTTTGATAGACATGGAACTGGCAGCCGACGGCCTTGCCATCACTTCCACAGCACGTAGTCACCTTCTGGACCTACTCGGCGGCGACCGCGCGGCGTCGAGGAACGAGATTCGCAAGCTGGCGCTTTACTGCCGCGGCGCAGGAACGATCGAGGAAGAAGATGTTGCGGCAATCATTGGCGACGCCAGCAGTGTTTCGGCAGACGAGGCGGTAGACGCGGTCCTAACGGGCGACCTTCCTGCACTTCGGCATGCCCTTCAGAAGGTGAGCACGTCAAAGACCCCGATCTTCCTCGTCCTCCAGTCCTGCCTCAAGCAGTTCCAGATGATGGAACTCATGCGCGCAGAAATGGATGACAAGAAGATGCAGCCGGGCCAGGTGATGATGACGCTCGGTCGGCATATCCACTTCAAGCGTAAGCCCTTGATTGAAAGGGCACTCAGAAGCTGGCAGGCAGAGGGAATAAGCCGTGAGACAGAGCGGCTTCAGGGCGCAATACTGCAAACCCGGCAAAAGCAAAGCCTGGAGGACAGCATTGCCTTCCAGGCCCTTATGGCGATCGCCATACAGTCCGCTCGCGCGCAGCGTTAATCAGCGGCGCTCTAACAGCCTGCAGATCTCTTCCAGCTGCTCAAGTGTCCGGTAGTTGATCCGCACCTGGCCGGAACCACCACGATGATTGATTTTTACGTCCAGACCAAGCGAGTCGGAAAGCGTGCGCTCCAGCGCCAGCGTATCGGAATCCTTTTGGTCCGACTTTCCCGCTGCTGGCTCCGACTGAGCCTTGATATCGTTCTGGGCAAGACGCTCCGCATCGCGAACCGACATCCCCTTGGAAACGATCATGCGGGCAAGAGAAACCGGATCCGATGTGGTGATCAGCGCTCTCGCGTGGCCGGCGGAAAGATCGCCTGACGATAGCATATCTCGGACGGGTTCCGGGAGCTTAAGCAGCCGCAGGCTGTTGGCGACGTGACTACGGCTTTTGCCGATAATGCCGCCAAGATCGTTCTGTGTATAGCCGTATTCCGCAATTAGCTGATCGTAGCCCAGGGCCTCTTCAAGCGGATTGAGGTCAGCGCGCTGAACGTTTTCTACGATGGCGATTTCCAAAGCCGTCCGGTCGTCAACGTCACGAACAATAACCGGAATTTCGTGAAGCCCGGCCAGTTGCGCCGCGCGCCAACGGCGTTCGCCGGCGATGATCTCATAGCGATCTTCGACGGGGCGGACGACAACCGGCTGGACAATTCCGTGCTGGCGGATCGAACTTGCCAGATCCTGCAGATCACCCTCATCGAACTGCCGACGCGGATTACGCGGATTACGGCTGACATGCTCGATCGGCACCATACGGTCCGCGCTGACGCCCTTGGGCGCGGCATCTACCGGAACAGGTTGGTCCATCTGTCCGATCAGGGCTGCAAGGCCGCGGCCGAGCCGTCGTTTCGAAAGATCGTCACTCATTCTTGTCACCAATAGTTAGGCCGCTTTGCGGCGACGCTCTCGCTGGATAACCTCCGACGCCAGCTGAAGATAGGCCTGGCTTCCGGCGCATTTGAGATCGTAAAGGAGGGCAGGCTTCCCATAAGAGGGGGCTTCGGACACGCGAACATTCCGCGGGATCAACGTATGGTAGACCTTGTCGCCAAGATAAGTCCGCACGTCGTTCACAACTTGCTGCGCCAGATTGTTTCGTGAATCGAACATCGTCAGCACGATACCCTGGATGTCCAGACCCGGATTTACCGTTTCGCGCACCTGGTTCACGGTCTCCAGCAACTGGCTCAGTCCCTCGAGGGCAAAGAACTCGCATTGAAGCGGCACGAGGACAGATTGCGCAGCCGCCATTGCATTCATCGTCAACAGGTTGAACGATGGCGGGCAATCAAGGATCACATAGGAGTAGGGCAGCAACTCCTGGTGCAGCGCGCGCTTGAGCCGAAAAACGCGATCCGCCTCCTGGGAAATTTCCATTTCAAATCCCAGAAGATCCATCGTGGACGGTATGATGGAGAGGTTGGGGACGGCGGTCGGCATGACGGTTTGTTCGACAGTGTGCGTCCCCATCAGCAGATCGTAGGACGAAACAGCCCTATCACGCCGATCAATTCCCAGGCCCGTACTGGCATTTCCCTGCGGGTCCAGGTCCACGATAAGCACATGCTCACCGATTGCCGCTAGGGCGGTTGCGAGATTGATGGCGGTCGTCGTCTTGCCGACGCCACCCTTCTGGTTCGCTATGGTGATAATACGATTACTGTGGTTCATGCCGCACCTGACGACGCTATGGATCCTTGGGACGGAGATCGCTGATCTCGAGAATAACCGAGTCGGTCTCAACGACGCTTGGATGTATTACCAGATCGAAGTCCCAATCACCACGCGCTTTGTCTACCTCCCGTCTGTAATCCCGGCCTTTGTGCAGCAAAGCCTTCGTTTCAGTTCCGATCATCCAGGGCGAGATATAGCGAAAAAGGAGATCTAGATCGGCCAGCGCTCTCGCCGAGATGACATCACAGGCACCGATCTTGCCTTGTGCATCCTCGATCCGGACCGGATGAACCGTTCCCCGCGCTTTGGTCTCCATCAGGGCAACTCGTAGAAACGAGGCCTTCTTGTGGTTGCTTTCCACGAGGTGAACCCAGCCGTCGTCAAACTCGCTGGCAAGAATAGCAGTAATAATTCCGGGAAATCCTCCCCCGGAACCCAGATCCAGCCAGACCGCCGGCTTCGGATGGAGATGGAAAAGCTGCGCGCTGTCCACAATATGCCGGTTCCACAACTCGTCGAGTGTTGACGGGGCGACGAGGTTTATGCTTTTGGCCCACTTGCCGAACAGTTCCGCAAAATGCTCAAGCTTCTGCTGCGTTTCACGTGAAACACGTCTTCCGTTCAACTGCATCACTGGACTCGCATTGCGGGTTTTGCATTCTGTTTACGCATCAACGCCAGAAGCAAAGCGGATGCGGCGGGCGTCATGCCTTCAATTTTCGAAGCGTGGGCAAGAGTGGCAGGGCGCTGCGCCGATAGCTTTCTCTTCAACTCATTCGAAAGCCCAGAGAGCTCTGAATAGTCAAAGTCATCAGGTATCACCAAGCTCTCGTCCCGGCGGAGCGCCAGAATGTCCCCCTGCTGTCTATCGATATAGACGGCATAGCCGGCCTCTATTTCCAGGGCATCCGAGACGCGCGGCTGAACGGAGTTGAACTCGGTCCAGATCCTCTTCACATCCACCATGGTGAGGTCAGGATGAGCCAGGAGCTCGTAAGCGTTACGCCGTTGTCCGTCGCGGTTGAGTTTCAGGCCATACTGGTCAGCCTCATTCGGCGTCACCGAAACGGCTTGCAGTCGTTCGCGCCACATTGCCAGATCAGTCTCATATGCGATGAAGCGTTCAGCTCTTCTGCTGCCCACCAATCCAAGGCGCGCACCTTCCGGCGTAAGCCTTTCGTCCGCGTTGTCGGCCCGCAATGAAAGCCTGTACTCCGCCCTGGAGGTGAACATGCGGTAGGGCTCCGTAACCCCCCTCGTGGTCAGGTCATCAATCATAACGCCGATATAAGAACTAGAGCGGCTAAAGTGATAGGCAGTGCTGCCACCCGCCTTGAGTGCTGCGTTAAGGCCAGCAACCAGTCCCTGCGCCGCTGCCTCTTCATATCCGGTCGTGCCATTGATTTGACCGGCGAGGAAAAGTCCAGGAAGCTTCTTAACCTCGAGAGCGGCAGATAGCTCTCGCGGGTCAACATGGTCATACTCGATCGCATATCCAGGTTGCACAATCCTGACCTTTTCCAATCCCGGGATAGTGCGGATGAAGAGATCCTGAATAATGGCGGGTAAAGAGGTGGAAATGCCGTTCGGATATACGGTGCTATCGTCCAAACCTTCCGGCTCCAGAAAAATCTGATGGCCATCCCGTTCTCCGAAGCGAACGATCTTGTCTTCAATGGATGGGCAATAGCGTGGCCCCACACCTTCGATCTGGCCTGAATACATGGCTGATTGATGGATGTTCTCGCTGATGATCCGGTGGGTTGCATCAACTGTGCGGGTCACTCCACAAGCAACCTGAGGATTCACGATCGCATCCGTCATGAATGAGAACGGTACAGGAATATCGTCCGCTTCCTGCCGGCCGACTGAAGTCCAGTCGATCGTGGTTCCGTCAAGGCGGGCAGGGGTGCCGGTCTTCAACCGCCCCAACTGTATACCGAACCGCTGCAGAGTGGAGGAAAGGCCAAGTGAAGGCGCTTCACCAACTCGCCCCGCAGGTGTCCTTTCGGATCCGATATGAATGAGGCCGCGCAGAAATGTTCCCGTCGTCAACACAACGGACTCGCATGGGAAGCTTCGTCCGTCGCCAAGAATTACGGCTGTAACTCTTTGATTCTCAAAAGATATGTCGTAGGCGTCGCCCTCGATTACCTCCAGGTTGGGGTGTTCGAAGATTTCGCGCTGCATCGCAAGTCGATAGAGTTTGCGGTCTGCCTGCGTGCGTGGGCCACGCACTGCCGGACCCTTACGACGATTGAGCAGACGGAACTGAATGCCCGCTGCGTCGGCAACACGGCCCATCAACCCGTCGAGGGCATCCACTTCCCGAACGAGGTGCCCCTTGCCAAGACCCCCGATCGCAGGATTGCAGGACATGACGCCGATCGTGTCACGCTTGTGCGTGATCAAGGCGGTTCTGGCGCCCAAGCGCGCCGCCGCGCTGGCCGCCTCGCAACCTGCATGGCCTCCGCCAATTACGATGACATCATACCGCCCGGTCATTTGCTCACTACCATGGTGTGTTTCACGTGAATCACGTGATTATTTGCCGATGCAAAACTGCGAAAAGATGACGTCCAGCAGTTGTTCGACGTCTACTTGTCCGGTTATGCGGCCAAGAGAGCTTGCCGCGGCCCGCAGATGCTCCGCGCGCAGTTCTAGCTCACTTGCCTTTAGCGCCGAATGCACAGAAAGGGAAGTCTCTCGCAGCAAAAGGAGCTGACGCTCGCGAGTGGGCGCCACCGCGCCCGACCAAACCCGTTGGATCCGAGCAATGATGGCCTCACGCAATACGCTTGTGCCTTCGCCCGTAACAGTCGACAGGCAGATATCATACCGAGACGAGGCGCCATGAATATCAAGCTTTGTGCCGATGTGTAGGACATCCCCGGCTTCCACCCCACAACGTTCCGCTACCGAATCGATTTCAGCTAGCAGAAGAACAAGATCCGCCTGGCCGATCAACTGCTCAGCACGACGCACACCTTCCCGCTCTACAATATCGCTGGTCTCCCGCAGGCCGGCAGTATCAAAAACCCTTACCAGGTAACCATCCATGTCCAGATCGACATGGAGAACATCCCGCGTGGTGCCTTCGATATCAGTCACGATAGCGATGTCACGTTGCGCAAGGAAATTGATAAGGCTGGATTTGCCTGCGTTCGGCGGCCCCACGATCGCGACCTTGTAACCTCCGCGGATGATCTCCCCGGCCTTGGCTGCGGAAAGGTGGTCCTCTATCTCCTTCTGTACCGAGGATATCTCCTCAGTCACCTGCTCGCCGACGGCGCCGGGAACGTCATCCTCGTCCGCAAAATCGAGTTCAGCCTCGATCATCGCACGCGCGAAAGTGAGGCGTTTTGCCCAACCCTCATAGAGCTTCGATTGGCCACCAAATCCCTGTTCCACAGCGAGACGCCGCTGCATCTCGGTCTCTGCTGCAATCAGCTCGGCCAAACCCTCGGCTTCGACCAGGTCCAGGCGCCCATTCTCAAAAGCCCGACGGGAAAACTCACCCGCCTCTGCAAGCCGGCAGCCGTCGATCGCCGCCAGTTCGGCAAGGACTGCGTTGACCACCGCCCGGCTGCCATGCAGCTGCAGCTCTACGCAGTCCTCGCCAGTAAAGGAGTGGGGTGCAACAAAGGATATCACCAGCGCTTGATCGATCAGGTGAGTTTGGCTGTCTCTGACAGAGCGTAGCCCAGCGTGACGCGCCGTACCGGGAGGTTTGCCTGTCAACCGGATCAATGCCTCGAATGCGAGGGGACCACTGATCCGCACTACGGCAACGCCGGCAGGCAAGGCGCCGCTGGAAAGAGCAAATATCGTATCCGTCGGTTTAGTCATTCTGCTCACCGTATAGGACCAGAAAGGCAAAAGCGCCCGGTAATCCTACCGGGCGCTTTCTGTTAATGAATCCGGCTAATGATTATGTATTCATCGAGTCGAAGAAATCGCCATTGCTCTTTGTCTGCTTCAGCTTGTCGATAAGGAACTCGATAGCGTCCGTCGTTCCCATCGGCGAGAGAATCCGGCGAAGGACAAAGATTTTCTGAAGGTCCTGACGCGGGACGAGAAGGTCTTCCTTACGGGTACCCGACTTGAGGATATCCATCGACGGGAAGATACGCTTGTCCGCAACCTTGCGATCAAGCACGATTTCGGAGTTACCCGTGCCCTTGAATTCTTCGAAGATCACTTCGTCCATGCGGCTGCCGGTGTCGATCAGCGCAGTGGCGATGATCGTCAGCGAGCCACCTTCTTCGATGTTACGCGCAGCGCCGAAGAAACGCTTGGGGCGTTGCAGGGCGTTGGCGTCCACACCACCGGTCAAAACCTTGCCCGAAGAAGGAACAACGGTGTTGTAGGCGCGGCCGAGACGGGTAATCGAGTCGAGCAGGATCACGACGTCACGCCCATGCTCGACAAGACGCTTGGCCTTCTCGATCACCATTTCAGCAACCTGTACGTGGCGCACGGCCGGCTCGTCGAAGGTCGAGGAAACCACTTCGCCCTTCACCGAACGCTGCATGTCGGTCACTTCTTCCGGACGCTCGTCGATTAGGAGAACGATCAGATAGCATTCAGGGTGATTGGCGGTGATCGAATGGGCGATATTCTGCAGCAGTACGGTTTTACCGGTACGAGGCGGTGCCACGATCAGGCCGCGCTGGCCCTTACCAAGCGGCGCCACCAGGTCGATAACCCGCGCCGAGAGATCCTTGGACGTAGGAACGTCCAGTTCCATCTTGAACCGCTCATTCGGATAGAGCGGTGTCAGGTTGTCGAAGTGAACCTTGTGACGAATCTTCTCCGGATCATCGAAGTTGATCGTATTCACCTTCAGGAGCGCGAAATAGCGTTCGCCTTCCTTTGGCCCGCGGATCGGTCCTTCGACCGTATCGCCGGTTTTCAACGAGAAGCGACGGATCTGCGATGGCGAGATGTAGATATCATCCGGACCGGGAAGATAGTTCGCATTGGCGGAGCGCAGGAAACCGAAGCCATCCTGCAGAACCTCCACCACGCCTTCGCCAATGATTTCCACATCCTGGCTGGCCAGAACCTTCAGGATCGCGAACATCAGCTCCTGCTTGCGCATCGTGCTGGCGTTTTCGACCTCGAGGGACTCGGCGAAGGTCAGCAAATCGGTAGGCGATTTGCTCTTAAGTTCTTGAAGCTTCATTTCAGCCATGAAGGGAACCACGTTAAATGCAGAGAAGGGAAAAGGGCGTGCTGGTCAAATTCTCGCCGCGGAGATGTCCGGGGAGGAAGAGGGATTACAAGCATGCCACGAGATGAGGTGTGATGAAAATAGCGACTCATGCTGCCAGCCGCAAGGGAAAACATTCAAATTCCTGCGTAAAGCGGAGTGACGTCAAAACGGCTTTACAATCACGAGGATAACGATCGCGATCATCAGCAGGGTGGGCGCTTCGTTCATTATCCGCCAGTAGCGCGGCGACTTCCTTGGCCCATCGGCCGAAAATGTGCGTACCGCACGGCTGAAAAGGACATGCACGCCGGTCAAGAGAACGACAAGAGCAATTTTCGCGTGCAACCAGCCACCCTGGAAACCGTAGACGTCCCACGCGAGGTAGAGACCCAGGACCCAGGAGATCATCATCGCCGGGTTCATGATGACCTTGAGCAGCCGCTGCTCCATCATCTTGAACGTCTCGGATTGAGCTGAACCGGGTTCAGCGTCACTGTGATAGATGAAAAGCCGTGGCAGGTAAAAGAGCGCGGCCATCCAGGAAATCACCGCGACCACGTGGAGTGCCTTGATCCACAGATGGAAGCTGTCCGGCTGCCAGACGTACAGAACCAGGATGATCGCGACGAACACAGCGAGCGCTGTTATCGCCCGCTTGTTGGCGCGCCTTCCTGCACTCTCGGAAACCTGCTTCTCATCGGAGTTCATCCCGTTTCACCACGCACGCGCCGCACGAGATCGGTAACGTGAGACGGATCCGCTTCCGGCGTAATGCCATGACCGAGATTGAATATCAGCGGTCCGTTGCCCAATGCCTGCAGGATAGCGTCTATACCTTCCTCCAGTGCCCGGCCACCCGCGACGACACGCATAGGATCCAGATTTCCTTGTACCGGACCTTCCTTCTGGAGCTCCACAGCAAACGAAAGCGGGACCGACCAGTCGAGTCCGATCGCGTCTGCGCCGGTTCCCTGGCGGTAAGTCCGAAGGTTCATGCCGGCTCCCTTGGCGAAAGCGATGATCTTCGCACCGGGCCGCGCCGTGCGCACGGTGCGGATCATTCGCGCAACTGGCTTGACGGCATAGGCATTGAACTCTGCTTCACCCAGCACACCGGCCCAGGAATCGAAGATCTGCACCGCATCGGCACCAGCGTCGATCTGAGCAATCAGATATTCGGCTGAAATGTCAGCCAGGAAATCCAGTAGCTTTTCGAACGCCGCAGGGTTGCGGTAGGCGAACAGTCGCGCTGGCGCCTGGTCGGACGTCCCATGCCCGGCAATCATGTAGGTCGCCACCGTCCAAGGCGCACCGCAAAATCCGAGCAGCGTCGTTTCCTCCGGCAATTCCTGGCGAAGACGGCGAACAGTCTCGATGACGGGCAAAAGGTGACCGGCGACACGGTCACCTTTCAAGCGTTCTATATCCGACACGGTGATCGGATCCATCTGTGGGCCCTCTCCCTGCACAAAGCGTACGTTCCGCTGCAGGGCATCGGGGATCACGAGAATATCCGAAAACAGGATTGCGGCGTCGAAGCCGTAACGTCGGATCGGCTGCAATGTCACCTCGACCGCCTGGTCGGGCGAGTAACAGAGATCAAGAAAGCTTCCCGCCTTGGCTCGTGTCTCGCGATATTCGGGAAGGTATCGTCCAGCCTGTCTCATAAGCCAGATCGGCGGAGGAGCGATCGTTTTGCCTTCGAGCACTGAAATTATCTTCCGGAATGGGCCGGTCAAGGTTTCCTCCTAAATAAAGAAATGATTTTAAAAGAGTTTCTATTTCTTAGAGTCGGTGAATATCAAGGATTAAACGCTCTCCACAGAAAGCGCGACGATCCGTCACCTATGAGCCTGCTTGAGGAAAAAAATCTATCTGAAAGGCGTGGTACCTGGGAAGAGTTGGATTTGTCACGATAAGTCAGTGGTTTAGGCGCTCCATAAAGGTAGGCTGTGTGTGGATAACGTGTGGATGAGTGAGGATAGGCGGGCGCCTTTCAAGTTTGTCCACAACCCCGCTGACGGGCTCTCCGAAGCCGATCTAAATGTGGAAAAGTCGGAGGTTATCCCGGCCCCTAAGGCAGCTCCGGTCAATCCGACCCGGTTCTCCCTAGTTATCAACAAAGGGTAAAGAACAACGTGGAGAACCGTAAAAACTTCTTTCATCTGCACCTGATTTCTGACTCAACCGGCGAAACGCTCATCTCCGCCGGCAGGGCGGTCTCGGCTCAATTCCAGGGCTCATCGCCCGTCGAGCATATCTATCCCCTGATCCGGAACAGAAAGCAGTTGCTCGCGGTCCTTGAGGCGATCGATCGAGAGCCCGGGATCGTGCTCTATACGGTCGTCGATCAGGACCTCGCCCAGGTTCTCGATATCCGC
The DNA here is from genome assembly GCF_020531965.1 of Pseudorhizobium xiangyangii. Taxonomy (GTDB): domain Bacteria; phylum Pseudomonadota; class Alphaproteobacteria; order Rhizobiales; family Rhizobiaceae; genus Neorhizobium; species Neorhizobium xiangyangii. The sequence continues at coordinate 39,267 of NZ_JAJAWH010000006.1, read as the reverse complement.
TGCCGTGAACTCGGTATTCCTTGCGTAAACGTCCTCGAGCCGGTGATGCTAACGTTCCAGGCCTATCTTGGTTCCCCGTCGAGGCGGCGGGTCGGTGCTCAGCATGCACTGGATGCGGACTATTTCGCCCGTATGGAGGCGCTCAACTTCAGCATGGATCACGATGACGGTCAGTTTCCGGAAGACTATGATCAGGCAGATGTCGTTCTGGTGGGGATCAGCCGGACGTCAAAGACGCCGACCAGCATCTATCTCGCTAACCGGGGTATCAAGACTGCCAACCTCCCTATCGTCGTCGGCGTTGAACTGCCCGACAGCCTCTTGCGTGCAACGCGCCCGCTCATCGTTGGCCTCCTCGCAACGACGGATCGCATTTCACAGGTGAGGGAACATCGCGAACTTGGCGTGACATATGGGTTCGATCGACGTGATTACACCGATCGTGCGAGCATCCAGGAAGAACTGAAGTATGCCCGCAGCCTTTGCGCCCGACACGGATGGCCGATCATCGATGTCACGCGTCGGTCGATCGAAGAGACGGCCGCCGCTATCGTTGCGCTGCGCCCTCGGCTGCGATAAGCGGGATAATCCCTTCCGCAGGAACACATGGCCTTGACGACATCCCTTATTCTCGCTTCGTCCAGCCCTTTCCGCCGCATGCTTTTGCAGAATGCGGGCCTACCATTCGAAGCACGCGCCGCAGAGATCGACGAGCGCTCGATCGAGGCCGGTCTTGAAGCAAGTCATGCCCGCCCGGAACAGGTCGCTGTAGAACTCGCACGGGAGAAGGCACTCGATGTCGCCCGGCATTTTCCAGGCGCACTGGTCATAGGGTCGGACCAGACCATGTCGCTGGGAGCGCGCGTCTATCACAAGCCCAGGGACATCGAAGAGGCGAGGTGCCATATTGCCTCCCTGTCGGGAAAGACCCATCGTCTTAACAGCGGGGTAGTTCTCGTGCGGGATGGCACGGTCGTGTGGGAACATGTCTCGCATGCCGACATGACAGTTCGCCAACTCAGCGATGCCTTCATTGATCACTATGTCGCACGTTGCGGCGACAAGCTGCTTGCGAGCGTCGGCGCTTACCAGCTGGAAGGCGAGGGCATTCAACTCTTCTCGGAAATCAGAGGAGATTATTTCACCATTCTGGGACTGCCCATGCTGCCTCTCCTGGAGAAACTGCGGGAATTGGGTGCAATCGATGGCTGATTCACGTGAAACAATGGTTAAGGCTTTCGTAACCGGCTGGCCGGTGAAGCATTCACGCTCGCCCCTTATCCACGGCTACTGGCTGAAGCAGTTCGGCATTGAGGGTGAGTACAGGGCCGAAGCTCTGACCGCCGACGATTTTACAAGCTTTATTGTGGCGCTGAAATCCGGTCGGTCGCCCTATGTCGGTGGCAACGTCACAATCCCGCACAAGGAAACGGCCTTCGCTCTTGCCGATCAGCGCGATTCTCTGGCTGAGGAATTGGGCGCGGCAAATACCCTCTGGCTGGAAAATGGGCGCCTGTGCGCGACAAACACAGATGTCTATGGCTTTGCGGCCAATCTGGATGAACGTCATGCCGGCTGGGACAAGGCGGAACGAGCAGTAATCCTTGGAGCCGGCGGCGCCAGCCGGGCCGTGATCCGCGCGCTACGCGACCGCGGCGTTGGCGAAATCAATGTGGTCAACCGCACGGTGGCACGAGCGCGGGAACTTGCCGACCGGTTTGGCGAAACTGTTCATGCTCACCCGATGGAGGCATTGCCGGAAGTGCTCGAGGGCGCCGGCCTTTTCGTCAACACGACCTCGCTCGGAATGGATGGTGAGGCCGCACCAGAGATCGACTTCACGTTGCTGGGGCCTAAAGCCCTGGTTACGGACATCGTCTATGTTCCACTCAAGACGCCATTCCTCCGGCAGGCCGATGCGCATGGCGTTGCGACAGTCGATGGTCTAGGCATGCTGCTGCACCAGGCTGTACCGGGTTTCGAGAAATGGTTCGGTACTCGTCCCAAAGTCGATGACGACCTTCGTTCCTTGGTGATTGCGGATATGGATCGTCACGCATGATTGTTATTGGATTGACCGGCTCGATCGGCATGGGGAAATCGACGACGGCAAAAATGTTCGCCGATGCTGGGATCCCGGTGAACGACGCTGATGCGGTGGTGCACGATCTCTACAGGTCTGAAGCGGTTGGGCCCATCGGCAAGGCTTTTCCTGCCACGGTAAACGCGGAAGGCGTGAACCGCGAGGAATTAGCCCGGCAGTTGGCTGAGAATCCGGCTAAGTTTAAGGAGCTTGAGGCCATAGTCCATCCGCTCGTGCGGCAAAGGGAGCTTCAATTCCTTCATGCCAATCGGGCAGCCGAAAGCGACATGGTTCTGCTCGACATTCCACTATTGTTCGAGGTCGGCGCGGAAAATCGTGTCGACATCGTGGTCGTTGTCACCTGCGATCCACAGATACAGCGCGCCCGGGTGCTTGCGCGTCCCGGCATGACTGTGGAAAAATTCGACATGATTCTCGCTCGGCAGATTTCCGACGCCGAGAAACGCAAGAAGGCCGATTTCCTGATCGATACCGGGCACGGCGTGGATGCGGCGCGGCAGCGCGTGCACGAAATTATTGCCGCATTGCGCGCGGGCATTACAAGCGAGACAAAAGATGCGTGAGATTATCTTCGATACGGAAACGACGGGCCTGGAGTCGAAGGTCGACCGCATCATCGAAATCGGCGGCATCGAACTCTTCAACAATTTCCCGACCGGCCGAACGCTGCATATCTACATCAATCCGGGAGACCGGAAGGTTCATCCCGATGCGCTTGCCGTTCACGGCATTACCGATGAGTTTCTGAAGGACAAGAAGCGCTTCGCAGACGTTGCGAACGAGATCATAGAGTTTTTCGACGGCGCGAAGTGGATCGCCCATAACGCGACGTTCGATATGGGTTTCATCAATGCCGAATTCGAACGTATCGGATTGCCGCCGGTGCCGACAGAACACGTCGTGGACACTCTGTCGATGGCCCGCCGGAAGCACCCCATGGGCCCAAACTCGCTCGATGCACTCTGCCGTCGTTACGGTATCGACAATACTCACCGCACCAAGCACGGTGCGCTTCTCGACTCCGAACTGCTAGCCGAAGTCTATATTGAGATGACTGGCGGCCGGCAGGCGGCACTTGGTCTTGTCGGCGTCGAATCCTCGACAACCGTCGTCGAAATGGACGATCACGTTGCCGGTATCTCCCGCCGGCAACGGCCTCTGGCTCCGCGGTTCACGGAAACCGAACAAGAGGCCCATCAGCAGATGCTTGCTGGCCTGGGCGATAAGGCGATGTGGAATCGCTACGAAACAAAAAGCCCGGACGCAAAGGCCCGGGCTTCGTAAAATACCAAATCTGGAAGCAATCAGCTGTTGAGCGGCTGAACCTGCGCCTTGGCCTTTTCCTGCGCCATGCGCTGGGTGAACATCTGCGCAAAGTCGATCGGGTCGATCATCAACGGCGGGAAGCCACCATTGCGGGTGACGTCTGCAACGATCTGGCGGGCGAACGGGAAAAGAAGGCGCGGGCACTCGATGAAGAGAACCGGCAGCATGTGTTCCTGCGGGAAGCCAGTGACGCGGAAGACGCCGCCATAGACGAGTTCCGCTGCGAACACGACCTTGTCGCCATCCTTGGCATCGACGTTGAGCGTTAGCACGACGTCGAAATCCGTTTCGGAAAGCGGATTGGCGTTGACGTTCACATTGATGTTGATCGCCGGAGCCTTGTCGCGGGACTGCAGCGAACGAGGAGCGCCCGGATTTTCGAAGGACAGGTCCTTCGTGTACTGGGCAAGAATGTTGAGCGAAGGGCTCTGTGCGCCCGATTCGTTTTCGTTGGCCATGCGATGTCCTCGAGACTTTGTAAGGTTGAGGCCGTCTAACATTTCGCCGGAAACCTTACAAGCCTGAGGCTCTTCGGCCTACTCGTCGCGGATCCTGCGGTCCGACCATGGAGAGGACGGATTGGGATCACGCCGGAAATCCTCGTCATCCAGATCGACCACTGGCCCGTCCGGCCCGGGGGTTGTGCTCCGTCCGCTGGTGGGACCTCGGCTGTGGGGCGCGGATCGGACCACCACGACGCGGCGCCCGATCGCCGACCACAAGGTGCGCCTGACGAAAGGGATGAGCAGCGCCAGCCCGATCAGGTCCGTGACGAAGCCAGGAACGATGAAAAGCACGGCGGCTACGACAATCATCGCTCCCTGGACGATCGTGTCCCCCGGTACTCTACCCTCGCGACCTTCCTCCGAGAGACGCCGTAGCATCTGAAGTCCCTGTATCCGCAGGAGCATTATTCCCACTACGCCGCTCAGCAGCACCAGGCCGAGAGTTCCCCAAACCCCAACCATCTGTCCCACCACCACAAAACCGGCAATTTCGGCAAGTGGCAGGAGAAGGAATAGGATAGCTATCCAGGGAGTACGCATGTTGTTCCTGACTTGTCGCAAATCGATCTCGCGTTCGCTATTTGAATGATCCTGCTTTGCGGACTATATGAGAACTCGTAGCAACAATTTAAACGGCATTGCGGGTTAATATGGGCTCCAACGACTTCATAACTCTATTTTTCCTCGTCGCGGCAGTCCTGATCTTTCTGCAGTTGCGTAGCGTGCTCGGCCGGCGGACTGGCAGCGAGAAGCCGCCCTTCGATCCCTATAGCGCTCGCGAAGCAACGAAGGCACCCGCCAGCGATGACAGCAAGGTTGTGACGCTGCCACGCCGCGATGTCTCCGAGGAAGACCGGTTCGCCGAGATCGATGCCGTCGCAAAGCCGGGTACGCCTTTGAATGACGGCTTGCGCGATCTGCTCAAGGCTGATTCATCCTTCAATCCGCGCGAGTTCCTCAATGGCGCCCGCATGGCTTACGAGATGATCGTGATGGCCTTCGCTGATGGCGATCGTAAAACCCTGAAGGGCCTCCTGTCCAAGGAAGTCTATGATGGGTTCGATGCTGCGATTTCCGATCGCGAAGCGAAGGGCGATGTGGTCAAGTCGACGTTCGTCGGCATCGACAAGGCCGATCTCACCCATGCGAGCGTTAAGGATGATGAGGAGCAGATTACGGTGCGCATTGTCAGCCAGCTCATCTCGGCAACTTACGACAAGGATGGCGGAGTCGTTGAAGGTGACCAGGAATCCGTTGCGGAAGTGACCGATATCTGGACCTTCGCACGCGATGTTCGGTCTCGCGATCCGAACTGGAAGCTCGTCGCCACTGAATCCGAGCAATGACCAACGGCTCGTCGGGCTTTTCCCTCCGGCGGGTCGATTTCCAGCATCTGCCGGGCTGGAAAGCCGACAATCCCGCTGGCCTGTTCGAGGGCATGCGGAATTGTCTCGACCATATCCGCTCCGTCAAAGCGTACAGGGCGGGCTCTCTTGGACTGACATGCGCCGACATTCTCCCGACCTATGAAGCGGTACGGGAGGAGGATGCCTCTGATCCCGCTGCCGCCCGGACGTTTTTCGAAAACAACTTTCAGCCATTTTTGATCTGTTGTGATGGCGGCGGATCCGGTTTCGTCACGGGGTTCTATGAACCGGAAGTCGATGTTTCGGATACCCCCTCGGATGAATGGGCCTTTCCGTTCTATCGCCGGCCGGGTGACCTTATCGATCTCGATGACGTGAACCGTCCCCAGAGCCTCGATCCGTCCTACATGTTCGGGCGGCTGGAGCATGGCATCGTTTCGGCATACCCGGACCGAAAGGCGATCGACTGCGACCACCTGAAAGGCTGCGGGCTGGAAATAGCCTGGGCAAGGTCCAGGCAGGATGTCTTCTTCACGCACGTGCAGGGCGCGGCGCGGCTCCGCTTTCGGGACGGACAGATGAAGCGCATCACCTACGCCGCCAAGGCGGGCCATCCATTCTCGGCGATCGGCAAGCTTCTTATCGAGCGTGGTGAAATCGATGCCGCTACGGTGTCGATGCAGACCATCCGAGCGTGGCTCACGGCCAATCCGGAAAAGGTCGATGAAGTCTTCTGGCACAATCGCTCATACATCTTCTTCAAGGAAGCCGAGGCCGGTGACGAACGTCTGGGTCCCATAGCCGCGGCGAAGATACCGCTTCCACCGGGCCGGGCATTGGCCGTGGATCGCCTCATCCATACCTTCGGATTCCCCTTCTTTGTCCATGCACCGACGCTCACCCATCTTGACCAGGGCAAGCCGTTTGCGCGTACGATGCTGGCGCTCGATACGGGCAGTGCAATTGTTGGACCCGCCCGCGGAGATGTCTTTACCGGCTCCGGCGATGCAGCGGGCGAAATGGCGGGGACCGTGCGAAACGACGCTGATTTCTATATCCTCGTTCCCAAAGCTGCGGCGGCAAGGCTTGTAGGATGACAAGCAGTCGAAAGCTAAGCCCGGAAGAACGGATCCTCTGGGGGAAGGTCGCGAAATCGACGCGTGCCATGCCCGGTCGCCAGGACGATGCGCGCGAATACGAAGAAGAGATCGCAGCCATGCTCGCGGCTGAAGAGGCCGCGCTTGCCCGGCCTGCACCGCCACAGAATCCCGTGGTCCGGGACGAGAGCGCGGCAAGACCGAAGCGACCTGCCGGGAACCATCATCCGCTCGAAAAGCCCGTGCATCGCAAGCTTGCCAAGGGACGTCTTCCCATCGAGGCCAGGATCGATCTCCATGGCCTCTTTCAGGATGAGGCGCACGATCTTCTGCTCGACTTTCTTTTCCGGGCTCACGATCGCGGATTGCGACATGTCCTGGTGATCACGGGCAAGGGAAGCTCGATGGGTAGCGAAGGTGCTTTGCGACGCGCGGTGCCACTCTGGCTTTCGAAGCCGGACTTCCGTTTCCTGGTGTCATCCTACGAATGGGCAGCACGTCACCATGGCGGCGAGGGCGCCCTTTACGTGCGTCTCAGTCGCTCGAGGCGGCAGTTGTGACGCCGTTTGCCCATGCACTTCGCGACTTGCGGAAACGCAAGGGAGTAACTCAGCGGGATCTGGCTCGAGCGATAGGCGTATCGCCCGCTTATCTTTCAGCGCTCGAACACGGCAAGAAGGGCAAGCCGAGCTTCGACCTGCTCCAGCGGATCGCAGGCTATTTCAACATCATCTGGGACGAGGCGGACGAATTGTTCATGACAGCGGAAGCCTCGCATCCGCGTGTCGTGGTTGATACGAGCGGTCTTCCCCCGCAATTCACGGCGCTTGCGAACCGGCTCGCCCGCGAGATTCGCACTTTGTCACCGGATATGGTAGAGGCGCTGGAGAAACTTCTGGACGAGCCTCGTTCGAAGAACTGAATCGTGCGGAATCCCCTGATTTAACGCCTCGATGAGGGGGCTTGTTCTTTAGAAACCGTCCCAAACTCCCTATATTCCCCAGTGGATACGCAGGTGATTCGCTACTGAAATCTCCTGCCGACGGACAATTTGGAAAGATCGTTGATGACCGACACACCCGTGAACGAAAACGGCGCGAGTGAAGAATATGGTGCAGACTCCATCAAGGTCCTGAAGGGACTGGATGCGGTGCGCAAGCGGCCGGGCATGTATATCGGTGATACCGATGACGGCTCGGGTCTCCATCACATGGTCTACGAGGTCGTCGATAACGCGATTGATGAAGCGCTTGCAGGTCATGCCGACCTGGTCACCGTCACGCTGAATGCCGACGGATCGATCACGGTAACGGACAACGGCCGCGGCATTCCGACCGATATTCACACCGGCGAGGGAGTATCTGCGGCAGAGGTCATCATGACGCAGCTGCATGCCGGCGGTAAGTTCGACCAGAACTCCTACAAGGTGTCCGGCGGTCTGCACGGCGTTGGCGTCTCGGTTGTGAACGCGCTCTCCGTATGGCTGAAGCTTCGCATCCGTCGCAACGGCAAGATCCACCAGATTTCCTTCACCCACGGCGTCGCGGATGCACCGCTGGAGGTCGTCGGTGAATATGAAGGGCGTTCGGGCACCGAGGTCACCTTCCTCGCCAGCTCCGAAACCTTCACCATGACCGAGTACGATTATCATACGCTCGAGCATCGCCTGCGCGAACTCGCTTTCCTGAATTCCGGTGTTCGAATCCGGCTAACAGACAAGCGCAAGCCGGATGTTCGCGAAGAGGAAATGCTCTACGACGGCGGTCTTGAAGCCTTCGTCCGCTATCTCGATCGTGCCAAGAAGCCGCTCGTTGACAAGCCGGTCGCGATCAGGGGCGAAAAGGACGGCATCACCGTCGAGGTGGCGATGTGGTGGAACGATAGCTACCACGAGAATGTCCTCTGCTTCACCAACAACATCCCGCAGCGCGACGGCGGCACGCATATGGCTGGCTTCCGCGGCGCGCTGACGCGTCAGGTCACCTCCTATGCAGAAACCTCGGGTATCACCAAGAGGGAAAAGGTGACGCTGCAGGGCGAGGACTGCCGTGAAGGTCTGACGGCGGTGCTTTCGGTCAAGGTTCCGGATCCGAAGTTCTCGTCGCAGACGAAAGACAAGCTCGTATCCTCCGAAGTACGGCCGGTTGTCGAAAGCCTCGTCAACGAGGCGCTCAGCACCTGGTTCGAAGAACATCCCGCCGATGCGAAGATCCTGGTCGGCAAGGTCGTGGAAGCGGCCGTTGCACGCGAGGCCGCACGCAAGGCGCGTGAACTTACCCGCCGCAAGGGCGCTCTTGATATCGCTTCGCTGCCCGGCAAGCTCGCCGACTGCTCCGAGCGCGATCCGACAAAGTCCGAACTCTTCCTCGTCGAGGGCGATTCCGCCGGGGGCTCCGCAAAGCAGGGACGTTCGCGTGAAAACCAGGCGATCCTGCCGCTGCGTGGTAAGATTCTCAACGTCGAGCGCGCGCGCTTCGACAAGATGCTGTCCAGCCAGGAAATCGGCACGCTGATTACCGCGCTCGGCACGTCGATCGGCAAAGACGAGTTCAACATCGAGAAGCTGCGCTACCACAAGATCATCATCATGACGGATGCTGATGTCGATGGCGCCCACATCCGTACCTTGCTGCTCACCTTCTTCTTCCGGCAGATGCCGGCTCTGATCGAGCGCGGCCACATTTATATCGCCCAGCCGCCGCTCTACAAAGTTACGCGCGGCAAGTCGGTGCAATACCTCAAGGACCAGAAGGCATTTGAAGACTACCTGATTAGCAGTGGCCTGGAGGATACCCGCCTGTCGCTTGGATCGGGCGAAGTTCGCACCGGTGCGGACCTGCGGGAGGTTATCCATGATGCGATGAGGCTACGCCATCTACTGGATGGCCTGCACTCACGCTACAGTCGCTCCGTGGTGGAACAGGCGGCGATCGCCGGCGCTCTCCACCCGGATCTGACCGACAATCCGGAACGGGCCCAGCAGACCGCGGACGAGGTGGCGCGCCGCCTTGACGTGATTGCGGAAGAAACTGAACGCGGCTGGTCTGGTCACGTCACGAGCGAGGGCGGTCTTCGCTTCGAGCGTATGGTGCGTGGGGTCAAGGAAATCGCGTTCCTCGATGTCGCCCTTATCGGTTCCGCCGATGCCCGCCATATCGACCAGATGACTGATCGTCTGCACGAAGCATACGGCACCCCGCCGATGCTCGGACGAAAGGACGTTGAGGAAGAGATTTCCGGGCCTCTGGCGCTCTTGGATGCGGTATTTGCGGTCGGCCGCAAGGGTATTTCCATGCAGCGCTACAAAGGACTGGGCGAGATGAATGCCGAGCAGCTCTGGGAAACTACGCTCGATCCGAATGTTCGTACGCTGCTGCAGGTAAAGGTCCCCGATGCAACAGATGCGGATGGATTGTTCTCGCGCCTGATGGGCGACGAAGTCGAGCCTCGCCGCGAATTCATTCAGGACAACGCCCTCAACGTAGCTAACCTGGATATCTAGATTGAAGCGTTTCACGTGAATCTTTCTGTGGATGATTCACGTGAAACCTTTTATTCTTCGCCGGCGAAGCTTCCTTCAAAGGCAACCTCGGCCAGCGCCTTGCGTTGGCTCTGCGTTTCCCGTTCTCGCAGATCGTCCGGTAACGTTTCCTTCGGAGCCAGCTTGCCGATTGCGCAGGCAGCTTCCACTCGAAAACCTTCCGGAATCCCCAGTACCTGGACCGCCTTGTCGCGATCCATGCCTTCCATGCCATGCGCGTGGTAGCCAAGCTTCATCGCCTGCGCAGCAATCGAGAACCAGGCCGCGCCTGTGTCGAAGGCGTGGGTATGAGCGTGCTTCTTTTCGCCGTCTTTCGACACCCGGTATGTCTTCGATACGAAGATGATCAAGGCGGACGCATTCTGCGCCCAGCGCTGGTTGCTGGGCGCCAGGATGTCGAGAAGGACCGGCCAGCTCTCGCTATCCCGCAACGCATAGACGAACCGCCAGGGTTGGTTGTTTCCAGACGACGGAGCCCAGTGGCCGGCATCCAGAATGGTCATGATCGTTTCCTTGTCCATCGCCTCGCCGGTATAGGCGCGTGGCGACCAGCGGTCCAGAAAGAAGGCATCGATCATATGCTCTGATTCACGGTGGTTGCTGTGGGTCATGATGCCTCTGGCGCTGCTGCATTTGCTTGAATGTTAGATAGAACCGAAGCAGGCAAGTGCAACTGCTCGTCTCATAAAACGGGGTGACAACGGCGCGCCCATCCTCCATAAGGCACTTGTCAGACAAGTGGAGGCACATTCGTGAAACTGATGCGTGTTGGTCAGCCGGGCCAGGAAAAGCCGGCAATTCTTGATGCGGACGGCAAGGTGAGGGATCTCTCCCAGCACGTCGCCGATATCGGCGGCGCAGCGATTTCGCCGGAAGGTCTTGCAAAGATCGCGGCCATTGATCCGAAGAGCCTCCCGGAACTCCAGGTCGACCGCATCGGCGCCTGCGTTGCCGGTACAGGCAAGTTCATCTGCATCGGCCTGAATTTCTCCGACCATGCAGCTGAGACCGGTGCCACTGTACCTCCGGAGCCAGTCATCTTCATGAAGGCGACGTCCGCGATCGTCGGCCCGAATGATGATGTCCTCATTCCGCGCGGCTCTGAAAAGACCGATTGGGAAGTCGAGCTTGGCGTCGTCATTGGCAAGACTGCCAAGTACGTTTCGGAAGCGAATGCGATGGATTATGTCGCCGGCTACTGCGTATCCCACGACGTTTCCGAGCGCGCTTTCCAGACCGAACGTTCCGGCCAGTGGACCAAGGGCAAATCCTGCGACACCTTCGGCCCGATCGGCCCGTGGCTGGTTACCAAGGACGAAGTTGCAGACCCGCAGAATCTCGGTATGTGGCTTAAGGTCAACGGCGAGACCATGCAAAACGGCTCGTCGAAGACCATGGTTTACGGCGTCGCCTTTGTCGTCTCCTACCTCAGCCAGTTCATGTCGCTGCAGCCGGGCGACGTCATTTCCACCGGAACGCCGCCCGGCGTCGGTATGGGCATGAAGCCGCCGCGCTACCTCAAGGCGGGTGACGTGGTTGAACTCGGCATCGAGGGCTTGGGCGACCAGCGCCAGACCTTTGTTGCCGATCGCTAAAGAGCCGCGACGAACGGAACCTTAATTGGTCTCTGCCATTCTCAATGCCAGGCGCTTGCGTCTGGCATTTTTTATCGGTGATTGGTCCTGATGTTGCGCTGCAACGAAAACCTGTTAGCCTCTCCCTGCTCCTGAAACGATGCGCCTGTTCCCGGATGTCGCGTCGGACCTCACGAAAGGCGGCACCTCCATGATCTACCAGTTCTACGAGATGAATCACGCAGCTATTGCGCCGTTCCGCGCTGCAGCCGACGCGATGAAGTTCTTTCATACCAACCCCCTCAATCCGCTCGCCCATACGGCGATGGGCCGCAGCATGGCCGCGAGCCTTGAATTGTTCGAACGGATGACGCGCCGCTACGGCAAGCCGGAATTCGGGTTGCCGACGACGATCGTCGATGGTCAGACCGTCAAGGTGACGGAGGAGATCGTGTGGTCGAAGCCGTTCTGCGATCTGATCCACTTCCGGCGGGACTTGCCGACAGAGCCTGCGTCGGACCAGAAGCTGCTGCTCGTGGCACCGATGTCAGGGCACTATGCGACACTGCTGCGCGGCACCGTCGAAGCACTGCTGCCAAGCGCGGAGGTTTATATCACCGACTGGATCGATGCCCGCATGGTGCCGGCAGTCGACGGTCGCTTCGATCTCGACGATTACATCGATTATCTGATCGAGATGGTCCACCACATCGGTCCCGGCACCCACGTTATCGGTGTCTGTCAGCCCTCCGTTCCGGTTCTGGCGGCCGTCGCACTCATGGAGGCTGCCGGGGATCCGCTTGTGCCTGCGTCCATGGTGCTTATGGGCGGGCCCATCGATACACGGGAGAACCCCACTGCCGTCAACGATCTGGCTCAGGACAAGCCGCTGGAATGGTTTCGCGACAACGTCGTCATGAACGTTCCATTTCCGCATCCCGGCTTCATGCGGCGGGTCTATCCGGGCTTCCTGCAACTCTCGGGCTTCATGTCGATGAACCTCGACCGTCACATTACGGCCCACAACGAATTCTTCGAACACCTGGTGCAGAACGACGGTGATTCTGCCGAGAAACACCGCGATTTCTATGACGAGTATCTCGCTGTCATGGACCTCACGGAAGAGTTCTACCTGCAGACGGTCGATACCGTCTTCATCAAGCATGCCTTGCCGAAGGGCGAGATGATGCATCGCGGCACCCGGGTGGATACCCAGGCGATCCGCAACGTCGCGCTCCTGACTGTGGAGGGGGAGAACGACGATATTTCCGGTCTTGGTCAGACGAGGGCGGCGCAGACAATCTCGCCGAACATTCCGGAAGACATGCGCATGCATTACATGCAACCGGATGTAGGCCATTACGGCGTCTTCAACGGTTCCCGTTTCCGCAGGGAAATCGCGCCGCGCATTCTTGAGTTCACGGCGAGAAATGCCCGCGGTGCATCCACGAAGAAGAGCCCGGTAAAGCGCGTCATAAAGGGCGGAAAGGCGGGCTGATCCGATTTCACCCGGTAGTTTCAGGGAGATCGCCGAATTTTCACGGCTTATTCTTGAAGCAGGTCTTTCGACTTCCCAAATCGATTCTCACGGGTCGGCATGAGGTTGCCCCCGGGGAAACAAGAGAAACGAAGGGTGTGACCGATGAACCAATCAGCATTGATTCGTCCGGACTGGACGCCGGCCACCATCGCACTGATGGTGCTCGGTTTCGTGGTTTTCTGGCCGCTTGGCCTCGCCATGCTTGCCTACATCCTGTTCGGCGAACGCCTGCAGGGCTTCAAACGCGACGCAAACCGCAGGGCAGATGGCATGTTTGCCGGCTGCCGGCGGGCGAAGTCCCACTACAACACGCATTTTTCGACGGGCAACGTAGCCTTCGATGATTGGCGGAAAGCAGAGCTGAACCGTCTCGACGAAGAGCGCCGCAAGCTCGACGAGATGCGCGAAGAGTTCGACAGCTACGCGCGGGAACTGCGCCGCGCCAAGGATCAGGAAGAGTTCGATCGCTTCATGCGCGAGCGCAAGAACCGCCCTTCGGGCGAGAACGGCGTCGTCGATCTCTGAGGATTCACGTGAAACAATATCGGCCGGCGCCTTCGGGTGCCGGTTTTGTTATGAGCGCAGGGCACGAATCGGCTAGATAGAACGGATGTTCGCACTTCTCAAAAAATCGGTCCGCTCGCGGCGGCAGCCCCTGGCTTCCGAGAAGCGGACCCTTGAGATCGGCAACCGCGCCATGCCGCTGACGATCCGCGAGCATCCGCGTTCCACCCGGATCACCCTACGTATCGAACCGGGGGCGAGGGGACTGAGCCTGACTGTGCCGGTCGGCCTCCGCAAGGTCGAAATTGACGACTTTCTGGATCGTCACCAGGGCTGGCTGCTGACCAGGCTTGCCCGTTTCCCACAAGAACAGACGGCGCTTGGCCATGGCGCCACCCTCATGCTGCGTGGCGTATCCCATCGTATCGAACACACAGGCAGCCTGCGTGGTGTTACGGAGCCTGTCGTCACGGACGGCAGGGCGGTCCTCCGCGTCAGCGGCCTGCCGGAGCATTCCGGTCGGCGCATCTCCGCCTTCCTGAGAAAGGAGGCGCGCCGCGATCTGGAAGCGGCGGTTCAGGTCCATGCGCGGGGCGTACGGAAGCCGGTGAAGTCGATCACCATGAAGGACACCCGAAGCCGGTGGGGTTCCTGCTCCTGGGACGGCAATCTCAGCTTCTCGTGGCGCATCGTCATGGCACCGCCCTTCGTCATCGATTATCTCGCCGCCCACGAGGTCGCGCATCTCGACGAGATGAACCACGGCCCCGGGTTCTGGGCTCTTTGCCATCAGCTGTGCCCGCGCACTGACGAAGCCAAAGCCTGGTTGAAACAGTACGGTTCGCAGTTGCACGCGATAGACTTTGGCTAACAGTGCGACCGTGTCTTATCTCCCCGCTGCAGGTTCAGGGAGAGTGGGGCCGCAGTTCGCGCCTTGCTGATTGATCTTTCGTGCGGAACGCCTGTGCCTGGCCGCCTCAGGATGAGGGCAACCCCCGGCCTCTTGGCGCTTTTATCTCGACTCCGCCATGATTTCATGCGAACTCGCAGGGCATGAAACCGGACATCAAGATTTGCGGATTGAAGACGCTGGAGGCTGTCCAGCGGGCCGTGGCCCGCGGGGCGACCCATGTCGGCTTCATCTTCTTTCCCAAGAGCCCGCGCAACATCGCGCCCGAGGCTGCGGCCGATCTGGCAGAGCCCGTGCGAGGCAGGGTGAAGATCGTTGCGGTTACCGTCGATGCGAATGATGAGGAACTGGACGACATCGTCCACCTCCTGAAGCCTGACATTCTCCAGATGCATGGGCACGAGCGCCCCGAACGCATCCTGCACGTGAAGGCACTTTACGGCCTGCCGGTGATGAAGGCATTCTCAGTTCGTGAAGCCGTCGACCTCGATCCGGTAGACCGCTATATCGGCGTAGCGGATCGGTTCCTCTTTGATGCGAAGGCGCCGGCCGGCTCCGAGCTGCCGGGCGGCAACGGTGTTTCGTTCGACTGGAATATCATGGCTTCGCTTGACGAAAGCGTCGATTACATGCTTTCCGGGGGATTGAACAAAGACAATGTCGGTCTGGCGCTCGCGTCCACCAGGGCGAGCGGCGTAGATGTCTCGTCCGGGGTCGAAACTGCGCCCGGCGTGAAGGATCTCGGAATGATCGACGCCTTCTTTGATGCCATTGCAGAGGCCGGTTCGGTCCGAGCCTGAGGGAGTACAGAGTGAACGAGACGCCGCTACCGAATTCCTTCCGTTCCGGACCCGACGAGGATGGCCGTTTCGGCATCTTCGGCGGACGTTTCGTCGCGGAAACCTTGATGCCCCTCATCCTTGAGCTGCAGGAGGAATGGGACAGGGCGAAGACGGATCCGGAATTCCAGAAGGAATTGGCGCATCTTGGCACGCACTATATCGGCCGACCGAGCCCGCTTTATTTCGCCGAGCGCCTGACGGAACATCTCGGCGGTGCCAAGATCTACTTCAAGCGTGAAGAGCTGAATCATACTGGCTCGCACAAGATCAACAACTGCATCGGCCAGATCCTGCTTGCCAAGCGCATGGGCAAGACCCGCATCATCGCTGAAACCGGTGCTGGTCAGCATGGTGTCGCTTCAGCGACCGTGGCTGCCCGTTTTGGCTTGCCTTGCGTCGTCTACATGGGCGCCACCGACGTCGAGCGTCAGGCGCCTAACGTCTTCCGCATGAAGCTCCTCGGTGCCGAAGTGAAGTCGGTGACCGCCGGTAACGGCACGCTGAAGGACGCCATGAACGAAGCGCTGCGTGACTGGGTCACCAACGTCGATGACACCTATTATCTGATCGGTACGGCCGCCGGCCCGCATCCCTATCCGGAAATGGTCCGCGACTTCCAGGCGGTGATAGGCCAGGAAACGCGCGAGCAGATTCTTGCAGCTGAGGGCCGGCTTCCCGATCTCATCATTGCTGCGGTCGGCGGCGGTTCGAATGCCATCGGCATCTTCCATCCCTTCCTCGACGACAAGGACGTCCAGCTTGTCGGCGTGGAGGCAGGTGGTCACGGTCTCGAAGGTGACGAGCATTGTGCGTCGATTACCGCCGGCAGCCCCGGCGTGCTGCACGGCAACCGTACCTATCTCCTGCAGGATCATGATGGCCAGATCCTCGAGGGCCACTCGATTTCCGCCGGGCTCGACTATCCGGGCATCGGTCCGGAGCACAGCTGGCTGCATTCCATCGGCCGCGTCGAATACACGCCGATCATGGACAACGAGGCGCTCGAAGCCTTCCAGCTGCTGACCCGTGTCGAAGGGATCATCCCGGCGCTGGAGCCGAGCCATGCCATCGCCGAGGTGATCAAGCGCGCCCCGAAGATGGGTAAGGACCAGATCATCGTGATGAACCTCTCCGGCCGCGGGGACAAGGACATCTTCACCGTCGGCAAGATTCTCGGAATGGGGCTCTGATATGACCGCACGCATGGACAAGAAATTCGCCGAGTTGAAGGCCGCGGGCCGCCCAGCACTCGTCACCTACTTCATGGGCGGCGATCCGGACTATGAGACCTCGCTGGAAATCATGAAGGCGCTTCCGGCTTCCGGCGCCGACGTAATCGAACTCGGCGCGCCGTTCTCCGATCCGATGGCCGATGGTCCTGCGATTCAGCTGGCAGGCCAGCGCTCGCTGAAGGGCGGCCATTCGCTGGCGAAGACGCTTCAGATGGCGCGGGATTTCCGCAAGGGCGACGATACGACCCCGATCGTCATCATGGGATATTACAACCCGATCTACGTCTATGGCGTTGATCGCTTTCTGGACGAGGCGCTGGAAGCAGGTATCGATGGGCTGATCATCGTCGACCTGCCGGCAGAAATGGACGACGAGCTCTGCATCCCCGCCCGCAGCAGGGACATCAACTTCATCCGCCTGACGACGCCGACGACCGACGCGAAGCGTCTTCCGAAGGTGCTCGATAATACGTCCGGCTTCGTCTACTACGTCTCGATGACCGGCATCACTGGCTCGGCGCTGCCCGATACGACGAAGATCGCCGATGCGGTCAACCGCATCAAGGCTTCGACCGATCTGCCGGTCTGCGTCGGTTTCGGCGTCAAGACGGCCGAGCATGCGCGTCTAATCGGCGCCTCGGCCGACGGCGTGGTGGTCGGCACAGCCATCGTCAATCAGGTGGCGACATCGCTTGACAAGGATGGTCAGGCAACCGCCGATACGGTGCAGTCCGTGGCGACATTCGTCCGCGGTCTTGCAACGGGCGTCCGCTCGGCACGCCTTGTTGCCGCCGAATAGTTTTCCCACATTGGGCAGAATTTACTAGGAGTAAGCCAAGTGAACTGGATCACCAATTACGTCCGGCCGCGGATCAATTCCATGCTCGGCCGCCGTGAGGTTCCGGAGAACCTCTGGATCAAGTGCCCGGAAACGGGTGAGATGGTCTTCCACAAGGACCTGGAAGAAAACAAGTGGGTCATACCTGCGTCCGGCTTTCACATGAAGATGCCGGCAAAGGCTCGTCTGACCGACCTGTTCGATGGCAGCGTCTACGAGTCCCTGCCGCAGCCGAAGGTGGCGCAGGACCCGCTGAAATTCCGCGATTCGAAGAAATACGCCGACCGGTTGAAGGACAGCCGTCTGAAAACGGAGCAGGAAGACACGATCCTGGCCGGCCTCGGCAAGGTGCGCGGCGTGAAGCTGGTCGCAGTCGTTCATGAATTCAACTTCATCGGCGGTTCGCTCGGCATGGCCGCCGGTGAAGCGATCGTGAAGGCTTGCGAACGTGCGCTTGCGGAAAAGTGCCCGCTGGTCATCTTCCCCGCTTCTGGTGGGGCCCGTATGCAGGAAGGCATCCTGTCGCTGATGCAGTTGCCACGGACAACTGTCGCCGTCGATATGCTCAAGGAAGCCGGTCTTCCCTACATCGTCGTGCTGACCAACCCGACGACGGGCGGCGTAACCGCATCCTATGCGATGCTGGGCGACGTCCATATCGCCGAACCCGGCGCCGAAATCGGATTTGCCGGCAAGCGCGTCATCGAGCAGACCCTGCGCGAAAAGCTTCCTGAAGGCTTCCAGACCGCGGAATATCTCCTCGAGCACGGCATGGTCGACATGGTGGTCAAGCGCCACGACCTGGCGGACACTCTTGCCACGCTCTTGAAGATACTGACCAAGGCACCCGCGGCAAACGATACGGCAGCCGTACCGGCGGCGATCCCTGCCATGGCGGCGAGCGCCTGATAACCAGACCCTGATGAGCCGGAGCGGCGGGATGAACGCCACGAACACACCCGCCGTCAGTGCGGCCGAACAGGAGATCGAGAAGCTGATGACCCTTCATCCGAAGGGCTTCGATCTTTCGCTGGATCGCATCCGGCGGCTTCTGGAGATCCTGGGAAATCCGCACCAGAAACTGCCGCCGGTGATCCATATCGCCGGCACCAATGGCAAGGGCTCGACGACTGCTTTCTGCCGCGCATTGCTGGAGGCGGCGGGTCTTGGCGTTCATGTTCACACCTCGCCGCATCTGGTGAACTGGCACGAACGGTACCGTATCGGCGTCCGAGGGGGCCGATCGGCCATTGTTGACGACGAACTGTTCGCCGAGGCACTGCGGCGCGTAGCGGCCGCCAACGCCGGGCAGACGATCACCGTCTTTGAAATACTGACCGCCGTCACCTTCGTCCTGTTCTCCGAGCAGCCTGCGGACGCAGTCATTCTCGAGGTCGGTCTGGGTGGCCGCTTCGATGCGACCAACGTCATCGACAAGCCGGCCGTCTCCGTCATCATGCCGATCTCGCTGGACCACCAGCCATACCTGGGGGACAGGGTCGAACTGATCGCGGCAGAAAAGGCCGGTATCATGAAGCGCGGTTGCCCCGTCGTCATCGGCAGGCAGGAATACGAGCCCGCTCTTGACGTTCTCGTCCATACTGCAGAACGGCTTTCCTGCCCGACTTCAGTCTACGGGCAGGATTTCTCGGCGCACGAGGAGTTCGGGCGGCTCATCTATCAGGACGAGTTCGAGCTTGCGGATCTGCCGCTGCCGCGGTTGCCTGGTCGTCACCAGATTGCCAACGCCGCTGCCGCCATTCGCGCGGTCAAGGCCGCGGGATTTGAGCTGACCGATGCGATGATCGAAAAGGCGATGTCGACGGTTGATTGGCCCGGCCGCTTGCAACGGCTTCTGGAAGGGGCTCTTCTGGATTTTGCGTCGGCGGATGCGGAAATCTGGGTCGATGGGGGCCACAATCCAGGCGCTGGCGAAGTCATAGCCGAGGCAATGGCCGGCTTCGAGGAGCGCCAGTCCCGCCCGCTCTATCTCATAATAGGCATGATCAATACCAAGGAGCCTGTCGGCTATTTCCGCGCCTTCGCCGATATTGCCGAACATGTCTTCACCGTGCCGATTCATGGTTCGGATGCAGGGCTTGATCCGATCCTGTTGGCTCACAGCGCATTTGACGCCGGCTTGATCGCAGAACCGGTCAGCTCGGTTGCCGAGGCCTTGGCGGAGATTGCCAGGCGCCAGATGCCGGGCGAGATGTCGCCGCGGATACTGATCGGCGGCTCGCTCTATCTCGTCGGCAATGTGCTCGCCGACAACGGGACACCCCCGAAATAAAAAAGCCCGGCTCAAAGCCGGGCTTTTCATTTGAAGGAAGCAGGCACTCAGGCGGCGCTGGAAATCCAGGCGGAAAGCGCCGTCTTCGGCGCTGCGCCAACCTTGATGTCGGCAACTTCGCCGTCCTTGAACATGGCGAGCGTCGGAATGGAGCGAACGCCGAACTTTGCTGCCAGCTCCGGATTTTCGTCGATGTTCAGCTTGACGACCTTCACCTTGCCGGCGAGTTCGTTCGAGATCTCTTCCAGGTGTGGACCGATCATCTTGCACGGACCGCACCATTCGGCCCAGAAATCAACGACGACGGGCTGGGTGGAGTCCAGAACTTCGGCCTGGAAGTTGCTGTTGTCGACTTTCACGGTAGCCATGGGGCTCTCCTTGGGAAGCATTGGGGAAGATTTGGTTGTGCTCAATGTGAGGCCGGCTAGCCCCGTTTTCAATACCGCTATCTCACTTTGTCCTCAGCTCTGCAAGCGAACGGTCGAGGATCTCTGACGTCAGCGAGATCACATTTCCGGTCTCGGTATAGGCCAGAACGCAACGGAAATCGTGGTCTGGATAGAGCGGTCGCAGGATCTCTCGATAGAGCGCAAGCTGTGCGCGATGCGTCAGGGGCACGTCCTCCTCCCGGTGTGGAGGACGCCGGTTTGTCTTGTAGTCCAGAATGGTGACTTCGCGCTCGCTCACCGCCATCCGGTCGAGCCGGCCTGAGATCGCGTAATCCGTGCCCTTGAGCTGGACCGTGCCCATGACGGACACTTCCGCACGGCTGTGGCCGGAAAAGACGGGCTGCAGGTCGGGGTGCGTCAGGACGGTGAGCACGCAGCCGATCAGGGCTTCGCGCGGTTCGGAAGGCCAGAAGCGTGCCGCACGTTCCGCATAGCGTCGCGCTGCCTGCGGTCGTTCATCCGCCGGAAAGTCAGGCAGGACCTGAAGCATGCGGTGCACCAGCCGGCCCTTCTGAAGCGACAGGTTGCCTTCGGTTTTCTCGCCGAACAAGGGGGACGCTGTGACCAGATCGTCGGCATCGTCGTCGATCATTGTGCCGGCGCCGGACGGACTGAGCGGCCGGGGGAGGGACGCCTGCGGTGGCAACGGCCTGTTCAACACCGGCGGCAGGGGCGCGGCGGCGAGGTTCTTTTCGGTGGAAGCTTCCTTCTGCGCGATCTTCCCTGCCGAGGCGGGAAGTCGCCAGCGGAAGCCGTCCCATTCGCCCTCCGGACCCGTGAATACGCCGGCGGTGCAATGTTCTGGATGGCCAGAGAGAGCCGTGACGATCATGCTGTGCCAGGTGTCAGGGTTGGGCCGTGCTCCGCGATAGCCGCAGACAACCAGGCGATCCGCCGCACGTGTCATGCCAACATAGAGAAGCCGGCGATACTCTTCCTCGGTCGCCTGCTTCAGCCGCTCGTCGTCGCCGGCGGTAATGGAATTGGAGAGTGTCTTTGACGGCATCCAGGCAGGGATCTCGACGTCCCTGTGAGGAACGAGGCGCAGCTTTGGCACATGCGAGGACACGAAGGCCTTCGATCCGCCGTCGATGAGGAAGACGATCGGTGCCTCCAGCCCCTTTGAGGCATGCACCGTCATGATCCGGACTTCGTTGCGGCCGCTGTCCTGCTCGCGCTTGATTTCAGGCGATTCCATTTCGAGCGTTGATACGAAGGACTGCAGACCCGGCAGGCCCTTGCCCTCGTGATCCAGTGCAAAGTTGAGAAACTCATCGAGGATGTCGCCGGCTTCTGTGCCCAGCCGCCCCAAGAACTTGCGCCGGCCGCCCATCTGCCCCAGCAGCCGTGCATAAAGGTCATGTGGGCTCATTCGCCGTGATAGCGCGAGCAACTGCCTCAGCAACTGCTCGGTGGAAGCGAAACGGAGGGGCTGGTCTTCTGCCAGCCGACCCAGATGCTGCCAAACGCTCGTTTTCTCCGGTCGAATTGCGGCGGCCTCGAACACGTCCTCTTCCGACAGATTGAACAACGGGCTCTTGAGGAGCGCCGACAGCGACAGGTCGTCCTGCGGCAGGACGAGGAAGCGCCCAAGCGCCAGAAGGTCCTGCACGGCGATGTGGCTGGTGAGACGGAGACGGTCGGCGCCGGCAACGGGAATGTTGCCCCGTCGCTTGAGGGCCCGGGTCAGCGCATTCACGAAGGCGTCGCGCTTGCGCACCAGAACGAGTATGTCGCCCGGCGCGATGGCACGCTCGACGCCCTTCTCGATGATCGTTTCCTTGCCGATCAGTCCCTCGACCGAGTGGGCGATGCGTGCGGCAAGGATCGCGGATGGCGCCTTGTCGGGCGTGGAATCGAAGGGCGCTGTCCAGTCGTCGGCGCTGTCCGCAATTTCGGGCTCGACGACGTTCCACAGGTCGAAGGCGCCGGGATGGCCGATGCGGTTTGAACGATGGACGATCGGTTCGCGGTCGAAACTCAATCCCCTCGCGTTATCCTCCAGGGAAAATACCTGGTCGACGGCGGCAAGGACGTCTGCGGTCGAGCGGAACGACAGCGGCAACCGGACCGGGTTGAAACTCTGGCCGCTTTTCCGGACATCCTTCTCCGTGCGGGCGCGCTCTTCCGCAAAGCGTTCCGGGCGTGCGCCCTGGAAGGAGTAGATCGACTGCTTCTCGTCACCGACGGCAAAGATGGTGCGGCGGAGGTCCCGGGCACTCTGGCCGGAATAGAAATCCTCGGCCAGCGACTTGATCACCGTCCACTGCACGGAGCTGGTATCCTGCGCCTCGTCGACGAGGATGTGGTCGATGCCCTGATCCAGCTTGTAATGCACCCAGGCGCCGACCCCGTCGCGGGTCAGAAGGTCCGCCGTCTTGGCGATAAGGTCTTCGAAGTCGAGCAGGCTGCGCTGCCTTTTCAGGTCCTCATAGTCACCGTTCAGGCGGTCGGCGAGAAGGAGCGCTGCTTTGGTTGCCCGGATCATCCGCATGATCCTCAGCCGGTCACGACATGCGACGACGTGTGCGCGGGCGAGTTCAATGGCCTCGCCCAGCATCGGTGATGCATCCAGCATCTTCTTCGCCACCAGCGAACTGTCGGCTTTCGGATTGCCCGTCTTCGTCAGGAAGATATCATCGAGGTATTGCGCCCTAAGATGCGGATCGATCTCCTTGGCGCAGAGCCTCAGCCCGTAGGCAACCTCCAGAACCTTCGACCCGCCCTTCTCGTCGGCAAGCTGCAGGTAGGTCGTCAAGGCCCCGCCGTACAGGCCGGGTAGCGGCCAGTAGGCGTCTGCGAGGCTCTGTTCCGTATCGCCAGGCTGCTGCCCGAAAGCCGC
Organism: Pseudorhizobium xiangyangii; assembly: GCF_020531965.1. GTDB lineage: Bacteria > Pseudomonadota > Alphaproteobacteria > Rhizobiales > Rhizobiaceae > Neorhizobium > Neorhizobium xiangyangii. The sequence continues at coordinate 16,302 of NZ_JAJAWH010000006.1, read as the reverse complement.
CTTCAGGGTAAGATCGACGCCGCCCTGTCCCTCGGCATGCTCGAGAAAGTTCCGGATGGCGGTGCGCCGGGCGATGATGTCGCCGAGCAGGGTTTCGAGGCCGAACTCGTCGCCGAGATCGAGAACGTGCGCGAACGCTTCGGCAAGCGCCGGGTCGTCTTCGGCCGAAGTTGCTGTCAACAACGAGCGACGTGCTTCGCCCAGCAGGGCGGAAGCGGCACTGTCGTCGAGGACCGCGAAGTGGCCGGCAACGTTGGCTTCGAGCGGGAACTGGTGCAGTAGCGCTTCACAGAAGGCATGGATGGTCTGAATCTTCAGCCCACCCGGCGTTTCCAGTGCTTTTGCGAACAGTCGTCTCGCTTCCGCAAGCTTGAGAGAATCCGGCTCATGACCTTCAATTAAGCTGATGCGGTTCGCTAGATCCGCGTCGCCAAGAACTGCCCACTCTGCCAGCCTCTGGAAGACGCGGTTCGACATTTCGGAGGCGGCGGCCTTCGTATAGGTAAGGCAGAGGATCGAGGAGGGACGGCAGCCCGACAGTAGAAGCCGGATCACGCGTTGCGTCAGCACATGTGTCTTGCCGGAACCGGCATTGGCCGAAACCCAGGCAGAGCTGATCGGGTCGGACGCCAGCGACTGCTGGACCGCCGTCCAGTCCAGCCAGTTGATCGGATCGTTTCCCACGGGAAGAGCGCTATTCATCGGCTTCTTCCTCCTCGTCGTCTGCTGTGGACCATTCCGCAACGCGCGCCAAATGGTCGTACTCGCCGCCATAGTTGCTCTGCATGAACGGAACGAGGCGGGACGCGTAGCCGGCTTCTCCGCTCTTCAGGACCGTAACGAACTTGGTCAACTGCTCGACCGATTCATCTGCAAGGTCGATGGCCGACTTTCCGTTCTTGGTGGCCTCATTGTTGATGATTTCAGGCTTGAACCGGTCGCCGGGCTTCAGTCGCACGTAGAGAAGCTCGTCAGGTTCGGTACTGCCAGCAGACTTGAAGGCTCCGGCCCGTAGCGCTGCCGCCTCGAGCGCGAGCTGCGGATCGAGAAGTGTGCGTGCCTGGGATGGCGTCGGATTGGAGCCCGTCTTGTAGTCGATGATCGTCGCCAGACCGGTGCCCTTGATGTCGATCCGGTCGGCGATGCCGGTAAGCCGGATGCCGGCACCGGGAATCTCCCAGCTGGCGCCGCATTCGGTCTCGGTCGATCGGATGTCGCCAATGCGCTTGGCTTCCCATCTCAGGAAGGCGCGGGACACTTCTACGAAACGCGGGCGCCAGACCTGGTCAATGTGCCCCGGCAGGCCTTCTGCAGCAAACAGCTCGTCAATGATCCGCGCCATCGCCTCGTGGGACGCCGGAGTGTCGGGCACATGCTTTTCGCGCGTGTAGCGATCGATGATCGCGTGATAGAGCGTCCCACGCTCGGACGCACCGGGATCGGCGTTGAAGGGGTCGATCGGGTCGAGCTTCAGGATGCGGCGGGCATAGATCGAATAGGGATCGCGTCGCAGGCGCCCGACTTCGCTGAAGGAATATTTCACCGGCTGCAGATGGGCGGGAGGCTTCGGTGCTGGTCGCCTTGCCGGAGGCTGTGTTTCACCGGCATCGATGGCGGTCGCCCAATGGTGGTACTGTCGGCCACGTTCTTTCAGCTTGCTGGCAAAATCGTCGCCGCCGAGCGCCAGAAGCCGCTGCAGCCAGCGGGAAGCAACCGTCGGCGTGGAACCCTTGCGCAGTGATCGAGAAAAGATCAGATGGCGGGTGCCGCTCGCCATCGCGAAGTCATGGGCCAGCTGGCCGATGCGCCGCTCTGGCGGCTCAAGTCCCATGTCGGTCTTCATGGTGCGCGACAGGAAGGGGTTGTTGACGGTCTGCCCGGGCCATGAACCTTCGTTCAGTCCGCCGAGGATCATCGTATCGACGTTCTGCAGCCGGGCTTCCAGCGTGCCGAAGATGAAGACACGCGGATGGCTGAGCGAGCGCGGTTTCACAGCCTCGCCGGTGGTGATCGCCTGCACGATATCGATCCATTGCGGCCCGTCGGCCTCCATCTGTCCGTCAGTCTCGATCACTTCAGAAAGCAGAGACGACAGCCGCTCGCCCGCTTCGCCGGACCAGAGTGCGGCCAGATCGCCTCTCTCATCCATGCCCAGGGCTTCCAGCGTGCGCCCGGTGCGCTCTGCCCAATCGGAGAGGGCAAGCTTGGAGGTGATGCCACGACCATCGAGCCTGCGGCCGAGGAGAGCGGAGGCTAGCGGCTCTACGGCCTTCTGCAAGCGTTGTGCGAGGTCGCGTGCCTGCCCGATCGCGGCATCGCCAACCGCCAGGCGCCAGGCGGGCGGATGTCTGTCCGAGGCATGCGCCGCCAGCTGGCGTTCCAAGAGCGGCTCCAGCGCCGATATTTCGAGGTCGCCACGACCGCCACGAAGCGCCAGAAGCTCCAGTGCTTCCGCCGCGTGCCGCATCTCATCCCAGCCAAGGCCAAGCCGCACGAGTGGATGCTTCAGCAGGGACGTGAGTGGGATGGGATCGCCCGGCCTCAGCGTTGCCTCCAGGAGGAGCTGAAGCAGCGTGCCTTGCGGTGTAGCGGATAGCGGCGTACCCGCCGTATCGTCGGCAATGATGCCAAAGCGCCCGAGCTCAGCCGTAACCCGTCGGGCAAGATTTCTATCAGGAGTGATCAGCGCCGCCTGCGATGCACCGCCGTCTGCGGCCGGTTGTTCGAGCGCCAACCGAAGGGCAATTGCGATGGCAACGGCCTCTTCTCGTTCGTTGGCGGCTTCAATCAGCGCGACCTCGGCGAAGGCCTGGCCGAGCTCGTCCCTGTCAGCGGATGCGCGCCAGCTATTCCATTGGTCCGTCGCCGCTGCCGGGGCCATGGCGTGGGACAGTGTGGCCGCGCGATAGGCCAAGTCCGGTGCGAGCGTGCCCAGCGTTTTGATTTCCGAGCGATCGACACCGAGCTTGTTAAGTAGCCGCGCTAGACCGAACTGCGGATGGCTGCGGCTCGAAGGCTCTATCCGACCATCTGGCCCCTCGCTGGAAAGCGTCGCCCACCAGTCTTCCTCCGTCAGGTCGAGGCCCGGGAGAACCACCGAACCATGGGGAAGAGATGCGATGGCGGCAATCAGGTCCGCGGCGGCCGGCACAGAACCCGTAGAACCGGCAACGATCACAGGTCCCTTGTGCTCGCGCTCGGCCATCCGTCGGGCTTCGCCGCGCAGAAGAGTGGATTGATGCCTTGCCGGGGATGAGCGCCGCAGCTCCTCCAGGCGTGCTGGCCAGAAGGCGCTGGCGATCAGCAGGAATTCGGCCGTCAGCTGCCACCACAGGGCGTGCTCGCCTGAGTCCAGCTTTTCGAGATCTGCCCAGTCCCGCTCTTCGGTCTCCACCGAATCGATCAGCTCGGCGAGCGAGCGGGCAAGCCAGATCGCATCGGCCGGACTGGCAGGCGCGATCAGCGGAGAATCGGAGTGGATATCGATGACCACCTGAGGCAGCCGGTTTCGCCAGGCGAGGATAAGCTGGCCGAGTTCCAGGAGCCGGGCGACCCCGCCGATCGGCATCGCGAGATCCATTTCTTCCGGGGCGGCGAGATCGAAATAGCCGCTGTCGTCATCCGTTTCGCCGAGCGGTCTGATAACCGGCAGGATTGCCGACCCACCACCGAGAAGATCGACGAATTCGGATCGAAGGACGCGGGCCGAGCGTCGGGTAGGTACGAAAATGGTGACGTTGGCAAGCGACAGCGGGTCGGCCGGATCGTGGCGGAAGTTCTCGTTCAGATGCCCTTCGCACAGAGACCGGGCAAGGGTGCGGAGGAAGGGAGTGCCGGGCGGAATTGTGAAGATTCGCTTCGGGCGATGTGTTTGCATTTTCAGGCCTCCGCCGTGAAGCGCGCGAGGACCTCCTCCGCGTCGTCGAGCGCCTCTGGTGTTCCGACGGTCAGCCAGTGGCCATTCAGGACCAGACCGTGCAGTCGGCCGCGTTCGATCGCCCTGTCGAAGTAGAGATTGAGGTTGAAGGCGTCGTCCGGCGCATCGTCGAACAGCGAGGAATTGAGCGCAATGGCACCGGCATAGACGAGAGGCTCCGCGCCATCTGTGTAACGGCTCAGCCGGCCGTCGGCGTCGAGCTGGAAATCCTTCTTGCCGTTATGACCCGTGGTGTCTTGAAGCCGTACGCACAGCAGCGCCATGTCCATCGAGGCCGGATCAAAGAATTCCGCAAGCCGCTGCAGGTTCGTGGGTTGGTTTCGTGGCTCGCCGACCCAGAAGAGGTCGGAATTCATCACGAAAAGCGGGCCGGGCTTGAGCAGCTTGATGCCTTTGGCGAGCCCGCCGCCGGAATTCATCAGCCGGTCGCGTTCGTCGGAGACGATCACGTCGAGCCGTGGATAGCGCGCCAGATGTAATTCCATCTGATCGGCGAAATGGTGGACATTCACGGCCGCGCGGCGAACGCCGGCATCGGCGAGCGCATCGAGCGCATAGTCGATCATCGGTTTGCCGGCGACGCGCACCAGCGGCTTCGGCATCGTATCGGTGATCGGGCGAAGGCGGGTTCCGAGCCCCGCCGCCAGCACCATGGCCTGGGTGATCTTCATGCCTTGCTTTCTAAAGCAGGGCTCATGATTCGGGTAGGGTTATTCCGGCTTTCATGCACCACTCGCGCAACGGTGAAAGTGTTTCGTGGCTCAGCGCTGCCGCCAGATAAGACAGCGTGCGCGGCATATGCTTCATGTAGCCCGGCTTGCCGTCGCGCTGCATCAGCCGTACCCAGAGGCCAGCCAGCTTGCAGTTGCGTTGCGCCGACATGATCGCGAAGGCCTTCAGGAAGGTTTTCTCGTCGAAATTTCCCTGCCGATGCCTTAGCGCCAGGTAGTCGGCCATCATCTGTTCGGCCAAGGGCTTTGGAATATCGACGCGGGCGTCCTGGACGATGGAGGCGAGGTCGTAGGCGGTTGGCCCGATCATGGCATCCTGGAAATCGATGAGCCCAACGCGCCGGACGCCGACTTCCTGCGGGCGCCAGATGATGTTCGGCGAATGGAAGTCGCGCAGGAGAAGGTTCTTCTCGGCATTGTCGAGTTTGCCGATCAGCTCGTCCCAGATCGAAAGATAGTCCTGCCGTTCCTCGTCGGTCGGCTGTGCACCGCGCTTCCAGGGCAGGTGCCAGTCGAGAAGCAGACGGGCTTCCATCTTCATCGCTACAGGATCGAAGTCCGGGATGTGATGGACGTGGTCGGTATCCACGGCCAAGTCCTGACGCATCGGATGGTCGTGCAGGAAGGCGAGGCAGACGACGCTTTCCCGATAACGGTCGTCGATCGGCTGGCCGTCGTCGTCAACCACGCCCTCGCTTCCAAGGTCTTGGAGGAGAACGATGCCCTGTTCGTAGTCCACATGCAGGACTTTGGGTGACGCCAGCCCGATTTCCCTCAGGTAGTTGGAAATCGCGACGAAGGGATAGGCGTTTTCCGCCAGATGGGCGACCTTCGGATAGGGTTTGCCATCGAGAACAGGCGGTCCTTCGGGCTGCCTTGGCCAATCCATGAGGACGTAAGTCGAGCCGTCGCCCAAGGTGGTGCTCTCGTAAGCCCGGATGGAGGCATCGCCGGTCAGATAGCGACGACCGGCACCAGCATATCCCCACCGGTCAAGGCATTCCCGAATGGCCAGCGATCGCCTGATGCGCTTCAAGGCAGCATCCGGCCCGTGCAGTGTCGCAAGGCGGCCGTGATCCTGGTGCTCAAGGCGCAGCGTAAGCCGCGAGGGTGGTAGCAGCTCGTCTGCCATCTCCGGCCACTCCACAAGGCAGATGCCCGAAGCAAGCGCCTCGTCGAACCCCAGTTCATAGAGTTCCGAAGGATCACCAAGGCGGTAGAGATCGAAGTGCGAAACAGGGATGCGCAGCTCGTAGGATTGAACCAGCGTGAACGTCGGCGAGGGGACTTCGAGCTGGTCGTCATCGGCAAGCGCTCGCAACAGTGCGCGCGCCAATGTGGATTTCCCGGCGCCGAGATCGCCCGACAGCGCCAGGCAGTCGCCCGCTTTCAGGGCAAGCGCGAGATCCTCACCGAAGCGCTTGGTGGCGGCCTCGTCGGCGAGCTCCAGAACAATCGGCTGACTGGCCGTCATTCTGCAGCAGCGATGGAGCGCATGGTTGCGCCTGTGGGGATGCGGCATGTGACGGTCGTGCCGCTGCCGGGCTGGCTGTCGATGCTGACTTCACCCTTGTGCAGGTGGACAAAGCTCTCGACGATGGAAAGGCCGAGCCCTGCCCCGCTCCGTTTGCCGCCGCGGGGGTTGGATGCAAAGCGGTTGAATACGGTGCTCAGCATGTCTTGGGGAATGCCCGGACCGTTGTCCGAAACGGAGAAGAAAACGTCCGAATCTGTGCGCCGGCAGTTCAGCGTTATGGTGCTGCCCTCAGGCGCGAATTTCGCCGCGTTGGTCAGCAGCTTCAAGAGGATCTGCTTCAATCTCTGCTGGTCGGCGACGATGCTGCCGAGACCCGTTGGGGCAGTGATCTCCAGGGTGACCTCGTTTTCGTGCAACCGGTCGGCGATCTGCATGGCGACGTCATCGAGAAGGTCGTCGATGCTGACCTCCGCATAATCGAGATGCATGATACCGGCATCAACGGTCGCGAGATCGAGGATATCGTTGACGATGGTGAGCAGCAGTGACGACGACGTCGAGATGTGCTCGATATACTCGGCCTGCCGCTCGCTGAGTGGTCCGACGCCGGGCGTCTTCAACAGATCGGTAAATCCGATGATATTGGTCAGCGGCGATCGCAATTCGTAGGAAACGTGCTGGACAAAATCGTTCTTGATCTCGTCCGCCCTCCGCAGTGCTTCGTTCTTTTCCGTCAGCGCGCGCTCGGCCCGCGCACTCGCCGTCATGTCGACGAAGGTGAACATCGTCTGGGCGTTCGGAAGCGGAGTGACCGCGTAATCCAGGATCAGGCCCGAATAGAGCTCGAACGTCCCCTGCAGCGAGGGTCTCTCGTCGTCGCAATTGGTCAGCATCTGGCCAAAACGGCGCCAGCCGTCTGGCTTGTCATAGGACGGTGCGCAGGCCTCCTCAACGGTGCGGATGTGGGTGCCGGGCGTTGCCTGCTCTGCGGTAACGCCCCAGAGTGCACGGAATGCGGGGTTGGACAGGCGGATGCGGCCATCGGGGCCGAACACCGCTACGCCTTCGGAAAGGTGGTCGATCGTTTCGCCCTGAACCTTCACGAGGGTATTGTAGCGCGTTTCTAGATCCACCTGTTCGGTGAGGTTCTCGAAGACCCAGGTCGCGCCGCCCTGGGGATGCGCCGTGGCGATAACCCGCAATGTCTGACCGTTCGGCAGGTGCCAAAGGTCGGTCTTGGTATCAAGCGCCTGGTAGACCGACAGCGCTGATTCCTTCCATGTCCGCCAGTTGAGCTGTTCGGGCAGCTTGTTGGCGCTGCGCAACCGGTCGAGCAGTTCGTTGTTGTCCGGCCGTGAATCCAGGAAGCCGAGATCGAAGCCCCACAATGTGACGAAAGCCTGGTTATAGAATTGCAGGCGACGGTCCCGGTCGAAGATCGCAACGGGCGTTGCGAGATGATCGAGAGTTTCCGCGTGGCTGCGCAGCGTCCGTTTCAGTTCCTCGCGGACGGCTTCGGCCTCCGATACGTCGATGGCCATGCCGGCGGAGCCGCCGGTAGCGACCACGTCGACGATTTCGTAAATCGTTCGGTTTCCTTGCACGACGGTGGATATCCGATCGTGGAAGGGCGACGTCGGGGTCGAGTTGGCGCGAATGTTCTCGCGTGAGATCGTGCCGAGGAACTCTCGCGCCTCGCCGACTGCCTGGGTCGGGTTGGATGCATCCACAGCGTCGCTATAGGCATGGTTGACCCAGGTGAGTTTGCCGTCGTTGTCGCGGCGCCAGACCGGCTGTTCGATCGTGTCGAGGAGGGACTGGAAGAGTGTGATGGATCCTCGAAGCCGCTCCCGCTCGATTTTCAACTCTGCGAGCTCGGCGCGCAGGTTGTTGAGGGCTATGAAACGTACGAAGGCCTTTCCGCCAGAGACGCGGCCCTGCACTTCGAGGATTTCATCCCGATTGGTTTCGACGACCATGTCGAAGCTGCGGGCGTCGCTGCGAAGCGCCTCCACGGCCCCGTCGAGTTCGCCGGCCGAGCCGGACCGCAGCCAGCGGCCGAAGGCAAGAAACTCTCGGTCGTTCTGGGGTGCTCCGGTATCGGCCGGCAGGTGACCAAGAACTTCCGGCCGCGAATTCGAGCCTTCCCAGATAATGATCCGGCGGTTCTTTTCCGCGATCAGCGCCTCGTATTTCGAAATTCGTTGTTGCGCCTCGGAGAGTGCAGAGCGCATCTCCTGCGTCTCAGCCTCCATATTGCCGCGCTGGCGCACCAGCCAGAGGACGGAAAGAAGTGCGGCACCCAAGGCCCCGACGATCAGCGACGAGATGGCGACCTCAGTGGAGGAAAACAGTCTCCCGGTGGGATCGGCCTGTTGCTGCGCGAGGGCACCGGTTGCCAATGTTGCAAGAGCGCTGCCGGAAAGGAGCGCGCGCAATGGAAACTTCCGACGAGCCGAAGCCTTCGGTTTGGAAGAGGCCCTGGAAGCGTCATCCCCGTTGTCGTCTTGTGACGAAGCTGCGCCATCGCAACGGGAATCCACCTCTTGAGGGAGGTTCTTTTTGTTCACCGACATCTCCGGTCTGTCTCCGTCCTTTGCCGCATCTCGACAAGACATCCCATTTCGCCCTTGCCCGAAGCAGGAGCGAATCGACATCTCAGACAATACTTGGTTAAGGAATCGGCGGGAAGGGTGAGCGCAAAAAAGAAGCCGCGGTCTCGTCAAGACCGCGGCCATCAATATGTTGTGGATGAAAGGTCTAGATTTAGTACCTGTAGTGTTCCGCCTTGAACGGACCCTGCTGAGACACGCCGATATAGCTTGCCTGTTCTTCAGAAAGTTCCGTGAGTTTCACGCCGAGCTTGCCGAGGTGAAGGCGCGCAACCTTCTCGTCGAGGTGCTTCGGCAGGATATAGACGTCGTTCTTGTACTCGTCCTGCTTGGTGAACAGCTCGATCTGCGCCAGCGTCTGGTTGGTGAACGATGCCGACATGACGAAGGACGGGTGGCCGGTGGCGTTACCCAGGTTCAGCAGGCGTCCCTCCGAAAGAAGGATGATGCGGTTGCCCTTCGGGAACTCGATCAGGTCGACCTGCGGCTTGACGTTGGTCCACTTGAGGTTCTTGAGAGCCGCAACCTGGATCTCGTTGTCGAAGTGGCCGATATTGCCGACGATGGCCATGTCCTTCATCGCACGCATGTGGTCGATGCGGATGACGTCCTTGTTGCCGGTTGTGGTGATGAAGATATCGGCTGAATCGACGACATCTTCAAGACCGACCACTTCGAACCCGTCCATGGCGGCCTGAAGGGCGCAGATCGGATCGACTTCCGTAACCTTGACGCGGGCGCCGGCACCGGCGAGCGACGCCGCGGAGCCCTTGCCCACATCGCCGTAGCCGCAGACAACGGCAACCTTGCCGGCCATCATCACGTCGGTGCCGCGGCGGATGCCATCGACCAGCGATTCCTTGCAGCCGTACTTGTTGTCGAACTTGGACTTTGTGACCGAGTCGTTGACGTTGATCGCGGGGAAGGGCAGCAGGCCCTTCTTGGAAAGTTCATAGAGACGATGAACGCCGGTCGTGGTTTCTTCGGTCACGCCCTTGATGGCGTCGCGCTGCTTGGTGAACCAGCCCGGCGATGCCTGGAGGCGCTTCTTGATCTGCGCGATGAGGATTTCTTCTTCTTCCGAGGTCGGGTTCGAAAGAACGTCCTCGCCGGCTTCGGCGCGGGCACCGAGCAGGATGTACATGGTGGCGTCGCCGCCGTCATCGAGGATCATGTTGGAGAGCCCGCCGTCGGCCCACTGGAAGATCTTGTCGGTGTATTCCCAGTACTCCGTCAGAGACTCGCCCTTGACGGCAAAGACCGGTACGCCCGTGGCCGCGATCGCGGCAGCGGCGTGGTCCTGGGTGGAGAAGATGTTGCACGAAGCCCAGCGTACGTCGGCGCCGAGTGCCGTCAGTGTCTCGATCAGAACGGCCGTCTGGATCGTCATGTGCAGCGAACCGGAAATCCGGGCGCCCTTGAGCGGCTTGCTTTCACCGAATTCAGTGCGGCAAGCCATCAGGCCTGGCATTTCGGTTTCCGCGATGTCCAGTTCTTTCCGGCCGTATGAGGCAAGCTCGATGTCGGCGACGATGTAATCTTTTTCAGTGCTCATGAAGCTCTCCAGCTGAAAATGTGCTGTGGACGCCGGAGGCGCCTCCGCAGACCAGTCGGCAGCCGGTTTATCAGGCTTGCCGGCTGCTGGCAACGGGACATAAAGAAGTGTTTATATGTTTATGTCGCCTGAAGGCGGAGCGTCAGGCGTCTTCGCCAAATTTGTTGGCCACCAGGTGCTCCAGGGCGTCCAGGGCTTCAGTCGCCTGCGGACCGCAGGCCGTGACCTCGACGCTGCAGCCTGTGCTGGCCGCCAGCATCATCAGACCCATGATCGACATGCCGCCGACACTGGTCCCGTCTTTCGTGACCGTAACCTCGGCCTGATACTGGCCGACGGTCTGCACGAATTTCGCGGAAGCTCGGGCATGCAGGCCACGCTTGTTGATGATGAGGAGTTCGCGGGACTGAGAGGACATGTGTCTTATGCTTACTTGCCGCTCAAGACGCGGCTGGCGACGTTGATGTACTTGCGGCCGGCTTCCGATGCATCGACAAGCGCCTTGTCCATGTCGTTCTCGCTGCGGATCCCCGCAAGCTTGATCAGCATTGGCAGGTTCACACCGGCAATGACCTCGATGCGGCCGCTGTCCATGACGGAGATCGACAAGTTCGACGGCGTGCCGCCGAACATGTCCGTCAGGATGATCGTGCCGTGACCATCATCGGCGCGATCGATCGCATCCAAGATGTCCTGACGCCGCTGATCCATGTCGTCTTCAGGGCCGATGGATACGGTTTCGATGTACTTCTGAGGACCGACGACATGCTCGAGTGCATGTCGAAATTCTTCAGCCAGCTTGCCATGCGTGACAAGCACAAGTCCGATCATGAATTCCCCCTGCTCCGGAAACAAGCGGCCAATATCGCATTGCACAAAGGCCGTCCAGCGGTGGGAAGCCATCTTCGCCATGTAGAGTTGAAGTGCAAGTCAAAAATCCGTTGCTTCGACGTTCAGAACGTCCGCGGTATACCGATATCTGGATAAAAAGCAGCGATTATGGCCAACGGCTCCTGTGCTTCCTGCACCATTCGAAGCTGTGGTAGCGACCCAATTCCCGGGATGTCGAAGACTTCCCCTTCCGGGGGCAGTCGTTCCATGGAATTGCGTTCGACGAGCAACACGGCAAGGTGAATGGGCGCGGATGGAATATGCGGCAGACGTGCAATCCCGCTTCCCCTGATCTCGATCAGTCCCGCGATTGTATCAGGACATGTGGCAAACAGTGCGCCGTCCTTCTGGGACAGGAAAACCTGGTCGTCGGCGATAAGTGCCGCGAATGCGGCCGAACGTCGCGCTGCAACCATGCAGTTGAATGCGGTGATTGATTTTCCAGCCCCCGATGGTCCGATGAAGAGCAGTCCTGCTTCGCGGACCACGATAGCGGTTGCGTGTACGTTGACCGGTACTGCGGTCATTGTTGTTCCCCTGCCGGAAACGAGAGGACAAAGCGGGCGCCTTTGATCTCACCGGTTTTGGCGTCGATGATGTTCTCCGCCCTCAGTGTGCCGCCGTGCGCTTCCGCAATCTGGCGGCTGATCGACAGCCCAAGCCCTGAATTCTGCCCGAAACTCTCGCCTTCTGGGCGATCGGTGTAGAAGCGCTCGAAGATCCGATCGATGTCTTCCGCCTGTATCCCGGGGCCGTTGTCCTCGACTGTGATGTTGGTGCGTCCGCGGGATTGAAACAGACGGATGGCGATCCGGCCGCTCTGTTCGGGGACAAAGGACCGGGCGTTTTCGATAAGGTTTGTGATGATCTGCCCGAGCCGCAGGTCGTGGCCGTTGACGACGAACGCCGATTTGGCGAGGCCCTTGTTCTCGACGGTCAGGTTGATCTCGACGGGCTTGCGGCCGCTGCGGATCTGCCGCGAAATGTCGACGAGGTTGCTGAGCAATGCCTGAAGATCGACGGGTGAAGAATCCGTGCGGGCCAGCTCGGCATCGAGGCGGGAAGCATCCGAGATATCGCTGATCAGGCGGTCGAGCCGGCGCACGTCGTGGAAGATGATTTCCGTCAATCGGCGTTTCGCATCGTCCGTTTTTGCGAGCGGCAGAGTTTCCACCGCACTCCGGAGGGAGGTGAGGGGGTTCTTCAGCTCATGGCTGACGTCAGCCGCAAAGCTTTCAATGGCATCGATACGGTCGTAGAGCGCATTCGTCATTTCACGAAGTGCAATCGAAAGGTTGCCGATCTCGTCCTGGCGGTAGGCGAAGTCGGGAATTTCCTCACGTTGCTTTGCGCCACGACGAACGCGGATGGCCGCTGCCGCGAGCCGCCGTAGCGGATTTGCGATCGTCGACGAGAGCAGCAGCGACAAGAGGATGTTGACCAGGGTCGCCACCCCGAAGACGCGCATGATCGCGAGCCGTTCCGCGTGGACGATCTTGTCGATATCACCTGCCTGGGTCGATAGGAGAAGGACGCCGAGGACGGCCCGAAACCGTTGCACGGGGACTGCGACGGAAACGATCAGTTCGCCCTTTTCTGTAATACGGACGACGGCGCCACGTACGCCGGTCAGCGCATTCATGACTTCCGGATAGATCGAACCATCGCCACCGGGTGCCTCCTTGTAGATAGGAAGGTTGCGCTGCTGCAGCATGCGGTTGAAGAGACCGGCAGTCCAGTCGCTCCAGCTCGTCGCCTCATGCTCGACGGGCGGCAGATCGAAGCGCAGCACCTGGCCTCGGGAATACAAATGTCGGGAATCGAGAAGCAGATTGGCGTCTGCATCGAACATGCGCGCACGGGTACGGGTCGGTGAGATCAGCCGGCGGAGGACCGGTGCCACCCTATCCGGGTCGATGGGAAAATCGAGGTCCTCATCGTTGGGGACCGGTGTGATGCTCTGCCCGGCTTGAAGCTCCAGAAGCTTTTCGGGATCGATGGTGATCGAATTGGTGTCGACCGAGGCGGACGCCGATATTGCTCCGGCAATGATCTCGCCCTGGGTCAGCAGGCTCTCTACGCGCGCGTCGATCAACCCTTCGCGAAACTGGTTGAGGTACAGGATGCCGCCGACAAGAACGACGGTTGCGGCGATGTTGAAGAACAGGATTCGGCGTGTGAGGCTCGAAAAGACCGCATGGCCGAATACGCGCCGTATAAGGGTAAAGGGATGCGACCAGATGCGCCGTGGTGCACGGCGCATCTCGGAATCATCGATCATCTCGCTTTCGAGCAGTTGATCTGCCACCAAACGTCCTCTCAAAGGACCGGCTTTGAGCCCGGCCAGGCATGGCTTTCACGCCGGGCGCGGAAGCGGCCAGTCAGGCCGCTTCGCGGAAGCGATAGCCAACGCCGTAGAGCGTTTCGATCATATCGAAGTCGCCGTCAACCATCTTGAACTTCTTGCGCAGGCGCTTGATGTGGCTGTCGATAGTGCGGTCGTCGACATAGACCTGCTCGTCATAGGCAGCGTCCATGAGGGCGTCGCGGCTCTTTACCACGCCGGGGCGCTGGGCCAGCGAATGGAGGATCAGGAATTCCGTCACGGTCAACGTGACCGGCTCGCCCCTCCAGGTACAGGTGTGGCGTTCCTGGTCCATCAGCAGCTGACCGCGCTCGAGCGTGCGCGCCTGTTGCGCGTCGATGCCCGGCTTCGCGCCGATTGCGCCGCCCTGTGTCTCCCGCGCGGTGGCGCGCCGAAGGATCGCCTTCACACGCTCGACCAAGAGTCGCTGGGAGAACGGCTTGGTGATGAAGTCGTCCGCACCCATCTTGAGGCCGAACAATTCGTCGATCTCCTCGTCCTTGGATGTCAGGAAGATTACTGGAATGTCGGATTTCTGCCGAAGCCGGCGTAACAGTTCCATGCCGTCCATGCGCGGCATCTTGATATCGAAGATCGCCAAATGCGGCGGCCGTGCAAGGAGGCCGTCGAGTGCGGACGCACCATCGGTATAGGTCTCGACCTTGTAGCCTTCCGCTTCAAGCGCAATCGATACCGAGGTGAGAATGTTGCGATCGTCGTCTACGAGCGCGATTGTCTGCATGCTCTCCGTCTCCATCATCATTTTGCGCATCTCCTGGAGTAACCCCAGCCAGGTTCGGCAAATCCGCCGTTGCGCGTTGTGAGTATAAAGGTGGAACAAATTGTGGCAAAGATAGATGCCGCTCCAGGGAATACAATTATAGCTCATCCTTCGCCGACTGGTCAGCGGCGGGAACTAAAACAGATACTAAACCGATTTAATCTGGAATAAATTTTTTTAAATCGATTAAATAATTGATATCATTGTGTTATTAGGGGGGTTGCTATTGCTCTTTGCGTGAACGAGAGCTAGTTGGTGGGAAATATCAACACCTAGTGAAGGAAGCGCGCATGCAGGAGTTTGGACTTTTCAATCCGTCCAATGGGGTCGCAGCGATCGGCTTCACCGACGTTTCCCGCGTGAATTACAACCTCCTGGAAACGGAGCTTTGCGAGGAATCGATCCGTAAGGGCGAAGCTGACCTGACCGCCGATGGCGCATTGCGGGCCGTGACCGGCCAGCACACCGGCCGCTCGCCGAAGGACAAGTTCGTCGTCCGCGACGAAAAGACCGAAGGCGCCATCTGGTGGGACAACAACAAACCGATGTCCCCGGATCACTTCGACATCCTGCATCGTGACATGCTGGCGCATGCCGCCGGTAAAACGCTTTATGTCCAGGACCTGATCGGTGGCGCCGATCCCGAGAACGCTTTGCCGACACGCGTCATCACCGAGTTTGCCTGGCATGCGCTGTTTATCCGCAACCTGCTGATCCGACCCAGCCGCGAAGCAATTGCAACCTTCGTACAGAAGCTGACGATCATCAACTTGCCGAGCTTTCGAGCCGATCCGGCGCGGCATGGTTGCCGCACTGAAACTGTGATCGCCTGCGATCTGACGCGCGGTATCGTCTTGATCGGCGGTACCTCCTATGCGGGTGAGAACAAGAAATCCGTCTTCACGGTGCTGAATTACCTGCTGCCTGCAAAGAGCGTCATGCCGATGCACTGCTCGGCGAATGTTGGACCGGACGGGGATGCCGCAGTGTTTTTCGGCTTGTCGGGTACCGGCAAGACGACGCTGTCCGCCGACCCGAGCCGCACGCTCATTGGCGACGACGAGCACGGCTGGGGTGAGAACGGGATCTTCAACTTCGAAGGCGGCTGCTATGCCAAGGCGATCAGGCTCTCGGCCGAAGCCGAGCCTGAGATCTACGCGGCGACGCGGCGGTTCGGCACCGTACTCGAGAATGTCGTGCTCGATGAAAATCGCGTACCCGATTTCGACGATGCCTCGTTGACGGAAAACACCCGCAGCGCGTATCCGTTGCACTTCATCCCGAATGCATCGGAGACCGGCATCGCGCCGCATCCGAAGACGATCATCATGCTGACCGCTGATGCATTCGGTGTCATGCCGCCGATCGCCAGACTGACACCGGAACAGGCCATGTACCACTTCCTCTCCGGCTACACGGCCAAGGTTGCCGGAACCGAAAAGGGCGTGACGGAGCCGGAGGCCACCTTCTCGACCTGCTTCGGCGCTCCCTTTATGCCTCGCCACCCGGCAGAATACGGCAACCTCCTGAAGGAGCTGATCGCCCGCCATGGCGTCGATTGCTGGCTGGTCAACACCGGCTGGACCGGTGGTGCCTATGGCGTCGGTCGCCGCATGCCGATAAAGGCGACCCGCGCCTTGCTGACGGCGGCACTCACCGGGGAACTCAAGAAGGCCGAGTTCCGCACCGATCCGAACTTCGGCTTTGCTGTTCCGATTGCAGCAGAAGGCATCGACACGGCGATCCTCGACCCGCGCTCCACCTGGGCCGACGGTGCAGCTTACGACGTGCAGGCGAAGAAGTTGGTTTCGATGTTCATCGCCAACTTCGAGAAGTTCGAAGGCCATGTCGACAGCAAGGTCCGCGATGCGGCACCCGTACTGCTGACTGCCGCCGAATAAAAGGCGGCGGATTCACGTGAAACTCTAAACCGCCGGTCTCGATCGAGACCGG
>NZ_JAJAWH010000069.1 GCF_020531965.1 Pseudorhizobium xiangyangii | reverse complement strand
CAATTGCATAAGAGCCCGATCTGAGCCGTCAGCCTGGTCCGAGAAGATGAAGCGAGGTTCACCCGCAGCCTGGGCTATCCAGCGCCGCTCTCCTGCATGCAGGCTTTGCCAGATATCGACCGGGCTCAAGCCATCTCCAAGGTCAAGGGGCAAGGGCAGGTTTGTGGTGTTCTGATTGCTCACGGATCATTCACCATCAAAGAACACATCGCCGGAGCCTGAAGCTGCGGCACCCCCGCAATCGATGCTGTCGCCAATCCGTCCAGCCGCCCGGCCATTGATGAACACAGTGGGCGATCCCTGGGACAAGGCTCGACCATGTGCCGGCGCAGGACAGGACGGGCAGCCGTGTGCCGCATAGGCATCGCCCACCCGGACGGCTGGCTTGCCGTTGATGATCACGTCAGGACTGCCTTCCACCGCCACGGTTGGCGGGAAATGGCAACCATGGCCCGAGCCGATGTCGTCTTTGCGCGTTGAGGCGGGCATACGCATAAGTCCTCATCAACGCCAAATGCAGGCTGGGTCATCCGAATTTTGCGGATATCCAAAAAGAAAGCGCTTATGATGTGGTGGTTGCACAAATTTCTTTTCGTTAAAGCTCCAATTGTATACTTCTCCTGCAACAATTACGGCGAGCCAATAACCGGCACTTCCTGTCGGGTTTGGTCGTCTCATTCTTCGCTGAAGAATGCTAATAGCTGTCAATTCATAGATGGAATCGATTTTATCGTGAGGAGAACCGGAACGCGGTTTCAGCCGCTTATCGGCCCCAATGAGAATACAGTAGTTCCGGTTTCCAACGAGCTTTGCAAATTCTGAGTAGATCAGGGCAGTCGTTCTTATGTTCCAGACATAAATCCATGCTGTCAGGAAGACGCACAGGAGAGCAGCAGGAGCAACGAATATCAGGGCTATTTTGCGCCTATCCATGCTCCTGAACCTCCGTCATGTGTTCCACGAAACGGGCAATATCCTGCCACATCACCTTTCCTTTTCGCTCATACACAGGTCAATCCAGCGGCGTGCGTCGAGCTTTGCCAACAATTGCATAAGAGCCCGATCCGAGCCGTCAGCCTGGTCTGAGAAGATGAAGCGAGGTTCACCCGCAGCCTGGGCTATCCAGCGTCGCTCTCCTGCATGCAGGCTTTGCCAGATATCGACCGGGCTCAAGCCATCTCCAAGATCAAGGGGCAAGGGCAGGTTTGTGGTGTTCTGATTGCTCACGGATCATTCACCATCAAAGAACACATCGCCGGAGCCTGACGCCGCGGCACCCCCGCAGTCGATGCTGTCACCAATCCGTCCAGCCGCGCGGCCATTGATAAACACAGTGGGCGATCCCTGGGACAACGCTCGGCCATGTGCCGGCGCGGGACAGGACGGGCAGCCGTGTGCCGCATAGGCATCGCCCACCCGGACGGCTGGCTTGCCGTTGATGATCACGTCAGGACTGCCTTCCACCGCAGCGGTTGGCGGGAAGTGGCAGCCATGGCCCGAGCCGATGTCGTTTTTACGGGTGGAGGCGGGCATTCTCACTTTTCCCTTGCGCGGTGGTCATGAACCTCTAGCGGAGACCCACTACTGCCAAAGAATTTCTTATGGAGGATGCTCCAAGTGTAGCATCCTCCATAATAGTTTGATGACTCTATACAAAGAGAAAGATAGTGTGAATTATATTCACTTAATATGTTATTCAAGTATACTTGAATCAAAAAGCTAACTTCTATAAATTCTAAATCGCTGTGTGTTTTGTCTATCTTGGTTGTATAATCCGGCGGGACCAGGCTTTCGGTACGATTTAATTGCACCGACCGAACAGGGGTTACTGCCCTTATCATGTTAAGTTGATCGTTGATGTACCGGTAATCGATTATAACGAATGCAGCGTAACAATAGGCCGCAAATAACAACCCAGCCAAAATTGCAGGTAAACCAAGCCAGAAACAGAGCCGCTTGCTCTGTCTCATCTTAATACCCCTACGTCCTTTTCCGACAGAGTGTTCACGGCGCCAGGAGCATCCCAAAGCCTGCCCTTTTTGATTTAGAGGCGGGCACCAAACTGCTCTCTTATTTTGGACCTGTTGCGATCAATCTTCTTCCGTCATATCTTACTATGTAAGTCGGGGAACCAAAGAAAGAAAAATCAAGGTTTGGAGTAGTATAAAACCCATTCTGGTCTTTATTGTTTCCATCTTGGACAAAAAATGTAATTCCACCTTCACACTCCAAAAGAAACCGATTTGTTTTTTTAGAATGAGGCCAAGTCAACGCTTGGAAAGTCTCCTTTTGCTTTCCGGAGCAATCGATTTCATAACCAAATGTTACCTTGTTATCGCTACTGTTGATGAAATTGATTTTGCGATATTTATTTAAAGTTATAATTAATGCTGTGTAGACTCCTAATGTTATTAAGATTATTGAGCTAATTATAGCAATGGTTTTCATGGATCAACCTCAATTACTTTGCTCCGGCAGTTGGAGCCTGACCTAGGTCCGTAATCAGGCCCCCGCGGCTCAGTTCTTGCTTTACTAAGTCTGCGATCTCTTTGTGGGATGCTGAGGGGTGGGCTGCACCGAGCTTTCGCCCGACTCTATTGTTGTAGAGATCCATGTAATGCTCACTGTAAACGTTTGGCGCGCTACGCTCATGCGCGTTTGCTTGGCTGGCCGCATCCACCTCATCAATTTGCGCCATCAAAGCATTCCAATAGGCATGTCGAAAAGCATCCCTGCAATCGTTATGTGCGCTTGTCCCAGGCTGGTAATCAAAATAAGGGTAGCAACCTGGGGTGTTAATGTCTGCTGCTTCAGTGCTCGCGGCTTTGGCCGCAGCCTTGAACGAAAACGCATCCAACGGGTGCCATAGCGCCGATCCTTTGTCGCCAACTCCTACGGGAGACCAGCCAAACTCATGCTTTAGTGCAACGGATTCCTCAGCACTCAACAGGGTATTGGAATCCTGACTATTTATGTAGTCACCCATCTCTCATCCTAGTTTAGATTAATTTTTGTGCCTTTTAACGATATTTTTCCATCAGCAGACATCGTAATACTGGCCTTCCCGCACTGTAGTTTAATTTCTTCCAGCGCGGTTATAGTTCGGATTGTACCAGCTCCATCATGGAGTTGCTTGCCGGCGATCATAGTAATAGCTTCGCCCGCGTTAATATCTACGGAATGACCAGCGGCGATTTTCTTGATTCCTGCAATTACCTCAAGGGAGGATATCCCAATGAGGTCCATCTTGTTGCCCAGCACGTGGGTATGCAAATTCCCTGATCCGGCATTCTGCAACGGAACGAGAGCGTTTTTTATCGGCTTGAAGATGCCGTCAAAAGCTTTTGCCAGCTTGTCCTCGACAAATTTACGGACAAATTGAGCCCCGACAGATATGACATAATCACCGCCGATATCGAGCCGGTTATTGCCTCCTATGTTCTGCGTCTTATGTGATGCAATCGAAGCGCCATACGACGATGAAACGTTGAGAGCCACATTTCCCTTTACAAAGCGTGTTTCATCATTGCCGATAACAAGGTTGAGATCCTTCTGGGCATGGACATAGACCTCTTCCTGGCCAGCCTGATCTTCGAATCTTAGCTCATTGAAACCCTCTCCCTTGTGGGTCTGGGATTTGATGGTCGTGCGTGTCTTGTGGTCCGGCAGCTTGTATGGCGGCTTGTTGGTGGCGTGATAGGTGCGGCCGGTGACGATCGGCTGATCGGGATCGCCCTCGAGGAAGTCGACGATGACTTCGTGGCCGATGCGCGGGATG
>NZ_JAJAWH010000068.1 GCF_020531965.1 Pseudorhizobium xiangyangii | reverse complement strand
GAGTTGTTCCACTGCGATCCAACTCCGCTCACGGTCACCACGCCTTCGCTGCCGACGCTATTGCCAATTCTCCCAAGACCGCTCGAAACAACGCCGCCACCGCTGATGTTCAAAGCACCGCGGCCCAGGAATCCCACGGCCAGGCCACCCGGACCCAAGTTGTTCCACTGCGAACCAGGGCCTCTCACTGTGACGCTTCCGACGCTGCCAGCAGCGTTGCCAATTCTGCCAAGTTCGCTTGTAACGACGCCAGCGTCGGTAATCTCGAGGCTGCCTATGCCATTTTCGCCCACGATGAGATCGCGGTCATTATCCCATCGGGATCCGGCTCCCGTCACGGTCACAGCACCCTCTCCGGAGCTCTGGGAACCAATACTCGCTAGATCTGAGGTGACTAGGCCGCCGTCTGCTATGGTAAGCGAACCAATCCCGAAGTGGCCGACCGCGAATCCCCCGAGAATAGTGTTGTTTGAATGGAGCTCGGATCCTGGTCCGACCACCGTGACCGCACCGATACCGCCAGGAGCGTTTCCGATGGTGATATTGCCCTGGCTGGTCAAAATGGCGCCTGACGAGACTGTCAAGTTGCCTGTTCCGGAATCGCCCACGCTAAGATCAGACACGTTCCACTCAGATCCCGGGTCCGTCAGGGTAACAGTACCATTTCCCCCGGTCGCAACTCCGATTCCGCTGAAATCCGAGTTAACGATGCCTGCCTGGTGGATAATAAGACTGCCTGTTCCATTGTTCCCCACTAAAAGGAAACCGGTATTCCACGGCGATGCCTGGGTATCAGGAACAATAACTTGCTGGCCATTGTCGATAAAGGTCTGCCCTACGGCCCCACTAGCTGCGAGCGAAGCGATCAAACCGAATGCGGCAAAAGGAAAGGTAACTCCACTTTTGTACAACGACCGCCGTCGGATCAGTGGCTTGGTGAAACAGCTGAGCCAGTACAGGGTGCCTTCCTGGCTCCATAAGAGCGGATCATTCTGTAGGGTCATTTCGGAGTCCTCAATCGGGAAAGTTGCACGATTTATTCTGTCCGAAGAGACGAGACTTGTAGCAGCCGTCGTCAGGATGTGAGCAAATCTGTATGCAGCACATAGTTCATGTTAGTATGCATATCAATTCAGACATCATCGTCACCGCTTACTTCCGGCGGTGGCTGATCGACTCAAGATCAACAAACGCACAGACCCACGGATTCCGCCTCTTTCCTAATCATCGTAAGCACTGCTGACATAACGTAGCGCGGCATAGGCAGCATCATCACCTGCAGCCGCAGCATTCTCTGGCTCGCCGACTTCTGGGGTCAGCGGCATTCGAGGCGGGGGCAATTCGACCCCGAGTTCAGGGCAGAATACAGCAGGACCGTCACGCTAAATCATACGCACCTCCCGCGCCGCACGGCGCACCATCGATCCACAGGTAGGGCCATTCACCCTCTATGGGCCTGTCGAGGAAGGCCTTCACCTTGTCGTCGATCTCCTCGCAAAGCCTTGAGGCCTGGCTCTTGGAGATGCCGCTCATGCCCATGGCCTTGACCAGGTCATCAACGGAGCGGGTCGAAACGCCCTGGATGTAGGCTTCCTGGATCACGGCCGTCAGGGCCTTCTCCGCCATGCGGCGTGGCTCAAGGAAGCTTGGGAAATAGCTGCCGGTGCGCAGCTTCGGGATACGAAGCTCGACTGTGCCAGCACGTGTCTCCCAGTCCCTGTCGCGATAGCCGTTGCGCTGGGCCAGTCGGAAGCCATTCTTCTCGCCATAACCCGCGCCGGTCTTCGTGCCGACCTCCAGCGCCATCAGTTTCTCGGCAGCAAAGCCAATCATATCCCGCAGCAAATCGGCGTCGGCGCTCTTCTCAACGAGTGAGCGCAGGTTCATCATGTCGTCGGTCATCGGTGGTTTTCCTCAGGTTGAGCTTCAACAACCCGACCCTACCGGAAAACACTGGTGACCACCGCTACGCCGCCCGCTCCCTACAGCACTATGGAGGGTGCGCTCGCGAGCGGCTTCGCTATCACCCAGCTACACCACTCGGCGGGACACGATCTTATTGGGTCCGGACCCTTAAAGCACCGCGAATTTCACCAACGATTGAATTTCACATCAACGCTGGGATTGGGAGTGCCGGGTGCTGCATTTGACGGTTGGTCTCAGATCCTCGCCGTCCGGTCTTACTTCCGCCGCATTAATTGAGATTTAGATCAGTCTCGATACAGTGAGCAATTGCGGGCGTGGCCTATGAGCCTTTTTTCATTTTTTTTGTTTGCGTTTTTCTGCTCTGTGCTTTGGGCCGCGGGCCAAGTAGGCGGTCGGCTAGTTAAAAAGCGCGACGCAGCAGAGAGTATGGATGAGTTTCGATTAATCTTGGGCGCTGTCTTGTCGTTACTTGGGCTAGTGATTGGCTTTACGCTGTCCATGTCGATCGCCGGCTACAACAGCCGTCAGGCTGCGCAAGAGGCGGAAGCATCTTCAATAAATTCGGCGTATTTGAGAGCAGGCCTGCTCGAAAAGACGTATACAGCACCACTCCGCACTGCCCTATTGCAGTATCTTAAAAAGAGAGTTGAATATTATAATGGGCAGTCTAACGGACGCGTAAGCAAACGAGAAGAAGCGATATCGGTACAGAACGAGCTTTGGGAAAGAACTGTTTCCGCTGTGGCGGGGCAGCAGACTGCTATAACATCGTTAGTCGTTACCGGAGTGAACGATGTCATCAGTTCTCAAAAAAGAGCTCAGGCAGGTTGGAAAAACCAGATTCCCCTTCCCGCATGGCTGCTGCTATTTGTCATCGCCTTATGCTGTTGTGTTATGATCGGTTATAGCGTGGGAAATGTTCGGAAGCGGGGAATTCTCCTGCTGATTCTTCCCTCGATGATTTCCTTGTCGTTTGTGATGGTCGCGGAAATCGACTCACCGGGTGAAGGGATGATCCGCGTAAATGGACATGACCTCTACGAACTTCATCGAAGCCTGATCATGGTTTCAGCAAATTGAAGAGAGCCCGTGAACAGGATTCAGGGACGCATTTCCGAGCCGCGCCGATCGTGCGCCAGGCCGTTCTCTAATCGGGATGTCAAGCTTGGTTCTGCTTGTATTTCTGGTCGGGCTGATGATTTCCTTCGAGGTCGGCTTGTTGATTCCGGGGGTCGGTTCCGGCTGGGGGCAAAATGACACCCTAAGCGACACACGGCAACAATGAGGCGATCCCAGACTTACTCAAGCCTCGCAGCAGGAGTCACCGACAACATCCCCGGTATTGAGATTGGTCTCTAATGGGAAGATCCGGGTCAACCGCCGTTCGATAAAAAAAGCTCGCCTTGGCGCTTAAGGTGATCGAAGCGGGCGTGCGTCCTGCCCAGACCGCCAAGCAGCCGGGCTCGGCGATCCACCCTCTACCGCCAAATCGCCGCCCTCACGGAGGCACCCACACCCCGGCGATCAACGCAGAGGAATGATGAGCCGCAAAGCCACGCCAGTATCCACATTAGCAGATAGCTAACATCGTCTTCAAAAAACACAGTCCAACTTAATCGCAATGGTGATGCCTAAACCAGCTTTGTCCTTGGCTTTCCCACCGTTGCGTAATACAGGGATAGGTTTGGAAATATACAACTTGACATACATGCTATGAGAATAAGATGCACACGGTATTCGACGGTCGATCAGAACGAACTGCAACGTGGCGCGCTTTAACAGTCAGCCGGCGCTTTAACAGAGGGCTTGAGTAACGTGTACGGGCTTGGGTCAGGTTCAGATGCTACTACATCGATTGAATGAATGGATT
>NZ_JAJAWH010000067.1 GCF_020531965.1 Pseudorhizobium xiangyangii | reverse complement strand
AAGTCCGCTTCGCCAGAAGCGTGATTTCCGGTGTGTTACGCAAGCTGAAAGGCCGATTCCAGGTTGGGACGGCGGTTCTCGGGTAAGCCAAGCCCCGCCAAGGTCAAAATCCGGTCTCGTTCCAGTGTCGGTAGAGAAAACTCCTGACGGATCTCTTTAGGACCGTCGATATCATCGGGTATCTTGAGCCATGGCGCCAATAACACTGGTGGTCTGAAGGGAACCGTTTCTGGCCAGCGATTGGGCCATCCGTGTGGTGCCATCCAAAGAGCCACGTCGTCGCTTACACCATCATGTTCAGTATCGAGGACTGTGTATGCGATTTCGTGACGCACGATATGGGCACCGATCGCCCATCGGCTGACAGTCTTGAAGTTTTGCAGGCGGATCGCTGTTTCAATGAAGATGCCGTCCTTTGCCCCGCGCTCTTGCTTGGCGCAAGCTACAGCAAGTGTCTTGTTCGGATATGGCCGTCGTGTTGCCAGCTCCTGGCCTCCGCGAAGGACAAGACCATAGAAAGTAAAATCAATTAGCGTCGGCTGGAAGTGTGCCGAAACGCAGGTTGGCTTAAGGTGGATTAACAATACGTCATCCTTTCTGTTTTCAGTTTTCCAGCCGCCGTGCTGCGCAGCAGCGCGCAAGCGGCCGGAGCGAACGCAGAGAGCGCAGCAGGCGCAGGCCTGAACGCGCTAACCCGAAGAGCGCCGAAGAGAAGGCCGAAGCCTTGTGGGAAACAATCAAGTCCGCTTCGCCAGAAGCGCCTGCCATAGTGTTTCCTGGCGGCAAGCACTATGGCAGCTGAAAAGCGAATGCCAGGCTCGGACGTCGTTTCTCAGGCAACCCGAATCCAGCATTTTTTATAATCCGGTCGCGTTCGAGCGTGGGCAATGAGAACTCTTGGCGAACCTCTTGCGGGCCGTCCAAATCATCGGGAATCTTGAGCCATGGCTGCAAGACCACTGGCGGCTTGCGGGCTACCGTGGCTGGCCATCGATCGGACCATGCTTCTGACGCCATCCAAAGAACCACGTCGTCGCTTGCACCGTCGTGTTCGGTATCGAGCACCGTGTATGCGATTTCGTGGTGCACGATATGGGGACCGGCCCGCCACCGGCTTACCGTTGTGAAGTTTTGCAGGCGGCTGGTGGTTTCAATGAGAATACCATCCTTTGGCCCGCGCTCCCGTTTGGCGCAGGCCACAGCAAGGGTTCTGTTCGGGGAGGGACGCCGTGTCGCCAGCTCGCGGCCCTCACGAAGTAAGAGCCCGTTAAAGGTAAAATCGAGCAGCGTGAGATCGAAGTGTGCTGACGCGCAGGTGGGTTTGAGGTGGATTAACAATACAACGTCCTTTTGATTTTCAGTTTCCAGCGGCCGTGCCGAGCGCACGCGGCCGGAGCGGTAGGCGTGAATCTGCTAACCGAATTGCGCTGATGAGAAATCCGAAGCCTCGTCGGTCAGATGTTGCCAGCGTTCAGCTTCCCTTGGCATGTCGCTGACCGAAATCTGGGCAGTCACGATAACTCCGGCTGGTTTCAAGCGTCGAGCTGCATTCCAAAAGCTGCTGGCGTGGAAAAGCTCGTGTATTGGGGTAATTGGCTGGCCATAGACCTGCGCAAGGTACCTCAGGAATGCAGTTGCATATCCCTGACGTTGGCGGCCAGCGACTATCTCGATATCAGAAACGTAGACCCTGTCGGCCAGCGGTGACTGGGCATAGGAGGCAGCACCCACTTGCCTGCCATCAGCCGCGTAGATCCAACCTTCGTGGGTCGGCTCCGGTGCAGTCCACGATGTGTAATAGTTCGGAATGGCTTCAATCGTGATTATTGGCAGGCGGTCGAGCCGGACCTGAAGTTCGTCAACGTTCATCTTGGGGCCTGTGTCGATGTCAATCGTTGGGCCATCCGGCTGGTTTTGCGGATGTGTGAATAAAAGAATTTCTTTACGACCCCTTTGGTGCAAAACGGTTTGCCTGGGCTTGGGCAGCCATGTCGTTTCGGCGGAAATAGACGGCGCGCCCGCAGCGTAGCGGAGGGTGGCCCTGGACGACGATGATCTGTTCGTCCTTGCGCATTGTCTGGGTAATCTCATGCGGCATGATCAGCGGCCGCCGCTGATAGGAAAGGCTCTCTGTCGCCCTGGCCGTGCCGCCCGCTCCAAACATTCCGACCGACTTCGATTGGCCGGCAACTTCCACGGTCATTTCCCCGCAGCTGGCGGAAACTTCTCTTGCGGTTTCCATGCTCTTGATGGCGGCATAGGAGGAAAAGGCACTTCCCTCGATCCACGATCTGGCGCCTTCGCGGCCGAAGTGCTTCTCCATCTGACCGACCGATTGATACATCAGCATGAGGGAGATGCCGTATTTGCGACCACGGTCGCGCGCCTCTTCAAGCAGGCGCATGTAGCCGAGCAAATCCACCTCATCGAGCATGAACAGGGCGCGCTTGGCGAATTTGCCATCGGCCTGGATCATGGCATTTAGCAATGAGCCGACGATGACGCGGCCAATGCCGGGATAGGAGCGCAGGATAGAGGCAGGGAGATTGAGGAAGATGTCGAACTCTCCCTTGGCGATATCGCTCGACGTGAAGCTGTCACCACAGGTAAGGGCAGCATAGGCATCGAGGGAAAGCCACTGGGTGTCTTTCGAGGCGGTCGAATAGACGCCGGAGAACGTCTGCTCGGTCATATTGGTGAAGACGCCAAGCGTTTCGCGAATGAATGTCGAGCTGGATTCCTGCTGAACGGTGCGCAGCATCTCCAGCACGGATGGCTCCGGTTCCGAAACGATCTGACGTAGAGATTTCAGGTTACGGGCATTGGCATACTCATCGGAGAGCAGCACATGGGCCAGCAGGCCGGTCAGCAGGTTGTGCGCCTGGTTCTGGAAGTAGCTGCCGGTCGAGGTTTCCGCGCCGGAGCTTTCCGACAGGAGCAATTGAGCAAAGTTGACGATGTCCTCTTCCTTGTTTGACGATGTGGCGATCCAGTCGAGCACGTTGAAACCAACAGTTGGGTTCTTGGGATCGAGGACAAAGCACTTTCGGCCGAGCGCACGCTCGCGATGTGCGACCACCATCGGTACGACTTCCGTGGACGGGTCGAGACAAATCACCGGGCCGCGATAGCGCAAGGCAGTGGGAATGACATTGCTGGTGGTTTTAAATCCGCCCGATCCTGCAAAGTAGAGCATGTGGGTTGAATCGAAATCGAATTTGTAGGTGAGCAATTGCTCCTTGCCGCCGCGACCCCATGTCGAGCGTGCGGCCGGATCGAAGGGAACATCCTTCACCAGATCGCGATCGACACGGTAGCGTTCGCCAACGACGATTTCGCCATCATCGGGAAACAGCTTTGCGGCATCCTTCATCGACATCCAGTCGGCATCACCGAATGAACCGATCCTGGCCCGTTTCACCGGGACGTCCGTGACGACCGACAGCCTGGCGGCAAAGCCACAGGCGACAAAACCGACAATCGATCCGGCGACCACGAACAGATCGGCAGAGCGCAGGACGTGGTTCCAGCTCATCCCCTGTTCATAGACATAGGGCGACAGCCGGAAATACTCACCCATGCCATAGATCAAAGCGACCGCGAGGAATGACAGCAGTCCGCTAAGAGCAACAGGACGGCGGAGATGCAATGGCATCAGGGCGACAGTGGCAAAGCAGGCTAGTGATGGCACGACAAGGAGTGGGAAGGGGCGGGACCGCATAAACCAATACTGTGTCTGGTCGACAAGCCCGCTCGCGATGTGCGGCCAAAGTGCTGTCACGGCAATCCAGACCACCAGCGTTGTGATCAACGGAATAGCCACGATTGCGGCAAGTCGAATCTTCTCTCTGTTCACGTTTGAAATCTTTCCT
>NZ_JAJAWH010000066.1 GCF_020531965.1 Pseudorhizobium xiangyangii | reverse complement strand
CGAGTTCGGCGGCCATACCGACGTTGCCGGCAAGGTCATGGCCTCAAAATCACTTGGTAGCATCACAAGGGTCAGGAGGCGGCTACTCCTGACCCTCCCCTGAATGGTTCAGACCCCAAATGCTGGCGCTTGTGAGCCGGTATGTACGTAACACGCGACGTACGGCTTCGAGCGGAGTTTTCGCTTCCAAACGCGGCTTCACCAGACACTCATGGCGGGTCATATCTAGATCAATTCGCTAGCACGCTCACGCTCGCGGCTACTTCGCCTGGCCCTCAAGTCGTTTCCGCGTTCAACGGATACGCTCTAGATGTGGGCTGCGGCATACTCCACCATCCGTCTCGTTGTCGCAGATAATCATGCAAGGTGCTGACCTGTGGGCTCGGTTGGAAGCTTAAACGAGGTCGAACGCCTCCAATAAGCAGACGGCAATTCCCTCCGACCGCCCGCTTCGCGCGGCCTGTTTCTACCGCGCACAGGCCGACCAAAACCTAATCGCTTTCTGGGATGTCTCGCTCGTCCGTAACGCGAGCCAATTCCTTCATCAGTCAGGGGATCTCCTTTGCCTCCTCGTTGCCCTTGGCGTTCGAACCCGCAAACTTCTTTTTCCCTTGGTAGAGAGAGTGCTGGCTGGCACCGAATCGCCGCGAAACTTCCGCAACCGGATCAGCCCCCGAGGGTCATCTGACGCACGACGTCGTGTTTACAGCCATCACTGAATTGCATTGACATGGCCATGGCATGTGATTGAGAACTGCGTATGATTGTAAACGACCCTTCAAAAAGGAATCAGATGATGAGAAAACTATGCGCCGAAGCATTTGGCACGTTCTGGCTAGTATTTGGCGGATGCGGCAGTGCCGTTCTCGCTGCGGGATATCCAGAACTGGGAATCGGGTTCGTCGGCGTAGCGCTGGCATTTGGGCTGACCGTGCTTACCATGGCATACGCCGTGGGCAGCATATCCGGCGGTCATTTCAATCCGGCTGTCTCGCTTGGATTGGCGGTTGCAAATCGGTTCAATTGGAAAGAGGTCGGGCCGTATTGGGTGGCGCAGGTGATCGGCGGCGGGCTAGGTGCAGCCGTGCTCTATGCCATTGCCTCGGGAGCTGCTGACTTTACCGTAGATGGCTTTGGTTCGAATGGATATGGTGTCAATTCCCCGGGCGGTTATGATTTAATCTCAGCCTTCATTGCGGAGGTTGTCCTAACTGCAGCTTTCTTGGTCATAATCCTCGGGGCTACGGCTAAGGCGGCCCCTACAGGCTTTGCCCCGATTTCGATTGGAATGGGTTTAACTCTCATCCACCTGATCTCAATCCCGGTCACGAATACGTCCGTAAATCCGGCGCGGTCTACCGCTGTCGCATTTTTCGCGGAGAACGGAGCATTTGGGCAGCTGTGGTTGTTTTGGGTCGCCCCGTTGATTGGAGCCATAATCGGTGCCCTGATCTGGACCTTGCTTCTTTTACCAGATGAACCAGCGCGCGACGTTGACTGCCCACCGACCATTTAAATTGACAGATTTTACGCCCACGAACTGCGCACACCTAAAGGCTCCTCACTATCTTCACCGTGCCTAGCGATCACGGATTTGGTGTTAGCTATTGGCGATCGATGTCTCGCCATAAGGCACAACGAAGCGTAGTTGTTGGACAGCCGTCGCGCGCGCTTGTGGGACAGACAAGCGGAGACGATCGCGCAGCGAGGATTACTGGCACAGTCGCACAAAGTATCTCTGCACAGATCGGAAGCATGCACACCGAGGTCTCGCGGGCAAGAGACGGTAACTAATCAAATCGCTCCGTGCCCCGAGAGACCGGAGGCGGATTACGATCCTATAATTCACCCAATCGAGCGGTATCTTAAGACAGACAAGTTTGGTCGAAGACGCCCTCCCTTCTGCAAGGATTCAGAATGCGTTTATTCATTAGTTTGCTTTTCCCATGGCTAACTTTTTTTACGATCGGGCGCCCAATCGCTGGGATCGCTTGCTTCATTCTCCAAATTACGCTGATCGGTTGGATCCCAGCAGTGATCTGGGCCGTGTACGCCTTGGGTCAGTTCAAGACAGATAGAAAAATCGCGAAGGCGGTGGCTGAAAGGGCTTAAGCCTTACGTCAATTGCTGTGAGCTTCTATGTCTTGGGCCTAGTTCTGGAACTAGAGCCTTCCATATGATCGAGCTGTTGCCGACCGCTTTGAGGGTGCCCTCGGTCGCTTCGCCACGGGCAGTAGCATTGGCACTGGCGCCGCCGCGCCGGGTGCGAGCGTCTCAGCAAACGCGCCGATATTCATCCGTCGCAACAGTTTCGCTGTCGTCGCTCAACCTTGGGCCTCGGAAGAGTAGCACGGAGTAGAGACGTCGCGAAGCAGGCACTGCATCTGCGGGCGACGCCGTGATGTAAGCATCCGGCGAAGGCCGCAGGTCAGGCAGCCTGAGCACTCGGCGTCTTGGGTGTCCAGTTCCACGGCAGCAATTGCTCCAGCCTGCTGATCGGCATGTCCGCAATGTTGGCGAGGACGTCGGTAAGCCAGGCCTGCGGGTCAGTGTCTCTTGCACCATCAGCGACAAGCCGGGAAAGCCTTGGCGCATATCCGTATGGCCGGTCGCCAACCAGACCTTCACACCAGCAGGAACCGAGATCATCGCCGACCTAGCACACAATCGAGAATGCGGCCGAGCGCGTCCGTGTCGATATCGCTGTCCACCCGCACACGCCGGCCTCGGCCCAGCTCTATGGTGACATCGCTGCGCTTTCGCCGGGGATGGGATATGGTGGGCGGATCAGATGGAACGGGCAAGGCTGCCGGGGCGGCCTCAGATACGATCACCGGCACCAAAGTGGTTGCCGCCTCGGTCATCGGCTCCACGATCTGGCACAACTCTTTGCGCCAACGGAAGAGCTGACTGACATGAATACCGGCTGCGCGGGCTACCTCCGAAATGACAGCGTCAGGTTCAAAGCAGGCAGCAACGAGCCGCTCCTTCTCCTCCCGAGACAGCGCCGACGCCGCTCCACAGACGTGATGACTTCAATCGGATGCTTCGTCATATGGCTACTCCTAGTGCTAGCACTAGGACTGGCAGCCAGCAGCCCATCATCGCAAGACGGCCTTCACAGTGGGCTTACGCCGTGATCGAGGTTCTGATTTGTGATGTCATCGCGCGCGCAGATGCTGAAGAGGCGAATATGCAGCGCGTGATCCGGCCGGCGCGTTCGGCATGATCCCCGCGGGGGTAGAGGTCTTCCTATCTTGTCTGCTACCCATACCTGACCGCTAAGCCGCTTCGCCAAATGGCGTCTGCTTGTCTCTTACAGAAAAACGATACCGCCGATGCCGAGGCTATCGCAGAGGCGGTATCGAGGACGACGTTTACCGGGCCTAACGCCGGTTTGTGGAAGACCTTTTGGAAGGCGCGCTCAGTGAAGAAGCGCGCCGGGTGTTGGGCGCAAGCTATCACCCAAGGAGGAGGGGCTGTTGGTAAACGGTACGAATGTGAATTATCGCCGACACAGAATGTGTCAATCTGTTTGTCTTCATGGACGTCCACCGCCGGCTGGCGCAGGGTGAAGGCACGAATCCATCTAAGACTTTGCCGACTACATGCGTGAACTGGTCGGCGTCGATTATCCCCGCCCCAATCGTCCGCGTGGTGATGGACAACCTCCCACCCACGCCCCCAAGCGTGCCAGTTGGCTTAACATGGTCGAGATCAGTATCCTGAGAAGCCAAGGCTCGATCCTGAACTGCCCCCATTTTCGACCGGACACTCAGCATAAGCAGGAAGGCTCAAGCACAGGCTTGAGGATAGGCTTATGTCTAACGAGTTTCGACAGGTCGACCTGATGATCGGTGACGTCCGGCGGCGACGCTGGACAACGGAACGCAA
>NZ_JAJAWH010000065.1 GCF_020531965.1 Pseudorhizobium xiangyangii | reverse complement strand
GTGGGGGAAGGGGCCACCGGCGGCGGAAGCTGTCATCGAATAGGTCAATGCGGCGAGACCTATGCCTGCCACGGCTACTGCAAGTTTCCTGATCATTGGATTAACCCTGCTGTCGATGGGGCGCCAGATCAGCCTTCCCCACAGTTGCTCATCAGCGTCGCAATAAAGCTCGATCAGACCTAGATCTGCACGCGCTCGCTGCACCGCTCTCGGGACGAGCGCGGATCGAATGCTTAGCCCGTCGTCATTGCCGTGATATATAATCTGGCGCTAATACTGGCAATCAATTTTAACTGTTTCTGCATTACAATTGCGTAATATTGCATGTTTGCGTACTGCAATCTGGTCGACATCTCGCGCAATTATGTATCGAAAGGTCCGCTCTGGAGATGACATGGGATGCCACTCTTCCGGTCGCGAAAGCGGCAAAACCCCTTCTAAGGCTCGAATAGAGGCCGATCGTGGCTGGGCTGAGGAAGCGGGGGTCTGCTGCACCCGTCTGACGCCGCCTCCTCGGGAGCGCCTGCCTGGCGGCGATATTGATGAGCGTGGCGAGCAGGTGAGGACTTGGTCAAAAGCCCGTCAAAGATTCACATACTTCGCGATATTAATAATATGAGCCTACTATCGTAATTGAATATTAAGTTGAGATGAGTGCATAAGGGCGGCAAATACGTCTCATTCTTTCAAATACGGTGATCAAATGGCTCGCATCCCTTCATCAAAGTCTCCGGCGAACGAATCCGCTGGCCGCAAAATCCTGACGGTAAACGACGGTGTGGCGCGAGTTTCGATTGATCCATCCTCGGTGGTCAAATACGTCCGCGTCGGCAATGACCTGCTGATCCACCGCGACAGCGGCAAGATTATCCGTGTGAAAGCCTTTTTTACCGCAGACGATCAGCAGCGTCTCGAACTGGTCTTTGTTCATCATAACCGGGAATGGCCCGTGACGGCGGTCACGTCCACCATCCCGGTTGATGACGAAACAGGAAGAGAGGTTCTTTTTGCGTCGGGTACGGACGGTTCGGGCGTTGGCTTGCTGGGCAATGCTGGCTTACTGGGTCTACTCGGCGCCGCAGCCGCTGGCGTCGGTGCGACGCTTGGGGGCGGATCTGGCGGGGGATCAGGTAGCGACAACACGCCAGCGCCACTGGCGCCTTCGCTTAATCTCCAAGCCCACCAGAATGGCACGGTCACTGCGTCTGGATTGTCTGCCCCCGGTGCCTCGGTCCTGGTTACCTTTCCTGATGGTTCAACCAAGACAGTACTTGCTGATGCCAACGGTGAATATCGCGCAACTTCCTTGCATGCCCAACCATCGGGTGAAGTCACGGCGGTCACCATTGATGTCAACGGAAAGGTTAGCCCCCCGGCCAATGCGGACTATCTCGACAAGATTGCGCCGGCCTCCCCGGACGGGGTTGTGTTCGATGATGATATTGGCACCGTTCAGGGCCTGATCGAGGCAGACACAATCACCGATGACGCGCGTCCGACCATCAGCGGCAATGCCGAGGCAGGCTCGACCGTCACCATCCGCGATGGTGAGACGGTCCTGGGTACGGTTCGCGCCGACACCAGCGGCAAGTGGAGTTTCACACCGACCACACCGCTCCGGGATGGGGTTCATTCAATCACCATCACGGCAAAGGATGCCGCTGGCAATGAGAGCGCCGCAGCAGGCCCCCTTCAGTTCACGGTAGACACCAGTGGCCCTGACGTGGTGGTGACCAACGCTGATGCCGTTGATGATGATGGTGCGGTGCTGTCGGCGATTGCCAACGATGGCTTGACCAGGGACACGACGCCAAGGCTGTCCGGAACATCGGAAGCGGGCGCCAAGATTGTAATCTACGACAATGGCGTGCAGATCGGCTCAACCCTTGCCGACAAAGACGGCGCATGGAGCTTTGCTCCACCCGCTCTTGCCGAGGGAAATCACGCTTTTACGGCCCAGGCCACGGATACTGCCGGCAATGCCGGGAAAGTGTCGGACGTTTGGACCTTCCGGGTCGACACCACTGCCCCGGAAGTCCCAGTCATCGGCAGGATCATGGACGATATCGGCTCGGTTACAGGACCGCTTGCCGATAGCGCCGTCACCGATGACAGGCGACCGCAATTGTCGGGTTCCGGCGTTACGGCTGGTGATATTGTCACCATTTACCACAATGACAATGCAATAGGTACTGCTGTCGCGGGCAGCGATGGCCGGTGGAGCTTCACCATCGATGAGGACCTCATTGATGGCGAGCATGAATTTACGGTGACGGCGACAGATGCAGCCGGCAATGAGAGCGTCAAGTCGACACCACATATGATTGTCGTCGACACAGAGGCTCCTGAGGCAAACTTCGTGCCGGTTATAGCAAGCGCCAGCGATGACGTAGCACCTAACACCGAGCCGGTACTTGATCACGGCTATACCAACGATACGACGCCGCGGCTGAACGGGTCGGGCGCCGAGCCCAATGGACTGGTGCGGATCTATGAAGGATCGACCCTGCTGGGCCAGGCGCAGGCCGACAGTGGCGGCAACTGGTCGTTCGATGTGCCGGCGCGGGCACAGGGCGAGCATATGTTTACGGCTATCGCCGTCGATGTTGCGGGCAATGAAGGCTCAAGCTCGGCGCTGTTTACGCTGACCATCGACACCACGGCACCGGGTACGGGTGCGGCGACGATCACCCATGCGCTGGATGACCAGAACCCGGTCACCGGCGAGATGGCCGCCGGCGATGTCACCAACGACGCCACTCCCACCTTGCAAGGCACGGCTGACGCCGATATCGTTTTGGTCCGCATCTATGATGATGGGCTTTATCTGGGACAGGCACACGTTGCCAATGGCACATGGAGCTTTACTCCCGAAGGTAATCTCAGCCATGGGATCCACAACTTCCAGCTCAAGGCCGTTGATGCGGCCGGCAATGAAGCAATTGGCTACTCCCAGAGCTTCAGCCTCACCCTTGATCTACTGGCGCCGAACCCCCCGACTATCGGCAAGATCCGTGACGATGAAGGCTCGATAAAGAGTACGGTGGCCGATGGTGCATCCACGGACGACCTGCGGCCGGAGCTGTCCGGCACTGGTGCCGAAGCCGGCTCTATCGTCACCATCTATGACGATGGTCACGTGCTCGGCACGACAGTCGCCGCCGACAACGGTTCGTGGACATTCACGCCGGCCACCGATCTTGAGGAGCGCGACTATTCGTTTACCGTGACCGCAACCGATAAGGCGGGCAATGAAGGGCCACACTCTCCCGCCTATGAGATCACCATCGACCGTACCGCGCCCAATAAGCCGCTAATCATCAGCGTGGAGGATGACGTAGAAGCGATCGCCGGTGATCTCGAGGATGGCGATTTTACCAATGATCGGACGCCACGCCTCAATGGGGCGGGTGCGGAAGCGGGTAGCCTTGTCGGCATCTACGACAACGGCAACAAAATCGGCGAAGCCCACGCTGATTCCTTTGGTAACTGGACATTCACGCCGCTTGCTTCGCTCACTCAAGGGGCGCATTCGTTCCAGGTGTCGTCGACGGACGCTGCAGGAAACGAGAGCGAGAAATCTGACCCGTTCACCTTGGTGGTCGATAGTATCGCACCAAACCGCCCAGTGCTGGGCGCAGTCACTGACGCTGAGGGCACGATCACGGGCGCGCTTAGAGGCGGCTCGGTTAGCAATGACCCTCGCCCGGTGATCTCCGGCTCGAATGCGGAAGCTGGTGCCATTATCACGGTCTATGATCGCGGCGAAGCCATTGGTACTGCCGTTGTCGCTGTCGACGGCACTTGGGCAATGACACCGGAAATCGATCTTGAGGAGGGTCCTCACCAGATTGCCATCTCGGCCACCGACATGGCCGGTAATGAAAGCCCGCGCTCGCCCGCACTTAATTTCACCATTGACACGACGGCGC
>NZ_JAJAWH010000064.1 GCF_020531965.1 Pseudorhizobium xiangyangii | reverse complement strand
GCCGGGCCGAGCGAAAAGCAATTGGCCTATGCCCACAAGCTTGTAGATCTCGAATTCAACAAGCCGGACCGACCTAGCCCGTGGACGCCGTTCGGCTTTGGGTCTGAACCTTCGGTCGATATGCGTTCAGGCTGCCCGCATCCATCTGCCGGAGCCACCAGGCGTCGTTCGATCGGAGAACTATTTTCTCATACCGCATGCTAGACACCCGCTAGGATCGCCCATCCGATAGACACGAGTACAAGGCCAACTATAAGGACAAAGACGGCACCAATTATGAAATCTCCGAACTTAACAAGGAAATAGGCCGTTGATCCGCTTCCTGTCATCACGATAGCGAGGCGAAGCAACTTTGGCCAATCCGCGCCGCCAAGCCAGCTCAGAGTTTGGTAAGCAAGAATACCGCCCGCCACGAGGCCAACCAGCACATACCATAGTTGGCGCGCTTCCCTAGCTTCCCCAGCTTCCCTCGCCCGCGCCTCAGCCAAAGAGGCTTCGCTGTCGTGATATTCAACGGTGCCGTCGCTCCTGCGCCAACTGTACCGAGTGATCATATGTGGTCAAACCCTCCCATTTCGAGGCAACATAATGTGGCGAAGCGCACAATCCCAGACTGGACCAACTAGGCTTCCATGGTCGTCTTAGTGATGGCCCGTGATTGCAACCTTCCAGTAGCGGCACGCTTCTGACTGCTCCTGCGGATGAACCGTCAAATGTTGGTTCGACGAAACCGAAGGCCCGTTAGAAGTCGTCTTTCATCGAACTTTGCGTCGATGACAGAAATCGAGCAGCTATCGACTTCTGGCGGTCCAGGAGACGACACCCGCTCAGCGCTACGCGCGGGCGTTCGCCTTCCCTACCTTCCGTCAACTACACCACGAGCGTGGACACGATCAAAGGTGAGGTGGACTGGCCATCGATGCTGTCATTCCCTACGTCACCCCATGAAATCGGTTGTCGTGCGCTTGCATAACACGGCGTAAATTGTCCTTCATTTGTCTTCCTGCTGCTGCTCAGCAATTCCACAGCACGGCAGACAATTAACTCGGTTAAGGCCGCATTAGAGGCCGCTAGCGGCAGCCGCCAGCCTGCTTTTCACAACCGATACGGTTCATCGTCACGGTGATAGGGTGATACGCAAAATCGTGTTTCTTTTCGTCCGATGCGGCATTGATCAGGGCCACGACCAAAACTCCGGCAAGGCCACCGCTTTGTCCGCCTGAAGAAAGACGTTGCTCTGCTGTCTTGTTGAAGGGCGAAGAACTCGTGACAGCGCTCTTGTAGCCGGGCGCTGTGCACCGCGCAGTGATCGGCCGCGAAGCGTAGCCGTAGTCTGGAACCCTCACTTCGGCCGGTGTCTTGACGGCGGCGCTATACCCTTCGCTCTCGAGTACGCAATCGATGCCCTCGATTTCGATTTTTGAGCTGGAACCGCCCCCCGTCTTCCGGGCATGTTCGTAAGTGCGGACGGTGATCATTTCGAAACCCCGAAGCTGGGGAATGTCTTGACCAGCATTGCGCTGAGGCGCCAGGACGTCGCCGTTTACGCTGCCGGGGCTTGTCGGGATGGCGGTGACGCTCATGGCAAGGGGCTTACCGGCTTGACAGCCGGCCACTCCGGAAAGTCCGATTGCCAAGACAGACATCGCAACTCTGCGCATCTGGGTGGAAGCATTCGTTGCGGTGGGCATGTTAACGGCATGCCGCATATCTATTTCTCCGCCGCCGCTTCGCTCAACACCAATTCCTTATCCTTTTTAAACATTCGCTCAGCCTCGGGGTAATAGTTGAGTGCGACGACAATGTTTGGCGCCGCGGCCTTCTTTCAGTAGGCAAACGCCCTGACACAGTCCTGTCAGCCAGCAAGACTCCAGCAAGTACTTCGATAGTCTGTTCATTAGAACCTCAGCCACCTGATAGAGAGCAATCCGTCCGCGTAGCTGAGCCATGTATTGAGATACATGGCCAATATGATGCAGTTAGTCAATATGTGCTGTTGAGAATCCTTGCAAGAACGATGCATTTGCGTCATGTCGCCAGAGTAACCCACCATCTTCTCAGCTAAAAGCATCTGGCCCTCTGACCGTATTACCGTCCCCTTAAGACGCGGCATTCCATCCCCGCGATTGCCGGTGCTGCGCGCTCGAAGAACTGTGGCAACGTATCGCGTCGGAAACGAACTTTCTGACCTCGCCGCCTCTTTGGCTATCGACCCCTTCATGCCGCTCAGACGCGAGGGGCACCATGGGAACCACAAGAAGTTCTTCCGGCTCTTCGGGACAAAAGTTGACCGTGCGCAAGCGCGGCGGCAGGAAGCGAGCGATAGGCACACGAGCACCGATGCTGATCCGAATGGCAGCCAATGACCGTGGTCGCTGGACTTCGTGGCGGATCAGTTCACCGATGGGCGCAGGTTCCGGGTCCTGACGGTTATTCCATTGTTTGGAACGGCATACACCATCCGTACCGAGAAGCTCTGGGGGATTTGCAGGAACTGCCGCAGGCTGACAATTGCTGCGTGTTTGATGGAATGGCTCCTAGAACCGCGCTATTGTGCCGCTGCAATACAATATAGACTTCTAGTCAATTTTAGATAAGCAGAACTTGCGTTCAATCTGATTATCGTCTGCAACCGTGAGCAGCTTCCGACAAAGAGCCTGCTTAAGACCGATCACCGTGAGGGTGGGATCCAATGACAAGGAATTCGATCAGGTTAGCATAGTTCCCCACGGACAGAATTCGTCTCACCAAAATTTACTTCGACCCGCTTTAAAAATTCTCCTCTTTAACTGCGTTCCATTTTTTCCTGGAGATCTTATCGTGAAAACACCTCTTAAAGCTGCCTTACTCGGGGCGGTCGTCCTTCCTGTCGTTACAGCATGTGGCGACGGTTTGCCTCAAGCAACGGACGCGCAGATCCTCGCTATGCTCGGCGAAAGTCCGTTCGATCCAGATGACGGCCCCTCGACTATTCCCAGGCGCACAGAGGAGTGCCCCAGAGTGCTATCTGGCCTTGACCAGGCAATCTACAAGGACATGCCAAGTGACATGTTGGGCATGTTCAAGACCGACTGCAGGACCAATCTCGCAAAGATCATCAGTGACACATCGAGAAACCCCCTCAGTTACTCAATCGAGGACTTCGAGAACAAGGAATTGGCTGCTCGTATTTCGCGTATTGCCGCCGACGCTGCGGTAAAATCCCAAGAATTTAGGGAGTCTGCCCGTAAGCAGGCGGAAGCCGACAAGATTAGGGCCCGGACGGAAGAGATTGCCGATGCAAAACGACAGGTAAAACAGCAAATAGCGTCACTCGACGCCCAGTTTGGTCATATAGACCAACTCTGCTCCGAGTGGGATCGGGAGTATGCTTCCGCAAAGGAGCGAAATCGCTACCTCGCCCGGCTCAAACCCGACACCTGCGATGACAAATTCAAGTTCCGAGTAAGGAAAGAGGCTAACGACACCTTGGCAGTAATCTCATCGTTAAAAGTCGAAACCGAATTTTATGGCCGGTCGCTCATTCCCCACTACAATGGGGCAAATGCAGCATACCTTACCGAGCGGATCGCTAACCTTTCATGGCGAATCGATGAGCTTAAGACAGTGAAACCGCTCGATTGAGCGTGAGCTTCCCTCCCTGCTCCATGGCCCGGATCTGCCTTTCAACCTGATGCTGCTCAACCGTGGTGCGCACGAGTTTTTGAACGAGTTCGGCTGCGCCTGAAACTCGTTGAGGGCTTCGGGCTGGTGGGGCGCGACAAAGCGGGTGAGATGGCCGCCTCATTGGCTGCAAAATTCGGACGCAAGTCGCCCCCTGTTCCGAGACGATGTGGCGGGGCGTTTGTTGGCCCTGCTGGTGAGAGTTTCGTCTTTCAGGTGTGCTAAGAGGAAGGAACGTAATGCCAGCGGAGAGAGTAGCGATGCGTCGTGTCCGCGAGATTCTAAGATA
The DNA here is from genome assembly GCF_020531965.1 of Pseudorhizobium xiangyangii. Lineage (GTDB taxonomy): Bacteria > Pseudomonadota > Alphaproteobacteria > Rhizobiales > Rhizobiaceae > Neorhizobium > Neorhizobium xiangyangii. Next base: position 505 of record NZ_JAJAWH010000064.1, on the reverse strand, counting down.
CAGATTTGAGGAAGGGCTCAGCCATAAGTCGATTGCGGTGCGCGTTCGTAAAACACCACAATTCGGCTACCGCAAGATTGGCCATGAACTGATGCGCGGTTCCAATCTCTTCGCGTGGCTCCGGTCGGCCCAGGCTATACTATGGGACAAGTCGGCAACCCTGGGAAAAATCTCGACAGTGGTCAGACCCTTTCAAAACGCTTTTGTAGATCACGTCCCAACCGGGACGGAATTCCCATTGGTATCGTTTACTAAAGCCGGAAATCTGCCAGAAGCAGTCACTTGATGTCGACCTCAAAAAGCCAGGCAACACGAGAATAGAGCTATGAGCCGTGTCACAAATAAAATTGTAGCCGAATGGAAGGCTAGCGCCCTGCCCGTCCAGGAAATCGCAAGGCAGTACGGGGTATCCGATACGACTGTCTACTACCACATAAACAAGAAGCACGCCGATCGACGCCGGGAGCAGTGGCGGAGATACCGGGCCAAGCGAAGACAAGATCCC
>NZ_JAJAWH010000063.1 GCF_020531965.1 Pseudorhizobium xiangyangii | reverse complement strand
CATGCGAGATCGAGAAGAACCATGACGCTGAGTGCCCCGTGATCGGCCGAAGCTTCCGGCGAGGCAGCTGAAATCCGCCTCGCCGCGGGAAGTTAGTTGCGTTGCCCGATCGCAAGCGCAAACAGCCTAGCCTGCCTTTCGGTAAACGCGCGCGGATTGGCTGGTTTGTCGCCGTCAAGAATGCGTGCTTCGTCGAGCAAAAGCCACGCTGCATCCTCGCGAAACGCCGGATCGTCCATCGATGCGATGTTTTTCACACGTTGGCTTTGCGCATTGATCTCCAAGATCGGCTTTGAGGCGGTCTGCAATCGACCTGCCCCTTGAAGGATTTTTTCGAGCTGACGATCTGGGCCATGTTCCGAGGCGACAAGGCAGACTGCACTCTCGGTCAATCGATCGGAGACACGCACGTCGGCAACCGCCTCCCCAAGAATACCACGTGTGAAATCGATAAATGCCGCAACATCGGGCGAAGCTTGCAGATCCCCGTCGCTAGGGCCTCCCTCGCCGGCAACATCATTCAGGTCTGCAAGACCTTGGGTGACCGACTTGAAAGGCTTGCCCTCGAAATCGGAGACATTGGTCGGCCAGAAGTTGTCGACGCCATCAGTGAGCAGCAGTACTTCGATGCCCTTGGCCCGGTAACCCTCCAGCTGTGGCGACGATTTCAATTGATCAAGGCTGGAGCCGCTGATGTAATAGATCGCCGACTGCCCTTCCTTCATGGCGGCCAAATAATCCGCAAGACTGCGCGTTGCTTCATCCGACACAGTGCTGTGGAAGCGTGCTAGTTTCAGCAACTGCGAGCGCTTCTCGAAGTCTTCGTAGATCCCTTCCTTCAGGATGGCGCCAAACAGCCCCCAGAACTTCGAAAAGGTATCGGCTTCGCCTTCGGCCAATTTTTCCAGGGTGGTGAGGATCCTGCTCGTGACACCCTTTTTGATAGCAGAAAGTATCTGACTTTCCTGGATCATCTCTCGTGAGATGTTGAGGGGCAAGTCCGCCGTGTCGACTATTCCGCGCACGAAACGCAGATAGCGCGGCAGCAACTCGGCCTCATCGGTAATAAAGACCCGCTTGACATAGAGCTTCATGCGGCCTTGGCGATCCGGATCAAATAGATCAAAGGGCGGAGAACCTGGGATAAAAGCGAGCGTCGTATATTCGTGACGGCCCTCGGCACGAAAGTGAACACTGGCTAGCGGCTCATCGAACTGGCCCGATACACCACGGTAGAAATCGTCATAGTCCTGCTTGGATATCTCGCTCTTCGGCTTTGTCCAAAGAGCAGCGCCATCGGAGACCTCAGATGGCTCGGCACCATCTTTCTCAATGAGGCGGATAGGAACAGGCACGTGGCCGGACTGATCACGAATGATTTTCTCAACCGTCCATTTGCTGGTGTATTTCGTTGCGTCGACCATGAGATGGAGCACTACACGCGTGCCTCGGGCCGGCGCCTCTTCAATATCAACCGCGCCAACGTCATAGCTTCCCTTGCCGTCTGACGACCATTTCCAGGCATCCTCCTCACCGGCGCGTCTTGAGATAACATCGACCCGGTCGGCAACCATGAAGGAAGAATAGAACCCGACGCCGAACTGACCGATCAGCTCAGCCTTCTCGCCGGCCTTGGCATTCTCAAGCCGCTCCATGAATGCCTTCGTTCCGGAGCGCGCGATGGTGCCGAGCGCATCGATCATTTCGTCGCGGCTCATGCCGATACCATTGTCCTCGACGACAAGTGTCAATGCCTCCTCGTTAAGGCTTACAAGAATGGCGGAGGGGACCCCGTCGGCCGAGAGCTGCGGCTTAGAAATCGACTCATAGCGCAGCTTCTCGCAGGCATCGGCCGCATTCGAGATCAATTCCCGAAGGAAGACATCTCTGTCCGAGTAGACAGAATGTACCATCATATGCAGGAGCCGGCTGACATCGGCTTCGAAAACGTGTTGCTCGCGCGGCCGCTCTTTTACTGTCGTCATCGATAATCCCCGTTTGGCAAAAACCGCGCAACAGATGGTTTTGGAACTGGTAAATTTCAAGAGTCGGTCGCAGAGAACTTAATAATCCCCGCCGACTGCATGATTACCTGCACCCTCCGCTATAAGCTGTCATCAAACTGCAGCCACTACACCCTTCGCCTCGGCGAGATCGGAGAGATCGGCGAGATCGCATGCCTCGGCTAGTCCGTTGCCCAGCGGCATTCGCAACAGACGTACTTACTGGCGTTCAACCTCGACCCGCTTCGGAGTCGTACCATATTCGCCGGCCTTATCGTGAACAAAGGCGGCGCCGATCCGCAAGCGCCGCCGTCACCATTTCGTGGTGATACGGAACCTTAACAGTGATGACGACCAGATCGATCTCAGGGGAATTGACCAGGGCCCACGCATTCTCGAACACATGGTGCAGTTCGAACGCGTCGGCGGCGTTCCTTCGGCACGCAGATGCGCGTCGCCCCGGAAGTCGAATATCTCCGTCAACTTCATCGCGGACGGTTATGATTGCGAGGTGCTCTCGACGACGCTCGTCGGCAGCGGCGGTCAGTGGACAGCAGAGACCGACGCCGCACACGCCTATCTCTACAATAGAGCAATGGCGCGACCCTGCTAAGCATTCAGCTGGGGCACACGCTTGTCGGGATGCGCGAAGTGCTGGGTGGTTGCGGTGATGATATCTCCGCGCGCATGATCACGCGTCGCAAGACCACGCAATGTCATCGACACGGGAGAGACGATTCTAAGGACCTCTCACGATCAGGTCCTTGTGCATGGCGCCATGAAACGGAGCAGCGTTCTTGATCCATTATCGCGGGGGCATGTCTCGCGGGACCAATCTTCTGTGGGAGATCAACGGCACGCAAGGCGAAATCCAGGTGACGGGCGCGGCCGTGCCCAGATCGTGCAACTGGCGATCCGCGGCGCCAATGGCAACGCTTGCGAGCTTGCCTCGCTGGCGCCCCCCGCCTCGGCCTATGACGGCTGGCCGGACAATTCGGTCGCCCGCAATATTGCGCGCCTTTATGCACTGGTGGCGCGGGACAATCCTTCGGGCACGCGCTCGGCACCCAGCTTCCGCGATGCAGTCGCGCTGCATGAGACTATTGACGCCATCGAGCGTTCCGCCGACCGGAGTGAACCGCAATGACTGCACTTTCATTGCTCGAACTCGTCCGCGTCATGAAGGATCCCGAGGCCGGAACGGGAGTTCACAATCCGCGTGACCTCGCTGCGCACGTGTCTCGCGGCAGCAGCAGCAAGATCGTCTTCACCAGGCGGGACTTCGCATCAGAGACTCGTCGTCTTCGGGCGGAGCGAAAGGTATCTTGATGACGGAGTCCGTTTCGAGGCTCCAGATTGAGGGTGGGATCGAATTGGTATTTTCCCAAACTCCGGCAAGGTCTACGCCTTGAGATCGAACGTTGGATGGCCCCTCCACGGTGATATATCCCTGTCTCACCCGCAGCGAAATGAAGCATTCCGGGTCCTTTCAGCTATTCAGTCTTTCTGAGACGATGATAGGCGGCACAAATCCGGCTGCTGGGAGTTTGGGCTCAGTAGAAGCTCAATAATGTCCATTGTCACGACCGGACTCATCCACCTTCAAAGGATTCTACCATCATGGTCAACCACGCACTCATTGTCGGCGCGACCGGCATCGTCGGCAGCGCCACGTCAGAGTTGCTGGTGGAAAACGGATGGGGAGTGTCGGCTCTTGCCCGCCGCCCAAGGGATATGGCTGGTATCAGGACAATCGAAGCGGATCTGCTCGACGCAGCATCCCTGGGAGAAGCCCTGCAGGACATGGCGCCGACCCACGTCTTCGTCTCCTCGTGGCTTCGGCAGGCGACCGAGGCGGAAAACATCCGGGTCAACCGGGCAATGGTGAGGAACCTCCTCGACGCACTGCGCCCAGCGGGTTCGGTCCAGCACGTTGCGCTCGTCACAGGGCTCAAGCACTACCTTGGACCATTTGAAGCTTATGGGAAGGGGGTCTTGCCGCAAACGCCGTTCCGCGAGGATCAGGGGAGGCTCGACGTCGAAAACTTCTACTATGCCCAGGAAGACGAAGTTTTTGCAGCCGCCGATCGCGACGGCTTCAGTTGGAGCATCCACAGGCCGCACACGATTATTGGTAAGGCAGTCGGCAACGCGATGAACATGGGTACGACGCTAGCGGTCTACGCGACCATCTGCAAAGCCCTCGGTCGGCCGTTCTATTTTCCGGGCGCCATGATGCAATGGAACGGGCTGACGGACATGACGAGCGCGTCACAACTTGCACGCCACCTCCTGTGGGCGGCAACGACGCCGGGTGCTGCGAACGAGGACTTCAACGTCGTCAACGGTGACGTCTTCCGCTGGAAATGGATGTGGGGCCGGATCGCCGACTGGTTCGATATCGAGCCGGCAGCGTTCGACGGCACGGTTCGTCCCCTCGAGATGCAAATGGCAGGCGACGCCGTTGTTTGGCACGAGATCGCTGAGAAGCAAGGACTTGCCGTAAGCGACATCGATCAACTCGTCTCGCCGTGGCATACGGATGCCGATCTCGGGCGGCCCATCGAGGTCGTGACAGACATGTCCAAGAGCCGGAGGATGGGCTTCCTCGACTACCAGCCAACGGACGACGCCTTTTTCGAGCTTTTCGAGGCGCTGCGCAAAGGCAACCTCATTCCGTGATCTTACGCTAGGTGTGCTTCACAGGCTCCCGGTAGATGCGCAGCGTCAGCTCCTGGATAACGGAGAAGCCTTTCGCAACACTGATATGGTTAAGGGGGCCGTTAGGCGTACGTAAGCTTCTCACGCAGTAACTCGCGGTCGGCATTCTCTAGCCTATGGGTTTGTGGATTGGCGCTGCCGGCGAGTGGCCGATCGCAGCGACGGTTGTCAGTCCCGGCGCTTCGGGGTGGCTTGCAGGTATGATTGCTGAGATTTCCGTGGTGAATGGGAGCACGTTTATCCCGCTGAACGCCTGCCCTAGGGACTAGCCTACGTTCCCGTCGACCAGGTCTTCTTCGAGTGGACCTTCTAGAGGGATGCACTCTCCCGGTCCGTGGCTGCCTTACCAGGCGGTCCAGGCGGTTACCGCCCGCTTGAATACCTAGAAAGTGATCATGCGTCCGCCGCAGGCATGGCGGCCGGATGGCGCTTGGTTCCTCGTCCGTGTCGTCAGCGGGCGGCGGGACAGCGTTGAGGAGTTCGTGGGCACGAGCGACGCTGGTCTTTCGAGAACTGCCCGCGACCAGACCGTAATGCCGGATGCGGTGGAAGCGCGCGGCTAGACGTGAAGCAAGAAGCGGCGAAGCCGAACTTTTTTCCAGCACGTCGCCGACAGCAGTACTTAAGCTTCATGCCACACTCTCCAAAAGGAAAACAGGACTTACCTTCGGCGAAGATCTCTCGCGAGAATGGCGTCGATCTGAGGTGCGTTCCGAGAGAATGATTGCCAAAGTAGCACCGCCACCGTGTCGAACAGGTTCACCCCGCCACCAATGGAGGCGTCGATGAGCCGACGAGCATCATCAACGCCCTGATCAGCAACTCTGGCGACCGCTCCTACCCACCGAAAAAAGTCCCGATGGAAATCGCAGAGCCCTTCAATCCGAACCTTCCCAGTACGCGGTATTCCATCATCTCCTCCAAGAGACTGTGTCGACCACCTTGTTTAGTTGAGCCA
>NZ_JAJAWH010000062.1 GCF_020531965.1 Pseudorhizobium xiangyangii | reverse complement strand
GAACTATAGTTCACAAACTAGCGGGCGTCTCCTTATTGTCTCTAGAGCGGGCAAGGCCGCCCCTGTTTTCGGGAAGGGAATGCGCCGTCTAGGCGTGAGCCGTCCGGCTTAAGGCATTAAGCGGACGATCCACGCCTTGACCAATCACTATTGGGGATCGTTGAACTGATAATCCCGCAAGATCTTTCCGTCCTCGGCGAGCACGATCACCTCCGATCCGCGCGCGACGACGGGTCCGCCCTCAGGAGAGCCGATCTCCCACAGGACACGAAGAACATCGCCATAGCCCGCGACGTCGATCGCGCGGATATTAAATCCCGCTTGCTTCACGAAGCGGTTATGAGCCGCGTCCACGCGATCGTTGATCTGATCCAGCCCATGTCCGATAAATCCGGGAGCGTAGTGACTTGCATCGTCTGCCCAGATGGCAGTCGCCTGCTTGAGCCGGCTCTCGCGATCGGTCTCGTTCCAGATTGCAGTCCACCGGCGGGCTATTTCGTCGTAAAGGTGTGGCATGATCAGTTTCCTTGGTTACGCTTGGGGTTTTAGAGTGCCTTTAGTGAGCCGCCGTCGATGACGTAATCCGCCCCGACGATGTTTGCGGCCCGGGCCGACACCAGGAAGGCAATCAGGTCTGCCACTTCGTCCGCCTCAGTGATGCGTCCGCTGGTGATCTGGAACTGGCCGGGCAAGGCGGCCAGGAATTTCTGAAGGGGAACCCCCATCGCCGCGGCGACCGAACTGCCGAAGCGGCCTTCGCCCGTCCAGAGCGACGTTTTCACCGCGCCTGGGGATACCGCATTGACGCGAACGCCGCGCGGCCCGAATTCCTCGGCAAGCGACTTGGTGAGTGCCGCCAGCGCCGTCTTGGCGGTGGTGTAAGCGATGGGGCCGACCGATGGCATCTTGGAGTTGATCGACGAAACATTGACGATTGCACCTCCGGTTTCCAGCAAGTGGGGGAGAGCCGACCGGCTCATCCAGATCGAGCTCATCAACGTGACATCGAGGTTCGAGCGCCACTGATCGTCGGTCACGTCGAGGAAACCGCCAAGCGTCACCGCATCGCCCGCGCCGATATTGTTGACCAATATGTCGATGTGACCTGCGCGCGCGACGGCGTGCTCGGCGAAGCGAACTGCGCCGTCCGGCCGGGCGAGGTCCGCCTCAAAAGTGTTCGCGCCACTGCTCTCGAGCTCCGGCGTGATATGTCGCGCCGCAGCGAATACGGTCACCCCTTCACGGATGAGCGACTTCACCGTCGCAAAGCCAATTCCACGGCTCGCGCCGGTGACCAACGCGACCTTTCCGTTCAATCCGAGTTCCATTTTCGTAGTTCTTTCTGTAGTCGCAGGTACAAAACGCGATATGCTTTTGCTCGACCCGGCGCATTGGGCTTCAAATCAAATAGGTTAACGCATCAACCGCCCGCTTGAGGCGGTCGGGAGTGTCGGCGACCAGGCCGGCGATGCGCAGGCCCAGCACGGTCGTTAAAAGCAGGCTCGCCAGCGAGGCTGCGTCAATGTCGCGCCGGAACTCCCCTGCCTTCTGGCCCTCCTCGATCAACTCGACAAAGGCCGCTTCCGTCCGGCTGAACATGCCCTGCACGGTTGCCAGAGCGCTAGGGTCGCTCGCCCCCAGCTCAGCCGCCGTGTTCACGGCCATGCATCCCTTGCGCACCGGCCCCTCAAGATCGAAGCGGATCAACTGGTCGAGCGCCCCGGCGAGCTTTGCCTTGGCGGATCCGGGCGTTTTCAAGAATGCGATGAGGGCGTCAGCCTGGACCTCGCGATATCTCTGCAAGCACAGCTCAAACATCCTGTACTTACTCTTGAAATGATTATAGAAGCTGCCCTTGCCGATGCCGGTAGCGTCAAGCAGATCCTGGGGTGTCGTGCCGGCATAGCCTTTCTGCCAGAACAGCTCCATTGCTTGGTCAATTGCTGTGTCGGAATCAAATTCCATCGGTCGTGCCATAGTCGGGAGGTATGACAGTTCTGTACCCGCCGGTCAATAACTAATTCAAAAGCACGGGACAGCGGTGTCCGATCTCCTCCTGAAGAAAAGTCTTGGCAATGCACCTTACCTTACCACTCGTCTCACGGTGTTCGTGATTTGATCCCTCTTAGCGTTGTTCAGCGAGAAACCAACGCTGACCGTAGATCAGTCGCAGGCGGTGTATTGAGCTTTTCAATGGCCGCTTGGTTTTGCTGCCATTGGATATATGACGAGTGATCAGGCGATGCAGTGCCGTAACGAGGGGGGAATTGATGGACTTGTCTCTGGGGTCATCGCGCCTGACAGAAGCGCCGGAGATGACCCTAGAATGACAGAAGGTAAAAGACCGAGAAATCCGCTCGTTAAACCCCCGCGAGGGGGAGCAACGCGGAAATAAAGGATCAATTCTGAGACTTTCTAGGTTTCAGAATTCGTTCAATGACAACTGCTGCCGCTAACGCAGTTCCTATAATTATGAGCCCGTTTACAAGATCGCTTAATCCAAACAGATTTAGCCACTTTCTTGGGAAAAATCCTATTACCAGAATTGCGGCTATAAGCGCTGCAAGGGGTGGTAAAATTTTATCACGAAACAATTTTATTTCCTTGACTAGGCAGTACACGGTTTGGAGAGCGTGTGAGTGAAATATTATACTGCTGACAATAAAGGTTGTAATGCGGTTCGAGACAAGGCGTGCAGATTGGCGGTTCAGATGATCATTTCTCCACCGAGCTTCGGTTTTGGTGGACCGATCGATAATATTGCCCGCTGGTTCTCTCGTCTTGATACCGGACCGGTGCATATCGCTGAAGACCCGATCTGGAAACGACGTGCAGAACTTGCCTCGATTCCGACGGGAGGCAAAAAAGACAGTCAGGTTACCCCGTGTTGCGCGAAGCTATCAATGTCTATGCTGAACGGGGTGAATACGTGAAGGCATTGACATTAATGCAGACCTATTAGGACTTCATGAACAGCGAAACAAGGTCGTTTCAGGAGCGGCCCTCAATATCTGATCTGACCAACTTCCTATAGCCGGCAGACCATTATGCAGGTCCGCGATGATGGATCATGCTTCGTTCGAACTTAGCGTACGACTTGGCACTGCTCTTGTCCCAACCCCAGCATGGCGGCGCCATTTCGAATTGGACCGCAAGAAGCTGACGGTTACCGATGGTGACGCTCGCATTTCTCCGATGGTCTTTTCCGCCGCAATCAAGGACTGGGTTACCGGTGCTGCCTTGAGTTTCAGGTATCGGAACATGCGGCGCGTATCGGGGGAAGCGATGATATCCGTGTCCGACATGAGCCAATGGCTCGCCCACCAGCGTATTCTGAGCTGGACGCCTGTCGCGACCAGCTGCTCGGGTCGATCCTATTCCGCCGATTTCGCGACAGCCACTTCCAGCAGCACACCGTCATTGCGGGCTTCAAGCAAAAAAGCCCCTAAAGAAGTGAAGGCGCGCACGGTGTCTGTGACCGCTGACTTGGAACCCTTAGCGAAAACCAAAAACAGGCTGTGCCCGACGATCTCGCGACCGGCATGAGCATTTCAGCTATCGGCAAAACAATCGTGACCAGCAGGCAGCCATTATCCGCTTCCGCGACGACAATTCATGTCCCCAAACACCAGACGTAATGTTTGTTGGTTAAACTCGACGTATTTCGAAATAACATGATCCCGAACTTGTTAAATTACCTCAAACGCCTCCTCTCGTCGCATATTTCAGCGAACGCGCAATTGTATTCTCAGGGCACAGGCTTAGACCTTCCGGCAGGCGTTAAGACTTTGGGACTGAGCGGGTCGAACCCGATGGATACTCCTAGCCTTGAGGGGACTAAAAACCCTACAATGGGGCTCAGCCGGAGCTCCACATCGACAGAAACTGTGGCTCTAGGATTTCTGGCGGCCATCTTTGCTGCATCACCGACGTTCGCCGAAGAGCGCAACAAGTCGCATCTATCCGCTCAGGAGGTGGTTCTAGCCTTTAAGGAGATGTGCCTCCAGGGGACTAAATCACCCTCAGGCAAGGGATGGGCTACAGCTTTACCTGATGCCGTTCCCCTCGTGGCGAAAGAGATTGGCTCTGATTTGATCCGCCTGGAGAAGCTCTTCTCCACCGATGGGGGCAAGACGGTGATCAAGATTGAGCGTGACAACCTTAAGGGGGGTGACGTCACTTATTGTACGCTCAAGACCTCGCTCGAAAGCGGCGTTGTCTCGGAACGAATTGCCGCCAATTTGACCACCCTCGCAAAAGACTCGTCGCTTGGAGAGCCCGTGAGCCGCATTGGGCGGCGCTTCAAAAACACGGCGACGAGCTGGGAGTCTGGAAATTGGCGGCTTGACCTCTACGAAGGTCGAAAGGTTCGTCCCGGGATTGTAGCCATTGGAATGCATACTTTTCCTTCAGAAGCGCCTGCGGAACCTGTGTTCGTGGCGGTAATAGCCGTAAATCACGGCTGATAGAGGACATCCTGGCGGCCTCTACCACTTTCCCAAGGTCCATTAACCCTATGGCAGGGGCTCACTCAATTTAATCTGGAACAGCAACACTATCAGGATACTTTTCCAAGCGGCGTCACAGTCGCGCGCGTCAACGCCATCAACATCGGTCCGAGGGAAAACTCCCCTCGCCTGCTCCTCGCCGTCAGATCACGCAGATAGCCGCCCGCAGAATTGATTTGCCCTCCCCTTTCAAGGATGCAGGCAATCGTCGCGGCCGCATTCTCCGGCCCCATGACCTCACAGGCATCCTGGTACGCGGACGGACTGACGCCCAATATCGACCGGACGACAACCGCGGCCGTCATCAGCTCGCGCCAGTTGGAAATTTGCCCGCCCAAACCGTAGTCCGCAATCTGTGGGCAGGCTCGCAGTACCATCCCCAGCGGGAAAGCCTTTATCGGCTCGACGGTACGCAACTTGGTTGGCGCAGCCTTGGCGCCCTGCTCGTCTTCGGAGCGAGGTTCAAGTTCATTGATGGATTCGGTATTTGAATTCTGTATGTGGCATCCATCATGGATGGCATTGGTGTCTGTTTTTTGTGATTTTAGCTGAAGTTCCAGTTGGTTGACCACCTCTTCCCTCAGAAGCTCCATCTCGTCGAGCACGTTTTCGACCTGCTGGCGGTTGGGGGTGCGAGGAAGGCCCGCAAGAATGCCGACATATACCGCCTCAATTCCCGCCCAATCCCCTTCAGCGCCCTCCTCCATCGCTGCACTGATCAGCTTGCGGACATCACGGCGGCAGATCGTCAGTGCTTCCCTGGCGCGACGGAAGGCCCTGCCCTCCTCCGCCACTTTCTGCGCGAGACCGGCAAGTTCGGCCGCGCGCAACATCAGCGGCTCCAGGTCAAAGCCGAATGCCTGCTCGATCTGTCCACCATTGTCGCGGTGGGCATAACGCTTGCCATTCGGGCTGTCCCGGCGATGGATCAGGCCGGCATCGACCAGTGCGGCAAGATGGCGCCGGAGCGTGGTACCGGCGATGCCGTGTGCGCGCAGCGATAGCTGGGCGTTGGACGGAAACACCACCAGGCTGCTGTCGGGCTTCAGTTCATTGCCCGGATAAAACGTCAGAAGCGCGTCGAGAACGGCGACGGCCCGATCCTGCAAACCGAGCAGCTGGCGTGCCTCGGCGACATCGCGAAACACTTTCCATTTCTCCACGGCCCGTTCCGGCCGCCGGCCGGCCGCATCGAGCTGCCCTTTCACCAAGGCAAGCGTCATCGGCCGCCGC
>NZ_JAJAWH010000061.1 GCF_020531965.1 Pseudorhizobium xiangyangii | reverse complement strand
AAAGATCGATAAACCATAGATGTAGGGGCGGGATGTCAACTTTTAGTTTGGGCAAGTTCCGCGGGGACGTTAGATCGCTTGCATTGTCATCTGGGCCTGCTCTAGCGGAAACGAGACAATCACCTTAGTACTCGAACCAGTGATGACTTCCAATGTGCCGCCAAGCTGCGCGACGAACCCGTTGATAAGCTTGGTTCCCATTCCTCGACTTTCACCGACCTGATACCCGGGACCGTTGTCCTCGATAACCAGATGGGCAATCTTAGCATCATCCATCGAAAGTTCTACACGAAGCATTCCATCCTTTCTGCTGGCGAAGGCATGCTTGAAAGCGTTTGTGACGACCTCGTTGATAATGAGCCCGAGTGGCATTGAATGATCCGCTCCCAGTCGGAGAGGCGCGAGGTGCAACTCGATAGAAACGTCACCACTGAAGCCTTCAGCGACTTCTCGGACGAGACGCTCAACATATGGGGCAACCTCCATCTTTTCGAACTGATCATTCCCGTAGATCTGCTCGTGCACAGCGGTCATTGCCGAGATCCGTCGCGCCATATCGTCCTTCAGATCTTTAGGAAGCGGTTGTAGGCGCACGAGCGACGAAACCGCCTGCATGTTATTTTTCACCCGGTGGTGGATTTCGCGCATGAGGAATGTATTTTTTTCGAGAGCTTGCTCCAGCGCCGTTCGCCGTTCAGCATCCGCTTCAAGCAGGCGCAGAATCCAGATCATGCCAAGAACCAGCAGGCCCATTAGCGGAATACCGATCAGGAGTCCGTTTCTGAGGTTTGCCCAGAAGGACTGCAGAGCCTCATCTGTCGCAATTCCTGTCGTGACAACGAGCGGCCAGTGTTCGACGGATCTGTATCCTATTATTCGGGATAGACCGTCTGCTGCCGAGCTGGCGTTGTGATAGAATCCGCCCGCGGAGGTCGGTAGATGGTCGGCAAAAAGGGGTGTACCTGAGATATTGATGGTCTCTGGAAGTTGGGGATGCCGGGCTGCCACCCAGCCATCTGCCCGAATGACAGCGACGGTAGACCGCGACCCCAGTTCCAAGAGGCTCCAGAACTCATCCATCGTTCTTGTCGGAACGGCGATACTAGCGGCACCATGGAACCGCCCGCCGCGGGATATAGCTCGAGCAACGACAAATACCTGCTCGCCACTGAGCCGCTCCTCAAGTTGAGGCGAAATCACAATAGGCTGGCCTTGGCGCAGCTGTTGAAAGTAATCCCGGTCCGAAACCTCAATACCCACAGCTTCGGGGACGCTCGAATATGTCAGCCGACCTGTCTCATCATACACAGAATACTGAAAACCTTCCGGCAGATCGCCGACGGCGGCCCGGATATCAGCGACGGTATTCAGGGAGCTACCTACGGGATCATGCCCTATGGCAGCATCAATGCGGCGGAGGGCTTGGTCACTAGCCTCCATCATCCATTCGATGTGCGCTGCGACGACTTGTGCCGACGATGCCGCCCGTTCGTCTGCGGCGCTCAAGACAGACTTGTAGTTTTGCCAGATCATGAGCGAGGCAAGCACGACGAGTGCAGCCAGCATGACCATCGTAAGCCAGACGGCCGCAAACGGAGTTGACAGCCTGCCATCTAGCCGCCGCATTAAATTCGTGTTCATCTGATAGGGCGCTCCGGCATCTGAGATTTGGTGCGTACCACTACGTTAGTTAAGATGTCTAGCTGGGTATTTACGAGTAACGATGACTGACGGCTCTCTCGTCTACGGAGAGTATTGTCGTAGACCCTTTCAGCTGATTCTTGGTAGGCGGTGTCAATCGAAGAACACTAAATCCAACGTGGCATTCGGCGACTTATCGGTATAGCCGACGACCTCATCGCCTTCGCGGATTGGTGCCTTACCCTTCAGTACGACTTTCTCGGCCCCCTCGTCGTAACCCTCGACATAATAAGGGGCGGGGTCACAGCCTTTTTTGAAGGTGTAGGCAATGCCATGAAAGGGACCATTGAAGCTGATTTGGCCGCGGAACATTACAGGTATGGTAGGGGATGCTTTTGTTCTTCGGCTCGACATATGCGATCACACCGAGATCGGGATCGACATGCATTGTGCTTCCATTGTGTCCAATATTGGCACCCCGAGACACATTGAGCTCTCCCCGAGGGGGAGATACTCTTTGTTGGTGTCGATCACCTGCTCCAGCGGCAGGAGGTCGTACGGAGCACCGAGCGGACATAGGTCGGACCAGAAGCCAGCAAGTACTCGGCCGCCGTCAGCGTTGTTCTGCTGGACGACTTTCCCGGTCTTCAGATCACTGAACTCGAACGAACGATCGCAAAGATCATCGCCGGGAAAAATGCCCGAGAGGCGCAATGTTCGATCCGCTTCAACACGCACTGGCAATCGTCAGTCGAGAAACAGGAGAGCTGATAGCTTTCGCTGAATCGACGCACTGGCTTGCTGAAGAAGGGTTTCGGGAGGTTGTCCCTGATATTCCTGAATCAGAAACCATCACCGCTATCTACTATTGCTATGTGATTACCAGAATGGACTGCAAGCCACCATCCTTGGCAGTCATTTCAGTATGATCCCGCCTGAAGATCTGAAAGGCAGACACCCGACCCCGTTCATCTGGCTCAAAGATAAAGACTGACGAAAAGCCCTGCCAAGGCAATCTCACTCTAGGACGGCGCTAGGTCTGTCACAGACGGTCAAGCTTGTGATGGCACAAAGGCATTCAGTAACTAAAAATCTCATCGGGTTAGAGATTGTTCACCTCGATCATTAGCTGAAGCTCAAGGAGGAGCGGATATGGTGATGAGCACGAGGGAAAACAAATGCTCAGACGACTGTTTCGCGATCGTTCCGGGAACTTTGGAATGATGACTGCCTTGCTGGCCGTTCCCATAATTGGGACGGCAGGGCTTGCAGTGGATTTCACCAACGTCATGTTTGTACAAAATAGTCTGCAGAGTGCTGCCGACGCGGCCGCACTTGGTGCTATCAACTCAAGTTCTATCGGCGTCAACTCCGCAATGTATATGCAGCAAAATGGTGTAATTGCGGAAGCGGAAGCTGATGCATCAAAGATTTTTGCTGCGCATCTCAGTATCATGGATGACGTGGAATTGATCTCCTCAGGCGCAAGAATTGTGAAGGAAGATAATCAGCTAAAGGCTCGGTTCTCGTACACTGCTTCCGTGCCAATGACTCTCACACGCATTCTCGGCAAAGACACTGTCACTATCACCGGTGAAGCGACGGCGGTATTCCAAACCCAGACATTCAGAGATTTTTACTTGCTGTTAGACAACACGCCATCAATGGGGGTGGGGGCCACGCCAGCCGACGTGAACCGGATGGTCGCGAATACGTCTGATAAATGCGCGTTTGCTTGTCATATCGTGAAAGATGGGGTGGAGGACAAAAACAGTTATTACAACAAAGCTAAAAAGCTTGGCGTGACGATACGGATCAACGTAGTTGCCAAAGCCACTGCTGCTTTGATGGATACTGCGACGTCCAAGCGGACAAGCACAAATCAATATAAAATGGCTGTATATACATTTGGCGAAAAGGCGGAAGACACGAAGCTGCTCGAGGTTGTTGGTATTACGGACGATCTGGCAAAGGTTAAGAGTCGTGCAAGCTTGATTGACCTGATGTCCATCCCGAAGCAGGGCTACGATAACGATCAGCAGACAAATTTTGACCGTGCCCTCAAAGATATCGGGACAAAGATGGGCCCTCCTGGGACAGGCCAGACATCGTCCAGCCCTGAGAAGATAGTCTTCTTCGTTTCGGACGGAGTGGGGGACAGTTATAAGCCAAGCAAATGCACCAAGAAGACGACGGGTGGCCGCTGCCAAGAACCCATCGACGTAAGGGAGTGTACCGCTTTAAAAGATAAGGGGTACCGCATTGCTGTACTCTATACGACCTATCTCCCGCTCCCGACGAACAACTGGTACAACGAGTGGATTAAGCCATTCCAGACAGAGATTGCGCCGCGTATGAAGGAATGTGCTTCACCGGGATTGTTTTTTGAGGTGAGCCCGACGGAAGGTATCAGCGATGCTATGTCGGCCCTGTTTTTGAAGATCATCAACACCCCACGCTTGACTGGATAAGCACGTCTTACACGGATCGATCCTGATGAATTAGAAGCATTCTTGCGGCCCGTGGCTTTCGCGCTCGCCTCCTGACAAAGCCATTTCCTTTGCCAGGCGCGAACGCTCTTCAGCTTAGCTGGGGCAGTTATCGGGTAGCATTCGAGGCAGGAGATGGCTTCCGGCTTGACCGACTTTGTCTGGGAGAGGCCATGCGGGCAATCCGAAAAAGCTGGTACCGCCGAAACTTCTAGTAGGGTTACGCTGGCTCGGTGGGAATTGGTGTCAACAATAGTCAGATCAGCTGGCAGCTATGAAGGTGGAAGGGTATCGGGTCCCCATACGCCGGAAGTCGGGCTCCCTGTATGAACCCGGGAGGACGGCCGAGGGGGGCAGGGGAGTGGCCAGGGTGATGTCGAGATCACGAGGGTGGCGCTGGATAACCACTAAGTTGACATAGGCATCGATTATGCTGGCGGCAGTGCCCGCAACTGTCTCGCCGTAGACTGCGCTTGAAATGGGTATCTTGAACTCGATGATGCGTGGGCGTTCCGATCCTTTGCAAGGCAGCTCGAATGAAACCCTCGGTGCCAGTCTGGAAGGCCCAATAGGCCGGTTCACCACCCAGTTGGAGTAGCATCTTCGCACGGCCGTCGTCGGAGGGATGGGCAGGGCTGTCAGGCAAAAAAAACCACTTCACTTCCAAACATCGGATTTTTCGAGCGCAGTGCGGGCGACAATCCGAAGACGCGGCCCTCATTATTCAGCCATACGCTTCGCCTCATGCCCTCCCGTGGCTGACGTTCCGTCAGTGGCTAGCTCTGGCTGTTGAGAAGGCAGACCTAGTCGACACGTCGTCGAACGGAGACGCAATCTTCGGTCTGACGTTCAAGAAACCCGCCGAACCCGCGACGACAATCAGCGTTCGTTTGACTACGGTGAGCCCTACCGGCATATCTTACGATAGGAAATCAAATGCTCTACAGTGCTGAAAACGGTCTGGCGAAGAATATGCTGATTGACTTCGTGTTAGGCCAAGCTGGTCTCAATCGTAGGGATATTCATAATGGGTTGACGACGGGTCGATGTGATCTTCCAGGCGGCAGCAATGGTGCGATAATGGAAAAGTCATGCCCAGGAATTTGGGAAGACGACGAATATGTCTACGTCAACGAAGAGCTCTTCCATCATCTCCCACCCGATTATCTTGAGGCTGTTGAAGCCCGGAAGTAGCAGGACAGCAATATCAAAAGCCTGATCAGGATGGTGAATGCCATTCCGACGACCACGAGCCTCGGTTACATCTATCATCGGTTACGCACACAATGATAGACTCGAAACGATCAGCAGTGGCATCCAGATTGATTTCGACGATACCGAAATTCGCGTCAAGGTTCAGATGAGCTTTGGGCTCTACATCGGTGGAAGAGACGAGTGGGAGCAACTCGTGATCTTGCTCGACGCCCCTATGCATGAACGGCTCCAGAAGATACTCGTCCGGCTCAAAGCCAAAACGGGGTCCTGTCGGTCCCGCGCCAAGCTGGGTTGGCAAGTAGAGTTAAGCGTCAAATCGCCTAGACGACCGCCTTGCGCAGCCGTTCCGAAAGCGAAGTGTGTATACGGGAGCGGAGCATGTCAGCCCGGCAAGAATTGAAAGTTCCTGCAGCACGACTATCTTGCTGATTGAACA
The DNA here is from genome assembly GCF_020531965.1 of Pseudorhizobium xiangyangii. Taxonomy (GTDB): domain Bacteria; phylum Pseudomonadota; class Alphaproteobacteria; order Rhizobiales; family Rhizobiaceae; genus Neorhizobium; species Neorhizobium xiangyangii. The sequence continues at coordinate 60 of NZ_JAJAWH010000061.1, read as the reverse complement.
GTTCCATAACTAGCATTATGCAATCTACACTTGTAATGGGGCAGATTCCATTTTCAAATG
>NZ_JAJAWH010000060.1 GCF_020531965.1 Pseudorhizobium xiangyangii | reverse complement strand
GCGCAGGAATGGCCAGAGACTTTACGGACCAACTAGATCGAGCTCGATGCCTAGAATCAACGACAGTGGTTCAAGGCGACTGCTCTCGTAGGAAGCTGGCATCGTACCAATCTCAGCAGATGTTCGACGTTCTAAACCGCAGAAGCCCGGGTGGCCGCGCCATCCGCTCGGACCAATGTGGGCTGAGCCGTGGGCAAATATTTACACGGTCTTGCGCTTGCTGGCGACCTATTGCCAAGGCTCGACCCTATGAGTCCTTTCTCCATTTTTATTTGGTTATTCGTCGGCGCAACAACCAAGGCTGCCAAGCGTCTCCTAATCCGGTTTGTTCAGGCCCTTATGCGATCGATGCTCGACAGCCGACACCTGGCGTCTTGCCGCGTCATAGGAGCAGCTTGTCAGTGACGATGCGCTTTGCCAGGCATCCCTGTTTCTTCATCAGCCACGCCCCGACGGTCACGACAAAGCGCATCGGTCCACCCAGCGCAGCGGCGAACATGTGGATCTTTTTGTCGGGCCACTTCGGGAACGCCCGCCCCCTAATCTTTGCCCCCTTTTCCTGATGCCGGTTACGACAGGTTACTCTACAATTCCAAGCGGCTGCATCACCAGCACGTCTCCTGCTCCCCGAACTCGGGCGGAATAGTTGAGGAGAAGGGTGCTCAGACTGCCTGGCCCTGGTCGCTTGCGGTCAGAGTTGCGGCCACCACGGTGGTTCCTTTTTACCTATCAAAGAAACGTTACGCTAAGAATTGAGATTTTCGATCATCCCGTTTGCACGTGTAAGTCGCTATATTAGGAAGACCTAACGATCCCACAGTGCGAGCGAGCATTTCGGGTATAGCAGGACTGTTCGAACACTTGGGACCAAGTCGGATTCCTAGCCGTTTCTAGCTCCCTGCCGAAAGGGAGGCGTGCCGCTGCCACTCCCCCAGTGCCCACTACCCCCGTGGCAGCGGCTCGCGTTTAATCCTCAGGTGGAACAACTCCAGTTGGCAACTTGGCCAGCAAATGGTTGGTCTTCACTGATGCGTTCTGCTGTCTTGCCTGATATCGGCGTGTGGCTTCGAGTTCCATTTTGCGGAACTCGGGATCTTGTCTTCGCTTGGCGCGGTATCTCGCGGAGCAGCGAAGCATCCTCAATGGCGCCGCCAAGCTGACCGATGACGGTCGGCTAATCTCGACCCTCTCTGAAGTCCTCGGGCCGATCAATGCCCACAATCTGCGAGCGGCCCACGCGCGCCTGGAAGCGGGCCGGACGATCGGCAAGATCGTGCTGGCGGGCTTCTGAAAATTGCAATTACTGAAAGGAACGATCATGACTGAAACCGCAATTGTTGACGCCTTCCTTGGCCGCGTTTTCTCAGGTGAGACGGACAAGGCTCTTGAGCTTGTTCACCCACAGGCGAAATTCATCTCGACGCGGCCGACGCCGAACCCAACGAACCCTCTGCACGGCACGTTCGTAGGTCTCGAAGGGGCTAAATTATTTTTCGGAGGCTTCGGGGCATTGCTGGAGCCTGGTCACTTCAGCGTGGACGCGCGGTTCGCCGAAGGCGAGCATGTCGCGCTCTATGGTACGCTCCGTCACAAGAGCAGAGCGACGGGCAGGGATTTTGCCAGCGATTGGGCACTGATCTGCAAAGTGCAGGCCGGCAAGATCGTGCTCTATCATTTCTATGAAGACACGGAAGCACTGGCATTGGCTATCGCGTGACAAGCTGACGACCCAGCCCGGATCTACGGCCGAAGCACCAGTCGCTTCCGGGACACCTCGACGCCACCATTGACCATGGCGGCCGAAACGCCTTCGCGGATCGGATCTTCATTGAGAAGGCCGCTGGCGAGAGTCAAAGAGCCGCCGTTGCGGATGTGCTTGAGGCCCAGCATCACAAGATTGACCTGGCCCATCGGTTTATTGCGCAAGCCAACATCAAATTGCTCGGCAGTAAAGATCGGCGATGTCACTTTGAAAGTCGCCACTGTTGACGCGCACAACCATGGTGGTCAATCAGCTCCATGTCTACGGCCTTGCCAATAGTACCGCTGGCTCCGACGAGGATTATTTCATGAGGCATTCCCTTTTTGCGGAAGATCGGTTGAGTTCGCACGAACCCTATTCATCGACGGCCGCCGCTTTGAGCGCTTGGTAGAGCGCGGTTTTGCCGATTTTCACGCGGGCAGCAGCTTCTCTCACGTTGAGGCCAGCCGCCAAATGCTGACGGGCCTTCGCAAGCTTCTCCGGTGTCATGACCGCTTGGCGACCACCGCGTCGGCCCCGTTCCTCTGCCGCTTGCAGACCGGCGCGCGTTCTTTCCCGGATCAGATCACGCTCAAACTGGGCCAGCGCCCCGAACAGATGGAAAACCAGACGACCGCCAGATGTCGTGGTGTCGATGTTTTCGGTAATGGATCGGAAGCCGACGCCCTTCGCCTCCAGCTCGGTGATGATCTCGATGAGGTGCTTCATCGAGCGACCGAGCCGATCGAGCTTCCAGACCGTGAGCGTGTCACCGTCTCGCACATAGCGAATGGCCTCCGCCAGCCCCGGCCGGTCGGTTTTTACGCCCGACGCCGTGTCTTCGAACAGCTTCTCACAACCTACTTTGCGCAATGCGTCGCGCTGCAGGGCTGTATCCTGGTCGCCGGTCGATACTCTTGCATAGCCGATGGCGGTCATGATCCCTGTTTTGTCCGGCTTCTCATTGAATTCGGACATTGTCCGATTTGCCGCCGAAGAGCAAGGTTTGCGGACAAAATCTGTGGATGCCATAAAACGTTCGTTTGTCGGACACGCATTTTCCGGTTCGCTGCACTCTCCCCAACGAAACGGGAAGATCAGAGAATGGCGCGAAGAGCACTACTGAGCGAGGCATGGTGGCAACAGGCGACGATCATCCCGGATGACGAAAGGGAGATCGCCAACATTACACGTTGGATCGATCGGATCTCGACCTGATCATGCGACAGAACAAGGCCTCGAATAGGCTGGGCCTCGCCTGTGTTCTGGCCACGCTACGATATCCGGGCCGACCGCTTGCGGATGGCGAGGTCCTGCCGGCTGGCGTCTTACGATTTCTGGCGCGGCAGATCGGCGTCGATCACCATGAGATCGATCGTTATTTCGAGCGCCTGCAGACGCGGCGCGAGCATCTGGCCCTGCTTTTCGACAGAATGAAGATGCGTCCGTTTGTGCCTTCGGACGTGCGGGCACTCACAGGCTGGCTGACACCTGCCGCGCAAACCCTGCGCCAGGCCGATGTATTGGCGGATATGGTGGTGGAAGAACTACGACGCAGGAGAATTCTCTTGCCAGCGCGGCCGGCGCTCGAAGCCATCATTCATGTGGCGATCAGGCGCGGCATTCGTATTGCTCATCGGGCCTTGGCCGGCGGGATCTCAGAAGGCCAAAAGCTCGATCTGGACGAGCTTCTCGATCCGCGCGAGGGGACAAGCGTGACCATCCTTGCCTGGGCGAGAACACCGGCATTGTCGCCAGCCGCCGTCAACCTCGACAGAATTGCCGAGCGCATTCGCTTTCTCCGGTCTCTGAACCTGCTGACGACGTTGATGGATCGCATTCCGGCCAAGGTCTTTGACGAATTTGCTGCAGAGGGGACGCGAACGAGCGCGCAGCATCTGCGCGACCTCAACACCGAACGCCGACATGCTGTCCTGGCTGCGACAGTGCTCCACCTTTCCCGCCATCTCACCGATTGCGCGATCGACATGTTCAAGAAACTCATGGGCATCCTGACGCGGCGAGCCAATAACCAGGCGGCTGCTCGCGTCACCCGATCCGTTCGGGAAGTGCAGAAGCCGTTGAAGGACGTTTCGAAAGTCTGCCATGCGATCATCGAGGCCAGAGAGAAGGGTGAGGACATGGCCAAAGCGCTTGATCGGGTCATCCAATGGCCAGCTTTTACAACCAGTGTCCAGGCGGTCGATACGCTGATCGCGCCGGATGTTATCGACGGTAAAATCGAAATGCTCCAGCGCTATCCGACGATCAGGAAACTGGCGCCACAGTTTCTCTCCACGCTCGTGTTCCGCGGTCACGCCGTGGCGGCGAACCTCTTGCGGACGCTATCGGTGGTCGCGGGTCTATATCGTACGGGCAAAAGGACCATACCCGACAAGGCACCGATCTCCTTTGCGCCGAAGGGCTGGATGCCTCTCATACTCCAAGATGGAAAGATTGATCGCAGGGCTTATGAGCTTTGCCTGTTCAGCGAATTGAAGCGCCGGCTCGATGCGGGCGATGTCTGGGTGGAAGGAGCCAAACGCTTCCAGTCTTTCGAAAGCTTTCTCATTCCCACGCCGACATTCGAGCTGATGCGTGAGGAAGGACCGCTTCCAATCGCTGTTGATACCGATGTCGAGACGTATCTTCGCCAGCAGCGCCAGCTCCTGAACGATGGACTGGCTGACCTCCCGCGTCTGGCCGCAGCCGGCGAGCTCGACGATGTAGAACTGACCGGGGCGGGGTTTAGCGTCACGCCGCACAAGGCTATGTTTCCGGACATCGCCAAGTCGCTGAAGCTAAAGGTCGAAAGCCGTCTGCCTGCGATCCGCATCACTGACCTTTTGCTTGAGGTTGACGACCGAACGGAATTTTCGAACGTCTTTACCCATCTGCGCAGCGGTCGGACGGCCGACAACAAGCTTGCGCTCCTCACCGCCATCCTGGCGGACGGCATCAATCTCGGTCTCACGAGAATGGCGGACGTTTCCCCCGGCATTACGATGCCCCAACTCGCCTGGGCGCACGATTGGCATATTCGCGAGGAAGGTTACACGGCCGCGCACGCCATTCTCGTCAACGCCCAGAGGCAATTGCCTCTGGCAAGCTTGTGGGGCGATGGAACAACGTCATCCTCCGATGGCCAGTATTTTCCGGCGGGCGGACACGCCGAGGCGATCGGCGACCTCAACGCCCGCTATGGTCCCAACCCCGGCGCCAAATTCTACCGGTTCACCTCTGACCAGTACGGCGCTTCTACATCATCGCCATGAATGCCAATGCGAGCGAAGCCATCTATGTCCTCGACGGACTGCTCTATCATGGCAGCGATCTCGCCATCGAAACCCACTATGTCGATACCGGCGGGGTAAGCGATATGAGCTTCGCCCTTTGCCATCTCGTTGGTTTCCAGATTGTGCCCCGGCTGCGCGGTCTCAAGGATCGCAAGCTCTATCTCTTCCCGGGCGACACGCCTCCCGAAAACCTTGCATCGCTCGTTGGCGAGCCCATCAACGTCGAGCGGATCAAGGCAAACTGGAACGACATCTTGCGGCTGGTCACGACGATCCGTTCCGGGCAGGTTCGGCCTTCGACCCTGTTGGCAAAGCTGTCCGCATTCCCACGCCAGAACGGACTGGTGTTGGCGCTACGCGATCTCGGTCGCATCAACCGGTCCATCTTTCTGCCCCAGTGGTGGCAGAACCCCGAAATGCGCAGGAACGCGACGGCCGGCCTCAACAAGAGCGAATCTCAGAACACCTTGGCCCGTGCGCTGTTCTTCAACCGGCTCGGAGAACTGCGAGACAGGACCTTCGAGAGTCAGTTCTACCGGGCGTCCGGGCTGAACCTGCTGATCAATGCCATCGTCTACTGGAACACGCTCTATCTCGAACCGGCCTTCGCCGAACTCAACCGGGAGGGTATCGCCACGCCGCCCGACCTGGTCAAACACATCACCCCGCTCGGGTGGCAACACATCAGTCTCACTGGCGATTACATCTGGACCTCGACGGACAGCCTCGATCTCAGGCCGCTACGGCGCGAAACATCCATCCTCGCAGCGTGATCACCATACGTTCTCAAAAGTCGGACAGATTCAACACTTTCGTGTCGTGACGCCTATCAGCGGCGAATGCTGCGGGTTCTGGGTTGGCGTTCCTGGATAGTTGGTGCCAACCGACCAGGACGTGTGTTGACTCATTGTATGATCATCCTATGGTATCTCAATACAGGAGTCGACGGGGACCATATTCACCACCGTTCGGTCCTTGCAGCTCTTCCTTAAGGAATGTTCACATTGAATTATCTGCACTACG
>NZ_JAJAWH010000005.1 GCF_020531965.1 Pseudorhizobium xiangyangii | reverse complement strand
AGCCGGTGCGTTGTAGACCTCATGCTCGATGACCTGCCCGTCGTCGCCGACGAATTTCATGGTCAGCTTGCCCTTGCCCGGGAAGGTGAAGTCCGTGGCGCGGTACTGGTCGCCGAAGGCATGGCGGCCGACGATGATCGGCTGCGTCCAGCCGGGCACCAGGCGCGGCACGTTTTTGCAGATGATCGGCTCGCGGAAGATGACGCCGCCCAGGATGTTGCGGATCGTCCCGTTCGGGCTCTTCCACATTTTCTTGAGGCCGAACTCCTCGACGCGGCCTTCATCAGGCGTGATCGTCGCGCACTTGATGCCGACGCCATGCTTCTTGATCGCATGGGCGGCGTCGATGGTGATCTGGTCGTCCGTGGCGTCGCGGTTCTCGACCGAAAGGTCATAATATTCGATGTCGAGATCGAGATAGGGCAGGATCAGTTTGTCCTTGATGAACTGCCAGATGATGCGGGTCATCTCGTCGCCGTCGAGATCGACGACCGGATTGGCTACCTTGATCTTTTGCATGGATTCCTCTTCGAATTCTGGCAGGGGTCAATTCCCGGCAGTTTGGACACGAATGGGCTGCGCTATAGCATCCGCAGCCCGGAACGCAAAGGTATACGCTGACCGGAAATGGCATTTCGTGATGGCCTCCCGGATGCGGCCAGGGTGCAGATCGTGATTGCCAATCGGCTAGCCTTGGCTAAGTTCAGCGAACCCTGACACTATTTGGACGACTCGCATGCGGAACCTCGCGCTCGCCGCCGCCTTCACTCTCATCGCCGGTACCGTATCGGCCGCGGAAGCCATGGATCCGGTCCGTGAAGTCATGGATGTCACTGCCCGGAACTGGGCAAGTACCGACAGCGAGTGGACCTATGTCTTCGCGGGCGAAACCCTGCAACGCCTGTTCAGCCAGCGCTTTCAGGCGGCCTACCACGAGGCGGAAAAGAGACCGGCCTACGATACGGACGACGGTGAACCCGGCGACCCGTTCGGCTATGACGTGGTGACGGCATCGCAGGATGGCTGCCCCCTGGAGGACGTCACTATCGATGGCGCCAGCGAAGAGGCTGGTGTCACGGAGGTAAAGGTGACCTTCAAGCTCTGGCGCTGCCTGGATCAGGCAGAACTTCGGGAAAGCATGAACGAAGTGCATTTCGACCTTATCAAGGAGGACGGCCGATATGTCATCGACGACATCCATCGAGTCGGCGCAGATGAAAAGGATTCGGTTCTCGCCGAAATGCAGGAACTGGCGGCCGCCACTGAATAGGTGAACCGTCGGCGCGGGGCCGATCGGCGTTAAATTCCGCTTTACGCTTGCGTTTCGCAGGGATCGGCTGTATGCGCACCATCATTCCACACGTAAGGCATGGGGTTGTCCGGGAGAAATCCGGATGGTTCCGCCCGGTGGCATTCCCGAAGGGGGTGCTGTTCGCCTTGCGGAGGTTCAACCGGAAAAGGATACAAAGGCATGGCATTGCCCGATTTCTCTATGCGCCAGCTGCTTGAAGCAGGCGTCCACTTCGGCCACCAGACGCACCGCTGGAACCCGAAGATGAAGCCGTACATCTTCGGCGATCGCAGCAACATCCACATCATCGACCTTGCCCAGACCGTACCGATGCTGTCGCGCGCTCTGCAGGTCATCTCGGACACCGTTGCCCGTGGCGGCCGCGTTCTGTTCGTCGGCACCAAGCGCCAGGCTTCGGAGCTGATCGCTGACTCGGCGAAGCGTTCTGCCCAGTACTACGTCAACTCCCGTTGGCTCGGCGGCATGATGACGAACTGGAAGACGATTTCGAACTCGATCCAGCGTCTGCGCAAGCTCGACGAGATCCTCTCTTCGGACGCTTCGGGCTTCACCAAGAAAGAGCGCCTGAACCTCGAGCGCGAACGCGAGAAGCTTGAAAAGGCTCTCGGCGGTATCCGCGACATGGGCGGCACGCCGGACCTGATGTTCATCATCGACACGAACAAGGAAAAGATCGCTATCGACGAAGCGAAGCGCCTGGGCATCCCGGTTGTCGCCATCATCGACTCGAACTGCGATCCGGACCTTATCGACTATCCGATCCCGGGCAACGACGACGCATCGCGCGCCATCGCTCTCTACTGCGACCTGATCGCACGCGCTGCCATCGATGGCATCGCTCGCCAGCAGGGCGCTTCCGGACGTGACCTCGGCGCGTCCGCCGAAACGCCGGTCGAGCCAGCGCTCGAAGGCGAAGCAGAAGCCTGATCATCTTGAAAGGCGGCGCTTGCGCCGCCTTTCCTTCTACGGGTCGAGGCTTGCCTCCCCGTGAAGGGTTTTCATTACCCTGTCATAATTCCGGGTACATTCGTCCCCAACGCTGCCTTTGCCGATGATTTTCCGGCGAAGGTGATCTTGAAACAAGAGGCACACAATGACCGAAATCACAGCCGCAATGGTGAAGGAACTGCGCGAAAAGTCTGGCGCAGGCATGATGGATTGCAAGAAGGCGCTGGCTGAAAACAACGGCGACATCGAAGCAGCGATCGACTGGCTGCGCGCCAAGGGTATCGCCAAGGCCGACAAGAAGTCGGGCCGTACAGCTGCCGAAGGCCTCATCGGCGTTGCCAGCGCAGGCACCAAGGCCGTCATCGTCGAAGTCAACTCCGAAACCGACTTCGTTGCCCGTAACGACGCTTTCCAGACCATCGTTCGCGGTGTTGCCGACGTGGCACTCGGTACCGATGGCAAGGTCGAATCCGTCAGTGCTGCGACCTACCCGGCAACAGGCAAGTCCGTAACGGACACCATCAAGGATGCGGTTGCCACCATCGGCGAAAACATGAGCCTGCGTCGTTCTGTTCTCCTGTCGGTCGAAGACGGCGTTGTCGCGACCTACATCCATAACGCTGCTGCCGACCGCCTCGGCAAGCTCGGCGTACTGGTCGCTCTGAAGTCGACCGGCAACAAGGACGCCCTGAACGCCATCGGCCGCCAGGTTGCCATGCACGTTGCCGCAACGGCTCCGCTTGCAATCCGCGCCGAAGAAGTCGACGCTGCAGTTGCTGAGCGTGAGCGCAACGTCTTCATCGAACAGTCTCGCGAATCCGGCAAGCCGGAAGCCATCATCGAAAAGATGGTCGACGGCCGCATGCGCAAGTTCTTCGAAGAAGTCGCGCTCCTGTCGCAGGCCTTCGTCATCAACCCTGAACTGACGGTTGGTGCTGCAATCAAGGAAGCCGAGAAGGAAGTCGGCGCTCCGATCGAAGTCACCGGCATGGCCCGTCTTCTGCTCGGCGAAGGCGTCGAGAAGGAAGAGTCGGACTTCGCCGCAGAAGTTGCTGCTGCTGCCAAGGGCTGATCTCTTCAGCCTATCCCACTAAAACGACAAGGGCACCGCGTGACAACGCGGTGCCCTTCGTGTATCCGCAAGCCGGTTAAACGTCAGGAGTGCCCATGTCCCCCAAGCCCATTTACAAGCGTGTCCTTCTCAAGGCATCCGGTGAAGCGATGATGGGGAGCCAGGGTTTCGGGATCGACGTTGCCGTGTCCGATCGCATTGCCTCCGACATTGCTGACGCCCGGGCCATGGGCGTCGAGGTCGGCGTTGTGGTTGGCGGCGGTAATATCTTCCGCGGTGTCGCGGTGGCCTCCAAGGGTGGTGACCGGGTGACCGGCGACCACATGGGCATGCTGGCGACGGTGATCAACGCGCTGGCGCTGGCGACGTCGCTGCGCAAGCTGAACATCGATACGGTCGTCCTTTCGGCGATCGCCATGCCGGAAATCTGCGAGAGCTTCACCCAACTGCGCACGCTTCACCATCTGGAGCAGGGCAGGGTCGTGATCTTCGCCGGCGGCACCGGCAACCCCTTCTTTACGACCGATTCCGCAGCTGCCCTGCGCGCCGCGGAAATCGGCGCAGAGGCGATCTTCAAGGGAACCCAGGTGGACGGCATCTACTCCGCCGACCCCAAGAAGGATCCGACGGCGACACGTTTCGAGGAACTGACCCATGGCGAAGTGCTCGAAAAGGGCCTTGCCGTCATGGACGTGGCGGCGGTGGCGCTTGCCCGTGAGAATTCAATTCCGATTATCGTTTTCTCGATTCACGAAAAGGGCGGTTTCGCCCAGATATTGACCGGTGGTGGTCGCAAGACCATCGTTGCAGACAACTGAGAACGGGTCTTTTGGCAGCCCGATAAGAATAAGGGAGTTATTCGGATGACTGGATCAGTCGACCTCAACGACATCAAGCGCCGGATGGACGGCGCGATCAACGCCTTCAAGAGCGATATTGCGTCGCTGCGGACGGGCCGCGCGTCGGCCAACATTCTCGATCCGGTCATGGTCGAAGCCTACGGTTCGCGCGTGCCGCTGAATCAGGTTGCCAACATTACCGTGCCGGAGCCACGCATGCTGGGGGTTTCGATCTGGGACAAGTCGATGGTCGGTGCCGTCGACCGCGCCATTCGCGAATCCAACCTTGGCCTCAATCCGATCGTCGATGGTCAGAACCTGCGTATTCCGTTGCCGGAGCTCAACGAAGAGCGTCGCAAGTCGCTGGTGAAGGTCGCGCACGATTACGCCGAGAAGGCCAAGGTCGCGATTCGCCATGTTCGCCGCGATGGCATGGATGGCCTCAAAAAGGCCGAGAAGGATGGTGACATCGGTCAGGACGAAGGCCGTTCCCTCTCCGACAAGGTTCAGAAGATGACAGACGATACGATTTCGGATGTCGATCGCTTGCTTGGCGAGAAGGAAAAGGAAATCATGCAGGTCTAGTTGGGCCTGTACATCGATCCCGACATCCGACAACCGGAATAATCATGACGAACCTCGACCTCCCAGTCATTCCAAGACATGTTGCCATCATCATGGATGGTAATGGGCGCTGGGCGAAACAGCGCGGCCTGCCGCGCACCATCGGCCACAACAAGGGGGTCGAGGCGGTTCGCGAGGCCGTGAAGGTTGCCGGCGAGACCGGCGTCCAGTATCTGACGCTCTTCGCCTTCTCTTCCGAGAACTGGTCGCGGCCCCCATCCGAGATCGAGGACTTGCTGGGGCTTTTGCGGCGGTTCATCCGCCGCGACCTGGCCGACCTGCATCGGGAGAATATCCGTATCCGCATCATCGGCGAGCGTGAGAACCTGCGGAGCGATATCCTGCCGCTACTGCTGGAGGCGGAGGAGACGACTCGCGGCAATACTGCGATGACACTCGTGATTGCCTTCAATTACGGTTCTCGCGACGAGATCGCGCGCGCGGCGGTGAAGTTGGCAAGGGACGTCGAGGCGGGCGTGTTGAAGGCTGAGGATATAAATGCCGATGCGATCAGCAGTCGCCTGGATACCGCAGGAATCCCGGACCCCGACCTGATCATCCGCACGAGCGGCGAGGAAAGGCTTTCCAACTTCCTTTTGTGGCAGGCCGCCTATTCCGAATTCATCTTTCTGCCGTGCTATTGGCCGGATTTCGACCGACAGCAGTTCGCAGAGGCGTTACGTATCTACGCAAGCCGTGATCGTCGGTTCGGCGGACTTTCGGACGCGACAACGGCGGTGGTTGGCTGATGAGCCCCGAGCTCAAGCGCCGGATCTGGTCCGGCTTGGTCATGGCTGCCGTAGTGCTGGCCGCCACCTGGGTGGGTGGACTGCCCTTCCGCGTTCTCTCTGCAGCCATTGCATTGCTGGTCTACTTCGAGTGGTCGACGATCACGAAGCTGACAGAGCGGAACTATGGCGCCAACCTGGTCGGCTGGGTGGGGATCATCCTTCTTTCCGCCAATATAGGGTTTGGCGATCCCGACATGAGCATGCCTCTGCTCAGTGGCCTGGTGATTACCGTGGCGCTTATGGTCCTGATCAGCGGCGGAACCTGGTGGTTGCCGGGTGGGGTTCTCTATTCGGGCCTGAGCGGTATTTCTCTCGCTGCCATCCGTGATGTCGGTGCGGGGGGGCTCGCAGCGATCCTCTTCGTCTTCGCCGTCGTCTGGTCGACGGACATTCTCGCATACTTTGTCGGAAGGGCCTTGAAGGGTCCAAAGCTTGCGCCTCGCATATCACCGGGCAAGACCTGGTCGGGCGCGATCGGTGGAACCGTTTCCGCGATTATTGCGGGCTCGCTGGTGTCGTTTTGGGCCTTCGGCAGGCTGTCGGTGTGGGTCGTTTTTCTCGCGTTTGTCCTGTCTGCGGCGAGCCAGATCGGCGACCTGTTCGAATCCTTCATCAAGCGGCGTTTCGGCGTGAAGGACTCGAGCCAGCTCATCCCTGGCCACGGCGGCGTTATGGACCGTGTCGACGGTCTCGTTTTTGCCTGTTTCGCGGTGTTTCTTCTAGCGCTTGTGTACGGCCCGTTGAGGGGCCATGTTGGTATCACGGTTGCCGATTTCATATTCGGCCTATGAGCCGCACCCAGCCGTGACCAATAAATTGAACGGATAGATTGATGGCGATCATCGGACTGCTAACGGGCTACATCATCCCATTCATCGTGGTCCTGTCGGTGCTCGTCTTCGTGCACGAAATGGGCCACTATCTCGTGGGCCGCTGGTGCGGCATCCGCGTGACGGCATTCTCCGTCGGCTTCGGACCTGAGCTTATAGGCTTTACCGACCGCCACGGAACGCGCTGGAAGCTCTCCGCCATTCCGCTCGGCGGCTACGTCAAGTTCTTCGGCGACGAGGATGTTGCCAGCGCGCCGGACACAGCGAGCCTTGCGGGCTTGAGCGAAGCCGAGCGGGCTCAGACGCTTGCTGGCGCAAAGCTGTGGAAACGCGCGGCTACGGTAGCCGCCGGCCCGATCGCGAACTTCCTGCTGGCGATAATGATATTCGCGGCGCTGTTCACCACGTATGGCAAGATGGTTTCCGATCCCGTGGTGGCCGAAGTTCGCCCGGAAAGTGCAGCCGCGGTCGCTGGCGTCGAGCCGGGAGATCTCCTGGTGGCGCTGGATGGCGACAAGATTCGCACGTTCGACGATGTCCGTCGCTACGTTGCGGTTCGTCCCGGAACCTCAATCGTCATCACCATCGAGCGTAACGGTCGCGAACTGGACCTGCCGGTAACCCCGCAGCGGACGGAAATCACCGACCGGTTCGGCAACAAGGTCGAACTTGGCCAGATCGGTATCGTCACCAACGCCGAGAGGGGCAATTTCCGGCAGGAAACGTTCTCGCCGCTGCAGGCGGTTGCCGAAGGCGTTCGCGAGACAGGCCACATCATCAGCGGCACGTTCAGCTACCTCGGCAACATCTTCACCGGACGGATGAGCGCCGATCAGATCGGCGGACCTATTCGCATCGCCGAGACGACTGGACAGATGGCCAGCCTCGGCTTCGCGGCGGTGCTGAATTTCGCCGCGATCATCTCGGTTTCCCTCGGTCTGATGAACCTCTTCCCGATTCCCGTGCTTGATGGCGGCCATCTGCTCATGTACGCGTTGGAAGCGGTGAGGGGGCGTCCGCTGAGCCCGCGGGTTCAGGACGTTGTATTCCGTTTCGGCCTGGCGATGATCCTTACTCTGATGGTCTTCGCCACATGGAACGACACCTTTGGACGGTGGATGGGTTGAATTTTATGAAAACTGTTTGTTTACCGTGTTTTGAACTACGCGTGGCGATCAAGTCACGCCCCATAAGGAAGTAAACAGAATTTAACGTCGTACCTTGCTTGTAAGGCAAAAGAAGGTAAAACGACACACGTGTGGCCGGAGTCGGGCTCCACCCGCCGAGGGACAACGGGAAAAGGTAAGAATTGAAATGAAGGCTGGTTCAAGGTTTTTGAACGCAGTGTCGGCGTTTGCGCTGTCTGCTAGTGTTGTTGCATCGGGTGCGGGCGTATCGGTACTTGCCTCAGTAACTGTCGCGGAAGCGGCGGTTATCCGTAATGTTCAGGTTCGCGGAGCTGATCGTGCAGGGGAGGAAGCTGTTCGCTCCAATCTTACGATCCGCCCGGGTGTCAGCTTTACCAATGTCGACATCGATGAATCGGTGAAGCGTCTTTACTCGACGGGTTATTTTTCAGACGTTCGGATCAGTGTTTCCGGCAGCACCCTGGTGGTTAGTGTCAGCGAGAATCAGCTGGTCAACCAGGTCGTGTTCAACGGCAACCGCAAGATCAAGGACGACAAGCTTCAGGCCGTCGTGCAGACTCAGCCGCTAGGCCCCTACAGCCAGGAGCTGATCGACGCCGATATTCAGCGCATCAGCGAAGCCTATGCAGCGATCGGCCGTAGCGATATCGAGGTCACCACGCAGGTGGTTCCCGTCGGTGAAGGTCGCGTCAATCTCGCTTTCGTGATCAACGAGGGCGACCGCACCAAGATTGCGGACATCAATTTCGTGGGCAATCAGGCCTATGGCGACGGCCGTCTTCAGTCAGTGATTCTGACGAAGGAGTCGGGTCCGCTTTCCTTCCTGACCCGCAAGGACGTCTACAGCCAGGACAAGCTGCGCGCCGACGAAGATGCGCTGCGTCAGTTCTACTACAATCACGGCTACCCGGATTTCCGCGTCATTTCCTCTGAGGCGGTTCTGGACGAGGGCTCGAACAAGTACAACATCACCTTCACGGTGGAAGAAGGGCAGCGGTATGCCTTTGGCGACGTTGTGGTCGAGTCGACCGTCGAGGGTGTCGATTCCGAAGATCTTCGCGGCCTGGTCCGCACGAAGGCCGGCGCGACCTACGATGCTGCCGAAGTCCAGAAGTCGATGGAAGCCATCTCGCAGCGCGTTGCTTCTGCCGGCTATCCGTTTGCCCGCGTAACGCCGCGTGGTAACCGCAACTTCGAAAACCAGACCGTTGGAGTTTCGTATCTCGTCGATCAGGGTGAGCGCGCCTATGTCGAACGGATCGAGGTTCGCGGCAACACCCGCACGCGTGACTTTGTCATTCGTCGCGAGTTCGACTTCAGCGAAGGCGATGCTTTCAATCAGCAGATGGTTTCCCGTGCCAAGCGCCGCCTTGAGGCTCTTGGTTACTTCACGACCGTCAATATCTCGACCTCGCAGGGTTCGGCAGCCGACCGTGTGGTCGTTATTGTCGATGTAGAGGATCAGCCGACCGGTTCGTTCGGTATCGGTGCTGGCTATTCTGCCGGCGGCGACGGCCTCATTCTCGAAGCTTCGATCGAAGAGAAGAACTTCCTTGGCCGTGGCCAGTTCATCCGCGTCGCCGTTGGTGGCGGTCTGGATGATGCCCGTAGCTACTCGCTGTCGTTCACCGAGCCATACTTCCTCGGTTATCGCCTGGCGGCCGGCTTCGACATCTTCAAGAACCAGACCTCGTCGGAAGACTACTACGACTATGACGAGCAGGGCGTAACGCTGCGCGTGACGGCGCCGATCACCGAAGATCTGGCGACGACCTTCCGCTACACTTACAAGGAATTCAACTACGACGGTGAAGGCGACTGGGAGACCAATCTGTCCGAGCCATTCCTTGACCTAGTCAGGGGAGGTACATTCGTACAGTCGTCGATCTCGCAGACGCTGACGTATAATACTCTCGACAGCACGACGCTGGCCCGCGAAGGTCTCTATGCGACGTTGACGCATGAATATGCCGGCCTCGGCGGTGACTCTGAGTTCTACAAGATCTCCGGTCGCGCCCGGTATTTCCATCTTCTGTCGGATGAAGCCGATATCATAGGCTCGCTTGCGGCCGGTGCTGGTCATGTCATCGGTACGGGCGACAATCTGAATGTCTTCGACCAGTTCACGCTCGGCGGACGCCAGATTCGCGGCTTCGAGAACAACGGTATCGGTCCTCGCATGCCGAACGGCGATGCTTTGGGCGGAACCACCTATTTCACGGCTTCGGCTGAAGTGACCATGCCGATGCCGGCCTTCCCGGAAGACTTCGGTCTGCGCGCTGCATTGTTCGCCGATGCCGGCACGTTGTACGGCAATGATGTCGCCAACAGCGCGGGCGTTGAGGGCACGAGCATGTCCTGGCGTGCGTCTGTCGGCGCCGGCATTCAGTGGGCTTCGCCGTTCGGTTCGATCCGCTTCGATTACGCGGTGCCGGTGGTCAAGGAAGACTTCGACGAGACACAGGAATTCCGGTTCAGCATGGCGAACCAGTTCTGATCCTCACGGATCGGACCTGCGGTCAATATCTGTTCTGGAGCTGATTGGCCTGATGGATTTGAATGATTTCTTTCCGCCCCATGACGGGATAAGCCTTCGCGAGTTGGCTGCCCGTCTTGGGGCCGAACTGCTTGACGATGCGGCGGGTGACCGGCGCATCCGCTCTGTCGCGCCGGTCAACCGCGCGGGTGAGGGGCAGATCTGTTACCTTCTTTCTCGCAAGGCTCGTCATGAGCTCGACACGTGCAATGCGTCTGCGATCCTTTGTGATGCAGCCATCCGCTCGGTCATCCCTGATCATATCCCAGTCCTGCTGACACGAACGCCGCACACGGCGTTCGCGCAGGCCGGCGCTCTGCTGCATCCGCAAGCTTTGCGCCCGTCACCTGTCGTATCCGGGGCTGGTGGTGTACATGCGGCCGCCTTTGTTGATCCGACAGCGCACCTGGAACCCGATGTTGAAATCGAGCCCATGGCAGTCGTTGGCGCTCGTGCCGAGATCGGCTCGGGAACACGCATCGGAGCTGGTTGCATCATCGGCGCGGACGTGAAGATTGGCCGCGATTGCACCATTGCGCCTGGCGCTTCTGTCGTCGCGGCATTGATCGGGAATGGTGTCATTATCCATAATGGCGCACGCATCGGCCAGGATGGCTTTGGCTATGCCCCGGGTCCCGCTGGCATGCTAAAGATCGTCCAGGTCGGGCGCGTGATCATTCAGGACAATGTCGAGATAGGTGCCAACACGACAATCGATCGCGGCACGATGGACGATACCGTTATCGGCGAAGGCACGAAAATCGACAATCAGGTCCAGGTCGGCCACAACGTGCGGATCGGCCGTCACTGCGGCATCGTCGCAGGTGTTGGGATTGCCGGGTCCACGACCATCGGCAACGGTGTGATGATCGGTGGCGCCTCTGGCGTCAATGGCCATATCAAGATTGGCGACGGCGTCCAGATTGCTGCCATGAGCGGCGTTATAGCAGATGTACCGGCGGGGGCCCGTTATGGTGGCGTTCCCGCGCGACCGCTCAAGGACTTCCTGCGTGATGTCGCCGAGGCGATGACGCGCTCTGACGAGCGGGCAAAGCGTAGAGGAGACAAGAATGAGTGAAGTGACTGGCGCCACGCTTGGAGCAGCTGATATCCTCGAAATCATGAAGCTGCTGCCGCATCGGTACCCGTTTCTTCTCGTGGACCGCATCATCGAGATCGACGGTGACGATTCGGCGATTGGCATCAAGAATGTGACGGCAAACGAGCCGCACTTCACGGGTCATTTCCCTGAGCAGCCCATCATGCCGGGTGTACTGCTGATCGAAGGCATGGCCCAGACGGCCGGCGCGATCTGTGCCCGCAAGCAGGGCGAAGGCGGCAATCTCGTCTACTTCATGACCATAGACAATGCGCGGTTCCGCAAACCGGTCGTTCCCGGTGATCGGGTCGAGTTTCATGTCAAGAAGCAGAAGCAGCGCGGCAGCATCTGGAAGTTCCATTGCGATGCGATGGTGGACGGCGTACTTGTTGCCGAGGCGGATATTGGTGCGATGATCCGCCGTAAGGACGGCCAATGAGCACGATCGCAAACACCGCCAGAATCCATCCGACGACCATTGCCGAAGACGGCGCCGTCATCGGTGAAAACGTCCAGATCGGGCCGTTCTGCACGATCGGCAAGGACGTGGTCCTGAAGGATGGCGTGCAGATCGTTTCGCATGCCGTTGTGAGCGGAAAGACCGAGATCGGGCGCGACTGCCGAATCTTCCCTATGGCGGTGATTGGCGGCACATCCCAGAGTCTTCACGAAGCAGGCGAAGATTCGACGCTAACCATCGGTGACAACTGCACCATGCGTGAGGGCGTCACCATTAATACGGGCACTGTGGGCGGCGGCGGAAAGACGGTCGTCGGCAACAACTGCCTGCTTCTTGCCAATTCTCACGTTGCGCACGACTGCATCCTCGGCAACGGCATCATCATGTCCAACAACGTGATGCTGGCAGGGCACGTGAGGGTCGATGACAAGGCAATCCTTGGCGGCGGCTCGGCTGTCCACCAGTTTTGCCGCATCGGCCGTCATGCGTTCATCGGCGGCCTCTCTGGCGTGGCCTATGACGTTATTCCTTATGGCATGCTGAACGGAAATCCGGGCATTCTCGCCGGACTCAATGTGGTCGGCATGTCGCGCTCGGGTATCGAGCGTGCGACGATCCACAGGGTCCGTCGTGCTTTCAAGCAGATCTTTGAGGGCGAAAGCAACATCCGCAACAATGCGGCGGCCGTTCGTGAGGAATATGCCGATTGCGCGGAGGCGATGGAGATCCTGGATTTCATCGCGGCCGAAAGCGACCGCGCGATCTCGTCGCCATTCCGCGGCAAAGCCTGAGCGGATGAATACCCTCTCGCGGCCTGGGGGAACGGGGCGGCTTGCAATCGTCGCCGGATGGGGACATCTGCCCGTCTACCTGGCCGACGCTGCACGTGCTTCCGGCGAGGATCCGGTGATCATCGCCCTGGCCGATGAAGCCAATCATGCTTTCGACGACTTTGAAACCATGACGACCGGCGTCGGCGATCTCGCCGGCATCGAGCGGTATATCCGCCAGAAGGGCGTCGACCGCGTGGTCATGTCCGGGGCGGTCAAGCGTCGGCCGGATTGGCGCGACATTCGCCCCACCCTCCATACTCTCGCCCGGGTTCCTGCCGTCATCCGCACGCTTCTGTCGGGTGGCGACGATGCAGTCCTGCAGATGGTCATAAAGCTTTTTGAAGGCATGGGCTGCCGGGTCATCGGCGCGCACGAGATTGCGCCGGGCTTGCTTGCGAGGACCGGTGCCTTGACGCCGGCCGCACCATCCGCCGAGGATCTGCGGGACATCGAGCAGGGCATAAAGGCAGCGCTGGCGCTTGGCCAACTGGATGTCGGCCAGGGTGCCGTCAGCGTCGGAGGCCGGGTCGTCGCGCTCGAAGGCGTGGAAGGAACCGACGCCATGCTGGATCGGGTTGCAAAACTCCGGGAAGAAGGACGCATTTCGCCCCGGCGCAAAGGCGTGCTCGTAAAACTGTGCAAGCCGCAGCAGGATGTCAGGGCGGACCTGCCGGCGATCGGGCTCTCGACCGTCACGAATGCTGCCCGCGCGGGCTTGGCGGGCATCGCCGTCGAAGCGGGCAGGGCCTTGGTTCTGGATGAGCAGGCGGTGACCAAAGCCGCAGGAGACGCCGGGCTGTTCGTCTGCGGCATCGATACGAAGCTCCCCAGGGGAGGTCTGTGATGACCGGCCAGAAGCTGGAAGGCCAGGTGCTCAAGGTGGCCGTAGTTGCCGGAGAGGTTTCCGGCGATCTTCTCGGCGGAGACCTGATTTCGGCGTTAAAACGGGCACATGCCGGACCGGTTGATCTGGTGGGCGTGGGCGGCGACGCGCTGCAGGCGCAAGGCCTCACATCGCTGTTCGACTTCTCCGAGCTTTCGATCATGGGCTTCACGCAGGTCCTCAAGCGTCTTCCGCAGCTCATTCGCCGGATCGGCCAGACCGCCGATGCCATCATTGCAGCGCGTCCGGACGTGCTGGTCATCATAGACAGCCCCGATTTCACCCATCGGGTTGCCAAGCGGGTGAGGGCAGCGCTGCCGTACCTGCCGATCGTGAACTACGTGTGCCCCAGTGTCTGGGCATGGAAGGAATACCGCGCCAGGGCGATGGTGCCATACGTGGACCATGTGCTGGCCATATTGCCGTTTGAGCCGGAGGTCATGGAGCGGCTTCAAGGTCCGCCGACGACATTCGTCGGTCATCGGCTGACAAGTGACCCCGCTCTTCTCAAGGTCCGGGCGATCCGGAGCCAGATGCCTGTAAAGCAATCGGGCGAGCCAAAAACAGTCATGCTGCTGCCCGGTTCGCGCTCTGCCGAAATTCGCGCATTGCTTCCGATCTTCGGGGCGACAGCCGCCGCGTTCGTGGAACGTAATGGGCCGACTCGCTTTCTACTGCCGACCGTTCCGCGGCAGGAGGCCATGGTGCGCGAGATCGCACAAACCCTGCCGATCGCACCCGAGGTGACGGTAACGGCCGAGAGCAAATGGAACGCCTTCGCGCAGGCGGATGTAGCACTTGCAGCCTCCGGCACGGTTCTCCTCGAGCTTGGGCTGGCGGGCGTGCCCGCGGTCTCTGCCTACAAGGCCGACTGGCTGATCACGATGATGTCGAAGCGCATCAAGATCTGGTCGGCGGCTCTGCCGAACCTGATCTCCGATTGCCCGATAATCCCGGAATATATCAACGAGATGGTGCGCCCGGGCAGCCTCTGCCGTTGGGCCGAGAGGCTCTCGTCGGACACGCTTCAGCGTCGGGCGATGATGGAGGGGTTCGATCTCACCTGGCAACGCCTGCAGATGCCGGTACCGCCCGGCGAGGCTGCTGCCGGTATCGTCCTGCAGATGCTGGAAAGAAAAAAGCCCGGTCATTGACCGGGCTTTTCCTTTTCGGGATCGTCGTCGCTTAACGCTTGGAGATCGGCATGTAATCGCGCTGCGGTGCACCGGTATAGAGCTGGCGCGGGCGGCCGATACGCTGCTGCGGATCTTCGATCATCTCGGCCCACTGGGCGATCCAGCCGACGGTGCGGGCGAGTGCGAAGAGCACCGTGAACATCGTCGTCGGGAAGCCCATCGCCTTGAGCGTGATGCCGGAATAGAAGTCGATGTTCGGATAGAGCTTCTTCTCGATGAAGTACTCGTCCGTCAGAGCGATGCGCTCGAGTTCCATTGCGACCTGCAGCATCGGATCGTCCTTGTGGCCGAGCTCGGCCAGGACTTCGTGCGTCGTCTTCTGCATGATCTTCGCGCGCGGGTCGTAGTTCTTGTAGACGCGATGTCCGAAGCCCATCAGGCGGAACGGGTCATTCTTGTCCTTGGCGCGGGCAACGTATTCCGGAATGCGGTCAACGCTACCGATTTCCGCCAGCATGTTGAGCGCTGCTTCGTTGGCGCCGCCGTGAGCCGGACCCCACAGGCAGGCAATGCCGGCCGCGATGCAGGCAAACGGATTTGCGCCGGAAGAACCGGCCAGACGAACGGTCGAGGTCGAGGCGTTCTGCTCATGGTCGGCATGCAGGATGAAGATACGGTCCATGGCACGCGCCAGAACCGGGTTCACCTTGAATTCCTCGCAGGGAACCGCAAAGCACATGTGCAGGAAGTTCGACGCGTAATCGAGGTCGTTCTTCGGGTAAACGAAAGGCTGGCCGACATGGTACTTGTAGGCCATCGCAGCGATCGTCGGCATCTTGGCGATCATGCGCAGAGAAGCCACCATGCGCTGATGCGGATCGGTGATGTCGGTCGAGTCGTGGTAGAAGGCGGAAAGCGCGCCGACGCAGCCGCACATGACGGCCATCGGGTGGGCGTCGCGGCGGAAGCCTGTGAAGAATCGCGTCATCTGCTCATGCACCATGGTGTGGTGCGTGACGCGATAATCGAAGTCCTTCTTCTGCGCGGCAGACGGCAGTTCGCCGTACAGGAGCAGGTAGCAGGTCTCGAGGAAGTCGCCGTGTTCGGCAAGCTGCTCGATCGGATATCCGCGGTGCAGGAGCACGCCTGCGTCGCCGTCGATATAGGTAATCTTCGACTCGCACGATGCGGTCGAGGTGAAGCCCGGGTCGTAGGTGAAGGCGCCGGTTTGCTTGTACAATGAGCCGATATCGATGACATCCGGACCGATCGTGCCGGACTTGACCGCGAACTCGACGCCCTTGTCACCCAATACCAGATTTGCGCTCTTATCCGTCATGCTGATCCTCCAACCTGTTGGCGGTGTGGCGTATCAAAACGCCACAAGAGTTAAGAGTAATGTGTAGCTATATGATCCGACGGCCGCTGCCAAGCGCTGCTGACGCCTAATTGTGCACTGCCGAAATCACTTCGGCCTCCTGCCCGTAAATGAGGTTAAAAATCGGTCACGGGCCAGCAGTCGGCGAGGTTGGTGTCCGCTTGAGAACACAGGTAGGAGTTGCAATTTCCCGATGGCGGTTGCATTCTCGTCGTGGAACCGGGGCGGGCCGCGATGCCGCAGGAGGGGGTGTTTTTCGAGCGATCGGGGCCGGACGAGAAAGCCTCTGTCCGGGTGGCGCTGCATGTTCCAGTTCCCGAACCTGAGGGAAGGGGCGGAAGAGGCCTCGTGCCGACTATTCGCTCCGGCACGCCCCGCCTTCGCATGCTCTTCCCGGGTGTCGGGTTTCGTCGCGACGGTCTTCGAAAACGTCTGCGGAGAATGGTGGACGAGGAACTGGCTCATGGCCATGGCTTCCTGTTCGTGCCGGTGCTCGTGGGATTGGGGGCTGCCGTCTGGTTTGTGCTCCCGCGTGATCCGCCAGCCGCTGCCATTGCTATACCTCTCCTGCTGTTTACCGTGGCGACGATGCTCCACCGCTACCGCTCCGAGCGCACGCATCTTGCTCTTTTCGCCATAACGCTGGTCTTCGCGGGCTGCTTGCTGGCGCAGCTTGAGACATGGCGAAATTCGACGGTGATCCTCGACTCACCCGTGACCACCACCATTACCGGTGAAATCCATCGCCGTGAGCCGGCGGGTCAGGGCCGCTGGCGCTATTTTGTTGAGCTTTCGGCGACGGAGCAGCCGGTTATCAGGCGGCCGCCCCGCCAGGTCGTCCTGCTGGCGCGCTCCAGGCACACGCCGTTCGAGGCAGGAGAAACTGTGAGCGGCCGAGCTCGTCTTTCGCCGCCGTCCGGACCGGCGCTTCCGGGTCTCAATGACTTCGCCTTCCGTGCCTATCATGACGGCATCGGGGCCATGGGCTTCTTCTACGGTGCGCCTGCGCGGGTGGCGGGGCAGCAGCCCTCAGAAGAAAGAGCGCTCAACCTTGAGCGGCGCATCTTCGAACTGCGGGGAACGATTGCGGATCGCATCCGGAAAACCGTGCCGGGGGATGCCGGCGCATTCGCTGCGGCTATTGTCACCGACGAGAGACGTGCGATCTCGGAGGAAACGACGGAGGCGCTACGCGTTTCCGGTCTGGCGCATATCGTCGCGATCTCAGGGCTCAACATGGCGCTTGCCGCAGGGATATTCTTTGTCGGGCTGAGATGCTGCCTTGGGCTGTTTACGGGGTTTGCGCAGGCCTGGCCTGTCAAGAAGATTGCCGCCTTCGGGGCACTGCTCATGGCGACGGCCTACTACCTCATATCGGGTTTTGCCGTGTCTGCGGAACGCGCCTATCTGATGATGGCCGTGATGCTGATCGCTGTCTTCTTCGATCGCGCTGCCATCAGCCTGCGCAATGTGGCGCTCTCTGCATTGATTATCATCGCGGTCTCACCCTCGCAAATCATGGGGCCAAGCTTCCAGATGTCCTTTGCCGCTACCGCCGCGCTGGTCGCCGGCTACGCGATCTGGAGCAGCTACGCCGCGCAGCGAGAGCATGAACCTTTCCCCTTTACGAGCGGGCGGTTGGCGCCGCTGGTCACGGGGTGGCATTTCATGGCCGGCATCTTCGTCACCTCGCTGATCGGAGGGCTGTCGACCGCCATCTACTCGATGGAGCATTTCCACCGCCTGTCGGGCTACGGGCTTGCCGCCAATATCGCGGTGATGCCGCTCATTTCCTTCGTCGTCATGCCGGCGGGTCTTGTGGGGATGCTGCTGATGCCGTTCGGGCTCGATGCACCCTTCCTGAAGCTCATGGGGCTCGGGCTCGAAGCGGTCATCGCCGTGGCGAAACATGTAGCGGGATGGGGAGGCGATGTCGGCGCGGGCCGTCAGCATCCGTGGTTCCTTGGCGTCGCTTCGGCAGGCTTCGTGCTGCTGGCACTGTTGCGAACGCGGCTCCGTCTGGTCGGCGTGCCGCTCATGGGGTTGGCATTCCTGCTGAGCTGGCAGGCACAGCGAGTGCCGCTGCCAGATCTGCTGGTTTCAGAGGACGGAGCGCTTGTGGCGCTTCTCGGCGCACCGGTATCCACCAATCGCACTCGGCCGCCGGACTTCATCTTCGACCAATGGCAGCGGGCGCTTCTGCTCGATGAACCCATCAAACCCACCACGTCACCGCATGGTGAGATCTTGGCTGCAAGCCTACCCGACGTCCGAAGCGGCGTGTCACTGGATCCGCAGGTGTTGGCCGCGGTGCGCAAGGACATGGCGCAAGCGGCACTGGCTGCAGCGGATGCAATCGGGAAATTCCATTGCCGGCCGAAAGCCTGGTGCCTGGTCGTGACCGAGGAGGGCGTGACGGTTGCGGTTGTGGAAGACGGGCGTATCGCCGGCATTGGCTGCGAGGTAGCCCTGATCGTCATTGCGCCGCGAGCGGGGTTCGACGAGTGCCGCTCCGGCGCCTTGTTGGTCAACGGCAGGACTTTGAAGAGAACGGGATCCTTGGAGGTCCATCTGAACGGCACGGATGACGTCCGCCAATGGCGGGTCGCCGCGGCCATGGCAGATGAAGACCGTCCATGGACGAAGCACCGATTCTACGATTGGCGCAAAGACCGATTCGACCACTCGATCCCGGGGCCGGTCGCCCGGCTGATCAATGATAGCGGCGAATGAGGCCGACGAGCTTGCCTTGAACCTTGACGCGATCCGAGGGAAGGATGCGTGTTTCGTAAGCCGGGTTTGCGGCTTCGAGCGCGATGGAAGCGCCGCGGCGGCGGAAGCGCTTCAGCGTCGCTTCCTCGTCATCGACCAGCGCCACGACGATGTCGCCGGGATTGGCTGTATTGCTATTGCGGATGATGACCGTATCGCCGTCGAGAATGCCGGCTTCGACCATCGAGTCACCCTTTACTTCGAGCGCGTAGTGGTCACCCGATCCGAGCATTTCGACCGGAACGGCAATGTCGTGCGTGTTGTTCTGGATCGCCGAGATCGGTACGCCGGCAGCGATCCGACCCATGACCGGAACGGAGATGGCGCCGGAGAGTTCGTCATTCGCAGGTTTGACCGATGCCGCTGGAGCGGGCTTCGTCTTGCCCAGGCTTCCCTCGATGACGCTCGGCGAAAACCCCCGGCGTGGCTGCAGGCTGCTGCTGTATGCTTCAGGCAGCTTGATGACCTCGAGTGCACGGGCACGGTTGGGAAGGCGGCGGATGAAGCCACGTTCCTCCAATGCGGTGATCAACCGGTGAATGCCCGATTTCGACGCCAGATCGAGAGCATCCTTCATTTCGTCGAAGGATGGCGGCACGCCAGATTCCTTCATCCGTTCGTGAATGAAGAGAAGTAATTCCTGCTGTTTGCGCGTGAGCATGCCGTCGCTCCTGAAAATGAAACAAATCCAGAACGAACTCTATATGTTCCATATGTGTTCCGCAAGTCCCTAAATCTGTCCGGGCCGGATCT
This sequence comes from Pseudorhizobium xiangyangii, assembly GCF_020531965.1. Classification (GTDB taxonomy): domain Bacteria; phylum Pseudomonadota; class Alphaproteobacteria; order Rhizobiales; family Rhizobiaceae; genus Neorhizobium; species Neorhizobium xiangyangii. Next base: position 211,689 of record NZ_JAJAWH010000005.1, on the reverse strand, counting down.
CGCCGTGACAGAGGCCATGCTTGCTGCTAATGACGTCCCGTTCCGGCGTCTGGCGCGCGATTTTCGATCCACCGGCGAGCGGACAGACGTGATGGTTGCCCTCGAGGAGTAATGCGATGGACATGAGCCCCAATTCCGAAGTCTATGTCGGCGAGGGTGAAGGCCGGGTGCTGTTCTCCCAGAAGGCGCGTTTCTCGCTGATCGCCGGCCCCTGCCAGATGGAGAGCCGCGACCATGCCTTCATGATCGCCGGCGCGCTGAAGGAACTCTGCGACAAGCTGGGCATCGGCCTCGTTTACAAATCCTCTTACGACAAGGCCAACCGCACGTCGCTCTCCGGCAAGCGCGGCATCGGGCTTGAAAACGCGATGGAAATATTTTCCGATCTCAAGAAGGAGTTCGGCTTTCCGGTTCTCACCGATATCCACACGGAAGAGCAGTGCGCTCTCGTCGCGCCGACCGTCGATATTCTGCAGATCCCGGCTTTTCTCAGCCGACAGACGGATCTTCTCATTGCCGCCGCGAAGACCGGCCGTGTCATCAACGTCAAGAAGGGTCAGTTCCTGGCGCCCTGGGACATGAAGAACGTGCTGGCCAAGTTCACTGCAAGCGGCAATCCCAATATCCTGCTCTGCGAGCGCGGGGCCTCCTTTGGCTATAACACGCTCGTCTCCGACATGCGGTCGCTGCCGATCATGGCGGCCATGGGCTCGCCGGTCGTGTTCGACGCGACTCACTCGGTCCAGCAGCCGGGCGGGCAGGGCGGTTCGTCGGGCGGCCAGCGCGAATTTGTCGAAACCCTGGCGCGGGCAGCCGTCGCCGTCGGCGTTGCCGGGCTTTTCATCGAGACGCACGAGGATCCGGACAATGCCCCGTCCGATGGCCCCAACATGGTGCATCTGAAGGACATGCCGAGGCTGCTGGAAAAGCTGCTCGCATTCGATGCCGTGTCGAAAACGGCCTGACCTGTCCCCAAAAAGCCGCGAAAAACGGCTCGATTGTAATTTTCGTGTCATTGAGTATGAGACATTTTCAGTGACCTCATGACGTCCAACAAGGGAGAGACCTTTGACCGCCATCACCGATATCATTGCCCGCGAGATCCTCGACAGCCGTGGCAATCCGACCGTTGAAGTGGATGTGTATCTCGAGGACGGGTCCATGGGCCGTGCGGCCGTTCCATCGGGTGCCTCCACCGGCGCGCATGAGGCAGTCGAGCTGCGTGACGGTGGCAAGCGCTACGGCGGCAAGGGTGTCGAGAAGGCCGTCGAGGCCGTCAACACCGAGATCTTCGATGCGATCGGCGGCTTTGATGCCGAGAGCCAGATCCATGTCGACAGGACGATGATCGCGCTGGACGGTACGCCGAACAAGTCGCGTCTGGGCGCCAACGCCATTCTCGGCGTCTCGCTTGCTGTCGCCAAGGCTGCGGCCGAGGCCTCCGGGCTGCCGCTTTATCGTTACGTCGGTGGTCCGAACGCCCATATCCTGCCGGTGCCGATGATGAACATCATCAATGGTGGCGCGCATGCCGACAATCCGATCGACTTCCAGGAGTTCATGATCATGCCGGTCGGCGCCGATACGTTTGGCGAAGCCGTCCGTATGGGCTCTGAAATCTTCCACGTCCTGAAGAAGGAACTGTCGAGCCAGGGCCACAACACCAATGTCGGCGACGAAGGCGGTTTTGCGCCAGGTCTGAAGAGCGCCCCGGAAGCGCTGGACTTCATCATGAAGTCGATCGAAAAGGCCGGCTACACGCCGGGCGACGATGTCTGCCTCGCACTCGACTGCGCTTCGACCGAGTTCTTCAAGAACGGCAAGTATGAGATGGAAGGCGAAGGCCGCACGCTCGAATCTGTCGCCATGGCCGAATACCTTGCCGAACTCGTGGCCAAGTATCCGATCATCTCGATCGAAGATGGCATGGCCGAGGACGATTGGGATGGCTGGAAGGCCCTGACCGACCTCGTCGGCAACAAGTGCCAGCTGGTCGGCGACGATCTGTTCGTCACCAATTCGGCGCGCCTGCGCGATGGCATCAAGATGGGGGTCGCCAATTCCATCCTCGTCAAGGTCAACCAGATCGGTACGCTCACTGAAACCCTCGATGCCGTCGAGACGGCGCACAAGGCTCGCTACACGGCCGTCATGTCGCATCGTTCCGGCGAAACCGAAGACTCGACGATTGCCGATCTCGCCGTCGCCACCAATTGCGGGCAGATCAAGACCGGTTCGCTGTCTCGTTCGGACCGGCTGGCCAAGTACAACCAGCTGATCCGCATCGAAGAGATGCTCGGTCCGCAGGCGGCTTACGCCGGTCGATCGATTATCCGCACGTAATCCAGCGCGCCGAACCTGTCTCTTCAAAGCCCGGCTTGTCCGGGCTTTTTTCATGTCTGCGGTTACGTGTGCGCGGACTGGCAGATGTGCCTGTCGCCGAGAGCGACCCTGACGAAAATCCCTCGGACAGCACCATTCCATCGGCCGGGAAGGCTTTAGGTCAACGATTGTTTAAGCATGTTCTGCGAGTTTGAGATGTCGTAATGCGTTACTGAGGATGTCACGGGGCATGTGGACCAAGCACCATAAAGAGAGAAAACTCGGCCGTTTCGTTCTCCCGCTGATCACCGTCGCGTTCCTTTCCTATTTCGGATATCATTCGGTGAACGGCGAGCTTGGCCTTATGGCAACCGAGAAGTTCGAGCGGCAGCGTGTGGAGCGGGCCGCCGATCTTGCAAAACTCACGGAAAGGCGTCAGGCGCTCGAGCGTCAGGTGCAGCTATTGAGCGACGGTTCCCTCGAGAAGGACATGCTGGACGAGATCGCTCGCTATCAGCTGAACGTCTCGCGCGACGACGAAATTGTCATATTCAACAATTACTTCTAGATTAACCGAATTCGGTTAATATGATTTTTGTTATTAATTTCATGCTCTTGCGTGGAATGTGAGCCATGCATTTATGGCATTGCTGGGGTGCTCTTTCTTCCCTATGGTAGCCTCCTGAAATTAGACATGCAGCACATAAGGGAGGGATGAATGGCGCCTAGAAAATCCGCGTCTGTATCCGGCCGCAAACCTGCGGCAAAAACCGCCGCCAGGACTGCCACCAAGGAATTTACCGGCAAGAATACGCCTGATTTCGGCAAGGACGAGGAGCTGCATGCTTATCGCGAAATGCTGTTGATCCGGCGTTTCGAGGAGAAGGCCGGCCAGCTTTACGGCATGGGCTTCATCGGCGGCTTCTGTCACCTTTACATCGGCCAGGAAGCTGTCGTCGTCGGCATGCAGATGGCGCAGAAGGAAGGTGATCAGGTCATTACCGCCTATCGTGACCACGGACACATGCTCGCTTGCGGCATGAGCGCACGTGGCGTCATGGCGGAACTGACCGGACGTCGGGGCGGCTATTCCAGGGGGAAGGGCGGCTCGATGCACATGTTCTCCAAGGAAAAGCACTTCTACGGCGGTCACGGCATCGTCGGAGCCCAGGTGTCGCTCGGCACTGGCCTCGCCTTCGCCAACAGGTATCGCAACAATGACAGCGTCTCGGTCGCCTATTTCGGTGATGGCGCGGCCAACCAGGGCCAGGTCTACGAGAGCTTCAACATGGCTGCTCTCTGGAAGCTGCCGATCGTCTATATCGTCGAGAACAACCGCTACGCCATGGGCACGTCCACGGCCCGCGCCACGGCGCAATCGAACTACTCGCTACGCGGTTCCGGCTTCGGCATCCCCGGCATTCAGGTCGATGGGATGGATGTTCGCGCCGTAAGGGCTGCAGCGGATGAGGCTCTCGAGCATTGCCGTTCCGGCAAAGGCCCGATCATTCTCGAGATGCTGACCTATCGCTACCGTGGTCATTCCATGTCCGACCCGGCAAAGTATCGCAGCAAGGACGAAGTGCAGAAGATGCGCTCCGAACATGATCCGATCGAGCAAGTCCGTCAGCGCCTGCTTGAGCAGGGCTGGGCCAGTGAGGACGATCTGAAGGCGATCGACAAGGACATCCGCGACATCGTCTCGGATAGCGCCGATTTCGCCCAGAACGATCCCGAGCCGGATGCGTCCGAGCTCTACACCGACATTCTGCTTTGATCGCCGGGAGGGAACTATAATGCCAATTGATATCCTTATGCCCGCCCTTTCGCCGACCATGGAAGAAGGTACGCTCAGCAAGTGGCTGAAAAACGAAGGTGACAAGGTCGCCTCCGGCGACGTGATCGCCGAAATCGAGACTGACAAGGCGACCATGGAAGTGGAAGCCGTCGATGAAGGCGTAATCGGCAAGCTGCTGGTTGCTGCAGGCACCGAAAACGTCAAGGTCAACACCAAGATCGCTGTCCTTTTGCAGGATGGCGAGAGCGCCGACTCGATCGGTTCTTCCGCGCCGGCGGCTGAAGCTCCCAAGGCTGATGCTCCGAAGGTGGAAGAACAGGAAAAGCCGACCTCTGCTTCCGCGCCGGTCCCGGCTCAGCCGAAGGTCGAAACCGCTGCCGACCCGGATATTCCGGAAGGCACCGAAATGGTCATGACGACGGTGCGCGAAGCGCTGCGTGACGCGATGGCCGAAGAAATGCGCCGCGACGAAGACGTCTTCGTCATGGGTGAGGAAGTCGCCGAATACCAGGGCGCCTACAAGATCACTCAAGGCTTGCTGCAGGAATTCGGCGCCCGTCGCGTGGTCGATACCCCGATCACCGAGCACGGCTTTGCCGGCGTCGGCGTTGGTGCCGCCATGGCGGGCCTGAAGCCCATCGTCGAGTTCATGACCTTCAACTTTGCCATGCAGGCGATCGACCAGATCATCAACTCCGCCGCCAAGACGCTCTATATGTCGGGTGGCCAGATGGGTGCTCCGATCGTCTTCCGCGGCCCGAATGGCGCGGCGGCCCGCGTCGGTGCACAACACAGCCAGGATTACGCGTCCTGGTACAGCCAGATCCCGGGCCTCAAGGTCGTCATGCCGTACACGGCAGCTGATGCGAAGGGTCTGCTCAAGGCTGCCATCCGGGATCCGAACCCGGTCGTCTTCCTCGAAAACGAGATCCTTTACGGTCAGTCCTTCGAAGTTCCGAAGATGGATGACTTCGTCCTGCCGATCGGCAAGGCGCGCATCCACAAGACCGGCAAGGATGTCACCATCGTTTCCTTCGGCATCGGCATGACCTATGCCGTGAAGGCGGTGGCGGAACTCGAGAAGGAAGGTATCGACGTCGAGCTGATCGATCTTCGTACCATCCGTCCGATGGATCTGCCGACGGTGATCGAATCCGTGAAGAAGACCGGCCGTCTCGTCACCGTCGAGGAAGGCTACCCGCAGAACTCGGTGGGCACCGAAATTGCCACCCGCGTCATGCAGCAGGCCTTCGACTATCTCGATGCACCCGTTCTGACGATTGCCGGCAAGGACGTTCCGATGCCTTACGCGGCGAACCTCGAAAAGCTGGCGCTGCCGAATGTCGGCGAAGTCGTCCAGGCGGTGAAGACCGTCTGCTACAAGTAAGGGAGGGCTTATCCGATGCCGATCAACATCACCATGCCCGCCCTTTCGCCGACCATGGAGGAGGGTAACCTCTCTAAGTGGCTGGTCAAGGAAGGCGACAAGGTCAAGTCCGGCGATGTCATCGCCGAGATCGAGACCGACAAGGCGACCATGGAAGTGGAAGCCGTCGATGAAGGAACTGTCGCCAAGCTCGTCGTCCCGGCCGGCACCGAGGCCGTTAAGGTCAACGCGCTGATTGCGATCCTTGCCGAAGAAGGCGAGGACGTATCCGCGGCGGCCGCTGGCGCTGGTTCAGCTCCGAAGGCTGAGGCTGCCAAGGCGGAAACCACATCCGAGGCTCCGAAGGCCGAAAAGCCGGTCACTGATGCCGCTCCGGCGCCATCCACCCCGGCTCCGAAGGCCGACGGCAAGCGTGTGTTTTCCTCGCCGCTCGCCCGTCGCCTTGCCAAGGAAGCAGGGATCGATCTTTCGGCCGTATCCGGCTCCGGCCCGCACGGCCGGGTCGTCAAGGCCGATGTCGAGAAGGCTGCGGCCTCTGGCGGAGCCAAGCCGACTGCCGCTGCTGCATCTGCGGCTCCTGCCATGGCAAAGGGTCCGTCGGACGACAACGTGCTCAAGCTGTTTGCGGAAGGCTCCTACGAGCTGCTGCCGCATGACGGCATGCGCAAGACGATCGCTTCGCGCCTGACCGAGTCCACACAGACGGTTCCGTCCTACACCGTCTCGATGGATTGCGAACTCGACGCAATGCTGAAGCTGCGCGCCGAAATCAATGCATCCGCTCCGGTGAAGAAGACCGAGAAGGGCGAGGTTCCGGCCTTCAAGCTTTCTGTCAACGACTTCATCATCAAGGCGATGGCGCTGGCACTTCGCGACGTTCCGATGGCGAATGCCTCCTGGACCTCGACCGCTCGTGTCCTGCACAAGCATGCCGATGTCGGCGTTGCCGTGTCTATCCCGGATGGCCTGATCACGCCGATCGTACGCAAGGCCGAGGAGAAGTCGCTGTCGGTCATCTCCAACGAGGTGAAGGACCTTGCGAAGCGGGCTCGCGACAAGAAGCTGAAGCCGGAGGAATACCAGGGCGGCACGACATCCGTGTCCAACCTCGGCATGTTCGGCGTCTCCTCGTTTACTTCGATCGTCAACCTGCCGCAGGCCTCGATCGTGTCGATCGGTGCCGGCGTCGAGAAGCCGATCGTCAAGAACGGCGAGATCAAGGTGGGCACGGTGATGACGGCGACGTTTGCCTTCGACCACCGCGTCATCGACGGCGCGCTCGGCGCGGAACTCGCGTCCGCCTTCAAGCGCTACATCGAAAACCCGATGGGAATGCTTGTCTAAGCAGGGGGACGGCATGGTGAAGTCCGTCCTCTGTTATGGCGACTCGCTCACGTGGGGTTACGATCCTGAAGGACCCGGCCGGCATCTATTCGAGGATCGCTGGCCGAGTGTCCTTGGCGCCGCCCTCGGACCGCAGGTGAACGTCATCGCCGAAGGCCTGAACGGCCGCACGACGGGTTATGACGATCATCTCGCCGACTGCGACCGCAACGGCGTGAAGAGCCTGCCGACTGTGCTTCATACGCACATGCCGCTGGATCTGGTCATCGTCATGCTCGGAACCAACGACATGAAGCCGGCAATCGCCGGGACGGCGATAGCGGCGAGGCAGGGCATCCATCGGCTGGTCGGGCTCATCCGGCGCCACGACTATTCGTTCGACTACGATGCGCCCGATATCCTGATTGTTTCGCCGCCGCCGCTTTGCGAAACGGGCGATCCGGTCTTCGCGGCGATCTTTACCGGCGGTGTGGAGCAATCCGCGATGCTTGCGTCGCTCTACCGGGATCTCGCCGATGAACTCGGCTGCGGGTTTTACGATGCGGCATCCGTGGCGCGGGTAAGCCCGCTCGACGGCGTGCATCTGACGGCGGAAAATACCCGGGCGATCGGGCGAGGGCTGGAGCCCATCGTCCGGGTCATGCTCGGTCTCTAGACAATTCGTACCAAGGGCATGCCGCTATCGCGCAGCCCGTTGAAAAGGCAGGACAGCAATGGCTCAATCCTACGACGTCATCATCATCGGCTCCGGCCCCGGCGGCTATATTGCCGCCATTCGTGCAGCCCAACTGGGTATGAAGGTCGCGGTGGTGGAGCGCGAACACCTTGCCGGCATCTGCTCCAACTGGGGCTGCATTCCGACCAAGGCGCTGCTGCGCTCGGCAGATGTCCTGCACACTGCCCAGCATAGCAAGGACTACGGACTGACGCTGGAAGGCACGATCACTCCGGATATTAAGGCAATCGTCGCCCGTTCGCGCGGCATTGCGCACCGGATGAACAACGGCGTCGGCTTCCTTTTCAAGAAGAACAAGGTCGACATCATCTGGGGGGAGGCGAAAATCACCAAGCCCGGCGAAGTTGTCGTCGGCAAGCCGACCAAGAAGGCCGTCGAGCCTGTCGGTCCGGTTCCCAAGAACACGCTGGGTGAAGGCACCTATACCGCCAAGCACATTATCATTGCGACCGGCGCCCGTCCGCGCGCGCTGCCCGGCATCGAGCCGGATGGCAAGCTGATCTGGACCTATTTCGAGGCGATGAAGCCGGAAGAAATGCCGAAGTCCCTGCTCGTCATGGGCTCGGGCGCCATCGGCATCGAATTCGCCAGCTTCTACCGCACGATGGGCGTCGACGTGACCGTGGTGGAAGTGATGAGCCAGGTCATGCCGGTCGAGGACGCGGAGATTTCCGCGCTGGCCAAGAAGCAGTTCGAGAAGCAGGGCATGAAGATCCTGCTCGACGCCAAGGTCTCCAAGGTCGAGAAGGGTACCAACTCGGTCACCGCGACCGTCGAGATGAAGGACGGCAAGACGCAACAGATCACCGCCGACCGCATGATCTCGGCCGTCGGCGTGCAGGCCAATGTCGAGGGGATCGGGCTCGATGCCGTCGGCGTGAAGACCGACCGCGGCTTCGTCGTCATCGATGGCTATGGCAAGACCAACGTGCCGGGCATCTATGCGATCGGCGACGTCGCCGGCCCTCCGATGCTCGCCCACAAGGCAGAGCACGAGGCGGTCATCTGCATCGAGAAGATTGCCGGCCTGCCGAACGTCCACGCCATGGACAAGCTGAAGATCCCGGGCTGCACCTACTGCAACCCGCAGGTAGCGTCGGTTGGACTGACCGAGGCCAAGGCGAAGGAACAGGGCCGCGAAGTCCGCGTCGGCCGTTTCCCGTTCGTCGCCAATGGCAAGGCGATTGCGCTTGGCGAAGACCAGGGCCTCGTCAAGACCGTTTTCGACAAGAAGACCGGCGAGCTGCTCGGTGCTCACATGGTCGGCGCTGAAGTCACCGAACTGATTCAGGGCTTCGTCGTCGCGATGAACCTGGAGACGACGGAGGAAGATCTGATGCACACCATCTTCCCGCATCCGACGATTTCCGAAACGATGAAGGAAAGCGTGCTCGACGCTTACGGTCGCGCGCTGAACGCCTGAGAGGGCAAGATCCGAGGCGCATGACATCTCGGATCCTGTTGCGAACGGATAGGTAACCTCCCATATCGTCTGGCAGGTTTTAGGTAACGGAGACTTACATGGGCGTGGGCTGGTTTGCGGCAATCATCATCGGCGGTCTGGCGGGCTGGCTCGCCGGCAAGCTGATGGATGTGCGCTTTGGCATATTCATGAACATCGTGATCGGCATTGTCGGGGCTGTCGTGGCGAACGCGGCCTTCGAAAGCGCCAACATCCATGTCGCAGACGGATGGCTGGGTTACCTGGTGACAGGTTTCATCGGCTCCTGTGTTCTGTTATTCCTCGCAAAACTCGTCCGTCGTTGACGACAGCCGCTTGATGCGGCGAAGGCAGGTATTTGATGGTCACCATTCTCGATAGAACCGAAGCAGACGAGGTGAAGCGCGTCCGGCATCCGGAAAAGGCGCACCGCCCGGATACCGAGGTGTTGCGCAAGCCCGAATGGATCCGGGTCAAGGCGCCGGTTTCCAAGGGCTACGCCGAGACGCGGTCGATCGTGAAAGAGAACAAGCTCGTCACCGTCTGCGAGGAGGCGGGCTGTCCAAATATCGGCGAATGCTGGGACAAGAAGCACGCCACGTTCATGATCATGGGCGAGATCTGTACCCGCGCCTGTGCCTTCTGCAACGTCACGACCGGCCGCCCGAATGTACTTGACATGGATGAGCCGGAAAACGTCGCGAAGGCCGTCAGGCAGATGGGGCTTTCCCACGTCGTGGTCACATCGGTCGACCGCGACGACCTCGATGACGGCGGCGCCGAGCACTTCGAAAAGGTGATCTGGGCGATCCGCGCGGCATCCCCCGCGACGACGATCGAAATCCTGACGCCGGACTTCCTGAAGAAGCCTGGTGCGCTGGAGCGCGTCGTTGCCGCGAAGCCTGACGTCTTCAACCACAACCTGGAAACCGTCCCCGGAAACTACCTGACGGTTCGTCCTGGCGCCCGGTACTTCCACTCTCTGCGCCTGCTGCAGCGGGTGAAGGAACTGGACCCCACCATGTTCACCAAGTCGGGCATCATGGTTGGCCTCGGCGAGGAACGGAATGAGGTTCTGCAGCTGATGGACGACCTTCGCACCGCCGACGTCGATTTCATCACGATCGGCCAGTACCTGCAGCCGACCCGCAAGCACCACAAGGTCGAGAAGTTCGTTACGCCGGAAGAGTTCAAGTCCTACGAAACGGTTGCCTATACCAAGGGCTTCCTGATGGTCTCTTCCAGCCCGCTGACGCGCTCCTCGCACCATGCCGGCGACGACTTCGCGCGGCTGAGAGCCAATCGCGAAAAGAAGCTCCTGCAGGCGGCGGAATAAGCCGCAACCTCTCGCCTTTTATGAAAACCGCGGCGATCTTCGGCGCGGTTTTTCTGTGAGATCCCATGGCACAGGTGGACGATATTGCAGCGGCTGCTACCGCGCTACGGAGAGCCGAGCGCGTCATGGTGATCGGCTGTTCCGGTGGTGGAAAGTCAACGCTGTCGCAGGAGTTGGCCGCCGGCCTGGATCTGCCGTACGTGCCGATGGACCGTGAATTCTTCTGGCTGCCGGGCTGGGTCAAACGCGACAAGGCGGAGGAGCGCCGACTGATTGCCCAGACCGTTGCGTCGGAGCGCTGGCTCATGGATGGCAGCGGGCCATCGTCGTTCGATTTGCGCCTGCCGCGCGCGCAACTGGTCATCTGGCTGCGCCTGCCGCGATGGCAATGCGTTCTCGGCGTGGTGAAGCGCGGGGTTCGCTACTTCGGCAGGACGCGCCCGGATATGGCACCCGGTTGCAACGAGCGTTTTCCCGATTTTGAGTTCCTCGCCTACATCTGGACGTTTGAGCAGAAGTTCGTTCCGGCAATTCTGCACAATATCAATTTGCACGGTGCGCATGTGCCGGTCGTCCAGTTGAAGTCGCGTGCTGAAATGCGCAAATTCCTTGATCTTGCGGGCTTGCCTGCTTAAGTCCGATTCATGCCAAAGTTTGAAACCCATCGTCCCGTAAAGCACTCGGCAGAGCAGATGTACAATCTGGTCGCCGACATCGAAAATTATCCGCAATTCCTGCCGCTCTGCGAGGCGCTCGCCATCCGTTCCCGAAAGGAACGTGACGGCAAGACGTTGCTGATCGCCGACATGACCGTCGGCTACAAGGCGATCCGCGAAACCTTTACGACGCAGGTGCTGCTCAATCCGGCCGAACTGGCGATCGACGTCAAATACATCGAGGGACCGTTCAAGTACCTCGACAACCGCTGGCGGTTCGAGTCTGTGGCGGACGGCTCCAAGGTGCACTTCTTCATCGACTACGAGTTCAAGAGCATGATCCTCGGTGCGCTGATGGGCTCGATGTTCGACCGCGCCTTCCGCATGTTCGCCGAAGCATTCGAGACCAGAGCCGACAAGGTCTACGCGGCGGCCTGAGCCGCTTCCATCAGCATGTCGAGAGCTGTCCGAACCGTTGCAAGCCGGATTTCGCTGCGGCCGATATCGCCGTAGAGCATCTCGCGGTGGATGAGGCGCCCCGATCTTGCCTTTGCCGCGACATGCACCAGTCCGACGGGTTTTTCGAGTGACCCGCCGGTGGGGCCGGCAATGCCCGTTACGGCAACCGCGACGTCCGCCCGCGATCGATAGAGCGCTCCGTGAACCATCTGCAGGGCGGTTTCCTTCGAGACGGCACCGAATGCATCGAGCGTTGCCGCCGAGACACCGATCAGCTCCGCCTTGGCCTCATTGGTATAGGTGACGAAGCCCCTGTCCACGACGGCCGAGGAACCGGCAATTTCCGTCAGCGCCCCGGCGATCAATCCGCCCGTGCAGGATTCGGCCGTGGACAGCATCAGCTGCCGCTCCTTGTAGTGTGCGATGATGCGGGCTGCCTTGTCTTCGATATCCACCGGAAAGAGGGTCATCATGCCCGCCCACGGTAGACGACCGTGGCCGTGGCGATCGCGGCAATGCCCTCGCGGCGGCCGACGAAGCCGATCATCTCGTTGGTGGTTGCCTTTACCGAACAACGATCCACCGTGATGCCGAGGATATCGGCCATCGTCTCGCGCATCGTCTGCCGGTGCGGCCCGATCTTCGGCGCTTCGGCAATCAGGGATACGTCGGCGTTCATGATCGTGCCGCCATTCTCACGGACGATCTCTGCTGCGCGCGCGAGGAAGATGCGGGAGGCGGCACCCTTCCATTGCGGGTCGGACGGGGGGAAGTGATCGCCGATATCTCCAGCGCCACAGGTGGCGAGCAGAGCATCCGTCAGCGCGTGCAGGCCGACGTCGGCATCCGAATGACCCTTGAGCGTCTGGTCGTGCGGAATCAAGACGCCGCAGAGCGTGACGCCGTCGCCGGGCTCCAGCTGGTGGACGTCATATCCGTTGCCCGTGCGCACGTCAGGCAGGTCGTGAGTGGACAGGCGTTCATCGGCCATGGCTATGTCTCGCTTTACGGTAAGTTTGATATTGTCTGTCGATCCCTCGGCAAGGGTGACGGGAATGGCCGCCCATTCGGCAATCGAGCAGTCGTCGGTGAAGTCGTTCCTTCCGGCCGCAGCCGCGCGCTCATGGGCGTCGAGGATCGGCGAGAGCCTGAAACTCTGCGGCGTCTGCGCGGCGTAGAGGTCGGCCCGTGCGACCGTCTCCTGCACGCGTCCCTCGGTGCCCCGTTTCAGCGTGTCGGCAACGGCAAGGGCCGGCAATACCGCCTCGTTGCCCGCCTCCAGCAGCGTTGCAACGCGCTCGAGGAGGGGATGGTCGATGAAAGGCCTTGCTGCGTCATGGATCATCACATGCGTGGCGCCCGTTCCGGCCATTACCTTGAGACCGGCCAGCACCGACTGCTGGCGCGTCGCGCCGCCGAAAGTCGTCGTCACCCGCTCAATTCCGGCTACGGCTGCGGTGGCTCCGTTGAACAACCCGACATCGTCCCGGTGGATCACCACGACCACAGGCCCCGTCTTTGGCCAGCTTAGAAAGGCGTCAAGCGTGCGGGCAATCACCGGCCGGCCGCCGATCATGCGATATTGCTTGGGGCCTTCGGAGGGAGTGCCGGCCCGTTCGCCCCGGCCGGCTGCGACGATGACGACGCCTATTTGCATGATTTGGAAGCCCAGTCTCGCATTTGACACATACGGTTGACACTCGAGCACTATAGACTCACAACGCATTTTGCCAGCCGCGTCCAGCAATTGCGCTTTCTGCTCGATGGCTCTTGTGATCCATCAAAAGTCTGTCTAAAAATAATGCATTAATTCCATGTGCCCGAAAGATCACCAATTGCCTGTTCCGCATCTTGCTACATCCTTCAGCATCGGGCCGGTTTCCATCCGAAACAGAGTTGTCCTGGCGCCGATGTCCGGGGTGACCGACCTGCCGTTTCGCGAGATCGCCTGGCGCTGGGGGGCTGGCCTTGTTGTCACGGAGATGATCGCGAGCCGCGAGCTGGTGCTCAGCCGCGGCGAATCCTGGGCACGCCTGAAGCGGGCTGGCCTTGGCCCGCATATGGTCCAGCTTGCCGGCCGCGAGCCACAGTCGATGGCGGAAGCCGCCCGCATCTCGGCGGATCAGGGTGCCGATATCATCGACATCAACATGGGCTGCCCCGCCAAGAAGGTGACGGGCGGCTATTCCGGTTCGGCGCTGATGCGTGATCCCGAACTTGCCCTGTCACTCATCGAGGCAACGGTGAAGGCGGTCGATGTGCCGGTGACGCTCAAGATGCGGCTGGGGTGGGACGAGAACTCGATCAATGCGCCGGAGATTGCCCGCCGGGCGGAAGATGCGGGCGTCCAGTTGATCACCATCCACGGACGCACCCGCATGCAATTCTACGAGGGTCGGGCGGACTGGGATGCCATCCGAAAGGTGCGCGACGTCATTTCGGTACCGTTGATCGCCAACGGCGATGTCCAATCCGCTGCGGACGCGCATGAGATCCTCGCCCGCTCCGGTGCCGATGCGGTCATGGCCGGGCGCGGCGCGCAGGGCCGTCCCTGGCACGCAGGCGCACTTGCCGGGCATGCCGGCCCTTCGCGGCACGAGCAGGTGGAAATCGTCATCGAACACTACCGGGCCATGCTGGATTTCTACGGACGCGAGGCGGGCTTGCGGCACGCCCGCAAGCATCTCGGCTGGTATCTGGATCGGCTGGCGCCCGATGCGCCGTCGGAAGACAAGGTGGCCGTGATGCGTTCAACCGATGTCGAGGACGTGATGAAGCGCATGGAAATCCTGCTGAGAAGCCACATCGAAACATCCGTCAGGGAAGCAGCATGAGCAACGTCATGTCTCCGGCAAGTGACAACGCGCTTGCGCTTGCCGTTCTCAATTCCGTTCAGAACCCCGTCATCCTGGTGGACCAGGAAGGCTTGGTCGCCTTCGCCAATTGGGAGGCGGAAGCGTTTTTCGGCGCAAGTGCCTCGCAGCTCGCCAAGCACACCATCTCCACGCTGATCCCCTTCGGCAGCCCGCTGCTCGCGCTGATCGATCAGGTCCGCGAGCGCCGCGCTCCGGTCAACGAATACAGGGTCGATCTGTCGTCGCCACGTCTCGGTCAGGAAAAGCTGGTGGACCTCTATGTGGCGCCCGCATCGGGTGAGCCGGGCTCGGTGGTGGTCGTGCTCCAAGAAAGGTCGATGGCCGACAAGATCGATCGGCAGTTGACCCACCGCGCCGCGGCCCGTTCGGTGACCGGTCTGGCTTCCATGCTGGCGCACGAGATCAAGAACCCGCTGTCGGGTATACGTGGCGCCGCACAGCTCCTTGAAACCTCGGTGCCGGACGAGGATCGTGCGCTGACACGCCTCATCTGCGACGAGACGGACCGCATAGTCTCCCTCGTCGACCGCATGGAAGTATTTTCCGATGAGCGGCCGGTCGACCGGCTGCCGATCAACATCCATTCGGTGCTCGACCATGTGAAGGCGATCGCCAAGGCCGGCTTCGGCCGCGCCATCAAGATCTCGGAGAACTACGATCCGTCGCTCCCGCCGGTCTATGCCAATCGCGACCAACTGGTGCAGGTGTTCCTGAACCTGGTGAAGAACGCAGCCGAAGCGGTTGGTGACCAGCAGGATGGCGAGATCATGCTGACGACGGCCTATCGACCCGGCATTCGCCTGTCGGTTGCCGGAACCCGCGAAAAAATCTCCCTGCCGCTCGAATTCTGCGTCATCGACAACGGTCCCGGGGTCCCGTCGGATCTCGTGCCGAATCTCTTTGATCCCTTCATCACCACCAAGACAAACGGATCCGGCCTGGGCCTCGCGCTGGTCGCCAAAATCATCGGTGCTCACGGCGGTATTGTCGAATGCGACAGCCAGAACCGCCGGACTATCTTCCGCGTGCTCATGCCGATGCACAAGGAAGAGAGCACATCCGCAACTGCTGGCCATATCACGACAGGCCAGACCACCACAGGCAAGACCACCACAGGAATGTCCAAATGACTGCCACGATCCTTGTCGCCGACGACGATGCGGCCATCCGCACGGTCCTGAACCAGGCACTGACGCGGGCCGGCTACGATGTCCGGATTACGTCCAACGCAGCGACCCTTTGGCGGTGGATTTCGGCGGGTGAGGGTGACCTCGTCGTTACCGACGTCATCATGCCGGACGAGAATGCTTTCGATCTCCTGCCGCGGATCAAGAAGGCACGGCCGGATCTGCCGGTCCTGGTCATGAGCGCGCAGAACACGTTCATGACGGCGATCAAGGCATCGGAAAAGGGTGCCTACGACTACCTGCCGAAGCCCTTCGACCTGACTGAGCTCATCGCCATCATCGGTAGGGCGCTTGCCGAGCCGAAGAAGAAGCCGGCACGGCTTGACGACGACACGCAGGACGGCATGCCGCTGGTTGGCCGTTCGGCGGCCATGCAGGAAATCTACCGCGTTCTCGCCCGCCTGATGCAGACGGACCTGACGCTGATGATCACCGGTGAATCGGGCACCGGCAAAGAACTGGTTGCCCGCGCGCTGCATGACTACGGCAAGCGTCGCAATGGTCCGTTCGTGGCGATCAACATGGCCGCCATCCCGCGTGACCTCATCGAATCCGAACTGTTCGGCCACGAGAAGGGAGCCTTTACCGGCGCCCAGAACCGCTCCACCGGCCGTTTCGAGCAGGCCGAAGGGGGCACGCTCTTCCTCGATGAGATCGGCGACATGCCGATGGATGCGCAGACCCGTCTTCTTCGCGTACTGCAGCAGGGTGAGTACACCACGGTGGGCGGCCGCACTCCGATCCGCACTGACGTTCGTATCGTTGCCGCTACCAACAAGGACCTGAAGCAGCTCATCAACCAGGGGCTCTTCCGCGAAGACCTCTACTACCGCCTCAATGTCGTGCCGCTGCGCCTGCCGCCACTGCGTGACCGTGCCGAGGACATTTCGGATCTCGTCCGCCATTTCATGCAGATGGGTGAGAAGGAAGGCCTCGACGTCAAGCGCTTTGATAGCGAGGCTCTCGACGTGATGAAGGCCTACGCCTGGCCCGGCAACGTCCGCGAGTTGGAAAACCTGATGCGTCGGCTGATGGCGCTCTATCCGCAGGAGGTCATCACCCGAGAGATCATCGAGGTGGAGTTGCGGTCGGATACGCCCGACAGCCCGATAGACAAAATGTCGCCACGCGGTGAGGCGCTGACCATTTCGCAAGCTGTCGAGGAAAACATGCGGGCCTATTTTTCTGGCTTCGGCGATGGCCTGCCGCCTGCGGGTCTTTACGACAGGGTGCTGCGCGAAATGGAATACCCGCTCATCTTGGCGGCCCTGACCGCGACACGTGGTAATCAGATCAAGGCTGCGGACCTGCTAGGTTTGAACCGGAACACGTTGCGCAAGAAGATCAGGGAACTCGGCGTGTCCGTCTACCGCAGCTCGCGCACGGCTTGATCGCAGCTTGACACCTGCAGTAGATTCGTTGCATTTTCGCCACAATGCGTTGCTTAAACGCCACGCATGTCAGCCGTAGGATTCGTCCGGCAAATCACTGGATTCCGGGCTGTATTCCAACGGCAGCGATAATCTCGGTCACGCAAGGAGTTTGATGCAATGGTCGAGGGCGTTATCTCGCCCGGGGAGGAAGCCGAGCAGGATCTTGCTGTGCAGGACCGTCGCGCATCCTTTGCATTGCCCGGCCTCCTGCTGGCTGGCGGAGCGCTGATCTGCGCCATCCTGACGCTTTTCGTGCTCCTGGGACTGACACCCATCGCACCTGCCACCAACGTGGTCATCGCCTCGGCTGTGCTGAATGGCGTCTTTGTCGTCGGTCTGATCTATCTGATCGCTCGGGAAATCAACCGCCTGTCGAAGGCGCGAACGCGCGGCCGCGCCGCGGCTCGTCTCCATATTCGCGTTGTCGTGCTGTTTTCGATCGTGGCGATCACGCCTGCGGTGCTTGTGGCGCTATTCGCGAGTATTACCCTCAGTGCCGGCCTCGATCGGTGGTTCTCGCTCCGCACGCAGTCCATCGTGCAGTCCTCGATCGACGTGGCGCAGGCCTACATGCTGGAAAATGCGAGCTATCTTCAAGGCCAGACGGTATCAATGGCCAATGACCTCGAGCAGAACCGCTCGATGTTCTATCTCGACCGTACCGGCTTTGTGGATCTCATGACCCGCCAGGCTCGGGGCAGGGGCATGCTCGGGGCATTCCTGGTCCGGGAGGATGGAGCGGCGATATCCCAGGCCGACATCAAGACGGAACGTCCGCTCCCCGCCATCCCGCAGGACGCGTTGCAGAAGGCGGCAGCGGGCCAGCCGACGCTTATTCCGCCCGGCGTCACGAACCTCGTGGGCGCCATCATCAAGCTCGATGCAGTGCCTGGGTCGTTCCTCTACACCATTCGGGCCGTCGATCCGAAGGTGATGGCGGCCATGCGTCTGATGGAGGACAACGCCGCGGAATACCAGGCGATGGAGGCAGGGCGCATGTCCCTGCAGGTTGCTTTTGCAATTCTCTATCTCGGTTTCGCGCTCATCGTCTTGCTGGCGGCAATATGGACCGCCATTGCGGTGGCGGATCGTATCGTCAGGCCGATACGCCTGCTGATCACCGCGGCCGACAGCGTGGCATCCGGTGATCTGAACGTCGTGGTTCCCGTCCGTGCTGCGGACGGCGATGTCGGCAGTCTGGCCCGCACCTTCAACAAGATGATCTCGGAAATCCGCAGCCAGCGGGATGAAATTCTCGAGGCCAAGGACGAGGTGGACGATCGCCGCCGCTTCATCGAGGCGGTTCTGTCGGGTGTGACCGCGGCCGTCATCGGCGTTGAGGACGATCGGCACATCACGATCGTCAATCCATCCGCGGAAGCTTTCCTCGGCATGCCCGCCGATCAGCTTATGGGGCGCAAGCTGGAGGAGGTTGTGCCGGAGATCGACGGCGTCCTCACCGAGGCCGCGTCCCGATCCCGCGCCGATTTCCGCAAGCAGGTCAACCTGATGCGCGGAGGCAAGGAGCGCACTTTGAGTGTTCAGGTGACACGCGAAGAGCAGAGTTCGGCAAGGGATTCCTACGTCATCACTCTCGACGACATCACCGATCTGGTGATTGCGCAGCGTTCCACGGCCTGGGCGGATGTAGCGCGCCGCATCGCCCACGAGATCAAGAACCCGCTCACCCCCATCCAGCTGTCCGCTGAACGGCTGAAGCGCCGCTACGGCAAGCAGATCGCCGACGACGACCGCGCTGTCTTCGATCAGTGCACGGATACGATCGTGCGGCAGGTCGGAGACATCGGTCGTATGGTCGATGAATTCTCCTCCTTTGCGCGCATGCCGAAGCCGTCGAAGGAAGTGACCGATCTGCGCGATATCCTTCGCGATGCCGTCTTCCTCAGGGAGATGGGGACAACCCATATCGACTTCATTCGTGATCTTGGGGACGCTCCGCTCCGCGGCATGTTCGATGCACGCATGCTGGGCCAGGCGTTCGGCAATCTCGTCAAGAATGCGGTGGAGGCGATCGAAGCCGTGCCGAGCGATCAGGAACGCGAAGGCCGCAAGGTCTGGGTGAGAGCAAATTACGAAGAGGGCAGCGACAGCTTCGTCGTCGATATCATCGACAACGGCAGCGGCCTGCCGGCGGAAAACCGGCACCGGATTCTCGAGCCCTACATGACCATGCGCGAGAAGGGCACGGGCCTCGGCCTGGCGATCGTCAAGAAAATCATCGAGGAGCACGGGGGGCAGCTCGAACTGCATGATGCACCCTCCGATTTCGATCATGGCCGCGGTGCCATGATCAGGGTGCTGCTGCCGCACGTGGTGTCGGCGGGCGGCTCGGGAACTGGAAACGATAAGGAACTCGCATATGGCGTCTGATATTCTGGTCGTGGACGACGAGGCTGATATCCGCGAGATCGTCTCTGGCATCCTGTCTGACGAAGGGCATGAAACCCGCACCGCGCATGACAGCGACAGCGCGCTCGCTGCCATTTCCGACCGCGTCCCGCGTCTCGTCTTTCTCGACATCTGGATGCAGGGTTCGAGGCTGGATGGGCTGGCGCTGCTGGATGAGGTCAAGAGCCGCCACCCGGATCTGCCGGTCGTCATGATTTCCGGACACGGCAACGTCGAAACGGCAGTTTCCGCCATCAAGCGCGGCGCCTTCGATTTCATCGAGAAGCCGTTCAAGGCTGATCGACTCATCCTGATCGCCGAGCGGGCGCTGGAGAACTCCAAGCTGAAGCGCGAGGTCAGCGACCTGAAGAGACGCAGCGGTGATGCGGTGGAGCTTGTCGGAACCTCGGTCGCGGTCTCGCAATTGCGCCAGACGATCGACAAGGTCGCGCCGACCAACAGCCGCGTCATGATCCTCGGTTCCTCCGGCTCCGGCAAGGAACTCGTGGCGCGGATGATCCACAAGAAGTCCGCCCGCGCCAACGGCCCCTTCGTCGCCCTCAACGCCGCCACCATCACACCGGACCGGATGGAGATCGCGCTGTTCGGAACCGAAGGCGGACCGGGGCAGGCGCGAAAGATCGGCGCTTTGGAAGAGGCTCATCAGGGCATGCTTTACCTTGACGAGGTCGGGGAAATGCCGCGCGAGACGCAGAACAAGATCCTGCGTGTACTCGTCGATCAGCAGTTCGAGCGGGTCGGCGGCTCGAAGCGCGTGAAAGTCGATGTCCGCATCATCTCGTCGACGGCCTACAATCTCGAAAATCTCATCTCCGAAGGCATATTCCGGGAGGACCTTTATCACCGTCTTGCCGTGGTTCCCGTGAAGGTGCCGGCGCTTGCCGAACGTCGTGAGGATATCCCGTTCCTCATCGACATGTTCATGCGTCAGATTGGGGAGCAGGCTGGTATTCGGCCGCGCAAGATCGGTGACGATGCCATGGCAGTGCTGCAGGCACACGACTGGCCGGGCAATATCCGCCAGCTGCGCAACAATATCGAGCGGCTAATGATCCTCGCGCGTACCGACGGCCCCGATGCGGCGATTTCTGCGGACATGCTGCCGGCGGATCTCGGCGACATGCTCCCGAAGGTGTCGTCCAAGGGTGACCATCACATCATGACCCTGCCGTTGCGCGAGGCGCGCGAGATGTTTGAGCGCGATTACCTGATCGCGCAGATCAATCGCTTCGGCGGCAACATTTCCCGCACGGCGGAATTCGTCGGCATGGAGCGGTCGGCGCTTCATCGCAAACTGAAGTCCCTTGGCGTCTAACAACTGAAGCTGTCCGGCTCCTGCCCGCGATGAAAGAATAACGATGAAAGTCATAATTTGCGGGGCGGGGCAGGTGGGCTACGGCATTGCCGAACGCCTGTCGCAGGAGGACAACGACGTCTCCGTGATCGACACCTCCGCCTCGCTGATCAATGCGATCACCGAGACGCTGGACGTTCGCGGGTATGTCGGACACGGCGCGCATCCTGATGTTCTCGCTAAGGCGGGCGCCGAGCAGGCGGACATGATCATCGCCGTTACACTCTACGACGAGGTGAATATCGTCGCCTGCGAGGTGGCGCACGCGCTTTTCAGCGTTCCGACGAAGATCGCGCGCATTCGTGCGCAGAGCTACCTGCAACCGGAATACGCCGATCTCTTCAGCCGCCAGAACATGTCAATCGACGTGACGATCTCGCCAGAGATCGAGGTCGGCAAGATGGTGTTGCGGCGCATCTCGTTCCCAGGCGCGACGGACATCGTCCGGTTTGCCGAAGACAGCATTGCGATGGTTGCCATCGAATGCATGGAAGACTGCCCGGTCATCAATACGCCGCTGCAACAGCTCAGCCATCTCTTCCCGGACCTGATGGCGACGGTCGTCGGGATATTCCGCGACGGTCGCGTGGCGGTCGCCCATTCCGCCGATCAGTTGCAGGTCGGCGACCTTGCCTATGTCATCTGCCAGCGCGAACACGTGCGCCGCACGCTCGGCCTCTTCGGTCACGAGGAGCAGGAGGCCCGGCGCATCATCATCGCCGGCGGTGGAAATATCGGCCAGTACGTTGCCCGGACCATCGAGGAGCATCAGCCGAAGACGCGCCTGAAGATCATCGAGAGCGACCGCGACCGGGCGGCCCTGATCTCGGAACAGTTGCGAAACACCGTCGTGCTGCATGGTTCGGCGCTGGACCAGAACATTCTCCAGCAGGCGGATGTCCAGGATGCCGATCTCATCGTCAGCCTGACCAACAGCGACCAGATCAACATCCTCGGCTCGGTGATGGCGAAGTCGCTCGGCTGCAAGTCGAACCTCGTCCTGATCAACAGTTCGTCGCTCAACCAGGTGACCGAATCCCTGGGCATTGACGCGCAGATCAATCCGAGGGCGGTAACGATCTCGCGCGTCCTGCAGCACGTCCGCAAGGGCCGCATCCGCTCCGTCTACGCGGTGCAGCAAGGTTCGGCGGAAGTCATCGAGGCAGAAGCACTGGAGACGTCGCCCCTGGTGGGCAGGCCGTTCCGGGAGCTTGACCTGCCCGACGGTATCCGCGTCGGCGCGATTTATCGGGGTGGGGCGGTCCTGCGCCCCAACGGCGACACCAGAATCAAGGCGCGCGACCGCGTCGTTCTCTTTTCGACCACGCAGGCGGTCCGGAATGTCGAGCAGATGTTCCGCGTCTCCATTCAATATTTCTAGCCGAAGCGGAAACAAGCCATGTCGAGAATAGCCTATGTCAACGGCCGCTACGTTCAGCACGCGGATGCTGCCATCCATATCGAGGATCGCGGTTTCCAGTTCGCCGACGGCGTCTATGAAGTGTGCGAGGTTCGCGGCGGCCTGATTGTCGATCTGACGCGCCACCTCGACCGGCTCGAGCGTTCTCTAGGTGAGCTTCGCATGAGGAGCCCGATGAGCCGCGAGGCGTTGAAGATCGTCATCCGTGAAGTGCTGCGTCGCAATCGCGTCCGGAACGGCCTGTTCTATCTCCAGGTCACCCGCGGCGTCGCGCGGCGCGACCATTTCTTCCCGTCGGAGGACACATCGCCAACGATCACCATCACGGCAAAGTCCGTGGACCCGACGCCGATGCTGCGCAAGTACGAATCCGGCATCAAGGTCATCACCGTGCCTGAAAATCGCTGGGACCGCGTCGATATCAAGACCGTGGGCCTGCTTCCGAATGTCCTGGTCAAGCAGCAGGCCAAGGAAGCGGGAGCGCAGGATGCGGTGTTCATCGACACGAATGGTAACGTCAAGGAGGCGGCATCCTCGAACGTCTGGATCGTGACCAGGGAGGGCGTCCTGGTGACGCGACCTGCCGAGCACGGTATCCTGAGGGGGATTACCCGCACGACACTGCTGGATGTCGCGGCCCACCTCGGTGTCGGCTTCGAGGAGCGGGAGTTTACGGTCGAGGAAATGATCGCGGCGCGGGAGGTTTTCCTGACGTCGGCCACCGGATCCTGCGTCCCGATCGTCGAGGTCGATGGCAGGCCTGTCGCCAACGGCCATCCGGGCAGCGTTTCTGCCAAACTCCGCGGCGCCTTTTTGGACGTTGCGGAAAAGACGACGATTTGATAACGAGGACGTGAGTGGGGGAGGGAAGCACGGGGGCGCTTCCTAATCATCTCAAGAAGCGTACTCAAATCATCCCGGCATATGCCGGCAAAAAAGAAAGAAGCGGCGCTATGGCGGAACGTTCTCAAAACTTGCAGGATCTATTCCTTAATACTGTCCGCAAGCAGAAGATTTCTTTGACTATTTTCCTTATCAACGGTGTGAAGCTGACGGGCGTTGTCACCTCGTTCGACAATTTCTGCGTTCTGCTGCGCCGTGACGGCCATTCGCAACTCGTGTATAAGCACGCGATCTCCACCATCATGCCGGGTCAACCCATGCAGATGTTCGAGAGCGAAGAGACGGCCGCTTAACAGGACAATTACAGATTACAAATCGCGATACCTCGAATGAGTCGATGATCCCGGAGACCGAACGTCACCGGGATCATATGCGTGCAGTGGTGATCGTGCCGGTGCTCAAGCAAAGCCGCGCCGCGCGTTCCACGCAGGCAGATGCATCCATCCCGGGTGCCCAACGGTCTGACGAGGCACGGCTGGAGGAGGCGATCGGCCTTGCCCGGGCAATCGACTTGACGATTGCGCGCGGGCTTGTCGTTTCCGTTTCTCAGCCCCGTCCGGCAACGTTGATGGGCAGCGGCAAGATCGAAGAGATCAAGGCGCTGCTCGATGAACACGACGCCGGCCTGGTCATCATCGACCATCCTCTGACGCCGGTACAGCAGCGCAATCTCGAGAAGGAATGGAACGCCAAGGTCATCGACCGTACGGGTCTGATCCTCGAGATTTTCGGCCGCCGCGCCTCCACCAAGGAAGGCACGCTGCAGGTCGATCTGGCGCATCTCAACTACCAGAAGGGCCGTCTGGTTCGCAGCTGGACCCACCTTGAACGCCAGCGCGGTGGCGCGGGTTTCATGGGTGGCCCGGGTGAAACCCAGATCGAAGCCGACCGCCGGTTGCTGCAGGACCGCATCGTCAAGCTGGAGCGCGAGCTCGAGCAGGTCGTGCGCACCCGCCAGCTTCATCGGGCCAAGCGCCGCAAGGTGCCGCATCCGATCGTGGCGCTGGTCGGCTA
Organism: Pseudorhizobium xiangyangii; assembly: GCF_020531965.1. Taxonomy (GTDB): domain Bacteria; phylum Pseudomonadota; class Alphaproteobacteria; order Rhizobiales; family Rhizobiaceae; genus Neorhizobium; species Neorhizobium xiangyangii. The sequence continues at coordinate 187,593 of NZ_JAJAWH010000005.1, read as the reverse complement.
TACCAACGCCGGGAAATCGACGCTCTTCAATAGCATCACCGGCGCCGGCGTGCTGGCCGAGGACATGCTGTTTGCGACGCTCGACCCGACGCTTCGCCGCATGAAACTGCCGCACGGTCGCACGGTCATCCTGTCGGATACCGTCGGCTTCATTTCGAACCTCCCGACCCACCTCGTTGCTGCCTTCCGCGCGACACTGGAAGAGGTGCTGGAGGCGGATCTCATCCTGCACGTCCGCGACCTGTCGGACCCCGACAACGCCGCGCAATCCGCGGATGTTCTGCGCATCCTCTCCGATCTCGGGATTGACGAGAAGGAACGGGACGAACGGATCATCGAGGTCTGGAACAAGATCGATCGCCTCGACCCGGAAGCGCATGATGCTATTGCCGAAAAAGCGGAGGGCCGTCCCAACGTGCTGGCCGTGTCGGCAATTACCGGTGAAGGCGTCGATCTGCTGATGGCGGAAATCGCCAGGCGCCTCTCCGGTGTGTTGACCGAAACCACGATCACCATTCCTACCGACAAGCTGGCACTGGTCTCATGGATCTATGAGAACGCCATCGTCGACGAGCGGAAGGATCAGGAAGACGGTTCGGTGGAACTCGACGTTCGGCTGTCGGAAAGCCAGGCCGTAGAACTGGAGCGCAAGCTCGGCAATGGACCGAAGCCCGGCAAGGAAGATTGGGAGCGATAGGGCGCCGCCCCCGGCGTGCCCGTCCTCCTCGGCCTTGGCGGCTGGGGCGCAGTTCCATTGAAACCAGGAAGCCGGACGCAGGCCTGCTTCAGCTTGCTTGAACATCTCGGTCTCGTATCTGGCCTACGCGTCAGCGCGTGGCAGGACCTGGTTGAAGCCGATCCGCCCCACCGGGTCCAGAAACTCTCCCGTGACCAGTCGGCTGACGATCTGCCGCACGAGAGGCAGCCGTGTTGCCGGTCCTATGGCGAAGTCGCGCAGCGAGGGCAGCACGAGACTGTCGGACTGGTAGAACGGCGTCAGGACGAGACTCAGAGTCTGGTAGAGCCGGATATGCATCTGCCGCTGGCGAAGATGCGCCGCAAACGCCAGCTCCACTGTTTCCGATCGTTGCAGAGCCAGGGCGAGCGACGCCGCGTCCAGAAGCGCCATGTTGGCACCCTGGCCAAGCTGCGGGCTGGTCGCGTGCCATGCGTCTCCAATACGGATAACCCGCCGCCCGAGGGTCGGCTTACGCGTATGATGGCGATAGCGCGCATGCACCGGCTCGGCGATTTCAGCAAAGGGAACCGTTTCCGGCCACAGTGCCGCAACCTCGTCGATCCAGGCGGCGCGCCCCGCCGCCTGCCAGCGGTCGTAGTCACGGTTGCGCAGGCTCCAGAAGAAGGTCGCCATTCTCGGTGCGCCGTACCGACCGGCAGGACACCGGCCATGCGGCTGGCGCTATGGTAGCGCTGTTCCAGTTCATGCGGATGGAAAGGACCATTCTCAGGCCAGGGCACAGTCGCCCACAGGGCCCCATAACTCAGTTCCTTCGCCGCGATGTGGCCGATCGGGGAATTGGTGCCCATGGCATCCACAACGAGATCGGCGGCTGGTGCTTTGCGGCCGTCCTGAAGAACGATGCTGGGTCGACTGCCGTCCACAATATCGGTCACCCGAGCGGTGGTCTCGAAGCTTACGCCGGCAGAGATCGCCGCATCGAGCAGGAGATCGAACAGCGCGACGCGCTGGATGGCGATCCCTTGGACTGTCTTCCCGTAGCCGATTTCCAGAACGGTCGTGTCGGTGTGGGTAAGCTTGCCGTGCATCCGGTTGATGAACGACCCACGTCGCTTCACCTGATCGAGAAGGCCCATGTGAGCCAGTACGGCAGAGCCGGTGGGTTGTAGGACGAAGCCGGAGCCGACCGGCTGCGGCGCCACCATCTGGTCGTAGACGGCCACCGTCGCGCCCTGACGGGCAAGCATGGTGGCGAGCGAGAGCCCGCCAATGCCTGCGCCGGCGATGGTAACACTAAGGCTGTCGAGCTTCACGTCACCAACCGCTCGATAGCCTTTGCCGCCTGCCAGAGATCTTCCATCTGTTCCAGCGTTGCGGCCTCCAGGGTTTCACCCGATTTCTGAAGTTCCGTCTCGATATGGCTGAACCTGCGCCGAAACTTCGTGTTCGTGCCGCGCAGCGCGTCTTCCGGGTCGGCATCCACATGCCGGCCGATGTTGACGAGCGCGAAGATCAGGTCGCCGAGTTCGTCGGCTACCTTGGCCTGCTGTCCGCTGCGCAATGCTTCGCGCAACTCGCCGACTTCTTCCTCGATCTTGTCGAGGATTGGCTCGGCCTCCGACCAGTCGAACCCCACTTTGGCTGCTCTTTGCTGCAGCTTCTGGGCTTCGGTCAGCGCCGGTTGGCTTCGATGCACGGTGCCGAGAAAGCCGTCGCCGAAATCCTCGGTAATTCCCCGGTTTGCCCGGCGTTCCGCCCGCTCAAGCTTTTCTTGCGCCTTGATCTCGTCCCACTGCATCTTGACGGCACCCGGTGTCGAGGCCTCCGACACGGCAAAGACATGCGGGTGGCGGCGGATCATCTTGTGGGTCACCGCGTGGACGACATCGCCGAAGGAGAATTCGCCGGCTTCCTCTGCCATGCGGGCGTGAAAGACGACCTGCAGCAGGAGGTCGCCCAGTTCTTCGCAAAGATCGTCTAGATCGTTCCGTTCGATCGCGTCGGCCACTTCATAGGCTTCCTCGATCGTATAGGGCTTGATGGACGCGAAATTCTGCTGGGTGTCCCAGGGGCACCCCGTCACAGGGTCCCGCAGCGCCGCCATGATCTCGATCAGGCGCGAAATGTCTCTAGAGGCTTCCATGGGTTTCCTGCTTGGTCAGCTGAGCGGGATGGCGTTGTCGCCCTTGCCGGATTGATAGGCATCGGACAGCCGATCGTAGACGGCCCGGATTCGTGCCGATTGCTCCCGAAGCGCCGTGCGCTCCGGATCCTCGTCGCCCTCAACGAGATCGGCAAGCGCATGGGAATGCCAGAAGCCGTTCTGCCGGCGGTATCCGCCCGGTTCGAGCCCGAAGACGTCCTTGAGGATCTTCAAGTCATGCGGGATCGCGAAGGCGTCGCGGCTGTCTTCGTGGCTGAAGAAATAGTAGAAATTGTCGAACCCGGCCCAGGTGATCGCCGACATGCACATGGTGCATGGTTCGTGCGTCGAGAGGAAGATCAGGTCCTTGGTGTCGGGCTTCTCGCCCATCTCGTAGAAGCGCTTCAACGTATGCACCTCGCCGTGCCAGAGCGGGTTTTCCAACTCGTTGTTCGTCTCGGCGACGACCAGGGACAGATCCGATTTTCTGAGGATAGCGGCACCGAACACCTTGTTCCCCGCTGCGACACCAGCTTCGGTCAGGGGCAGGATGTCATGTTCGATGACGTTGAGAAGGCGGGCGGCAAGGCTCATTCGATCGGTCCTGTTCCAGCGCCGCCGCGTAGAATCGCATAGACGGCAACGGTTGGTCTTCGGTGGCTTTTACTCAAGAAACCCGGTGAGCGAGAATAGAAATGTTCTGCTCCAAGCCAAGTCGCACAACGGTTTCTTCTGTTTTTAAGCCCAATCGGTGATATTGAGCAGCTGAGATTGGGTAATCCGCATGTCCAGTAATCGATTGACAACATTTCCGATTTTCTTCCGCGTCAGCAGCAGGAAGGTGGCCGTCTTTGGCAATGGCGATGAAGCCTATGCGAAGACTCGTCTTCTGTGCAATACGGACGCGCGGATCGTTGCCTATGCCGGCGACCCGGCGCCAGACTATCGTCACTTCCTCGCTTCGAATGCCATCGAGATTGTCGATGGCGGCTTTTCGGTCGAGCAATTGGAAGGTGCGGCACTGGTCTTTGCGGCCACCGGCGATGCTGTCGAGGATCAGGCCATCGTGCGGGCCGCTCGCGACCTCAAGATCCCCGCCAATGCCGTCGATCAGCCGGAGTTCTGCGATTTTCTCACGCCGGCTCTCGTCAATCGGGCACCGGTCGCGGTCGCGATCGGCACCGAAGGTGCAGGCCCGGTTCTGGCGCAGATGATCCGTGCGCGTATCGACCAGATGCTGTCGCCTTCGCTTGGACGTCTGGCTTCACTCGCTGTCGAGTATCGCGATGCTGCCGAGAACCTTTTGCCGAAAGGTGTGTCCCGCCGGGTCTTCTGGCGCCGGTTCTTTACGGGCGCCGTTTCCGATAGCATCGATGCCGGCGACCAGTCAGGTGCGCGTCGGGCCGCCAACGTGCTGCTTTCTTCCTCCTGTCTCGTCGAAGGCCATGTCTGGCTGGTCGGCGCCGGTCCGGGTGCGGAAGACCTGCTGACGCTGCGCGCCCAGCGGGTGCTGATGGAGGCCGACGTGATCGTCTATGATGCGCTCGTGCCCCAGGCGATCGTCGATATGGGCCGCCGCGATGCCGAACGTCTGTCGGTCGGCAAGCGCAAGAACTGCCATTCGAAGTCGCAGGACGAGATCAATCGTCTGCTCGTCCGGCTGGGCCGTGACGGCAAGCGCGTCGTGCGCCTGAAATCGGGCGATCCGCTGGTGTACGGCCGCGCCGGCGAGGAGATGGCGGCACTCCGGGAAGCCGGCATTTCCTACGAGATAGTGTCCGGCATCACCTCGGCCTTTGCCGCTGCTGCCGATTTCGACCTGCCGCTGACGCTCCGTGGCGTCGCCTCGTCGCTGATCTTTACCACTGGCCACGACCTGACCGGCGACGTGCTGCCCGACTGGGCGAGCCTTGCGGTTTCCGGCGCGACCATTGCCGTCTATATGGGTCGCACGGTTGCCGCCTCCGTCGCAGGCCGGCTGATGAATGCCGGGCTTTCGCCGGATACGACGGTTGCCGTCGTGGAGAATGCCAGCCGCGATGACCGCCGGCTTTTTCACGGCGTTTTGAAGGAGTTGCCGGATCTTGAGGCGAGGGAAGACCTTGCCGGTCCGGTTATGGTAATCATCGGCGAGGCCGTCGCCGGTGCGAATTTCGAACGATCCGAGCCGCTCTCCGCATGGACGGTGGTAGCAGCTCGCGAGGAAGTGGGAACCGAAAGATGACAGACAAGGTTTTGACCGCCAACCGCCTGGGCGACGGCATCGCCGTCTGGCTGAACGCCAATGGCGAATGGACGGAACGCCTGCAGGATGCGCTGGTCGCTCGCCATCCAGAAGCCGTCGCTGCGCTCGAAGCGATCGGCAAGCGCGATTTCGCCGCCAACCGCGTGGTTGACGTTGCTGTTGTCGATGTGCAGGAAATCAACGGCCAGCTATGGCCGATCCGTCTGCGCGAGCGTATTCGCGCCGCCGGCCCGACCATGGAATATGCGACCGGTTACCGCCCGGCCGACGCAGCCTTTATCGCAGTCTGAGGAAGTCATGTACCGTTACGACGAATTCGACCACGCTTTTGTTCATGGCCGCGTGGAGCAGTTCCGCGATCAGGTGGAGCGTCGCCTTTCCGGCGAACTGGCGGAAGACGCCTTCAAGCCGCTGCGTTTGATGAATGGCGTCTACCTGCAACTGCATGCCTACATGCTGCGTGTGGCCATTCCCTACGGCACGCTGAATTCGAAGCAGATGCGGATGCTGGCCCATATCGGTCGCAAGTACGACCGCGGCTACGGCCATTTCACGACGCGCCAGAACATCCAGTACAACTGGCCAAAGCTGTCGGACACCCCGGACATTCTTGCCGAGCTTGCCAGCGTCGAAATGCACGCGCTGCAGACTTCCGGCAACTGCATTAGAAACGTGACTGCAGACCATTTCGCCGGCGCTGCCGCCGACGAGGTTGCCGATCCGCGGCCCTATGCCGAAATCCTGCGCCAGTGGTCGTCGGTCCACCCGGAATTCTCCTTCCTGCCCAGAAAGTTCAAGATCGCCGTCACCGGTGCTGAGCGCGACCGCGCCGCGATCCAGGTGCACGACATCGGCCTGCACCTGAAGAAGAACGACAAGGGTGAACTGGGCTTTGCGGTCTATGTCGGTGGCGGGCAGGGACGTACGCCGCTGGTCGCCAAGAAGATCCGCGACTTTTTGCCGGAAGAGGATCTCCTGTCCTACACGACCGCGATCATCCGCGTGTACAACCTCCATGGCCGGCGCGACAACAAGTACAAGGCGCGCATCAAGATCCTCGTGCACGAGACGGGCGTCGAGGAACTGACGCGCCAGGTGGAGGAAGAATTCGGCCACCTGAAAGGTACAGAGCTCAGGCTTCCTGATGCCGACATCCAGGCGATTGCTCGCTACTTCGCCCCGCCGACGCTGCCGGAACGGGCCGAGGGCTGGGCGCAGCTTGCCGGCTGGAAGAAGCAGGATGCCGGCTTCGCCCGGTGGGTGGACCAGAACGTCCAGCCGCACAAGCATCCCGATTATGGCATGGTGACGATCTCGCTCAAGCCTATCGGCGGTATTCCCGGCGATGCCAACGACGAGCAGATGGACGCGATCGCCGACATCGCCGAGGAATATGCCTTCGACGAGATCCGCATCAGCCACGAGCAGAACGTCGTGCTGCCGCATGTGGCGCTGGCTGACCTTGAGCCGGTCTACCGGGCGCTGGTGGTGCAGGGCCTCGAGACCGCCAACGCAGGCCTTATCACCGACATGATTGCCTGTCCCGGGCTCGACTACTGCGCCTTGGCGAACGCCCGTTCGATCCCTGTGGCGCAGGAAATCTCGACCCGCTTCGGCGATCCGGAGCGTCAGGCGGAGATCGGCGAGCTGAAGATCAAGATCTCCGGCTGCATCAACGCCTGCGGCCACCACCATGTCGGCCATATCGGCCTGCTGGGTGTGGAGAAGAAGGGTGCCGAGCTCTACCAGATCACTCTGGGTGGTTCAGCCGACGAGAACACATCGATCGGCGAGATCATCGGCCGCGGCTTCGAGCCGTCCAAGGTGACGGATGCCATCGAGACCATCGTCGATACCTATCTTGGCCTTCGCCTGTCGAAGGAGGAGATCTTCCTCGATGCCTATCGCCGCGTCGGACCGCAGCCTTTCAAGGATGCGCTCTACGGTTCGGCGGCGGAAGCGGCCTGAAGGGATAGCTGAAATGACCAAGATCTGGAGAGAAACCGGTTTCGTCGAGAACGATCCGTGGGTGATCGAGACCGAGGAGAACCAGGCAACCGGCGAGCAGAAGCTGCTTCTGTCGCTCGACGCGCTGATCGAGAAGGCGGATGCCAGCAACGATGTCGGGCTGGGCGTGCTGATCAAGCCGGGCGACGACGTGCGGCGTCTCGAACCCTATCTCTATCGCCTCGAGATCGTGGCGGTGGAATTCCCGGCATTCAACGACGGCCGGGCCTTCAGTCATGCCTCGCTGTTGCGCGACCGGCTGGCCTACAAGAACGAGTTGCGCGCCGTCGGCGACGTGCTGATCGACCAGATTCCGCTGATGCTGCGGGTCGGGGTGGACAGCTTTGCCGTCACCAATGAGACCGCGCTCCGCAGGCTCTCGGAAGGCCGGCTGCCGGGGATCGCCGTCCACTACCAGCCTACCGCCCGGCCTGCGGATGAGGGGCCTGCCTATAGCTGGCGCCGCCGCACCGTCGCTTCCTGACGGATAAAAGCGGAGTTCCCTGCACATATTTTCTGGGCGATCCGCGGCATAAGAACGCGGATGCCTTCAAATGCGGGAGCGGATAGTATATTTCGCTCCAGCAGACACCAGGATCAAGCGAGACGCGACCAGCATGAACGCTCCAGCAAAGACGGACGAATTCGTTGCCCAGCCAGCCGCGGCAAAGGTGCCGGACGGTGTTTATGCCGAGACGGTGCTTGCCGTTGAGCATTACACCGACCACATGTTCCGCTTTCGCATGACGCGGCCGGCAGGCTTCCGCTTTCGCTCCGGCGAGTTCGCGATGATCGGCCTGATGGTCGGCGACAAGCCGGTCTACCGCGCCTATTCGATCGCCAGCCCGTCCTGGGACGAGGAACTGGAATTCTTCTCGATCAAGGTGCCGGACGGGCCGCTCACCTCGCACCTGCAGAAGATAAAGCCCGGCGACACGGTGCTGATGCGCAAGAAGCCGACCGGAACGCTGGTGCTTGATGCGCTGACCCCGGGCAAGCGCCTCTACATGTTTTCGACCGGCACGGGCATTGCGCCCTTTGCCAGCCTGATCCGCGACCCGGAGACCTACGAGAAGTTCGACGAGGTCATCCTCACCCATACCTGCCGTGAGATCGCCGAGCTGAAATACGGCTTCGACCTGATGGAAGAGATCAGGAACCACGAGTTCCTGGCCGAGATCGTCGGGGACAAGCTGAAGCATTATCCGACCGTCACCCGCGAGGAATACGCCTACCAGGGCCGCATCACCGACCTGATCGACAACGGCAAGCTGTTTGCCGATCTCGGCGTGCCGCCGCTCGACCCGGCGGTGGACCGCGGCATGATCTGCGGCTCCACGGCGATGCTGAAGGACACCAAGGAACGGCTCGAGAATGCCGGCCTGACCGAAGGTGCCAACAGCAAGCCGGCCGAATTCGTCATCGAACGGGCGTTCGTTGGGTGAGATGCGACGGGCACAGCCCGGCAAAACGCTCCAGTGGAGCGTTTTGAGCGTCGAACGCCCTGAGCCCAAGCGAAGGGCCGGGGAGGCGGTGAGGCATATGCGAGTCCTTCGCAGCCCCGTGCCGATTGCCGACAAGACCTAGCATGTGGTCAAGGCTCCCGGAATACTTATCGAGAACCCTTGGCTAGTGTTGTCTTCGCTTGGGATGGCGGCGGAAGCAATGCTGGCGTGACAAGGCACAGGCCTGCTCTTCAGGCGCTTGACAACATGATGGCTGAGGCAAAAACTGTGGCTATGGGGTTGCGATCACCCCACGAGGCTCCGGCCGAAGAATCGCGTCCTTTGAACCCGAGCAAACGGAGGGACGCGTCATGCCATCATATCTTGAAATCACACCTGACAAACTCGCCCGCATTATTGGCAGTCCGAAACAGCCCGCGATCATCGACGTGCGGAACAAGGAGGATTTTGGAAGCGATCCCCGGCTGATACCGGGATCGATCCGCCGGGACTTTGGTAACGTTACCGAATGGGGTCCTGAAACATCGAGTCCCGCTATCGTCTTCTGTCAGAAGGGACAGAAACTGAGTCATGGCGTTGCGGCTCACCTCCGGGCGATGGGAAAAGAAGCCGAGGTTCTGGAAGGTGGCTTTGAAGCCTGGCGTGACAGTCAGGGAATGCTCGTTCCCGCAGACAAGGTTCCTCCTCGGGACTCCAAAGGCCGCACGGTCTGGGTGACCCGAGCGCGGCCGAAGATCGACCGTATCGCCTGCCCTTGGCTGATCCGCCGCTTCGTCGATCCCACTGCGGTCTTTCTGTTCGTCCCCGCAACCGAGGTGGCGCTGGTTGGAGATCGCTTCAATGCGACGCCTTTCGACATAGAGGACGTCTATTGGAGCCATCGCGGTGAACTGTGCACCTTCGACGTCATGGTCGAGGAATTCGGTCTGAAAACAGAACCGATGCTTCATCTGGCAAGAATTGTTCGAGGAGCCGATACCGCAAGGCCAGATCTTGCTCCGGAAGTGCCCGGTCTCCTCGCGGCGTCGCTCGGTCTTTCCCGCATGTTCAACGATGATATCGAGCAGTTGGATGCAGGTATGACGCTTTATGATGCCTTCTATCGCTGGTGCCGGGATGCGACGGATGAGACCCACAACTGGCCCAATCCAAGGAAGGGATGAAGGCCCGCACAAAGACCGTCGCTTGCGAAGGGCTGGCAGTCCATTGCAATCGCCCCGGTCGGCTTATATGTTGGCCGCGTGAAGCGGGGACGACCTCCACCCTTGTCGGGTAAGTCACTCGGGACGACCCGAGTACGTTGGAGGTAGAATGCGTATCGTTGGCGACCGTATCCGTCACGCCATCAGCTTCGAGATCATCGGCCTCCTGTTGGTCGTACCGCTCGGGGCGTGGGTCTTCCACATGCCACTGCATGACATCGGCATGGTCGGCATCGTGAGTGCCACCATCGCGACTGCGTGGAATTTCGTCTACAATTACGTGTTCGACCTGTTTTTGCAGCGGACTGCCGGCACAACCGAGAAAAGCGGTTTGGCACGTGTCTGTCACGCGATCCTGTTCGAGGTCGGCCTGCTGGTTGTGCTCATGCCGTTCATTGCCTGGTATCTCGGCGTCTCGCTCTGGCAGGCGTTCGTGATGGACCTGTCTTTTGCGCTGTTCTACATGTTCTACGCATTCGGCTTCAACTGGGCCTATGACCGCATCTTTCCGCTCGCCGAGTGGAAGCCCCAATCCCAGGGCCAACTCCAGGGCCAACCCCAGGGAACGCAATGACCAGCGATCACGACGCCCTTGCTCGCGGCTCCGATGTCCGGTCGGCCAATGGGTCAGCCAGTCGATGGCCGCTGCTTCGCTGGTTCCTGTCCTCCGCCACGTTAAGCGTCCCGCAGGCAGCGGGGCCTGTCGCATTTTCACTGGTTGCCCTCAGCCTGACTGGCGAAACCAGTGGCGGCGCTGCCATGATCCTCGCAATGACCCTTGCCCAAGTGGTCGGCGCCATCCCGCTAACCCGGCTGGGCAGGAACCTGCCTTCGGCGACCGTGTTGAAGCTGCTGGTCACCTTTCGCACCCTGGCGCTCGCTTCAATTGTGCTGTGCGCAACATACGAAGTATCGTTCATATCGCTCATTTTGTGTGCGGCGATCGCAGGCTCGGTCAACGGCGCGGCTTATGGGTATCTTCGCTCCGTTCTCAACCAGTTTGCGCCGGCTTCGAAGTTGCCGCGAGCGCTCGGCATATCGGCCACGCTCAACGAGGTGACCTTCGTGTTGGCTCCGGTGGCCGCGTCGGGTCTGAGCATCGTCTCGCCCATCGCCGCGCTCCTGGCGCTCACCGTCCTTGGTGCAGTGCCGGCCTTGCTGGTCCCAAGTGCGGCCTCGATCCACATTGAGGACGTACACCATACGGGCGGCTCGGTCCTTAGCCCGGCCATCCTGTTGTGGCTTGCGTGTGCAGCCGCAGGTGGCGCCGCTGTTGCGGCCATCGAGATCGGCGCCGTCGCGCTGGCGCTGAACTTCGGTTATGAGCCCGTTCTGGCAATCCTGTTCACCGTTCCCCTGTGTCTGGCCTCGGTAGCGGGCGGCATATGGATCAGTGTGCGGAACCGCATGGCAACGCGGAAGGCCGTGCTCGTCCAGCTCTCCATCATGACCGTGGGAGCAGCCCTTGCTGCGCTCGATCACTCCATCACCATGACTGTTGTCGGAGCTGTGCTGATAGGTTCAGTTCTGGCACCTTTGGGCACGCATTACTCACTTGTCCTCGACACGCTTGCTCCTGCGCATCGACGACCGGAAGTGTTCGCCCTGCTGCGCACCGCAAACGCGGTGGGTGTCATCTTTGCAAGTGCGGTGCTGACCGTGGTTTCTCTGTCGATGGCGTTGATCGTCGTCACCGGTTTGATGCTCACCGTCACCTTGGCGGTTGCAATGGCATCTCTCAGGCGCTGAACGACCAGCGGCGGAAGTAGCGCCACGCAGATGGGTTCCGTTGCAGTGGAAGAAGGGCGTGCTGATCAGCCGCGATCAGCGACGCAGGGCATTTCTCACCCTCGTGATGACGGTCGCGGCTTGTGGGCTTGAGGTCTGAAAAGTCAGTCGCGGACGACGAGCTTCAAGATATCCCAGAGCTCGGCGCCGGTCTCGAATACCGCGGCATTGGCCTTGAAGGCGGTTGCGGTCGAGACGAGGTCAAGCGTCTCGCTCGCCATGTCGACATTGGAGGTTTCGGAGGATGTGGGCGCTCCCGAAGGCGCGGCGGAAGCGGAAACGCCGCCGCCGAAGAGGGATGTCGAGCGGGTCGCCAGACGGTCATAGCCCGGCGTCGAAGCATTGGCGATGTTGCTGGCGGTGGCGTGCGCGCCTTTGGCGGCTGCCTGCATGCCGGAAAGGGAATTCCCCATCATTGCTGAAATGCTCATGTCCCAAAATCCCCTCTGGATGAGACCAATACTACCCGTTCCGGTTGAACGAAGGGTGAAGCTTCAGGGTTAAGACGTGGTGCTCAGCCGTCAGGACCCGTGTCGGAATGGGATTGTCGTCGAACGATCCATGAGGGCGGGAGGCATGTTTTCAGCCTTTTCGCGTCCGGTAGTAGGAGCCGACGGCCACGCCCATCGCAATACCGAAGGCAACGCCAATGCCGATACTGTCGAAGACGGTGGTGCCGAGCGTCGAGCCGATCGCGACGCCGATTGCGATCCAGAGAGCCATGCGGAGAGGATGGCCAACGGGGATGGCGATTTTGCGGCCAGGCGGGAAACGAAGGGGAGGCGGGGCCGCTGCGACGGCTCCGCCTCCGTGGGTCAGGCAGGAATGCGGGTTTCGTATTCAGCGCGCAGGCGCTGCCAGCCGCTCCAGAAGTCGTCCGGCTTGCGACCGCCAAGCTTGGCGGCCATGATGTCGAGATGCATGTGCCAGCCGGCGCTGACCCCTAGCAGGTTCGGGCGGTCGGAAATGCGGCGGTGGACGATCGTCAGGAGAATGTCCGGCCCGACCTCCTTCAGGCGGAACGTGACCTCGCCATCCTTGCCCCAGACGAAGGACAGCGTCTTGCCTGGATCAAGTTCGGTGATGCGGCTCTGCATGCGGTCCTCTTCCGCAAAGCCATCCGGCCGCTTGGAGGGGGTGGCGTTGAGCTCGTCGTTGCGCCAGACGAGTTCGAAGGGCGCACCGACCGTGAGGTCCATGTCGCCGGCGGCAAGCCACTGGCGGCGCAGTTCGCTTTTCGTCAGCCAGTCCCAGACCCGCGATGCCGGGCCGGGCAGGAGGCGTTCGATCCTGATGGTGGCGGGTGCTATGACTTCGCCATAGGGGTCAATGGTCGTCATGTCGTTCATGTCACTTCTCCTCACTCTTTCTCTCGGGCGTTGAAGGCTTTGCGGGTTTGCCGGTCCCGGCAGGCTTTTTGGGCTTGCCGGCAGTGTCGGGCCGGGTGACGCGGGCCGCGTCTTCCTCGCGCAGCAGCTTTTCCAGCGCCGCGAGGCGGTCGTTCCAGAAGCGTTCGTAGAAGCTCAGCCACGCATGGGCGCTGGCGAGCGGGCCGGAATCGAGCCGGCAGACGTGGCTTCGGCCGCGCACCTCGCGCCGGATGAGGCCGGCCGTCTCCAGCACCTTGATGTGCTTCGAAGCGGCCGCCAGCGAGATCTCGAAGGGCTCCGCCAGTTCGCCGACCGTGCGCTCGCCACTCGCAAGAGCGTGCAGCATGCGCCGGCGCGTGCCGTCGCCGAGTGCGTGGAAGACCGTGTTCATCTGTTCTGCGTGTAATTCAACCATGTGGTTGAATATGCGCCTTGGGGATTTGATTGTCAACCGATTGGTTGAATGATTTTGGAGGCAAGGAAAATGGGTGCCGAAAAGCGAAAGGCCCGCGCGAGGCGGGCCTTTTCAATGCGGGCTGAAATGTCGGTCCGGTGGTGGTGGCCTATCCGAGCAGCCAGGACACTGCGCCGCCGATAACGACGAAGGCGACGACGAGGGCGATGAAGCGGCCGGTTCCCGCCTGCGAGTCGACGTCAAAGACCTTGTTCCAAAGCCCGTTCTTGTTATGGTTTTCCATCTGCTTCTCCTGTGCGTGCCGTGGCTCCGCAATAGACCGTCCGGCGCTGGTGTCAATGGAGATGCGAGATTGGCGCCCTCAGGTCGCTACAGCCGCCTTGCGGCCGCGCTTCTTCGGGGGCTCTTCGGCGACTGGCTGCGCCAGGCGCAGCGCCTTCAGCTTTTCAGTCTTCTTCTCGCGGGCTATTGCTTCCGCAGAGAGGATATCCTTGACGACCGTATTGGTCTGCTCGGCCTTGGCCTGGGCAGACATTTTGGCGGGCTTGAAGAATTCTTCCTTGGTGGCTGTCATGGGATGCTCCTCTCTAGTCTCACAAAGAAAACGCGGCCCGGAGACCGCGTTACACCAGCACCGTCAGCGAGCGGCGCCGAAGACCTTTTTCTTCGGAGCGGGCAGCAGGCCTTCGCGCTGCGCCTGCTTGCGTGCCATCTTGCGCGCGCGGCGGATGCCCTCGGCCTTCTCGCGAGCCCGCTTTTCCGACGGCTTTTCGTAGGCGCTGCGCGCACGCATTTCCCGGAACAGGCCTTCGCGCTGCATTTTCTTCTTCAGGACACGAAGGGCCTGATCGACGTTGTTGTCTCTGACGAGTACCTGCAAAAATATCTCCTTTCCGGCTTTCGGCCGGCAACTGCTTTATGTTGATTGCCTTCAAAACGACCGAGTGGCCGAGACAATGGATAGATGTCGCCGGCACGCTGGCGCGACCGCGAGGGTCGCCGAAACCATGCCGGATAGATAGTGCGGCGCCTGCGCCCCGAACGAGATCGAGGCGATGCGGCAGGTGCGGTCGTGCTCCGTGAGAGAGACTTGAAAGCCCGGGCGGGCTGCAAAGGCCGCAGGCGACGCATAGTAAGCCTAACATAGTGCGCGCACGCCGACAGGGCAAGGGCGGTGACGCAACCGCCGGTGCAAAGTGTGGCCGATCCCTTAACCGTTCTGCTCCGGCCTTTCGGCTGGCTTCGTCCACCCGAGTACGTGGTAGAGGACAATCGCCCCGATTGTCGCGGTGCCGATCCCGTCGAGCGTGAAGCCTGCGACGTCGAGCTTGAAGTTGCCGGCACCCAGTACGAGCGCGACGCCGACGGTGATGAGGTTGCGCGGCTCGGAAAAGTCAACCTTGTTCTCGACCCAGATGCGACCGGCGGTGGCCGCGATGAGGCCGAACACGACGATCGAAAGCCCGCCGAGAACGGGTCCCGGGATCGTCTGGATGACTGCGCCGAATTTAGGCGAGAAGCCGAGCAGGATTGCGATTGCGGCCGCGACGAGGAAGACGAGCGTGGAGAAGATGCGCGTTACCGCCATCACCCCCATGTTCTCCGCATAGGTCGTCATGCCCGTGCCGCCGAAGGCGCCGGAAAACATGGTCGCGACACCGTCGCCGATAAAGGCGCGACCGAGATAGGGGTCGAGATTGCGCCCCGTCATCGCGCCGATCGCCTTGATGTGTCCGAGGTTTTCCGCAACGAGGATGACAACGACGGGCGCGATCAGCGTGATCGCAGACGCCGAGAACACCGGCGTGGTGAAGGTGGGCCAGCCGAACCATGGTGCGGCCGCGACGCCGGAAAAGTCGATCGGCGCGCCGTAGCCTAAGCCGTTCGCCAGCACGAGATAGAGAATGTAGGCGAAGGCACCGCCGAGCAGGATCGGCAGGCGACGGGTCATACCCGGCGCATAGACGGCGACGAGGCCGACGGCCGCAACCGTGAGCATCGCTACCCAGCGCGACAGCTGGCTGCCGTCCGGGCTCGCCGAGCCAATGCCCGAGGCGCTGGCTATGGCGATCGGCGCAAGCACGAGGCCGATTGCGGCAACGATTGCGCCGGTGAGGACGGGCGGCATCAACCGTTCGATCCAGCGATGGCCGGCAGCCATGACGATGACGCCGATCAGCGCATAGATGGCACCTGCGGCGATGATACCGCCGAGCGCCAGCGCGATGTTCGGGTTAGGTGCACCGGCGGCGGCGGCCGTGGCCACGAGAACGGGGCCGATGAAGGCGAAGGAGGAGCCGAGATAGCTCGGCACGCGCCCGCCGACGGCGATGAAGAAAATCAGCGTCGAAAGGCCGGAAAACAGGATCGAGACGTTCGGATCGAACCCCATGAGGATGGGGGCAAGGACGGTGGAGCCGAACATGGCCACGACATGCTGGAGCCCGAGTACCATTGTCTGGCCCGCCGGCAGCCGCTCGTCGGGCAGGATACGCCCTTCCGTCTTCAGCTTCCAACGCGGAAAGTAGCCACCTGTATCGCCCATGATTCGCCCCATACCGTTCGATCCCGCCAGACCGACCTTGAGGAGTTCTCCCGCTACAGGTCGAAGGCGTGAAGTAAAATTGTCGGGTATCCGGGCACTTGAACGTCGCTAGGCTTCGATTCGTTTTCCCGGCTCACCCACGTCTTCGATATTGATATCGATTGCCGCTGTCATCGGGGCGGACGGCTTTCCCACAACACTCGATCACCGAATGATGCCGATCTTAGCTCTTCAAGTCTCAAAGAGGGGATGGAGGCCTCTCCCGACTGCCGGGAGAGGCTGTTGTTCGCGTCTGTCTCCTGCGTCCATTTCTCCGTCCATACGGGGAGAAGGTGCCGGCAGGCGAAGAGGGCGGACGTTACTCCGCTGCCTCGGCGTAATCTTCCAGCGGCGGGCAGGTGCAGATCAGGTTGCGATCGCCATAGACGTTGTCGATGCGGTTGACCGGCGACCAGTACTTGTCGACGCGGAAAGATCCGGGCGGGAAGCAGGCCTGCTCGCGGGAATACGGACGATCCCATTCGCCGACCAGGTCTTCCACCGTGTGCGGCGCGTTCTTGAGCGGGTTGTTGGTCTTGTCCATGCGGCCGTCCTCGATGGCGCGGGCTTCCTCGCGGATCGCCAGCATCGCATCGCAGAAGCGGTCGATTTCCGCTTTGGTCTCCGACTCGGTCGGCTCGATCATCAGCGTACCGGCAACCGGCCAGCTCATGGTCGGAGCATGGAAACCGCAATCCACCAGGCGCTTGGCAACATCGTCCACCGTGACGCCGGCCGAAGCGTTGAGCGGGCGCGTGTCGATGATGCATTCATGCGCCACGCGGCCGCTTGCCGACTTGTAGAGGACGTCATAGGCGCCCTTCAGCCGGGCGGCGATGTAGTTGGCGTTGAGGATCGCCACCTTCGTTGCCTGCGTCAGGCCTTCGCCGCCCATCATCAGGCAGTACGACCAGGAGATCGGCAAGATAGACGGCGAGCCGAACGGCGCGGCCGAAACTGCACCATCACGGCCGTCCCATTGCGGGTGGCCGGGCAGGTGGGTTGCCAGATGCGCCTTGACGCCGATCGGGCCCATGCCGGGACCGCCGCCGCCATGCGGAATGCAGAAAGTCTTGTGGAGGTTGAGGTGGGAGACGTCCGAGCCGATGTCGCCGGGGCGTGACAGGCCGACCATGGCGTTCATGTTGGCGCCGTCGAGATAGACCTGGCCACCATGGCTGTGGGTGATCTCGCAGATTTCCTTCACCGTTTCCTCGAACACGCCGTGCGTGGACGGGTAGGTGATCATGCACGCCGAGAGGTTTTCTGCGTACTGCTCTGCTTTTGCACGGAAGTCTTCCAGGTCGATGTCGCCGTTTTCACGGACCTTCACGACCACGACCTTCATGCCGACCATCTGAGCGGAGGCCGGGTTGGTGCCGTGCGCCGACGTCGGGATGAGGCATACGTCGCGATGGGCGTCGCCGTTGGCGATGTGGTAGTTGCGGATCGTGAGCAGGCCCGCATATTCCCCTTGAGCACCCGAATTCGGCTGCATGGAGAAGGCGTCGTAGCCGGTAATCTGGCAAAGCTTGGCCGACAGATCGTCGATCATCTCCTTGTAGCCGAGTGCCTGATCGGCGGGCACGAAGGGATGGATGTCGGAGAATTCCGGCCAGGTGATCGGCAGCATTTCGGCGGTGGCGTTCAGCTTCATGGTGCAGGAGCCGAGCGGGATCATTGCGCGGTCGAGCGCGAGATCGCGGTCCGACAGGCGGCGGATGTAGCGGGTCATCTCGCTTTCGGCGCGGTTCATGTGGAAAATCGGATGGGTCATGTAATCCGATTTCCGCAAGAGCGCGTTCGGCAGACGGTATTCCGGCTCGAAATCGGAGACCTTGAAATCGCCGCCAAAGGCGCGCCAAACGGCTTCCAGCGTCGCCGGACGGGTGCGCTCGTCGAGCGACATGCCGATCTTCGTGTTGCCGACCTTGCGCAGGTTGACGCCTTCCGCGACGGCTGCGCGCAGGATGAGGCCCTGCATGTGACCGACATCGACGGTGATCGTGTCGAAGAAGGTGTCGGGCTCTATTCGGTAGCCAAGCTTTTCGAGGCCCTTGGCCATCAGCACGGCCTTCTTGTGGACCTGCTGGGCGATGGCCTTCAACCCCTGAGGCCCATGGAACACGCCGTACATGGAGGCCATGACGGCGAGGAGGACCTGCGCGGTGCAGATGTTCGACGTCGCCTTTTCGCGGCGGATATGCTGTTCGCGGGTCTGCAGGCTCAAGCGATAGGCGCGGTTGCCGCGGGCATCGACGGAAACGCCGACGAGGCGGCCGGGCATGGCGCGCTTGTGGGCATCTTTGACAGCCATGTAGGCGGCGTGCGGACCGCCGTAGCCAACCGGAACGCCAAAACGCTGCGACGAGCCGATGGCAATATCGGCGCCCATTTCGCCGGGAGACTTCAGAAGAGTTAGCGCCAGAAGGTCGGCGGCGACGGCGGCGACCGCACCCGTCTGGTGCAGGCGGGAGATCAGGCCGGTGAAATCACGGACTTCGCCATGCGTGCCCGGATACTGGAATATCGCGCCGAACACGTCGACCGGGTCGAGATCGGTCATCGGGTCGCCGATGACGACACTCCAGCCGAGCGGTGCGGCGCGGGTTTCGATCAGCGCGATGGTCTGCGGGTGGCAGGCCTTGTCGACGAAGAAGGCGGTTGCCTTCGATTTTGCCTGACGCTGGCAGAGCGCCATGGCTTCGGCAGCCGCGGTCGCTTCATCGAGCAGCGAGGCGTTGGCGACGTCGAGGCCGGTCAGGTCCGTAATCATCGTCTGGAAGTTCAGGAGAGCTTCGAGACGGCCTTGCGAAATTTCCGGCTGGTAGGGCGTGTAGGCGGTGTACCAGGCGGGGTTTTCGAGGATGTTGCGCTGGATGACCGGCGGCGTGACGGTGCCGTAATAGCCCTGGCCGATCAGCGAGACGAGGACCTGATTCTTGTTGGCGGTCTCGCGCAGCTTGTCGAGCGCCTCGCGCTCGGTGAGTGCCGCACCCCATGTCAGCGGGTTCTGCTGACGGATCGAGGGCGGCACTGTGGCGTCGATCAGCGCATCGAGCGACTTGTAGCCGACGATCTTCAGCATATCCGTCATTTCGGCCGGCGAGGGGCCGATATGGCGACGGTTGGCGAAGTCGTAGGGCTGATAGTCGGTGAAATGGAAATCGGTGTTGTCGGTCATCCGATCAGGTCCTTGTAGGCGGATTCGTCAAGCAAGCCATCGGCATCGGATGGGTTCTTGAGCTTCAGCTTGAAGAACCAGCCCGCGCCCTGCGGATCCGAATTGACGACGGCTGGATCATCGACGATGGCCTGGTTGACTTCGGTCACTTCGCCGTCGAGCGGACAATAGACATCGGATGCGGCCTTGACGGATTCGACAGTGGCGGCATTGCCGTCCTTGGTCAGTTCCGCACCGACTTCCGGAAGCTCCACGAAGACGAGATCGCCGAGCTGCTCTGCGGCGTGGATGGTGATGCCGATGGTGGCGACATCGCCGTCAAGCTTCAGCCATTCGTGATCGGGTGTGAATTTCAACATGGTTCTCTCCGGAGGATTTTTAGCGTTTGTAGGTCGGCTTGATGAAGGGCAGGATGGCAATGGTGACGGGCAGGTACTTGCCGCGGACCTCCGCATAGATCTGTGTGCCGGGCTCGCGGTAGAAGCTTGGGACATAGCCCATGGCGACGGGGCCTTCGACGGATGGGCCGAACGTGCCGGACGTGACTTCGCCGATATGGCGCTGTCCCGCGGCATCGGCGAAGAGCTGCGCAGGGGCGCGAACCGGCGCCTTGCCTTCCGGCTTCAGGCCGACGCGATGGCGCGTGGTGCCGCTGTCAAGTTCCTCGAGGATACGGCCGGCCCCCGGAAAACCGCCGGCGCGCTCGCCGCCGGTGCGCCGGATCTTCTGGATGGCCCATTCGAGGGAGGCTTCGACCGGCGAGGTATCGGTATCGATGTCGTTGCCGTAGAGGCAGAGGCCGGCTTCCAGACGCAGGCTGTCACGGGCGCCGAGGCCGACGGGCTCGCAGTCAGGGTGGGCAAGGAGAGCTCTGGCGATTTCTTCCGCCGTGTCGGAGGGGATAGAGATCTCGAAGCCGTCCTCGCCGGAATAGCCGGAACGGGAAATGATGCAGTCGGCACCGAGGATCGTCGCGTCGCTAACGTCCATGAATTTCATGTCCGCTGCACCGGCCCAGAGGGAGGCGAGAACCGCTTCCGCCTTTGGTCCCTGAAGCGCAACCAGCGCGCGGTCGTCCAGCGAGGTCACATCGCAGCCCTGCAGGTTTGCCGTCATGTGGGCGATGTCAGCGTCCTTGCAGGCGGCGTTGACGACGACGAAGAGATGATCGCCGCGATTGGCGATCATAAGGTCGTCGAGGATGCCGCCGTTATCGTCGGTAAAGAAGCCGTAGCGCTGGCGGCCCGGCTTGAGGCCGAGAATGTCCACCGGCACCAGAGTTTCCAGCGCCAGCGCGGCATCCTCACGGGAGGCTGCACGAACGATCACCTGGCCCATGTGGGAGACGTCGAAAAGGCCAGCAGCCGATCGCGTCTGCAGGTGTTCCTTCAAAACGCCGGCTGGATATTGCACCGGCATCTCATAGCCGGCGAAGGGAACCATCTTGGCGCCCAGCGACAGGTGCAGCGCATGAAGCGGGGTCTGTTTGAGAGCAGGGGTGTTATCCAAAAATGCCTCCGGGTGCGCGTACACGCACAAGCTCATTTGACGGCGCAATTGCGCCCGGTTCATGAGCCCCCTCTGTCCTTGTCGCCTGAGATTGTTATCCCTTCGGCGTGTCCTGTCTTGCGACAGGACCTCTCTCCAGAGTCCTGTTAGGCCGCTCGCTGGTCCTTTTGCCTGAGAGTTTCCGGGGCGGTTGCTCCTTCGGCACCGCACTGAAGCGGCTTCTCCCAACGATCGTGAGGCCCATTATCCGTGCCGCCCCACCCTTGGCAAGGAAAATGTCGCGACCGGCAAGATTCTTGTCGCCTTATCCAAATGATTGATATGGCGCAAAGAAGCCGGCTCTGTCGTTTGCTCTTTGTGCTATCGTCAGCTATTGGCACCTTGCCTCTTGGAAAATGGTCACATGGCCCTTCGGAACCGGACATCGATGAATGCGCTGCGCATCATTTGCGCCTGCCTGTTCCTGTCGCTCGGATTTGCCCACGAGCCGGTCCATGCCACAGCGCCGCTTGAGGCCTATGACGAATCCTACCGGCTTCCAGACGGCAGTTTCGCGGATATCTGCGCCGAAAGTCACGGACACCAGGACGACTCGATCCGTCCCGTGTGTGAGATCTGCCTGCTTGCCTCCTCGATCATCCTGCCGCCGCCAGCAGGCGGGACAGGCATCCTGGTGGAGCAGGCCTATCTGATCAATCCCTTGCCGGTGAAGTCTCTCCGCTTCGGCTCCACGGCGCTTGCGCGGCCGACCTCGCGTGGTCCGCCCCGGGCGATCTGAACCTTACGATAATCAGATCAACCGACACCCGGAAACCGCAGCCTTTGCAGGCTGTCACCGGAAGGGGACTACCATGAAGACCATGAAAACAATCCAGCTCTCCGCGCTCGCTCTCATCGCCGCAGCCGGAAGCGCACATGCGCACGCAACCTTCACCAAGCCGACCGTGACTGCGGAAAGCTACGCGGTGATGGAATTGCAGCTACCGCACGGCTGCGACGGAAAGGCTACCAACGAAGTCCGCGTCCAGTTGCCGGAAGGTTTTGTTTTCGCCAAGCCGCAGCCAAAGCCGGGCTGGGAACTCGAAGTCATCAAGGGCGAATACAAGAAGACCTATGACGATCACGGCACCGATGTGAGCGCCGGTCCGGTGGAGATCCGCTGGAAGGGCGGGGAGCTTCTGGATGAGCATTACGACACCTTCGTCGTTCGCGGGAAGATCTCGGGCGTCGAGCCCGGCGCCAAGCTGGCCTTCCCTGCCACCCAGCTATGCGGCAGCGATGCGACCGTGGCATGGACTGAGGTCGCCGCACCCGGAGCGGACGCACATGCGCTGAAAAGCCCGGCACCCGTCGTCACGGTCGTTGAAAAACATGGCGATGCCCATGCGCACGCGGTTGCCTTCAAGCCGGTGAAGCTCGGCAGCCTCGATATCGAGGGCGCCTTTACCAAGGCCATGTTGCCGGGACAGCCGGTAGCCGGTGGCTTTGTCACCATCCGCAATGCCGGTGGCGAGGACGATATGCTCGTCTCGGTTTCATCGCCGGCCGCGGCCGCCGTCGAACTGCATGAAATGGCGATGCAGGGCGAAGTCATGAAGATGCGCAAGCTGGAAACTGGCGTTCCGGTTGCGGCCGGCGCGTCTGTCGAACTGAAACCCGGCGGACTGCACATGATGTTCATGCAGGTGAAGACACCGTTCAAGGAAGGCGACAGCGTTCCGGTAACGCTGACCTTCGAAAAGGCCGGCAGCGTGGAGATCGCCGTGCCGGTCCGGGCTGCAGGCCCGGCTGGCCACAAGCACAACTAAGGGAAATGATGCTATGGGTGCCCGCAGACGTTGCGGGTACCCGGACTTAAGCCGCGTGCGGCCTGCGCCGGTCGGCGCCGGTGCCCGGCCTCCGCGTCCTGCTGTTACGATCGCATCTGAACTGCGCCAATTGTTCCCGCAGCAATGCCGCCTGTTGTGCCTGGGCGGCGCTTGCGGCGGTGGTTTCTTCCGCCATGGCAGCATTCTGCTGGGTGGCCTGGTCCATCGCGTTGACGCTTGAGCTGATCTCCTTCAATGCAACCGACTGCTCCCGCGCCGCCTCGACGATGGCCACGATATTCCGGTCGATGTCGGCGACCTGATCGACGATCTGCTTGAGCGCAATTCCGGTGCGGCCAACCAGATCGACGCCGTTGCCGACGAGCTTGTCCGATGTTGAAATCAGGCTTTTGATTTCCTTGGCGGCAGTCGCTGCCCGCTGCGCGAGTTCGCGGACTTCCTGAGCGACGACGGCAAATCCCTTGCCTGCCTCTCCGGCACGGGCGGCCTCGACGCCGGCATTGAGGGCCAGAAGGTTAGTCTGGAAGGCGATATCGTCGATGACGCCGAGGATGTTGGATATCTCCCGCGACGATTGTTCGATCGAGCCCATGGCCGCAATGGCCTTGTCCATGACCTTGCCGGAGGCTTCCGCGCCATCCTTCGTCGCAGAGACAAGCGCACCGGCCTCGCGAGCACGCTCGCTGGTGTCCGAGACGGTCAAGGTAATCTCATCGAGCGCGGCAGCCGTTTCCTCAAGCGATGCGGCCTGCTGCTCCGTCCGGCGCGAAAAGCTGCTGGCGGCGCCACTGATCTCACTGGAGCCTTCCGCGATGCCCATGGACAGTTCGCCAAAGTTGCGCATGGTGGCATTGAGCTTGGCGATCGAACCGTTGAAGTTCGTCCTGAGTTCTTCCATCGACGGCACGAATGGCTGGTCGAGAAGGACCGTCAGGTCGCCCTCCGAAAGTGCGGCAAGTCCTGCATTGACCTGCGCTATGGCCTCCATGCGCTCGGTCACGTCAGTCGCGAACTTCACGACCTTGATAACCCGGCCCGACGCATCAAGGATAGGGTTGTAGGCAGCCTGGATCCAGATCTCCTTGCCGTTCTTGGCGACGCGCACGAATTCGTTCGCTGCGAATTTCCCTTCGGCGAGGTTTTGCCAGAAGACCGCGTAGTCGGACGTTGCTGTGTATTCCGGCCGGCAGAAGATCCGGTGGTGCTTGCCGACGATCTCGCCAAGCGAATATCCCATTGCGTTGCAGAAATTCTCGTTGGCGGTGATGATCTCGCCGGTCGCCTTGAATTCGATAATGGCCTGAGAGCGGGATATCGCCTCCAGCTTGCCGGCATCTTCGACCGCCTTTTCCTTGGCGAGCGTTATGTCAGCGGCGAACTTGACGACCTTATACGGCTTTCCGCGTCGACAGACGGGATTGTAGGTTGCCTGGATCCAGATCTCGCGGCCGTGTCGGTCGATGCGCTTGTAGGTTCCGGCGTCAAATGCTCCGGAACCCAGCCGCTTCCAGAATTCCGCGTAGGAGGGGGAACTGGCGACTGCCTTTTCGCAGAATATGCGGTGATGTTTCCCGATGACCTCTGCCTCGGTATATCCGAGCGCCATGCAAAAGTTGTGGTTTGCCTTAAGGATGTTTCCCTGCAGGTCGAATTCAATGATCGCCTGCGATTTGGATAACGCTTCCAGAATGTTGGCGAAATCCGATGTTGGCCCCAGTCCGAGCATTCCGCCCTCCCTCAACCCTAAGCTTATTAGATGGTGCTTGATAATGGTAAAGGAATTGATGGGGGGTCGTGCGAAATCTGGCCTTCCATGGGGCGCGTTGCACGGGTCGATTAATAGGGCTTGGCTGAGGAGGCTGTTGATCAGTCGTCTTCGGAAAGATCCCGATAGGCTGCCTGAGCCTGTGCCAGCGTGGTCAGCAGCTGAGGTTGCTGGTGAGGGTCTTGCAGATCCATGCTCACGAAAGTCGGCGGCATCAATTGGTCGGTGGTCGGATCTCCAGCCGCAGTCCGGCGGGCTCCCCGCTCGGAATCGATCCTGATGTCCTCGGCCTGCGCCTTGGAAGAAATGCGCCGCGGTTGCCTTATGGCATCCGCCGCGTAAGCCGCCGTGTTGGCCGAAATTGAGAGAACCAAAGTCATACGAGTTTATCCACTGCTCCAGCGTAAAGGCTATGCGGTGGCTTTTGGTTCCCTGTTAAGGAAATGTATGGCCTTTTAACCAGTCGTCACTTTTCTGTCGTTTTCCGGATCATTCGACCATGCTTCACATGTTTCTCGTCGCACTTGGCGGCGCTGTAGGCTCCGTTTGCCGTTATCTCGTCGGCCAATGGAGCCTGCGCCTGTTCGGTCCGGCTTTCCCCTGGGGAACGCTGGTCGTCAACGTTGCGGGTTCTTTTGCCATCGGACTTCTGGTGGAGCTGATTGCGCGGCGGCTCAACGCCTCCACGGAGATGCGGCTGCTGATCATCACCGGTTTCCTGGGCGGGTTCACAACATTCTCGGCGTTTTCGCTCGACGTTATTTCGCTGGTTGAACGAAGCGCCACCCTCGTCGGCATCACCTACATTGTCGTAAGCGTTGCCGTATCGCTGGCGGCAGTCTTCGCCGGGCTGGCGCTCGGGCGGTCGATGTTCTAAACAGCTCGAAAATTCTTAAGAAAAGAAAGAAAATCATGGCAGGCATCGAGCATATCCCCGTCGAGGCGGATGAAGCGGGCATGCGCCTCGATCGCTGGTTCAAGATCCGCTACCCGGGACTGGGCTTCGGCCCATTGCAGAAACTGCTGCGCTCGGGGCAGGTGAGGGTCGACGGCGGCCGGGTAAAGGCGGACGCCCGCGTGCAGCCAGGGCAGATCGTGCGTATTCCGCCGATGGATACGGATGCGAAGAAGGGACCGATCGCCGGCAAGGACCTGAAACATGCCGGCGACTACGAGCTTCTGCAGCGAATGGTGCTGCACGAGGACGACAAGGTGATCGTGCTGAACAAGCCTGCCGGCCTTGCGGTGCAGGGCGGCTCGGGCGTGACGCGCCATATCGACCAGATGCTCGACGCCTGGACCAGCCCCAAGGGCGAAAAGCCGCGGCTTGTTCACCGGCTCGACCGTGACACGACCGGCGTGCTGGTGATTGCGCGTACGCGTGGCGCGGCCCAAAAGTTGACCGCCGCCTTTCGCGAGCGCGACACCAAGAAGACCTACTGGGCGTTGGTAAAGGGCGTGCCTCGAAAACATTCGGACAAGATTTCCACCTGGCTGGTCAAGGAGCAGACACCGGACGGTGACCGCATGCGCATCGCCAAGCACGGCGAGGATGGTGCCGACCACGCGGTTTCCTACTATCGCGTGCTGGAAACGGCGGCCCAGACAATGGCCTGGCTGGAGATGGAACCCTATACCGGCCGTACCCACCAGCTGCGCGTGCATGCGCTGCATATCGGCCATCCGATCATCGGCGATCCGAAATATTACGACGACGATATCAACTGGCCGTTCCCCGGCGGCATCCAGAAGAAGCTGCACCTGCATGCACGCCATATCGACATTCCGCATCCTTCAGGCGGACGCCTGAGGATCACCGCGCCGCTGCCGCCGCACATGGTGCAGAGCTGGAACCTGCTCGGCTTCGATATGGACAACGGGGCGAGGGAAGACGACGAATGAAGCTCGTTCTGTTCGACTGTGACGGCACGCTGGTCGACAGCGCCGGCCTGATTCATGAAACCATGCGGCGGACCTTCCTGCATTTCGGCAAGCCCGAACCAACGGTCGAGCACACCAAGGCGATCATCGGACTCACACTCGATATTGCCATTGCCCGGATGCAGGGCAAGGAGCATGCGGGCGACGAGGACATGGAGATGATGGCCTATTACAAGCCGCTGTTCACGGTGGTGCGGAAGGATCTCGATTTCCGAGAGCCGCTGTATGACGGGATACGAGAGCTGATTGACGGGATCGGTCCACGCGAGGACCTGCTGATCGGCGCCGTGACTGGAAAATCACGTCGCGGGCTCGACCTCATTCTTGAGACACACGATTTCCGGCCATACTTCATCGTCTGCCGCACGGCCGACGATTGCCCATCCAAGCCGCACCCGGCCATGGTGACGGAATGCTGTGATGAAACGGGCATGGTGGCTGCCGATACCCTTGTCATCGGTGATGCCATTTACGATATGCAGATGGCAAAGGCAGCCGGCGCCAAGGCTGTCGGAGTGTCATGGGGCTATGCTTCGGTCGATGAGTTATGGGCCGCCGGAGCGGATGCCGTCGTCAATCACCCGAGCGAATTGCTCGCTCATATTGGTTGAGATCCTGTCATGCGTGAACTTTTCGAACTCCCTGAGAACCTGAGCCATCCCGATCCGACACGCCGGGCCCAGATCCAGATGAAGCGGCCGCTGCCGAAGCGCTTCTACAAGGACGTGACTGTCGCCGAGGGTGAGACGGGCTACGCCATTCACCTCGATGGCCGGCCGGTCAAGACCCCGGCCAAGAACCCGCTTGTCGCACCGACTGCGGCATTGGCCGATCTGATGCGCACAGAATGGGACGCACAGGCAGAGGTGGTCGACCCGAACACCATGCCGGTGACCAAGCTGGTGAACACTGCGATCGACGGCGTGGCTACCGACCCGCAGGCTGTCTTCGAGGATATCCTTCGGTTCTCATCCAGTGACCTTCTCTGCTACAGGGCGGATACCCCAGATGAGCTGGTGGCGCGCCAGACCGAGCGGTGGGACCCGCTGATCGACTGGGCGGCCAACGATCTCGGTGCCCGGTTCACCCTGATCGAAGGCATCATGCCACAGGATCAGCCGCGCGAGGCGACCGCCGCTTTTGCCGTGACGCTCCGCAAATACGATACGCCGATCGAACTTGCCTGTCTCCATACGGTGACGACCTTGGCAGGGTCCGCGATCCTTGCGCTGGCTTTTGCGGAAGGCCGGCTGACAGCGGACGAGGCGTGGTCTCTGGCCCATCTCGACGAGGACTGGACCGAGGAGCATTGGGGCGTCGATGCCGAGGGCGCCCAGCGCCGCGCCAAGCGGTATGAGGAGTTGCAGGCGGCCGCTGCCGCTTTCCTCAGCGTTCGGCCGGCGGTTTAATCCTTCGCTAACGCTGTCGGGACCATGATGCGGAAAATCATTTCCGGATCTCCCGATGTCCCGCCGAGCAAGCCAGGTTGCCGCCACAGTCATAGCAGCGCTGTTGCTGATGTCGTTCCGGCTCGACAGTTCGGCAGGTCGAAACGAGGCGCTGCTTTACGACGTGCGGGGCGCTTTCGTCGCGGCGAGGGGAGAGATCTCCCATCCGCTGGTCACCGAAACGGACCGGCTCGTCAACGAGGCTATTTTCGCCACTGTACGGTCGATCACGCTGCCACGGGCCGTGTTGACGGTAAGGATCGAACGTGTGGCGCGCGTGCCGGTCGTGTTCGGCCAGAAGGCCGAGGCCACCGTGACCGTCGAGGCTGTTGCCGTCGGTAACGGTGAAGTCATCGCTGCTGGCAACTTCGGTGTCTCGGCCTACTCGATGCGATCGGGCGCCATTGACGGACTGCTGGCCGACCGGATCGCCGAGCGCGTCTCGCGCGAGTTCCGGCTTGGTGGCGAGCGTCGTACGACCCTCGCCACGGCTCTTTTTCCCGGTCGCTAGGGCGAAATCACGCCGCCAGTTTCAATCCGACGATACCCGCGACGATCATGGTGATACAGCCGATCCGCACCGCCGTGGCCGGTTCGGCAAACAGCACGATGCCGAGGATCACCGTTCCGACCGTACCGATGCCGGTCCAGATCGCGTAAGCGGTTCCGAGCGGAAGCGTCCTGACGGCGAGGCCGAGAAGAAAGATTGAAATGACCATCGCGATGACGGTCAGAGTGGTGGGAAGGGGGCGGGTGAAGCCCTCGGTATATTTGAGGCCGACCGCCCAGCCAATCTCGAAAAGACCAGCAAGTACAAGAAGAATCCAGGCCATTACCTTACTCCGTTTCATAGGAGCGAGGCCGTCCCCGCGATCGTTTCCGGATGAGAAATCCGGCGGCAGCCGTCTGCCTGTCGTTGATATGGTTCACCCATCGCGATGAAGCAAGTGCTTTCCGGCATATCTGACATGCCGAAAAGCGACATTCGTCAGCGCAGTCGCTCCGCGTGCCACTTCAGGTGGTCGTCCATGAAGGTTGAGATGAAGTAGTAGGAATGATCGTAGCGTTCATGCATGCGCACGGTCAGGTCGATGCCGGTATCCTTGGCCGCCTCCTCGAAGAGCCAGGGGCGCAGGCCACTTTCCAGGAAGCCGTCGGCCTTGCCCTGGTCGATCAGGAATTCCGGGAAGCGCGCACCGTCTTCCACGAGCGCGCAGGCATCGTACTGCCGCCAAGCGGCACGGTCCGGCCCGAGATACTTTTCGAACGCATCGACGGACCAGTCGGCGGTGGAGGGCTGTACGATCGGGGCGAAGGCAGAGCAGCTCTTGAAGCGGTCAGGGTTCTTGAGCGCGATCGTCATGGCGCCGTGGCCACCCATGGAATGCCCGAAGATGCCCTGGCGGTCCATGTCCATGCGGAAATGCTGGCTGGCGAAATTCGGCAGTTCCTCGGTGATGTAGCTATACATCTGGTAGTGCTCGGCCCACGGCTTTTCCGTCGCATCCAGGTAGAAGCTGGCACCCTTGCCCATCTGCCAGTTCGTCAGCTCGTCGGGCACGTCGTTGCCGCGAGGGCTGGTGTCCGGGCAGACGATGATCAGGCCGAGTTCGGCAGCCATGCGCCGGTACTCGCCCTTTTCCATGACATTGGCATGGGTGCAGGTGAGACCGGAAAGATACCAGAGGACGGGGCAGGGCTCGGCTATCGCCTGCGGCGGAACGAAGACGGCGAAGGTCATTTCGCAGTTGCAGGCTTCCGACGGGTGGGCGAACACGCCTTGCATGCCGCCGAATGCGGTATTCTGGGAAAGGACTTTCATGGCATATCTCCGGAGGATTTGAGACTTGCGGCGCGGCGACAGAGCCTGTCCAGCGTCTCAAGGAATTTCGATCGGTCGCGTGGCGAAAACGCGGCGTTGTAGCCCTTGCTCTCGCCGGTCTCCCGCAAATGTGCTCCAAGGTCGCGCATGGCGCTCGCCATGCCGATATTGGTCTCGTCGAATACCCTGCCGGTCGGACCGGTCACCAGTGCACCCGCCGCGACGCAGCGTACGGCGAGCGGCACGTCGGCGGTGATGACGATATCTGCCGGTCCCGCGCGCTCGGCGATCCAGTCGTCCGCGGCGTCAAAAGCGCCCGAGACGATGATGTTCTTCACCATCGGGTCCCGCGACGGGCGCAGGCCGGAATTCGCGACAAGCGTCACCTCCACGCCATGCCGTTCGGCAACCTTCAGGACTTCCGGTTTCACCGGACAAGCATCAGCGTCGACGTAAATCAAGGATCAGGAACCCATATGTTTAGGTAAAAGACTTGCATCGTGTACGACGCAAGTCTCCAAATTTGGTTGACGCGGCAACCTAAACCGAGCGTCAGGCCGTTGCGGCGGCTGTTTCGTCCACCGTGCTGGCGCCCGGTGCGTTCTTCTTGATGGATTCGATGGCCGACATGGCCGATGCCTTGGCTTTGTAACCTTCCGACAGGAACATCACTTCGCCGTTGGATGCCTTGAAGCGGAAACGGAACTCGCCCTTCTTGTCCTTGTATACTTCGAACTTGTACATGCCTATTCCCCTCCTCCATTAGGAAACCCGATGATAAATGGAGGAAGGGGAATTGCAAGCATGGGCATTCGGGCCGGGAATCATGCCGGCTGCCGCACCATGTCCACATGCGGAATGCCGTCTTCGATATACTCTTCCGAAATGCGCTCGAAGCCGAGCGAACCATAGAATTTCTGCAGATGGCTCTGGGCCGAGATCTCGATCGGTTCACCCGGATAGGTCTTTTCGCAGGCGGTGATCGCCTCACGCATCAAGGCTTCACCCAGCCGCTTGCCACGATGGTTCGGCGAAACCGTAACGCGGCCGATGCGCGGATGAGCGTCCGGCACCGGGCGCATGAGGCGGGCGCAGGCCAGAAGGTCCGCACCATCCAGAAGCCGCATATGCAGGCTGTCGGGGTCGAAGCCGTCGAGTTCGGGGTAGGGGCAGTTCTGCTCTACCACGAAGACGTCGATGCGCATTTTCAGCATGTCATGGAGATCGAGTGCGGAGAAATCTTCCAGTCTCCGCACATCGACACGATAGGCAGGCATTGTGGTCAATAAACCACCACGCCGCGGATGCTTTCGCCCGAATGCATCAGTTCGAAGCCCCTGTTGATGTCCTCGAGCGGCATGGTGTGGGTGATCATCGGATCGATCTGGATCTTGCCCTCCATGTACCACTCGACGATCTTCGGCACGTCGGTGCGGCCACGCGCGCCGCCGAAGGCCGTACCCATCCAGTTGCGGCCGGTGACCAGCTGGAACGGACGCGTCGAGATCTCCTGGCCGGCGCCGGCGACACCGATGATGATCGACTTGCCCCAGCCGCGATGTGAGGCCTCCAGCGCCTGGCGCATCACCTTGGTGTTGCCGGTGCAGTCGAACGTGTAGTCGGCACCACCGATGAGATCGCCGTTGCGCTTGGTCATGTTGACCAGATAGGGCACGATGTCGTCGCCGACCTCCTTCGGGTTGACGAAATGCGTCATGCCGAACTTCTCGCCCCATGCCTTGCGGTCCGGGTTGATGTCGACGCCGATGATCATGTCGGCGCCGGCAAGCCGCAGGCCCTGCAGCACGTTGAGGCCGATACCGCCGAGACCGAAGACGATCGCGGTCGAGCCTATCTCGACCTTGGCGGTGTTGATCACCGCGCCGATGCCGGTGGTGACGCCGCAGCCGATGTAGCAGATCTTGTCGAACGGCGCGTCCGGGTTGACCTTGGCAAGCGCGATCTCGGGCAGGACCGTGTAGTTGGCAAACGTCGAGCAGCCCATGTAGTGGTGGATCTTGTCCTTGCCGATCGAGAAGCGCGACGTGCCGTCGGGCATCACGCCTTGGCCCTGCGTGGCGCGGATCGAGGTGCACAGATTGGTCTTGCGCGAGGTGCAGGAATAGCACTCGCGGCATTCCGGCGTGTAGAGCGGGATGACGTGGTCGCCCTTCTTCACCGAGGTGACGCCCGGACCGACATCGACGACGATGCCGGCGCCCTCGTGGCCGAGGATGGCCGGGAACAGGCCTTCCGGATCGGCACCCGACAGGGTGAAATCGTCCGTATGGCAGATGCCCGTCGCCTTGACCTCGACCAGCACTTCGCCGGCGCGCGGGCCTTCCAGCTGCACGGTCATGATCTCCAGTGGCTTGCCAGCCTGAACGGCTACCGCGGCGCGCACATCCATTGATTTTTCTCCTGTATTCGAATCCGCGCACTTTCGCATGGCACGAGACGGGGCTCAAGCAACAACGCGGCTGCCTGACGCCTAATGTTCCCGACGGCGGTCGAACGACGCGGATCAGGCCGCGTGATGGGCGACGGACTTCTCCTCGGCGGAGCGTGAAAGCCAGTTTTTGGCACTGATGGCGGGCGGCGGCTGAACCTTTGGAGCGAGTGCCATCATCTTGTGCCATCCGGGATGATGTTCCGCAGGTGTGGCGAGAGCGTCTATCGCCTGCAGGACCAAAAGCTCACCGCGAGACAGATGCACGCAGCCGCGATCCACGCCACCTCGCAGAACCCGCCAAATGAAGGCCAGATCTGATTTCGTCACGGCGTTTTTGCCTCGCCGCCGGTAGGCATAGGCACCTCGCGGCTCCGGCAGGAGCGCGAGCCGCACCTGGTTGAGCGCCGTAACCGACAGGAATTTCGGAACCTCGCGCGCCGCCTCCAGGACCCGTAACAGAATGTCGAGTCCGGTTCGCGTGCGTACGGCCCCCTGATCAGTCAGGCCTTCAAGCAGCCATCCGGCCGTCGCGCCGGAAACGGAGCCGGGCTGAGGCTGGCGCCAGACGACGAAGTCTGTGACCGCTTCGACAAGGTAAGCCGTCCATTCGGGACAACGGGTGGTGCAGCATTCGTCGAGGGCTATGGCCATGGCGGCCTGCTGGCGATTGCCTATTCCCTCAGGCCACATGTGTCGACGCATGTGCCCGACATCATCGGGCGTAATTTGACCCTTCCCGGCGACGAGACATGCCGGAAAAGAAAAGCGCATATCGCTCATCTTTCATCTCCGTTTCATCATGAAACTGAGCAGCGACGTCTAAGCTCCACGTCTTGATGGAGTGCAAACAGACGCTCTTAACGACGCATGACGGAATTTGATCAAATTATGCAGGATGTTCCGCTCTGACACGCTCGCGCCAGATGATGAAAAGCCCGGAAGCAACGATGATGAGGATGCCGAGCCATTTTGACGGCGTCGGGAAGTCGCCGAACAGCGCATATCCGAGGATGGTGGCCGAGATGATCTCGAAATACTGGAATGGCGCGAGAAGCGAGAGTGGCGCCATGCGGAAGGCGCGCACGACCAGCAGGTGAATGTAGCCGGAGAGGGAGCCGAGGAGAATCAGCAGGATCAGGCCGAGCGAAGAAGCGGGCAGGGAGATTTCGAAGTCGGCCTCGCCAAGCCCGTTGCCGATCAGGAGGGCAGCCCCCATGAACAGGGTTCCCCCCACTCCCGCAATCGTCTGCATGGTCAGCGGCGAATCGGCATCGCCAAGAGCGCGGTTGAGGAAGAGGTAGAGGGTGAACAGGAAGGCGCAGGCGACCGGCAGCAGGGCCGTCCATCCGAAGATCGCCCAGCTCGGCTGGATGACGATCATCGCGCCGCCGAAGCCCACCGCGATGGCGAGCCAGCGCCGCCAGCCCACCTTGTCGCCGAGAAACAGCGCCGACATCATGGTGAGCATGAACGGCTCGACGAAGTAGATTGCGAAAACGTCGGCGAGCGGCATGTATTTGACGGCGATGAAGAACATCAGGCTTGCCGCGGCATGCAGGGCCCCGCGCAGAAGGTTCATCCAAGGGCGCTTGGCGCGAAAGATGGAGCCGCCAACCAGGAAGAGCAGTGGCAGCGTACAAACGAGCTGGAAGAAGAAGCGGTAGAACGTCACCTGACCCGGCGACATCCCCTCGAATGTCGACATGTATTTGGCGATGGCATCCATCATCGGCAGGACCACCATGCAGAAGGCCATGAGGCCCATGCCGGCGGCGTGATTCTGAGGTGAAGAGATGGGGGACATGCTGGCGCTTCCAGAGGGAGCGCCATTTCTTCCATAGCCGCTACAAGGCAACAAGGTCGATAACGGCCCTTACCGTTCGGTGATTGTTGCTCCGAACACATCCTCGAAGGATTCGCGCAAACGCATGTCGACGTCCGTCATCATCACCGGCAGACCGAGATCGACGAGGCTCGTCACGCCATAGGCGCTGATTCCACAGGGAACGATCCCGGAAAAATGCGACAGATCCGGATCGACGTTGATTGAAAGGCCATGGAAGCTCACCCAGCGGCGAAGCCGGATGCCCAGCGCCGCGATCTTGTCCTCAGCCATCGTGCCATCAGGCAGGAGCGGCTTTTCCGGCCGCCTTACCCATACCCCGACGCGATCTTCGCGCCGTTCGCCTTTCACATTCATCGAATCGAGCGTGCGGATCACCAGTTCCTCGAGGGCCGCGACATAGGCGCGGACATCCTGCCGGCGGCGCTTGAGATCCAGCATCACATAGGCGACCCGTTGGCCGGGGCCATGATAGGTGTATTCCCCGCCACGGCCGGTCGAGAAGACCGGGAATCGCTCCGGTTCGATCAGGTCTGCCGCGTCGGCGCTCGTGCCGGCCGTATAGAGAGGTGGATGCTCCAGAAGCCAGACCAGCTCGTCGGCAGTGCCGTCTGCAATTGCCGCTACCTCGCGCTCCATCTCCGCGACGGCCTCATCATATGCGACCAGACCATCGGAGATTCGCCAGCGTACCGGCGCCGAACCGGGCGAGGCATGCATGATGTGTTCGAGGTCGGTGCGCGCCAGCATGTGGACAATCCTTTTTATCGTCTTGTGCCAAAAGCCGTCAGAGCCTGCAAGATAGGGCGAATGGGCACCTTTCCATATAGGGGATCGGCCCGAAGATTTTTATCCTTCAAAAATCTGTCACGGCGCCCTTGTGCCCGCAAAATCCTTTTGCTACATGCTGCTCCGCCGACGCAAGTTGGCCTACCACGATGCGGTCGTGGCGGAATTGGTAGACGCGCAGCGTTGAGGTCGCTGTGGGGCAACCCGTGGAAGTTCGAGTCTTCTCGACCGCACCAAAAGAAACCCGCTTCGGCGGGTTTTTTCTTTTCTACTCGGCATTTTATCGCCGTTCCCTCAAGCAATGTCTGAGGAGCATGCCATGCCAGGACTCAAGGTGAAGCAACGCGCGACCGGCGCCAGCGCATCGGTTGGGCGACACGGCAAGGCGATGGTCGAAAGCGCCACGGGCGGACGTATCGAGATTGCAACCGCGCCTTCGGAAGCAGGCTTCAACCCGCTGGATCTCGTCTATTCGTCGCTTGCGGCTTGCCTCGTCCTCAGCGGCAGGATTGCCGCCAGTCGACTGGGGTTGCTCGACAAGCTCGCGGAAGTACGGGCGGAGGTCGCGGGAGAAAAGGCGCAGGATGAACCGTCCCGAATCGCACGCATCCGCATCACATTTGCCGTGGACGGCGATCTCGACGATCAGCAGAAACATGCAATCGCCGTCATGGCAGAGGAAATCTGCACCGTAAGCAATACGTTTCGGGATAGCCCGGAACTTATCCTTGCAGTGCAGCAGTCCTGATCAGTCGTCGTCGGGAATGTGGCTGTCGACCCCGGCGAGCTGGAGGTTGTTGACGACGCGGCGAACGCCGGCAACGCCTTCCACGGTGGCGGCAATCCGGCGGGATAGAGCCGCGTCATCGACCGTGCCTTCGATCGTCACCGTTCCCTGATCGGCGTGGAGGTCGATGGCGTCCATGGTAACGTCGTCGAGATTTTCGATTGCCTCGCTGACCCGCTCTTCCAGATCGTCGGCCTCTTCGAGGCCTTTGGTAGCCGGTCGGACACTATCCTGTAGTCTGTCTTCCCGGCCGTCCGCATCCACGCCATCGACATGGTAGCCGCGATTGCGCTCGCGGTCGAAATTGGCGCTCGGATCTCCGTAGGCGGCATTTTCGACCGGCTTGGCGCCGGCTCCGGCAGCATCCGCATAGGGCCAGCCCTCGTCGATATTGCGGGTATCGTAGTCGCGATAATCCTCTTCGCGGCTGGTGCTGCTCGGCTTGCGTTTGACCGCCATTGGAGATCTCCTTCCGATTGTTCGCCTCCATAACGTCCCGGGAGGCGAATGGTTCGAAATGATCAGCCTGCAGTCTGTTTCTGCCACTTGCGGACAAGCCGGTCGCGCTTCAGCCGCGAAAGTCGCTTCAGCCAGAAAACTCCATCCAGCTGATCGATCTCGTGCTGGATGCAGATGGCGTAGAATCCGCTGGCTTCTTCTTCGTGCGCGACACCATCCAGATCCTGATAGCGAAAGCGGATCGACGATGGCCGCTCCACCTCTTCCAGAGCGCCGGACATCGACACGCTGCCTTCCGTATGCACCTTGGTCTCGTCGGAGTGCCAGAGCAGCTCCGGGTTCACGTAGGTTCGTGGGGCCAGCCAGTCGGGGAGTTCCAGCACGACGAGGCGGGTGAGAACACCCACATGGGCCGCTGTGATCCCTACGCCGGGCGCGGCGCGCATCGTATCCAGCAGGTCCCCGGCCAGTTGGCGAAGAGCGTCATTGAACACAGTGACCGGCAGGCACGGGCTGGATAGGCCGGGATCGGGGTATTTCAGAATGGAAAGTACTGCCATGGAAGCGTCCCCGGGGTGGTTTGGTCTCGCCGGGCCACGTATCCCGTTAATGGTGCTTCCGACAAGGTCTATGTAATCCCGGGAATGCCGGGTGCTTGATGGCGGATTTAGGCGAGGCGATCCCTTCAGATGCGGGCTCCTAGGCTCGTTTTGCTTGCCGTTCAGGCCGTTCGACGGTGATGTGAGATGGAGTGCTGGACCCGGCCCGTCGATTCGTCTAGCAGGGGCAGGCGGCAGGCGCCGCACTCCTATCCAGTTGTTGACATTATGGTTCTCGACGCCATTCTCCTGCGTCGAACGATACCAGGCGAGGGCCCAAGATGAGCCACATCGACGAAGAAGATCGCTCCCGCCGGACAGAAGAAGTCGCCGAAGACATTTATGCCGAGGATGGCTCCGTGCGCGCCGATTTTCTGGCGCTGGTTGGTGCGGCGATCGCCGATCGCGATGTCCTCTATCTGCGCCAGCATGTCGCGCGGCTGCACGAGTCCGAGCTTGGCGACTTGCTCGAGGCGATCCAGCCGGAACAACGCCTGGCGCTGGTCAGGCTGCTGGGGGCCGACTTCGACCTGACGGCATTGACCGAAGTCGACGAGGCGATCCGTCTCGAAATCGTCGAGCAGATGCCGAACGCGCAGATCGCCGCTGCGATCGGCGAGCTGGATTCGGACGATGCCGTCTACATTCTCGAGGATCTCGACAAGGAAGACCGGGAAGAAATCCTCGCGCAACTGCCGTTCACCGAGCGGGTACGCCTTCGCCGTGCCCTCGACTATCCCGAGCAGTCTGCCGGACGTCGCATGCAGACGGAGTTTGTGGCGGTGCCGCCGTTCTGGACGGTCGGCCAGACGATTGACTACATGCGCGAGGATGCGGATCTGCCCGAATCCTTCACGCAGATCTTCGTCATCGATCCGACGTTCAAGCTGCTTGGCATCGTCGACCTCGACCGCATCCTGCGCACGAAGCGGCAGGCTCGCATCGAGAGCATCATGCGCGAGACCAGTCATCCGATCCACGCGGAGATGGACCAGGAAGAGGCGGCGCAGCTCTTCGAGCAATACGACCTCCTGTCGGCCGCCGTGGTCGATGAGAACGGCCGGCTCGTCGGCGTGCTGACCATCGACGACGTGGTCGACGTCATCCAGGAAGAGGCGGAAGAAGACTTCATGCGCATCGGCGGTGTCGGTGACGAAGAACTGTCGGATTCGCTTCGGGAAACTTCGCGTTCGCGCGTGCCATGGCTTGCGGTGAACCTTATTACCGCGTTTCTGGCGGCCTCCGTGATCGGCATTTTCGATGCGACGATCGAGAAGATCGTGGCGCTGGCCGTTCTCATGCCCATCGTGGCTGGAATGGGCGGCAATGCGGGGTCGCAGACGATGACGGTGACGGTCCGGGCACTGGCAACCCGCAGTATCGACATCCACAATGCCAGCCGCATCATCCGCCGTGAAGCGGGTGTCGGGCTTCTTAACGGGGTCCTGTTCGGCATCCTGATCGGCGTTGTCGCAGGCATATGGTTCCAGGACGCCAACATCGGCGGTATCATTGCGGTGGCGATGCTGATCAACATGATCGCGGCGGCGCTTGCAGGAATCATGATCCCGCTGGTCCTCGACAAGGTCGGCGCCGACCCTGCGGTGTCGTCGGCGGTTTTTGTGACAGCGGTAACCGATGTAATTGGATTCTTCGCCTTTCTCGGCCTGGCGACCTGGTGGTTTGCGGCCGTCTGACGCACCAAAAATTGACTGTTACGTAAAAGTCAATTACCGTCATAAGCCAGGAACAGGACTGTTGCCGTGAATAAATATTATTCCATCACCGAACTGACGCGGGAATTTGGCGTATCGACCCGCACGCTGCGGTTCTATGAGGACGAAGGGCTGCTTCAGCCGGAACGGCGCGGGCGTACGCGCCTGTTTCGAACGGCAGACCGCCGGTTGTTGCAGGAAATCCTGCGCGGCCGACGCATCGGTTTCACGATCAATGAAATCCGCGAGATCATCCAGGTCTACAAGGAGCCACCGGGCGAACTTGGCCAGCTCAAGCTGATGATGAAGCGCATCGACGAGAAGCGCGACGAACTGCGCCAGAAGCGCAAGGACATCGACGAGACGCTCGAGGAGCTCGATAACGCCGAAGAAGCCTGCCTGACGCGCCTGGCAGAAGTCGGTGTCAGCACCTGATCCCCGATCACTCGTTGCCGATGGCGCATTCCTGGGCGATCGACAGGACACGTTCGTCCGTCTGCGGGTTGACGTTGCCGGCCTGCATCGGCTCCAGCAGCGACTGTGCCGCAAGCGCTTCCATCGTGCAGCTGCAGAAGCTTCTGCACAGAGCCTCCTCGTTTCCACCCGCGACACAACCCGTTTGGCAGCTCTGCATGTAGCTTTGCCTCGGATCCGGCTGCGGCGGTGGACTGACGAGCGAAAACAGGTAGACGACTGCGATCAGTACCGGCTGATGGATAAGGTAGATGAGAAGGCTGTGCCGACCGGCCTTCGACAGCAGATTGCTCCTGGTCTGGACGCGGGCAAGCGATGCCAGCCATTGACGCTCCATCGCCACGCGGCAGAGAGAAATGCCCGCAAGCAGTGCAGCCAGCCACGGGAACAGTGGGACGAAATCGTTCGAGCGTGGCGGCGTTTCCGCAAGACCGGTCCAGGCCAGCCAGATGGGGTTGAAGAGGCTCGAACGGATGGCGCCCGGTGCCACATGGCTGTCGATGACCATCAGCCCGACAATGAGCGCCGCAGCAGTGCCCGGGACGAGTGCGGGAAGGCGCACGAAGGCCAGCCCGACAAGGCTGGCTGCGGCGATGCTGTGCAGGATGCCGAAGAAGATCCACTCATTGGGAATGGCGACGAACGTGGCGATGCTGATGGCTGCCGCCGCGCCAGCGACATAGCTGAAACGCTTCCAGAAGGAGCGCCATCGAATGGCTTTAGCATGGGCCAGCACGAGACTTACGCCGGCCAGGAAGAGGAATGAGCTCGCGATTGCGCGAGCGTAGATCCTCCACCATCCCTGCGTGGCTGTGCCGGGGTCTAGATAGCCGAAGAATTCGAGGTCCCAGGTGAAATGATAGGAGGCCATCGCCACGAGGGCGATGCCGCGCAAGCTGTCGATCAGCGTGATGCGGTGCAGGGCAGGCGTACTATTGTCAGCAAGCGTCAAGGCGGGTCTTTCTCAGGCCAGCGGCTATCGCCCATTTTCGTCCATGATCGCGCGCCGTGCTTCGGAAAAGAACTGGCGGCGGGTCAGGACGGAGATGACGAACACCGTCGTGAGCATGAATATATAGGGCCCGGCAAACCATCCGAGATAGCCGATGGACAAAAAAATGGTCCGCAGGCCGGCATTGAAATGCTTTGCCGCGATCGTGTTCATCCGCACGACCTGATCGGCGGCCCTGCGAGCCCGTTCCGGGTCCGCTTCGGTCTCTTCCACCATAGGCAGTGCACCGAAGAGGATGGTGCAGTAATTGAACAGCCGGTAGGACCAGCCGAACTTGAAGAAGGCAAAGCCGAACATTACCGTCAGGCCGGCAACCTTCAGTTCGAAGACCGTGCGGCCGCCATAGGCGACGAATGGAAACTCGCGGAAAACGGCCTCCACCTGGTCGGTTGCGCCGAGCAGCGCAAAACACCCGCCGAGTGCGAAGATCGATGTCGAGGCAAAGAAGGCGGTGCCGTTCTGCAGGCCGGCCATGATCTGCGTGTCGATCATCTTCAGGTCGCGTTGCAGCGAATTGTAGATCCAGTGCTGACGGCGTTCGGCCATGGCCTGGTTGAGGCTGGAACGAGGGAAGTAACGGGCGCCGCGACCCGCCGTTATCCAGGAATACGCCAGCCAGAGAAAGGCGAATAAGCCGAAGGCAATGTAATCAGCTGTCGTCATTCGAATCCTCAAAGGGCGAGTTCTTCCGGGTATGCGTCACATCTGCCGACCCGGCAAGTCCTCCGGGGTTAACCCTTTGGGCGAAAATCAGGCTGGCCTATGCGGTGCGGAAGCTCTATATCGCCCGCCGACGAGGCTCGTGCCATGCGTTCAACGAATGGCTGAGTTGTGAACTTGCCTTGTTTCCGCCTTTTTTTGCAATTGCGAACGCCAGGTGATTTTAATATATCGTTCACCATGGCCGCCTCTCATGGCGCTGCGTTATTTGTATCCAACCGGAGTCATTATGGAAGATACCATTCAGAAGTCCTGCTGGGCCGTTACCTTCAAGGCGCTCGCAGGATTTGCCGGGGTTTTGGCGCTCGCCTATCTCTTCGGCACCATCTGATTTATTCCGACCCCAATAGAACAGCGATTTTCCGGAAACAGCGTGGTATGCCTACCGCGCTGTTTCCGTTTTTGGCGACGACATGTCGCTGAAGCCAAACCGCATGTCGGGGCGCCGCCGCACCCGGCCGGATCGCTGACGTAGCTTCAGCAGGTGTACCGGGAGTAGATCCAGCATGTTCCTGTCCGTTTTCGATGTCTTCAAGATCGGCGTCGGCCCGTCGAGTTCCCATACGATGGGGCCGATGTCGGCTGCAAACCGCTTCCTGGCGCTTATTCTGTCGGATGACTGGCCGCGGCCGTCCGGCGCGCGGGTGGCCGCCATAAAGGTGAGCCTGCACGGCTCGCTCGCATATACAGGCATCGGCCACGGAACGGGCAGGGCGGTAATCCTCGGATTGACCGGCGAAGAGCCGCATACGGTCGATCCCGACACCATGGATGCAATGATCGCCGAGGTGGAGCGGACTGGCCGCGTGATGCCGACCGGCCATCCGGCCTATGCCTTCCAGCCAAAAGACGACCTCGTCTTCGACAAGAAGCAGCCGCTGCCCGGTCATGCCAACGGAATGACGTTCTCGGCCCTCGATGCGGACGGCCGACTGCTGTTGAAGCGCATCTATTACTCCATCGGCGGTGGCTTCGTCGTCACCGACACGGAGCTGGAGGCGATGCGTTCTGCCAAGAAACAGGCGGGCGGTCCGCGCGTGCCCTATCCCTTCGCGACGGCGAAGGAGATGCTCGAAATGTCTCGCCGCGCCGGACTGACGATCGCTCAGATGAAGCGGGCGAATGAGGAAACCAAGATGTCGCCCGGGGACCTGGATGCCGGCATGGATCGGATCTGGGAAGCGATGAGCGGCTGCATCGACCGCGGCCTGAAGGTCGACGGCATCATGCCGGGAGGGCTGAACGTGCGGCGGCGGGCGCGTGCGATCCACGACAAGCTGAACGAGGAGTGGCGCAGCAATCGCCTCAATCCGCTGCTGGCCAACGATTGGCTGAGCGTCTACGCGATGGCGGTGAACGAGGAGAATGCCGCTGGCGGCCGCGTGGTGACGGCCCCGACGAACGGTGCGGCCGGCGTCATCCCCGCCACCATTCGCTATTTCCTGCATTTCCACGAGGATGCAACCCAGGACGACATCCGGACATTTCTGCTGACGGCGGCGGCCATTGGCGGGATCATCAAGCACAACGCGTCAATCTCGGGCGCGGAAGTGGGCTGTCAGGGCGAGGTGGGGTCTGCGGCCGCCATGGCAGCCGCGGGTCTTGCCGCGGTCATGGGGGGCTCGCCCGAACAGATCGAGAATGCCGCCGAGATCGCCCTCGAGCACCATCTCGGCATGACCTGCGATCCGATCGCCGGTTTGGTACAGGTGCCCTGCATCGAACGGAACGCGCTGGGAGCGGTCAAGGCCGTTACGGCCGCGTCACTCGCCATCAAGGGAGATGGCACCCATTTCGTCCCGCTGGACGCCTGCATCGAGACCATGCGGCAGACCGGCAATGACATGAGCGAGAAATACAAGGAGACGTCCACCGGCGGCCTTGCCGTGAATGTGGTGGAATGCTGAACGCTACGACGCATCGGTGCGTCTTCAGCGCTTGACCTTCGGCGCCTTTAGGATTTGAAGGGGTCATGGCACTTCATATGATCAAACTGTGCGTCGGCGCGGATTCGCTCCAGGACCTGAGGGACTGGGTGACGGAGCGGTCGATGATGGCGCTTGCCGCAGGCCTCGAGCCGCATTCCATCCACACCACCCGTATGGTGCCGAAGCGGATCGATGAGCTGCGCGACGGCGGATCACTCTACTGGGTCATCAAAGGGCAGGTCATGGCGCGGCAGCGCCTGCTCGACCTGCGTAGCGTCACGGGAGCGGACGGCATCTCGCGCTGCGAGCTGGTGCTAGGCCCTGAGGTGATAGAAACAATGCCGCAACCGAAGCGACCATTCCAGGGCTGGCGTTACCTGAAGGAAGAGGAGCGTCCGCTGGACCTGTCGGGACTGGGCGAGAGTGTCGCCGCAATGCCGGAAGACCTGCGGCGCGAACTGGCGGAACTGGGGTTGCTCTGACGACGATCAGCGAATGCGCAGTCGGATCGGGGACCGGCCACCATAAGCCCCGACGTGCAGATGAATATCGGTTTCCGGCTGGGAATGGCGCCATGCGCGCGCGCCATGGCTGAGAAGCAGCGCAACCAGATCGCGCGTGCGACCTTTGGACTTGCTGAGCCCCGTACCTGCCAGACGCATTGCTGCCTCGTGCAAGGGGTGAAGGGCAACGCCGCGCGCTCTTGCCGGTCGTCCTGCGCCAAAGGGAGAATTGGCACTATTCTCATAAACCGTCATCTTAGGCCTCGTAACACAATACAAAATCGAGGTTGATGCGGGCCTTGTCCTGCCCGTGGTCCGGCGCTGGCAAGCGCAGCGCCGGTATCTTTTCGTTCGAGCTCGTGCCCGAGATGATCACTGCATCGACGCCCAGCAGTTGACGCCCTGCTTCTTCAACGCCTTGCAGGTGTTGACTGCATCTTTCTGGTCGCCAAATCCGCTGAAGCGGGCACGATAGAGTTGCCCGCCATCGGCGTTGACGGCAACGGTAAAAGGTTTGGCGGAACGCAGAACCTTGCCGCC
Source organism: Pseudorhizobium xiangyangii (assembly GCF_020531965.1). Lineage (GTDB taxonomy): Bacteria > Pseudomonadota > Alphaproteobacteria > Rhizobiales > Rhizobiaceae > Neorhizobium > Neorhizobium xiangyangii. The sequence goes on along the minus strand of NZ_JAJAWH010000005.1, from coordinate 144,354 downwards.
CTTATCCTGCGCCTTCTGCAGGAGTTCGCTTGCCGCCTTCTCGTTTGGAGAGACGCCAACCTGGATAACCCATCCGGACACGGTCATTGCCGGAACCTGGCTTGTCGTGGACGCAGTGGTGACATCATCCACCTCGCCAGACGTGTCGCCCTGTTCGGCAGCGCCGACATCCTGGCGCGGCAGGTATTCGGGTGCGGGCGTAGGGGTGGCAACCGCCGTGAGCGCCTTCATGGCATCGCCCTGGCGCTTGCCAGCGGAAGGTGCGGCATAGGCCGAGGCCACCTGCTGCTCGTCATAGCGTACCTGAGGAACCGGGCCGCTGCGCGGCAGGTCGAAATCACCCATTCGGTTTGCAGCCGCAACCGCATTGCCGACGGGAGCCGAAGGAGATTCGGCAATCAAAGCTGCGCCCTTGCCGCCACGCGAGGATGCCTTGGGCAGGTGCTGCGTGATGAGCTTGCGCATCTGGGCGTCGCGGCTTGCTCCGCTGCGTCCGCCGATGACGACGGCGACGATCGAGCGACCGTCTCGTTCCAGCGACGTAACGAGGTTGAAGCCGGAGGCGCGAATATAGCCTGTCTTGATACCGTCAACGCCGTCAATCGAGCCGAGCAGGCGATTGTGGTTGCCGATGGTCTGCTTGCCGAATTTGAAGCTGCGGGTGGAGAAATAGCCGTAATACTGCGGGAAGTGCTGGCGCAGAGCCATGCCAAGACGGGCCTGATCGCGGGCCGTGGTCATCTGGGCGGTATTCGGGAGGCCATGAGCATTCCGGTAGGTGGTGCGTGTCATACCCAGGGCGCGCGCCTTGTTGGTCATGATCTGCGCGAAACGGGATTCGGAGCCGCCAAGAAACTCACCAAGCGCCGTGGCAACGTCGTTGGCCGATCGGGTGACGAGAGCCTGGATGGCCTGCTCCACCGTGAGCTTGCCGCCTGCACCGACGCCGAGCTTCGACGGGGGTTCCTTGGCGGCATTGGCCGAAACAGGAACCCTGGAGTCGAGGCGGATACGCCCGGCCTCGAGAGCTTCGAAGGTCAGGTAGATGGTCATCATCTTCGTGAGGGAGGCGGGGTAGCGCAGGCCATCCGGATCCTCGCCGTAGAGAACCTTGCCGGTTTTGGCGTCGACCACGATGCCAGCATACTTAGGTGCGGCGTGGGCCGGCTGAACCGACAGCGCGATTGTAAATGCAAGCGCAATGAAGAGCCCGAGAACCAACTCGTATGACTTTCCGCACCACTTGCGAGACAAGGTTGAAAAAATTGCGTTCGCCACTGTCGCACTCATCGCTTGCATCAATAATTAACCTTCCGGACGCGTCCCCGCCACGAGCCGTTGGTGTCAACCTAGGCCAACAGCGTTACCAAGAGGTTTATGATGAACGGTAGCCTTCTGAAATGAATCGCATTTTAGAGGGAATTTCCGCCCGTTCCCGGTATGCCGCCCGACAACCGTTCTTCGACAAAAGCCGAAATAGCGGCATCAATATGGTACCAATCCTTCAAAACAGCCGCCGAGAACCGGTAGAGTACGGAAAGATCGCGGCCGACCCGGATGTCGCGCTGGCAGTCGCCGCCCGTGGCCAGTTGTGCCTCTACGGGAACGAGGCAGCGCACGACATAGTCAGGCATTCCGTCGCGCTTGGCGGTGTAGATCACCTCGTCCCGGTAGCCGCTGTCCGCGCGCAGGCGGTGCATGGTCAGCCCATGCGGCGCGGGCAGGGGCGCACCCTCGAACATGTGCGAGTAGATGGGACCCAGCCGCCCCGACATATCCCGTGTCATTGTGCCCTGTGACAGTTGCAGGAACAGCAGGTGGCCCGGACCCGTGATGGAATTGAACTGCGCCTTCAGGTCGTCGCGATATCCCTCAAGCCCCGGCCAGGTGAGGTAGAGATCGACCCTCTCCGTCGGTCCCGAGTGTCGCTGCTCCCTGTTGCGGATCGTGTTGGCTGCCAGAGCGATTGTGTCGGTGCCGATCTGGACGCTGAAGACTTCCGGGCTTGCCGTGTGCCCCCCCAGAGCCATGTGTTCGCCGTACCAGCGTCCTGCGAGGCTGATCGCCACTGTCACGGCGGCAAGCAGGGCGATGATCGCCGTCAACCGATAGAGAAAACGGTTTGAGATCAGCGGAACGTCGTCGTCTGCAGAGGGCTCGGTATGAACAGTCATGGATCTCGCTCCAGGCTCCCGTCCGGTGGCTTTGAGGGCGGCGGAACAACATCAGCATGAGGCATCAAGCTGGCGCGGGACTGGAAGGGCTGATGTGGCCGATAGTGTTGCCGCCAAACGGATAACTGCCCGTCCTGCGGGGACAGGACGGGCAGTCATTTCGCTGGCGATTGGGGTATTGATCAGTAGCCGACGCTGCCGACCGCGGTTGCACGGCCATCCTGCAGTTTTACCCAGCGGCCCGGGTGATCGGACGCCTGGCGCTTGAGGAATGTGTATTCGGTCTCGGACCACAACATGACCTGGCTGCGCATGTTGTCGAGAACGAAATCGCCACGGTCGGTGCGGACGGTGAGGACGGCGTGGCCTTCGCCGTTCGGCTGCAGAACGACGGTGATGAGAAGGTCCGAAGCGTTGAAGCCCTTGGCCATCAGCATCTTGCGCTTGAGGAGTACGAAGTCTTCACAATCACCGACCGTACGCGGATAGGCCCAGCGCTCCTCGACGCCGTAAATTTCCTGATCGGTGAGGGGCTCGATGGTGGTGTTCACCGTGTAGTTGATGTCGAGAATTGTGCGCCACTTGTCTTCCGTCAGCGTCATCGACGAGCTCGGTTCGACAGAGAGGGGTGTGCATTCGCTGCTGTAGACGCGGCAAAACTCGTAGTGACCGATCGGCGGGTTGGCCTTGCCGACGATTTCCATCGCTGCTGGCGTAGCGGACGAAGACCCTGCCGCCAGCAATGTGAAGAAGACGGTGGCGATAGCGGCGCTTATTCCCTTGCGAAGTGTCATGTTCTCGTTTCCCCGTTGTGAGGGGAAGATGACAGGCGGGGTTTGATGGCGCGCAAAATTGCGTAGTAAAATCAAATGATTATTTGAAACGAAGTTTCAGAAAACTCGCATCAAATACGCAGAAAATTTTCGTAAAATTTGAATCAAATTTGTCCAGGTTTCGATGCAAATTGTCCCGTGACCGATAACGCGGAAGCCGCGAGGCATCCGTCTGAGCCCCGAAGTTCAAGGCATCGCCGAACCAGGTGATTAACGGTGAGCGAGTGCAATGCCGATCATCCTACGGTGCGAGGAGGCTGCGATGCCTCCTCTGCAAGGCGTTCTGGCTCCGCTGGACCGCGCCGAGACGCCTCCTCGGCGTCGAAACAGGCCGGTATCGACGCGGCGGAGTCTCAAATTTTTTCTCGAAACAGGACGTTTTTTTTGGAGGGCTGTTCCGAAACGATGCAAAATCGCCGCCCGGATTTGGTCTAAAACGGAAAAAGACGGCCGATGGCCGCCTTTTCGTTCTGGACATATCTATGGAGGCTAGAGGAATTCGCGCAGAGATTCCCGTGACTGCACGCTACCAAACTCCACTGCGACACCTTCCATGAAGTGTCGAATGACCTTGCCGCGCATGCTTCCGAGACGAACCGGCGTGCCGAGTGGCGGACGAATGTCGATATCTACGGCTGCCCCGGACAGCGAGAGGTCCATGAGGCGGCAGCTATATCGGCTGCCGTCATCGAGCGTAATCTCGATGTTCGTCTGGCGGGGTGTGAGACGGTCGTGCCGGCGATCTTCGGGAAGCCCCAGCTCATGCTTGTTGGCGATCCAGGTCAGTTGCGCGGCCAGTTTTTCACGCTTGCGGTCGGTGGCGTTGATCTGCATCGAGAAGCCGGAAGTGCCGACCTCCGTGACACGGCCCTCGATGCGGCCGAGATGGTCGAGATAGGCTATGACGCGCTCGTTGATGCGGGGGCGCCCAATGCAGGTGAATTCCACATCGCCTGGAGACATCTGGACGGCCATGCACGGATACTCTTCCCGGTCGGCGAGCATGAGCCGACCGTCCACCTTGATGCCGACCCGCTGAAAGGCTCTGGCTGCCGGAGGCTGCTGCTGTGCCGAATTCGGGGGCGTCTGAAATGAGTACATAGATGGCAATCCTGTCTACAGGTTACCCATCGATACCTTGTGCTGGTTAACATTGGGTATTTCAGGTTGCGTTTACCGCAATATCAAGCGGATCGGCGGACGTTTCGGTTCCCGTCTCCGTTGTCATTGCAAGGCTCGCGACTTCGACGAAATCCGGGCTTCTTTTATTGGGGCGGGGTGCTCTATATGGCTGCAGGCAAAAAAAGGGAACGGCAATGGTGCAGCAGCGGGATTGGGCAGAAGACGGCGGCGAGGTTTTGAACGAACGTCCGCCTCGGCAACCCGTGTTCAATATGCCGGGTATCCTCGTTCTGACGATTCTGCTGCTGGTGGCGCTCTATGTGGTGGAAGCGCTTCTGATGGACGACGAGCAGCGCAGCCAGCTCCTTTTCTACATGGCTTTTACGCCCCTCCGCTATGTCTACCCGTTGGCAGCGCAAGGTCTGGAGTGGCTCTGGACACCGGTCACCTATTCGCTGCTGCATGGCGGTGTAGAGCATCTGGTCTTCAACACCCTGTGGCTGATGGCATTCGGCGCGCCTGTCGTCAGGCGGATCGGCGCGACCCGGTATGTGCTGTTCTGGGTCCTCTCGGCCGCGGCTGCAGCATTCTTCCACGCCGGGTTACACTGGGGCGGTCAGACCATCCTGATCGGCGCTTCCGGTGTCGTTTCGGCGCTGATGGGCGCGGCGTGCCGATTCGCCTTTCCGGCTCGCGGCGGCTTCAACAGAATCTACGGTCACCTTTATCCAAGGCAGTCGATCCTGGGGTCGTTGCGCAATCGTACGGTCGCCGTGTTCACGGGTCTCTGGTTTTTCGGAAACATCCTCATTGCTGTCGGCCTGCCGCTGGTGGGGAGTGATGTCGGCGAGATCGCCTGGGACGCGCATATCGGCGGCTTCCTCTTCGGTTTTCTTCTCTTCGGCTTCTTCGATCCCTTGCCCGCCAGAGATCTGTGACAGCACGCCGGCATGAGAGACAGTTGCATTCGTTCCAAAGCGAAGGCACCATCTGTTGTAGCACTTTTGAATTTGCGCATCGTACTTCCGAAACCCAACCCGGTTTTCAGGTGCGATGCGCGAGCAACTGGTTTGCGAGGAGAAAGCCATGTCGATCATCGTCAAGAACATGCTGGACGCCAAGGGACGCGACGTCGTCACCGTTACGCCGGAAAAGACCGTGCTTGAGGTCGCTGCGGTACTGAACGAGAAGCGTATCGGTGCGGTGGTCGTCACGGGGGTCGAAGGCCGGGTGACGGGAATTTTCACGGAGCGTGATGTCGTCCGGGCGCTGGCTACCAAGGGTGCAGCCGTCCTGGAACAGCCGATTTCGTCGGTCATGACAGTCACCGTGCAACGCTGCCGCGAAGAAACGACGGTCAATCAGCTGATGGAAATGATGAGCAGCGGCCGGTTTCGCCACGTACCGGTCGAAGAAGGCGGCCAGCTCGTGGGCATCATTTCGATCGGGGACGTCGTGAAGTCACGGATCCGGGAAGTGGAGCTGGAGGCCGAACAGATCAAGGCCTACATCGCAGGCTGACAGATGCATTGTATGGTTCGCTCGTTGAGGAGAGCCTCAGCGAGCGAATGCCTCCTGCATCCGTTGCAGGGCTGCGATCTGGTTGGCCGTTTCGGCGTAGCCGCGGTCGATTGCCTCGCCTGCGCGGTGGAATTCCGAGAGGCCGATATCGTTGAGGCGAGGGTGCAGGGCGAGATCAGGCGGATCGCCGGCCAGGCGCGCCCGTGAAATGCGCTCCTGGATGATATTGAAGGCCTGGACCATGACCCCCGGCAAGCGCATGTGGTTGTCGGGCGCCTTCGGGCGGGGCTCTTCCATCGGCTGGACGCTGGCGCTGTGCTTGACCACCGCGGACCGGCCGAAGACGTCGTAGTTGAGATTGACGGCAACCACGAGCGGCTGCTCATAGGCGCGGCAGACCGAGGTCGGGACGGGGTTGACCAGCGCACCGTCCACGAGGGTACGGTTGTTGCAGGTGACCGGCTCGAAAATGCCGGGCAGGGCGTAGGAGGCCTTGAGTGCGGTGATGAGGGATCCGCTTCCGATCCACACCTCATGCCCGCTGTGAAGTTCCGTCGCCACAGCCACGAATGGCCGGTCCAGGTCTTCGATGGAAATCCCTTCCAGATGCTCCTGCATACGTTTTGTGAGACGCATGCCGCCGAAAAGTCCGCCGCCCCCGATCGTGAAGTCAAGCAGTCCGGCTATCCGGCGCATCGTCAGGGAGCGGGCGAATGCCTCAAGTTCATCGAGCTTGCCGGCCAGATAGCATCCGCCGACCAGGGCGCCGATCGATGTGCCGGCAATCATGCCGACCTCGATGCCGGCTTCATCCAGGGCGCGAAGAACGCCGATATGAGCCCAGCCGCGGGCCGCACCGCCACCCAGCGCCAGAGACAGTTTCGCCTTTTTCGGGACATCGATTGCTATTGGGGGGGCGGGTGGACGAATGACATCGGAATCGGCGGGCGCTACACCCGTACCACTGCGGTTCCAACTCCAGTTCAGCATCGACGCCCTCCAGGCTGAACAACGTTCCATCGAAGATCAAGTAAACCAGCGACGGGTTTCTAAATGGTATACCTGTGCCTCAGCGTGCCAGAAAACAGGACAGGCCGCTAGTTGGTTCCACCATAGATTTCCGCAGGATCGAAGTGCTGGTGATCGTCGGTAATCGAGAGTGTCGCACCGCCGTCGGCTTTATCGACCGTGCGGTAGAAACACGAGCGGCGACCCGTATGGCATGTGGCGTCATGTCCCGCGACGGAGACTTTCAGCCAGACCGCATCCTGATCGCAGTCCGTCCGAATTTCATGCACGGTCTGGAGATTGCCGGAGGATTCGCCCTTCTTCCAGATCTTCTGCCGCGACCGACTGAAGTAGTGGGCTATGCCTGTCTCGATCGTGAGCGCCAATGCCTCACTGTTCATGTGCGCAACCATCAGCAGTTCACCATCGGAAACGTCGGTGACCACAGCGGTGAGGAGACCGTTGGCATCGAACAGGGGCGCGAACGGCCCCGCGTCTTCCTGCACAGCCTTGTCCTTGGATGGTGGCGCAAAACTCAGCGACATTGGGAGAATTCTACCGGTTGCGGACGAGACTCAAGAAGCGGGCCTGCTCGGCAGCATTGGTCTTGAATTCGCCAGTGAAGGTCGTTGTGAGCGTGGTCGAGCCCTGCTTCTGCACGCCGCGCATCGCCATGCAGGAGTGCTCGGCTTCGATCATCACGGCAACACCTCGGGGCTTGAGTGTTGAATCAATAGCTGCCGCCACCTGCGCCGTCATGTTTTCCTGCGTCTGCAGCCGGCGCCCGAAGATATCCACCACCCGTGCAATCTTCGACAGGCCGAGAACACGGCCGTTCGGCAGGTAGGCGACATGCGCCTTGCCGTTGATTGGCAGCATATGGTGCTCGCAATGGGAGTAGAATGGAATATCGCGCACGAGGACGGGATCGTCGTAGCCAGAGACTTCCTCGAACGTGCGACCGAGTACTTCTTCCGACGAGAGGTCGTAGCCGGAGAACAGCTCCCGATAGGCGGTGGCTACGCGCTTCGGCGTGTCCAGGAGGCCCTCACGTTGCGGATCCTCGCCCACCCAGCGCAGAAGAACGCGAACCGCTTCTTCGGCCTGCTCCTGGGTCGGACGGCTATCGGTCTGGCCAGCGGCCGGGAAGTTCTTCACAATTGCATCCATGGCTGTCTCCCGGATGACGGCGTCATTTACCGCATCCTGTTCATGCATTCCGGAGGTTGCTGGGCAGGAAACCGTCCGTAATCAGTCGGTATCTGAGCCCTCGCGACCACTTTGACAAGATATTTCCGCCTCTTTTTCCGCCTAAAGGGCGCCGAAGCATCCTTTTCTTGATCGTTCCGGCGTCAGGTCACATATAGTAACGTCGGGGCGGGTTTACAGAGCGCCCCGGTTGACGCACCGTTTACAATAGACACCGCCAGGGCGGACCGAGCCAATACATGGACGATATCTACAACAGCAAGATCCTCGAATTCGCGGGCAACATCACACGGTCCGGCACGTTACCGGACGCCGACGCGACCTCGGAGAAGCACTCCAAACTGTGTGGATCAAGGGTGCGGGTCTATCTCAAGATGCGCGATGGCATCGTCACGGATTTTGCCCATGAGGTGCGTGCCTGCGCGCTGGGCCAGGCATCGTCGTCGGTGATGGCCAGCCATGTGGTGGGCGCCACCGCTGCGGAACTCCGCCAGGCCCGGCAGGACATGCTGGCAATGCTGACCGCGGGCGGCGAAGGCCCTTCCGGGCGGTTCGAGGACATGCGCTACCTGATGCCCGTGAAGGATTACAAGGCCCGCCACGCTTCGACGATGCTGACGTTCGAAGCCGTCGTCGATTCGATCGACCAGATCGAGTCCCGGGCCGCGCAGGCTGTGTCGGCCTGATATGTGCAGCGCTCCCGATTGCGGCTCCCCCCCACCAGCCGGTCGGTCCCGCAACTGGCAGGGGCACTACCGAAAGACGCCCGGCCGGCTCTTCGGGATGGGGCTTGTCCGTCTCTATCAACTGACCTTGTCCGGCTTCATCGGAAATTCCTGCCGGCATATCCCCACATGTTCCGAATACGGCTACGAGTCGATTGCCCGCCACGGCCTGTGGGCTGGCGGATGGATGACGCTTTTTCGCGTCGGGCGCTGTGGGCCGGGCGGAACATCGGGCCTGGATCCGGTGCCGGAACAAATGAGCGAACGCCAGCATTGGTGGACGCCCTGGCGCTACTGGAAGCGTCACCGGGCGGTGAGGTGAATGGCGCTGGGAGGTCAAGGCGTCTCCCCACGTGTCGGATTTTCGGTCAGCGGCAATGGATGAGGTCCGGCGCGTAGAGGAAACTTGACATGATCTACGTCGCCTTGCTGCACAGCATTGTTCTGGAGCCCGGCAGGAGACTGCTGATGGCAGACCTGCGGAACATGGCCGAGGAGTTGGGATACGGCAACTGCAGGACGCTGGTCGCAACGGGAAATCTGCTTTTCGAGACTGAAGGGCAGCAGGTGACTGAGATTGAAGAGCGGCTGGAGCATGCCTTCAGGAATCGCTTCGGCAAGTCTGTCGACATCATCGTCCGCACGGCGTCGCAATGGAACATGCTGGTGGCGGCCAATCCGTTCGCCGACGGGCAAGGTGCACAGGTCATCGTACGGGTGATGCGTCAGCCACTGGCAAGAACCTGCCTCGATGATCTCGCGCGGCTCCAGCGACACGAGCGGCTCGCGCTGGTCGACGGGGACCTTTGGATTGATTTCATGGGCGAGCCCGCCAAGTCGCGGCTGCCTTCTGCGCTTACGACCAAACGACTCGGTGTAGGAACAATGCGCAACGCGAATACCGTAAGGGGTTTGGCCGCACTGATCGGCGACGGCGGCTAGCTGCCTTTACTCAAGTGCCAAAAGTCTTTATTTCGCTTCCCGCGCCGGCACGCTGCCGCGTTTTGACAACAACCACCCGCATTCGTTGGCGGGACTGGTCCAGGAGAATACGATGTCCCAAGCCGTTTCCCTTACATTTCCCGATGGCTCCGTCCGCGGCTTCGATGCCGGCACGACCGGCCGCGACGTTGCCGAGTCCATCTCCAAGTCGTTGGCGAAGAAGGCCGTTGCAATCACCATCGACGGCACATTGCGCGATCTCTCCGATCCCATCATCGATGGCGCGATCGAGATCGTCACTCGCACCGATCCGCGCGCGCTGGAGCTGATCCGGCACGATGCGGCACACGTCATGGCAGAGGCCGTGCAGGAACTGTGGCCCGGCACGCAGGTGACCATCGGCCCGGTCATCGAGAACGGTTTCTACTACGACTTTGCCCGCGACACGCCCTTCACACCGGACGATCTGCCAAAGATCGAGGCGAAAATGAAGGAGATCATCGCCCGCAACAAGCCGTTCACCAAGGAAGTCTGGCCGCGCAACAAGGCCAAGGAAGTCTTCGCGTCGAAGGGCGAGGACTACAAGGTCGAGCTGGTCGATGCCATTCCGGAGAACCAGGACCTCAACATCTACTACCAGGGTGACTGGTTCGACCTTTGCCGCGGGCCACACATGGCCTCCACGGGGCAGATCGGCACGGCGTTCAAACTGATGAAAGTGGCCGGCGCCTATTGGCGCGGCGACAGCAACAACCCGATGCTGACCCGCATCTACGGTACGGCCTGGGCGACGCAGGAAGAGCTGGATCAGTATCTCCACGTGCTGGCAGAAGCGGAAAAGCGCGACCACCGCAAGCTGGGGCGCGAAATGGACCTCTACCATTTCCAGGAAGAGGGCCCGGGCGTCGTCTTCTGGCACGGCAAGGGCTGGCGCATGTTCCAGACACTGACGGCCTATATGCGCCGCCGGCTCGCCGGTGTGTACGAGGAAGTCAATGCGCCGCAGGTGCTCGATACCTCGCTGTGGGAGACGTCCGGTCACTGGGGCTGGTATCAGGAGAACATGTTCGCGGTGAAGTCGGCGCACGCGCTGACCAACCCGGACGATCCGGAAGCCGACGACCGCATCTTTGCGTTGAAGCCGATGAACTGCCCCGGCCACGTGCAGATCTTCAAGCACGGTCTGAAGTCTTACCGGGAACTGCCGATTCGCCTTGCCGAATTCGGTCTGGTCCACCGCTACGAACCGTCCGGCTCGTTGCACGGACTGATGCGCGTCCGCGGCTTTACCCAGGACGATGCGCACATCTTCTGCACCGACGAGCAGATGGCCGCCGAATGCCTTCGGATCAATGACCTGATCCTGTCGGTCTATGAGGATTTCGGCTTCGCGGAAGTCGTCGTCAAACTCTCCACCCGTCCTGAAAAGCGCGTCGGATCCGACGACCTGTGGGATCGCGCCGAAAGCGTGATGATGGACGTGCTGAAGACGATCGAGGCGCAGTCGGGTGGGCGGATCAAGACCGGCATCCTGCCGGGCGAGGGCGCTTTCTACGGTCCGAAGTTTGAGTATACGCTGAAGGACGCCATCGGCCGCGAATGGCAGTGCGGCACGACGCAGGTGGATTTCAACCTGCCGGAACGTTTCGGCGCCTTCTACATCGACCAGAACTCCGAAAAGCAGCAGCCGGTGATGATCCACCGCGCGATCTGCGGCTCCATGGAACGCTTCCTCGGCATCCTGATCGAGAATTTCGCCGGTCACATGCCGCTGTGGTTCGCACCGACGCAGGTCGTTGTGGCGACGATCACCTCGGATGCGGACGACTACGGCCGTGAAGTGGCGGAAGCTCTGCGCGAAGCCGGCCTTAATGTCGAGACCGACTTCCGCAACGAGAAGATCAACTACAAGATCCGTGAGCACTCGGTTTCCAAGGTGCCGGTGATCATCGTCTGCGGTCGCCAGGAGGCCGAGCAGCGCTCGGTCAACATCCGCCGCCTCGGTTCTCAGGCGCAGACTTCCATGGCGCTCGACGAGGCGATTGCTGCCCTTGAAGTTGAGGCGACACCGCCGGATCTTCTGCGAAAGGCCAAGGCCAAGGCCAAGGCCAAGAAGACCGCGGCATGAATCAAAAACGCCCGCCTCTCGGAGGCGGGCGTTTTTGTTAGGCGGTCTCGTTACTGCCGCAGTACAGCGTTGTCCAGCAGGCCCATCTCGGGTGATTGTTCCTTCATCAGGACTTCCACGTCGGTGTTTTCGGCTGCCTTGACGTTGAAGGACCGCTGATAGATCCGGTCCTTGTTGCGCGCCACCGCCAGGTATTCGCCTTCGGCAAGAACCATGGTCGAGAATGCGCTGACGCTTTCGTTGACGATGTCGCCGGCGGCCGTCAGCACCGACCATGCGGTATCGGCGATCGCTTCACCTCCTGGCTGCGACACCAGCTTTAGCGTGATCTGAGCGGCCCGGTGCTGGAGCGTCGCTTCGATGAGCTTGCCCGCTTCAACCTGGATGTCCGCCCGCACCACGGCGTTGATATCGCCATATTCTGAAACGACGTGATAGGTGCCGGCGTTTAGGCTGACGATCGTGTCGGGCTTGACGTCCGCCATCACAAGGCCGCGTTCGCCATCCTCGCGGACCTCGGAGGCATAGATCGAGAAGCTGAGTTCCTTGTCCGGAATGGGGGCGTCCGATCCCGAGACAGCGTCGAGCACGACGCCACCGGCATCAAGCACAAGTACCTGTTTCTCCACTTCGCCTTCCGCGGGAACGGTCACTTTCTTCGTGACCCCCGCGCGGCCGAAGGCCACATTCACGAAGTAGTCGCCCGGAACCAGTTGGAACGAGGCGGCACCACCTTCGGAGCTAGCCAGAAGCGGCAGCTTGCCATCCGCATCTGAAATGGGGCTGAATACGCGCCAGGTAAGGCCTTCCTGCATCGGCTGGTCGTTGGCCGTCAGCTTCGCTTCCAGCGCCACATCCCTGGCGGCTATGCCGGCGGGTGCGCTGTTGGTGGCGGAGAAGGCGTTGAGCTTCGGCATTTTCGCCGTGCTGTTGAGCTGCTTGAAGGTCTGGAAGGCTTCCTGTGCGGAGACGCCATATGCTGGCGCCAAAGCCATAACCCCGGCAAGGGCACAGCGGACCGCGTTGGAAATGCCTGTCATATGGTGAACCGGTTGACTCTTCAATTTCGACGCGTCACTTGAAGACCAATCACAAGGCAATTTCAAGACCTTCCCAAGGCTGCTCCCCATCAAGGACGACTCAAGTATGCAAAATGACATAAAACTTGTCGAATATCTGCGGGAACGGCACTCCACGCCCGTTGCTCAGATCGGCGAGCCTGGACCGTCGCAGCAGGAGCTGGAATCGATTCTCGCGTGTGCATCGCGGGTTCCCGATCATGGCAAGCTGGCACCCTGGCGGTTCATTATCTACCGGGGCGACGTTCGCCGCACACTGGGCGAAACGTTCCTGGAGATCATGCAGACGGGTTCCGGCGAGCTTGCCGATGTCGCCCGGGAGGCGGAGCTGAAGCGCTTTTTGCGCGCGCCGCTGGTCGTCGCTGTGGTCAGCACCGCAGCACCCCATGTGAAAATTCCGGAATGGGAACAGGTGCTCTCCGCTGGGGCCGTCTGCCTGAACATGCTGATGGCCGCGAACGCCCATGGCTACGTGGCCAACTGGCGCACCGAGTGGATTGCCTATGACGACCGGACCCTGCAGGCCCTCGGCGTCAAGCCGGGCGAGAAGATCGCCGGCTTCATTCACGTCGGCTCGAGCGAGTTTCCTATCCCCGACAGGCCACGGCCCAATCTCGCAGACGTGGTCACCTATGCGGGAGAAAGTGACGCCTGATGTTTTATCCCACCGATACCAACGCCCACGGCCTCAAGCACGACCCGTTCAAGGCAATCGTCGCGCCGAGACCGATCGGCTGGATCGGTACGAAGGGGAGGGACGGCTCAATCAACCTCGCTCCCTACTCCTTCTTCAATATCGTCTCGGACTCGCCGAAAATCGTGATGTTCTCGTCGAGCGACCGAAAGGACAGTCTGCGAAATGCCCAAGAGAGCGGCGTGTTCACGGCAAGCCTCGCCAGCCGGCACCTTGCGGAGAGCGTGAATGCGTCTTCGGTGGCGGTACCCTACGGCACGGACGAGTTTGAAATTGCCGGCCTGTCACCGTTGATGGGACAGTTGGTGGACGCACCCTATGTTTCCGAGGCGTACACTGCTCTGGAGTGCCGGGTCACGGAGATCATCCAACCCAACACGCTGGAGGGCGGCAAGGCCGACTCGCACATGGTTTTCGGACAGGTGGTCGGTATCCATATCAGCGAGGAGGTCATTCGCAACGGCCGTATCGATATGGGCTTACTGCACCCGATTGCCCGCATGGGATACCGCGATTACAGCGACGGCGGCACCGACGTTTTCGAAATGACGCGGCCGACGGCAACCTGATGGGGCCCCCGGCGGGCTCCTGTCGGGTTAATGGTTATGGTGAACCAATCTTAAAGACTTCTAGGCTAGCGTGAAATCCAGTGAATGGCGCTCGTGGCGTCGCTGGTGGGCCGGGGTTTATAGTGATCATAGACGCGTTTCTTCGTTGGACTGAAACTGCGGGTGCAGGCGACAGGGCCAAGGCGGCAAATGCGTTGGGGCGCGCCTATCTCGGCGGCGGGATCCAGGCGGAACAACGTCGTGCCGCCCTCATGGCCATGTCCCATCTGCTGGACGATCCGTCGCCGCAGGTCCGTCTCGCTCTTGCCCAAGCCATTGCCGCCTCAGTCGAGGCCCCCCGTGCGATTATCGTCGCATTGGCTGAGGACCAGCCGGAAATCGCCTGTACGGTAATAGCGCAATCGCCGGTTCTCACCGATTCGGATCTCGTCGACCTGGTCGGACGAGGCGACGGTATGACGCGTGGACTGGTTGCTGCGCGCGAAAATCTCCACAGGGCGGTCAGTGCGGCCCTCGTCGAAGTGGGCGATCTTGGCGAGATTACCCTGCTGCTCGAGAACGAGACCGCTGCGGTGCCGCAAGTCTCGCTGACGCGTATCGCGGAGCGATTCGGGTACAGTGCGGATATGCGCCGCCTTCTGCTCGAACGTGAAGACCTTCCTGCCGAGGCACGTCAACGGCTGGTGACAGAGGTCGGTGCGGCGCTGGCCGGCTCCGATCTCGTCAAGATGGTGCTTACCCGTCCGCGGCTGGAGCGCCTGACGGCCGAGGCAACCGGCACGGCTGCCGTTGCGATCGCCGGTGCCGTGACATCCGCCGAACTGCCGGCTCTGGTCGAGCACATGCGGTCAACGGGCAAGCTGACGCCCGCCCTGCTGATCCATGCGCTTTGCACCGGAAAAGTGGATTTCTTCGCAGGCGCGATGGTGGCGCTGTCGGGGCTGGATGCGTCACGGGTCAGGTCGTTGCTTGCGACGGGGCGCATGCACGCGGTGCGCGCAATGTTCGAGGCGGCGGGGCTTCGGCGGGATATCGCCACGGTATTCGTCGAAGCGACAATGCTCTGGCGTGGGGCAGGGTTGATGGGATCGACAGAGAGCGTCTGTGAGCGGTTGCTGGAGACCTGCCGGACGAGCGAACATGCTTCCGCCGCGGTCGGAGAACTGCTGGATATTGTGGAGAAGTTGCAATACGCCGAGATCCGGTCTGCTGCGCGCTCCTATGCCATTGGTTTCCCTATCGCGGCCTGAGGGCGGAAGGCCATCCGAAGGCTTGCCTTTGGGTGGTTAGGCAACAAATCCCAACCGCATATGCACACCCGCGACGCATCACGCGCGAGGCCGCGTTTGGCAGCGGTTGGTTTGCGCTGCGATTGTCCAATAACTGCTGTAAGACTGCCCTTCGACCAATGGTCGTGTCGACCCCTGCATTGCCGATGGCACGTATACTAACGGGCGAGTACCCATGCCGCGCCATTAGGCACATCCTTCATTCGGCTTCGAGGAGGATCGCGATGATCAAACTGCTATTGTTTATAGGCGTTGCGGCAGTGACATTCGGTCCAGTGGCCGTGTGGGCAGAGACGCTTCCGAAGGGTGCCACGAAGCTGACCGAGCAGGAGGTGCGGTCAATGTACGAGGGCCAATCGTCCGACTGGAAGAGTACCAGAGCCTTCTTCTCGGCGGACGGCAGTGTCGTGCTCGTTCGAAAGGACAAAAGCCTCTATGGCGAGGGACGATGGGCCGTCAACGGCAACAAAATGTGCATGACGATCAATTGGACCAGAACAGAAACGGGGAAGAGAGGATCTACCGACGATTGCTATACTTGGCATAAGTCCGGGAATCGGTACCTGACCCGTTGGAGCGGTGACCAGAACAAGGCCGACGGATATTCCGACGAAGAACCTTCGAGGCTTTCCGCGGGAGATAAGGTCTCTCAGCAGATTTCCGAGCTCAAATCAAACTAGGTCGAGCGTTCGGCGTGTCGAACCGAACAGAGTCTTTTGGCCCAGCATGTATTGCTTGAAGTTCGGTATCGAACTGGTCCGATGCACCCTGGCTCAGGTCCGATCCGCTAACGGCATCTCTGGGGCGGACATTTGAGGAGATGGTGAGTGGTGTGGGACTCGAACCCACGACCCGCGCATTAAAAGTGCGCTGCTCTACCAGCTGAGCTAACCACTCTCACCGTACAAGACAGCTTTCCGAGCTACTGACACGTCAAACACAAACAAAGTGTTTAAAGGTCATTTACTCGACCAGCTGAGCTGCGTGTTCCGAGGAATTGTGCACCCCTTCGGAAGTGCGCGGAACATATGCAGACACCCCCGGCGGGTCAACCGCAAAAAGAGTAAAAATGCGGCTTCTTGTCTCAAAACAAACTCCGCGCGAAAAGGTGATTGGCATTGCATGCTTCGCGTGCTTTAGGCAGACGAACCATGCGGCCATGAGGCCTGCCATCGGAGTTGCCCGTGTCTATCGCTGAAATTTCATTGTGGAGTGCGTTGCTGGCCGGGGCACTGTCGTTCCTTTCGCCCTGCGTGCTGCCGCTCGTGCCGCCTTATCTCTGCTACATGGCGGGGATCTCGGTCGACCAGTTTCGGGGTGATGGCGCGACAGGCGTTGCGACTGCGACAGCTACGCGCCGCGCCGTTATCGGTGCCGCCGTCTGCTTCACGCTCGGGTTCGCCACTGTGTTCGTGGCGCTCGGGGCAGGGGCTTCCACCGTCGGCGTGCTACTGCGCCAGCACCTTGACCTGCTGTCGAAGATCGGCGGCTTGATCATCATCGCAATGGGTCTCAATTTCCTCGGGGTATTCCGGATCGGCCTCTTCTCACGGGAGGCGCGTTTCCAGGGCGGGGGCAAGCCGGCAACGCTTTCGGGCGCCTATGTCATGGGTCTTGCATTCGCCTTCGGCTGGACGCCCTGCATCGGGCCTGTCCTCGGCGCCATTCTCGGTGTTGCCGCTTCTCGTGAAACCGTGGGCGACGGTGCGGCTCTCCTTGCCATCTACTCGCTGGGGCTTGCGGTGCCGTTCTGGATCGCCGCGGGCTTCTCGGGCGCGTTCATGCGCTTCCTGACACGTTTTCGTCGCCACCTTGGAGTGGTCGAGAAGGTCATGGGTGTCCTTCTCATCCTGACGGGCCTGGCTTTCATCTTCGGATTCGTGAGCGCGATCGCAATCTGGTTCCAGCAGACCTTTCCAATCCTTATGCAAATCGGTTAAGGCGGACACTTGCTTACAGCGTCGTTGGTGCGCCAAGGACGCTGTAAGGCTTTGAGTCTGCGCATTGTGCTTTCCTGAAATCGGTTTCGACTTCAGGTCTATGCGCTTAGCCAATCAGGCCGGACGGGGGACGGATGGCGGAAATCGTTGCATTGCTGCTCCCCTTTTTCGGCCTCATCCTGATCGGTTATCTGGCGGCACGGGTGACGAAACAGCCTGCTGAAGCGCTCGGCTGGATGAATACCTTCATCATCTATGCGGCGCTCCCGGCACTGTTCTTCAAGCTCGTCTCGCGCACGCCGATCGAGGATCTGGCCCGCCTCGATTTCATCGTCGCCGACATCGCAGCGACCTATTCGGTATTCCTGGTCCTGTTTCTCGTCAGTTATTTCCTCCGGCGTGCATCTTTCGGTGATTCGACGATCCAGGCCTTTGGCGGTTCCTACGGAAATATCGGTTACATGGGTCCCGGCCTTGCGCTGCTTGCGTTCGGCGAGGCGGCAGCCGTACCGGTCGCCCTGATCGTCTGCCTGGAGAACGCCACGCACTTCATTGTCGCTCCGGCGATGATGGCGATCGCGGGCGGGGACAAACGGCCGCCGCTTCAGGTCGCCGCAGAAGTTTTGCGCAAGGTCGCGCTTCACCCGTTCATCGTCTCGACGGCATTGGGCTTCGTGGTTGCCGCCAGCGGGATCACCGTACCCGTCGCGGCCCAGCGGCTTGTCGACTACCTCGCGCAGGCGGCCGCACCCTGCGCGCTGTTTGCCATGGGCGTGACGCTTGCGCTCCGTCCGCTGAAACGGGTGCCTGTCGAGATCGGTTATCTCGCGGTAGCCAAGCTCATCGTGCTTCCGAGCGTGGTTTATGTCGCCCTGTCGCTGGCCGGTAACTTCGATCCCGTATGGGTCTATTCGGCGGTGCTGCTGGCCGGATTGCCGACGGCCACGAACGTCTTTGTGATCAGCCAGCAATACGGCCTCTGGCAGGAAAGAGCGTCGGCGACCGTGCTGATCACCACCGCACTTTCGGTGCTGACCCTGCCGCTGCTTCTCTATCTGATCACCGCCGGCATTCTACCGCCGGATCTCTTCCCTTAGCGTTTCGACGAAGGCGCGAAAGCCGCGTCCGGGCTCTACGCCTTCCCGCATCACAAGGTTGCGCAGTGGCGGTGCCGAGGACAGGAGATGCAGCCCCCCAGCGCGCAGCATCTGCACCGGCAGGAAGTCCGACAATAGCGATCGGTTGAGAAGATCGACACCAAAGGTGCGGCTCATGATATCCGCCCGGCGGCGGCGGTTGAAGCGATCGCCGGCATCCGATGGAATGGGGCGGTCGGAGACCGTCGACAGAAGCTCCGACAATGCAATGACATCGCGCAGCGAGAGGTTGAGCCCCTGTGCGCCGATCGGCGGAAATGCGTGGGCGGCCTCGCCGACGAGGGCCATGCGGCCCTTGCCGAATCGGTCCGCCATCAGGCTCGAGAGCGGCCAGGCCTGCGGCCCAGGCTCGACGCTGGCCTTGCCGAGCATGGATTGCATCCGGGTTTCCACCTCGCGCGAAAGCTCGTCCAGGGAAAGCGCAAGCAGGTGCGTCGCCTCTTCAGGCTTGACGACCCAGACAAGGCTGGAGCGCCGGCCGGGCAGAGGCACCTGTGTGAAGGGGCCGCTCGGCGTGTGGAACTCGGTGGAGACATTGTCGTGCGGCAGGGTGTGGCCGAAATTGAGGACGACCGCGGACTGTGGATAGGACCAGCGGCGCGTGTTGACGCCGGCGCTTTCCCTCACCTTTGAGTTCCGCCCGTCGGCGCCGATGACGAAGGCCGTGGAGACCGTTGTGCCATCGGCAAGCGTGAGCAGAACCTGTTCATCAGAGAATGCGACGGCCTCGACCGCGCCGGTGAGGCGCGTGATGTTGGCTTCGTCGGCAACGGCGCTCTGCAGCGTTTCGAGCAGAACGCGGTTCGGGATGTTGTAGCCGAAGGCTTGGAGGCCGACATCGACCGACTTGAACTGGGCGGTCGGTGCGCGCAGCAGCCGATCCGTGCCGTCGATGATCTGCATGACGGAAAGCGGCGCGGCGCTCGGGGAAATCCTGTCCCACAGGCCCAGCCGCTCCATGAAACGGATCGACTGGTCCATAAGCGCCGTGGTGCGCTCGTCCACAGGTGCCGCATCCGGAGCGATCAACGCGACCTTGCGTCCGCCTCGCGCCAAGGCAAATGCCGCCACCGAGCCGGCAAGGCCGCCACCTACCACCGCAATTTCATAGTCCTGCATGTCCGCATCCTCGTCGGCAAACCGATCTGCGCTATGTAGAGCCTTCCCGCGCTCTTATCCATGGGACTTGAGGGCGCAACTGGCAAATCGTGTGGAACAGGATCTGCTGCGGTGGTGAAGGCGGTTGCAATAATGCCGGTTTGGCAGCATAGGTCGATCGTATGAAGGACGGGACGGGCGGCGTGATCAGACGAGTCTTCAACTATCGGAAAGTGCCGTATGCGGAAATTCGTGCCTTCTCCGTCCATCTTCTGACGGCGTCAGGTTCCTTCCTTGCATTCCTTGGTGTCGTGGCAGCCGCTGAAAGCCGCTTCGTCGACATGTTCTGGTGGCTCGGACTGGCCCTCTTCGTCGACGGCATCGACGGGCCGATCGCCCGCAAGGTGCAGGTCCGGGAAGTGCTTCCGAACTGGTCCGGCGATACGCTGGACAATATCATCGACTACGTGACCTACGTCCTGCTGCCGGCCTTTGCGCTCTACCAGAGCGGCATGATCGGCGAGCCCTGGTCCTTCGTCGCCGCCGGCATGATCGTTGTCTCCAGCGCGATCTACTACGCGGATACGGGGATGAAGACCGACGAGTACTTCTTCTCCGGTTTTCCGGTCGTCTGGAACATGGTGGTGTTTACGCTCTTCGTGATCCAGGCCAGCGCGACGACGGCACTGATCGTCGTGTCGATTTCGGTCGTATTCACCTTCCTGCCGATCAATTTCCTCCATCCCGTGCGCGTGAAGCGTCTTCGCACCCTCAATCTCGGGATTTTCCTGCTCTGGTGCGCGCTTAGCGGCTATTCGCTTCTGCTTCACTTCAATTCGCCGGACTGGCTGGTGTACGGTGTCGTCGCCTCCGGCCTCTACCTCTACTTCATCGGCGCGATCCTCCAGCTGTTTCCGAAACTTGGTGCGCGGGACTGACCTGTTGGAAAGCCTATGTTTGTTGTTGTGCGGGGCAACAAATCCGCTATCAATAAGCTACGAGATGAAGCCCTCCGGGGCTTCCGCGCAAAGCATGATGCCCGTGCTTTCCATAAGCCTCGAAGAAGGTGACACGGCGTGAACAAGGGGGTTCCGTGACTTTATCGGAGGGATCGGCCGGCATTCCGCTTTTGTCGGTCCGAAAGCTGACCAAGCATTTCGGCAGCTTCGCTGCCTGCGCCGGGATTGATCTCGATATTGGCCCAGGCGAAATCCACGCGCTGCTCGGCGAAAACGGTGCGGGCAAATCAACGCTGGTGAAAATGCTGTTCGGCATTCTCGATCCGACAGAGGGCGAGATTGTCTGGAACGGGCAGCCCGTGACGATCCGGTCACCAAGCGAGGCGCGCCGACTTGGCATCGGCATGGTCTTCCAGCATTTCTCGCTGTTCGAGGCACTGACGGTTGCTGAAAACATCGCGCTTTCCCTCGATCCGAAAATATCGCTTGCGAAGATATCCGACGAGGCGGCTCGACTGTCGAAGTCCTACGGACTGCCTCTCGATCCCAAGGCGCATGTCGCCGACCTTTCGGTCGGGGAACGACAGCGCATCGAGATCGTGCGGGCGCTCCTGCAGAACCCGAAGCTCATCATTCTTGACGAGCCGACCTCCGTCCTGACGCCGCAGGAGGCGGACAAGCTGTTCGACACGCTGTTCCAGCTCAAGGCGGAAGGGCGATCAGTCCTTTACATCAGCCACAGGCTGGAGGAGGTCCAGCGGATCTGCGATCGGGCAACCGTCCTTCGTCATGGAAAGGTCACGGGCACCTGTGACCCAAAGCTGGAAACACCAGCCTCTCTGGCGCGCATGATGGTCGGTTCCGATGTCGCCGGCGTTGACCGGGATGACGATGCCACGCTGGGCGATATCCAGATTGAGGTTTCCGATCTGGCCGTCGGTGCACGGACGCCGTTCGCCGTTTCTCTCAAGGACGTCAACCTGAAGGTTCGCGCAGGCGAGGTGCTGGCCGTGGCCGGCGTTGCCGGAAACGGACAGGGGGAGTTGTTCGACGCCCTTTCGGGCGAGTATCCCGTGTCCAACAACGAGGCAATCCGTATCCGTGGCAAGGGGGTCGGCCGTGTGGGGATCAACGGACGGCGCCTGCTTGGAGCGGGCTTCGTGCCGGAAGAGCGTCATGGGCACGCGGCGGTCTCCGGAATGCCGCTTTCCGACAATCTGCTGCTCGCCCGCAGTCAGTCCGACCGCCGGTCCTTTCTTGCAGCGGGCTCGCTGGCGGTCATTCGCCATGCAGCGGTCAATACGGCCACCCAACGGATCTGTCGCAATATGGATGTCCGCAAGAGCGGCGAGGATCCGGTTGCCGGGTCGCTTTCCGGTGGCAATCTTCAGAAATTCATCGTTGGCCGCGAACTCGACCGACAACCTTCCGTGCTGGTGGTCAATCAGCCCACCTGGGGCGTCGATGCGGGGGCGGCAAGCCGTATCCGCCAGGCTCTCGTCGATCTGGCGCGGGCCGGTTCGGCGGTCGTGGTGATCAGCCAGGACCTGGATGAGATATTCGAGGTCGCGACCAATATCGCGGTGATTTCGGAGGGCAGGCTTTCCGCGTCCTACCCCGCGGGCCAGTTGAGTCGTGAACGGATCGGCCTGTTGATGGGCGGCATCCACGATTCCACGCAGGCGGAGGCGAGCCATGCGAATTGAGCTTCAGAAGCGGGCACAGGTTTCCACTCTGTTTTCCATGCTTTCTCCCTTGCTCGCTCTGGTCCTGACGCTGTTCTTCGGCGGCATCATGTTCTGGATGCTCGGCAAGGATCCGCTCGATGCGCTCTACAGCTTCTTCGTCGAGCCCTTGCTCGAGGTCTGGTCGCTGCATGAGCTGGCGATCAAGGCGGCGCCGTTGATCCTGATCGCAGTCGGCCTGTCCGTCTGCTTCCGCTCGAACAACTGGAATATCGGCGCCGAGGGACAATTCACGATCGGCGCGATCACGGGTTCGATCCTGCCGGTGCTTTATCCCGAGTGGCACTCGCCGATGATCCTGCCACTGATGCTGATCATGGGCATGATCGGCGGCGGCCTCTATGCGGGTATCCCGGCACTGCTGAAAACCCGCTTCAATACCAACGAGATCCTTACCAGCCTGATGCTGGTCTACATCGCGCAACTCTACCTCGACTGGCTGACGCGCGGCCCCTGGCGTGACCCGCAGGGTTACAATTTTCCGCAGACCAAGGCGTTTGTGCCCGAAGCGGTTCTGCCTGAAATCCTGGATTCCGGACGGGCGCATCTGGCCATCGTCTTTGCACTGGTCGCCGCAGTGGTAATCTGGTTCATGATGCGCTTCATGATGAAGGGCTTTCAGGTCTCTGTGCTCGGCCAATCGGAGAGGGCAGGGCGTTTTGCCGGCTTTTCGGCGCGTCGGATGGTTTGGTTCTCCATGCTGCTGTCAGGCGCTTTCGCGGGATTGGCCGGGATATCCGAAGTGTCGGGTTCCATCGGCCACCTTCAGCCGGCGATTTCCCCTGGCTACGGATTTACCGCGATCATCGTCGCCTTCCTTGGCCGCCTTAACCCTCTCGGCATCATCGCCTCGGGCTTCGTGCTGGCGCTGACCTATCTGGGCGGAGAGGCGGCGCAGCTTTCGATCGGCATTTCCGACAAGGTCAGCCGGGTTTTCCAGGGCCTGTTGCTGTTCTTCGTGCTCTCCTGCGACACGCTGATCCATTACCGGATCCGGCTGGTTCGTAACCAGACGGCGGGAGGTGCGCATGCTTGAGGCCATTTTGCTGACGGTTATCACCGCGGCGACCCCGCTTGTCATCGCCTCCCTCGGGGAACTGGTGACGGAACGCTCGGGCGTTCTCAATCTCGGGGTCGAGGGCATGATGATCATGGGGGCGGTCATTGCGTTCGCCGCCACACAGGCGACCGGATCACCCTATCTCGGCGTCGTTGCCGGCATCGTTGCTGGTGCTGTCTTCTCGCTGCTCTTCGGCTTCTTGACACTGACGCTCGTTGCGAACCAGGTCGCGACAGGCCTGGCGCTGACCATTCTGGGATTGGGGCTGTCGGGTCAGATCGGCGAGAGCTTCGTCGGTCAGCCCGGCATCAAGCTGCAGCCGATAGCAATTCCGCTTCTGTCCGATATCCCGTTTGTCGGTTCCTTGCTGTTCCGCCAGGATCTGATCTTCTATCTTTCGATCGCGCTGGTGGTCGGAATCCACTGGTTCCTGTTCAGGAGCCGGACCGGTCTCAAGATGCGGGCGATCGGCGACAATCATGCCTCTGCGCATGCGCTCGGCATCAATGTCATCCGCACGCGATATCTGGCGGTGATGTTCGGTGGCGCCTGCGCCGGGCTCGCCGGAGCGCAGTTGTCGCTCGTCTATACGCCCCAGTGGGTTGAGAACATGACGGGTGGGCGAGGCTGGATTGCCTTGGCTCTCGTCGTTTTCGCCTCCTGGCGCCCAATACGGGTCCTTGCCGGCGGTTATCTGTTCGGTGCAGTGACGATCGGGCAGTTGCATGCGCAGGCGCTGGGGATCGGCATTCCCTCCCAGTTCCTGTCGGCGCTCCCTTACGCCGCCACTATTGTCGTGCTCATCATCATCTCGCATAATCGCCGCACAACGCTGATCAACACCCCCGCATCGCTCGGAAAGCCATTTGTACCAGAGCGTTGACGGGGTCCCCCGGATCCCAGTCTTCGAGCCAACAGAGGTTGAAACATGAAGAAACTGATCATCGCACTTGCCGCTTCGGCCGCCCTCATGGGTGGCTTTGCCAGCAGCGCGCAGGCCCAGGATAAAACCAAGGTCTGCTTTATCTATGTCGGCTCCAAGACCGATGGTGGCTGGACGCAGGCGCACGACATCGGCCGTCAGGAATTGCAGACCCACTTTGGGGACAAGATCGAGACGCCGTTCCTTGAAAGCGTGCCGGAAGGCCCCGATGCAGAGCGCGCTATCGAGCGCATGGCACGCTCAGGCTGTGCATTGATCTACACAACGTCCTTCGGCTTCATGGATGCGACGATCAAGGTCGCCGAGAAGTTCCCCGACGTGAAGTTCGAACATGCGACCGGTTTCAAGGCTGCAGAGAATGTGTCGACCTATAACGCGCGCTTCTATGAAGGTCGGTACATTCAGGGCCAGATTGCAGCCAAGATGTCGAAGAAGGGTCTCGCGGGCTACATCGCGTCCTTTCCGATTCCGGAAGTGGTCATGGGCATCAACGCCTTCGTTCTCGGTGCTCAGTCGATCAATCCTGAGTTCAAGCTGAAGGTCGTATGGGCCAATACGTGGTTCGACCCGGGCAAGGAAGCTGACGCTGCCAAGGCACTGGTTGACCAGGGCGTCGACATCCTGACACAGCACACCGACACGACGGCGCCTATGCAGGTTGCAGCCGAGCGCGGCATCTTCGCCTTCGGCCAGGCCTCCGACATGATCGCTGCCGGCCCCAAGACCCAGCTCACGGCGATCGTCGATACATGGGGCGCCTACTACATCAAGCGCACCCAGGCGTTGCTCGACGGCAACTGGAAGTCGGAGCAGATCTGGGACGGCCTCAAGGACGGCATCCTGACCATGGCGCCGTACACGAACATGCCGGACGATGTGAAGGCGATGGCCGAAGAGACCGAAGCCAAGATCAAGTCGGGCGAACTGCACCCGTTCACCGGCCCGGTGAAGAAGCAGGACGGCACGGAATGGCTTGCCCAGGGTGAGAAGTCCGAAGATGGCGTTCTGCTTGGCATGAACTTCTACGTCGCCGGCGTGGACGACAAGCTGCCGCAGTAAAACGAACTGCAATCACAATGGAAAAGGCGCCTTCGGGGCGCCTTTTTTGTTGCAGACGGAAACAACCCGTTTATCGCCTGTAAATCGTGTTGTTGCTAAGAAGCCGCTGGTTGCATTGAGGGAGTTCGCATGAATCGTACCTGCCTGGCTGTTATACTGGCCGCTGGAGACAGCACGCGCATGAAATCGTCCATGTCGAAGGTCCTGCATCCTGTTGCGGGCCTGCCGATGATCGGTCACGTCATGAAGGCTGTCGCCTCCGCTGGTATTTCCGACGTGGCTCTCGTTCTTGGTAGAGATGCCGAGACCGTGGCGAAGGCCGCACACACGGACGAGGTGAACGTTCGAAGCTTCATTCAAACCCAACGTCTGGGGACCGGACACGCTGTTCTTTCGGCGCGCGATGCCATTGCCGCAGGGTTTGACGACATCCTGGTGACCTATGGCGATGCGCCTTTGGTCACCGCCGCATCGTTCGCTGCTGCCCGGGCCGAGCTTGCAAAGGGTGCGGATGTGGTGGTCATCGGCTTCCATACGGGAACGCCGACCGGCTATGGGCGGCTGCTTGTCGAGAATGGTGAACTGATTGCCATCCGCGAGGAGAAGGACGCGACGGACGAAGAGCGCAAGGTTACCTGGTGCAACAGCGGCATCATGGCGATCAACGGCCGCAAGGCGCTGGAGATCCTCGACAAGATCGACAACAAGAACGTCAAGGGCGAATACTATCTGACCGATCTCGTGGAGATCGTGCGTCGTGACGGAGGGCGGGCCGTCGCTGTGGACGCGCCGGAAGCCGAATTGGCGGGTTGCAACAACCGCGCGGAACTGGCTGTTCTCGAGCGGCTTTGGCAGGAGCGCCGCCGCCATGAAATCATGCTGTCGGGCGTCAGCATGATCGCGCCCGAAACGGTCTTCCTCGCCTATGATACGCAGATCGGCCAGGATGCCCTGATCGAACCGAATGTTGTGTTCGGTCCCGGCGTCACTGTCGAAGGCGGCGCTGTCATCCATGCCTTCTCGCATCTGGAGGGCGCCCACGTCAGCGCCGGCGCCACCGTCGGGCCTTTCGCGCGGCTGCGGCCGGGCGCCAACCTCGCCGTAGGGTCGAAGGTCGGCAATTTCTGCGAGGTCAAGAAGGCAGAGATCGGCGAGGGAGCCAAGGTCAACCATCTGACCTATATCGGCGATGCTATCGTTGGCGCCCACAGCAACATCGGCGCGGGCACGATTACCTGCAACTATGATGGGATCAACAAGCATGTGACGCAGATCGGCGCCAATGCCTTCATTGGCTCCAACTCGTCGCTCGTGGCGCCCGTCTCGATCGGTGATGGCGCCTACGTGGCCTCCGGCAGCGTGGTCACTCAGGACGTGCCGGCGGATGCGCTCGCGCTCGGCCGCGCCAGACAGGAGACCAAGCCCGGAAGAGCAACGATCATCCGGGATCGTGCCCTCGCGCTCAAGGCCGCGAAGAAGGCAAAAGACTGAACGGCATCTCGTTACCTTCCGACACGCAAAGTGACCGGACAGGCAATTGCGGGAATTACGCTATCGACTAGAAACCCCGCCATATGGTCGGGGATAAAGGGGTTTTGTATGTGTGGGATCGTGGGGATTGTCGGCAAGGAGCCGGTGGCGGAACGTCTGGTGGACGCGCTGCGTCGGCTTGAGTATCGCGGCTACGATTCCGCCGGGGTGGCAACCATCGACAACGGCGCCCTTGCGCGGCGTCGGGCCGAGGGGAAGCTTTTTAATCTGGAGAAGAGGCTGGCTGAGGAGCCCTTGCCGGGCAATATCGGCATAGCCCATACGCGCTGGGCGACCCATGGCGTTCCCAACGAAGCCAACGCCCATCCGCATTTCGTTGATGGCGTCGCAGTCGTGCATAACGGCATCATCGAGAATTTCTCCGAACTGAAGGATGAGCTTCTGGCGGAAGGGGCGACCTTCGAGAGCCAGACAGACACGGAAGTCGTCGGGCAGCTGCTCGCGCGCTATCGCCGTGCCGGCATGGGCCGACGCGAGGCGATGCAGGCAATGCTGCAACGGGTCACCGGAGCCTACGCGCTCGCTGTCATCTTTGCCGACGATCCGTCGACGATCATGGCTGCCCGTTTCGGACCGCCGCTCGCTATCGGTCATGGGCAAGGCGAGACCTATCTCGGCTCCGACGCCATCGCCCTTGCTCCATTCACCAACAGGATCACCTATCTGGTCGATGGCGATTGGGCCATCATCGGCAAAGACGGCGCCTTCATCTTCGACCACGATGGCAACCAGGTAGAGCGTTCGGTCCAGATCACCCAGACCGCTGCCTATCTCGTTGACAAGGGCAATCACCGCCATTTCATGGAGAAGGAGATCTACGAGCAGCCGGAAGTGATCTCCCATGCGCTCGCCCATTACGTCGATCTTGCCGATCATACGGTCGATCTGTCCGTTGCCGGGGAAATCGATTTTGCCAACCTGCGCGGCCTTGCTATTTCCGCCTGCGGTACGGCCTACCTGTCCGGCCTCATCGGCAAGTACTGGTTCGAACGCTACGCCCGTCTGCCAGTCGAGATCGATGTCGCCTCGGAGTTCCGCTACCGCGAGATCCCGCTTTCGAAGGACCATGCGGCGCTGTTCATCTCGCAGTCCGGCGAAACGGCGGATACTCTGGCCTCGCTTCGCTACTGCCATGACGCAGGACTGAAGATCGGCGCCGTGGTCAACGTCAAGGAATCGACGATCGCTCGCGAGTCGGACGCAATTTTCCCTATCCTTGCCGGGCCTGAAATCGGTGTCGCATCGACAAAGGCCTTTACCTGCCAGCTGACGGTGCTTGCCTCGCTTGCCATCGCAGCCGGAAAGGCACGCGGCACGATCTCGCCTTCCGAGGAAAAGCAGCTGGTCAGGAGCCTTGCGGAAATGCCGCGCCTCATGAGCGGCGTGTTGAGTACGCTGGAGCCACAGATCGAAGCGCTTGCGCGGGAACTCTCCAAGTACAAGGACGTGCTCTATCTCGGCCGTGGCACCAGCTATCCGCTCGCCATGGAAGGTGCGCTGAAGCTGAAGGAAATTTCCTACATCCACGCGGAAGGCTATGCGGCAGGCGAGCTGAAGCATGGGCCGATCGCGCTGATCGACGAGAACATGCCGGTCATCGTCATCGCACCGCATGATCGGTTCTTCGAGAAGACCGTCTCGAACATGCAGGAAGTGGCGGCTCGCGGCGGAAAGATCATCTTCATCACCGATGAAAAAGGTGCGGCTGCCTCCAAGCTTCCGACGATGGCGACGATTACGCTGCCCAACGTCGCGGAGATCATCGCACCCATGGTCTTCTCGCTGCCGATCCAGCTTCTGGCCTATCACACGGCTGTCTTCATGGGAACGGACGTGGACCAGCCGCGCAACCTGGCAAAGTCGGTGACGGTGGAGTGATCATCCGAGCTGAACAGCCGGGCGACGAGGCTGCAATCGGGGCGGTTACGGCCGCCGCCTTTGCGCCTATGCCCTACAGCGACCAGACGGAGCCGCAGATCATCGAGCGCCTGCGCGCAGCCGGCGTTCTTGCGCTATCGCTGGTGGCCGAGGATGACGGTGTCATTATCGGCCACATTGCGTTTTCGCCTGTGGCGCTTGAAGGCGGCGAGGGTGGCTGGTACGGGCTCGGCCCGGTCAGCGTCTTGCCTGAACGGCAAGGAGCGGGCGTGGGGGGAGACCTTGTTCGGGAAGGTCTGGACAGGCTGCGTGCTCTCGGTGCTGCCAGTTGCGTTCTGCTCGGCGATCCGGCCTACTACGGGCGCTTCGGCTTCCGGAACGATCACAGCCTCGTGCTTCCCGACGTCCCGAGGGAGTATTTCCAGAGCCTAGTCTTGCATGGGCCGGATGCCTTCGGCATTGTTGCCTTCCATCCGGGTTTCTACGGCACTGCACAATAGCGGCGAGTAATGACTGACAAATCCGATCGCATACCGGTTGCAACCCGGCTCCGGAACAATTTCCTGACCGGACTCATCATCTGCGCGCCGCTGGCCATCACGATCTGGCTTACCTTCAGCTTTGTCCGTTGGGCTGACAGCTGGGTGAAGCCCTATATCCCGGCATATTATAATCCGGAAAATTACCTGAATTTCGCGGTTCCCGGTCTCGGGATGCTGACCGCGATCGTGATGATTACGGCAATCGGCTTTCTGGGCAAGAACCTGATCGGCCGTTCGATCGTCAATTTCGGAGAATCTGTTCTCCACCGCATGCCGCTGGTGCGGACGATCTACAAAAGCCTGAAGCAGATATTCGAGACAGTGCTCAAGGAGCAATCGACCTCGTTCAAGAAATGCGGGCTGATCGAGTTTCCGAGCCCTGGGACGTGGGCCTTGGTCTTCATTTCCGGCGACGCGCAGGGTGAAATCGCCGCTCGCCTGAACAGCGAGGGCGAGGAAATGGTCAGTGTCTTCCTGGCGCCGACGCCGATTCCGACCGCAGGCTTTCTGATGTTCGTGCCGCGCAGCAAGATCATCATGCTGGAGATGACGCCCGAGGAAGGCGCCAAGCTGCTGATTTCCGGAGGACTGCTGGCCCCGGACTACAAGCCCAAGAGCGTTCTCCCGCTCATCATTGCACCGTCCGTCAGCCCGCGCCAAGGAACCTGACGGCCTCGTCGCGCCGGAAGAGGTAAAGCAGAGCGCGGACGTTGTTGCCGCGTTCGCCGGTGAGATCAGGGTCCCTTTCAAGCAGGTACGTGGCATCCTTGCGGGCGATCTCCAGAAGGTCGGCGTGCGCTTCCAGGCTCGCGATGCGGAAGCCGGGGGTACCCGACTGGCGCGTCCCGAGCAATTCGCCTTCGCCGCGCAGTTTCAGGTCTTCCTCTGCAATCAGGAAGCCGTCCTCGCTGTCCCGGAGGATGGAGAGGCGGGCATGGCCCGTTTCACTGAGTGGCCCCTTGTAAAGCAGGATGCAGGTCGAGGCTTCTTCGCCGCGTCCCACCCGACCTCTCAGCTGATGCAGCTGCGCAAGACCGAACCGCTCCGCATGCTCGATCACCATGATGCTGGCATCGGGGACGTCGACGCCGACTTCGACGACGGTGGTGGCCACAAGCAGACGGATCTCTCCGTTCTTGAAGGCGGCCATTACGGCGTCTTTCTCGGCGCCGTTCATACGGCCATGCACGACCCCCACCTTGCCCCCGAATTCCTTGGCGAGAACCGCGAAACGCTCCTCGGCCGACATCAGGTCGGAGACCTCGGATTCTTCCACCAGCGGGCAGATCCAGTAGGCCTTCTTACCTTCGTCAAGGGCGGACCGCAGGCGTGAAACAATCTCGCCGGTGCGTTCTGTGGGGACGGTGACGGTCTGGATCGGCTTGCGGCCGACCGGCTTTTCCGTGAGCTTGGAGACGTCCATGTCACCGAAGGCGGCAAGCACCAAGGTGCGAGGAATGGGTGTTGCGGTCATCACCAGCATGTGGGGCGAGATGCCCTTGGCTGTCAGGCGCAGACGCTGGTGGACGCCGAAGCGATGCTGCTCGTC
The DNA here is from genome assembly GCF_020531965.1 of Pseudorhizobium xiangyangii. Lineage (GTDB taxonomy): Bacteria > Pseudomonadota > Alphaproteobacteria > Rhizobiales > Rhizobiaceae > Neorhizobium > Neorhizobium xiangyangii. The sequence continues at coordinate 113,580 of NZ_JAJAWH010000005.1, read as the reverse complement.
CACCACCGCGAGTACCAGATTGCGATAGTTGACGGCGTCCTGGAACAGCGCATGCGTACCGATGATGATCTGTGCCTCGCCGGAGGCAATGCGCTCAGCGATCGCATCGCGTTCGCGACCCTTGGTGCGCCCGGTCAGAACCTCGACCGATATGCCGACTGTGGAGGCGAGCTTCGAAATCGTTGCATGATGCTGGCGCGCGAGAATTTCGGTCGGTGCCATGAGCACCGCCTGCCCGCCGCTTTCGACTGCCGCCGCCATAGCCATCAGCGCCACGAGTGTCTTGCCGGCACCGACATCGCCCTGCAGCAGCCGCAGCATGCGATCTTCGCCGGCCAGGTCCTTGAGGATATCGGCGATTGCCGCCTGCTGGCTGCCGGTCAGTGCGAAGGGCAGGGCCGCCCCTATCCGCTCCGCCAGCTCGCCTGTTGCTCGAACAGGTCTTCCGGGCACCTTGCGGAGGCGCTGGCGGACGAGTGCGAGAGACACCTGACCGGCCAGGAATTCGTCATAGGCAAGTCTGCGACGTGCCGGTGACTGCGGATCGAGGTCCGCTTCGTCTCGCGGATCGTGCAGCCGCCGGAAGCTTTCCGCGACGGAGGCGAAACCTTGCTTGTCGGTCAACGATGCTAGGATCCATTCCGGCAGGATCGGGAGGCGCGCCACCGCGCCGTCTATCGCCTTGCGCAGCACCTTCGGGGAAAGGCCGGCCGTCATGGGGTAGACCGGCTCCACGAGTGGCAGGTTCGCCGCCTCGGACGCTTTGACGATGAAATCCGGATGCACCATGGAGGGGCGGCCGTTGAACCAGTCCACCTTGCCGCTGACCATCACCGTCTCGTCGATTGGCAGCACCTTTTCAAGCCAGTTGCCCTTGGCGCGAAAGAAGGTCAACGCCAGTTCGCCGGTGTCGTCCTGCAGGAACACACGGTACGGCATGTTCGACTTGCCCGGTGGCGAGGGCTGGTGCCGATCGACCCGGCCTTCGATCGTGACGATCGCTCCCTGGGGCGCAAGCGCAATGCCTGGGCGATTGCGGCGATCGATGAGCGACGACGGCGCATGGAACAGGAGATCGACCACCCGGCAGTCGTCGGCATCCTCGCGTCCCGTCACGCGGGCGATGAGATCCGCGAGCTTCGGGCCAACGCCCGGAAGGGATGCTACGGTGGAAAAGAGTGGATCAAGAACGGCTGGGCGCATGCGCGGCAAAATGCGACGGAATTTGGCACTATTGCAAGGTGACGCAGGAGAATTTCCGACCTATATCAGCCTCGCCAACAAGGACTCCTTGCATGACCGGACTTACGCGCAGCAGCGCGGACCTCACTCCCCGCCGTCGCCGCATCCTCTATCGCTGCTGGCATCGTGGTATTCGCGAGATGGATCTCGTCTTCGGACAGTTCGCCGAAGAGGAGATTGGCGCGCTGTCGGAGGAAGACCTGGACGAGTTCGAGGCGATCATGGATGAGGACGACCACGATCTGAATGCCTGGATTACCGGCGCCAAGCCCGTACCCGAACATCTGCGCACACCGCTGTTCGAGCGGGTAGCATCCTATAGGCCTGATTTCGATCCGGTCACCATCGCCAGCCTCCAGGCTAAAACCGAGCAGTGACACGATGATCCCAGGTTTCGACGCGAAGAAGATCGCAGCGGCGGCCGGCCCGCTGACCGTCGGCAACGTGCCGCATGGCATGGAGCCGTTGCTCTTGGCGGAGCTTGCCCGTTCCGGGCAGGCCGTTGCCTACGTCATGTCGGACGGCCAGAGGATGGCAGATCTGGAACAGATGCTGGGCTTTGTGGCTCCCGACATTCCCGTTCTGACGCTGCCCGCCTGGGACTGCCTGCCCTATGACCGCGTCTCGCCTGGCGCCGATGTCTCTGCACGGAGACTTGCAGCTCTTTCAGGGCTGATCTCGCACGCCAAGAAGCCGCATGTCGCGATCGTGCTGGTGACGGTCAATGCGATGCTGCAGAAGATCGCGCCGGCCGGTATCATCGAAAGCCTCGCCTTCTCGGCGAGACCAGGCAACAATATCCGCATGGACGACATTGCCGCGCGGCTGGAGCGCAACGGTTTCGACCGCGTGCCGACCGTTCGGGAAGTCGGCGAGTTTGCCGTACGCGGCGGTATCCTCGATGTCTTCGTGCCCGGCACCGAGGAGCCGGTCCGTCTCGATTTCTTCGGCGACACGCTGGAAACGATCCGTACCTTCGATCCGGCCAGCCAGCGCACGACGGGCCAGTCGCGTTCGCTCGACCTTAGTCCCATGAGCGAGGTATCGCTGACACCGGACACGATCAGCCGTTTCCGCAAGAATTATCTATCGCTGTTCGGCGCCGCGACCCGAGACGATTCCCTGTATCAGGCGGTCTCCGAAGGGCGACGCTATGCCGGCATGGAGCATTGGCTGCCGCTATTCTACGACCATCTGGAAACCGCCTTCGATTATCTGCAGGGTTTCCGCCTGGTCACCGACCATACGGCGAGGGAGGCGGCCAACGAACGCTCCAAGCTGGTTACGGACTACTATGACGCCCGGCGCGATAATGGCAGCCAGGGCAAGGGGGCGGCCGCCCAATCGGCGCCCTACAAACCGGTGCCGCCCGGTCAACTCTATCTCGACGGAAAGGCTTTCGCCGCCGCGCTTGATGGTGCTAATGCCGTCCGCATCACGCCTTTCAACGAGCACGACACGGAAAGCCGGCGCGTCATCACGCTCGATGCGCATGTTGGGCCGCGATGGGCGAAGTCGCAGACGGAGAAGGAAGACCGTGAGGAGCGGGTCAATGTCTTCGACCTCGCGGTAAAGCACATTGCCGACAAGCGCGCGGCCGGCATCAAGGTCCTGGTCACCGGATGGTCGGTTGGATCGCTGGACCGGCTGCTGCAGGTTCTTGACGAGCATGGGCTGAAGCGGGTGAAACCCGTCGAAAAGCTGGCGGATTTGGATAAGCTCGACAAGGGCGAGGCGGCATCGGCGGTGCTGAACCTCGAGGCAGGCTTCGAGACGAACGGGATCGCCATCGTCGGCGAGCAGGATATTCTTGGCGACCGCATGGTCCGCCGCGGCAAGCGCCGCAAGCGCGGCAGCGACTTCATCTCCGAAGTGGCGGGATTGGACGAGGGCTCGCTCGTCGTCCACGCGGAACACGGTATCGGCCGTTTCGTCGGTCTGGTGACGATCGAGGCGGCCGGCGCGCCACGTGCCTGCCTGGAACTGCATTACGCAGACGAGGCAAAGCTGTTCCTGCCGGTCGAAAACATCGATCTCCTGTCACGCTACGGCTCGGACGCAGCCGAGGCCTCGCTCGACAAGCTCGGTGGTGGTGCCTGGCAGGCGCGCAAGGCGAAGCTGAAGAAGCGGCTGCTCGACATGGCCGACGCGCTGATCCGTATTGCCGCGAGCCGCATCACCCGCCGCGCGCCGGTACTGGCGGCATCCGAAGGCCTGTACGATGAATTCGCCGCCCGTTTCCCCTATGACGAGACGGACGATCAGGCGACTGCCATCGATGCGGTGCGCGACGACCTGGCCGCCGGCCGGCCGATGGATCGCCTCGTCTGCGGCGACGTCGGTTTCGGCAAGACCGAAGTCGCCCTGCGCGCCGCTTTTCTGGCGGCCATGAACGGTGGCCAAGTGGCTGTCGTCGTGCCGACGACACTGCTCGCACGCCAGCACTTCAAGACGTTCCGGGAACGTTTCCGCGGGCTTCCGATCAAGATTGCTCAGGCTTCGCGGCTTGTGCCCGCGAAGGAGCTGAACCAGACGAAGAAGGATATTACCGAGGGCAAGGTCGATATCGTCGTGGGCACGCATGCTCTGCTGGGCAGCGGAATCAGCTTCGCCAACCTTGCCCTGCTCATCATCGACGAAGAGCAGCATTTCGGCGTCAAGCATAAGGAACGCCTCAAGGAATTGAAGTCGGACGTGCACGTCCTGACGCTCTCCGCGACGCCAATTCCCCGCACATTGCAGCTGGCGATGACGGGCGTGCGCGAACTGTCGTTGATCACCACGCCGCCGGTGGACCGCATGGCGGTCCGCACCTTCATCTCGCCGTTCGATTCGTTGGTCATCCGCGAGACACTGATGCGCGAGCATTATCGCGGTGGCCAGAGTTTCTATGTCTGTCCGCGGCTTGCCGACCTTCCCGACATACAGGCTTTCCTTCAGTCCGACGTGCCGGAACTCAAGGTCGCCGTCGCCCATGGCCAGATGGCGGCCGGCGAACTGGAAGACATCATGAATGCCTTCTATGACGGCAAGTACGATGTGCTCCTGTCGACGACGATCGTCGAATCCGGTCTCGACGTGCCGACGGCCAACACGCTCATCGTCCATCGTGCCGATATGTTCGGCCTGGCCCAGCTCTATCAGCTGCGTGGGCGTGTCGGACGGTCGAAGGTCCGGGCATTCGCGCTGTTCACGCTCCCGGTCAACAAGCAGCTGACAACGATGGCGGAGCGCCGTCTCAAGGTTCTGCAGTCGCTCGACACGTTGGGTGCGGGTTTCCAGCTCGCCAGCCACGACCTGGACATTCGCGGCGCCGGCAATCTGCTGGGCGAAGAGCAGTCCGGTCACATCAAGGAAGTCGGCTTCGAGCTTTATCAGCAGATGCTCGAGGAGGCGGTGGCGGAGGTTCGTGGCGACGACGAGATCATCGACACCGGTTGGTCGCCGCAAATCTCGGTCGGCATCACCGTGATGATCCCGGAAAACTATGTTCCGGATCTTCATCTGCGCATGAGCCTCTATCGCCGCCTGGGCGAACTGGCGGACCTGTCCGATATCGACAGCCTGGGGGCAGAGATGATCGACCGGTTCGGCCCGTTGCCGACGGAAGTCCAGAACCTCTTGAAGGTCGTCTACGTCAAGTCGCTCTGCCGCACGGCCAATGTCGAGAAGCTCGATGCGGGACCGAAGGGGCTCGTCGTCACGTTCCGTGACAAGCAGTTCCCCAACCCGGCAGCGCTGGTGGGCTATATCGCCAAGCAGGGCACGATGGCGAAGATCCGTCCGGACCAGAGCATCTTCCTGACACGCGACCTGCCGACGCCAGAAAAGCGGCTGACGCTCGCCGCGCAGGTGATGAAGCAATTCGCGGAATTGGCGAAGCAGCCGGGCTGATCAGATCGTCCGATCAGCTTTCTCGGCAGCTTCGTCGGTTGCAGCCAATGCGGTGGCTTGCGGATCGGTGGCGACCGCAGGGGGCAGCGGTACGCCGCGGATGCGCTCGCGTGACAGCGTCAGCAGGCCCGAGGCGATGATCAGTGCGATCCCCAGGATCATCGGCAGATCGATCGTGTCGCCGAATATGAGGTAGCCCAACAGGACCGCCCAGAGCATCTGGCTATACTGCGTAGGTCCGATGACCGCAGCGGGTGCATGCGCGGTGGCGTGCATGGTAAGGATGTTGGCCAGTGCCGCGAACAGGCCGTATCCGGCAAGCATCGCCCATTGCATGGGGGTTGGCCAGGTAAATCCCGGCACTGCCAGAACCCCGCAAACCACGAGCGAGCCGATGATTCCCGCACCATAAAGCGAGATTCCCTTTTCGCGAGAGCCGAGCGCGCGATAGACGACGATCGAAATAGCACCGCTCAATCCAGCGAAAACTGCGGCCACGTGACCGACGGAGAGCTCGCGAAATCCGGGGCGCAGGACGATCATTACGCCGATGAAGCCGATCAGGACGGCACTCCAGCGCCTAATCCCCACCTGTTCCTTAAGAAACAGGACCGACATGATCGTCACGAAGGACGGCAGAAGGAATATGAGGGCGAACGCTTCCGCCATGGAAAGATAGGTGAAAGCGGTCACGCTGCAGATCGTGCCCATTGCCGCCGATAACGCCCTCAAAAGCCAGAGAGGGCGATGGGTGGTCCTCAGCATGTCGACGAGGTGATCACCGCGTTTCATGATGAAGGGCAGGCCGGCAAGGCCGAACACCGCGCCGAGGAACGCCATTTCGAAAGCGCTGAGCGCGCCTTCGATCATCTTCACGCTGGCGTCGCTCCAGGCGAATGCCGCAAAGGCAGCGAAGGCGAGAAGTACGCCCTTCATCGTAGTATCAGTTGACATGATTTTCTTGGAGACCTGTCAGATCATGCTCTTGCGGGCTTCGGTCTTCATGCGGGCGATATCCCGCATGGCGTTGGCGAGAACGTCCGGCATCTGTGCGCCGCTGACCGCGTACTGGCCGTCGAAGATGAAGAACGGAACGCCGTTGACGCCCATCTGCTGAGCCGATTCGATTTCGTCGCGTATCGTATCCTTGTCGGCATCGGAACCGAGGAGTTGTGCGATCATTTCCCGATCCAACCCGCAACGCGTGGCAATATCCAGCAGCACGTCATGCTCGGCAACGTTGCGGCCGTCCTCGAAATGCGCCTTGAAGAGGGCCGTGGCCACCTTGTCCTGCACCTCGCCGCCTTCGATCCTTGCCCAGTGCAGAAGTCGATGGGCGTCGAGCGTATTGGCGCGAACCGTGATCGCTTCGAAATTGTAGCTAATGCCGATTTCCTTGCCGTACTGGCGCAGCAGGTCCTGCGACTCGTCGAGCCGCTCCGCGCTGCCAAGCTTGCTGATCAGGTGCGATCGGTAATCGCTGCCATCAGCCGTCGCGTCGGGATCGAGCTGGTAGGGACGCCAGTTGATGTCGATGCCGACCTCATCCTGGACCTCTGCGATCGCAAGCTCGAGGCGTGCCTTTGCCAGATAGCACCAGGGACAGACGATATCGGAGACGACATCGATGGTTACGCGCTCCATGGTCGCGTCCTTTCTTTCAGAATAGCCGAACGGCCCAGTTAATCCTGAGCCCGTTTATCGAACCAGACCGGAAGCTGATAGCCGTAGAGAGGTGTCCGGTCCGGATAACCGATGTAATTGCGACGCGCCACCCATTGTTCCGGCACATGGTAAAGAGGCACCAGATAGTGACCGGAAATCAGCATCCGGTCATAGGCCCGCACCGCCGCTTCGAAATTTTCCCTGCTCCGGGAGCTCAAGAGGGCGTCGATGGCCCTGTCGAGATCGGGATCGGCAACGCCGGCAAAGTTGTTGCTGCCCTCGCGATCCCGGGACAAGGAGGCCCAGCGGCCCACCTGTTCGATGCCCGGCGAGAGGGTGGAGGGGTACGATTTGAAAATCATGTCGTAGTCGAACGTACTCGACCGCGCCTGATACTGCGCATCGTCGACGGTGCGGATGAGCAACTCGACCCCGATCATTCTGAGCGTGCGCTGGTAGGCGATCGCCAGCTTCTCCTGGCCCTGGTTCTGCGTCATGATCTCGAAGCGGAGCGGGTTGCCGGACTGATCCGACATGCGGCCGTTCTTGATCGTGTATCCGCCTCTATTCAGGGCATCCACCGCCTGCCGAAGCACGTTCCGGTCCGCGCCCGATGCGTCCGTCCTGGGCAAGCGGTAGGTGCCATCCAGCACCGCTGGATCGATTTTATCCTTGGCTGGCCCGAGGATTGCCAGTTCCCGCGCGTCGGCCGGGTGGTCGAGATAGGAGAGGGGCGAGTTCTGCCAGAAGCTTTCCGTCCTGGTATAGGCGCCTTCGTAGAGGTTCTTGTTGGCCCACTCGAAATCGAGTGCCAGGGCCAGCCCTTCCCGAACGTCCGGATTGGCGAACACGGGGCGACGGGTGTTGAAGACGAAGCCGACCATCCCGGTCGGCAGCTCCGGCACGAACGTCTCCTTGACCACCTCGCCGTTGCGCACTGCCGGAAAATCATATGCGCGCGCCCAGTTGGTTGCGCTTCCATCGGGATACACGTCGACAAGACCCTTCTTGAAGGCTTCGAACAGCGTGTTCTCCTGAAGGAAATACTCGATGGAAATCCGGTCGTAGTTGTCGAACCCTATCTTGGCAGGGATATTTCTGCCCCAGTAGTTGGCGTCTCGCTCGTAGACGATGCGTTCGCCGGGCGTAACGGACTTGATAAGGTAAGGACCTGAGCCGACCGGAACCTTGAGCGACGACTGGTCGAACGTGCCGGGATCGATCGCATGCTTCGGCAGGATAGGGGTCGCCGTGGCCAGAATCAGCGGGAACTCGCGATCGGACTTGTCGTTGAACGTGAAGCGGACGCTGCGCTCGCCGACCTTCTCCACCTTTTCCACTGGCGTCAGGCGGTTGCTGAACGGCGTCCGTCCCTTGTCCCGCAGGAGTTCCATGGTGAAGATGACATCGTCGGCGGTGACGGGCTGGCCGTCCGACCATTTGGCATCCGGATTGAGGTTGAACTGGATGAAGGTCCGCTCCTCGTCCCATTCCACGGATTCGGCCAGCAGCCCGTAGAGCGAGAAGGGTTCGTCGGCGGACCGCTGCATCAGCGGTTCGTACAGCAGGTGGCCGAACTGAGGGTCCCAGAGGCCTCGCGCGGTGGTTCGCATGCTTTTCAGGATGAACGGATTGAGGCTGTCGAAAGTGCCGACCACCCCGTAACGAATGCTGCCGCCTTTTTTCACATCCGGCTTCACATAGGGAAAGTGTGCGTAGTCGGCAGGAAGTGCGGGTTGCCCATGCATCGCGATGCCGTGCAGGGGCTCGGCGGCGGCGGGTACCGCGAGGCAGGCCGCGAAAACTAGGGGAATGAGACGGCGCATGATCCATCCTTATTGGAAGGAAGTTCTGATTCGAGGCAAAATACCGCAACGGCGCAGTGCTACCAACCTTCTCCGGCTACGCAGATGGCACAAGAAACGCCAAGCAAAAAATAGTGATGGGGGCTGGATATCCCGCAGGCGCCGATGTAACAGGGTGAGCGAAGATGGGGGTCATTCAATTGCCTCATTTCGCCGACAGGTGGAGCGCAGTAGGACACCCGAGGGAGGACGGCTAAAGCCGGGCCCGAGTGGATTTCAGGAGACGGATTTCGTTATGAAACTCAAGGCAACCACGGTTATGCGCACGGCGATGTCCGCGCTGGCTCTTTCTTTCGTTGCGGCCTCGGCGCCGACGGCGGCACAGGCTCAGGGCGCAGCTCCTGCTGCCGGTGGCGCGGGTGTTCCTCCGCTCGGCTGGTTCAAGACCTGCACCAAGCAGGACGATAGCGACCTCTGCGTCGTGCAGAACATCATGCTGGCGCAGAACGGCCAGTTGGTCACGGCGGTTGGTCTGATCACCGTCGAAGGCAAGGTCAACCGCAAGATCCTGCAGGTTTCGGTCCCGACGGCGCGCATGATTCCGCCCGGCATCCAGATGCAGATCGACGGTGGCGCCGGCCAGAAGCTCGACTATGCGGTCTGCCTTCCCGACAAGTGCACCGCCGAGGTGCCGCTCACGGATGCCATGATTGCCAACCTGAAGAAGGGTGGCGAGGTTATCTTCACGTCGATCAATTTCCGCCGCGCACCGAACCCGATCAAGATTTCGCTGAGTGGCTTCACGGGCGCATTCGATGGCGAGCCGATTTCCCAGTCGCAGTTGGCCGAGAGCCAGCGCACCCTGCAGGAAGGCATGCAGAAGAAGGCCGAAGAAGCGCGCAAGAAGCTTGAAGAAGCTCAGGACGCTGCCAAGCAGGGTCAGTAATCGATATTCGAAATTCGGAGGTGGCAACAGCGGCCTCCGAACCAAAAAAAGCGCCGGCGTTGAGCCGGCGCTTTTTTTGTTTGGTCAATGATGTTGGTTCTGATCGGCTCTAGTGGGCCATGATCATCTTTGGCTTCAGACGACCGGCCGGGCCTTCATCAAAGATCTGGTAGACCTGAGGATTGCGCAGCGGCATCTCGCTCTCGTCGTGTTCCAGGTTTTGTTCAGAGACGTAGGCCACATACTCCGTCTCGTCGTTTTCCGCGAGGAGATGGTAAAACGGCTGGTCCCTGTTCGGGCGGATCTCTGAGGGGATGGCGTTCCACCATTCCTCGGAATTTGAAAATTCCGGATCCACATCGAACACCACGCCACGGAACGGAAATACCTTGTGGCGGACCACTTCTCCGATGGTGAACTTAGCGTTGCTCTGTTTCATGGTGCGATATCCTTTCGCAGCCTGATGTGGGAATAAAATCTCACTGTATCAAGAGGGCAATGCCTGAGCGGCCGAAAGGTTCAATAAAGGCTTAACTGAGATTCTGGGGCCGTTCCCGTTTTGGCACGGTTGCAAGTAGGACGCCTCCCAGAACGAGAAGAATGCCGACCGCGTGATAAGGCTCAAAGCTTTCGCCCAGGAACACGATTGCCATGACGATCGCGACTGGCGGCATCAGGTAAAGCGTCACGCCAGCCTGTGTCGGTCCGAAAACGCGCACTGTCTGTTGGAAGCAATAGAAGGCGGCAAGGGATGCCAGCGTAATCATCCCGGCAATTTTCCACCAGGCGGACGCGGAAGCGGGCAGGGCTCCGTCGTTGACGAACTCGAAGACGGTGGGCGGCAGCAGGACCAGCGCTCCCGAAATGGCGAGGATGCCGAACAGGGAAAGCGGCTTCAGCTTCTGCAATGCCGGCCGCTTGAGCAGAATGGAATAGATGGCGAAGGAGACGGCGGCGACGAGGATGCCGAAGTCCCCGACATTGAAGTTCAGGTCCAGCAGCGCCGAAAGATCTCCGCGCAGCACGATGGTGACCACTCCGGCAAAGGCGAGCGCCATGCCGGTCAACTCACGCGCACCTATGCTGCGGCCGGAAAACATCCACTGGAACAGGATGATGAACAGCGACGACGTCGTGTAGATCAGCGTGCCGTTGGCTGCGGTCGTATAGGTCAGTGACCAATAGACGAATCCGCCGCAAATACCCATGCCGAGCCCGCCGAGCGCCAGCCACAGCCAGAAGTGATGCCGGACGAACGCAGTCACGGCGCGCCTGTCGGCGTAAATGAAGGGCAGCACCAAAAGACTGGAACCACTCCAGCGAAGGAATGCGGTGGTGTAAGGCGCGACTTCGCCGATGATGCCGCGGCCAAAGATCATGTTGGTGGAGAAGAATACCGGCACGAGAAAGAAGATCAGCCAATCCGCCGGTCTGGCCGGCCTGGACATCAATTGATCTGCCATGCTGCACCGGGAACTTGGTCGCCTTCGGCGAACGCGTGCGGGAAAAAGAAACGGCGGGAATCCCGCCGTTTCCAACGTGCGGAGAACCCGCACGCAATTCAGAACCGGCGCATCAGGCCGAGTAGTACATGTCGAATTCGACCGGGTGCGGCGTCATTTCGTAACGCATCACTTCGACCATTTTCAGTTCGATGTAGGAATCGATCTGGTCGTCATCGAACACGCCGCCGGCTGTCAGGAACTTGCGGTCGCGATCGAGGTTTTCGAGAGCTTCACGCAACGAGCTGCAGACGGTCGGGATCTTCTTCAGTTCCTTGGCCGGCAGGTCGTAAAGGTCCTTGTCCATGGCCTTGCCCGGATGGATCTTGTTCTTGATGCCGTCGAGGCCGGCCATCAGCATGGCGGCGAAGGCGAGGTAGGGGTTCGCCAGCGGATCCGGGAAACGGACTTCGACGCGCTTGGCCTTCGCACCCGTGCCGAACGGAATACGGCAGGATGCCGAGCGGTTGCGAGCCGAATAGGCCAGCAGAACCGGCGCCTCATAGCCCGGGACGAGACGCTTGTAGGAGTTCGTCGTCGGGTTTGTGAAGGCGTTGATTGCCTTGGCATGCTTGATGATGCCGCCGATGTAGAAGAGGCACGATTCGGAGAGACCAGCGTATTCGTCACCGGCGAAGGTCGGCTTGCCGTCCTTCCAGATCGACTGGTGTACGTGCATGCCCGAGCCGTTGTCGCCGAAGATCGGCTTCGGCATGAAGGTCGCCGTCTTGCCATAGGCGTTGGCGACCTGATGCACGACGTACTTGTAGATCTGAACCTTGTCGGCGTTGCGCACCAGCGTGTCGAACTTGACACCGAGCTCGTGCTGGCCTGGGGCCACTTCGTGGTGGTGCTTCTCGACGACGAGGCCCATTTCCGTCAGGACGGTGAGCATTTCGGAGCGCATGTCCTGCAGGCTGTCGATCGGCGGAACCGGGAAATAGCCGCCCTTGACGCGCGGGCGGTGGCCGAGGTTGCCGGTCTCGTAGTCGGTATCGTCGTTGGAAGGCAGTTCGGACGAATCGAGCTTGAACCCGGTGTTATAGGGGTCGGCCTTGTACTTGACGTCGTCGAAGACGAAGAATTCAGGCTCAGGGCCAACGTAGACCGTGTCGCCGATACCCGACGCCTTGAGGTATGCTTCCGCCTTCTTCGCGGTGCCGCGCGGGTCGCGGTTGTAGGCTTCGCCGGAGACCGGATCGAGGATGTCGCAGAGGACGACCATGGTGGACTGGGCAAAGAACGGGTCCATGTGGACGGTCGCCGGATCCGGCATCAGGACCATGTCGGACTCGTTGATCGCCTTCCATCCGCCGATCGAAGAGCCGTCGAACATCACGCCATCGGCGAACATGTCCTCATCGACAGCGGCGATATCCATCGTCACATGCTGCAGCTTGCCTTTCGGATCGGTGAAACGCAGATCCACGAACTTGACGTCGTTTTCCTTGATCTGCTTCATGATTTCGCTTGCGGTCGTCATTTAGCGCTTCCTTGAATGAGATAACGATTTTACCTGTGGCCAGAGGCCGGGCGGCGGTTAGATGGCGTCGACACCGGTCTCGCCGGTGCGAATGCGGACGACTTCTTCCACGTTCGATACGAAGATCTTTCCATCGCCGATGCGGCCCGTCTGCGCCGCGTTGCGGATTGCCTCGATGACGGCGTCGACGTTCTCGTCTGCAAGGACTACCTCGACCTTCACCTTAGGCAGGAAATCCACGACATACTCGGCGCCACGATACAGCTCGGTATGCCCCTTCTGGCGCCCGAAGCCTTTCGCCTCCGTCACAGTTATGCCCTGCAAGCCGACTTCCTGAAGGGCTTCCTTCACTTCGTCCAGCTTGAACGGCTTGATGATGGCTTCGATCTTTTTCATGAGAAACTATCTCTCCCTGACGCAGCCGTTACCGGCTCGCCCTACTAATGCAGGTATCGTGCCAGTCTGAAAAGCCGCTTTTCCGAAAAAATCCAGCAAAATCCGTTATGAACGCCGAAAGTAGGGGAGCGAGGGCCTTTCATCCCTGTGGAGCACGCCTTTGATTTGAGCGTTTGATGTTTTTCACGTCGCCGGCGCCATCGACCGTCTTCGTTACAGGCATCTACGAGCCTAAATATTGTGCAATCGATGATTTATACGGCATTTCAGTTATTCATGTAGCGCTTGCGCTTCAACGCCGTGTTGGGCTCTATAGGAACATGATTTTCAATCCCGAGACGATACTTTTGACGCCGGACGAAATGGCGGCCGCCGATGCCACGGCAGCCCTGTCAGGAATAGATAGTTTTGGTCTGATGGAGAAGGCGGGGCAGGCGGTCGCGGCCGCTGCCCTCCGTCTCTATCCGCAAACGCTTCGCTTCGTCGTCCTGTGCGGCCCCGGCAATAATGGCGGTGACGGTTATGTAGCTGCAAGAGCGCTTGCCAACGCGGGATGTCGGATCAGCATCCATGCGCTGGGGGAGTCTGCAAAGCTGGCAGGTGATGCCCGCCGGGCATTTGAATGCTGCGCTCTCGCGCCAAGGCCGCTTGCGCAATTTGAACCTCAGGAAGGCGATACCATTATCGATGCCGTTTTCGGTGCCGGCTTGACCCGTGATGTGCCGGCTGACCTGCAGGAGGTGATCGCGAAGGTGGTTGGGGCAGGGCTGCCGGTCATAGCCGTCGATCTCCCATCCGGCCTGTGTGGCCGCCGCGGTGTGCCGCTGGGCGCGGCCTTCAAGGCGCACCACACAGTGACATTCATGGCGAAGAAACCGGGCCATATCCTGATACCTGGTCGGTCACTATGCGGAGACATTGAGGTCTGTGACATTGGAATCCCCGCCCGGATCGTCCAGGCTTCGGCGAGCAAGCTGGCGCTCAATCATCCTTCGCTATGGCGCAGCCTGTTGCCGTCGCCGGATACGGCAAGTCACAAATACCGGCGTGGCCATCTGGCCGTCTTTTCCGGAAGTGGTTCGCACACCGGTGCCGCTCGGCTTTCCGCGGCAGCGGGCCTGGCAGCCGGCGCCGGCCTGGTCACCCTGGCATCGCCCGCGGATGCGATGGCCGTCAATGCTGGCCATCTGACCGCCGTCATGCTTCGCCAGGTCGACAAACCGGACGACCTGCGTGCGTGGATTTCCACCGCCAAGCTGTCGGCTTTTGTCCTGGGGCCGGGCTTTGGGATCGGCGAGAAGGCGCGTGAATTCGTGTCTGCGCTGGAAGGGCGCCCACTGGTTCTGGACGCCGATGGCATCACGTCCTTCCGCGACGACCGTGACAGCCTCTTTGAAACCTATCGGAGAGACGAGCCATATCTCGTGCTGACCCCGCATGACGGGGAATTCGCACGGCTGTTTCCCGTGGTTGCAGAAGACGACGGCCTCAGCAAGGTGGAGAAGGCTCTTGCCGCCGCATGGGATGCCAACGCGATCATAGTCTACAAGGGCTCAGATACGGTCATTGCCGCGCCTGACGGTCGCGCTCTGATCAACGCCAACGCTCCGCCTTGGCTTGCAACCGCCGGGTCGGGCGATGTGCTCGCGGGAATGATAGGGACGCTTCTCGCCAACGGAATGCCGTCATTCGAAGCGGCGGCAGCGGGCGTCTACCTGCACGGCGAAGCGGCATTGCGCGCGGGCAGCGGAATGACGGCAGAGGATCTTGTCCGTCACATCGCCCCGCTTGATCTTGATTGATTACGCGTCAAGCATCGTCTGCAGAGCCATCGCACCCTGGGGCGCATTGACCTTGCCCTCATGGATGAAGAACGCGAAGACGTCGCGTGGCTGTTTCTTCGGCTTATGTGCCGCGTCGATCAGCGGCAGGTCTGCCGGGACGTCACCCGCAGCCCAGGTCTCCAGGCGCTTCGCCCAGGATTTCAGGTCATCGCTGCCATAGCAGGTGGGAATGTCGTCGGACCCCTTTTGAAGCCGCGCATAGACGAAATCCGCGCTGACATCGGCAATCATCGGATAGTCGAAATGCTCGGCGCAAACCGGCGCGACATCGTATTTCGCCAATAGTTGCACGAACTCCGGCACCTTGAAGCTGTCGTGACGGACCTCGACCACATGCCGCAGGCTAAGGCCGTCAAGCTTGTTCGGAAGCAATTTTAGGAATGCCTCGAAATCATCCGGTTCGAACTTCTTGGTCGGCGCGAACTGCCAGAGGAGCGGGCCGAGATGGTCGCCAAGTTCGGTCAATCCCTGCGTCAGGAACTTCTCGATTGATTCTCCCGCCTCCGCGAGCACCTTGCGATTGGTCGTGAAACGGCTCGCCTTCAGCGAGAATATGAAACCGTCCGGCACTTCGGACGCCCACTTGGCAAATGTCTCGGGCTTCTGAGAGCCATAGTAGGTGCCATTGACCTCGATGACCTTCAACTTGCTCGCCGCATGTTCGAGCTGCCGCTTCTTGGCCAGTTTTTCGGGGTAGAACGTGCCCTCCCAGGGCTCGAAGGTCCAGCCGCCGATGCCCGTCCGAATAGTGCCACGTGCTGCCATGTTCCCCTCCGAGGTTTGCTATTCCGCCGCTTCCACTCTCTTGGCTGGTCGCCGTTCGAGCAGCTCCTTCAGGAAATGACCCGTATAAGACCGCTTTTCCTTCACGATTGTCTCGGGCGTGCCTGCCGCCAGGATTTCGCCACCGCCCGTGCCGCCCTCCGGACCAATATCGATGATCCAGTCCGCCGTCTTGATGACCTCGAGATTGTGCTCGATAACCACGACGGAATTGCCCTGGTTGACCAGCTCCTGAAGCATTTCCAGAAGCTTCGACACGTCGTGGAAATGCAGGCCGGTGGTTGGCTCGTCCAGAATGTAAAGTGTTCGACCTGTCGAACGCTTCGACAGTTCCTTGGCTAGCTTGACGCGCTGCGCCTCGCCACCCGAAAGCGTATTGGCCTGCTGTCCGACCTTGATGTAGCCAAGGCCGACATCGAAGAGCGCCTGCAGCTTGTCGCGCACCGCAGGCACGGCCGAGAAGAACTCGACGCCTTCCTCGACGGTCATGTCGAGGACGTCGGCGATAGACTTGCCTTTGAAATGCACGTCCAGAGTCTCTCGGTTGTAGCGCTTGCCGTGGCAGACGTCGCAGGTAACGTAGACGTCGGGCAGGAAGTGCATCTCGATCTTGATGACGCCGTCGCCCTGGCACGCCTCGCAACGGCCGCCCTTGACGTTGAACGAGAACCGGCCCGGAGCGTACCCGCGCGCCTTGGCTTCCGGCAGGCCGGCGAACCAGTCGCGGATTGGCGTGAAGGCCCCGGTATAGGTCGCGGGGTTGGAACGCGGCGTGCGGCCGATAGGCGACTGGTCGATATCGATGACCTTATCGATATGCTCGAAGCCGTCGATGCGGTCGTGCTCGGCAGGAATTTCGCGGGCACCCATGACGCGCCGTGCCGCCGCCTTGTAGAGCGTCTCGATCAGGAAGGTGGACTTGCCGCCACCGGAAACGCCGGTGACAGCCGTGAAGACACCGAGCGGCACCGAGGCCGTGACATTCTTCAGGTTGTTGCCGCGGGCACCGACGACCTTGATCTCCTTGCCCTTCTTCGGCTTGCGTCGTTCTGCTGGGACGGCGACGCCGAGCTCGCCGGACAGGTACTTGCCGGTCAGCGAATTCGGATTGGCCATCACGTCGGAAGGCGTTCCCTGTGCGACCACTTCCCCACCATGGATGCCGGCGGCCGGTCCAATATCGACGACATAATCCGCCGACATGATGGCGTCCTCGTCATGCTCGACGACGATGACGGTGTTGCCGATGTCGCGCAGGTGTTTCAGCGTATCGAGCAGGCGGGCGTTGTCGCGCTGGTGCAGTCCGATGGACGGCTCGTCGAGGACGTAGAGCACGCCCGTGAGGCCCGAGCCGATCTGCGAGGCCAGCCGGATGCGCTGGCTTTCGCCGCCCGAGAGCGTGCCGGAATTGCGTGACAGGCTGAGATAGTCGAGGCCGACATCGTTCAGGAACTGCAGGCGTTCGCGGATTTCCTTCAGGATACGCACCGCGATTTCGTTCTGTTTTGCGTTCAGGTGCTCGGGCAGGGCCGAAAACCAGTCGCGCGCCACCCTGATCGACATCTCGGTCGTTTCGCCGATGTGCCGTTGGTTGATCTTGACCGCGAGCGCTTCTGGCTTCAGGCGATAACCGGCGCAGGCGGGGCAGGGGGCCGCCGACATGTAGCGCTCGATTTCCTCCCGTGCCCAGGCGCTGTCGGTTTCCTTCCAGCGTCGCGAGAGGTTTGGAACGATGCCCTCGAAGGTCTTCGTCGTCTTGTAGGAGCGGGCGCCGTCGGCATAATGGAACTCGATCTTCTCTTCTGTTCCCTGCAGGATCGCCGCCTGCGCTTCCGCGGACAGGTCGCTCCACTTGCTCGACAGTTTGAATTCGAAGACGTTGCCGAGGCCTTCGAGCGTCTGGTTGTAGTATGGCGATGTCGACTTCGCCCATGGGGCAATGGCCCCGTCGCGCAGGGTCCGGTTGGGTTCCGGAATGATCAGCGCCGTATCGATCTTCTGCTGGAAACCCAGGCCGTCACACGTCGGGCAGGCGCCGAACGGATTGTTGAAGGAGAACAGGCGTGGCTCGATCTCGGGAATGGTGAAGCCGGAGACGGGGCAGGCGAATTTCTCGGAAAACAGCATGCGCTCATGCGTTTCGTTCAGAGACTTGTTGGCTGATCCGCCTGCCGCGGTTTCTTCGGCCGGCAGAGGCTTGTCGGCAAATTCGGCGATGGCGAGGCCGTCAGCCAGCTTCAACGAGGTTTCGAGGCTGTCGGCCAGGCGCGCGCCGATATCCGAGCGCACCACGAGGCGATCGACGACGACGTCGATGTCGTGCTTGTACTTCTTGTCGAGTGCGGGAACGTCGGCAATCTCGTAGAACTGACCATCGACCTTGACGCGCTGGAAGCCCTTTTTCATCAGGTCGGCGAGTTCTTTTTTGTACTCGCCCTTCCGGCCGCGGATCATTGGGGCCAGTATGTAAAGCCGCGTTCCCTCATCGAAGTCGAGGATGCGATCGACCATCTGGCTAACCGTCTGGCTTTCGATCGGGAGGCCGGTGGCCGGGGAATAGGGAACGCCCACGCGCGCGAACAGCAGGCGCATGTAGTCGTAGATTTCGGTCACTGTGCCGACCGTCGAGCGCGGATTGCGCGAGGTCGTCTTCTGCTCGATCGAAATCGCAGGCGAAAGGCCGTCGATCTGGTCTACGTCCGGCTTCTGCATCATCTCCAGGAACTGCCGCGCATAGGCCGACAGGCTTTCGACATACCGGCGCTGCCCTTCGGCATAGATGGTATCGAAGGCGAGAGAAGATTTGCCAGAGCCCGAAAGGCCCGTCATGACGATCAACGAATTGCGTGGCAAGTCGAGATCGATACCCTTCAAGTTGTGCTCACGCGCACCACGGATGGAGATCGTCTTAAGTTCGCTCATCATATTGCTCTGTGGGAGGGGCAAGGCCCATATGTAGTAATTGGAATGGTGGTGTCGAGGCAGAAAAAGCCGTTCATCGCCAGAAATTCGAATCGCTTGACTTCACCATAGGGAATAAATAGAACAAATAAAGAACAAAATTGGCTGTGGATTAACAGGACCCAGGGGCCAATGCGAGGGATAGATAGTCTAAACTCTCGCGATCGATATTTTCTGTGCCGCGCGGCAGCGGCAGACAAGGTGAGCAAACATGGCTGGTAGCGTCAACAAGGTAATTCTGATCGGAAACGTCGGCGCCGATCCCGAAATTCGACGCACGCAGGACGGCCGTCCGATTGCCAATCTTCGCATTGCGACCTCCGAAAGCTGGCGCGACCGCAACAGCGGCGAACGCAAGGAGAAGACGGAATGGCATACGGTTGTCGTCTTCAACGAAGGCCTCTGCAAGGTTGTCGAACAGTATGTGAAGAAGGGCGCGAAGCTCTACCTCGAGGGCCAGTTGCAGACCCGCAAGTGGCAGGACCAGTCCGGCAATGAGCGCTATTCGACCGAAGTGGTGCTGCAGGGATTCAATTCGACCCTGACCATGCTTGACGGGCGCGGCGAAGGTGGAGGCGGCGGTCGTGCAGGCGGCGGCGGCGGCGACTTTGGTGGCGGCAACTACGGAGACGACTACGATCGTCCGGCCTCGGGTGGCGGAAGCCGCGGCGGCCAATCGGGTGGTCAGCCGGGCGGCCAGTCCGGCGGCGGCGGTGGCTTTTCTCGGGATCTCGACGACGACATCCCGTTCTGATCAAACCATTTCTATCGGCAGCGGCGCTTCGGCGCCGCTTTCCATTTGTGCCTGGAGAACTGGTGAAGCGGGGAGAACTGGCGAAGCGGGCCAGTGTTCGAGGGTCAGCCGGCTGCAAAGGCAGATTTTACGCCGTCCACCACGAATTGAACGGACAGGGCTGCCAGGATGACGCCGAGAAGGCGTGTAAGGATTGCCCGCCCGGTTACGCCAAGGAAACGGTCGAGGCGCTCGGCGATCAACAGAGCCGCCAGGACGGCACCCATGCTGAGCGCAAGCACGCCGATCAGCATAACGCGCTCCCAGGGGCCGGGAAGTGTGCCGGCGAGGAGCACCGTCGCAGAGATTGCCCCAGGCCCGGCGATCAGCGGAAGCGCCAACGGGAAAACTGCAATGTTATGTAAGTGATCGATCGTGATCGCTGCCTGTGAGGTCTTTTCCTTCCGTTCCTGTCGTCTTTCGAAGACCATCTCGAAGGAGATCCAGAACAGCAGCAATCCGCCGGCGATGCGGAACGCGCCCATGGAGATGCCGAGTGCGCCGAGAAGGCTTGCGCCGAACAGGGCAAAGACCGCCAGGATGCCGAATGCGATCAATGACCCCCGAAAGGCCACCTGCCGGCGTTGCTCGCGGGTCATGCCGATGGTCAGACCCAGGAAGACCGGCGCCAGTCCCGGAGGGTCCAGCGTCACGAGCAGCGTTGTGAAGGCATTGACCAATATGTCTGCAGTCGCCATCTGATCTCCCGATCGTTTGCTAATCCTTGCGGACCCCTTCCAAGCTTGTTAGGACAGCCGGTCGGTCATGGGAAGAGCATGCATCACCCGTGCCCATCGACAGGTCTTCTGGAACGGGCTCAAAATCTGTTCACAACTGCTGTGGAAATTGGCGCTCGGAACCGCTTTCCGCTATAGAAATGCAACTGATTCCGAACAAAGATCGTGATCCGATTTGACTGAGCAAAGCACTCCCGGCGGCGGAAAGCTGCCACCCGGCATCGAGCCCATTTCCATCATGGAAGAGATGCAGCGGTCCTATCTCGACTACGCGATGAGCGTAATCGTGAGCCGCGCGCTGCCTGACGTTCGAGACGGATTGAAGCCGGTTCACCGCCGTATCCTCTTCTCCATGAGCGAGATGGGGATCGACTGGAACAAGAAGTATGTGAAGTCGGCCCGCGTTACCGGTGACGTGATGGGTAAATACCATCCGCACGGCGATTCCGCGATCTACGATGCGCTGGCGCGTATGGCGCAGGATTGGTCGCTCCGGCTGCCGCTGATCGACGGCCAGGGCAACTTCGGTTCGATCGACGGCGATCCGCCGGCAGCCCAGCGCTACACGGAATGCCGCCTTGAGAAGGCCGCGCATTCGCTTCTGGACGATCTCGACAAGGAGACCGTCAATTTCCGCGACAACTACGATGGGACGATGTCCGAGCCTGTCGTGGTTCCGGCGCGGTTCCCGAACCTGCTCGTCAATGGTGCCGGCGGTATCGCCGTCGGCATGGCGACGAACATTCCGCCGCATAACCTTACCGAAGTGATCGACGGCTGTATCGCCCTCATCGATAATCCGGCGATAGAGCTGCCGGAACTGATGCAGATCATTCCGGGTCCTGACTTCCCGACCGGGGCACTGATCCTCGGCCGTTCCGGCATCCGCTCCGCCTATGAGACGGGCCGCGGCTCGGTCATCATGCGCGGCACGGCTCATATCGAGCCGATGCGAGGTGACCGCGAGCAGATCATCATCACCGAGGTTCCATACCAGGTGAACAAGGCGACGATGATCGAGAAGATGGCCGAACTGGTGCGCGACAAGCGCATCGAAGGCATTTCCGATCTCCGCGATGAGTCCGACCGGCAGGGTTACCGCGTCGTCATCGAGCTCAAGCGCGATGCGAATGCGGAAGTCATCCTCAACCAGCTCTACCGCTACACGCCGTTGCAGACGTCCTTCGGCTGCAACATGGTGGCGTTGAACGGCGGCAAGCCGGAGCAGTTGACACTGATCGACATGCTGAAGGCGTTCGTCAACTTCCGCGAGGAAGTCGTCAGCCGCCGCACGAAATACCTGCTGCGCAAGGCACGCGAGCGGGCCCACGTCCTGGTCGGCCTTGCCATCGCCGTCGCCAACATCGACGAAGTCATCAGTCTTATCCGCCGTGCTCCCGATCCGCAGACGGCGCGCGAGCAGCTGATGACGCGCCGCTGGCCGGCTCATGATGTGGATGCGCTGATCCGACTGATCGACGACCCGCGTCACAAGATCAATGACGACAGCACGTACAACCTGTCCGAAGAGCAGGCTCGCGCCATCCTCGAACTGCGTCTGGCCCGCCTGACGGCGCTTGGTCGCGACGAAATCGGCGACGAACTCAACAAGATCGGCGCCGAAATCTCGGATTATCTCGATATCCTGTCTTCGCGGCTGCGTATCGAGACCATCGTGAAGAACGAACTGACGTCTGTTCGCGACGAGTTCGGCACGCCCCGCCGCACGGAAATCCTTGAAGGCGGTCCGGACATGGACGATGAGGATCTCATCGCCCGCGAGGACATGGTCGTCACGGTTTCCCATGCCGGCTACATCAAGCGCGTGCCGCTTGCGACCTATCGCGCCCAGCGGCGTGGCGGCAAGGGCCGCTCCGGCATGGCGATGAAGGACGAGGATTTCGCAACGCGTCTGTTCGTGTTGAACACGCACACGCCCGTCCTGTTCTTCTCGTCGCGCGGTATCGTCTACAAGGAGAAGGTCTGGCGCCTGCCGATCGGTACGCCGACTTCGCGCGGCAAGGCCTTGATCAACATGCTGCCGCTCGAGCCTGGCGAACGCATCACCACGATCATGCCGCTGCCGGAGGATGAAACGACCTGGGACAACCTCGACGTCATGTTCTCGACGACGCGCGGCACGGTTCGCCGCAACAAGCTGTCGGACTTCGTTCAGGTCAACCGCAACGGCAAGATCGCGATGAAGCTTGACGAGGAGGGCGATGAAATCCTCTCCGTCGAGACCTGCACGGATCGTGACGACGTGCTGCTGACGACGGCGCTCGGCCAGTGCATCCGCTTCCCGGTCGATGGCGTCCGCGTCTTTGCCGGCCGCAACTCCATCGGCGTTAGGGGTATTACGCTGCAGGCAGGTGATCGCATCATTTCCATGACGATCGTCGGCCATGTCGATGCCGAGCCATGGGAGCGAGCTGCCTACCTCAAGCGCTCAGCGGCGGAACGTCGCGCCATGGGCGTCGACGAGGAAGACATCGCTCTGGTCGGTGAAGAAGTCGGCGTCGAAGGCGAGTTGACCGAGGAACGCTATCAGGAACTCAAGAGCCGCGAGCAGTTCGTTCTCACGGTCGCCGAGAAGGGCGTCGGAAAGCGCTCGTCGTCCTACGACTTCCGCACGTCGGGTCGTGGCGGCAAGGGGATACGCGCGACGGACACGTCCAAGACCAACGAGATCGGCGAACTCGTCGCCGCCTTCCCGGTCGAGGACAAGGATCAGTTGATGCTCGTCTCCGACGGTGGTCAGCTCATCCGGGTGCCTGTCGATGGTATCCGCATTGCCAGCCGCGCCACCAAGGGCGTGACGATCTTCAACACCGCCAAGGATGAGAAGGTGGTCTCCGTCGAGCGCATCAGCGAGCCGGAGGGCGAGGAAGAAAACGGAAACGGACTTTCGGAGGAAATCCTGTCCGAGACCGGTGACATGGGAGAGGCCGGTGCAACTCCGGTTGAACCGCCGCAGGACGAATAGTCCGAGCCTCGGTAGTCAACAAAAAAGCCGGAGCATCAGCTCCGGCTTTTTTGATCTGCGCGCAACAAACGCATGGGCGCAGATCGCAACTTCAATTCAGTGTCGTCAGAAGGCGCTGTGATGGCGGGCGTACGACTTCATGTCTTCGCTCTCACGCCGAAGCTCTGTTATCGTTGACGCGACCGATGCCACGAACATAATGCTGATAAGACTTGCCAGTACCATCAACGCCAACAACATGCTTCTACCTCGCTACTCGGGTATCCGCTTAGTAATAGGAGGCGTCGTGATAGCGTCCTGTCATCTGCGGATAGTTAAAGTCTGAAACCTGAGACTGTTCTTGATAAAGGGTCACCGTTGCGGTGAGCATTGCTGCAATCATGGTCGTCCAAACAAGGTTGATCATCGTGATCTTGTTTGGAACGATCGACTTCCTTCTCTCGATCATCTCCGCTTATCCTTCTGTTTGCCAGAACGCCCTTGTTGCGAACTGGTTCCACCGCATTCCTGGAAAAGCCTACACTCCTGGCCCTGAAGCCACGTTGAATGTGCAGTTCATCCGGTGTTCATCGAGCAAATTGCCGACGGATTGACGTGTTGTCTCAATGGATGTCGGGACTTAAACCCGCTACTATACCCATATGAGCACATCCTCCTTGAAACGCTCTTGAACAGGCCGTTCATCTGGCGTTCATCTTCGCCAACTGCTTGCAGCGGCGGGCCTTCCGTGACAAAAAGCGAGAAACTCGTGTGGGGCTCATGGCGACTGCATTTTATCCCGGATCCTTTGATCCGATGACCAACGGTCATCTCGACGTTCTTCTTCAGGCCCTGCAAGTGGCCGAGAAGGTCGTCGTCGCGATCGGCATTCATCCCGGCAAGACGCCAATGTTCAGCTTCGAGGAGCGAGCCGATCTGATCCGCGCTTCGCTGGCGGAAGCTCTGCCGGCAAAGGCCGGAGACATCGATATCGTTTCATTTGACAATCTCGTGGTGGATGCGGCGCGCGCCTACGGTGCCAGACTGCTCATCCGCGGGCTGAGGGATGGCACCGACCTCGATTACGAGATGCAGATGGCGGGAATGAACAGGCAGATGGCGCCGGACCTTCAGACGGTCTTTCTACCGGCTGGCGTCGCTTCGCGGCCCATTACGGCCACATTGGTGCGGCAGATCGCCTCGATGGGAGGGGATGTTGGTGCTTTCGTACCGACGCCTGTACTTAATGCTATGAAAAACAAGCTGAACCGCTGATTTCTCAATACTGGAGAACCTATGAAATCGCTTCGTCTCGCCTTTGCCGGTGCTCTCGCTCTCGCCTCTCTGGCGCTTCCGACATTTGCCGCGGAGGATGATTTCCTCACGATCGAACTCAAGGACGGCCCGATCGTCGTCGAATTGCTGCCGGACGTCGCTCCGAAGCATGTGGCCCAGATCAAGGAACTGGCTTCCAAGGGTGAGTATGACAATGTCGCCTTCCATCGCGTGATCGAAGGCTTCATGGCCCAGACAGGCGACGTCGAGTTCGGTGACATGGAAGACGGCTTCAATCCTGACCGCGCCGGCACGGGCGGCTCGAAACTTGGCGATCTGCCTGCCGAATTCTCGAAAGTCCCGTTCGAACGCGGCACGTTGGGGATGGCTCGCTCGCAGGATCCCGATTCGGCGAACTCGCAGTTCTTCATCATGTTCGATGAGGGTGCATTCCTGAACGGTCAGTACACCGTCGTCGGCAAGGTCGTATCGGGCATGGAGATTGTCGACAAGATCAAGCGGGGCGAGGGCGGCAACGGCGAAGTTTCCGATCCCGACCGTATGGTCAAGGTCACCGTTGGCAAGTAAACCCAGCGCGGAATCGTCGCGATAAATCAAAGAAGGAGACGGATATGGCCGAGATCAAGGATCCGGAGAACACCCTCATCATGGAAACGACCAAGGGCAAGGTCGTTATCTCGCTGCTGCCTGACCTGGCCCCCGGCCATGTCGCGCGCATCAAGGAACTGGCACGCGAAAACGCCTATGACGGCGTTGTCTTCCACCGTGTCATTCCCGACTTCATGGCGCAGACGGGCGACGTAAAGTTCGGCAAGAAGGGCGGCGAAAGCTTCAACCCGTCGCGTGCCGGCATGGGCGGCTCGGACAAGCCGGACCTGAATGCTGAATTCTCGGCTGTTCCGCATGTTCGCGGTACCTGCTCGATGGCGCGTTCGCAGAGCCCCAACTCGGCCAACTCGCAGTTTTTCATCTGCTTCACCGATTCTCCGTGGCTGAACAAGCAGTACACGGTCTGGGGCCAGGTCATCGAAGGCATGGACTTCATCGACCAGATCAAGAAGGGCGAGCCCGTACAGGATCCCGACTCGATCGTTTCGGTTCGCGTCGCTGCCGACGTCGCAGCCTGATCGCATTTACGCGGTTCTTTTTGCGCCTCGGCCACGCCGGGGCGCTTTCCTTTTTTCAACCGTCCATTTGAACAGCGAGTGAGTGCAGACATGGGTGCATTTCTGTGGGGAGTTCTTGGCGTTGTCGCCGGCGCCTGTATCGCTATTCAGGCGCCGATCAATGCGCAGCTTGGTCGAGGGTTGGGCATCCCGCTTGCCGCCGCCACGGTTTCGTTTGCGGCCGGCGCCATCGTTCTGGCTCTCCTGCTATTGGCCTTTTCCCGTGTTGAGGGTGTCATGCCGGATTGGCGGGCTCCTGCTCCCTGGCTCTATTTTGCGGGCGGGTGCCTCGGCAGCGTCTACGTCACGGCGGCAATCCTGCTGACCCCGCGGATCGGCGCTGCGGCTGTGATGGCCTTTTCCGTCGCCGGACAGTTGACGGCGGGGCTTCTCATTGACCGCATCGGGTTCATGGGTGTAGCGGTGCGCGAACTGACGGCGGGCCGCGTTGTCGGGGCGCTGCTGCTTTTCGCCGGCGTCGTCATGATCCGGATGTTCTGAGCCTGCCATGCGCGTTGATCTGTTCGATTTCAATCTGCCCGATGAAAACATCGCTTTGAGGCCGGTGAGCCCGCGGGACAGTGCGCGGATGCTCGTCGTGCGCCCCGATCATTCACCGGAGCTCGAAGACAGGCACGTCCGCGACCTGATGTCGTTGTTGAAGCGGGGAGACGCTCTGGTGTTCAACGACACGAAGGTGATCCCTGCCCAGTTGGAAGGCCAGCGCCTGCGTGAAGGGGGGAGTGAGCTGCCTGTTTCCGCCACGCTCCACATGCGAGCCGGCCCAGAGCGCTGGAAGGCTTTCGCGAGACCGGGCAAACGGATCAAGGTCGGAGACCGGATTGTATTCGGCCACAGCGGAAACGCATGCCTTCTCGGGACGTTGAACGCCACGGTGGAAGCGAAGGGTGAGGGTGGAGAGATCACGCTCCTGTTCGATCTGTCCGGTCCGGCGCTCGACGAGGCGATCATGACGGTGGGTCATATTCCGCTGCCTCCCTATATCGCCGACAAGCGGCCGGAAGACGAGCAGGACCAGGTCGACTACCAGACCATCTATGCACGCGAAAGGGGCGCCGTGGCAGCGCCCACGGCCGGGCTCCATTTCACGCCAGACCTCTTCGAGGCGCTCGACGCGGCAGGCATAGAACGCCATTTCGTGACGTTGCATGTCGGGGCGGGCACCTTCCTGCCGGTCAAGGCCGACGACACCGATGAGCACAAGATGCATTCCGAGATCGGGCTTGTCAGCGCCGAGACCGCGGAAAGGCTGAACGAGGTGAAGGCGAGGGGCGGCCGGATCGTCTCTGTCGGTACGACCTCGCTTCGGCTGCTGGAGAGTGCGACGTCCGAGGACGGGATAATTCAGGGCTGGAGCGGCCCCACCGACATTTTCATCACCCCCGGCTATGCCTTCAGGGCAGTCGATATACTGATGACGAATTTCCACCTGCCGAAGTCGACGCTGTTCATGCTCGTTTCTGCCTTCTGCGGCCTCGATACGATGCGAGCCGCCTATGATCACGCCATTCACAGCGGCTATCGCTTCTATTCCTACGGCGATGCCAGCCTGCTTTTCCGGAAAGCCAAATGACAGATACATTCCAGTTCAAGCTGAAAGCCACGGACGGCGGTGCGCGGCTCGGTGAAGTCAGCATGCCGCGCGGGACCGTCAGGACGCCGGCATTCATGCCGGTCGGTACGGTCGGTACCGTCAAGGCGATGTACCTCGATCAGGTGCGTGAGGCTGGCGCCGACATCATCCTCGGCAATACCTATCACCTGATGCTGCGGCCCGGAGCCGAGCGTGTCGCTCGCCTCGGCGGGCTGCACAAGCTTATCCGCTGGGAGCATCCTATGCTGACCGATAGCGGCGGGTTCCAGGTGATGTCGCTGTCCGGTCTGCGCAAGCTCGACGAGCAGGGCGTCACCTTCAAGAGCCACGTCGACGGCAGTCTTCACCATATGTCGCCCGAGCGTTCCATCGAGATCCAGGGCCTCCTGGGCTCCGATATCCAGATGCAGCTCGATGAATGCGTGGCGCTGCCGGCCGAGCCACAAGAAGTCGAGCGCGCCATGGAGCTTTCGCTTCGCTGGGCGGAGCGCTGCAGGGTGGCGTTTGGAGAGCAGGCGGGCAAGGCCATGTTCGGGATCGTGCAGGGTGGCGACGTGCCGGCGCTGCGCATTCGTTCGGCGGAAGGCCTCAAGCAGCTGGATCTCAAGGGCTATTCCATTGGTGGCCTTGCCGTCGGCGAGCCTCAGGATGTCATGCTCAAGATGCTGGAAGAGACGCTGCCGGTGCTGCCGACGGAAAAACCACGCTACCTGATGGGCGTCGGCACGCCCGACGATATCCTGAAATCGGTGGCGCGCGGCATCGACATGTTCGATTGCGTGATGCCGACCCGTTCCGGCCGCCACGGTCTTGCCTTCACGCGCCGTGGACGCGTGAATATTCGCAACGCACGGCATGCGGAAGACATGCGTCCGCTGGACGAGGAATCAAACTGCCCGGCGGCACGGGACTATTCGCGCGCCTACCTCCATCATCTGGTACGCGCAGACGAAGCGCTCGGTGGAATGCTGCTGTCCTGGAACAACCTGTCCTACTATCAGGACCTCATGAAGGGCATTCGACTGGCGATCGCCGAGGGACGCTTCGCAGACTTCTATGCGGAAACCCAGGAGGCCTGGGCCAAGGGCGATATCGATCCGGTTTAAGCGTGGGTACTCGGGAGGGCTTCTCAGATGCCCTGGCTTGCGACGTTGCGGCTCAATCGCACGCCGTTGACCCTGTAGATGCCGTCATCCATCAATCGCATCTCGAACAGGGCGGTCCAGTCATTTCCGGCGCGATCGGTTATCAGGACCTCCTGTAGGATCAACTCGCCGCCACCGATGAGCTTGGAACGGCCGAATGCATAGCGCCGAGCGCGGTAGACAGGGCGATACCGCTCGCGGATCATCCTGAGGAACGTGGCTTTGTCCGTGATGCCATTGCGCATGTTGGGCGCTGCCTGCGCATAGGCGGAGGCTTCGTCGTCTGCGAGAAACGCGGTGATCTGGCGGGAAATGATGGCCTGAGCTTCCGCTACGGGATCTTGGGCACGCAAAGGCACCCCTGCGAAAAGCAGCACTCCCACGACAAGGCAAGCGAATCGAGGCAGCATGGGCTATTCCCCCGCGGAACGGCCTGAAGAGCTTATCACGAATTAGAGACTTCGCATAAGCATGAGGTCTCGGGAAAATCGCATCGTAACGAACGCAGAAGAGGAAGTGTGTCCACGTTGAGCGAGCAGGATGATGAGAGCGGCACGTCGGTGCCGACCGCCCGCATGCTGGCCTGGGCGCGCAACTCGACGCTCTATCGGCTGTCCCGACGGATGATGACTCAGCGGGAACTTACCGACGCCGTTCGCCGCAAGGCGAAACAGAAGTTCGAAGACATCTCGGAAGTCCAGTTGGAGGCTGTGGCTACCGCAGCGATCGAATTCGGCCAGCAAATAGGTGCGCTCGATGACCGGGCCTATGCGCACACGAAGGTACGGTCTTCCGTCAGGGGCGGGCGATCAAAACGGATGATCGGCCGCAAGCTCCAGGAAAAAGGTGTCCAACAGGAGATCGTGGTCGAGGCCCTGGAGGGCGCAGACGACTTCCGCGCGGCGGTGGCCTACGCGCGCAAGCGCGGGTTCGGACCGTTTCGCCGTGCCCCCATGGACGAGAAACGACTGGTGCGCGAACTGTCGTCGTTTGCTCGTAACGGTTTCAGCCTGGAACTGGGCAGACGCATTCTGGATATGGAGCTGACCGAAGCAGAGGACGCGCTCGCGGCACATCCCCTGTAATCAGAACAAAGGCCTATAAGGAAAACATAATCTTATAGTTGATGCAGCTTCATGCTGCGGTCATTTCTGAAGCTTTGTCTCCCAGCCGCTCAAAGGCGATTGTAGCGGCGGAGAATCTCCCGGATCTGCTCATCCTGTTCAGGGTCAGGCAGAAGCGCAGGCTGACGGCTGGCGCCAACGGAGGCGTCCTGCATGTAGAGCGACCGCTTCACCATCGCCGGCGCGAAGCCCAGCGCATAGAGATCTGTGCGGAACGCGGTGTATATGGCCTGCTGGCGTTCGGCTTCTGCGATATCGCCCGCATTGAACGCCGCCAGTATCCCGGCCAATACGTCCGGCATGGCATTGCCGAGACCGGAGATGCAGCCCGCTGCGCCATTCTGCAGCGACCACAGCACGAGGTGGTCTGGTCCAGAGTAGACTTCGAAGCCAGGTACTTCCTTGGCCACCTGTAGATAGGCCGCCAGGGTTTCCTGAGCGCCGCCGGAATCCTTTATTCCGGCGATGTTTCCATGACCTGCCAGCTTGCGGGCAGTTTCCGGTTCGATGTGGTTCTGCGTGCGTGCCGGAATGTCGTAGAGATAGACGGGTGTCTTCACCGCATCGGCGATGGTCGAGAAATGGCGGATTAGTCCATCCTGGGTGCAGGCGATGAAGAATGGGGTGATAACGGCGATCCCGTCCACGCCGATCCTGTCGAATTCGCGTGCGAGCTTCAAGGTTTCGAAGGTTGCCGGCATGCCGGCATTGACGATGACCTTGACGCGGCCACCGACTTCCTCGACCACCTGTTCCGTCAGCCGGATCTTTTCGTCATGGGTGAGGGCGGTGAAATCGCCGTTCGTGCCGGCGCACATGATGTTGTTGCCGGCCTCGACCTGCCTGCGAACCTGAGCTCGGGTCGCCTCGTAGTTGATCGTCTCATCCTCGTTGAAACAGGTGACGAGAGCGACATAGGCTTGTTTGGACATCGGGAAACTCCGTGAATTTTGATGAGCGCTTTAGGATGCGCGAGCTAGGCGGGCGGCGCGGTTAGCAGCCTGAACGTCGGGATCCGGATCAAGCCCCGCCGCAAGCAGCGCGCGGGTATACTCCTGGCGCGGCGATCCGAAGATTTCGCGCACGGTACCCTGCTCCACGACCTTGCCCTTCTGCATGACCATCACATGATCGGCGAAGTCGCGGACGACCGGGAGATCGTGGGCTATGAAGATGAAGGCGATGCCCATCTCCCGTCGCAGCTTGTCGAGGAGCGCGATAACCTGCGCCTGGACGGAAACGTCCAAGGCGGAGACGGCCTCGTCGCAGATGATCAGCTGGGGCTCGAGTGCGAGTGCCCGGGCGATTGCGATACGCTGGCGCTGTCCACCGGAGAACTGGTGGGGATAGCGTGGCATGTGATCGGGCTGCAGGCCGACCTGGATCAGAAGCTCCGCCACCCGTTCACGCCACTTCGCCTTCGGCACTATGCCCGGATGGATGACCCAGGCTTCGGAAACGAGCTGGAATACCGTCATCCTGGGGTTCAGGGATTGCGTCGGATCCTGAAACACCATCTGCAGGTCGCGACGCAGCTTGTAGAGGTCGGCAGGCGAAAGCTGGAACAGGTCACGCCCCTTCCAGAGCGCACTGCCAGCGTCCGGCTCGTCGAGCCGCAGCAGGACGCGGGCCAGGGTGGACTTTCCCGAGCCGCTTTCACCGACGATGGCCATGGTCTCGCCAGCCATCAGGTCGAATGACACGCCCTTGAGGGCTTCGAAGCCACCATAGCTTTTTCGCACATCGCCAACCGACAGGACCGGTGCACCTGCGGCATCCGGTTGATGCATCTCGCCCTTGCCGGGTGCGGCCGCAATAAGCTTGCGGGTGTAGGGATGGCGCGGGTTCTTGTAGACCTCCCGAACGGTTCCGGCCTCGACGAGCTCGCCCTTCTCCATGACGACGACCCGGTCGGCGATTTCTGAAACGACGCCCAGATCGTGGGTGATGATGAGAACCGCCATCCCGGTTTCCCGCTGCAACTCCTTGAGAAGAGCAAGGACTTCCGCCTGCACGGTGACATCGAGGGCCGTCGTCGGCTCGTCGGCGATCAGAAGGTCGGGACGGAGTGCCAATGCCATGGCGATCATGACGCGTTGCCGCTGACCGCCGGAGAACTCGTGGGGGTATTTGCCCATCGACGGTTCCGGATCAGGGATGCCCACGCGGCGCAGCAGTCGCAGCGCCTCGGATGCGGCCTCCGCCGTGGAACTGCCATGGGTCGTCAGCGCTTCCCTGATCTGCCAGCCGACCGTGTAGACGGGATTAAGATGGCTGAGCGGGTCCTGGAAGATCATCGCAATGCGCCGACCGTTCACTTCGCGGCGGGCCTGCGGCGACATCGTCATCAGGTCAATGCCGTCCAGAAGGATCTGCCCGGAACTGATCCGGCCGGGAGGCATGTCGATCAGATTCATGATTGCTGACGAGGAGACGGACTTGCCCGATCCGCTCTCTCCCAGGATCGCCAGGGTCTCGCCGCGATCGAGGTAATAGGAGATGTCGCGCACGGCGTGAACGACACCGGCTGCGGTATGGAACTCGACCGAGAGGTTGCGAACTTCGAGGAGGTGATCAGCCATTCTTTCGGCCTTTCATTTCCAGGCGCCAGCGCTGGACAGGATCAAGCGCTATCCGCAGCCAGTTGGACAAGAGGTTGAGCGACAGGGTGGTCAGGATGATGGCAAGCCCCGGCCAGAGTGATAACCACCAGGCATTGGTCAGGTACTGCCGGCCCTGCGAAATCATCAACCCCCAGGTGATCTCGGGTGGCTGGATGCCGATGCCGAGGAACGAGAGTGCGCTTTCCGCCAGCATGACATAGGCAAAGTCGAGGGTTGCCAAGGTCGTGAGCGTTGGCAGGACAACCGGCAGGATGTGTCTGAAGACGATGCGCTTGTTGGATGCACCCATGACCCGCGCCGCCTGCACGAACATGCGTTCCCGGATCTCCAGCACCTCGGCGCGCGTCGTCCGCAGGTATACGGGAATGCGCGTGATTGAGAGAACTAGGATGAGGTTCAGGATCGACGATCCAAGAACGTAGAGCACGATGACCGCGATCAGCAGCGACGGGAACGACATGATCACGTCCGCAAGGCGCATGATCACCTGGTTGATCCTTGGCGACGAGAAGCCCGCGACGAGGCCGAGAACGGTGCCGATCACGGCGGATAGGACGACGGCTCCCGCTGCGACCATCAATGTGTTCTGGGTTGCGACGATTATGCGGGCAAAAAGCGGCCTGCCCAGTGCGTCAGCGCCCATCCACCAGACCCAGCCGCGTTCCCAGTCGAAGGGCGGCAGGTTTCGGCCCCTGAGGTTCTGCTTCGTTGCCAGTTCGCCGAGCCAGGTCGGGCCAATGATGGCAATGACCAGCACGACAACGAGAAAAATAGCCGCGCATAGCGCAAACTTGTCTGCCCAGAGCATCCGCCCCATGCGGACGACAAAGTGGGGCTCGTGGGGAATGACGGTCTCTGTGCTGGGAATAGTCATGTGCCTCAGTCCCTCAATGCCGGATACGTGGATCGAGCAACGCATAGGTGAGGTCGATCAGGAGGTTCATGAGGAAGATTGCCACAGCCGTCACCAGGATTGCCGCTAGGACGACATTGAAATCCCGCTGCAGGATTGAATCGATCATCAGCTTTCCGACGCCGGGAAAACCGAAGATGGTCTCGATGATCACCGCACCGTTCAGAAGGCTGGCCGCCTGGTCACCGATGACAGTGATGACCGGAAGCATCGCATTGCGCAGGGCATGGATGAAGATGATCGGGCCAGATTTTACGCCCTTTGCGCGCGCCGTCTTCACATAGGCCGAGGAGAGGGCGCTGATCATCGATCCGCGCACCACCTGCACGATGATGCCGAAGGGACGCACGAACAGCACGCTGATCGGCAGTATCCAGTGGTGGATGGAGCCGGTGCCGGACGTGGGTAGCCAGGCGAGCTGGATCGAAAAGACGACAATTGCGACGATTGCCAGCCAGAAATCGGGCACGGATGCGCCGATGAGGGAAACCATGGAGGAGAAACGGTCGAAGAAGCCGCCGGAGCGGAAAGCCGCAAGCGAACCGACGACGATGGCCGCCACTGTCACCAGCGTCATGGTGATGACGGCGAGCCACAACGTCCAGACGAAGGCTTCCAGAACGACGTCCAGGGCAGGTCGCGCCTTGCGCAGGGATTGACCGAGGTCGCCGGTCAGGATGTCGCCGACATAGCGGCCGAACTGCACCATGAGCGGATCGTTGAGGCCATGAATTTCCCGGAACTGTTCCTTCATCTCCGCCGAAGCTTCCACGGGCAGGAATAGTGCCGCCGGATCGCCCGTAAGCCGCGAGAGGAAGAAGACCATCACGATCAGACCGACGAGGGAGATCAGGCTGGCGATGGCACGTTTGCGGATGAAGCTGAGCATCTGGCCCTCATTGCAGTCGGCGGCAGGTTGGTCCTGCCGCCTTTATTGCATGGTGTCGGCGGCGCGAAACCGCCGACCGAAGTTCACTTGATGCCGATCTCGGAGAGCTGAAGTGTCGAGTTGGTTGCCATCGTGGGCTTGTAGTCGAGGCGTTCCGAGACCCTGGAGAAGCCGACCATGTGGAAGAGGAGCACGTCGGCAACCACTTCGTCATGGACGAGGGCGATGACTTCCGACCAGAGCTTTGCACGTTCATCGCCTACCGCGGCCGAGGCCCGCTTGATCAGGTCGTCGACCTTCGGATCGGAGAAGCCCGATTGAGTGCCTTCCGATGCATATTTGAAGAACATCGAGAAGGAGGGGTCGCCCTTCGAGTTGTCATGCATCGCGGCGACCAGCTGTGGTCCGCGTCCTTCCTTGAAAGGCTTCGAGTAGTACTGTTCGTGTTCGGCAACCTCGACGAACTTCAGTTCGATGTTGAAGCCTGCTTCCTGAAGCTGCGCCTGGATCGCTTCCATGATCTCGGTGACATTCGGGAAGTTCGCCGTGCGGGCGATGATGGTGATCGGCGTATCGACCTTCACACCATCGGCCTTCGCCTCGTCGAGCAGCTTCTTGGCGGCGGCGGCGTCATAGGGGAATACCTTGACGTCGGGGTTCCAGCCGAGTGTCGGCGGCGGGACGATGGCGGTGGCGAGAACTGCACCATCGGGAACGAGCGTGCCGAGGAATGCCTCGCGATCGATCGCCATGTTGAGTGCGCGCCTGACACGTACGTCGTTCAGCGGTTCGATATTGTGATCGATGCGGAGATACACGGTCTCACTATCGAGATAGGAGAAGTCGGTGGCCGGATTGGTGGCATCCAACTGGGAAATCGATGGTGAAAGATCGGCTTCGCCGGTCTGAACCATGGCGGCCCGCACTGCAGGATCGGCGCGGAAAAGGTAGGTCGCTTCGGTAACGCTGGGTTTCGCGCCCCAATAGTCGTCACGGCCAGTCAGCACGATCTGCTGTCCGGGCGTCCAGTTCGTCAGCTTGAACGGGCCGGTGCCGACCGGCTTGCGGATGAATTCGAGCGGTGTTTCTTCAGGTACGATGGTGACGAGGGAGAGCAGCAGCGGCAGGATCGGCTGCACGGGATCGGCTTTGAAGTCGATCGTATTGTCATCGACGACCTCTGCCGAAATCGTCATGCCCCCGAAATAGCGCTCCGATTCACAGACGTTCTTGTCGCTCATCACGCGGTCGAAGCTGTACTTGACGTCTTTGGCGTCGAAGGACGTTCCGTCGGAGAACTTCACGCCTTGTCGCAGGTTGAAGCGCCAGCTTCCGTCGCTCTGCTGTTCCCATTTTTCCGCAAGGCGGGGCATCAGGCCCTTGTCTCCGCGCAGGTCCAGCTCCGTCAGCGTCTCGCTCACGTTCTGCATGATGACGCGACCGATGTTCGATCGCGTCGCCATGCAGGGCTCGAGCAGGTCGGCTTCTTCCGGAAGCACGATCTTGATCGGCCCTGAGCCCGCGAACGCAGACGACAAAGTGGAGCCCAGCAGCAAGGCCCCCAGTATCAAGGTCTTTTTCATTTTACTCTCCTCCCCAGTTGGAAAGATCGTCAGCGCGGTATGTGTCAGCCCTAAAGCCACGTGACACGCGAAGCGATCGACGCAATTCAACGTGCCTGAATTAACGACCGCAGAGGCTCCCGTGCTCCCATGGCGGTGGATATGTGCTTGTAGCAGATCCATCAGGCACGCCGACCATCTTACGTCCTGTCGAGTTTGTCAATTTGTTTCGCGAGGTGACGTCGCATAAAAAAATTCGGAACACGTAAATCTATTTAAAAACAATGGTCATAGAGGGGAAAATACAGCTAGAAGGGTTGGTTTCAAACATTGGAAAACTTGACAACTTTGTGTTTCTGGGGATTTTCCAGTTGAACGAGGAGTAAGTAATGAGCCCCGAAGACATCGCCCAGGCCATGAATGGCAATATCCGGTCCGTAGGTTCTGGCCGCGAGGAAGCCCTGCTGCCGTCTCCCATGGTCCAGAACCACGCCGCCTTTCTGCATGTGCTTGCAGATGGCGCGCTCGTTTGCGCGTGGTTTGGCGGTACGCTGGAGGGGAAGTCCGACATTTCGATCTTTGCATCCGTTTTGCTGCCTGGTTCTGGGACATGGGGCGCGCCGCAACGGCTTAGCGATGATCCGGCACATTCGGAGCAGAACCCTGTTCTGTTTACCGCGCCGGATGGGGAGCTTTGGCTGTTCCACACATCGCAGCCGGCCGGCAATCAGGATGAATGCCGAATCCGCATGGCAAAGGTCACTCAGGATACGGTCGATCCGACGATCCTCGCTGCCGGCGAGGGCAGGTATCTCGACCTGCCTCGCGGCTGCTTCGTGCGGGCGCCAGTGCTCGTTCGGGATGATGGAGCGTGGCTTCTGCCCATCTTCCGCTGCGTGCCGCGTCCAGGCCAGAAATGGAACGGAAGCCATGACCATGCAGCAGTCGGGATTTCAACGGATGAGGGACTCAGCTGGCGCCTGGAGAATGTGGAGTCCTCGACCGGCTGCGTTCATATGAGCCCGGTATCGGTGGGAGAAGGTGACTACGCTGCCTTTTTCCGCAGGCGGCAAGCAGATGCGGTCTACCGTATGGCCAGTCGGGATGGTGGCCGGTCCTGGTCGTCGCCCGAGCCGACCGATGTTCCCAACAACAATTCCTCGATCGCTGTCATTCGCCTTGCTGAAGGACGCCTGGCAATGATCTGCAATCCAGTCAATGCAGCGCTTTCCGGTGACCGGCGGGCTTCGCTCTATGACGAACTGGGCGAGGACGACGGGCGACCTGACGCTGACCCCACCGGTGGATGCGTACCGGTTTGGGGCGTGCCACGCGCACCGGTCACCGTCTGCCTGTCGGACGATGGCGGGCGCACCTTCCCGATGCGAATTTCGGTGGAGGAGGGTTCCGGAACCTGCCTGTCCAACGACTCCACCGATGGCCGCAACGAGGAAATGTCCTATCCCTGGATTCTGGAAGGTCAGGACGGAACCCTGCACCTCGCCTATACGTATCACAGGCGCGCAATCAAATACGTTCGGTTGGCCCCGGGTTGGGCAAATACGGGCGCTGGGAGGATCTCATGAGCAATATCATTGGTATCACGATGGGGGATCCCTGTGGCGTCGGACCGGAGATTACCGTTCGAGCGGTTGCGGAAATGTCGGACGCTGATCGTGCCGCCACCAGGATTTATGGCAACCTGCCGACACTCGAAGCTGCCCGAAGCGCGCTCGGGGTTGAACTGGATCTATTGCCGCTGGTCGTGGATCTTCCCATTGAAGGCGCGCCCTTGCCCTGGGGGCAGCTTTCGCCTGTTGCAGGCGATGCCGCGTTCCGCTTCATCGAGAAGGCGGTTCGCGACTCGGAAGCCGGTGATATCGGCTGCATCGTCACTGCGCCCATCAACAAGGAAGCGCTGAACCTTGCCGGGCACCATTATGACGGCCATACCGGTATGCTGCGGAGCCTCACCGGGTCTGCGGCCGCCTATATGCTGCTTGCATCGGAGCGGCTGAAGGTCATCCATGTCTCGACCCATGTGTCGTTGCAGGAGGCGATCCGGCGCGCGACCACCGAACGTGTGCTGGCCACGATCAGGGCCGGCAACGCGCATCTCAAGCGAATCGGTTATGACAGCCCACGCATCGCCATTGCCGGCATCAATCCTCATTGCGGCGAGAACGGTCTGTTCGGCACGGAGGACGACGATCAGATCGCGCCCGCAGTTGCGGCAGCGCGCGCTGAGGGCATCGATGCGCATGGACCGATCTCGGCCGATACTGTCTTCCACCGGGCCTATTCCGGCGCCTTCGATCTCGTTGTCGCGCAATATCACGATCAGGGGCATATCCCGATAAAGTTGGTGGCCTTCGATACTGCCGTGAATGTGTCCGTCGATCTGCCGATTGACCGTACCTCGGTCGATCACGGCACGGCTTTCGACATTGCAGGCAAGGGCATCGCCAATCACGGCAACATGAATTCCGCCATCGCATATGCGCGCAGGCTCCTGGCCGGACGTGGGCAGCAAGGATGACCGATATGACAATCGCTCCCATCACGATCCATCAACCACGCCGACTGGCCGTCGGTGCCGGCATGACAGGGAATGTAGGCTCCTGGGCACCGGACGTGAGCCGGACATTGGTCGTCGCCACCCCGATCACCGCCGGATTTGTCGACCGTCTGCGCCTTGCCGGAACGGTAGAGGTATTCGACGCCATTCCGGGCGAACCCGACATCGCCACGTTAGACGCTGCGCTTGCCGCGGCCCGTAGCGTGAAGCCTGACCTTATCGTCGGGCTGGGCGGCGGTTCTGTTCTGGACGTGGCAAAGCTTGTCGCAGTTCTCTGGGATTCGGATCAGCTGCTTGCAGACGTTGCCGGGCCCAATCGCGTCGCGGGCCGAAACACAAGGCTGGCGCAAGTTGCAACGACTGCCGGAACGGGATCTGAGGCCGGCATCCGCGCTCTCATCACCGACCCCGGCAAGGGTAGCAAGATTGCGGTTGAGAGCCCGTTCATGATCGCCGATCTCGCCGTTCTCGACCCTGAACTGACATACTCCGTGCCACCGGCCGTGACGGCGGCGACGGGTATCGACGCGATGGCACACTGTGTCGAAGCGTTCACGAATCGACGTGCACACCCGATGATCGACGGGTTTGCGCGCATGGGCTTCAACCTGGTCGGCAAGTATCTGGCACGTGCGGTGAAGGACGGTACGGATACGGAGGCACGCGAGGGGCTGATGCTTGCCTCCTACTACGGCGGCATATGCCTTGGGCCGGTGAATACCGCAGCCGGCCATGCCATTGCCTATCCGCTTGGGACGCTTCTGCATCTGCCGCACGGCCTCGCGAATGCGATCGTCTTTCCTCACGTACTGGCGTTCAATCAGTCGGCTGCCCGCACGAAGACGGCCGAGGTCGCCACGGCACTGGCTCTGGGCGAGGGGCTTGCGCAGGAGGAACTCCGTGTAGCGGCGCACGCATTCTGCACCGGTCTCGGTATCGAGATGTCGCTCTCAGCCCATGGCGCCAAGGAGGCCGATCTCAAGAGGTATGCGGCCGATGCCCACAGCATTCGCCGACTGATGGACAACAATCCCGTGGATATGAGCACCGAGGACGTGCTTGGAATCTACAGAGCGGCGTTCTAGAGGGCAGGGTAGGGCAGGCCGGAGGGCCTTCCCGTAAGCCGCCTGTTCAATCCCTGCGCGACGTAGGGTAAAGGCGTTCCCGCGATCCGGTCAGGTGGTCATGCATGAGCTGTCGGGCCGCTGATGCGTCACGCGATGCGATAGCGTCGGCAATCGCCTCGTGTTCGGCGAACACCCGCATGAGGCCTGCGGTCTCCCGTTTGACGGAGACGCCGTGGAACTTCATGCCGATGGCGATGTGCTCCTGGAGCGCCTCCATCGCGGTCGAGAAGTAACTGTTCTGCGCGGCCCGCGCGATCGCCAGGTGAAACTGGAAATCCGCATCTTCCCGGTGCGATTGCCGGTTCGTCGCATCGCGCAACAGTTCCAGCGCTCCCCGGATGGCCGAAAGGCTCTCGGCATCGTGGCGGGTGGCTGCGGCGGCGGCTGCCGCGGGCTCGAGCGTCAGGCGGAATTCATAACAGTTCAATAGGTCGGCTACGTTTTCCAACTGTCCGAAGCCAAGGGGTTCCCGCAAGCCAACGGCACGTACGAAGCTTCCGGCGCCGCGCCGTGAGTAGATCAGTCCCTGGTCACGCAGCCGCCGCAAGGCCTCGCGAATGATCGGCCGCGACACTTCGAATTCCGCTGCGAGGTCATGTTCCGTCGGGAGACGCTCATCCGGCCTGTAGGCGCCGGACTTGATGGCGCGAAGCATCCGCTCGAACACGATGTCGGGAAGACCTTTGCGTGATGTCCCAGCTTCCAGTCCCATCTGTCATTCCATCTTTCGGAGGATCATGTTCGTCAACTCAACCAGTGTACCGGATTGCCCGAAGCCGCCCGACTTGGCAATGATGCAATACCCCTGAGAATAAGCGATGCCGAGGCCCGGCAGGCACTCCCCAAGCAGGCGGAATCGCGAGATCCCCATTTTCGACAGCACCGCTTCGGCGGTCGCGCCGCCTGACATGAGCAGTGTTTTGGTGCGTGCGGTAAGCCGCGGATGGACGCTTTCCGCCAGGTTCGCGGACACCTCAGCAGGCGTACAGGGAAAAGCGCCCGATGTCGCCTGAACAAGCGTAAGCGGCAGTTCGTCGTGAATGGCTTGCTGCGTGAGTTCACCATTTTCGGCCGCGCCATATGCAAGCGGATGTATCTGCCTCAGCATCTCTACCTGGGCCAGGGTGATCGGATCGCGCGAACCGATGACAAACAGCGCCGGTCCTTCAGGTATCTCTGCCGGCCGCAAGGCCTCATCACCCGTCATTTGCCGGGCGAGGGCGTCCGCAAGTCCTCGCGCACCGATCAGGAGATCACAGCCGGCGCCCTGCGCAGCTTCAAGGGCTGCGCGCATTTCGGCCTGATCGCCGATATCCGGAATGATACAGCGAGCGGCATGGCGCCCCAGCCTGTCGGCCACCGATATGGGCTCATCCACGCCGAAGCCTTCCAGCCGCCCCGATTTGACGATACGTCCAAAATCGGGAATTGCCGGTGCCGCCAATGCGGACCGAAAAGGGGTTACGTCAAGTTCTGCCGCTATATGTCCCTTGAGCCGGGAGTCGACCTTCTTGAAGAGTATTGTGCCCTGCGGCAGAAGGGACAAGGCCAGCTCCGTCGCCCTTTGCGCGCCATCCTTGTCGAGATCCCTT
Organism: Pseudorhizobium xiangyangii; assembly: GCF_020531965.1. Lineage (GTDB taxonomy): Bacteria > Pseudomonadota > Alphaproteobacteria > Rhizobiales > Rhizobiaceae > Neorhizobium > Neorhizobium xiangyangii. The sequence continues at coordinate 72,933 of NZ_JAJAWH010000005.1, read as the reverse complement.
GAGCCGATATTGACAGTGAGGACGGCCGGTTTCTCCCGCAACGCCTGCGAAACGGCCTCCGGGCGAAGAGCGACCTCCGTGTGGAGGCCTCTGCCGGCGAACGGTGCTGCCGAATCCAGCGCACCTGTCAGGTCGTCCGCAATGATGGCGAGCATAAATCCCGTCCGTTGATGCTGTTGTTATCTTTAATCGATCAAATAGGCCTTGTTTGTCAAGGAACTGAGGGCAGTTGATAACAAATACACTGCTGGATGGGACAACGGTGTCCCTGATGCCTGCCTAACGATGATTATCTTTGCAAAATGTGCGCAGCTGCAGCGCGAGGAGGGGGCGGCGCAGGGACCGGGCAGCCGGTTTTCGCCGTCCTTTCTGTTGGGGGAATTGCTGGTCAAACGTCGCTGGCGAGCCCGATGAAATATTCAGAGAACAACAATACGGGCACCGATGCGAACCCGCTCGTAAAGGTCCATCACGTCCTGGTTGAGAAGCCGGATGCAGCCTGCAGACACGGCCTTGCCGATCGAGGAAGGATCATTCGTGCCGTGTACCCGGTAGTAGGTATCGATGCCGTCCTTCTGGATATAGAGCGCTCGGGCGCCCATAGGGTTGCTAGGCCCTCCGTCGACACCATCCTTGAACCGCCCATAGTGGTCCGGGCTGCGCTGAATCATGCTTTGCGTTGGCGTCCATCGCGGCCATTTGGCCTTCCGGTCGATCATCGCCGTGCCAGTGAAGTTACGGCTGGCGGGCCCCACTGCCACTGTGTAGCGCATCGCCTTGCTATCCGGCATGACGAAGTAGAGGAAGCGGTCCGTCTGATCCACCACGACTGTTCCGGGAGCTTCCGACGTCGAATAGTCAACGACTTGCCTGTGATGGTTCGAGGCCAGCATCTTTGACCCGACTGCCGGCACATGGAAGCCTTGGTCGAACGCCTCGCTGTACATTTTCGCGGGATCGGATGATGTCGCCACGGCGAGTTCCGACGGGGAAGGAGGGGCAGGCAACGACGCGTGGACAGAAGGTTTTTGATCGGTGGCGCAGGCTGAAACTGCTCCTGCAAGTAATATGAGTACGAGGGAGCGGACGCTGATAGAAATAGATGTCATGGCATTTCCCGATGCGCATAGCGCATATCAAACATAACCTCCCTTGGCGGGAGCACCACAAAGGGCGGGCTCAATTGTGGTGGTCCTTCTCGTTCCTGGGGAGAAGTCATCCATATTTCGAAGTTGTTGCGTAGTGGCAACATCGTCGCTTGGCGGTGAACAAGTGTGCCGCCACGCGCCGTGTTGCCCGGCCGGGTGGCCGGGCTCATTGAAGATCAAGGTGGAGTTTTCAGCTTCCAGGTTTCCGGTGGTCCCGAAGCTGCAATGCGGTGGGGGCAAGGCGCCTTCGCCTCAAAATCCGATTTCCGGGATCGCCACTTTTTCCACACGCGTGACGGTCAGGGTATGTTTGCTGTTGTCACGTCCCACCCAGCCAATGGATTGGCCTGGAGAGAGGCCAAGCAGGGCAGCACCGATCGGCGTCATGATGGAGATCAGCGAGCGCTCGATGTCGGCCTCGCCGGGATAAACCACGGTGACCGTCCTCGTATGCCCGGCGTCGGTATCGTACGTAACGGTGGAGCCCATCTGCACAATGTCAGACCTTGTTTGTTCGTCCGGTATCACCTGAGCTCGATCGAGCTCGGTGAGCAGCTCTTCTGCAACATCGAGCTGGGCTCCCGACGCAGACTGAGCGAGCCGGGTCAATCGAGTGAAGTCAGATTCGCTGACAATGATTGATGGCTTGTCCACGGGACTCGTCACCATTTTGTATACCTCGCATGCGCATCACGGGGATGCATTTGGGTTGTTCAGGGGGATGTCGCGCAGGTGAAAGTTCACGTAGTACCCGTCGCCCGAGATCCAGCGCGCGACGCGATAGGATCCGGGTTAATGTCCTGCGATAGGACGTACTCCGAAGAGTCCAAGGAGGTTCCGGTACGTGTTCATGGGCCGAGCATCGGACGCCGCTCATCGAAAGTCAAGTCCGGGCACAAGAGGCAACCATGGGCGAACCGGGGCGCCGCTCAACCGTCTCGTCCCTTGGATCCCGGTATTTGAAAGCGATAAAGCAAGCGTTCGCCTGGACAGCGAGGAAGATGTAATGGCGTTCTTTCGGGCAATGGTTCGGCCCGAGGCAGCGGCGGCATAATCCGGAAACGGAGCTTGCGCCCAATCCCCGGATGTTCTTGACGAACCGAGAGCGGCAGTTGAAACATGGAATCCTTCAGAACAATTGGTGCCGAATGATGAGAAACACACACGCTTTCGTCCCTGCGCACGGCGCGTTGATCGCGGTATGACGGTACCTGTCTCCATTGTAGTCGCAGTTTCCGAAAATGGTGTGATCGGCCGTGAGGGCGACATGCCGTGGAAGCTTTCCACTGACCTCAAGCGGTTCAAGGCTCTGACGATGGGAAAGCCCGTTGTCGTCGGTCGCAAGACGCTTCAATCATTCGGTGGCAAGCCTTTGCCGGGCCGGCCGCACGTCGTGGTGACCCGTGATGCGAACTTCGTCCTGGAGGGTGCCACGACAGCGGGTTCGATAAAGGAGGGGTTGGAGACGGCGCAACGCATCGCAGCGGAGACCGGTGCGGCGGAGGTCTGCATCATCGGCGGCGGCGAGATCTACAGCCAGGCGATGGACGCGGCTGACATCCTCTACGTTACGCATGTCGAGACCGCTATCGAGGACGGCGATACATTTTTTCCCGTGATCGATCCGGCAGTTTTCGAGATTCGCGAGGAAACGCATGTCGGCGCGGGCGAAAAGGACAGTTTTCCGACTCGATTTGCCGTTTACGGCCGCCGGCCAGCGGCAAATTGAAATATTTCGTTACCAAACATCCCGAAGTTGCTGAGCCAACGTTGAAAGGCCCCGCCCGCATCCCTATAACGGGCAGATAAACCGGGGGAGCGTCGCTTCCAGGCGGTGGAGTGACAAACGAAGAGGTTTTGATGCCCTGGAGCAATCAGAATGGCGGCGGCGGCCCGTGGGGCGGCGGCGGCGGTGGTGGAAACAATCAAGGCCCCTGGGGTGGCGGTTCGAACCGTCCTAAGGGCGGTGGTGGCAGCGGAAGCGGCGGCCCCCCGGACCTTGAGGACATCATCCGGAAAAGCCAGGATCGCCTGCGAGGCATTGTTCCCGGCGGCTTCAACGGTGGTGCCGTCGTCCTCGTTATCCTGGCAATCGTTGGCTTCCTGGCCATCCAGTCGGTGTATACCGTGCAGCCGGATGAGCGCGGCGTCGAACTTCGTTTCGGCCTTCCGAAGGAAGACATCTCGATGCCTGGCCTTCACTTCCATCTCTGGCCCTTAGAGACCGTCGAGATCGTGAAGGTAACCGAGCAGCAGCAGAATGTCGGTGCATCCGGCAGCGCACAGTCCTCTGCGGGGCTGATGCTCTCCGGCGACCAGAACATCGTCAACGTGCAGTTCTCGGTACTTTATACCGTGAGCGACCCCAAGGCGTATCTCTTCAACCTGGAAAGCCCGGCTGCGACCCTGCAGCAGGTTGCCGAAAGCGCGATGCGTGAAGTCGTCGGTCGCCGTCCGGCACAGGACATCTTCCGCGATAACCGTGAAGACATCTCCACGGAAGTGCGCGCGATTATCCAGGGGACCATGGACGCCTACGGCTCCGGAATCTCCATCAACGCCGTCCCGATTGAAGACGCCGCACCGCCACGCGAAGTAGCCGATGCGTTCGAAGAAGTGCAGCGCGCCGAGCAGGACGAGGACCGCTTCGTCGAGGAGGCCAACCAGTACGCCAACCAGAAGCTTGGTCAGGCTCGCGGTCAGGCCGCACAGCTTCGCGAAGAAGCCGCCGCGTACAAGGATCGGGTCGTCAACGAAGCAGAGGGTGAGGCGAAGCGTTTCATCTCGATCTACGAGGAATATACGACGGCGCCTGAAGTGACGCGCCAGCGCGTCTTCATCGAGACCATGGAGACGGTCCTGAAAAATTCCAACAAGATCATCATCGACGAGAAGCAGGGCGTTGTACCTTACCTGCCGCTCAACGAGATCAACCGACCGTCCGCTCAGCAGCAGGGAGGCACGCAATGATTTCCAATCGTCTCCCAGCCCTTCTGATCGGGCTCGCGGTCATTCTCTTCCTCGTCTATTCGTCGGTCTTCGTCGTCAACGAGCGGGAGCAGGCAATCGTCGTCCGCTTCGGTGAGATCCAGGACGTCAAGACGGAGCCTGGCCTCTACTTCAAGTTGCCGTTTGCATTCATGGATGCCGACCGGGTTCAGTATGTCGAGGACCGGGCGCTTCGCTTCGACCTCGACGACATTCGTGTCCAGGTTCGCGGTGGCGCATTCTACGAAGTTGATGCTTTCGTGGTCTACGAGATCAGCGATCCTCGTCGCTTCCGGGAAACCGTTTCCGGTGACCGCGAAGCTGCAGAAGCCCGTCTTCGCACACGTCTCGATGCGGCACTTCGCCGGGTCTACGGTCTGCGCAACTTCGACGCCGCCTTGTCTGACGAACGTTCGCAGATGATGCAGGAAGTGAATGCACAGCTGCGCGACGCTGCGGATTCGCTCGGTCTCGCCATTCGCGATGTCCGTATTCGTCGTACGGACCTGACGCAGGAAGTCTCGCAGCAGACCTTCGAGCGGATGAAGGCTGAGCGTTTGGCCGAGGCTGAATTGATCAGAGCCCGCGGTAACGAACTGGGCCAGACCCGTCGCGCTATCGCCGACCGCCAGGTCGTGGAGTTCGTCTCCGCTGCCCAGCGGGACTCGGAAATCATCCGAGGCGAAGGCGACGCCATGCGGACGAAGATCTTCGGCGAGGCCTTTGGTCGCGACCCGAGCTTCTTCGAGTTCTACCGTTCGATGCGGGCCTATGTGTCTTCGCTGGCTGACCAGGGTACAACCATGGTGCTGTCGCCAGACTCGCCGTTCTTCAAGTACCTGAACGATCCGACGATTACTCCGCCTGGAGCTGCCGCCGGCGAAACGGTCGCCCCGGCTGCACCGGCCAGCGGCAACTAAGACAAGACAACCAAGACAAAGAGGCGGCTTCGGCCGCCTCTTTCCGTTTCGGGGGGCGATCGGGCTCAGTGCTGCTCCTCACGAAAAGGTAAGTCACCAGTCTTCATTCCGCCCTATCTTGCGGCGACACTCCGCGCTATCTCAATTGTGCGGCCCCAGGAGGCTGGGCATTCTATCATTGGAGACCAGATGGCTCAGACGGTTCTATCGTCCCTGAAACGTTCCGTGGCAGTATTGACTGTCATTGCCATGGCTGGCAGCGCGCAGGCTCAAACGACAACGCCGCCGCCCGTAGGCATCGCGCCGCTTAACCCGCAGACGGATCAGGAACCGCCTCCTCCTCCCTCAGAGGTGGACCCTGTGCCGCCAGCGGCCGCACAGGGCAACGTGCTAAATGATGCTCAAGACTACGCCCAGGGCGTCGCACCGGAAGGCATGTTGCCGGCTCCGCCGAGTACTGCTCCCACCGTGACCGCCCAGCCGGCACCGGGACCGCTCACTGCGTCGGGACCTGCATCCGTGGCCGATTTGGCGGAAGGGCTTCTGGACGCGGTGGTCAACATCTCGACTTCGCAAAGCGTCGAAAATCCGGGTGCCGGGCCGCAGCCGCCGCAGACCCCCGACGGTTCGCCCTTCGAAGAATTCTTCGACGAATATTTCGACGGCGAGGGCGGAAAGGGCGGTAGCCAGAAGGTCAACTCTCTCGGTTCCGGGTTCGTCATCGACCCCTCCGGCTTCGTCGTGACGAATAACCACGTCATCGAGGATGCCGATGATATCGAGGTGATCTTCCCGGACGGCAGCAAGCTCAAGGCGACGCTCGTCGGAACCGACCCGAAGACCGACCTTTCGGTGCTCAAGGTGGAGCCGAAGGCGCCGCTGAAGGCGGTCCGATTCGGCGATAGCCGTCAGATGCGCATCGGCGACTGGGTGATGGCGATCGGCAATCCCTTCGGGCTTGGCGGCTCGCTGACGGTCGGGATCATCTCGGCGCGCGGGCGCAACATCAATGCCGGTCCCTACGACAATTTCATCCAGACGGATGCGGCAATCAACAAGGGCAATTCCGGCGGACCGCTGTTCAACATGAGGGGCGAGGTCATCGGCATCAACACCGCGATCATCTCGCCGTCCGGCGGTTCGATCGGTATCGGCTTTGCTGTGCCGACGGAACTGGCGGAGAACATCGTCAACCAGCTGATCGAGTTCGGTGAGACCCGTCGCGGGTGGCTGGGCGTGCGTATACAGCCTGTTACGGACGAGGTGGCAGAGAGCCTGGGGCTGGACAGCGCCCACGGCGCGCTTGTGTCGGGTGTGGTCAAGGGTGGCCCCGTCGATGACGGCTCCATCCGGGCCGGCGACGTGATCCTGACCTTCGATGGTAATCCTGTGCGCGAGATGCGGGATCTGCCGCGCGTCGTTGCGGAAAGTCCCGTCGGCAAGGCGGTGGATGTCGTCGTTCTGCGGGATGGCAAGAAACAAACGGTCAAGGTGACGCTCGGCCGGCTTGAAGACAGCGCTGCGGAAGCGGAAGACGAGACCGAGGAAACCACGACACCGGAAGGCGAGGAACAGACGCCAGACGACGGTCAGCAGTCAGAAGAACAGAACGGCGAACAGCAGCAGGAGCCGGCGACGGCGCTGGGCATGACGGTTGCGCCTCTGGACGAAGGTCAGCGAAAGACGTTCAGCATTGCCGAGAGCGTCGAGGGCGTCGTGATCACCGCCGTCGAGGCGAACTCCGCAGCCGCTGAGAAGGGCTTGAAGCCGGGAGACGTGATCGTCGAGGTGGCGCAGGATTTCGTCGACAGCCCGACGGCAGTCAAGGAGCGTGTCGATGCGCTGAAGTCTGAAGGCCGGCGCAATGCGCACATGATGATCGCCGATCCGACCGGCGCATTGCGCTTCGTGGCGGTGCCTATCGAATAGATCAGGCGGTTGTTACGCGGCTGGAGACAGCCGCGTAAACTACATGCCGCTTCAAGAGCGGGTGGGTGTCAGGCACGCGGGGATGGTCGAAATCCATCTGCGGGCAGGGCTTCATGCCGATCCGCTGCATGACTGCGGTCGAGCGCCGGTTATGCTCGACGGCGAAGGCGAGCACGGCCTGGATGGATTTCTCGTCGAACGCGAAGTCGAGGAGGGCGCCGGCCGCCTCCGTCACATAGCCTTTGCCCCAGAAGCGGGTGGCGAGCCTCCAGCCGATCTCCACTGTCTCCTTCGGGAATATTTCCGGCATGTTGGCGAGCGACAGGCCGCAGAAGCCGATGGGTTCGGCCGTTTCCGTCAACTCGAGCGCGTAGAATCCGAGGCCGGTTTCTCGGATCGAGCCGTTGAGCTTGTCGAGGAGCGCGTCCGATTCCGCGTGGCTGCGCCGGAAGGGGAAGTACTCCATGACCTTCGGATCGGCGTTGATCTCGCGGAAGAGATCGCGGTCGGCGTCAACCCAGCTGCGGATAAGAAGGCGTTCCGTTTCGAGGATGATCCGGGGGGTGCCCAGTGTCATGGGGTGACGAAATCCGACTTGCGGTATCCCTGGATGTAGAGAAGTGCGGTCAGGTCGCCGTTGTCGATGCGCATCCGCGCCTGGGCCGCGACAGTCGGCTTGGCGTGCAGCGCTACGCCGGATCCCGCAAGCTGGATCATGCCAAGGTCGTTGGCGCCATCGCCGACGGCCATCACTTCGTCGGTCGAGATGCCGAGTTTCGCAGAAATGTCCGTCACGGCATCGACCTTGGCCTGTTTGCCGAGAATCGGTTCTGCCACTTCACCCGTCAGGATGCCGTTATCGTCGGCAAGGAGGATGTTGGCGCGGTTCTCGTGGAAACCGAGATTCGCGGCGATCGGGTTGGTGAAGACCGTAAAGCCGCCGGAGACCAGAGCGGTGTAAAAGCCCTTCGACTTCATCGTGGCGATGAGTTCCGGTCCGCCGGAGGTGAGCGTGATGCGCTTGGCGATGACGTCATCGACGACGGAAAGCGGCAGGCCCTTCAAGAGGGCGACCCGCTCGCGCAGTGCGGGCTCGAACGCGATCTCGCCGTTCATGGCCCGCGCGGTGATTGTGGCAACCTGGTCCTTGAGGCCGACGACATCGGCAAGTTCGTCGATGCATTCCTGGCCGATCATGGTCGAATCCATGTCTGCGATCAGGAATTTCTTGCGGCGTGTTTCCGCCTCCTGAATGATGAGATCGACGGGCTTTCCCGCAATGACAGCCTGGAGGTTGGCTTCCGCCGCCTGAACGTCGGCGTCGTCGCGCAGGACGATATCGCACGCGATTCCGTCCGCCAGCCAGTAAAGACCACCGGCATTCACGGCTTCAGCAGCGCTTTCACCGAGGGACGACGTGAGGACAGGATTTGACGGATGGGCAATGAGCGTGGCAACGAAAGCCATATGAACGACCTTGCAAGAGACTATGATGCGATCCTGATAACGGGACCGACCGCCAGCGGCAAGTCGGCACTGGCCTTGCGGCTTGCTGCCGAGGCAGGCGGCGCCGTGATCAATGCTGACAGCATGCAGGTCTATGACACGCTCCGCGTCCTGACGGCGCGCCCGTCAGAAGAGGAGATGGAAGGCCTCCCGCATCACCTCTACGGCCATGTGCCGGCCACGCGCGCCCATTCGACCGGCGAGTGGTTGCGCGACGTCTCGGCACTGCTGCCCCGTCTTCGGGCGGAAGGCAGGCTGCCGATCTTCGTCGGCGGCACAGGCCTCTATTTCAAGGCTTTGACCGGCGGACTGTCGGACATGCCGGAGATATCGCAGGATATCCGCTGCCACGTCCGTCTCAGAATGAAGGAAGAAGGCGCCGCGACGCTGCATGCGGAATTGGCGGCGCGCGACCCGGGCGTTGCCGCCATGCTTCAGCCATCGGACGGGCAGAGGATCGTGCGGGCGCTTGAAGTCCTGGAAGAGACCGGCCACTCGATTGCGCACTTTCAGGGAAAGCCTGGGCCGATGGTGATCGATCCGGCCAATGCGCGAAAGTTTGTCGTTCTTCCCGATAGGAACGTCCTGCGCGACAGGATCGGCCGACGCTTCGAATCGATGTTCGACAGTGGTGCGGTCGAGGAGGTGAAATTGCTGGTGTCCCAGAATCCCAATCCGGACGTGCCGGCGATGAAGGCGATTGGCGTCACCCAGATTTCGGATATGCTCGAAGGTCGCATGACACCGCAGGAGGTCGTCGAGCGGGCATCGGCGCTGACCCGGCAATATGCCAAGCGGCAGATGACATGGTTCCGCAACCAGATGGATGACACCTGGGTGCGGATCGATCCGAGCAAGCCTTACCCCTTGTCGTAGAGGCTGCTCAGCGGCTTTTTCAGGAGAGTGTCGCGCAACGAGCCTTCGCGGCGCAGTGGCTGCGGCGGGTGAATGCCACTTTCGCCTCCGAACGCACGATAGGCAGGCTGCTGCCGCTCAGTTGGATTTTCCCGGGCCAGTGCGGCAGACGGCGCAAATGTGGAGGCCGGGCTCGAGCGAGGCAGCATGTCGGGGCGATAAGGCTCCGGTGATCCGGCGCCCGTTGTGAGCGAGGGCTCGTTGACGCTACGGGCCCAGCGATCCAGATCGCTGTCGCCGCAGACGTCCGGTGTGTCTTCACTGCCCGCGGAACCCATCGTGTCGAAAAATTCGGATTGCTCGTAGCCCTGCTTGAACGCGTTGATATCGGGGCCAGTCACCGAGCGCATGCGCGCCACGATGTTGCGGAGGTCGATCGTATCCGGTGTTTCTTCGGAGCCCTTGTCGAGTACGCCATGTGCTTTCGGAAGGTGCTTGTCTTCAACCCGGGCAAACTGCAGGCGCATGGGCACCGAAATTGCCTCGCCGAACGCGATCGCTTCTCCATTGCCGAGCGACGACAGGAAGCTCAGCGTCGAGATGGAAGAGTTGGGAATGGCGGAGCGGATGATTTCCTGGTCGCGATCGTTCGCGAGCCGCATGGCAAACAGGGTAGAGCACTGCGAGAGGATTGTCTGGTCGAGCTCGCCCGGGCGCTGGGTGATAATCCCGAGCGATACGCCGTATTTGCGACCCTCCTTCGCTATCCTCGATATGGCCTGCCGCGTCGGGAAAAAGCCTCGCTCGGAATCGGCGGGAACGTAGCGGTGGGCTTCCTCGCAGACGACGAGCATATGGATGGCGCCATTGCTCCACAGTGCGAGTTCGAAGGCCATGCGGCATAGAATGGAGGCAACCGAGTTGACGACCTCGGAAGGGATGCCGGCCAGCTGGAATGTGCATATCGGTCTATCTCCGCCCGGGATGCGGAAGATATGCGCGATGGTCTCCATGATCGTGTCTTGGATCGTATTGTTGGAGAACATGAAGTGATAGCGCGGGTCGTTGATGGCCGAAATGATCCGCATCTTCAGCGAACGCAGGACCGGTTTCTCGCCACGGCCTTCCAGGCGGCCGATGCGCTCGTCGATCAGTGCCAGCAGGTCCGCCATGCGATAGGGCACAGGCGTGTCTGCGGTGATCGAGCTTTTCTCGGTCGTCCGGCGCATCAGGCTCGAATCCCCGCCGCGGAAGGCGCGCTTGGCCTCCGGAATCAGGTCGCGAAGGATGTCCAGTTCATCGGCGATCGCCACCCGGCCGCGGTAGAGGACTTCCGTAAACTCCTCGAGCTTCATCAGCCAGAACGGCAGGTCCAGGGTTTCTGTGTCGATGACGACCGAGTGATCGGGGAAGGCAGCAGCAAACTCGTTGTGCGGGTCAAGGATGAGCACACGCAGCTTCGGATCGGATTCTATCGCCTTGTGGAGGATGAGTGAGACGGCTGTCGATTTGCCGACCCCCGTCGATCCGACGATCGCGAAATGCTTCGACAGCATCGAAGGGACGTGGATCGCCGCATCGATGCTCTTGTCCTGCGTGAGCTTGCCGATGACGCAGGTGTCATTCTTGCCGGCGTCGTAGATGCGCAAAAGGTCAGAGGAGCGAATGCGGTGGGCGATGGCTCCGAGGTACGGATAGTGGGAAATGCCGCTGGAGAATTCCTCACGGCCGTCGGGGCCGACGCGAACTTCGCCCAGAAGCTCAGCTTCAATCCGGAAGTCATTGTTTTCCTGATCGGCCCAGGTGTCCGATTCCGTCTTTATGGCATAGGCGAGCGCCACGACCCGGTTCCTGCCGACGGTGATCGAGATCAGGCGGCCGACGGACCAGAGCTCCGTGAGATTGGTTTCGCCTTTCTCGGCAACGGCTGCAATCGTCGCACGTGCGCCGTTGCAGGCGACGACGCGGCCCAGCATGCGATTTCCGGGCTTATCAGTGTCGCGGCGGTCATGCTCGCCAGCCGATACGGAACGGTGCAGGTCGTTGTTGAGCAAAGTGTCGCCTCATCATCAGGTTGGCGGAAGCGTTTGCGGACCTCTCAGACCGCTGACCTGCCAAAACAGTAGCGCAGCCGGTTTAATAAGTGGTGTAGCGGTGCCGCGGAGATGTGGAGCCGGCGCATGCGCCATTGTCGGTAATTTTTGGTACAAGTTGCGTTGACTGTACGCAATTATCTGTCTAACACTCATTCCCATGAAGATTTCGAACGCACTTATTGTGGTGGGAGCGCGCATGGGCAGGATGGTTTAACCATCCGGCGTTAGCCACCCATGCGCGGAAAGACAGGCTCCTCAAAGGGGCCTTTTTTTATGCCTCGATCACGGTAAAGCAGACATCAGCAGCGAATGGACTGGGACATGACGGATAGCAACAATCAGATGACGGGCGCGGAGATCGTTCTGAGGGCGCTGAAGGACAACGGGGTGGAGCATATCTTCGGATATCCGGGTGGTGCTGTCCTGCCGATCTATGATGAGATCTTCCAGCAGGACGATATCCAGCACATCCTCGTGCGCCACGAGCAGGGCGCAGGACATGCTGCCGAGGGCTATGCGCGCTCCACCGGCAAGGTCGGGGTCATGTTGGTCACCTCCGGTCCGGGTGCCACCAATGCAGTGACGCCGCTGCAGGACGCGCTGATGGATTCAGTTCCTCTCGTCTGCATCTCCGGTCAGGTTCCAACCACGCTGATCGGCTCTGACGCCTTCCAGGAATGCGATACCGTCGGGATCACCCGTCCCTGCACCAAGCACAACTGGCTGGTGAAGGACGTGAACGAACTGGCGGGAGTCATCCACGAGGCCTTCAGGATCGCCCAGACGGGTCGTCCGGGACCGGTCGTCGTCGATGTCCCGAAGGACATCCAGTTCGCGACCGGAACCTATACGCCGCCCGGCGAGACACCGGTAAACAGCAGCTACAAGCCGGTGGTGCAGGGCGATATCAAGGCGATCCAGGCTGCGATCGAATTGATGGCGACGGCCCGTCGACCTGTCTTCTACACGGGTGGCGGTGTCGTCAATTCCGGTCCGGAGGCTTCGCGCCTGCTGCGGGAACTGGTGGAACTGACGGGCTTTCCGATCACGTCGACGTTGATGGGTCTCGGAACCTACCCCGCATCGGGTAAGAACTGGCTCGGTATGCTTGGCATGCACGGTTCCTACGAAGCAAACATGGCGATGCACGATTGCGACGTCATGGTGTGCATCGGCGCGCGCTTCGACGACCGCATCACCGGCCGGTTGAACGCGTTTTCGCCGAATTCTCACAAGATCCACGTCGATATCGATCCGTCTTCGATCAACAAGAATGTTCGCGTCGACGTGCCGATCATCGGCGATGTCGGCCAGGTTATGGAGGACATGGTTCGTCTGTGGCGGGCGCTGCCCAAGAAGCCGGAAAAGAGCCAGACGCAGGAGTGGTGGAGCAATATCGAGCGTTGGCGCGCACGCAACTCCTTCGCCTACAAGCCATCCAGTGACGTGATCATGCCGCAATACGCCATCCAGCGGCTCTATGAACTGTCGAAGGGCAGGGACACGTACATCACCACCGAAGTCGGCCAGCACCAGATGTGGGCGGCGCAGTTCTTCGGTTTCGAGGAGCCTCACCACTGGCTGACCTCGGGTGGTCTCGGTACCATGGGTTACGGCCTGCCTGCTGCCATCGGCGTTCAGGTTGCGCATCCGGAAGCCCTGGTTATCGACATTGCCGGAGATGCCTCAATCCAGATGTGCATTCAGGAAATGTCCTGCGCCATCCAGCACAATCTGCCGGTCAAGATTTTCATCCTGAACAACCAGTACATGGGGATGGTCCGCCAGTGGCAGCAGTTGCTCCACGGCAACCGCCTGTCTAACTCCTACACCGAGGCGATGCCGGATTTCGTTAAGCTTGCTGAAGCCTACGGCGCAGTCGGCATATATTGCGACAAGCCCGCGGAATTGGATGGCAAGATCGAGGAGATGATCGCGGTGAACAGGCCGGTCATCTTCGACTGCCGTGTTGCAAACCTCGCCAACTGCTTTCCGATGATCCCGTCCGGCAAGGCGCATAACGAGATGCTGTTGCCTGACGAGGCTACCGACGAAGCAGTTGCCAATGCCATAGATGCCAGGGGTCGGCAGCTCGTCTGATCGAGCCGTCTTGTTGAAGCAAATCCTGAATTAACGGACACAAAGCAATGAATGCCCATCAACAACCGACCGGCTCCGCCTACTTCATCACGCCGGAAACCGCCAAGGCGGAAAACCATACGCTTTCGGTTCTCGTCAGCAATGAGCCGGGCGTGCTCGCTCGCGTCATCGGCCTCTTTTCCGGCCGGGGCTACAATATCGAAAGCCTGACCGTATCCGAGACCGAGCACGAAGCGCACCTTTCGCGCATCACCATCGTCACGCGCGGCACGCCGTCCGTTCTGGAGCAGATCAAGGCGCAACTGGAGCGGATCGTGCCGGTGCACCGGGTGGTGGACCTGACGGTCCGCGCCAAGGACCTGGGACAGGAACGGCCGATCGAACGGGAAGTTGCCCTGATCAAGGTCGTCGGTTCCGGCGAACATCGTGCAGAAACGCTGCGTCTGGCCGACGCCTTCCAGGCCAAGGTGGTCGACGCGACGGTCGAGCATTTCGTCCTGGAGATCACCGGCAAGTCGTCGAAGATCGACCAGTTCGTGGCGATCCTCAAGCCGCTCGGCCTGATCGAGATCTGCCGCACGGGCATCGCCGCGATGAATCGCGGCCCGCAGGGCATGTAAGTCGAAGGTCTAGATCATCTCCAGCGGTATCGACTGGTTGGGTGGCGGGAAGGCGGCGTCCAGGGCGTCGAGATCCTCGTCCGTCAGCTCGATCGATGCCGCCTGGCGGTTCTCGGTGACCCGTTCGGGGCGAGACGATTTCGGGATGGCGATCACGCCGTCCCGCTCCAGGAGGAAGGCCAGCGCGATCTGTGCCGGCGTCGCCTGATAGGCCTCGGCGATGTGGATCAGCGCGTCGTTGCGGGCAAGGCGGCCCTGTTCGATAGGAGAATAGGCCATGACCGCAATGCCGCGCTCCTGGCACCATGGCAATAGGTCGTATTCGATACCGCGGCGGGAGAGGTTGTAGAGCACCTGATTGACGGCGCAGTTGATGCCATCGGGCAGCGCCAGAAGCTCCTCCATGTCGCCGAGGTCGAAGTTCGATACCCCCCAGGCGCCGATCTTTCCCTGCCGGCGAAGCTCCTCGAAGGCACCGACCGTCTCCTCCAGCGAATGCTCGCCACGCCAGTGAAGGAGATAGAGGTCGATATGGTCCGTCTTCATCCGCCTCAGGCTGCGTTCGCAGGCGGCGATCGTGCCTTCATGGCTGGCGTTCCAGGGGTAGACCTTGCTGACGAGAAAGAGGTCCTGCCGGCGTCCCTCTATGGCCTGCCCGACAATTTCCTCGGCTGCGCCTTCGCCATACATCTCGGCCGTATCGATGAGCGTCAGGCCGATGTCGATGCCGTGCTTCAGCGCATCGGTCTCCTTTTCGGCCAGCCGGCGATCCTCTCCCATCTGCCATGTGCCGAGGCCCAGCGCAGGCAGGGAGACGCCGTTTCTAAGGGTGACTGTGGGAAGAGTGTCGTCAGTCATGAAGTCGCTTCCGGATTTGCAAGGGTCGAGAATAGATAAGGCGTACCGGCAAGCTGCCAAGGCCGCTTGATGAGGCCCGGATTTGGGCCTAAACCTGTCCTGCGTCATCCGCCAAAACTAGTGGCACTGAACGAGATGGCGTTGTTGACAATCAAACTATTGCCGTCTGGGAGACTTCATGCCGCTGGACACATTTCTGGCTTTGGTCCTGTTCGCCTTTACGACCTCGATAACGCCCGGACCGAACAACATGATGCTGTTTGCCTCCGGTGTGAACTTTGGGTTTCGCCGCACCATTCCGCACATGCTGGGGATCGGCGTCGGGTTCCTGTCGCTGTTGATAGGGGTCGGGCTGGGGCTCGGCGCGCTGATGCAGAGCGTGCCGCTGGTCTATACGGTGCTGAAGTTCGCCGGCGGCGCCTATCTGGTCTGGATTGCCTGGAAGATCGGCACCTCGCGCAGCCTTTCGGAAGGAAGTGCGGGTGCCAGACCGATGACCTTCCTCGGCGCGGCGGCCTTTCAGTGGGTCAATCCCAAGGCATGGGTCATGGCCGTCACCGCGATGGCGACCTACACAAATCCCGCCTATTACATCCCGACGGTCCTTCTCGTCGGCGTTGCCTTCGCGTTGGTGAACCTGCCGAGTGTCTCCACCTGGGCCGGCTTCGGTTCGGCACTTCGCGACTGGCTATCGGTGCCGGTGCGTTTGAAATGGTTCAACATCACAATGGCCCTGTTGCTCGTGATCAGCCTCTGGCCGATGCTGAGATAACCCGTATTCATTCCTCTGCGACGAAGTGATTGACCGGACAAGCTGTTCACGAAAGTCATATTTTCTGCATTTGTTCTTGCCGCAGGTCCTCGAATCCTGCCAAGAGAGGGGATGCAATTTGCACCGCAACAGGATGAGGCCCTTCAAGCCGTTTCACGCTGGCTGAAGGACGGACGCCAGCAGGTTTTCAGGCTGTTTGGCTATGCCGGCACCGGCAAGACGACGCTCGCCAAGTATTTCGCGGAGCATGTCGACGGCGACGTGCTGTTCGCCGCCTTCACCGGCAAGGCGGCACAGGTGCTACGATCGCGTGGCGCGAAGAATGCCAGGACGATCCATTCCCTGATCTATCGGCCACGCGGCGAGGAAGAGGTTGAGAACGAGGAGACGGGCAAGACGTCCGTCTCGCCGATGTTCTCCATCAACCGCCAGAGCCCGCTGGCAAAGGCTGCGCTGATCGTGATCGACGAGTGCTCGATGGTTGACGAGCAGCTCGGTCGCGACGTGATGAGCTTCGGCACGCCGATCCTGGTGCTCGGCGACCCCGGACAGCTTCCACCGGTTACGGGCGGCGGTTTCTTCACCGAGCAGGAGCCCGACTATCTCCTGACCGATATCCATCGGCAGGCGCGTGACAACCCGATCATCCAGCTTGCGATGAACGTCCGCGAAGGCAACGAGATCATGCACGGCGACTACGGTACCGCCAAGGTGATTTCGCGCCACGACGTG
This sequence comes from Pseudorhizobium xiangyangii, assembly GCF_020531965.1. GTDB lineage: Bacteria > Pseudomonadota > Alphaproteobacteria > Rhizobiales > Rhizobiaceae > Neorhizobium > Neorhizobium xiangyangii. The sequence continues at coordinate 56,409 of NZ_JAJAWH010000005.1, read as the reverse complement.
AACCAGGAGCTGGTGCTCGAGGCCGACCAGGTGCTGGTCGGCACCAACAAGACGCGAAAGCGCTACAATCACCGGCTTCGCGAACTGAAGGGTTTTGCAACGGAATATCCGCAGTCCGGCGACAAGCTGGTCTGCCTGCGCAATGATCCGGCCAAGGGCCTGCTCAACGGCTCGCTCTGGCAGGTGATGAGTTCTTCCAGGGAAACGGTGAAGCCGGGCATCAACCTGATGATCCGACCGGAAGACGACGACATGGATCGCGGTGCTGCGAAGATCAAGCTGCTGAAGCAGTCCTTCGAGAATGTCGACGGCGAAATCCCCTGGTCGACGCGCAAGCGATACGACGAGTTCGATTACGGCTATGCGCTTACCGTGCACAAGGCGCAGGGCTCGCAGTGGAACAATGTTGTATTGTTCGACGAGAGCTGGGCGTTTCGCGATACCCGCGAGCGCTGGCTCTATACGGCGATTACCCGTGCGGCGGAGACGCTGACCATCGTTCGGTAAGCGTCTCATCAAAAGTTTCAATGGTTGGAGTTGCGAAAGCGGTTGGCCTTCGAGGCGAGCTTGGACTAAGCAGGGAACATCGTTTTACACGGACGGCTCGCCATGCCCACCAAGCTTTCGGTCAACATCAATGCCATCGCCATGCTGCGCAACCGTCGCGACCTGCCGTGGCCGAGCCTCGAGCATCTGGGCCGCATTGCGCTGCAGGCGGGTGCCAGCGGCCTAACGGTGCATCCGCGGCCCGACCAGCGGCATGTCCGCTTTTCCGATCTGCCGGTCATCCGGGCACTGATCGATGACGAATTCCCGCAGGCGGAGTTCAACATCGAAGGCTATCCGAGCGAGGATTTTCTGGAACTTTGCGAGCGTGCCGAGCCGGAGCAGGTGACGCTGGTCCCGGACGATCCCGCACAGGCAACGTCGGATCACGGTTTCGACTTTCGCGCTCAGGGCGAGATGCTGAAGCCCATCGTCGCGCGGCTTAAGGCGAGGGGCATGCGTGTCTCGCTGTTCGCTGACGGTGACGGTGACGTGGAGGCGGTCAGGCTGGCAAAGGCCACGGGTGCCGACAGGATAGAGCTCTATACCGGCCCCTATGGCGGCTGCTTCGATCATACGGAGCGCGCTGTGGGGATCATCGAGAAGCTCGGGCGGACGGCGGATGCCGCCCATGCCGAGGGTCTTGGCGTCAATGCCGGGCACGACCTGACGGTTGCCAACCTGCCGGCTCTGGTGAAGCGTATTCCTTCTCTCGCGGAAGTCTCGATCGGGCACGGCCTGACTGCGGATGCTCTCGAATTTGGGATGGCGGAGACGGTGCGGCGCTTCCGCCGCGCCTGCGGCCAGGAAATCTGACGCCGTTTCAAGAGTTGACGAATGCCAAGACAGATCAATGTTGCACACCTGCAGCATGAGTTGCCGGCCATTCTCGTTCAGGAAGCATCGTTGTGGGAAAGCATAAGGTCGTCGTCGTCGGAGGGGGATTCGGGGGTCTCCAGCTCGTGCATGGACTTGACGGCGCCGATGTCGAAATCACGCTGATCGACCGCCGCAACCACCATCTCTTCCAGCCGCTTCTCTATCAGGTCGCGACCACCGTTCTTGCAACATCCGAAATCGCCTGGCCGATCCGGCGGCTGTACCGCGACCGCAAGGAGGTGACCACGCTGCTGAATGAGGTTGTGGGCGTTGATCGGGGTACGAAGACGGTTACCTTGAGGTCCGGCCAGTCCGTCCCCTATGATACGCTGGTTCTCGCCACTGGCGCTCGTCACGCCTATTTCGGAAGGGACGAATGGGAGGACGTAGCACCCGGCCTGAAGACGCTCGAGGATGCGACCACGATCCGCCGTCGCGTGCTGCTTGCCTTCGAGCAGGCGGAATCTGCGGTGAAAACCTCCGAACTCGACGCGCTGCTGACTTTCGTGATCATCGGGGCCGGACCAACCGGGGTCGAGCTGGCCGGCATGATTGCGGAACTGGCCAATGCCATCCTGCCGCCGGAATTCCGCAAGATTGACACGACCCGAACTCGCGTCCTGCTGGTTGAAGCCGGCCCGCGTGTCCTGCCTACATTCTCCGAGGATCTGTCGGCCTATGCCAAGGCATCGTTGGAGAAACTTGGTGTCGAAGTGCGCCTGGGGCAGCCGGTCACGGCGATCAGCGAGGAGGGCGTCACGATCGGTGACAGCTTCGTCGCCTGCCGGACAGTCATATGGGCCGCCGGCGTGCAGGCATCACCGGCCGCCAAGTGGCTCGACGTGCCGGCGGATCGTGCCGGTCGGGCGATTGTGAAATCCGATCTCACGATCGAAGGGGACGAGAATGTCTTCGTCATCGGCGACACCGCACTCGTGATGCAAGACGACGGCAAGCCGGTGCCGGGTATCGCCCCGGCGGCCAAGCAACAGGGCGCCTATGTGGCAAAAGTGATCCGCTCGCGGCTCGGCGGCAAGGCGGCGCCTGGCCCGTTCCGCTACCGGCATCAGGGGAGCCTTGCCACCATCGGCAAGCGGGCGGCGGTCATCGACTTCGGCCGGATCAAGCTGAAGGGCGGCCTTGCCTGGTGGATATGGGGACTGGCTCACATCTACTTCCTGATCGGCACCCGGTCACGGCTTGCAGTGGCGTGGAGCTGGCTGTGGATCTATCTGTCCGGGCAGCACAGCGCACGCCTGATTACCCAGAAGGAGACGCTCAAGAGCGAGCGTTGACCCCTGCATTTACTCGGCAGCGAGCAGGCCTTCCTGACGCGCCAACGCAAATTCCACCGCGGCGCGCGCATGGACCGTGGTCGAATCGATGCCGGGGAGTGGCAGGTCCTGAGGGTCGAGCAGCATGCATATTTCGGTGCAGCCGAGGATAATGCTGTCGGCACCCGCAGCTTTTGCTACTTCGATCAGTGCGATGGCCGTGTCACGCGAGGCGTCGCGAACGATACCGGCGCAAAGCTCGTCGAATATGATGTCGTGCATTGCGCCGCGGCCCTCGCCATCTGGGACCATGACGTCTATGCCGAACGTCCGCATGCGCTCGGCATAAAAGCCGTGCTCCATCGTGTAGCGCGTCGCCAGCAGGAGGGGGCGCTTGAGCCCTCGGTCGAGAAGAGCGGCGGCCGTCTCGTCGATGATATGAATCAGAGGTACCGATACGCCTGCCGCGACGTCCGGGGCGATCAGGTGCATGGTGTTGGTGCAGATCAGCACGCAGTCCGCGCCGGCGTCTTCCAGGCGCCTGGCGCTCTCCGTCAGGGTTTCGGCCGCGAGGTCCCAGCGACCGGCCTTTTGCAGCGCGACGATCTCGGCGAAGTTAACGGAATGAAGGACGACGTCTGCGGAGGCCAGGCCGCCCAGGCGTTCGCGGACCAGCTCGTTGATGATTCGGTAGTAGACCGCTGTGCTTTCGAAGCTCATGCCGCCAATCAGGCCAATCGTCTTCATGTCTTTTTCCTTCTGCAGTTGGAGGAAATGATAACGCGGACCGGCAGTGGATTGCATGCGTTTGCGGTTGCCAGAGAAATGATTCGCGCACGTCGATTGCATGAAAATGGCATATCGTGCAGTTTCAATTCGAGAACGGAGACAATTGTGATGCTTGACGAGCGTGATCGCCGAATCCTCGATTTATTGCAGAAGGACGCCACGTTGCCGGTGGCCGAGGTGGCGGATCAGGTGGCGCTGTCGGCCTCTGCCTGTTCGCGGCGGATTCAGAAGCTGGAGGAGGCGGGCTACGTCGAACGGCGCATCGCGGTGCTTGATCGCGAACGCATCGGCGTGCCGACGACCGTGTTCGCGCTGATAAAGACGGCGCACCATTCGGATGACTGGATCGAGAGTTTCCGCAAGGCGATCAGCGATATAGGCGAGATCGTCGAGGCGCATCGCCTGACCGGCAGTTACGACTACATCCTCAAGGTGGTGCTGCCCCGGGTCGAGCACTATGATGTCGTCTATCGCCGCCTTGTGAAACGGATCGAGCTTTTCGACGTATCCGCCTTCATTTCCATGGAAATCCTGAAGAGCGGACACGCGTTGCCGGTCGATTACGCAGAATAGGCCGTGCGGACGCCTGAATAGGCGCCCGCGTTGGGTTCAGGAAAATCTGGAGCGATGCTCCGTAAGAAAGTTCCTGAGGGTTTGCGGCTCGGCGCCTGTCAGCGTCTCGAAATCGTCGGTGACAAGGTCGAAATTGCCTGCGCGAATGTTGGCGTCGGCGGAGACCAGCATCGAGACGACGAAGTCGGGAAGGCCTGCGGCCCTTATCCCCTGCGCCAGTTGCTCGTCCGAAACGGGGACCACAGAAAGCGGCTTGCCAGTGACTTCCGATAGCAGTGCGGCGATCTCGGATGCGGCGAGGGCTTGCGGCCCGGTGAGCGTGAGCGTCTGGTTTCCGGCTGGTGGATTGGTGAGCGCGACCGCTGCGGCCTTTGCGCAGTCATCTCTCGAGATGTTCGACACTCTGCCATCGCCCATCGCGGTGAACCATTGACCGGATGCGAGATTGTGCGGCATCGAAGCGAAGTAGTTGTCGGAATACCATGCGTTGCGCAGGATCGTGTAATTCAGCCCGCTAGCCTTGATCGCCTCTTCGGTTCCAAGGTGATCCGGAGCGAAGCTGACAAGAGAGCGGTCAGGGTTTGGCATCGAGGTGTAGACGAGGTGCTTTACGCCGGCCTCAACGGCTGCCGCCACGGCATTCCGATGCTGCGTGATACGTTTGCCGGGGGAGGCCAGTTCGTCGGTGGAAATGATAAGGACGCGGTCCAGACCGGTGAATGCGTTTACCAAGCTTTCGTAATCGTCGAAGTCGGCCTTGCGGGCTTCGATACCACGAGCTGTAAGCTCGGCGAGCTTCGACGGATCGCGGCTCCCAGCTACGAGTTCAGCCGGTGCGGCCCCTTTTGTCTCCAGAAGGTGACGTAGAACGGCACGTCCGAGATGGCCGTTGGCGCCGGTAACGAACAATCTTGTCATTAGTCTTCTCCAGATCTTCTAGTATGGTCTCAAAAAGAGACTAGCACTATAAAAGGATTTGACGAGGATCTGTAAAGAAGGCAGGTTTCCGGGAGATTGTTACCAAAAGGGAACCACCCATGACCGCAGCGGCGCACAGCCAATCGGCTTCCTTTAGTGCGAATAACGATGGCGAGCGGAGTGATTGGGACGCAGGCAATTGCCCGGTGCGTGACGTGATGAACCAGATTTCCGGAAAGTGGTCGACCCTGCTGTTCGAGGCACTGGCGGCAAAGCCGCATCGGTTCGGCGAGTTGCGGAGGATGGTGCCGGATATTTCGCAGCGTATGCTGACGCAGACGCTGCGCGACCTGCAGCGGGACGGCTATATCGAGCGGACGGTGTTTCCGACGAAGCCGCCGAGCGTCGAGTATCGGATGACGCCGCTCGGCAGTTCGCTGTTCGAGCCACTGTCGAAGGTCCTGGAATGGGCTGCCGCCAATCACGCTTCCATCAAGGACGCGCGGAAGGTGTACGACGAGAGCGGGCTGGCGTGAACGGAAAAGGGCGACCGAAGCGGCCGCCCTTTGTGCTTTCGTTGATGCCGGTCGTCAGGCCGCCAGCGACGCCATGTCGATGACGAAACGGTAGCGGACGTCGCTCTTCAGGACGCGCTCATAGGCTTCGTTGACCTGCTGTATGTTGATCGTCTCAATCTCGGAGACGATGTCGTTCTCGCCGCAGAAGTCCAGCATTTCCTGGGTTTCCTTGATCGAGCCTATCGTCGAGCCGGAAATGCTCTTGCGGCCGGGAATGAGGGAGAATGCGTGGACCGGCACCGGATGTTCCGGGGCGCCGACGACGACCATGGTCCCGTCGATCTTCAGGAGCCCGAGATACTGGTTCCAGTCGATGGCGACGCCGACCGTGCAGATGATCAGATCGAATGTGCCGGCCAGCTTCGTGAAGGTTTCGGCGTCGCTGGTCGCATAATATTCCCTGGCGCCGAGCTTCAGGCCGTCGTCCTTCTTGGACAATGTCTGGGAGAGGACGGTGATATCCGCGCCCATCGCCGCGCCGAGCTTGACGCCCATATGGCCGAGCCCACCCATGCCGACGATTGCGACCTTCTTGCCGGGGCCGGCATTCCAGTGGCGCAGCGGCGAATAGAGCGTGATGCCGGCGCATAGCAGCGGGGCGGACGCGTCGAGCGGCAGGTTTTCCGGGATCGACAGGACATAGTCTTGCTTGACGACGATATGGTCGGAATAGCCGCCCTGGGTCGCCGTCTTGCCGTCAGCCTCGACGCTGTTGTAGGTCAGGACCAGACCCGGCATGTACTGCTCGCGGTCGAGGTCGCGGCTGGCGCAGCCGACGCAGCTATCGACGAAGCAACCGACGCCGACGCGGTCGCCGACTTTGAATTTCGTAACCTTCGAGCCGATGGCAGTCACGATGCCGGCGATCTCGTGGCCGGGAACGATCGGGTAGACGGCGTTGTGCCACTCGTTGCGGACGGTGTGGATGTCCGAATGGCAAATGCCGGCAAACTTGATGTCGATAACGACGTCGTCGTCATTCGGCTCGCGCCGTTCGAACGTGAAGGGTGTTAGAGGTTTGGATGCGTCGGTAGCGGCATAGCCTCTCGCGATTGCCATGAACAGCTCCATTCGTTTTGTGGGTGCGGGGAATTGGACAAATGGGACTATGCCAGCAAGAGGCAAGGGTCACTAGACCGATCCCGCGAGGTTCTTGCACGATCCTGCGAAATGCCTCGTTGAGGCGTATCCGGCGGCACGAGCAAGGATGCCACACATTGCAAATTCCACTTGACGGGCCGCGTAGGTTTCACCTAGAAGGATCACGAACCGTACCGTACGGTACCTACTTGGGGGCTATTGCAGTGATCGCTGACGCGAGCCAGATGCCGGATTTCACGCCGCGCCAGAACGAGGTTCTGGAGCAGGCGCTGCGTCTTTTGGTGGAGGGCGGGGACAAGGCGTTGACGACCTCCGGTCTGGCGCGCGCTGCCAACTGCTCCAAGGAAAGCCTCTACAAGTGGTTCGGCGACCGGGATGGGCTGCTGGCGGCCATGATTGCGCACCAGGCAAGCAAGGTGCGGACGTTCGAGCGCGGCAAGGAGCGGCTGACCGCCGAGAGCCTGCATGACCACCTCGAGCTTTTTGCCCGCGATCTTCTGGAAGTCCTCTCGGGCGACGTATCGCTCGCGCTCAACCGACTGGCGATCGGCCAGTCCAGCCGTGACGGATCCAAGCTCGGCAAGCTGCTCGTCGAGCACGGGCGACGCCAGATCGACCGGCGTGCAATGGCGCTGATCGATTCCGGCAAGCGCGCAGGCCTTTTGCGTTTCGACGACGCCGATGGTGCCTATCACACGCTTTACGGCCTGATCGTTTCCGACCTGCATGTGCGCATGCTGCTTGGCGAACCCGGCCTCAAGGACAATGCGCGCCAGGCGGAGAAGGCGGTTGCCGCCTTCCTGACGCTTCATGGCACGCGGCAGGAATCGGGGGAGACGCTACGCTTCTCCTCCGGAAGATGAATACCAGCAACAACGAACACGCATAGGGAAGGAACACTACGATGCGCGTCTATTACGATCGCGATGCCGATCTCAACCTCATCAAGTCCAAGAATGTTGTCATCGTCGGCTATGGCAGCCAGGGCCGTGCGCACGCGCTGAACCTCAAGGACTCCGGCGCTACCAATGTTGCAATCGCCTTGAAGGCTGGCTCTGCCACCATCAAGAAGGCCGAGGCCGACGGTTTCAAGGTCATGACCGTTGCCGAAGCCGCCAAGTGGGGCGATCTCGTGATGATGGCAACGCCTGACGAATTGCAGGCCGACATCTACAAGGCGGAAATTGCCGACAACATCCGTGACGGCGCAGCAATCGCTTTCGCACACGGCCTGAACGTTCACTTCGGCCTCATTGAGCCGAAGGCTTCGCTCGACGTTGTCATGATCGCACCAAAGGGCCCTGGCCACACGGTTCGCGGTGAATACCAGAAGGGCGGCGGGGTTCCTTGCCTCGTTGCCGTTCACCAGAATGCGTCGGGCAATGCTCTCGAAGTTGCTCTCTCCTACGCCTGCGGCGTTGGCGGCGGTCGTTCGGGCATCATCGAAACCAACTTCCGCGAAGAGTGCGAAACCGACCTCTTCGGTGAACAGGTCGTTCTGTGCGGCGGTCTCGTCGAGCTGATCCGCGCCGGTTTCGAAACCCTGACCGAAGCCGGTTATGCACCGGAAATGGCCTATTTCGAATGCCTGCACGAAGTGAAGCTGATCGTCGACCTGATCTATGAAGGCGGCATCGCCAACATGAACTACTCGATCTCGAACACGGCCGAGTGGGGCGAATACGTCACCGGTCCTCGCATCATCACGGCCGAAACGAAGGCTGAGATGAAGCGCGTTCTCAACGACATCCAGACCGGCAAGTTCACCTCGGACTGGATGCAGGAATACCGCGCCGGCGGCGCCCGCTTCAAGGGCATTCGCCGCATGAACGACACGCACCAGATCGAAGAAGTCGGTGCAAAGCTGCGCGGCATGATGCCCTGGATCGGCAAGAACAAGCTGGTCGACAAGGCTGTCAACTAAGCTACGTCTTGGATTTGAATACCGAAGGCCGGGGCGAAAGCTCCGGCCTTTTCTTTATGACCGGCCTTTTCTTTATGAAATGAATGCGGGCTCTCTTCCTACCGGAGAGTAACCCTCATCCCTTCGGCGGAATGACGCCCTTGGTGATGAGGAAGCAGCCATAGAAGCGGGTTTCGCCGGTGGCTATGACGCAGTAAGCCTGCTTTGCCTGCTCATAAAATGCAAAGCGCTCGATGCCGTACATCGGGGCCGAGCCGCCCTCGGCGGCATCGATTTCTTTCTGGACCTCCTGCTGCACGTCGGTGATCGTCTCGCGCTCTCCCATCACTTCCATGCGGCCGACAGACGGTTGCAGAGGCGTATCCAGCGGCAGGACCGAGAGGATCGCCTTCATGGCGCGGGTTGCCGAAACGTTGTCGATGCGCAGGAGTTCACCGAGGATGGTGTGACGCGCGACGGAATCGGCCGGGAAATTGGTGTCGACGAGCGCCAGCGTATCGCCGTGTCCCATGGACCGCAGGGCGTGCAGGACATCGGCGTTTAGCGCGGGATCGAGATTCTTGAGCATGGTGTTCCTCCGTTCATGCTGCAGGTTCGGTATCCTGCTAGCACATCCGTCGCGCTCGTGCTCGCGGTGATACCCATACAATTTTCTCCCCGAGCGTACCAAAAGTCGATAGGTCAGCATTGTTGACCTATCGACTTTTGGTTAGCGTCGGCGCCATCAAGTCAGCTGGAGGAACGCAGGTGCTCGACTGGGAACATATCTTTGCAAACCGGTCCATGAGGATGCGGGCATCGGAAATCCGCGAACTGCTGAAACTGCTGGAGCAGCCAGACATCATTTCCTTCGCCGGCGGCATTCCCGATCCGGCCCTGTTTCCCGGCGAAGCGTTCGGCCGAGCCTATGCGGAAATTTTCGCCGGGCCCCAGGTGAATGCCGCGCTCCAGTATTCGGTCAGCGAATTCTACAAGCCGCTTCGTGAGTGGCTGGTCGGCGAGATGGCAAAGATCGGCATTCCCTGTGGTGTCGATAATGTCTTCATCACCTCCGGGTCACAGCAGGCGCTGGATTATCTCGGCAAGCTCTTCCTGTCGCCGAAGGATACGGCGCTGGTCACATGGCCGACCTATCTCGGAGCGTTGCAGGCCTTCAATGCCTATGAGCCCAGCTATGACCAGCTTTCGGTGACCGGCAACCGGACGCCGGAAGGTTATCGGGAAGCAGCAGCCAAGGCCGGCGGCGCGGTCAAGTTCGCCTATCTTTCTCCCGAATTCGCCAACCCGACAGGGGAAACGGTGAACCGGGCGGAGCGTGAAAAGCTGCTCGATCTTGCCTGCGAACTCGACATCGCCCTCATCGAAGACGGCGCCTATCAGAACCTGCGCTATGACGGCGAGCCTGTACCGCCGATCATGGCTCTCGACATCGCGCGGAGCGGTGGGATCGAAAAGACCCGCACGATCTACAGCGGCAGCTTCTCCAAGACGCTGGCACCGGGCCTGCGGGTTGGCTTCGTGGTTGCCGCGATGCCGGTCATCCGCAAACTCGTGCTGATGAAGCAGGCGGCCGACCTGCATTCCTCGACGATCAACCAGATCGCCATTGCCAATGTTGCCGAACGGATTTTCCCCGAACAGGTGGCAAAGATCAGGCAAGCCTACAGCGCCCGGCGCGACGCGATGCTTGCCGCGCTTGCCAAGCATATGCCTTCCACCGCAAGCTGGACGAAACCGGAGGGTGGCATGTTTATCTGGGTCCGGCTGCCGGAGGGAATGGACGGGGCCGAACTTCTGGCCCGTTCTATAGAGACCGAGCGGGTGGCGTTCGTTCCCGGCCGAGCCTTCTACGCGGACGGCTCTAACAACAATACGCTGCGGCTGTCCTTCTCCTGCGCCAGCGAGGCTATGATCGAGGAAGGTATCCAGCGGCTCGGCAGGCTGATCAGCAATGTGGTGGCGGAGGCCGCCTGAATAGGTCCCATATTTTCCGTTGGTTGAGTTGTCTCCTTGGTTGCGGTATTTTGGTTGTGCTGCGACGGAGGGGACCATGGATGAGAATTCATTGCAGGAGGTCCAGAGCAGGGTATTCAGCGAGGTTCTGGGCTTCGAGGAACTGCCGTTCATGGCCGCGGCCTCGCTGGGAACCAATTTTGCTTCCGCCTTCGTCGATCACGAGTTGCTCAACCCGCTATCTGCGCGAACTGTGCGGCGTCAGCGCCGATTGCAGCGCGACATCGCGCTCGGCACCGCTCCGGGAGCGGATGGCAAGGATCTGAGGCTTGCCGTCCTTGTGCAGGATCGCGCCTTGATGGCCGACGCGTCGGTGGCGCAAGTCAGTTCGATTGCCAAAGGCGAGGTGGAGGTCATCTTCATCGGACGTCAGCAGCCGTTTTGGACAAGGAGCAAGCAGCGTCCGCTCAAGATGGGCTCGAGCATATCTCCCGCCGACGCTGGCTATAGCGGCACCTTGGGCTTCTTCGCTCGTTCGACGACGAACGGTCACGTCGGCATAGTCTCCAACAACCACGTCCTCGCGAACGTCAACAAATATCCCCTGGGCACCACGATCGTGCAGCCGGCCGACGGAGATGGCGGTGGAAGTCCCACGGACGATATCGGCATACTTTCGAATTTTATCCCTATCCAGTTCGGCGGTTTCGCAAACGCCGTCGATGCTGCCTTCGCGGAGTTGGGCAATTCCGTTGTCTATGACGCCATCAACATATACGGAAACGGCAACACGCCCCCGGCCGTCGGCTCATTGAGTCCTGCAGGGACGGCAGCGGTTCTCCCGCGACTTGAAGTCATGAAAACGGGCCGCACGACCGGTCACACGCAAGGCCAGGTCAGGGCGATCAACGTCAACAACTACGTTGTGAACATGGGGCGGCAAGGTCTTGCCCGCTTCGATGGACAGGTGCTGTTCGAGGCGGATCCCAATTCTGGCGGGCGGTTCTCTCGTCCGGGCGACAGCGGTTCGCTGATTACCGATCGAACGGGCATTCCGGTCGCCCTGCTGTTTGCCGGCTCCCAGTCCGGTGGACAGGGAAACCTTGGTATTACGGCCGGAAATCCTATATCCACCGTACTGTCTCAGTTACAGGTGTCGTTCGTCTAGAGGTGATGAATGTCGATCGAAGCGCGTGCATTTGAAGCGGCGATGGCGATCCAGAAGGAATTCGAGGATCGATTTGCTGCCATGCCTGATATACTCGGCGTCGGGATCTGTCTGAATACGACATCCGACGGTCCGGCTCTCAATGTCCAGGTGACCGATGAACCGGCAAAGGCACATTTGCCTCTCACCTTCCGCGAATTGGAAGTGATCGTGGATGTGGTCGGGGAAAATCGGCGTTTCTGAAGTGCTGCAATCATACAGCGTAAGACCTGCCACACCGTCGGCCCGTCGTTGCCGGCGTTCGCCAGCCTGTGCGGGAGGAGGAGGTCTTTTTCCGTGATCATTCACTCGGCTTGGCGGTTGTAGGGTGTCGGTTCCGTGGGCATAACGGAAGGGCTCAATCGGGAAATGCGCATGTCCGTTCGCCTTGCCACCTTCAACGTCGAAAATCTCATCACGCGTTTCGATTTTTCCGGCTTGCACAATCAGTTGCGGCAGGATCGGGTGCTGCGCCTCTATGACGTGACGAGCAAGGAAGCCTACCAGCAAATGGAGCAGGCCCGGGTGATCGCCGCTACCGACGACACGCGGCAGCTATCCGCACTCGCGATCGCCGATACGGACGCCGATATCTTGTGCCTGCAGGAAATCGACAACATGCCGGCGCTGCAGGCTTTCGAGTATGGCTACCTGTTCCGGATGGTCGGGCACGGCTACCGGCAGAAATATCTGGTCGAAGGCAACGACTCTCGCGGTATCGATGTCGCCGTGCTGATGCGGGAGAAAACCCGCAACGGAGAACCGATCGAACTCGTGGACATCCGCAGCCACGCTATGCTGACTTATGGGGACCTCGATCTCTTCGATGAAACCCTCGCCGGCAAGGCGAACAGTTACGACAAGATCTTCAAGCGCGATTGCCTGGAACTCGACCTCAAGATCGGTGGAAAGCCGCTCACCCTCTATGTGGTTCACTTCAAGTCTATGGGTAACGCGCGCGAGCCGGGCGACGGGCGCCTGACCACGATGCCGATCCGCCAAGCCGAGGCGAAGGCGGTCAGGAGGATCATCGAGAAAAGGTTCGGTGCGGAGCGATGTGCCGAGATGAACTTCGCCATCTGTGGCGACATGAACGACTATCAGGAGAAGGTCATCGTTTCGGGGGCACGGCGCTCCGGATACGAGTTTACCTATCAGCGCGAGGAAGAGAGTGCGCTCGACGTCTTCAGCACAGACGGATTTGCGGAGAACGTCGTCATGCGTCGCGATGCGCTCGATCGGTGGACCCTCTATCATGCTCGCGGACCGGAAGAGCAGCATCTCTGCCAGCTCGATTACATCTGGCTGTCGCCTGCACTTGCGGCGCGCAACGCGCAAGTGAGCCCGGAGATCATTCGCGGCGGGCAGCCCTATCGCACGCCGTTTCCGCCCGGCCAGGAGGTCGAGCGATATCCGCGGATCGGCTGGGATCGACCGAAGGCTTCCGACCATTGCCCCGTCGTGATGGAAATCGCCCTTTAGGGCGGACTGTAACAAGTCGCTAAAATAACACATGCGGGCGGTTGCGCAGCCATGCCGCGTCGTGCAGGTTGCGGGAGATTGACTGTGAGGAGGGGACATTGCCGCGGCGCTACGGTATCTACGACGTTTTCACCGACAAGGTTCTGGCCGGCAACCCGTTAGCCATCATTTTCGATGGAGAGGGACTGGATGACGAGGTCATGCAGGCTGTCGCGCGGGAAATGAACCTCTCTGAAACAGTGTTCGTCCTGCCGGCCACCAATCCTGCCCATACGGCCAAGCTCAGGATCTTCACACCGGGGCGGGAACTGCCCTTTGCCGGCCACCCGACCGTCGGGACGGCCGTTGCACTTGCCGAACTGCATAAGGGCGGCGAAGGGGATGTCGACATGGTCTGCATGCTGGAGGAAAATGTCGGCCCCGTGCGTTGCGCCGTCCGACTTCGCAGCCGGGCCGCTAGTTTCGCCGAATTCGACCTGCCACGAAAGCCGGCACGGATCGACCTGCCGCTCGACCGGCAGGGGATCGCAGATGCCTTGAGCATGAATGCCAATGCCATCGGCTTCGAGAACCACAAGATCTCCGTCTGGACGGCTGGGGTGCCGTTCGTGATGATCCCTGTGCACAACGTCAACAGCATCCAGACGCTCGATTTCGATCCGACGCTCTGGGAGAAGGTTGCTCCGTTCGTCGAAGGGGCTCTGACATCCGCCTTCGTCTACTGCAGAGGTGGCGTAAACCATCAGGCGCGTTTCCATGCGCGGATGTTTTCTGCCGACATGGGCACTGAGGATCCGGCGACCGGCTCGGCAGTGGCAGCCCTGGCAGGCGCCATCCATCATTTCGACGCATTGCCGGATGGCCATCACCCGGTTTTGGTCGAACAGGGCGTGGAGATGGGACGACCCTCCTACATTCATCTGCATATCGATGTGAAAGAAGGGGAGATCGCCAAGGCAAGGATCGGCGGCCAGGCCGTACGCCTTGCTCGCGGGACGCTTGAGCTCTGATTTACTTCGTAAATCCGCTCATGCACAGGTTCTTGCGCAAGTGTCGAATTATTTTCGAGGAAGCGCTAGACAAGAGAAACGTTCCCCTTTATACGCGCTCACACACCGGCGGCGCACGGAGCGCGCCACAGACGGTTACGGGTGATTAGCTCAGTTGGTAGAGCAGCTGACTCTTAATCAGCGGGTCGTAGGTTCGAGCCCTACATCACCCACCACTATTTTTCTCACGACAGATCATAGAATGCCAAAGGGCTTGCAGACGCAAGATCCCTCGGGGTGTCGACTGCGATTTTTATCCGGACGAGCCTACATCGAGGCGTGCGATGCCGGGATCGCGACGCTTTCGGCGCTTCAGGTCGGCGCGTCTCACTTGCGGGCGACTTTGAAGGGGCGGGCGCATGGTTTCCTCGACGAAATGCCCGCCCTTGTTCGATCCATCTGAAAGTCTGGACAAGGGGGCACGCCGCCAAGGCTCCCCATTCATGTTCGACCACGCGTGAATGATCGGATCTGGCGATTTGGTGCCTATTTGGAATTGAAACGATCACGCATTCTCCTATGTCGCTCAAAGGCTAGGAGGAATTTCTTGATGTTGAAATTGGCACTGACGACAGCTCTTGTGGCGGCTCTCTCGTTCGGTCTCTCGCATGCTTCCCAACCTGGAAAGGTTCTGGAAGGGCAGAAGATGCAGAGCACGATCCTGAAGAAGGCGGTGGATTACACCATCTACTTCCCGCCAGGCTACGAACCGGGAGAACGGGACTACCCGGTCATTCACCTGATGCACGGCGGTGGAGATGGCCAGAACCAGGACTGGTATCGCTACGGCGCTGCCAATCAGGTTTTCGACCGGCTTATCGAGAGCGGTGACGTTCCGCCATTCATAGCCGTCACGCCCGAGGGGCGTCGAGACGAGGACAACAAGTTCAACACCTACTACATGAACGACGCGGACGGCGCCTACCTGTGGCAGGACATGTTCGCCCAGGAATTCGTCAGCTACGTTGAAGAAAAGTACGATGTAATTCCTGGTAAGGAGAACCGCGCGATATTGGGGCTTTCCATGGGTGGCTATGCCGCCATGGCGTTTTCGCTCAAGTATCCCGACATGTTTGTCGGTGCAGCGGCGCTGAGCGCAGCGTTCCGCACGGATCAGCAGATCGTCGAACTGGATCAGCCGGGCTACGACAGGCGGTACGGCAAGGCGTGGGGTGTCGGGCTTAAAGGCAAGGACCGCCTCAACGATGCCTACTATGCCAACAGTGTGCTCGATCTGGTCGACAAAACGCCGGCCGACAATATCAAGGAGACGGCCATCTATATCGATTGCGGCGCCAGCGACGACTTCTTCGTCGGTAATTCCGAGCTGCATCTCAAACTGCAAAAACTGGAGATCGAACACCGGTTCATGGCTCGCGAAGGCGGGCACGACTGGACCTATTGGCGCACCGGACTTCCAGAGGCCACACGCTTCATCGGCGAGCTGTTCAGGAAGTAGACAGACGTCGGGGAGGCGGTCGATGAGGCCCCGAACGATTGACTTCCTCCCGAAGTGACCCATGTTCCCATCAAAGGGGCGAATAACATGGCATACGGAATCGACGGCAGACTATCAGCCGAGCAAATCAGCGTCATATCGGGTGCTCATCGCGAATGGTGCGAGCTACGGTCCATTGATCCGCAAAGCAGCCACGGTCTTGATGCTGCACGCGGGATGACGACCCTGTACCAGAGCGGCAAGATCTGGCGACACGAATTGGTCGCCTATTCCTGCGCCGAGCAGGTCAAGCGGCCAGCCTCATCGGCCTGACCGTCACGGTCGGCTTGATCGCAGTCATGCGATGTCGACGGTAGAGAAATCCCAGAAGTAAGAACGGAAACGGGCCGGACTGTTGAATCAGTCCGGCCCGTTTCCATTCATATGTGTCTGCGGGTCTAGTGCAGGATCTGGCTCAGGAAGAGCTTGGTGCGCTCATGCTGCGGATTGTCGAAGAATTCGGCAGGTGAATTCTGCTCGACGATCTGTCCCTGGTCCATGAAGATGACACGGTTGGCGACCTGACGGGCAAAGCCCATTTCGTGGGTCACGCACAGCATGGTGATGCCGTCTTCGGCAAGGCTCACCATGGTGTCCAGTACTTCCTTGACCATTTCCGGGTCGAGAGCCGATGTCGGCTCGTCGAACAGGAGGATTTGCGGCTTCATGCACAGCGAGCGGGCGATTGCCACACGCTGCTGCTGACCGCCGGAAAGCTGGCCCGGATACTTGTGCGCCTGCTCCGGGATCTTGACGCGCGTCAGGAAGTGCATCGCGACCTCTTCAGCTTCCTTCTTCGGCATCTTGCGAACCCAGATCGGTGCCAGAGTGCAGTTCTCCAGGATCGTCAGGTGCGGGAAGAGGTTGAAGTGCTGGAACACCATGCCGACCTCGCGGCGCACTTCGTCGATCTTCTTCAGATCGTTGGTCAGTTCCTTGCCATCGACGAAGATGCTGCCCGATTGGTGTTCCTCCAGGCGGTTGATGCAACGGATCATCGTCGATTTGCCCGAACCCGAGGGGCCGGCAATGACGATGCGCTCACCGCGCATAACCTTGAGGTTGATGTCGCGCAGAACGTGGAAGTCGCCGTACCACTTGTTCATGGCGATGATTTCGATTGCGACATCGGTTGCTGAAACCGTCAGTTTTTTTGTTTGGGCTTCTGCCATGAGATTTCCCCTTATCGTTTAAGTCCGGTGTCGAGATGCCGTTCCATGAAGGCAGAGTAACGCGACATGCCGAAGCAGAATATCCAGAAAATGAACCCGGCGAAGATGAGGCCGGTAATCGGCGTCACGGGCGTGATCCAGGTCGTGTCGGTAAAGTTCAGGCGAACGATGCCGAGCAGATCGAACATGCCGATGATCGACACGAGCGACGTATCCTTGAACAGGCCGATGAACGTATTGACGATCCCTGGAATGACCAGCTTGATCGCCTGCGGCAGGATGATCAGACGGATCTTCTGCCAGTAGCTCAAGCCGAGTGAATCGGCGCCTTCGAACTGCCCTTTCGGAATTGCCTGCAGGCCACCGCGGATGACCTCAGCCATGTAGGCGGAGGCAAACAGCGCCACACCGATCAGCGCACGCAGGAAGTTGTCGAACGTCCAGCCAGTCGGCAGGAACAACGGCAACATCACGTTGGCCATGAACAGAACGGTGATCAGCGGCACGCCACGCACCACTTCGATGAACGTGACGCACAGTATCTTCACCACCGGCATTTCGGACCGGCGACCGAGTGCCAGAAGAATGCCGAGCGGTAGTGAAACGGCAATGCCGACGAAGGACAGGATGAGCGTCACCATCAGGCCGCCCCAGAGCGGGGTCTCGACGACGCGAAGGCCGAAAACACCGCCATGCAGCAGGAAGAAGGCGACGATCGGAAAGATTACGAAGAGCAGCAGCGCGTTGAGACCCTTGCGCGGCGCCTTCGGGATGAGCAGCGGGATGAGCAGTGCGACCATCATCAGGCCGACCAGCATCGGACGCCAGCGCTCAACGAGGGGATAACGGCCGAAGATGAACTGCGAGAACCTGTCCTGGACGAAGGCCCAGCAGGCACCGCTCCAACCATCGGGCTGGATCCCGCCCTGTGCGGCGGTGGTGCAGACCGTGCGGTCGGGTCCGAACCAGCTGGCCTGAATGAACAGCCAGTTCAGTGCACCCGGTACGATGGCGAAGATCACCAACAGGGCAAGAATGGTCAGCGCCACGTCCTTGGGCGTGGCGACCAGGTTCTTGCGGATCCAGCCGGCAACGCTGCTCTCGCTGCGCGGTGGCGGTGCCTGATCGATCATGCTGGTACGGATATATTGGATGTTGCTGGTGTTCATGAGCCTATCTCTCCACCAAAGCCATCTTGGCGTTGAACCAGTTCATGAGGAGCGATGTCCCAAGGCTGATGCTCAGATAGACGATGATCCAGATAGATACGATCTCGATCGCCTGACCGGTCTGGTTCATCGTCGTGCCGCCCGTCGAAACCAGCTCGGGATAACCGATGGCCACACCGAGAGACGAGTTCTTTGTGAGGTTGAGATACTGGCTTGTCAGCGGCGGGATGATGATGCGCATTGCCTGCGGCACGACGACGAGGCGCGTGGTCATGTTCGGCTGGAGACCCAGCGCCGTCGATGCTTCCGTCTGGCCTTTAGGCACGCCACGGATGCCGGCGCGGATGATTTCGGCAATGAAGGCCGCCGTATAGAACGACAAGGCCAGATACAGCGCGAAGAATTCCGGAAGGACTGTACCGCCGCCCGTCAGGTTGAAGCGTCCGGCAACCGGAATGTCGAAGGTCAGCGGGGAGCCGAGTGCCAGGAAGGTCAGGAGCGGCAAGCCGATGACAAGTGCAACCGCGGTCCAGATGACCGGGAACTGCTGGCCAGTCTTGCTCTGCCGGTTGCTGGCCCACTGGTAAATGCCGATACTGGCAATGATCGCTACGACAACGGATGCAGCGACGAGCCATGCGCCTTCGCCCCAGATGGGCTTCGGAAAGATCAGACCACGATTGTTGAGGAAGATGTTGAAGGGCATTTCAAGGGAATCGCGCACATTGGGAAGCGCGCGCAGAACACCGGAATACCAGAAGAAAATAACCAGAAGCGGCGGGATGTTGCGAAACACCTCGACATAGACGGTGCAGAGCTTGGCGATCAGCCAGTTATGCGACAGGCGACCGAGACCGATGATGAAACCGATAATGGTTGCGGTGACGATGCCGACGGCTGCGACAAGAAGCGTGTTGAGAAAGCCGACCATGATGGCGCGGCCATAGGTCGAGTTGCTGCTGTAAGCGATCAGCGTGTCGCCGATGTCGAAGCCGGAGCGTCCATAGAGAAAGTCGTAACCCGACGCCGTGTTGGAGCGTGCGAGGTTGGTGGCAACGTTTTGCCCGATGAACCATACGATGCCGACGACGACGACAACGGTCAGAACTTGAAAGACGATAGAACGGATTTTTGGATCGTAAGCCAATGAGCGGAACGTTAGCCCGCTGGGAGGCGCAGGTGCGCTGTAATCTGCCATGCTTTGCCAGTTCCCCGAATACGTGGCCATTTGGCCATCTTGTTATTATCCAGTGAGAAATAAGGCGGCTTGCGCCGCCTTATTCATTCGCTTGATTGCCGCTTAGCGGACCGGAGGAGCGTACTGCAGGCCGCCCTTGGTCCAGAGTGCGTTCAGGCCGCGCTCGATCTTGAGAGGGGTGCTTGCGCCGATGTTGCGCTCGAACACTTCGCCGTAGTTTCCAACGCCCTTGACGATGTTGTAGGCCCAGTCGTTGGTCAGGCCGAGGTCGGTACCGATCTTGCTGTCGACTTCAGTGCCGAGGAAGCGACGGATATCCGGGTTCTCGGAGTTCTTCATCTCATCGACATTGGCCTGGGTGATGCCGAATTCCTCGGCCTGAACCATGGCGTACTGTGTCCAGGAGACGATATCGAACCACTGGTCGTCACCCTGACGAACGGCCGGTCCGAGCGGCTCCTTGGAGATGATTTCCGGCAGGATCATGTGGTCGTCCGGAGCCGGCAGCGACAGACGGATGGAATACAGACCCGACTGGTCGGTCGTGTAGACGTCGCAACGGCCAGCCTGATAGGCCGCGTTGACTTCTTCGAGCTTTTCGAAAACCACCGGGTTGTACTGCAGGTTGTTGCCCTTGAAGTAGTCGGCGAGGTTCAGTTCGGTGGTGGTGCCGGACTGTACACAGACAGCCGCGCCGGACAGCTCGAGAGCAGACTTCACATTGAGGCTCTTCGGAACCATGAAGCCCTGGCCGTCGTAATAATTGACGGTACGGAAGTTGAAGCCGAGCGCTGTGTCGCGATTGATGGTCCAGGTGGTGTTACGGGCCAGGAGGTCAACTTCACCTGACTGCAGGGCCGTGAAGCGGCTCTGGGCGGTGGTTGGTGAATACTTCACCTTCGTTGCGTCACCGAAAACGGCGGCGGCAACAGCCTTACAATAATCGACGTCGAAACCAGTCCATTCGCCAGCGGCGTCCGGTGCTGAAAAGCCCGCAAGACCCGTGTTCACGCCGCACTGGACGAAGCCCTTTGCCTTGACGTCGTCAAGCGTGGCGGCCGAAGCAGAGGAGCCCAGACCCAGTATCGCTGCGCCAATCGTGGCCGACAGAAGCGTCTTTTTCATTTTTTCCCAACCTTTATCTTTTGATTATCTGATCTCACTACGCAGCGGTTCAGTCTGATGAACGCGGCGTAGTGGCCCGCCAACCTCCCGGATGCGGGACCGCTATCACAGTCGCAAATGGTGACATGGTCAAGCCTGCGCCGCCAAATTGTGTCCCAAAAGAGTCGAATGTCCTTAATCTGCCTTCTTCTCAGGCAATCGATCGATTTTTTGTGCGCGATGTGCCGAAAGGCGCGGCGTCTTGCGCCCCGGGCGCCCAATGCGTGTCGAACTGCCGACGCTGGAGGCTTGACCACTTTTGGCCTAGCCTGCAAACATCGAGTTCTTCCGTCCGCAAAGAAAGCTCCCCACGCATGAACAACAAGGCCATCCTGTCCGCCGACCTCGGCGTCAACACACGTCTTGCCCACATCGGACATGATCCGTCCAGCTATCACGGCTTCATCAATCCGCCCGTGGTCCATGCTTCCACCGTCCTTTTCCCGGACTGCCACACCATGGAGACACGCGGTCAGAAATACAGCTACGGCACTCGGGGAACACCAACGACTGATGCCTTGTGCGAGGCGCTGGATGAACTCGAGGGCTCGGCTGGAACCATTCTCGTGCCGTCGGGCCTGGCGGCGATTTCCGTGCCATTCCTCGCATTCCTGTCTGCG
This sequence comes from Pseudorhizobium xiangyangii, assembly GCF_020531965.1. Taxonomy (GTDB): domain Bacteria; phylum Pseudomonadota; class Alphaproteobacteria; order Rhizobiales; family Rhizobiaceae; genus Neorhizobium; species Neorhizobium xiangyangii. The sequence continues at coordinate 35,315 of NZ_JAJAWH010000005.1, read as the reverse complement.
GGCGACCACGCGCTCATCGTGGATTCCGTCTATGCGCCCTGCCGGCTGTTCTGCAATGCGATGCTGAAGCGACTGGGTGTCGAGATCGAATACTACGATCCCGAGATCGGGGCAGGGATCGAGACACTCATCAAGCCGAACACGAAACTCGTCCACACGGAGGCACCGGGCTCCAACACGATGGAGATGCAGGACATTCGGGTGATCTCGGAGGTTGCCCACAAGCACGGCTGCGTCGTCACCATGGACAATACCTGGGCCACGCCGCTCTATTTCCGGCCACTCGACTTCGGCGTCGACGTGTCGATCCATGCGACGACCAAATATCCGTCGGGGCATTCGGACATCATCATGGGGTCCGTCTCCGCCAATGCGAAGTACTGGCCGCAGTTGCACGAGACGGCGATCATCATGGGGATCTGCGGTTCACCGGATGATTCCTACCAGATCCTGCGGGGCTTGAGGACCATGGGCGTGCGGCTTGAGCACCACCAGCGCAGCGCGCTCGATATCGCACGGTGGCTGGAGAGCCGCGATGATGTGGCGCGGGTTCTTCATCCTGCATTGCCGAGCTTTCCGGGACACGAGATCTGGAAGCGCGACTTCAAGGGTGCCAGCGGCGTCTTTTCCTTCGTGCTGAAGGTCGACGATTCGGCGAATTTCAAGGCCAAGGCACATGCCTTGCTGGACACGCTGTCCCTGTTCGGGCTCGGCTATTCCTGGGGTGGCTTCGAAAGCCTGGCGCTTCACGTCAATCTTTCGGACCGGACGATCCGGAAAGCGCCGAAGGATGGACCGTTGATCCGCCTTCAGATCGGTCTGGAAGACGTGGCTGACCTGAAGAGGGACCTGGAGGCAGGCTTTGCCGCGGCGGCGGCCGTCTGATCATTCGCCGATGCGGTAGCCGTAGAGCCAGTCCAGATCCGCCGCGAGAGATTGCGGCGGCTTCAACGACAGGACGATGTCGCGGCCGATCCGGATCGGGCCGCGCGCGTGATAGGCAAAGCGGTTGAACTTTCCGCGGGCACGAACGCGGGCGGCCCTTGCGGTGCGCTCGCTTTCGAATTCGGCCAGCGCCGTTGGCAGCGAGGGGCGCCGGACGACTTTCTCGGCAAGAAGGAATGCGTCCTCGATCGCCATGGCCGCGCCCTGTGCCGCGAACGGCATCATTGCATGGGCGGCATCGCCGATAAGCACGGCGTCCTTGCCATTCTGCCAGCGGCCGTTCGAAACCTGGCAGAGTGGCCAGAAGGTCGGACGTTCGGTATTTTGCAGAAGTTCGCTCACCCGTCGGTCCCATCGGCGAAACTGGGTCGCCAGCATGCGCCTTTGAGCCTCGCTTGCTTCGGCATCCCAGATCTGGCCAGCGCTGATGCCGGAGGAGATCGCCACGATATTGACGCTCTCCATGTCGTTCAAAGGGTAGGCGACCAGATGTGTGGACGGCCCGAGAAAGGCTGTCACCTGGTCGAGCGGCAGCCATGCCGGGGCACGGTCCTTCGGCACAGTGAAGCGCCATGCCACGTTGCCGGAAAAGTCCGCGGTTGGGCTGCCCTGCACCTGGGAGCGGAAATTGGACCAGACGCCGTCCGCACCGACGGCAAGGGGATATGTCTTGCCGTTTACGATCCGGGGCGAGGGGCTTCCATCGAGGCGAACGGGGGAGCCGAGGTGGAGCGTGCAAAGGGCGTTTGCCTCAACGGCGGCCAGAAGCACCTTCTGCAGCGTGGCCCGGTGAAGAACGCCATACGGCGCGCCCCAGCGCTCGCGTGCAAAGCGGCCGACAGGGACATAGGCGAGCTGCTTCAGTGAAGTGCCGGATACCAGCGCGATCCGTTCAGGTTCCGTCCAGACGGCTTCGAGAGCCGGCAGGACGTCGAGTTCCGCAAGAATCCGGGACGCATTTGGCGAAATCTGCAGACCTGCACCGACTTCGCGAAGCTCTGTTGCTTCCTCGAAAATATCGGATGCGATGCCGTGACGCGCAAACGAAAGAGCGGCTGTCAGCCCCGCGACGCCGCCGCCGATGATCGCTACGTGTTCAATGGGCATGTCGTGGACCGATCTGGGATCAGGCTGCCTTCACGTGAAAGACACAGCCGGCAGGGTCCGTCTGTCCCGGCTTCAGGGCAGGATTGTAGCGGTAAAGGGTGGAGCAATAGGAGCAGACCTTTTCGACGTCGTCACCCATGTCGATGTAGATATGCGGGTGGTCGAAGGGAACGGATGCCCCGGTGCACATGAACTCCTTCACGCCGATCTGGATCACGCGGTGACCGCCGTCGTTTTGGAAGTGGGGAATGCCGTGTCCAGCCATGATAGTCTCCGATGCTTATTCTTTGCGGCGGACATTATCGCCGCGACTCGAGAATGTGTAGTGGGAAAAACAGTCGCGGTGGGGTGGAATCTGCATGCTGCGCGGTTTACATGCGGCCAACCCACCCCCCTTGGTCCGGACAAGGTCGTCTCATGAACCTCAATGCTCCCGCTTTCACCTCCTTCACCCATGACGGGCTGGAACTCTTCTATTTTGATGAGGGCAATCCGGCCGGCGATCCGATTCTCCTCATTCACGGCTTCGCCTCCAGTGCGCTGGTGAACTGGGTCCACCCGGGCTGGCTGAAGACGCTCGGCGATGCTGGGTATCGCGTCATTGCCATGGACAACCGGGGACATGGGCTGAGCGATAAACCGCGCGACCCCGAGGCCTATCGACCTTGGGTCATGGCGGATGATGCCGCTGCTCTCCTCGACCATCTTCGGATATCTGAAGCCCATGTCATGGGCTATTCCATGGGTGCCCGGATCTCGGTCTTTCTCGCGCTCGCGCATCCCGAGCGGGTGCGATCGCTGGTTCTGGGTGGTCTTGGCAGCGGTATGACCGACGGCGTCGGAGATTGGGACCCGATCGCGGACGCGCTTCTGGCGCCCTCGCTCGACGCTGTTTCGCATGAGCGCGGGCGGATGTTCCGTGCCTTCGCTGATCAGACGAAGAGCGATCGCGAAGCGCTTGCGGCCTGTATCCGCGGCTCGCGTGACCTTGTCTCCGAGGCGGATATGGGGCGGATCGAGGCGCCGACACTGATTGGTGTGGGAACGAAGGACGATATCGCCGGTTCTCCGCAAACGCTTGCCGCACTGATGCGTGACGCGCGCGCGCTGGACATACCCGGCCGAGATCACATGCTGGCTGTCGGTGACCGGGTGTTCAAGAAGGCGGCGCTCGAGTTCTACGAAGGTTTATGAACAGGACCGATGCTCTCTGAAAACAAGCATCAACGGAATGCGATTCCGCCGCCGTTGGTCTTCTGGTAATGTTCTTCTATAATAACCTCACCTGCAAACGAGGAGACGGCCATGGCCGCAAGAACCGAGATCCGCACGCAAGAACTGGTCGCCAGTGTGGACCCGATCTGGGACACAATGCGGCAGGAGGCGCGTACGGCAGCCGAAAGCGACCCGCTGCTGGCCGCCTTTCTCTTTTCGACGGTTCTCAATCACACCTCGCTTGAAGACTGCGTCATTCATCGCATTTGCGAGCGGCTGGACCATCCGGACATGCAGGCGGTTCTGCTGCGCCAGACTTTTGCGGAAATGATGGCCGACTGGCCGGAATGGGGTGCAGTCCTGCGGGTGGACATCCAGGCGGTCTATGATCGCGACCCGGCATGCCTGCGCTTTCTGGAGCCGGTGCTGTATTTCAAGGGCTTCCATGCCATCCAGACGCATAGACTGGCGCACTGGCTGCTCAGCCGTGGAAGGAGGGACTTTGCCCTCTATCTGCAGAGCCGTGCCTCCAGCGTTTTCCAGACGGACATCAATCCAGCGGCCCGGATCGGCAGGGGCATATTTCTTGACCATGCGACGGGCCTTGTCGTTGGCGAAACCGCGGTCATCGGCGACAACGTCTCGATCCTTCATGGGGTCACGCTCGGCGGCACCGGCAAGGAAGGTGCGGAACGTCATCCGAAGATCGGCAACGGCGTTCTGATTGGTGCCGGCGCAAAGATCCTCGGCAATATCGAGATCGGCTCGTGCTCGCGCATCGCAGCGGGCTCCGTCGTGTTGAAGCCTGTTCCCACCATGACAACGGTTGCCGGGGTGCCGGCCCGCGTCGTGGGCACTGCGGGCTGCTCGGAACCGGCGCGCCTCATGGACCAGCTGTTGACCTCCGACGAATAACCGACAGGGGCGCGATGTCTTCGGCTCCGGCGCGAAATGTGCCGGAGCGTTCGTCGTCGCCTTTACTTTGGCCGCGATGGCGTGGCACAAGCCCCGAAAACGAAGCGCTGATGGAGAAGACATCGTGAAACCAGACGAAATCAAGAAGCTCGACGCCTATTTCAAGCGGACGTTCAACCCGCAGATGATCGTCAAGGCAAGGCCGCGCAAGGACGACTCCGCTGAGGTGTATCTCGGTGAGGAATTCCTCGGTGTCGTCTACATCGACGACGAAGATGGCGACCGCTCGTACAATTTCTCGATGGCCATCCTGGACGTCGACCTCTGATCATCGCTGAAGCAGCCCGCCTTCTGCCTGGTGTTTGTGCGTCGCACAAATTTAGTTGACAGGCAGCGTATCGGACCGTTCTATGAGCAAGTCCGAATGAACAAGGGGCACTGCTATGTTCAATTTTGATGATGCAAGTCAGAAGAGCAAGGAAGCCATGGAAGGGATGCTGAAAGGCTATTCCGACATGGCCAAGGGTTTCCAGGCGATCGCCGCGGAGACCAGCGACTATTCCCGCCGGTCCTACCAGGACATGGCCTCATTCATGGAATCCCTGGTGTCGGCGCGCAGCCTGGACCAGGCGTATCAGTTGCAGACGAATTATATGAAGTCCTCGTACGATGCGCTGGTTGCGGAAACGACCAAGCTCAGCGAACTTTACGCAGACCTGACGAAGTTTGCCTACAAGTCTCATGAGACGGTTGTGCCGGTCGTATCCAAGCCGGCCGTTGCGGCCGAAGCGGCCTGAACGTAGTCCATCGAAGCGCGTATGAAAGACCGGTGGCGGAAGCGTCACCGGTCTTTTGATTCCAGTGTTTGGCCATCGTTTTCCGGGGAGAGGGCGGATCGGCGCGGAATAGTGATTGCGCTGCGGCGAGGGGGGCTTAAAATTGCCGCCCAATGAACTAAGTTAGTACGATCTGATGTCCGCGCCGAGCCGATGGATCGTTTGACGGATGATTGGGGAATGAATGGAAATGATCGTACGGCCGATCTTGATGCAAGACGACAAAAGCGGCGACGGAGATAACGCCAATCGCGGCACCTCCGTTATCTCCCGCACGAAGCCGAAGACCAAGAAGCCAAATCTGTACCGCGTACTGCTGTTGAATGACGATTATACGCCTATGGAGTTCGTCATCCATATCCTGGAGCGTTTCTTCCAGAAGGATCTCGAAGCAGCCACGCGGATCATGCTCCACGTTCATAACCATGGCGTGGGGGAATGCGGAATCTACACGCATGAAGTGGCGGAGACAAAGGTCAGCCAGGTCATGGACTTTGCCAGGCAGCACCAGCATCCGCTACAGTGCGTGATGGAAAAGAAGTGAGGAACCCACGTGCCAACTTTTTCGCCTAGTCTTGAAAAGGCGCTACACCAGGCACTGACCTACGCGAACGAGCGGCATCACGAGTATGCCACGCTCGAGCACCTGCTTCTGGCATTGATCGACGATGCCGATGCAGCCGCGGTCATGGGTGCTTGTAACGTCAACCTCGAAGCCCTGCGCAAGACGGTTGCCGACTATGTCGACACCGAGCTTGCCAACCTGGTGACAGGTTATGACGAGGATTCGAAACCGACATCCGGCTTCCAGCGCGTCATCCAGCGCGCCGTAATTCACGTCCAGTCCTCTGGTCGGGAGGAGGTCACGGGCGCAAACGTGCTCGTCGCAATCTTCGCCGAACGGGAAAGCCACGCGGCATTCTTCCTGCAGGAGCAGGAAATGACCCGCTATGACGCCGTCAACTACATCAGCCACGGGATCGGCAAGCGCCCCGGCTCGTCGACCGTTCGCCCCCCGCGCGGTGCGGAGGAAAGCGACGCGGACGCCAAGCCTTCGCGCGAGCAGGAAGAGGGACCCGGAAAAAAGCCGGCCGAGGCCCTGAAGGCTTACTGCGTCAACCTCAACGAGAAGGCCAAGAGCGGCCGGATCGACCCGCTGATCGGGCGCCACGGAGAGGTCAATCGCACCATCCAGGTCCTGTGCCGCCGCTCGAAAAACAATCCGCTCTACGTCGGTGATCCGGGCGTCGGCAAGACCGCCATCGCGGAAGGCCTGGCCAAGCGGATCGTCGAGGGCAAGGTTCCCGAGGCTCTCGCCGACGCGACGATCTTCTCGCTCGACATGGGCACGCTGCTTGCCGGCACCCGCTATCGCGGCGACTTTGAAGAGCGCCTGAAGCAGGTTGTGAAGGAACTCGAGGACTATCCGGGCGCGGTCCTGTTTATCGACGAGATCCATACGGTGATTGGTGCCGGCGCAACCTCCGGCGGCGCGATGGATGCTTCGAACCTGCTGAAGCCGGCTCTGTCTTCCGGGCAGATCCGCTGCATCGGCTCGACCACCTACAAGGAATACCGTCAGTTCTTCGAAAAGGACCGGGCACTGGTGCGCCGATTCCAGAAGATCGACGTCAACGAACCGTCGATCGACGATGCCATCGAGATCATGAAGGGCCTCAAGCCGTACTTCGAGGACTATCATAAACTCCGCTATACGAACGAGGCGATCAAGTCGGCAGTCGAGCTTTCGGCTCGGTACATTTCCGACCGCAAGCTGCCGGACAAGGCGATTGACGTGATCGACGAAACCGGTGCGGCGCAGATGCTGCTGCCGGCCTCGAAGCGCCGCAAGCTGATCACCGAGAAGGAGATCGAGGTCACGATCGCCACGATGGCACGGATACCGGCAAAGACCGTTTCCAAGGACGACGAGATGGTTCTCGCCAACCTGGAGAAGGAACTTCGCTCGGTGGTCTATGGCCAGGACAGGGCCATCGAGGCGCTTTCGACAGCGATCAAGCTGGCGCGCGCCGGCCTGCGCGAGCCGAACAAGCCGATCGGCGCCTATGTCTTTTCCGGCCCGACCGGCGTGGGCAAGACGGAGGTTGCAAAGCAGCTATCGACGTCGCTCGGCGTCGAACTCCTGCGTTTCGACATGTCGGAATACATGGAGAGGCACACGGTTTCGCGGCTGCTTGGAGCACCTCCCGGCTATGTCGGCTTCGATCAGGGCGGCCTGCTGACCGACAGTGTCGACCAGCATCCGCATAGCGTTGTGCTGCTCGACGAGATCGAGAAGGCGCATCCGGACATCTTCAACATCCTGTTGCAGGTCATGGACCACGGTTCATTGACCGACCATAACGGCAAGAAGATCGACTTCCGCAACGTCATCCTGATCATGACGACGAATGCGGGCGCGTCGGAAATGGCCAAGGCTGCGATCGGCTTCGGCTCTTCGAAGCGCACCGGCGAAGATGAGGAGGCGTTGAACCGCCTGTTCACACCGGAATTCCGCAACCGTCTGGATGCGGTCATTCCGTTTGCGCCGCTGCCGACCGATGTCATCCATCAGGTTGTGCAGAAGTTCGTGATGCAGCTCGAAACGCAGCTTTCGGAGCGCAACGTCACGTTCAACCTCACGCCCGAGGCGGTCGCGTGGCTGGCCGACAAGGGCTACGACGAGCGTATGGGCGCGCGGCCCTTGGCACGCGTCATCCAGGAGTACATCAAGAAGCCTCTGGCCAACGAGATCCTGTTCGGCAAGCTCCGCAAGGGCGGCGTCGTTCACGTCACCGTCGGCAAGCAGGAAGATGGTTCGGACGGGCTGGTCCTCGAATGCGTGTCTGAAGCGACACCCGTGAAGCCGAAACCGGAGGCCGAAGTGGAGGGTGCTTCCGAAGAAGCCGGAGGCAAGGCCAAGAAACCCCGCAAGGCCAAAAAGGCGTCCAGCAAGGATGGCGAGGTCAAGGCACGCGCCATGGTCGACGCCAACGTGGCCACGTCGGCGGAGCCGCCGAAGACGCCGCCGCGAAAGGGAAGCATCGTTCCCCGCGTTCCGAAGTCGAAGTAACCTGGACAACACATATGCAATGCCGGGCTCACTGCCCGGCATTGTTCGTTTGCGCCTCTCCCCACACTCTCTGCCACCCTGGTATGTCCATGTCTCCAAGCAGTGATACTCGGCTCACCTTATTCTGGTTCCTGTCCGGAATGCGGGGTATCACATCGCTTCCCGCACTGATCCTCATGACGTCGTTTGTGGGTTTCAGCGCCTTCGCTTTCGAATCCGGCATTACCCGGGGCGAGGCGATTTTCATGACGATTTCGATCTGGGCGCTGCCCGCGAAGATGATCCTCGTCGGCATGATGGCGAGCGGGGCTCACATCGCCGCCTGCTTTCTCGCGGTGACGCTGTCTTCCATTCGTATGATGCCGATGGTCGCGTCTATCGTGCCGGAGATGCGGACGGAAAAGACGCCGACCTGGGTCCTCCTGCTCCTCTCGCATTTCGTAGCCATCACAGCCTGGGTCTTCGCCATCCAGAGGCTGAAGGATGTGCCGCATGAGCATCGGACCACGTTCTTTGCCGGGTTCGGGATCACGCTGACGCTGACCAACACGCTGATCGTCGCCGTCTGCTACGGTGTGGTCGAGACATTCCCGCCGGTTGTTTCGGGCGCGCTGTTCATGCTGACCCCCGTCTACTTCCTGGCATCCATCTGGGCGACCGCCCGACAGACCGTGGTGAAGCTTGCCTTCGTGATCGGGGTGATCGCCGGTCCTGTGATGGCTGTTCTCGAACCGGACTTCGACGTGCTCTACGCCGGCATCGGCGGTGGAACGCTGGCTTATCTCATCGACCGGTTCTGGATGCGCAAGCGCAGGCCGGCCGTCGAGGCTGGAGACGCTTCATGAACGGCGAGTGGTGGTGGGCTTACGTGGTCATTGCCGTGGCCGGCTGGCTGGCGACCGACATCTGGCGCTGGTTGGGCGTGTTGACCGGCAACCGGCTGGATGAGGATTCCGAGGCGCTCTACTGGGTGAGGGCGGTTGCCACCGCGCTCGTCATGGCGGTGACCGCGAAACTGATCGTCTTTCCCGCAGGAACGCTTGCGGACGCCCCCTTGTGGCTGCGGGTTGGCGCCGCCGGGGTAGGGTTCGCAGCCTTTCTCCTGGCTGGCCAGCGGGTGGGCGTGGCGGTCGTCACCTCGACGCTGCTGCTTGGCGCCGGGCTCTACTGGTTGGACTGAGGCCGCTTGTTGCTTGCCCCCAAATTATCGGGTGCACCGGTCGCTCATGGCTGAAAATAGGCTTGCCAGTCGTACCCCTCTTGCGCAGTCTCACGCGCATTAAGCCACTGAGCCCTCCCTGCACGGACACGACATGACAGACACGATGCTCAACCATCAATCGCAGACGCCCGCCGATGCGGCCGAACGGCGGGCTCGCAAGCCTGTCGTCGTCTATCCCAACGGGACGCTGGTTCCCCCGGATCTGGCTGTTCTGGCGCAGGCACGAAGAACACTGGAGAAGATCGACGAGGTGATCGTGCCGCCGCGCGATGGCCGGGCCTTCTCGGTGCCGAAGGGGCATTTCTTCCGGATCGTCAGCATCGACGGTCCACAGGTGGGGGACCTCAATCTCTGGAACGCGAACGATCTGAACGAACGCTTCTTCAGCGGCAAGACGCGGGCGCTGCATGCCACGCACGTGTCCGCCGGCGATCGGTTGTGGAGCACGCTGCCATCGTTGCAACCGATGGCGACGATCACCCATGACACGCTTGGCTGGTATGGCTGGGACGATGACGGGGCCGGCGTGCATGATGTGATAGGAACGCGTTGCGATCCCTACACCAATCAGCTTCTCAACGGCACCGAGTATCACAATTGCTGCCATTCCAATCTCAGCCGGGCGTTGGCGGGCGCGACGGGGTTGCCGTTCGGCGAGGCCGAGCCCCATGTGCATGACGTGCTGAACGTGTTCATGTGCACCGGTTTCACCAAGGACACGCATCAGTACTTCATGAAGGCAAGCCCGGTTCGTCCTGGCGATTATCTGGAGTTCTTCGCGGAAATCGACCTGCTGGGAGCGCTGTCGGCCTGCCCTGGCGGCGATTGCGGCGCGACGCACTCCAGCGATACGGCGGCGTGCCATCCGCTGAAGGTGGAGGTCTTCCGACCGGATATGAATCTGTTGAAGGAGTGGCCGTTTCCGCAGCGGAGCGGCTATGTGAACCCTGCCTGATGACTGCCGGACAAGAGATAGCGGCCCTTGAGCCGCCATCTCGATTGCACTTGCTCTTGTCAGAGGGCGGCTTTGACCTTCTCGGCATTGGCCCTCAGGACTTCGCCGTCTTCCATTTTGCCGGAATGCGGTTTCAGCGGCTCGCCCTCGTTGCGCGGGATCACGTGGAAATGCAGGTGGTAGACCGTCTGGCCCGCTGCGGCCTCGTTGAATTGTGCAACGAACACGCCGTCCGACTCGAACGCTTCCTGCGCGGCCTGCGCCAGCTTCTGGACGATAGCGATCGTCTTTGCCAGGACGGCGGGATCCGCATCGAGCAGATTGCGTGACGGTGCTTTCGGCACCACGAGAAGATGTCCCGGCGCCTGAGGCATCACGTCCATGAAGGCGAGGGTGTGGTCGTCCTCGTAGACCTTGTGCGAGGGGATCTCGCCACGCAGGATTTTCGCGAAAATGTTGTTTTCGTCATAGGGCTGGCCGCTCATTGGCATTCCTCTCCTTCGTCTATTGCTTTGTCTTGCTGCCGCTCGCCCTTCCTGAAAGGGCTGTGGGCCTCCAGATAGTCGCCGACATCTTCCACATCACGCCGCTCGCGCTCGAGGTAGTCGGCCACGGCGCGCCTCAAGCCGGCATGGGCGATGTAGTGCGCCGAATGCGTCGTCACCGGAAGGTAGCCGCGCGCCAGCTTGTGTTCGCCCTGCGCTCCGGCTTCGACCCGCTTCAGCTTGTTGGCGAGCGCAAAATCGATGGCCTGATGGTAGCAGACTTCGAAGTGCAGGAAGGGATGATCTTCGGTACATCCCCAATGTCGGCCGAAGAGGGTGTCTGAGCCGATAAAGTTGATCGCGCCGGCGATGTAGCGCCCGTCGCGCTTGGCCATCACCAGCAGGACGTCCACAGCCATGCGTTCGCCGATCAGCGAATAGAAGCTGCGGGTGAGGTAAGGGCGTCCCCATTTGCGGCTGCCCGTGTCCATGTAGAAGGCGAAGAACTGGTCCCAGACGTCCTCGGTCAGGTCGCTGCCCGTGAGCCAGTCTATGGTAATGCCGTTCTCCAGCGCTGTACGCCGTTCCTTTTTCAACGCCTTGCGCTTGCGGGAGGTGAGCGTGTCGAGGAAGGCGTTGTGGTCTGCGTAGCCGTCGTTGATGAAGTGAAACTGCTGGTCTGTCCGGTGCAGGTAGCCCGCCTCCTCGAACGCTGGAAGTTCGTTCTCCGGCAAGAACGTCACGTGTGCGGAGGAGACGCCGAGCTGACGTGTCACCTGCTGGAGACCGGTTGCAAGCACCAGCTGGATTGCCTCCCGGTCTCCGGTATCCACCGTCAGGAGGCGTGGACCGGTGGCGGGCGTGAAGGGTATGCTGCATTGAATCTTGGGGTAATAACTGCCGCCAGCCCGCTCGAAAGCATCCGCCCAGCCGTGATCGAAGACGTATTCGCCCTGGCTATGGCTCTTCAAATAGCTGGGGATGGCACCGAGCAGTTCGCCGTCCTCGTTTTCAAGCATCAGGTGGTTTCCCAGCCAACCCGTTTTCGCAGACGCCGAGCCGGATTCTTCCAGTGCTGAGAGGAAGGCGTGGGAGACGAACGGATTGTAGGCGCCGGGAGTGGATCTCGATGTCCCGGAAAGCCGCGACCAGCGCTCCGGCGCGATCGCGGCAAACTTGTTTTCGATGCGGATGGATAGAGGTCCTGTCATCCTAGGCGATTACGGTCTCCCGTGGGTCAAAGCCCTCGAAGGTCATCTGGTCCGCATGAGTATAGGTATGTGCGCAGGCGTTTTCATCCCTCACCGTCCATGTGATTATCGGAATGCCAGACTGTCTCTGGGCGGTGACAAAGCTGTTGGGCAGGTGACCGTGGAAGTAGGAGATGAAGTCCAGCCCGAGATGCATGGCCTCGTCATGCCGGAAGAAGTCTTCCGGTTTGGCCCCTTCGGCGGTCAGGCCGAAAGGGTAGGGTGCGCCGGCTGCCTTGAGATCTTTCAGGATATGATGGTCGAAGCTCATCAGCGCGACCTTTCCCTCGTATCCCTCCAGCACCTCCAGAACCGCCTCGACGAAGCCCTCGTCCTCGCCGGGGCGCCCCTTGATCTCGATGACGAGCGGAACCTTGCCGGCGACCCGCTTGAGCATCTGTTTCAGCGTCGGGATCTTGTCGGCGGTTCCGCCGACGGAGAGCAACCCGAGTTCCTGCGATGTGCGCTCTCTGACGTCGCCGTTGATGCCGCAGAGCCTCTCGAGGGTGTGGTCGTGGAAGACGACCGGCACGCTGTCGGACGCAAGCTGCAGGTCGCATTCGATCGCGAAACCCGCCTCGACGGCTCGGGAGAAGGACGAGAGCGTGTTTTCCCAAACGGCCTTGTTCATGTCATGATAGCCGCGATGGGCGACGGGAACGTCCTTGATCCAGGATGCGGACGTCATGCGTCGATCTCGATGATGGCGTCGATTTCGACGGACGCGTTGAGCGGCAGCGCAGCCATGCCGACGGCGGCGCGGGCGTGCTTGCCGGCATCACCCAGGAGATCGGCGATGAGGTTCGAGGCTCCGTTCATGACGAGATGCTGTTCCGTGAACTCCGGCATGGACGCGATAAAGCCGTTGAGTTTCAGGATGCGGCGAATGCGGCCGAGGTCTCCACCGAGCGCCGCCTTGGCCTGCGCGAGGATGTTGATGGCGCAAAGTTCAGCGGCGCGCTGGGCGGCTGCGACATCGACATCGCGCCCGACAATGCCGGTGACCGCAACTTTGCCGTTTTCCATGGGCAGTTGGCCTGACAGATAAAGTGTGTTGCCGCTGATGGTGAACGGCAGATAGTTCGCCGCGGGGGCTGCCGCAACAGGAAGTGTAATGCCTCGGTCCTTGAGGCGGCTCTCGATGGTGTCGGACATGTTCGGCTCCAGGTTTGTTGTCAAGGTAATGAAAATCCGGCATTCAAGGCCATAACCTTGCTGGATGGCGTTCTTATAACACCGGCGATGAGTCCAACAGGAGATAATGAATGTACTACTCGGGGCGAGCAGCGATCCTGCTTCTTGGTTTCGCTGCTGGAGGGCCGGCACCGGCTTGGGCCGGGGTGGAAGGGGCGGCCGGTCTTGTGCCGCACCGTGCCGTCTATGATCTTGAGCTCAAGGACTCCTCCGAGCGATCCGGCATCGATGGCATGAGCGGCCGGATGGTCTATGAATTCACCGGCTCGGCATGCACCGGCTTCACCACCAACTTCCGGTTCGTGACCCGCATCAATACCGGCGAGGAAAGTCGGCTGACCGACCAGCAGACGAAGACATTCGAAGACCTCGACAAGCGCGAGTTCCGCTTCGAGACGAAGTCGTTTACCGACGAGCAGCTCGATAAGGAAGTTAGCGGCGAGGCCACCGAGGCCGATGCCAAGGTGAAAGTCGCAATCACGCAGCCGGATGCGCGGGAGGTAGAGCTCGTCGCCAGCGATTTCCCGACCGAGCACATGCTGGAGGTCATCAAGAACGCGCGTGCCGGAAATCGCTTCTTCGAAACCCGACTCTTCGACGGATCGGAGAATGGCGACCAGAGCATGATCACCAATACCGTGATCGGACCCCAGCAGGCGCCCAAGCCTCAGGATGCCGACGATGCCGGAAAGGCCGGCGAATTCGCCAAGGCCACCTACTGGCCCGTCACCATCGCCTATTTCAGCGAGGGTACATCGGGAGACACGACACCGGTCTACAGCATGTCCTTCAAACTTTACGAGAATGGCATCACACGCGACCTGACCATGGACTACGGCGATTTCGTTCTGTCGGGCAATCTGTCGAAGCTTGAGCTTCTTGAAAAGCAGAGCTGTGATCCGCGATAGCCGGAAAGATCAAGCGACACGCACTTCGGGAACCCTTGTCGATGGGGGCGATGCCCGCTATTGCGGCCTGCGAAACGGACGGATTGAGAATGTCAGGCACAAACAGCGAGCGTAAACTCATTGCGGAAGGGCCGGCAATTATCCTGGTCGAGCCGCAACTCGGCGAAAACATCGGCATGGTTGCACGGGCGATGGCCAATTTCGGCCTGGCCGAACTGCGCCTCGTCAAACCGCGTGACGGTTGGCCGAGTGAGAAGGCGCGTTCGGCGGCATCCAAGGCCGATCACGTGATCGATGCGACTCAGGTTTTCGAAACGCTGGAGGAAGCGGTCGCCGACCTCAACTTCGTTTACGCCACGACGGCGCGCGAACGCTACGGGTTCAAGCCGGTTCGGTCGCCGGTTTCGGCTGCCGACACACTGAGAACGAAATTCAACGAAGGCGAGAGGACCGGCATTCTGTTCGGCCGTGAGCGCTGGGGCCTCTCGAATGAAGAGGTGGCTTTGGCGGACGAGATCGTCACTTTCCCCGTCAACCCTGCTTTCGCGTCGCTCAATATCGCCCAGGCTGTGCTTTTGATGTCTTACGAGTGGATGAAGACGGGTATCGAGGACCTGTCCGCCACGGCGTTCGATCCGGTCAGTCAACGCCCCTCGACCAAGGAGCAGGTGTTCGGCCTTTTCGAACATCTGGAAGAGGCACTCGATGCCCGCGGTTATTTCCATCCTCCCGCGAAGAAGCCCAAAATGGTCGACAACCTCCGCGCCGTCATATCGCGCCGGGGGTTCTCCGAGCAGGAAGTCAGCGTCTTTCGCGGTGTAATCTCGTCGCTCGATCGGTTCCCGCGGAAGTGGGCCAAAAAGGTGGTGCCTAGACAGAAGAAAGCCGCGGATGCGGGGGAGATCGAGGGGAATGACGGCGAATAATGGCTCGAGGCCGGTGCTGATGTTCGATTCGGGCATCGGCGGTCTGACGGTGCTGCGTGAAGCGCGGGTACTGATGCCGGAGCGCCACTTCATCTATATCGCCGACGACGCCGGTTTTCCCTATGGCGGCTGGGAGGAAGGACTGCTTCGCGAACACATCGTGAAGTTGTTTGAAGGCCTCATCGCCAGATACGATCCGGAGATTGCGGTCATCGCCTGCAACACGGCATCGACGCTGGTTCTTGCGGATTTGCGCGCGGCATTTCCGAACACGCCGTTTGTGGGGACTGTTCCCGCGATCAAGCCGGCGGCAGAACGCACCCGATCGGGTCTGGTCTCGGTGCTCGCAACTCCCGGCACCGTGAAACGGCAATATACCCGCGACCTGATCGGTGAGTGGGCGTCGAAGGTGCATGTCCGTCTCGTCGGCAGCGAACGCCTGGCTGGGCTCGCCGAGATTTACATGCGCGACGGTTTTGTCGATGAAGCTGCCGTCAGGGAAGAGGTCGAGCCCTGCTTCATCGAGCAGGACGGACGTCGCACCGATATCGTCGTACTTGCCTGCACCCACTATCCGTTCCTCGTCAACCGGATGCGCAAAGCCGCGCCCTGGCCGGTCGACTGGATCGATCCCGCTGAAGCTATCGCCCGTCGCGCCATATCCCTGCTGCCGCAGCAACGCAGCGGCCCGCGAGAACCTCTGCTCTCCGAGCCGGATTTTGCGGTGTTCACCTCGGGCACTCCGGATTTTGCGACGCGCAGGCTCATGCAGGGGTTTGGGCTTAAAGTTCTCTAGTTGCAGACACTTGCCAATCGCGGAATTCGGTGGCTTGCTTCCTCCATCCGAGGAGGGATCCCATGACTATCGAAAACTGGCTCGCCTTTGTCGCTGCGTCGGCCGTGCTGCTTGCCATCCCCGGCCCGACTATCCTCCTGGTGATTTCCTACGCGCTCGGGCACGGCCGGAAGGTGGCGACGGCAACGGTAGCGGGCGTGGCGCTCGGGGATTTCACGGCGATGACCGCGTCGATGCTCGGGCTGGGAGCTTTGCTCGCGACGTCTGCTGCGCTCTTCACAGTCCTGAAATGGGTCGGTGCAGCCTATCTGATCTATCTCGGCATCAAGCTCTGGCGCGCGCCGATCACGGAAAAGGTGGATCTGGATGACGCTGCGGTGGCGAAGGAACGGCCGTTTCGCATATTCCTCCATACCTATGTGGTGACGGCGCTTAACCCGAAGAGCATTGTCTTTTTCGTCGCCTTCCTGCCGCAGTTTCTTGACCTGTCCCAGCCGTTGTTTTTCCAGATGGCGGTGTTCGAAACGACTTTCCTGGTTCTTGCGACGCTGAATGCGGCGCTCTACGGCATGCTCGCCTCCATGGCGCGCGACACGATCCGCAAGCCGAAGGTGCAGCGGATCGTCAACCGCACCGGAGGTTCCTTGATGATCGGGGCGGGTTTGTTGACGCTCGGCTTCAAGCGCGCCGCTGCCGCGTAACCCGTCGCAAGGGGGTATTGCGGCAGGTGGAATCGTTTCGGCTGTTTCCGGCACTTCAATTTCGCATGGCTGCAAAGCCTGTGCATTTTCACTGTTGCGGGGCGAAACGAATCTAGAACCCTGCTAAGCATCGAAAGTCGCGAACGCCGCGTCACCATCCAGAGACAGTATACGAGGTTCGCGCAGTGCAGGTCGGCATCGATATGGGGACAGTGTCCGGGGGCACTCCGGCCAAGCTCGATATCGAAGAGCTGCTGGCGACGCGCCTGCTTGTCCAGGGAAATTCCGGTTCGGGGAAGTCGCATCTTCTGCGTCGGCTTCTCGAACAGTCTGCGCAGTGGGTGCAGCAGGTCATCATCGATCCTGAGGGCGACTTTGTCACGCTTGCCGACAAGTACGGTCATGTCGTCGTCGATGGCGAACGGACAGAAGCCGAGCTGATCGGCATCGCGACACGTATTCGGCAGCACCGCGTGTCGTGCGTGCTGTCGCTGGAAGGTCTCGACGTCGAGGAGCAGATGCGCGCAGCCGGTGCGTTCCTCAACGGCCTCTTCGATGCCGACCGCGAATACTGGTATCCCGTCCTGGTGGTGGTGGACGAGGCACAGATGTTTGCTCCGTCCGTCAGCGGCGACGTGTCCGAAGAGGCGCGCAAGATGTCGCTCGGCGCGATGACCAACCTGATGTGCCGCGGCAGAAAACGCGGCCTGGCCGGCGTGATCGCCACGCAGCGCCTCGCCAAGCTTGCCAAGAACGTGGCGGCCGAGGCCTCGAATTTTTTGATGGGCCGAACCTTTCTCGATATCGACATGGCGCGCGCCGCCGATCTGCTCGGCATGGACAGGCGGCAGGCGGAGATGTTCCGTGATCTGAAGCGCGGAAACTTCGTGGCGCTCGGCCCCGCGCTGTCGCGCCGTCCGCTGCCCATTGTCATCGGCACGGTGGAGACGTCGGCCCGATCGTCGAGCCCGAAGCTTGTGCCGCTGCCGAATGCGCCGCAGGACGTCGAGGACCTGATCTTCACGCCCGACCCGGAGGAATTCACGCGGCCACTCGTCCGTCGCGCTCCGCCGGCACCGCGTCCGACGACCGACATCCTCGCTGAACTTTCGCGCGCGGCACCGGCAGCAGCCCCGTCTCCGGCCGAGCCAAGAGTGGCCCAGCCCGAGCTTTCGCCCGAGGAACGCGAGGAACGGCTGACTGGCGTCTTGTCCGAGATCCTCGATGATCCGCAATCCGGCTATCGGACGGACGCCGCGCTCTACCAGGACTTTCTGGTACGGGCACGGATGCGGCGATTGCCCGGTCCGCCCATGGCGCTGTCGGACTTCCGTCGGCGCGTAGCGGTTGTCCGCGCCGGCGTCGATCCGGAGATGGCCTCGACCGAGGCATGGGCCACGGCACTATCACTGTCCGCTGATGTCTCGGACGACCTTCAGGGTGTCTTCCTCATGATGGCGAAGGCTGCCATTGGCGGCGAGGCGTGCCCTTCGGATGCACGAATTGCCAAGGCATATGGCACTCATTCGGCCCGTCGCGCCCGTCGCCTGCTTGGCTATTTCGAAGAGCAGGGACTGGTCGTCGTCCATTCGGACTTCTCCGGCAAGCGCGTTGTCGCGTTTCCGGACCTTCAGGCGGAAACTGCGCCGGGTGCGGCCGATGCGCCGGACATTGACGAAGCGCGCGCAGCCGCAGAATAAGTTCACAGAAAGCTCTGGATCACCTTCTCATTGGCGTGGATGCAGGTGAGCTCCAGCCTGCCGTCGCCGATATTCTTGAAGCAATGCGGCGTGTTGGGGTGGACGACGACGATGTCGCCGGGCTTTGGCTCTATCGTTTCCTCCCCGACCGTGAAGCGTGCGCGCCCGGAACGTACAATCCACGTTTCGGCATAAGGATGCACGTGCAGGTCCGGACCTTGCCCCGGCTCATTGTCGATCAGGAACAGAGAGAGCGGGACCCCGAATTCCCCGCCTTCGAAAAGGATCGTCCTGTTCTTGAACTGCTGCTGGCTTTCCTGCGGAATGACGTGAAACACGGCTGCCTCCCTGAGTTCTCGTCGATGACGGACAATATATCTTTACGAGAAGATAGTTGCTTGTATTTGTCTTCACGTCAAGACACACCGCTGACATCAAAAGACAGGACAGGCATCGCGATGACTTCAGGTGGAAGGCGGTGTATATGAAGGATCCGATCGTCATGGATCGCGGGCGTTGGCCGAGGCGCTCCGCAGGCGCCATCCAGAGCCAGGATGGCTATGGGACTGCGACCGACTGGGGTCTCCGAGGCAGATTCCGTTTGACATCCCCACGGCATCCGCCTAAAGACCCGACCAGCACCGGGTGGCAACGCCCGGTGTTTTATTTGACATGTCCCGTGGCCTTTTCCGGAGCTTCCGTGAGTGGCCTGTCAGGACTCCAAGAGCGGAGTTCAGAGGAGGGCGTGTTTCCTTGATCCGATCTGGCAACAGATCGGTGAAACCTGTTGAAAGGAAATACGATGAGCAAGCGCGCGTCGTCTAAGTACAAAATCGATCGCCGTATGGGCGAAAACATCTGGGGTCGTCCGAAGTCCCCGGTCAACCGCCGCGAATACGGCCCGGGCCAGCACGGTCAGCGCCGCAAGGGCAAGCTTTCCGACTTCGGTGTGCAGTTGCGCGCCAAGCAGAAGCTGAAGGGCTACTACGGCGATATCCGCGAGAAGCAGTTCCGCGCAACTTACGATGAAGCCAACCGCCGCAAGGGCGACACCGGTGAAAACCTGATCGGCCTGCTCGAGTCGCGTCTTGACGCAATCGTCTACCGCGCCAAGTTCGTACCGACCGTCTTTGCTGCCCGCCAGTTCGTCAACCACGGCCACGTGACCGTGAACGGCGTTCGCGTCAACATCGGTTCGTACCGCTGCAAGGCCGGCGACGTCATCGAAGTTCGCCAGAAGTCGAAGCAGCTGGTTACGGTTCTGGAAGCCGTATCGCTCGCCGAGCGTGACGTTCCGGACTACATCGATGCCGACCACAATAAGATGGTTGCCACCTTCGTTCGCATTCCGACCCTGTCCGACGTGCCTTACGCCGTCATCATGGAACCGAACCTGGTCGTCGAATTCTACTCGCGTTAATGGATATGGGCCCGCATCGCGGGCCCTGCCAATATCCTCAGAAAAGCCGCGTCAGTTCGACGCGGCTTTTTTCATGTCGGTGAGGGCGCTGTCGAGCGATTGGCCGGTCGCGACAGGCGCTTCCTTGGGCCCTTCGCCCATGCGGTTCCACGCGTCGAGGCCGGCGATCTTGTAGGCTTCCGCCAATGTCGGGTAGTTGAACGTGTTCTCGACGAAATAGTCGACCGTTCCCTTGAGGTTGAGCACTGCCTGTCCGATGTGGACGAGTTCCGTCGCGCCTTCGCCGACGATATGCACGCCAAGCAGCCGGCGTGTCTTGCGCGAGAAGATCATTTTCAGGAGGCCGCTGTCGAGGCCCATGATGTGGCCGCGTGACGTCTCACGGAAATGCGCGATGCCCGTTTCGTAGGGAATGTTGCGCTCGCCGACTTCCTCTTCCGTGAGACCGCAGGTGGAAATCTCCGGAACGGCGTAGATGCCGTAGGGGAAATATTGCGGCGGCTCGCTTGCCGGCGCGCCCACAGCATGGCGGGCCGCAATGCGCCCCTGTTCCATGGACGTGGAGGCCAGGCTCGGGAAACCCACGACGTCGCCAGCTGCATAAATATGCGACACCGCCGTCTGGAACGTTTCCGGATCGACCTTCAGGCGTCCACGGCTATCCGCTTCGAGACCGGCGGCGGCCAGGTTGAGGCTGTCGGTGGCACCCACACGGCCAGCCGCAAACAACACCATTTCCGATTGCAGGGCGCGCCCATTGCTGAGCTCGATGCGGCACTTGCCGCCTGCATCCTTTTCGATCTTTTCGACGGACTGTCCGAAGATCAGCTTCATGTTGCGGTCGCGCAGCTGATAGGTGAAGTCCTCGACGATCTCACGGTCGATGAAGTCGAGCATCGTCTGCCGAGGCTCGATGACCGTCACCTGGGTGTCCAGCGCACTGAAGATGGTTGCGTATTCGATGCCGATGACGCCGGCACCGACGACGATGAGGGATCGTGGAACCGTGTGGATTTCAAGCAATTCGTCGCTATCGATGATGGATTTTCCATCGAATGGAATGTGCGTCGGTCGATAGGGGCGCGTGCCCACAGCAAGCAGGACGGACTTGCCAGCAACGCGCATCACTTCGCCATCGGTCTTTTCGACTTCGAGCGTGTTCGGGTCGATGAAATGGGCGGCCCCGCGGACATGCTGGACCCGGTTGCGGGAAAACTGGTGCTCGAGGACTTCTACCTCGTGGTCGAGCGTGATCAGCAGCCGCCGGCGCAGGTCGTCGGCGCTGATGTCCTGCTTGACGCGGTATGACTGACCGTAGAAGCCGCGCTCGCGCCAGCCCGTCAGGTTCAACGCCGTCTCTCGCAAGGTCTTCGACGGAATGGTCCCCGTATGGACGGAAACGCCTCCGACGCGCCGACCCCGTTCGATGACGAGAACGCTTTTCTCCAGCTTGGCGGCCTGGATTGCGGCGCGACGCCCGGCTGGACCGCTGCCAACAACGATGAGGTCATAATGGTTCATGAAATGCTCCGCTTGCTGGTCTCGACGGTCGCGCGCGACCGGTCTGCGTGACCCTTACCAGCCTTGCCTTACGGTTTGATTTAGGTGCGCAGGCAAAACGGCCCAAAGCACCCTTTGTTCACCGACAATGCAACAAGTGCGCCGGTTAGCGAGCGATCAGACCAGCCGCAGCCCCTTGAGGCTGGCGTGGCCTTCCTTGCCGATGATAATGTGATCATGGACGGTGATGCCGAGAGGCTTGGCCGTCTCGATGATCGTCTTGGTCATGTCGATATCGGCCCGCGACGGCGTTGGATCGCCGCTCGGATGATTGTGAACCAATATAATGGCGGTCGCCGACAGCTCCAATGCCCGCCGCACCACCTCTCGCGGATAGACCGGCGTATGGTCGACGGTCCCCATTCCCTGCACTTCGTCGGCGATCAGCGCGTTGCGCTTGTCGAGGAATAGGACTCGGAACTGCTCTCGCGATTCGTAGGCCATTGCCGCGTGGCAGTAGTCGATCACCGACGACCAGGAGGAGAGAACCTGCTTGCCGCGCAACTCGCTCTTCAGCATGCGGTGGCCGACGGTTGCGATCAGCTTCAGGTCGAGCGCCACCGTCTCTCCGACGCCCGGTACCTCCTGCAGCCGAGCAGACTGGGCGCCGAACACACCTGCCAGGTTGCCGAAGCGCTCGATCAGCGCCTTGGCGATCGGTTTCGTATCGCGGCGCGGGATAAGGCGGAACAGCAGAAGCTCGAGGATCTCGTAGTCCGCCAGCGCAGTATCGCCGTGGTCGCGGTACCGTGCTCGCAAGCGATCCCGGTGACCATGATAATGCGCCTGCTTGTCGTCTCCGGACAGCACGCCGCTGCGTTTGAGTGAGCCTGACCTTGCGGGCTGGTCCGCGAAGAAACCGCGCTCATTCGCCTCCTCTTCCATGGTTGGCTGGTCGCCGTCATGTGGAGGGGAGGAGCGCGTCATCGTGTGCTACCTTGTCAGCGGCGGAAGGCCGGGCCGGTCGAGCCCCGCCGGGGACAGGGTGAAGATCTCGCAGCCGGTGGCCGTGACACCCACCGCGTGCTCGTACTGAGCTGAAAGAGAGCGATCGCGCGTGACGGCGGTCCAGCCGTCGGCCAGCACCTTCACATGCGGCTTGCCGAGGTTGATCATCGGTTCGATGGTGAAGATCATTCCTTCGCGCAGCTCCGGTCCTTCGTCGGCGCGACCATAGTGCAGGATATTGGGGGTGTCGTGGAAGAGCCGGCCGACTCCATGGCCGCAGAAATCCCGGACGACCGAGCAGCGCTCTGCTTCCGCAAAGGTCTGGATCGCCTGGCCGATCGCGCCCGTCCGCGCGCCTGGACGAACGGCGGCGATGCCGCGCATCAGGCATTCATGGGTAACTTCGAGCAGGCGTTCCGCCGCACGCTTGAGCTGCCCGACCGGATACATGCGGCTGGAATCGCCGTGCCATCCGTCAAGGACATAGGTGACGTCGATATTGACGATATCCCCGTCGCGCAACGGCTTGTCATCCGGCATCCCATGGCAGACCACGTGATTGATGGACGTGCAGACCGAGTATTTGTAACCCCGGTAGTTCAGTGTCGCGGGAAGAGCGCCGTGCTCCATGCCGAAATCGAAGACGAAGCGATCGATCTGGCTCGTGGTCACGCCAGGCTTGACGATGGACGCAAGTTCATCGAGGCAACGCGCCGTCAAAAGACACGCTTTCCTCATGCCTGCGAAATCGTCCGCACTGTAGAGGCGGATGGCTCCGGTGTTCTTCAAGGGGGCGTCAACCGCGTCGATATAGGTTACCATCCGGTCGCTCTTTCAATCTTGTCGTTCATACTGCATGCGGGCAGATGTCGTCCATCTCGATAAGGTGGGTGGCGACGATTTCCGACGGCGTGACCTTGCAGCGCAGGGCGTAGGCCTCGACACCGCGATCGGCTGCTCGCCGGAAAGCAGCGGCATAACCCGGATCGAGATCGCTGCAAAGTCGAAAGCGATCACAATCCTGCCGCTGGATCACGTAGAGCATCACCGCGCGGTGACCGAGTTCCACCATGTCGCCAAGTTCCTCGAGATGCTTGGCGCCTCGTTTGGTCACCGTGTCCGGAAATTCTGCAAGGCCCGCATTGCGGATGAAGTGTACGTTCTTGACCTCGACGTAGGCATCAGGCCGGCCCGGCACCGCCAGCAGGAAGTCGATGCGCGAATTCCTGCCATAGCGCTGCTCACGGCGGATTGTCGTGTAACCGGCGAGCGGAGGTACTCGTTCGGCGCGGATTGCTTCTTCCGTCAGCCGGTTGGGCAAGCCGGTATTGATGCCGACCGGCGTTCCATCCACATCGACCATTTCCAGCATGTGCCGGTATTTTCGAGTGGGACTGTCGTGGAGCGACATCCAGATGCGCGATCCCGGTGCTGTCAGACCCTGCATGGAGCCGGTGTTGGGGCAGGAGCCCGTGATCGGCGTGCCGTCATCGAGGACGGCGTCGAACAGAAAGCGTTTGTAACGCTGGACAAGCGTTGCGGAAACAAGCGGCGGATCGAAGATCATCGGCCGCCGCTATGCCCGTTCCAGCACGTAAGCGCCGGGAGCATCGCCGATGGCATTCAACGCCTCGCCACCGGGATTGCGCGCAGGAACCTGATCGTCATCCCGCTTGCTGACCCAGGCATGCCAATGGGGCCACCAGGAGCCGCTCGTTTCCTGTGCCTTGGCAAGCCAGTCGTCGAATTCACCCTTCGGTTTGCCACTGGTCCAATACTGGTACTTCTGTTTGTCCGGAGGATTGACGACGCCGGCGATATGGCCGGATCCGCTGAGCACGAATTCGACCGGTCCGCCGAACAGCGCAGATCCACGGAAGACCGAGCGGGGAGGCGCGATATGATCCTCTCGGGTGGCAAGGTTATAGATCGGGATCTTGACGTCCTTGAGGGAAATGACCTGACCCGCGAGCGTCATCTCACCCTTGCCCAGCCGGTTGTCGAGATAGCAATTGCGCAGGTAGTAGGCGTGGTTGGCGGCTGCCATGCGCGTCGAATCGGCGTTCCAGTACAGGAGGTCGAAGGGCAGGGGCTCCTTGCCCATCAGGTAGTTGTTGACGACGTAGGGCCAGATAAGTTCGGACGCGCGCAGCATGTTGAAGGCATTGGCCATTTTCGAGCCTTCGAGATAACCGGTGCGGTTCATCTGCTTCTCTATGGCCGCCAGTTGCTCCTCGTCGACGAAGACCTTGAGATCTCCGGCAAGCGTGAAATCTACCTGGGTGGTGAGGAAGGTGGCCGACGCGATGCGCCGATCCTTCTTGCGTGCATGAAGCGCCAGCGTCGCCGCCAGAAGTGTCCCGCCGACGCAATAGCCGATGGCGTTGACCTTGTTTTCGCCGGTGGCCTTTTCGACGGTGTCGAGAGCGAATTCGATGCCTTCCTCGATATAGGCTTCCCAGTTCTTGGTGGCGTGACGGGCATCCGGATTGACCCAGGAGATCACAAAGACGGTATGGCCCTGGTCGACGCACCATTTGATGAAGCTTTTCTGCGGCGTCAGGTCGAGGATGTAGAATTTGTTGATCCATGGCGGCACGATCAGCAACGGCCGCTTCAGAACGGTCTTTGTGCTCGGATCGTACTGGATTACCTCGCATAGATCGCTCTGGGCGACTACCTTGCCGGGCGTCAGCGCGAGATTCTGGCCGACCTTGAACTTGCTGGGATCCGTGTGGCGCAGGCGCAGTTGGCCGCCGCCGGCGGAAATGTCCTCCGCCAGCATGCGCATGCCTTCGACGAAGTTGGCGCCACTGCTGGCGACCGTCTGTCGATAGACCTCCGGATTGGTCAGCGCGAAGTTGGCGGGAGACAGGGCAGCCGTCAGTTGCCTGACGTAGAAGGCAGCCTTTTGGCGTGTGTGATCGTCGAGCCCCTCGGCATCGGCAACGAGTTTTTCCGCCCAGGAGGCTGTTACCTGATATGCCTGTCGCAGGAAGGCGAAGAACGGGTTCTTCGCCCACTCGTCATCCGAAAATCTCTTGTCTTTCGGAAGATCCGCGGGCTCCGGCGTTTGTTGTCCGGCCGCCTGCGAAAGCGTACGCGTCCAGATGCCGATATAGCTCGAGAACAGGAGGGTCTGTGCCTCCAGTGTCCTTTGCGGCTCGGATACCCAGTAATTGACGACGTCCGAGAGCGTCTTGACGAGATCGGTTATCGGATCGGCTGCTGGGTCAGGGATTTCGCCACGTTCGCGTGGGCCGAGCCATTCCGAGGCGGCGTGGCCGAGATGTTCGAGCGCCCGCGCGAGGTTCATGGCCAATGCATGCGGGTCTTTCACCATGTAGGGGGCGATGGACTGCGGATCGAAACCGGGAATGTCTTCCACTCCTGGCTGGGTCTCCTCCCTCTTGTCGGCCAATCGCTCCTCCACAACAGAAGTGTTTCTTGTTGTTTGAATTCTTTTGTACATTGTGCCCGAAAATGAATACAAGTGCCAGCAATCGGCGCCACGGGCGTCGGCTTTTTTGAACGCCGGGAATGGGGGGATGAGATGGACGAATTGAGGCGCATGGCAGCTTGTCTGCCGGTTATTCTGTGTATCGGTGCAGTGCCTGTCCTGTTGGCGGGCTGCAACAACACCTTTGCGCTTGACGATGGTGTGCCAAACACCGCGCCCGCGGCAACGGTCGTCGCGGATGCGCCTACGCCTCCGGCGACGCCGTTCACGAAGCGCGATTCCGGCACCTATCCGACCTTCGGTCGCACGTTGACCGCCGCGAATACGCAGATCGGCGACGAAGAGGCTGCCGGCTCGGAAGCCCAGCTTTCCGCACTTGGGAAGGCGCGCGCCGACGGCAGCGTCTCCGAGGCCGAATACCAGCGCCGGCTTGCCGAACTGCGACGCCTGGCTGCTGAGCATGGCCGCGACGCCGAAGCCGCGATCGCCAATTAGCACTTGCGTTTCGGGCGGTTTGGTCGCAAATCACGAAATCGCCGATAGGGCGAAAATCCCTGCGCTGCCTTGGGGTGGCGCGAGCTTCCACGGGGAGAGTTATGGAAGAGTTTCACAAGGTCCGCCGACTACCGCCATACGTCTTTGAACAGGTCAACCGTTTGAAGGCCAGCGCACGAGCGGGGGGGGCCGACATTATCGATCTCGGCATGGGAAACCCCGACCTGCCGACGCCGAAGAACATCGTCGACAAGCTGTGCGAAGTCGTTCAGGACCCACGTACGCACCGGTATTCGTCCTCCAAGGGCATTCCCGGCCTGCGCCGTGCACAGGCTGGCTATTACGCGCGTCGATTCGGCGTGAAGCTCAATCCGGATACGCAGGTCGTGGCGACGCTGGGGTCCAAGGAAGGCTTCGCGAACATGGCCCAGGCGATTACCGCGCCGGGCGACGTTATCCTGTGCCCGAACCCGACATATCCGATCCATGCGTTCGGCTTCCTGATGGCCGGTGGCGTGATCCGTTCCATGTCCGTGGAACCGGACGAAAGCTTCTTTCCGCCGCTCGAGCGCGCCGTGAAACATTCGATCCCCAAGCCGCTTGCGCTGATCATCAACTACCCGTCCAACCCGACGGCGCACGTGGCAACGCTCGATTTCTACAAGGACGTTATCGCGTTCGCCAAGAAGCACGATATCATCGTGCTGTCGGACCTTGCCTATTCGGAGATCTATTTCGACGAGAACGCCCCGCCGCCTTCGGTTCTCGAAGTGCCGGGCGCGATGGATGTCGCGGTCGAATTCACGTCCATGTCGAAAACCTTCTCCATGCCCGGCTGGCGCATGGGCTTTGCCGTCGGTAACGAGCGGCTGATCGCGGCGCTGACGCGGGTGAAGTCCTATCTCGATTACGGCGCGTTCACGCCAATCCAAGTGGCGGCAACCCATGCGCTGAACGGTGACGGATCCGACATCGCGGAAGTCCGCAATGTCTATCGCCGCCGTCGCGACGTGATGGTCGAGAGCTTCGGCAAGGCCGGGTTCGAGGTTCCACCGCCGGCGGCAACCATGTTCGCCTGGGCGAAGATTCCCGAAAAATTCCGTCATCTCGGTTCGCTGGAGTTCTCCAAGCTCCTGGTCGAGAAGGCCGATGTCGCGGTCGCACCCGGCGTTGGCTTTGGCGAAATGGGCGACGACTACGTCCGCCTCGCGCTCGTGGAGAACGAGCACCGTATTCGCCAGGCGGCCCGCAACATCAAGAAGTTCCTTTCGACGGCAGACGAAACCATGCACAACGTGATTTCGCTGAACGCTCACCGTTGATCGTAACCTAGCATTCTGGGCGGCCCGTCCGGGCCGCCAATTTCTCGACAATCAGGAATATAGCTATGGCAGATGCCCTCAAAGTCGGCATTGCGGGTCTTGGAACCGTTGGCGCGTCGCTGGTCAAGATCATCACCGCGCGCACAGACGAACTCGCTGTCACTTGCGGTCGTGCCATAGAAATTACCGCTGTCAGCGCCCGCGACCGGTCGCGTGACCGTGGGGTGGACCTGTCGAACATCGCATGGTTCGATTGCCCCGAAACGATGGCCGCCGAGGCGGACATCGATGTCTTCGTCGAACTGATCGGCGGAGCGGAGGGCGCGGCAAGCAAGGCCGTCAGCACAGCGCTGTCGCGTGGTCTCCACGTGGTGACGGCGAACAAGGCGCTGCTGGCCAGGCACGGCGTCGAACTCTCCGTCATTGCGGAAGAAAAGGGCGTCCTCCTCAACTTCGAGGCGGCCGTGGCCGGCGGCATCCCTGTCATCAAGGCCCTGCGCGAATCGCTCACAGGCAACAAGGTTTCCCGCGTCTATGGGATCATGAACGGCACCTGCAACTACATCCTGACCCGGATGGAGAAGGAGGGGCTGACATTCGAGGAATGCCTGAAGGAAGCGCAGCGCCTTGGTTACGCCGAGGCCGACCCGACCTTCGACATCGAAGGTAACGATACCGCCCACAAGCTCGCCATCCTGACGACGCTCGCCTTCGGCACGAAGATCGCAGCGGACGAGATCTATCTCGAGGGCATCAGCAACATCTCGATCCAGGACATCGAGGCGGCGGCTGATCTCGGTTATCGAATCAAGCTGCTTGGCGTTGCGCAGAAGACCGAAACCGGCATCGAGCAGCGTGTTCACCCGACCATGGTGCCACGCGACAGCGTCATTGCGCAGGTTGATGGTGTGACCAACGCGGTGGCCATCGAATCCGACATCCTCGGCGAACTGCTGATGGTCGGCCCCGGCGCCGGTGGTGACGCGACTGCGTCCGCAGTACTCGGCGACATTGCCGACATCGCCAAGAGCCGCCCCGGCGAGCAGCGCGTTCCTGTCCTCGGAACGCCCGCCAAAGCTCTGGCACCCTATGTCCGCGCTCGCATGCGCAGCCATGAAGGCGGTTACTTCATCCGCCTGACCGTTGCCGACCGCACCGGCGTGTTTGCAAGCGTGGCGAGCCGGATGGCCGAAAACAACATTTCGCTGGAATCGATCGTGCAGCGGGCCAATCCCAGCGTGCAGACCTCCGATTCCAAGACCATTATCCTGGTGACGCATGCGACGACGGAAGAGTCGGTCCGCAATGCTGTGTCGGCGATCAAGGCGGAAAGCTATCTGGTCGGCGAGCCGCAGGTAATCAGAATCGAGCGCCCGAAGGCTTTCTAGCAGGCCGTTTGCACACGACGTTGAAACACGGCGTGCCGTGTTTCAACGCGCACGCTACCTGTCACTGGTCGGCGACGGCGGCGCCGCGAAAAATATTCCGTTCGACAGGTTCATAAGCTACTAGTGGCGGATGAACCCGACACATCTTCCCACCATCAAAATCACCGAAGAACAGGTTGATCCCGTGCCGCGCGCCTTTCTGGGCGTAGAGCGATCGGCTTCTGGCCAACGCTGGGTCTCGCGGCTCGATCAGGCCGCGCAGAACAGGGCGCTCGCCATCTCGCAAGTCCACGGCATTCCCGACCTTGTGGCGCGCGTTCTTGCGGGGCGTGGCGTCGGGCTGGACGATGCCCTGGCCTTTCTCGATCCGACCATACGCGGGCTGATGCCCGAACCCTACAAGCTGACGGATTGCGAGAAAGCAGCAAAACGAATCGCACTGGCGGTCGCGCGCGGCGAAAAGGTTGCCATTTTCGGCGATTACGATGTCGACGGTGCAGCGTCCTCCGCGCTGCTCTATCGTTTCCTGACGCATTTTGGGGTGTCGGCGGAGATCTATATCCCGGATCGCGTCTTCGAGGGCTATGGCCCGAACGCGGGAGCGATACGGCAGCTCATCGCTAACGGTGCGCAGTTGATCGTGACGGTCGACTGCGGCTCGACCAGCCATGAGGCGCTGCAAGCGGCGCGGGACGAGGGGTGCGATGTTGTGGTCATCGACCATCATCAGCTTGGTCACGCGCTTCCGCCCTGTCTGGCGCTCGTCAATCCGAACCGGGAGGACGACCTCTCGGGGCAGGGACATCTCTGCGCCGCGGGCGTGGTGTTCATGGTGCTGGTCGCAACTGCGCGGTGCCTTCGCGAACAGGGCGATCCTCGCGCGAAATCTCTCGATCTGCTTGCATGGCTCGATCTGGTGGCCCTTGCGACCGTTTGTGATGTCGTGCCTCTCAAGGGCCTGAATCGGGCCTTTGTCGTGAAGGGCTTGATCGCAGCGCGCCACATGAACAATGCGGGTCTTGCGGCACTGTTCAGGAAGGCTGGCCTTGGCGGGCCGGTGACGCCGTACCATTTCGGCTTTCTGGTCGGCCCACGCATCAATGCCGGAGGCCGCATCAGCGATGCAGCGCTCGGCAGCCGGCTGCTGACGCTGGACGATGTTCCCGAAGCCGACGAGATCGCCGGTCGTCTGGACGAGCTGAACCGCGAACGCCAAGCGATGGAAGCCGCCATGCTGGCGGAGGCGGAAGCCGAGGTCATGGCGGAATACGGCGACGGGCAGTCGGCGACCGTGCTGGTGACGGCGCGCGATAACTGGCATCCGGGGATCGTCGGCCTGCTGGCAGCGCGTCTCAAGGAAAAGTTCAAGCGGCCAGCCTTCGCGATTGCCTTCGATCCGAACGGCAAGGGCACGGGCTCCGGCCGCTCGATCAATGGCTTCGACATGGGCAAGATGGTGCGCGCTGCCGTCGACGGGGGGCTTCTGGTCAAGGGCGGCGGACATGCCATGGCCGCCGGCCTGACAGTAGAGAAAAGCAATCTTGGGCGCTTGCGGGCGTTCTTCGACGAGGTGTCCGGCGCCAGCGTACCTGCGCTTGTCGCCAATCACGTGCTCAAGATAGACGGCGCGCTGTCAGCTTCGGGCGCGACCTTTGAATTGTTCGACCAGATGGAGAGGGCCGGCCCCTTTGGTTCGGGTCATGCCCAGCCCGTTTTCGCCATTCCGGCACACAGGCTGAAGGATGCGCGTCTGGTTGGTACGGCGCATGTGAAGGCGACACTGGAAGCTGCTGACGGAACGCGCCTGGATGGGATCGCCTTCCGCGCAGCGGAGACGCCGCTTGGGAATTTGCTGTTGAACTCGCGAGGCTCGCAGCTACATGTCGCCGGCTGTTTGACTGCCGATCAATGGCAGGGCAATCGCCGCATTCAGCTGCGCATCCTGGATGCCGCGCCGACGCTGTAAAACATTGATAAACTGAAAGAAGTGGCACGCCCTAGGGGAGTCGAACCCCTCTTTCCAGAATGAAAATCTGGCGTCCTAACCGATAGACGAAGGGCGCGTGCGCTGTGTGGCGCCCTTATAGTCGGGGGTCAGATTCCCTGCAAGCGCCAATTTGCAATTTTCCGCATGAAAACGACAAAAAAATCATAAGGCCACCAAAGCGAAATGGCATAGTCAGCGCTTGGTGGAAAGCGCTTGAATAACAGTAACTTGAAGGGGAGGAAGTGGCACGCCCTAGGGGAGTCGAACCCCTCTTTCCAGAATGAAAATCTGGCGTCCTAACCGATAGACGAAGGGCGCGTGCGCTGCGGTGAGCGACCTTATAGAGGGGTGATTTCGAACCCGCAAGCGGCAAAATTCGATTTTCTGCAAAAAAATGACGGTTTGATTTTCGGCGCGCTGGCGTTGAAGAAAACAAGCCGGATCAGCAGCTTATCGGATACCCCAGACCATCCGTCCCGCATCCTTGGGGCACGGATGGTGCGCTGAAGACACTGCCGGTTCGCGCGTCGACGCGTCCGGGCGCCGCAGGCGCTGCAGTCGTCTCGGCTACCGGTGGCTCGGGGGCGGGGGGGGCGGCATTGGAAAAGATACTCATCGAACCCGCGCGGATGCCGGTCGGCTGTGTCACCACCCCTTGGCCCATCGCCTCCCCGGGAGAGGTTGTGGCGTTCGACGTTCCGCTATCGTCGGCAGCCCGACCGGATGTCTGCGCCGCAGACGACGCGGACACCAGAGCCGGATCGACATAGCCGCTGGAAGCGGTCTTGCCACTCCTGGTGTGGCCCGCCTTCTTGGATGGACTGTCCCCCGCGACTTGAACTTCCGCAGAATCGGTCGCCTTGCTGGTGGAACATCCGGAAAGGCTGGCAAGCATAAGGCCCGTCGCCATTAGCAGCGGCAGCGGCAAGCCTTGGAAGTGTCGGGCGCTATCGGGCATCATGCCGTCCTCTGCATTGCAGCGCAGTGCGCCAACTATGGTTTTGAGCCGATGCGCAAGAATGCGAATCGGCTCAAGCGTGCATCGGGCACGCGGCAAGGACAAGCCCGGCGGGCAGGAAAGGAGCCGTTACCAGGAGCCGGTATTGGTCATGGATGCCCAGGGTTCGGCGGGCGCCTTTGCCTCACCCTTCTGCAGGATCTCGATGGAGATCCCGTCCGGCGAGCGGACGAAGGCCATGTAGCCATCGCGGGGCGGGCGGTTGATGGTGACGCCGTTATCCATCAACTTCTGGCAGAACGCGTAGATATCGTCCACTTCATAGGCGAGGTGACCGAAATTACGCCCACCCACATAATCTTCTGCATCCCAGTTGTAGGTGAGTTCGACACATGGTGCCTTGCTGGCGCGGGCGGCATCGACGTCGTCCGGGGCGGCGAGGAAGATCAGCGTAAACCGGCCTTTCTCGTTCTCGATACGGCGGACCTCCTCAAGCCCGAAGAGTTCTGTGTAAAATCGCATCGAGGCGTCGAGATCCTTGATCCTGACCATGGTATGTAGATAGCGCATCAGCGGTGGTCTCCAGTTTCCAGTGGCCATATGGCGCGATGCACCAGCTACGGACAAGCCATCGAAGATAGGAACGGGGTGGATAAATCCAAGGCGGGGACTTGCGCTGGAGGGTTAACGCGATGTTAATCTAACCTCCAGAATCAGTTACCGAGGCTGTAGCGCGTAATCGAGGGGCCGAAACAGATGGCAGACAGGATGTCAGCAAAAGGCATGGCCGAATTCGAAGATATGGCCGGCGAGCCTGTCGACCTGATCGAGATTACCGGCATCGTCAAATGGTTCGACGTGGCGAAGGGATTCGGCTTCATCGTTCCCGACAACGGGATGCAGGATGTTCTCCTGCATGTGACCTGCCTGAGACGTGATGGTTACCAGACGATTCTCGAAGGCACGCGCATCGTGGCGTTGATCCAGAAACGCGAGCGCGGCTACCAGGTCTTCCGCATTCTATCGATGGACCAGTCGACGGCGGTGCATCCTTCGCAGCTGCCACCGGTTCGCACGCACGTCCATGTAACGGCGACAAGCGGACTGGAGCGGGCGCTCGTCAAGTGGTTCAACCGGACCAAGGGGTTCGGCTTCCTGACGCGGGGCGAGGGGACGGAGGACATTTTTGTCCACATGGAAACACTGCGCCGATTCGGCCTGACGGAACTGCGGCCCGGCCAGGTGGTGCTGGTTCGCTACGGGCCGGGGGACAAGGGGTTGATGGCCGCGGAGATTCACCCCGACAATCCCAATCCGATCGCTCGGGCACATTGATGCGCACGCGACCGGACATCATGATCAAAGGCGCCCTCGCGGCGCTTTTTCTGTTTTTCGCGGGCTATGCCTATGCACAAGCCACCTTCGAGACGCAGGAACTGCTGATCCAGACGGCATCGGGCAAAACACACAGCTTTACCGTCGAACTGGCCCTGAAGCCTGATCAGAGGGCGCAGGGCTTGATGCACCGGGAGAGCATGCCGCTCGATCATGGCATGCTGTTCGACTTCGGTGAAGCACGCCCGGTGTCGATGTGGATGCAGAACACGCCGCTACCGCTCGATATGGTGTTCATCCAGCGAGATGGAACGATCTCGCATATCCACAGGAAATCGGTTCCTTTCTCCCAGGCGATCATAGATTCGCGCGGTCCGGTCAATTTTGTCCTGGAATTGAACGGTGGACGCGCCGCTGCGCTCGGTATTTCAGTCGGGGATCGGGTCCTTAGCAAGCGCATCGAGCAGGGCAAATGACGGCAAATCTGTATCCAACGTCTTTTCGTTGATTTTGCTGTTGCAGGCCGACGGTGAAGCGTGTATCCCGCTCACCAACGTGGAATACGGAG
This sequence comes from Pseudorhizobium xiangyangii, assembly GCF_020531965.1. Taxonomy (GTDB): domain Bacteria; phylum Pseudomonadota; class Alphaproteobacteria; order Rhizobiales; family Rhizobiaceae; genus Neorhizobium; species Neorhizobium xiangyangii. The sequence continues at coordinate 1,646 of NZ_JAJAWH010000005.1, read as the reverse complement.
TGTAGCGCAGTCTGGTAGCGCATCTGGTTTGGGACCAGAGGGTCGGGAGTTCGAATCTCTCCACTCCGACCACGCGTTGCGCCGGATGAGGCCAGCAGTCCGGCCCATTCAGGGAGCGCCGTCGGGAATGTCCGCAAAAATCTTTCGTCCTGCGAAAACTGCCATGCAATCCGGCAAGGCGAAGACCCACCTCTGGGTTCTTGAATTCGACCAGGAAACTCCACGCAGCATCGATCCGATCCTTGGATACACGTCGTCTGGCGACATGCACCAACAGGTTCGCCTGACCTTCGAAAGCCAGGAGCAGGCGGAAGCCTACGCCAAGCGCGAAGGCATCGAATACCGCGTGATCGCGCCGAAGGAAGTTGCGCGCCAGATCGTCTCCTATACGGACAATTTCCGCTATAATCGCATCCAGCCCTGGACCCACTGATTATTGCGCCCACGGCGCAGGATCGGCCCCTTAGCTCAACTGGATAGAGCAACTGCCTTCTAAGCAGTAGGTCGCAGGTTCGAGTCCTGCAGGGGTCGCCAGTATCTTCAATCGCTTAGCTGCTTTATTTTGCTCATATGCGTTCGGGCCCGTCAGCGGGAGAAGGGTAGGGACAAGCTGATTCCGCTGCTCTCGCTCTGGTGGCGTCCGGTGGAAATCGCTTGACCTATGCGTGCAGTTCACCGTGTATTCATTCGGCTAAGGTATTCAGGCTTTTGCTGCCCAATTGTGGGCTGGCGAATGGGAGACCACTCCCAGGGGGGCTGATTTGCTTAAATATACTCGTATGCTGGTTTCGGCTGGCATTATTGCTGCTTGTGGCGTTAGCGCACATGCACAGACAGCCGGCGATTGGGTGCTGGGGAATTACAAAGGCGCCGGGTATTGGTTCCCTGGTATCGTCGTGAAGAGCGGCAATGATAAGATCACGATCCGTTATGACGACGGAGATGTCGAAACCGTAGCGATTGGCGACATCCGTCCATACGATTGGATGATCGGAATGAAAGTTGAATGCAACTACAAGGGTGCTGGTAAATGGTATGCGGGTAAGATTGCCTCGCTAGCGGGCGAGAAGATCGGGATCGCTTACGATGACGGCGACAAGGAGACCACCAAGACTGGCCGTTGCCGGTCGCAGTGAAATACGGGTGAGGTGTAAGCCTCCTTTATTGTCTGATGCTTTGGCCGCCTTCGGGCGGCCTTTTCGTTCGCAGCAGAAGCCCGTCGCCGGGTGACAGAGACCCGGCGACGGGGTGTACGATCACTTCTTCTTAATAGTGCTCTCGCTGTTCTTTACCTGCGAGCCGAGGGTGGCTGATCCCGCCTTCTCGGCCTTGTCCTTCTTCGGCTTGCGAGCCTCTTTGTTGCTTCGAACTTGACCTTTAGCCATCACCTGAACTCCTCTGGTTGATGGACGAGTATTACCCGCATTCATCTCGCTGTCCAAGGGGATGCTCCGCAGGTGCTGCCACCGCTTGATCGTACGGCCGTCGGCCGAGTATGCGAACTTGATGATCGGTTTCGCGGCTTATTGAGACTGGATGACGTTCCAGGCACATTTCGCAAGCCATGTCATGCGCCGACCAGCGGGCGACCTTGGCGGGGAGTGTGACATTCCAATTTTGCGACCACAAACAATGTCAAAGCTGAA
>NZ_JAJAWH010000059.1 GCF_020531965.1 Pseudorhizobium xiangyangii | reverse complement strand
CGAGTTCGGCGGACACACCGATGTCGCCGGCAAGGTCATGGGCGGTCTTAAAATCACCTGGTAACTATCAGGAGGGTCAGGAGGAGCTAACTCCTGACCCTACTGAATAAATCAAGGCCGCAAACGCGAGTACGCGGGTACACCTCACATCCGAGAGTTATAGCCGGCATGTCCAGAGTATGCGACGCCCGCTGGTCGAGCGGTGTCCCGCTTCCCAATGGTACTTCACCAGCACCATGCAAGGTCATCACAAAAGTTCCGGGATAAAGGATGGTCCAGAGGATGGAGTTGAACCGCTCGCATGGGCTCTCCACTCGATGGCAAACCACCAGAGCAATTCCGGTAATTGCCGTCGTGGAACTCGGACGGAAACGGCCCAGAATTTTGGGCTCCGGATTCGACGCGGGTTACCGCGCGCCACGCAGCAGCAGCCCTAGGCGAGGCACTGTCAACTGTAGCAGCAAGCCCTCATCAAGAGCAGACTTATCTCTCATCAACCACCCTACCGCAGTGAACCGCGCCATCGTTTATATCATTGCAACCATCGCCACGAGCATCCACCAAAAGGAGAGCAACATGAGGCACAACTCAAAGTGCGGTCTCATCACAGGTGAGCGCGGCACTTATTTCTATGACCTAGATATGGAGCTGCTCGGTAACCGCCTCACCCATGCGATGCATTTGACTATCACAGCGGGGACAAGCCTTCTGGGCGTCGGGCACGATCATATTCTACACGCTCGGGCGGCAGGTCTTCCGGCAAAGGTTTTTCCGCCACCTGGTGCTAATTTTTTCGCCGACTCAAGGAACGGTGAAGTCAAATCGATATGTCGCGGAGAGGCCGACGACGAGATCATTGCGGCTACCGCGGTCGCGAACCAAGGTTGAGTCGGCGGCGCTTCCCAGCAATCGTCGGTACTCGGCGTAGGCACCCAACTCCAGTTTCTCGGTCGCCTGCCAATTGACCGCAGCGCCAACTCCCGCAGAATGGAGACCGCCATGCGCGCTGTAAGTATCAAGGCCCGATGCTGCGGATTCCACAGCATCGACGCCATAATAGGCATTGACGTATTTTTTTGTAGCTGCGGTCAACCGCGGACCACCAGAAATGCGAATTTTGTTGCTAACATCCACAAATGCATCCACATCAAAGTTGCCGACGATACCGGCATGACTGCGGATTCCTTGGCGGAGCTCCGCACGTACACGCATCCACTCGGTCGGATAGGCCTCCGCAAATCCGCCCACTTCGCCCCCAAACTTGATCGGATCAAGCCCCTCAAGATCTTCTGACGTCTCACCGTCACGCTTGAAAATCAGCTTGCCAGCAGCGCCGCCGCGAAAACTGCCCTCGTCGAACAGCGCATAGGACATGCTGTCGTTTCGCGAGGAAAAGCGCACAGCACTGCCCGGTTTGCCGAGCGAAACAAGCGGCGCCGCTTGGAAAACCTGATTTGAGGAGCCTTCAAATTTGGGTCCGACAAAGCCGGTGCCGCCGACCTTTAAGTACCAATCACCATCCCATGGATACCAGTCCTCTTGAGCCGAAACGGCGCCAGCCGCAAGAAGGACACCTTGCGACAGAAGGAATGCAATTTTGATACGCAACGAAATACTCCGGAAACTTGAGGCAGGGCGTACACGAAGCTACGCAACTTCCCCAGTCGACACATTGGAGCTAATTGCGGCGTCAACCTTACATTTACGTTAATGGCTGTCTGGCGAGGCCAGCCGGCCAGTCCGGCTTAATTACTCGACCTAATCAACACCATCAGCATCGCCCAAGCGAAAACTTGCCTCGCTGCGTTTGGCTGTTAGATCACTGAGACGAGCGCGACTGAGTCGATATGCCCTCAGATCTCAGGGATGCAAGCTAATGTGGCTGCCCGGCGGTCACTTCATCGACTGTGCTAAGCAGCCGGCTTGGCCTCCGAACGACGACATTTCATCCTCACTATGTCATCGCTGAATTGACATTCTCGCAAAGGGGCACGGTGCTCTTACCTAAGCAGTCAGTTGGTACTTTGATATTAGCGAGTCCGCCGTTCGTTTCGCAGGTATGTTGAAGATGACCTGCCTGCACACCCCCTTTGTTGTTGCAAGTTTACTCCCATTGCAGCTCATCGCGTGAGCCTGCCTCCCTGCTCCATGGCCCGGATCTGCCGTTCGACCTGATGCTTTTGGTCGACCGTGGTGCGCACGACGGTCTGAACGAGTTTCAGCTGCGCCTGAACCTGATTGAGGGCTTCGCGCTGGCCGGGAGCAACAAAGCGAGCAAGATCAGCTGACTCGTTGGCGAAGGCATTGCGGCCAAACCGCTGATTGAGAGCATCATTGACCGACTTGAACTCAGCCTTGACCTCGCTCGACAAGCCGCCCACGGCTTTTTCGAACTGCGCGATGCCGAACTCGAGGCTCGCGCTCAGATGAGCGGCCGCCTTTTGCGACTGGTCGGACAAAGCCGGGATCTCGATGCTCATGCGCTCGCGGGCGACCTTCTCGCGGACGAGTTCATTCTCGAGAGCGGTCCCATAGACACTGGCCGCCATGCGAACTGCGGCAAGGGCTGCCGGCAGCTCTGCCATCGCCGCCTGACGCTCAGTGCCGGCCGCCGTGAACCGGTCAAGCAGCCTGTCGGAGCCGCGCAATTCTCCACCTCTGGCAGGATCCTCCCTCAGCGACTTCTCGATACCCTCGGATGTGCCTCCGGTGGCGATTGCGCGTTCAACGCGGGCCACCGCCTCTGACGGGTCCTGCCAGATCCTTGCCGCCGCCTGCGTCAGCGCATCAATGTACTGGCGATAGCCGGCGTTCTCGCGCACGGTCGTGCGGGCCGCTTCCTCGACGCTGTTGGCAAAGCTGGTGACGGAAGCAAACATCGGAGCCTGGGAGACAGATGGAGATGGCACAGCGACTTCGGCCGCCTTGGCAGTCCTTGCGGCCGGTACTGATGTCTTTTCCAGTTCGGGTCGAGCGCCGAGCTTTTCGACAAAGGCAACCTCTCCGGCAAATCGGCGGATTGCCGCCAGGTGCTCGGTGACCTTCTCAAGGTGGGCGCGGTCAGCGTCGGCAACCCGTTCAAATGCTCTCTGGCTATCGAGCTCGCCGGCGCGATCGGTAAAGGCGCCCTCGCCGAACCGATCGGCAATGGCGGCCGCCACGGTAGCGAGCTCCTGTGCCACAGTCTTGTCCTGCATGACGATACGGGTGGCGTCGCGGTAGGCATCCACCGATCCGGCACGGCGGACCGCTTCCATCTCGTCGAGGCGCAGACGCGCAGCGTCCGACAGTTCCGGAACAGCAACCTGCATGGCGGCCCGCCGTTCACTCTCAGTCGTCAGCGCCTCGGCATGATGCCGGTGCGTGGATTGGGCGAGACTGCGCACATGGGTCGAAAGATCGGTGGTTGCAGCGACGGCCGCTGCGCGTTCCGCTCTCTCGGCCCGGCCAACGACAATGCTCTCGCCTCCGCGCAGCGCCCCGAAGAACTGGGGAGCATCGATGACAGTCCGGGCGAGCAGGCGGGCATCCGCTGTGGACGCGGCCCGGGAAAGAAGCTGGAGAGCTGTCTGCGGATCGCGATAGACCTTTTCGACAATCGGCTGCATCTGCGCCAGCCGCTCGCGCCAATCCGCTGTTTGGGTCAGACGGATTTTCGCATCGTCTTCCATCGAGCGGGCAAACGAGGTGACAGGCGCAAAGCCTGCCCCTTGCCCCTCGATCCTGGCGACCGGGGCGACGGGTTCAGGGCCGCTCTGGTTGACCGAGTTCGAGACATCATTTACCGGCGAACGCTGACGTCCAACGCTCATGGCGTTTTCCACGCGCGTCCAAAGCGTCGAAACCTGCTCGCGCTTCTCCTCGATCCACGCCTTCTGACGATCGACAAAGGCTGCAAAGGCGGGCGCGATCGATGTCAGCGTTTCAATGCCACGCCGCTCGGCAAAGGCATCGACGGCGGCGCGATAGCTGCTCTCATTGGCAAAATCCAGCGTCGTCGATTTAGCGCCGGAGCGGCCAAGGGTTTGCGCAAGCGTGTCAAAGCTCTTGAACTCGCTCTGCGGCGCATACATCGTCACCTGATGGCGATGGCGCGACATCGCCACGTAGGACAGATGCTGGTCCATCGATTTCGACGCCATGACGAAGACGCGGTCGACCGTCACACCCTGCGACTTGTGCACGGTCGCGGCATAGCCATGATCGATGTTGCGATAGGTGTCAGGATTGAAGGCGACTTCCCGGCCGTTGTCGAGGCGGATACGCAAAAGGTCTTCGCCGTTTCTGCCTGCCGTCGCAATCACCGTCCCCAGCATGCCGTTCTTGACCTGCTGCTGGCCAAGCTCCGGCGCAAGCTTCTCCTCGAACCGTTCGTTCTTGAGGAAGATCGCCCGGTCGCCAACCGCAAAATGACGGGTGCCACGCTCGGTGACGAAGGCGCGTTCGCCGGCCAACTCGCCCTGCCCCTTGATCGCCTCACGGATACCGGCATTGAGCGCAAATACATCGGCGTTGGTGTGCGCCAGGACAAGAAGCTCATCACCCTTCAACACCTTGCCGGCCGCTTGCGCCTGTGCGCTGGCGTCGGTGCGTGCCTGCATCCAGTCAACAACAATCCTGTCGATCGCCTGGGTCTTGTCGACGGTTTCGACAATGTGGCCGCGCGACCGATAGGCTTCGAGCGCATCACCCACCTGGCCGCGTGCGAACTGACGCGATGCCTCTTGGCCCCATTCCTCTTTCTGGCGGCGGATGCCAACCAGCTCGACATAGCCGACACGCTCGGTGACAGCCCGGAAGGCCGCCCCGGCCTCGATCGGCTGCAACTGCATGGCATCGCCGACAAGAACGGCCTTGGCACCGGCTTGCTCGATGGCAGTGATAAAGCGGGACAGCTGATTGGAAGCGACCATTCCCGCTTCATCGATGACGAACACATCGCCCGGCTGGAGCCGATCGCGACCGTTCTTCCACGACAGTTCCCATGACGCCAGTGTGCGCGATGCGATACCGGCGCTTTCCTCCAATCCCTCTGCCGCCTTGCCGGCCAGCGCCGCGCCAAACACCCGCCGACCGTCGGTAACCCATGCCTTGTTTGCCGCTTCCAGCAATGTCGATTTGCCAGCACCGGCAAAGCCGACAACGGTAGCAATGCCAGTACCGGACGTCACATGCTCGACCGCCGCAACCTGTTCCGGATCGAACTGGAACGGGCGCGACGGGTCCTTGGTTTCGACGGCACGGATGCTCTGCGCAACGGTCTTTGCGCTCGAACCGAAGCCGCGCGTTTGCGCCAGTTTGTCGGCGGCAACCGCCATGTCATGCTCAATCCGGATGATCTCGCGCGTCGAGTAGACGGGTAAGGTCAGAACATCACCGTTCTGCGGATCGATGATCGTCCCGCGAACCTCGACAAGATCAGCCGATGCCATGACCCTGGTCCGGACGTTGGCAAAGGTTGTCGGATCGTCAATGAAGCGGTGCAGCGCCTTGGCAATATCCTTTTCGGTGAAGGTCGAACGTTCGTTGCTGATCAGCTTCAGCAACTCGTTCGGGTTTTCCATGATCTTGTCGGCGGTTTCGAAGCGCGCAGCCTCGCGCGCCGCCCACGCCTGGCTTTCGCCGATCTTGCGTTGAACCGCAGTGCCAGCCGGCCCAAGATGCGTGGTCGGCACAAGATCGATTCCGCGCTCACGAAACGATCGCATGTCCACGCGCGCCTCATGACCTGCAAGCGCAAGATGTCGATTGACTGTGTCGCCCCAGGACAGTCGCAGGTCCTTGAATGCATGCCGGTCACCGATCAACCGGTTATAAACAATCCGGTTATTGACCTTGAGGGGCTTACCATCCTCATCCAGTACCGCAATCTTCTTCTTTCCGAAACCGGCTGCCTCAACAGGTCGTTCCGTATGCATCAAGTGCACATGCGGATTGCCTGGCGCATCGTGATAGACCCAGTCCGCGACAACCCCCAATGACGTAATCTGGCTCGACACAAACTCACGCATAAGCGCGATGTTCTCGTCACGTGAAAGCTCAATCGGAAGTGCGATTATGATCTCACGGGCAAGCGACCCATTAGCCCGCTCTTCATTTTGGATCCGATTCCAGACCGCCTCACTGGCCTCGGCCGGCGCTCGTCCATGAACCATGTCCTTGATCCAC
>NZ_JAJAWH010000058.1 GCF_020531965.1 Pseudorhizobium xiangyangii | reverse complement strand
GCGCAGGAATGGCCAGAGACTATACGGACCAGCTAGATCGACTTCGATTCCTAGAATCAACGACGGTGGTTCGAACTGGTTCAAGGCGAAGAAAGTCTCGATTTTGAAGCCTTTAGCGGAAATCATTTCCGTTTCTCTGGCGGTCAGCGGTTTGATTATTATCGACCGTATGCCTCGTTCCACCAGTAGGCTTCAATTCCTCTGTAAGGGAATAAAGTCGGTTCGTTTCGGCGCGGATGGGCGCCCTTTGAGCGAGCAAGAGCCACTGGCAGCCCGGCAAATCTTCTAAGCTGGCCTTTTCTGCTCAGTAACAGCATCTGCCACATCACAGACAGCCTTTTCGCCCAAGAGGAACTCATTTAATCCCTCAGGTTTTTCGCCTTCCGTGACTTGCCACTTCAAGCCGACGTCGCGCTCGCGAAACCAGTCCCCTTTCGATCTCTCTTCCCGAAAAACGTTGCCATGATCTCGAATTCTCGATGCAAAAGAAGGTGGGATTTCACAATCCTGCTTGCGCTTGCGAGCCTCCTCCACTGGCGTCAATTTCAGCGACGGCACTCGGCCTGAGCATGATAACGTAGCCGGCATTGCCCGCCTCGCAGGTATTCGGGAAGGTCTGTGTGCGGTCACCGCGCTGGCCGCAAACGGGGCGGTACTCGCGGGTGCAGGCGCGGTCGCCACCCGGGCGGCCAGGGCGATCCGGGCGGTCCCAATCAGGACGTTCGGGCCTGTCAGGCCTCTCAGGACGATCCCAGTCCGGACGGTCTGGGTGGCCTTGACCCTGGCATTCACCGGAACCGACAATGCGGAAGCCGCGGGCGCGTGCCTGGCAGGAATTGCTCAATGTTTCGAGGCGTCCGTTGCGCTCGCCGCAGACCGGGCGATAGTCCATCGTGCACATTGCCTGCTCCGGCTCGGGCCGCGACGGCGGGTAGTCGCCTCCCGGGCCAGACGGCGGACCGCCTTCGACACAAGCCGAAAGCATTGGCAGAAGTAGCACGAGCGAAAGCTTGTTTATCCGTGCTACAGCGGCCGGAAGGAACATGAACGCTTGACGCTCGCACGAAAAATGATGGAGCGGCGACTGGTCGGGAAACGCACATCGAGCTGGAGATGGCGCAGCCGCTGGTGTCGGCCGGGATGATGGCGAAGGAGCTTGCCCTTACGCCGCGGGTCGTCGAGGAGCTGGGTTTGTGCGAGATGACGGGGAGGGGCGGTTTCGGGCCTGGGGTGACGCGGCTGCAAGCACGCCACACAATCCCAAACTTCGTCAACTCTCATCCGTCGAGCAATCTGAGAAGATCTGCGATCTTGATCGTCGAAAAATTCGAGAAAGTATCGCAGATCGCATAGGGCAGAACGATCTGGTCATTATGGCGCATCGCACCGCAGGTATAGACGACATTCGGCACATAGCCTTCTCGCTCAGAGGGTTCCGGTCGAACCAGCGGCTCCCTGGATCGGGCAAGAACGATCGACGGATCGGCCTTGTCCAGAAGAGCCGCTCCGATTGCATATCTGCGGACCGGGCCGACGCCATGGGTTAGCAACAGCCAGCCCTCGTCAAGTTCTATCGGCGAACCGCAGTTTCCCATCTGAACGAACTCCCACGGAAACTTGGGCCCCAGGATCACTTGGCCCCCGTCCCAGCGGTGCAGGTCGTCAGAATACAGGAGATAGAGGTTCTCGTTGTCCTGTCGCCCAATCATCGCATAGCGGCCCTCGAGCTTGCGCGGGAAAAGGGCCATTCCCTTGTTTCTGGCCGCCGCCCCCTCCAAAGGGGTCATACTGAAGGATATGAAGTCTCGGGTCGCCAGCAGTTCGGAGCGGATCGCTTTTCCACTATAGGCGGTGTAGGTGGCATAGAACGTTCTCTTTCCCTCGTCTGTGAACTCAACGAAACGGGCATCCTCGATGCCGTTAGACTGGTTCGGCGTAACGGGGAAGATGACCCGTTCACTGATGTGCTGCTGGGAGCTGAAGCTCAACTCGACATTCTCTCCAAGTGGAACCGGGGACCGCAGATCCACACTTGGCGTGGAAGCCAATCGTGCTGTCGGCTCGATCTCCACATTGCCATCGGCGCCAATCATCCCTGTTCTGAACGTCAGCGAGGATACATGCCCTTCCCCGACTGCGCGCAAGCTGACAACGATGCGCCGGCTCCCCTCCGGCACCCCAGATTGATCCGGATGGGAAACAATTGAGGGATTGAAGAGTGCCGATGCTTCGAACGAATACTCATGCAGAAAATACGCGCCGACAAGCTGACGCTGCACCTCAGTGAAGTCCGCATGCGCCGAAAATGCTTCCTCCATCTGGCCCGCGCGATCCTCAAAAGTTCCAAGTAGGTTCCTGTGACGTTCGTCGAAATTCTCCAGCACCTCTGCAAGAAGGCTTTCTGCCGTTTCGTCATCGAGCGCCAGAACCCTGTCGACGATGAGGTTCGCCCGCGTCTTGTCAGCGGGGTTAAGATCCCGCGGCTCGATCGAGAGTTTGAAGGGGCGCACGACGACACGCGACGGATCGGGCCGCAGGAACAACGCCTGCCGGTTCAGAAAGGTTGATTGCAACATGTGATCCCGATTCTATCTGGATTGGATTTCAAGCACTCAGTGCGCGAAGCGGGGCGAAAGTCGCCTGCTGATCGTTCAGCCGCACAAGTTCACGTAAGTCCACCAGCCCCAGGAGATAGGCCAGCACGGACTCTCCGCCTCTATTCTCGTTGGCGCGATCGGGATGCAGTCCGTCCCTACAGCTGCCCGTATCAAGATCAACGAGCGGCGATGACAGGTCATTGCAGCCCAGGAACCAAGCAAAAGCGCAATGCGCGTTGAGGATCCATTCGGGACTATGGTCGGCATGCCTTGCTGCGAGGCATGCCGCAATCGTGGCCGCCACTTCCACGGGCTGTTGATCAAAATGTTGCGGCGTCGCACGGCCGTTTCGGAAAAAGCCGTCCGTTCCAACAGGCCGAAAATGACCTTCCGGCGCAATTTGCAAGGGCATGAGCCAACGCAGGGTTTTCAGCCCCGCGGCGACATGGGAGGGTGTGCCGGTAGCGATACCGGACACGATCAGCGCCTGGGACAGCCGTGCATTGTCATAGGAGAGGCCTTCCTCGAACCACGTCCAGTCCTTCGTCTCGGTGCGCGCGAGGAGGTCCAGCAGACGATCTGCAAGGCGCGTTCGAAGTCGTCGGGCGAAGATGTCGTGACCGGATGCCGTGCAATAACCCTCCAGTCCAAGCAGTGTGAACGCCCACGCACGTGGTGAGGTGAACTTGTCCATAGACGGCAAGGCTTGGGCGAACAAGTTGGCTGCCCATGTTCGCCGCGACGGATCCGTGTCATCCCGGGCGCACTGCCCTAAAGCCCATAGGGTCCGGCCATGGCTATCCTCGGAACCTCTGTCCTCAAGCCAACGCCGGTCAAAGCTCATGAAGTTGCGAAACAGCTTTTCGTCAGGATTCCAGGCGTGCTGCACAAAGGAGGCAAACCGGGTTGTCAGGACGTCCGGGAAGGTTTCCTCCCCCGCCGTGTTGAGGCTCATTGCGAGAAGGAGAGCTCGAGCATTGTCATCCACGCAATACCCGTGGGACCGATCCGGCACCGAACGGACGGCATGCTGGAACAGGCCCGTGTCGTCACACATCGACATGAGGTAGGCGAATTGCGGCTCCGGCAGGCCAGCCGACATCAGCGCCGGAAGCGTCCGGCCCGTTGGATGAAGTGCGCCTAGACCAGGCGCAGGTTGGATCGCTTCCCGGAACACACTGAGATAGCGTTCCGCCGTCCTTTGCCAGGTCATCGATCGGCTGCCGTCATAAGCACGCCGCCGCAGAGCATCACGACGCGCATGGTCAGTCAGCAACCCGGCAATCTCGCTGCCGATCGCCTCCGCATTGCCGAAAGGAACGAGAACGCCCCGGCCCCGCGCCAGAAGCTCGCTTGCATGCCAATACGGTGTCGAGACGACCGCCTTGCCCAGGCCGAAGCTGTAGGCAAGCGTCCCCGACGTCATCTGAGCCTCGTTGAGATAGGGCGTTACATACACATCGCACATGGAAATGAAGTCCAGAAGTGTCGGCTGATCGACAAACTGATCGAGGAAGACGACATGATCCTCCACACCAATGTCGCGCACGCGGGCTATCAGGCTTTCACGATATGTCTCGCCCTCATGACGGACGAGATTGGGATGGGTCGCGCCAAGCACCACATAGACGGCATCGAGCTGACTCTTCAGGATTTGCGGCATGGCATCAATCATGATCTCGATGCCTTTGTTGGGCGAGAGGAGCCCGAACGTCAGGATGACGGAGCGATCCTTGAAACCGAGCTTGGCCTTTGAGATGGCTGGCTCGGTGAATTCGATATCCGGGATCCCGTGTGCGATGACTTCGATCCTCTTGGCCGGGACACGGTACACGTCCTGCAGGAGCGCGCGGCCTTTCTCCGCCATGACGATGACCTTCGCTGATTTTTCAATAATCTGCACCAGAACTTCACGTTGAGCCGCAGCGGGTTCCGCAAGAACTGTATGGAGCGTGGTCACCACAGGCATATCGAGCCGCGCCAGCAGGGAGAGGATATGAGATCCGGCTTCGCCGCCAAAGATGCCGAACTCGTGCTGCAGACATACGACGTCGAAGTTGCCTCTGTTCAGGGCTTCCGCTGCGCCAATGTAATCCTCCAGGCAATCGTCATTGATCTGAAGCAGGACGTTGGCGGGGTAGTCGTAAGTTTGGCCGTGGTCAGTCATTGCCACGATTGACGTCCTTCCGCTCGCAGGCGAGCGCGAAACTGCCTCCTGCAGGTCGCTCGTGAAGGTAGCAATGCCGCATCGGCGGGGAAGCGAGTTGCCGATGAAAGCAATATTCTTGAGATTTGTCATAGATGCCCCTCCAGCAGGCGGAACGGCCAATCGGCAGATTTCTGCGCGAGACTGGGCAATTCACAGAGTTCATGGGAAGCTGCGATTTCGATGTCCGGCGCGATGAGCTCGCGCAACAGGTTCTGCTCGGCCACGCTGCCTGCATAGGCCAGCAAGACTGTGAGGCCTGCAGATCCGGCTTCGATGACAGCTTGATCCGCCTCGACAAAGAATGCATCTCCCACCGCCGCAGGTATCGCTCCGATGGTCGCATCGCCGCCGGCAACCAGAAGCCACGTTTCCCGTTCAGCCGTTAGCGCCCACCGTGATTTCGGGAGAATGTCTACCCGCTCCAAAACGAAAAAGGCGCAGGACATGAGTTGGGTTCTGGCCGCCGTGAGGCGCATCCGGGACACGTCCGATTTGGTCGGCCTTCGATCGGCGGCAGCAATCGCTTCCTCGATATGCAACTCTCGTCCGTTGCCGGGATCAAGAAGCCGGAAGGTCGTGTCACTTCTCTGCTGGATCTCGGCGATCACCAGACCGGCACCAATGGCGTGGATTGTTCCCGCAGGAACGAAAAACACATCGCCCTTTGCAGCATCGCGCCATTGCACGAGATCCGAGACAGAGCCATCGCCAATGGCCGCCCGCAGCTCAGCTTCGGTCAAGACACGTTTCACCCCGATGCCGACCTGTGCACCGGGCTGGGCGGACAGCACATACCATGCCTCGGTCTTCCCGTTTGCCATCCCGCTGGCCTGTGCGTAGGCATCATCGGGATGAACCTGGATCGATAGTGGCTCGTTTGCGAACAGAATCTTGAGAAGCAGGGCAGGCTCCGGGGCATGTGCCTCGGCACGATCAAACCTGAGTTCGCCGACGGCGGTTGCCCGGCTGTCGATCTGGCTCCAGGGTCTGAGGTCATGGCTGCCCCAGGGCTTGTAGGCGATCCTGGCGGTAGCGGACTCTAACGTCATGAGAAGATCTCCTGTATCTCGCCGCTAAGATCGAAACAATCCGAGATCGGAGGAACGTCCTTCGGGGCCAGTCGGGGCCAAAAGGATTTGGACGCGTTGAGGCTGTTCACTTCGGTGGAAGGGGCGAAAATCGCCATGCTCTTCTATGTGAAGGGCGTCAGAACTGCGGTGAAACCCGCATATCGGCGAATGACCTTTATCATCCGCAATAATGAATATGTGGATGTTTCCGCAAACTTCAAGCGCCTGCCACCGACTTAAAGCCCCCCACAGCCACGTCATTCAAGACGTCCTGGGTGTCTACAGGACAGCCAATCCACGCTGCAACCCTTCTGGGACCCCGGGCTTCTGCAAGATCGGCATTAGTCAGCGGAGGCCTTTCATGTTGCTATGTCGATGAAAAGAGCGCGTGGTGGTCTGGGGGCGCCAAGCCACCTGGGAGTGAACAATGACTATCGAATGGAGAGCATTGGTCCGCATTCGCATCGGGACCGGTTCTGCCGACCTCATCACCGGACCGAACGATGCGTTCGAAGCGCTCAGTAACCGCTGGCCCGCCGAGCGCGGTCCCCACTATAAGGACGCCAAGCGGCTTTGCAGCATAGCGATTGGTGGTGGTCTCCCTCCAGAAGTCGCCAGGGAAGCGTTTATCGCTGCAGCACTTGAGGCGGCCGTATTGGCCTAGAG
>NZ_JAJAWH010000057.1 GCF_020531965.1 Pseudorhizobium xiangyangii | reverse complement strand
TTCGGGGAAATGCGATTCTCAAGTTGCTTACACCGAGAAGGGCTTCCACGACTTTGGTCGTTTGGGGGCCTTTTTCTTTTGCGCCTCAGTCTCCCGTTGAAGTCTTTTACGATTTCCTGAAGGCCTCGTAGAGGTCATCGAGATTTGTCTTGATCCATTCGCCGAACGGCCTCGCGTCCTTCTCAGTAAAGTCGAGCGAGTAGCCCCCCTTCGGCCTTGATTTGGACGAAACCCTAAGTGATTTGCTGGGATGCACCCAGGCTTCTTCCGCATCGGCAGTGTTCACCGTCTTGGACAGCTCTGACAGCAACTGAACGAAGCGCTGATCGCTCTCCATGTCGCCAAATTCAGCATGCCGCACAATGGAGCTGGCCTTCTCCAGCATGGCTGTATCCTGAAGCTTCTCTGACAGCTCCATCCAACGCCGTCGGCCAGTTGCAGGGGCGGCTCCGACAGAACTGATGATGTCCGATGGGATGCTTTTGGCAACCGATAACATTTTTGACAGCTCAGTCTTGTCTGTCGAAAGGGCTTTCATGATTACGTCGCGGCCGAAGCCCCTGCCCTCAAGGTTCAGCGCAAAGGTTGCCCGCTCAATGTACGACAGGTCCTTTCGGGCTGTGTTTTCGATACCTTGCGCAACAACAAGATCGTCGTCGGACAGTGGGCGGATCACCGCCCTCACCTTCCGCTTGAGAAGCCTGCAGGCCGCTAATCGACGATGGCCATAGGCAACTTGGAAACGACCCTCGGCGGCTGGGTTTTTTCGGACAAGAATAGGCACTTCCTGCCCGCTGTCTTCTATAGATAGCACCAGGTCATCCTGGAGCGTTAGATTGCCATCCAGACGATCCCGAACGAAGGAAATATCAATTAGTTCCGGATCGAGGTCGACGATCCTTTCGCCGTTCTGGAGCGCTTCATTCAGGGCTTTGGCTTCCTGATCCATGCGATCAAGTGACAAGCTCATGGATCGAACGGGACCAGCTAGGACCCGTTGGTTTTCCTTGGGCTTGGGTTCAGAGTTGGCCGCGGCCAACTTTTGTGCCGTCTCAGCTGCTGTATCGCTGAAGATGCCCGCAAGTTTGTCTCGACGGCTCATGACCTCACCCAGACCTTTTGGATTTCTGCCAAGATCTCCCTATTCACGGCATCAATGGCTTCAACAGCTCGATCAAAGGTCTTGCGACTTATCTGGCCTCTAGGCAATTCATAGAGTGTTTGCTTGGTAAGGCCCGCATCTGCAATCGCTGTCGACTTTACTGCCGTAGAAGTCAGGACCTCCTCGGCGAAAAGGCTTCGCAACATACCAACGATCTGAGCTTGTGGCCCATCGTTTGGCTCATGTCTCGTCACTACATAACGAATAAAATCATGATTCAACTCGCCGCCGAACTCGCGCACGACCGACATCAAGTCCGAAGTCATGAGGAGGAACTGAGACATCGAAGCGACATCCACCATTTGCGGATGGATGGTAATTAGCAAAGATGTAGCAGCGCAGACAGCACCGAGCGTCAGATAACCAAGCTGAGGAGGGCAATCGATTACGACGATATCGTAATCTTCTTCCACTGAAGCCAGCGCGAGACCTACGCGCCTAAAGAAAATGTCCTGGGCTCCAGTCTTGCGCTGGTGAATAGCAGTAGGCGTATCGTGCTCAAACTCCATAAGCTCGAGGTTGCCAGGCACTAGGTCCAAGCCATTGAAATATGTCTTGCGAATGATGTCCTTTAGCGGACGCTGTTTGTCATCGTACCTGATGGCACCATACAGCGTGTCGCCGTCACTCAGATCGAACTCTGGTTGAATACCAAACAGCGAGGTCAGCGAGGCCTGTGGATCCAGATCCACCGCAAGCACGCGATATCCTTGCAATGCAAGATACTGCGCCAGGTAGATGGTCGTCGTAGTTTTTGCAGAGCCGCCTTTGAAGTTCGCAACAGCTATAGTCTGAAGTTTTTCACCAGGCCGCCGGTGAGGGAGGTAACTGACGGCATCCTTTGGTTTGGCCGCGGCCATGTATTCGCGAAGCTGGTTTACCTGCCCAAGGGTGTATGACCGTCGGCCAGTGTCGGACAGATCAGGGGAGGGACCTTTGCCCTCGATCGACAGCGCTCTTAAAAAGCCGTCTGATACACCCACGAGAGATGCTGCTTCAGTCGAAGAAAATGTCTTCAACGCCTTTTGCGCAGTCGGGGGAAACATCCGTTCGCTCAAGGTCTGAAGCTGGTCAGACAGCCTCCTGGCGTGCTGCGCTATACGAGCGTCAGATGACTGCCTACCCAGAAATTCGCTATTTTCTTGCAACATCGTAATCTCCTTGTCGATACGTTTTTTAACCGACAAGTGCTAAAAAATCGTTTGCAAGATGACACGATTCGCTAACCATTCCAATATGCTCGGGAAACAGGGATTTTATGACGATAAATGTAAAGTTGGCCGCGGCCAACTTGGGAAATCAGACTGCCTATCGGGCACCGTAACGTTGCCCGCGCAACGATCTGAACGTGGGTTCTGGCGATATGACCTGATTTTCGCGGCCCTCTTTATCGTCGCCAACGGGTTATAGCTCATGTCATTTGGCTCTATTTCCGGCGTCAGCTCAGCCGGCGCATCGTCGAGGAACTGCTGGCAACCCGTGGCGTCATCGTCTCTCACCAACCCATAGGGCCCTGGGCGAAGAAGTTCGGTCTGCATTTCGCCAACGATATCCGGAAGCGATCAGCCGGCAGGCTCGGCAACAAATGGCACCTCGATGAGGTCGTCATCACGATTGCCGGCAAGAAACATTGGCTTTGGCGGGCTGTCGACGTCCGCACTGGAGGCAAGCCGAATGGCGGACTTGAGCGCAGGGAGCCGAAGGCGCCACTCATCCGCAAACGGCAGGAAATCCAGAACGAAACGGTGTTCGTCATAGGGAAGTCTTAGAGACTCCCGACGCGCGACCACCCGCGGGCGGCGTCAATCCTAAATCTCCGCGCGGGAACCGAGTACCGGCAGTTGGCCCGCGGCATTGTCGAAAGCTACGGCTGGGAATCTCTGCCTTCCAAAACAGGGCGCGCGAGAAGCCGACCAATCGGCAAGCTGATGCTGCGCGCCCTCAATGACGAATGAGGCCAAATCGATGTGCCTCATCCAGCAGGTGGCGGACCGAGGACGGCTGCCATTTCCGCCCACCGCGCGCCGGCCGCTCACCCATCTGATCCAGTTGGGCGACAATATCGCGCAGCGACAGCCCGGGATCAGCAATGGCAATCGCCGCAACGAGCTTCATCAGGTGATCTTCTGGAGCACGACGGGGCGAGCGAGCGATCAGCTCGGGCTCGGCCAGCTTCTCGCGGACCATCCGATGCACCGCGCGGCGCAGGCGTTCCACCGTCCAGTCATGGCCCCGGCGATTGAGGACCCGGACGACATTGTCCCAGCTGTGTTGAGGCCGGAGTTGACGCACCATCGGCAGCCAAGTCTGGGCGGACGAGATCAGCTCATCGAGATAGAGCTTGTTTCGCGCCTTCGATACTGCCTTGATCGCTTCTGGTCGCCGCTCTCGAAGTCCGGGATTGCCCGGCAGCTTGCCACGCGCTTTTGCCGCCTTGATGCCAGCTCTGGTTCGTTCGGCGATCAAAGCCCGTTCGAGCTGCGCGACGGCCCCGAACACCTGAAGAGAAAACATCCCCTGCGGCGTGGACGTGTCGATTGGATCGCGGATCGACCGGAAATGGACCCCGCGCTCTTCAAGATCCTCGATCACCTGCAACAGATGGCTGACTGAACGGGCGAGGCGATCCAGCCGGACAACCACGAGCACGTCGCCGGCGGCGAGCTCGCCGAGCAGTCTTGTCAGAACCGGCCTGGCCCGTGAAGCGCCAGATCCGTGCTCCTGAATAATCCGCTCACAGCCGGCGGCGCGCAGCTCGTCCATCTGCGCGTCATGGACCTGATCGTCGGTCGAAACACGTGCATAGCCGATAAGACGTTTGGGGGCCGGCGCTGGATTGGCGGCTTGCCGTTTTGCCATGGTTTTTCTCGCGCGATTTTATGGTGCTTTGTACAGATAAAGAATGCGTGAGAAACTGACCAGTTGCAAGCGTGTTTTATGGTCTAAATGCAGCCCCGTCAGACTCGAAAAGCGGTATCGAACGGGCATCGGGACATAACCCGCGCCAAACGTGCTCTGGCGGCCATCTGTGGCGGAAATGGCTGAAATAGGGAGTTTGGGGGAGGGGAGGGGTTAAGAAGCGCTGCCCGAGGAATAGAACGCGGAGAAACACGCAGTCGCCCGGGAGGAGCGGGCCGCTCACCACGGCTCTTATAGCCGCAGCTATTCCGCCTAACCTCGCGAAACCTGCCGGAAAGGCCGGAAAACCGGGTGTTTCCGCTCATTCAGGGCGGCCGACACTCAATGCTGCGCCTCGAAACCCTCACCTCCGATAAGCGATACTTATCGATGGCTAGGCGTGGCCTAGTGCATTATTACCAGTGGCGAACCTGAACTCCAAGATGGGTTTCATTTAACAATTCCTTTACCATGATTTCAACGGCTTACGATGTTTCGAAAATCAGCATGTCAGCCCTGATGCGGCCGGCATTCGACGCCGGCATCGCGCTGACGCGGCTGGACGAGCGCATCGCCCGCTCGCCGGTCGGGGCGGTCTGGATCGAGCGGCCCACTTCACCGACGCCTGTGCCTCGCTGTGGATCGACGGCGAACTCGTCCATCTCGAAGACCTCGTCCTCCACGACGCTTTCCGAGACACCCGCACCCCAACCCACGAACTCACCATCGCCCGCGACGTGTTGCGCACCCGCCGCCGCATCGCGTCTCAACCGCCAGATTGGGCTCTGTCCGAAAAAGGCCTGCGCAACCTCCGCCAGACGCGGCCCGGGCAGGCGTGGCCTGCAGCATCATTGGGAGATGGGGGCGCCGGTGCGGCCGACCAGGCCGCGGTGGACGAGGTTGCCGACGGAGGAGGGGAGAGAGGAAGGCGATGACGGACATGATGGCTCCAGCGCGTTCGACGCTGAATTGGCCGCCATTGATGCGGTCCTGGCCCGATCGGAGGCCGCCATTGCGCAGGCCAGGAAGCCCGGCCCCGCCACAAGCGCTCGAGCTCGGGAGAAGGATTCTCTCGTTTATGATCTCGACTGGGACGAGGACGCGCGGCTGGAGGAATGGCGGGTCGTGCTGCGCCAGGTCCAGGATTTTCCGGCGGTGCTGCAGGCGATCGTTGCGCTCGATGCCTGGAACGAGATTGCCGTCCTGCAGCATGCCGGCTGGATGGGCCGGCTGCTGGCCGCATCGCTGCTGCGCCAGGCCGGCGTCACCACGCAAATTCATCTCGCGGCGGTCAACCTTGGCCTGAAAACCATCCCCGTCGACCGGCGCCGAAGTCGTGATCGGGAGACGCGGCTGCTGGCCATCACCCACGGGCTTTTGGCGGCCGCCGAGATCGGCACGAAAGAGCATGACCGGCTGGCGCTGGCCCGCACGCTGATGGCGCGCAAATTGTCGGGAAGACGAACGTCTTCGAAATTGCCGGAACTGGTCGAGCTGGTCATGGCAAAGCCATTGGTGTTGGCGGGCATGGTGGCCAAAACGCTGGAGGTGACGCCGCAGGCGGCGCGGCGGATCGTCTTGGAGCTTGGGCTCAGAGAGATGACCGGGAGGGGCAGGTTTCGGGCATGGGGTATTCTTTAGTTGCAGTCGTTCGTCTGCCCGGTTTATGGGTCAGCAGCCGCGGCAACTTCATTCAGTTCTCGATCAGTCCCGCGCCGCCTCGGCCTCTTCATCGCTCAGCTCGTTGAAATCAACCGGCCGCGCTGCGGCTTGTGGCGGATTTTCAAACTGGCGAAAACGCTTCATGCGGACGTGATGCTGCAAGCTATTCTCGATCTCATGCACAAGCCCACCGACCGCTTGGCTAACGCGGGACAGTTCAACGGGCTCAAACGTGTGCGCACCTGCCCACTTTCCTTGTCTCGACCGTTGCGATGAACGAGGTCATGCCTGATCCTGATCATCTCGGCCAAGGCCTCTTTCCGTGCCGCATTGGCAAACACGTCGATCCCGAATGCGTCTTTGTAGATCGACTGGACCGCATCCAGCTTGTGATACAGGAAATCACGGAGATATTTGAGCGCCTGTTTCTTGGCGATGTCGGGGTGCCCTAGCACGGAGTGGACAGGCACCGTCATCGACTTCAGGGGCTGATGCTTGAGCACAAATTCGCGCAGCACCTCATCATCGTAGGATATAAGGTCGATCAGGTGATCGCACAGATAGGCCTCCATGATCGCGATGTGGTTGGCGTACAGCATCCGGTACTGGGACTGTTCAAGCCGTTCGACCGGAAGCTCGAGCCTAGCGAGACCAGATAGTCCCGACGACGATCGCAAGAAAATCCGATAGGGGTCGTCGAGCTCCGGAGAATCGAGGAACATCTCGTATTCTTCTTCGTCCTCGATCGTCGGCGGATAGTAAAGCCCGACTTTCAGATCGCGTTCTGTTGATTGCCACTGAGAACTGACCCGGGTCAGTTC
>NZ_JAJAWH010000056.1 GCF_020531965.1 Pseudorhizobium xiangyangii | reverse complement strand
TGGTTTCTCCGATATTCTTCAATGGTTGAGCCTGGATCTCGGCCAAGGCCGGTTGATCCAGGCGGGACGGTGCCGTTGAGGTGGAGCAATATCCATATTCTCGTCAGGCAGCATATTCCAGGCGGATTAAGCAGGGACCCTTTACGAAATGCTTGCGGCCACCGCCCTATCGACATCCCCGGAGAAAGGTATTGATGTCTGTGCTCCTGCAGTAAGACAGGCGAGTGATCCAGCTATCGCCGCCCGACGCAAGGCAGCGTCAAAAACCAGTCCCTGTTCAAGGCTGCCGACCAGGTAGCCGCAGAAGGTGTCTCCCGCACCGACGGTGTCCAGAGGTTGGATTTTGAGGCCTTCAGCCCGCCGGATCTCACCATCAAGAATCGCGACCACGCCATCCTTTCCAAGGGTCACTGCGAACGCCCGCCCGGTATGCTCATGAATACGGTGAAGGGCCTCAATACGTTCGCCGATGTCCAATGTCCCTGTTCCCGCCAGCATATCGAATTCCATCTCGTTGCAGATGACGAAGTCCGCCATCGCGGCGAGCCGGGGCGCGTCGGCGGTAAACGGTGCGATGTTCAAGATCGAAGTTACACCTTTCTCGCGGGCAGCTTTCAACGCATGTGCTACCGTCGACGCCGGGACCTCTAGTTGCAGCATTAGGAAGTCGCCTGCGGTCATATTCTCAAGGCCGGTTTCGACGGATCGTTCGTCCACCGCATCGTTTGCGCCGGCGATAACGGTAATCATGTTTTCGCCCGAGGAATCGATCAGTATGACGGCGGTCCCAGTGGCTGTCGGTACTGTCCGGACGCCTGACAGGTCGATGTCCGCCAGACGGAGCATGCCGAGCGCCTCGGCGGCGAAACCATCCTTTCCGACCCCGCCAACCATGCGTACAGGGCTGCCGGACCGGCTTGCCGCCAGCGCCTGATTGGCACCTTTTCCTCCCGCCGAGGATGTGAAGGCATGTCCATTGACGGTTTCTCCCGGTGCGGGAAAGCGTTCGGCGACGGCGACAAGATCCAAATTTATCGAGCCCAGAACGGTAATCATATTTCTGCGTTTCCTCCTTTGAGCGGGTGCCTGAACGCACTCCGCGCTCAACCAAAACCTAACCAGATCAGTCACCTGAAGAAAAAACGCCGATCGCTGCTTGACAGTGTACTGGCCGTGGATAGGTTAGAGGTCATACCACGGTCTGGACAAAAGATGACAGTCAAAAAAACCATTCGTCGCGAACCACAGGAGGCAGGAGCCCACAACAGGGTCTCGGCATTTTTGCGTGACCAGTTGCTGTCCGGCGAGCTTAAGGCGGGCGATTGCCTTTTGCCCGAACGTGAGTTGGCAGCACTGTTGAATGTCAGCCGACCAGTTCTGCGGGAAGCTCTGAGGGCATTGTCAATGATAGGCGCCGTGGAGATAAGACATGGTGTCGGGACGATTGTGAAGCGTCCTGATGCCACGGCCCTTGGCGATGTATTCAGCTTCATGCTTGCTCATGGGTCGAATGTATCGGGCGACATCATGGAAGCCAGAAAGGCGATCGAACATCACGCCATCCGGCTCGCATGCCAGAGGGCGACGGAGCAGGATTTCGGCAACATAGCGAGTGCCCTCCGCAACATCGTCGACACGATCGACAATCCCGAGGCAGGCGGGGTGGCTGACTTCCAATTCCATGAGGCGATCGTCAATGCCTCACACTCGCCGACGCTGGTGACGATCTACGCATCGATCTCCCAGCTCATGATGCGGTCGCACCTTGAGCGCCGCGAGAAGATCATAAGGGTCGAAGGTATCGAAGACTTCCTGATCGACCACCACCGACTGATTCTCGAAGCTCTAGCCGCCCGCGATCGGGTCCGAGCCGATGATCTGTTGCATCAGCATTTCGAAATCGGCGCCGATTTTCGGCGCCGTGCCAGCCTGTCCGAACTAGTGAAAGGGGCGGGTGCCCCGGTCTAGTTTTCATTCATCAATGGGAGAAATTCATGAACATTGTCATCGGTAGCGACCACGCGGGTTTCCCGCTGAAGGCCGACGTGATTGCGGTGCTGAAAGAACTCGGCCACGAGGTCGAGGATATTGGCAGCTTCACGCCCGAGCCGGTCGACTTCCCCGACATCGCGGGCCTGCTCTGCCAGAAAGTTCGCGACGGCGCGGCGGAACGCGGAATTCTCGTCTGCGGAACAGGGGTCGGAGCAGCAATCGCTGCCAACAAGATTAACGGCATTCGCGCCGCGGTCTGCCACGATGTGCATTCCGCCCATCAGAGCGTCGAGCATGACGACGTTAACGTCATGTGCATTGGCGCCAAGATCGTCGGTCCTTGGCTCGCCCGCGATCTGGTCGTCGCCTATCTCGATGCCGAGTTCGACCGTAACGAAGATTTCGTCCGTCGTGTCGAAAAGCTCTCCGCACTGGAAAGGGCGCAGTAAGGGCGCAACGACGGTTCAATTGGGAGAGCAGACATGACTGACAGCAACCTGCCGAGGCTGGCTTTTATCGGATTGGGTGTAATGGGCCGCGAGATGGCCCGCCATCTCGTCACGGTTGGATATCGGGTCCGGGTCTTCGACATTTCATCCGACGCGGTGGGGGCTTTGGCCGATCAGGGAGCTATTGCATCGGAAAGCGTCGCGGAGGCGGTCGCCGATGCAGAGATCGCTGTCTCGATGCTTCCGAATACGCCGCAGGTCGAAGAGGTCGTTTATCGCAACGGCGTCCTGGATCACATGCCGAGTGAGGGGATCTTCATCGACATGAGCACGATTTCGCCTGAGGCGACGCGTGTCATGGCCGTCTCTCTTTCGGAAAAGTCCATCTCCATGCTGGATGGCCCCGTATCCGGGGGGCCGATCGGTGCGAAGAATGCGGCACTTTCGATCATGGTAGGCGGTGACCGGTTCGCTTTCGAGCGCGCAGAAACCGTACTCAATGTCATGGGGAACACCGTAACCCACGTCGGCGCTCCTGGCGCGGGACAGACGGTAAAGCTCTGCAACCAACTCGTCTGCGCCGTCAACATCCAGGCCGTCTGCGAAGCACTTGCACTTGGTCGCGCCAGTGGTGTCGATCTCGATCAGATGCGGGATGTACTGCTTGGTGGTTCCGCCTCGTCATGGATGCTCGAGAAGCTCGGGCCGGCCATGATAGCTGGTGACGCCAGTGCAGGCTTCCGGATCGACCTGATGCTGAAGGATCTGCGTCTTGTTCTTGAGATGGCGGGACAGAACGATGTGCCTCTGCCCGCAACCTCGCTCGTCACCTCGCAGTATGTCGAGGCGCGCGCACACGGGGAGGGATCAAACGGCAATCAGGCCCTGTTCCGGGTCTACGATCGAATGACTGGCCAGAATGTGGCAAGGCCCAAGATTGGGGCGGCGCAGTCATGACGTTCGATTTCTCGGTCGTCCTCCTACGCTGGCAGATGCTGGTCGACGGCATGGCGTTGACGGCTCAGTTGGCGCTGATCAC
This sequence comes from Pseudorhizobium xiangyangii, assembly GCF_020531965.1. Classification (GTDB taxonomy): domain Bacteria; phylum Pseudomonadota; class Alphaproteobacteria; order Rhizobiales; family Rhizobiaceae; genus Neorhizobium; species Neorhizobium xiangyangii. Next base: position 3,468 of record NZ_JAJAWH010000056.1, on the reverse strand, counting down.
GACCGTGACCGGCTTTCTGATCGGAACGGCCTGCGCCATCGCACGCCGTTCCGGTGGGCCGGTTCTGCGGCGGCTCGCCACGACCTATGTCGAGAGCATTCGCAATACCCCGTTTCTGGTGCAGATTTTCGTGATCTACTTCGGACTATCCAGCCTCGGATATTCCTTCGGCGCGATCCTGGTGGCTGTCCTGGCGCTGACGGTCAATGTGGGCGCCTACACCGCCGAGATCATGCGTGCAGGCTTCGACTCTATCCAGAAGGGACAGTGGGAAGCCGGGGAGTGTCTTGGCCTTTCTCCGGTCCAGCTCTACTGGCATGTGGGACTTCGTCCCGCGATGGAGCGCGTCTATCCGGCACTGACCAGCCAGTTCATCCTGCTGATGCTCGCATCTTCCGTGACGTCGCAGATTTCGGCAGAGGAACTGACGGCGGCCGGCAATTTCATACAATCGGAGACGTACCGGCCGTTCGAGACCTACCTCGTCGTCGCCGTCATCTATCTCTTCCTGTCGCTTGTCATGCGCGCGCTGTTCTGGGCGCTCGGCATGGCCCTGTTCCCGCGCCGTCGCCGGCTCGGCACACCGTTGTAGGAGAGCGACTTATGACAACGGCATTCAACTACAATCACCTAATTTTCTTGCTGAACGGCGTCTTGTGGACACTGGTCTTAACCGCCATGGCTTTCGTAGGCGGGGGGATCCTCGGATTTCTGGTCGCGCTTGGGAGGATCGCGCCATCGCGTGCTGTTCGGCTGCTGACCGCGAGTTATGTGCAACTGATCCAGGGCACTCCGCTCCTGGTCATCATGTTTATCATTTACTTCGGCTTGCCAACGCTTGGATTTTCCATCACGCCGCTTTTTGCAGCCGGGATTTCTCTGACAATCTATGTCAGCGCCTATCTTGGTGAAATTTGGCGCGGCTGCCTGGAGTCCGTGCCAAAGGCGCAGTGGGAAGCTGCAGAGTGCCTGGCGCTTTCCCGGGTACAAAGGATGTTCAAAGTCATCCTTCCGCAGGCAATCCGGATCGCGACGCCGCCGACCGTCGGGTTCAGCGTCCAGATCGTCAAGAACACGTCGCTCGCGTCCGTCGTCGGCTTTGTCGAACTGACCCGGGCAGGACAGCTCATCAACAACTCGATCTTCGAGCCCTTTCTCATCTATCTCGTCGTCGCCGCACTGTACTTCTGCCTCTGCTTTCCGTTGTCGGCATTTAGTCAGCGCCTCGAGCGCATGGGGCCGAGACGGCGCGTCGAAGTCCAGCCGGCAGCATAAGCCGAAGCAATTCAGGGAGGCAGATCATGTCGATGATCGCACTAAATCAGGTGAAGAAAAGCTTCGGCGCAGTGACAGTATTGCAGGGCGTGACGTTCTCCGTGGAAAAGGGACAGGTCGCACCTTTGATCGGGGCCAGTGGTTCCGGCAAGAGCACGGCGCTCCGTTGCGTGGATCGCCTCGAGGTGATCGACAGCGGCGAGATCACGGTGGCCGACCACAAGGTGCACGATCCAAAGCTCGACCTGCGCAAGCTGCGTCTGGACGTCGGGATCGTCTTCCAGAGCTACAATCTGTTTCCTCATCTTACGGTCGAAGAAAACATTATGCTCGCCCCGCGATCGGTGAAGAACGTGCCGAAAGGGCAGGCGCGCGAAATTGCGCGTTCCGCCCTCGAACGCGTCGGCCTCGGAGACAAGGCGGATCACTATCCGGAGCAGTTATCCGGCGGTCAGCAGCAGCGCGCGGCGATCGCACGATCGCTCGCAATGGAACCCAAGGTCATGCTGTTCGATGAGGTCACCTCCGCACTCGACCCCAAGCTGACGGGCGAGGTGCTGCGCGTTATCGAGAAGCTCGCCGAGAGCGGCATGACAATGATCATGGTCACCCATGAGATGAACTTTGCGCGGAAGGTCGCCGACCGCGTGATCTTCATGCATCGCGGCCTCGTGCACGAGGAGGGCGACGCCTCAATGCTGAGCGCGCCTAAGACATCGGAACTGCAGGATTTCCTCAGTCACGATCTGTAAACCAAAACAAACGGAGGAGAATGGAATGTTGAAGAAGTTTTTCGCACTAGGCGTCATGGGAGCGATGCTGACGGCACAGGCGGTACCCGCTTTTGCCGATACCTATGCAGACATAATCGCCGCAAAAAAGATCAGAATATCCACTGATCTGGCGATCCCGCCATCAGGAATGCTCGACGCCAACCTCAAACCTGTGGGGTCGGATGTCGAAACGGCAGAGCTGCTTGCAAAGGATTGGGGCGTCGAGCTCGAATTTATCCAGACGACCGGCGCCACCCGAATTCCGAACTTGCAGACGAACAAGGCTGACATCGTCATCTCGACGCTGTCAGTAACGCCGGAACGAGCACAGGTCATCGACTTCTCAAAGCCTTATGCCGGTTTGCTATCTGTCATCGCTGCGCCAGCATCGTCGCCAATCAAGGATTGGGCGGATCTGAAGGGCCAGACTGTCACGGTCACCCGTGGCACGACGCAGGACAGCGAACTGACGAAGCTGGCCGGCGAGCACGGCTTCACTGTCACGCGGTACGATGATGATGCCACAATGGTGACAGCGGCGGTATCGGGTCAGGCGAAGGCGATCTCCACGTCGGCGACGCTGGTAAAGCAGGTCCATGACAAGAACCCGGAGCTGGCGTTCGAGCCGAAGATCACCATTCGCGTACTAAACCTGGCAATCGGTGTCCGCAAGAACGAGCCGGAACTACTCGCGAAGGTGGACGAGTGGGTGGCAGCCAACCTGAAGAACGGCAAGCTCAACGAGATTTACCAAAAGTACCATGGCACGCCGCTGCCACAAGAGATTGTCAACGCGAACTAGGCACGCGTTTGTAGCCAACGGTGTTCTCGCATAAACCTACTGTAAGTGGGGCGTAGAGATGGCGGGACGAAGAGTCCCGCCATCTCTACGAGCGTCATCGTTTCCCGCAACAGATCATTGCCCATCCGATCTGTTTGTCGTTTCGGGTCCCGCTGAAATGCTCTTCGAGCGCGGTATCGTCGAAGATGCGTCCATGGGTGGGCGTGGGCCATGAAGAGAACTCCATCTGTCAGGCCGCGGCATGTGGCAGGTCAACATTCGGTTGAGAGTGTCGACGTTGACTCGAATGTTCATCGCCGCACCACCGCCTTTGCAACGTCAATGGTGACAGCCTGCCGTCCGTCGGTTACCTGCTCCCGACGATAAAACCGGAGATACTCTCTCGACCCGGTGACAAGCATGGCATCACAATGGGCGTCCATAACCCCCGCCAGCCCTCGCCCTCCATCTGTGCCGCAGCAGGAAGATGATCTCGGCGCGACTGATCCACCCTCTCTGTCGCCTGGTAACCATCGCCTGGCATTCGGCCCGGTGCGGCTCCGTCCGATTTAAGCCGGCGAAGCGAAAGATTTGCGCGTTGAAATCAGTGGCGAACGCATGACCTAGCGTTGTTGCCAG
>NZ_JAJAWH010000055.1 GCF_020531965.1 Pseudorhizobium xiangyangii | reverse complement strand
CCCGGCTCGGGTGTCGGTGGAATCCTCGGCCTGGCCGGCTGGCAGGCGGCCGCCGTCAACGCCTTCGCCTCATCCTTCATGCTTGAAAGCATCGACGGGATTGTTTCCGGCAACTTCGACCTCGGGGAGATCCTCGAAGGGGCGGTCTTCGCAGGGGTCACAGCCGGGCTGACCAACGCCATCAGCCTCGATCTTATAGGCATCAAAGCCGAAGGCCTTCTCGGCAAAGCTCTGCTGGGAGACTTCGGAAACGGAACCCTTACGCTGCATGCCATTCTCGATGGCGCCCTGGATGGTTTGATCTCATCGGGTTTATCCTCCCTGGTCTATGACACCGACTTTGGATCGGCCTTCTCCGCTGCGCTTATTAAAACAGTCGTCAATCTGGCGATGGCGGATATTCAGTTCGCCATCGGCGATCGGTATCTGGGGGAGGGCACGCCGCAGCATATGCTGTTGCATGGCCTCGTCGGGTGCGCTGTGGCGCAAGCAAGCGGGGGTGATTGCGCCGCCGGCGCTGCCGGGGCGGTGGCACAAAGTATCTATGCGGCATACCTCCAAAACTATGGCGGAGTAGCCGACGAGAAGCGGGCATTGGCCAATGCCGAGTTCATCGGGGCGCTGGTCGGATTCATGTTCTCCGGCGGTAAGGCGGAAAACGTAGAGCTTGCGGCCACCATCGCCCGCTCAGGGTTGGAGAATAACTACCTCTCGCACAGTGAGCTCGCACTTCTCGAGGCAGAACTGAAGGAGTGCCTGCTTCAAGGCAGCGACTGTACGCAGGTGATCGCCGAATACCGCGCATTGAGCGAAGCACATGACGCGGAATTTGCGGCATGCGGCAATGACACGGCCTGCGTGCAGATGCACATGGTGCGGATCGCCGCCGCCGAACTGTCCGGCAAGGCGGACGAGGTTCTCCTGCTACTCAAACCGACCGGCTGGTCGGCCACCTTCGAGCGCCTGCAGTACGAGACCGCCGAGAAGATTGGCGGCGGCGTCAACATGGAGGAAGTCTGGACTGCCGCCGGGGCGGAGTTCCGCAAGGAGTTTGAAAAGGCATCCTGCTCCGGATTGAGCAGCTCAACCTGCCAGGTCGCATTTGATGCCGAAGTGCGCCGCCTTGCCGCCGATGCGGCCAGCCGCGCAGAAAACGCTCAAGCCATGCTCGCTTTCTTTGAGGGGATCGGGATCGTCATCGATTTTACCCCCGGCGTCGGTGACGTCAAAGCGGCGGTCGAATGCGGTGCCGCGCTCAGCTGGGGAACATGCCTCGGGGCGGCAGTGGGAATGGTGCCTGCTCTCGGCGATGGAGCCAGGCTTCTGCTCAAGAAAGGCGACGACGTTGTCGAGGTCGTCGTAGGAGATGGCGTCGAAGCGGCCTTCAGGCAGGAAAGAAAATTCTGGTCGGAGGAGCCGATTGTTTTCAATGGAAACGAAGTTTATCAGCGGAATGATTTGTTTGATCCAAATCTTGTCACTAGTTGGCGCGAACGGGGAATGGTTGTCACGGGAACCAATCTTGAGCGTATGGCAAGCGGTAGAGCGCCAATCGGCGTTGATGGAAAGTCAGTAAACTTGCACCATCTTACCCAAACACATTCCGGAGCAATCGCCGAAGTCACCCAGACATTCCACCAGACAAACAGTAAAACGATTCATATCAATTCAAACACCATTCCATCAGGCATTGACAGACCTGAGTTTGATAGCTGGAGGGCCAAGTATTGGAGTGATCGAGCAGCGAATTTAGGAGGCTGAAATGGGGAGCGTGACCGAATCCATAGTTGAGGCGTTGGCGTCTTTGAATCCCAATGTCGTGTCCTTTGGAAATGAACAGGATGCGGTAGGTGATGAGTGGATCAGAAAGGCTGAGGAAAGGCTGGGGCGTTGCCTTCCAACCTCGTACAAATGGTTTTTAAAGAAATACGCAGGAGGGGAGATCGGGGGCGAAGAAATTTACAGCATTTACGGTCTCGAATTTGAGACGGTGAGGGGAGGCGACATCGTCTACCAGCATATTTTGGATGTAAAGAACAATCCGGCTTACAGTAGCAGAGTAGCTGTGGCTGCTAGTGACTTCGGGGAGGTGTTTTTCTTCGATTATCTGCAGTTTGCCGATGGGGAATGTCCGGTGAGGCTACGCCTCCCCTCTGGCGAGGATATTCCTTATGCTGCAGATTTTTATGAGTTTTTGTACAAGCGGATTTTAGCTCATACTAAATAAGCTATCGGTGCCAGCTGTGTTCTGCGGACGATCAAGACGGCAGTCGACGATGGGCTTTTGCATCCGAACCCGGTCCATTAAATAGACCGTTCTGGGGTTCGTGGAACGACTATCCGAAAGTAATCGTAGAGGGTCGCGAATACGCTCAAGTGGGTAATAGGTTATATACCCATCACGCGGTTGACTCTATGCAACCATCCGGGCTGGGTGCTCCTGCTGGAAATGTTAATCCGGGACGCTCAATCGCACCGGGGTACGTAGAGGACGTTATTTCACAAGGGAACTACAGCACGCAAATTGTGAATGGCGAGGAAAGGCGTCATTATCAATCGGGCTCAACACTTGTGGTAACATCAGGTGATGGTGGGGTGGTAATATCAGTTAATCCGTACAGATTTGATTGAGGTAGTCATGAATTCGGTTCTTGAAATGGCCGTTGCTCTACAGCAGTATAATGCGGGAAAGATCAATGCGGCGCACACAGCTCCGATTATTACCGCAAATCTGTCGGGCTTGGACCAGCTAGATACATTGAGTCTATGGAAACTAGCCCAATCTGTTGGGTTCTCTCTCGCTGATAGTGAGGGGATTGGCGATGATGCTGAGGTCAGAGAAAAATCTGAACGACTTCAACGCCAGCTGAACCAAATGATCAGCGAAAGGACTTCTGTTATCGAGATAACAGCTCACTTGGCTGATGAATTTCGCCCTGAGCAACTGTTGCATACGAGCTTTAATGACTCCGAGGCCTATGAAATTAGAAAAGCACCCTCCAGCGAGGTGGTTTTTCTGTGCGGAAAAGATGCGAAAAATCAATTGAGCGGCTTTCGAAAATTCAGATGCCTTAAGGATTTGGAGGAGGCGGCTTGGGAATGATTGACGGTACCCCTTCCGTTTCGTCGATGATCAGTACTGACAAGCAGCCATTTGTCATAACGTAGGTTGCGTCAAAGTCATTGCTGGCAGCAGTGCTATTCTTGCTGCACCGGGATCGACAGTGGCGGTTCCGTTGGCCGTCGAGAAGCGCTTCGGCGCAACCAGCGCCCCGCATGCTATCGAACATCTGTCTGATAACGGCAGCGCCTACACCGCGAGGGAGACCAGGCTGTTTGCTCAAGCTCTCAACCTGATCCCATGCTTCACGCCCGTTGCCAGCCCACAATCGAACGGCATGTCGGAGGCTTTCGTCAAAACCCTGAAGTGCGGATTCCGCTCTGAAGCCGGCCACCATTCCGATCATTAACCGGCCACCGTTCCGATTTGAAGCCGGCCACCATTCCAATCAATAACCGGCCAGTTTCCGGCACTCAAGTTCCCCTGGGTCAGCAACCTTGGCATGTGTCCCCTCGATATCCACGAGGGGAATTTGATGCCTGCAAAAAAAAGCTGACCATGCGACACATACGACAAATGCTGCGGCTTGCGGGTAGCGGAACGAGCAGCCGCGAGATTGCGGTGATGCTTGGCATTGCTCGCAGCACTGTGCAGGATAACTTGAAGCGGGCTGCGATGGCCGGGTTGAGTTGGCCCCTCGCCAGCGACCTGACAGACGATGTCCTTGAGGCCAAGCTTTTCGTCCACCCCGGCGTTAAGCAAGGCCAGCGATTACGCCAAGAGCCCGATTGGGCCCCGCTTTCGATCGAGCTGAAGAAGCCAGGCGTGACGCTGCTGATCCTTTGGGAGGAATATCGTAGCGTCCATCCGGACGGGTACGGTTATAGCCGCTTCTGCGAGCTGTTCCGCGGCTTTGAGAAGCGCCTGTCACCGACGATGCGCCAGGAACACGTCGCCGGCGACAAGGTCTTCGTGGACTATTCCGGCAAGAAGGTGCCGATCGTGGATCGCAAGACCGGCGAGATCCGCGAGGCGGAACTGTTCCTCGGCGTACTCGGCGCGTCGAGCTACACATACGCCGAAGCCACATGGACCCAGACTCTGCCGGACTGGATCGGTTCACATGTGCGCATGTTCATGTTCTTCGACGGTGTGCCCCGCCTGATCGTGCCCGATAATCTGAAGTCCGGCGTCAACCGCGCCAGCTTCTACGATCCGGAGATCAACCGCAGCTATGGGGTCATGGCCGCTCATTACGGCGTTGGTGTCCTGCCAGCACGTCCGCGACGCCCGAAGGACAAGGCCAAGGTGGAGAATGGCGTAAAGTTCGCCCAGAGCTGTATTCTCGGCCGTCTTCGCAAACAGACCTTCTTCTCGCTCGCCGAGGCCAATGCCGCGATCGCCCAGATGCTGGAGCGCATCAACAACCATGTCATGCGCCGGTTGGGCGTCAGTCGTCGGAACCTCTTTGAGACGGTCGAACAGGCAGCGCTCGCACGTCTGCCATCCGAACATTACGAGTTCGCCGAGTGGCGCTTCGCGCGGGTATCGACGGATTACCATGTCGAGTTCCAGAGCTTCTTCTATTCCGTCCCGCATGCCCTCATCCGGAGCCAAGTCGATATCCGAGCGACGGAACGGATGATCGAGATCTTCCATCGCGGCAAACGCGTTGCGGTGCATCAGCGCCGCTATGGGGGCCCGCGCTATGGAACAGACCCCGCGCACATGCCCAGTTCACACCGCCGCTATACCGAGTGGACGCCGGAACGCTTCCGGCGTTGGGGCGCGTCCATCGGACCGCACACAGAAGGGTTGATCATCGCCATTCTCGCCAGCCGTCCGCATCCGGAACAGGGCTTCAGAACGTGCCTGGGGATCCTGCGCCTTTATCGTGACGTCGGCAACGACCGGGCCGAGGCCGTCTCAACGCGGGCTGTCGAGATCGGAGGGCTGACCTGCAAGACCATTGCCTCGCTGATCGCCACTCACAAGGGTTCAAGGCAGTCCACCGAACCTGCCGCCATCATGGAGCACGCCAATCTGCGTGGCCCCGATTACTTTCATTGAGGAGACACCCAATTATGCTGATCAATCCTACCATCGACATGCTGCGCCAACTCGGCCTTTCCGGCATGGCAAGCGCCTATCAGGAACTCGAGGCGCAACCGGAGGCGAGACACCTCGAGCACGGTGAGTGGCTGGCCCTTCTTCTCGAGCGCGAGTCGACCACCCGCGGCCAGAAGCGCTTCGAGGCCCGTGCCCGGGCCGCAAAGCTGCGCCATGATGCCCAAATCGAGAACATCGATTTCCGCGCCACCCGCGGCCTCGATCGCAATCTGTTCCTGAAGCTCGCCGGATGTGATTGGATCCGGCAGCGCCACAGCCTGCTCATGATCGGACCCGCCGGCGTCGGCAAGAGCTGGCTTGCCTGCGCTCTCGGACACAAGGCGTGCCGCGAGGACTTCTCCGTCGCTTATCATCGCCTGCCCAGACTGTTTGCCACCCTTGCCCTGGCACGTGGCGACGGCCGATATCCGAAGGTCCTCAAGGCGCTGGCCAGAACCGATCTGCTCATTCTGGACGACTGGGGGCCGGAGAAGCTCAGCGACGAACAACGGCGCGACCTCCTGGAGATCGTTGAGGACCGCTATGAGAAACGGTCCACCATCGTCACCAGCCAGGTGCCCGTCGAGCACTGGTACGACATGATCGGTAATCCGACGATCGCCGACGCCATCCTCGATCGCCTCGTTCATAGTGCCTACCGCATCGAACTCATGGGGGAGAGCATGCGAAAGCAGCGCTCCGTAACCGCCCTTGAAACAACCCAGGCTTGACCGCCAAGCAGCTTCACGCCACAAAACTCAACGACCCAGAGGCACACCGACTGGCCGGCTTCAAATCGGAACGGTGGCCGGAATGAAATCGGAATGGGTGGCCGGCTTCGTGTCGGAATAGGTGGTCGGCTTCATCGGAATACGCACTGAAGCGGGACTACATACACATCTCACCCATTCCGGACGCCGACACAGCTCTCCGGAAGATCGACGGATGGATCGAGGATTATAACGAAATCCATCCGCATTCAGCGCTGAAGATGGCTTCCCCAAGGGAGAGAGCTGGCTCGGGAAATCTGCACAGCCAGGATAAGTGGAATTTCTGCCTGACTTCGGCTTAGATGCCGGGAACAGGAGATACCATGACGAGACGACCGCGCCGGAACCATAGCCCGGCTTTCAAGGCAAAGGTGGCACTTGCCGCCATCCGAGGTGAGCAGACGCTGGTGGAATTGTCCCAGCAGTTTGACGTGCACGCCAACCAGATCAAGCAGTGGAAAGACCAGCTCCTTGAGGGGGCGACAGGCGTTTTCGGTGATGAAGCGAAGGCGGAGCCGGCGGGTCCAACCGTCGATGTCAAAACATTGCACGCCAAGATCGGCGAACTGACGCTGGAAAATGATTTTTTAGCCGGAGCGCTCGGCAAGGCGGGGTTGCTGGGCGGAAAGAAATGATCGACCGCGAGCATAAGCTATCCGTCGTGCGCCAGGCGAAGCTTCTCGGTTTCAGCCGTGGCAGTGTCTATTATCTGCCTCGTCCAGTGCCAGACGGCGATCTTGCCCTGATGCGCCGTATCGACGAGCTGCATCTCGACTACCCTTTTGCCGGAAGTCGGATGTTGCAAGGGCTCTTGAGAGGAGAAGGGCTGGAAGCTGGGCGGCTGCACGTCGCCACGCTGATGAAAAAGATGGGCATCGAGGCGATCTATCGTCGCCCGAACACATCCAAACCAGCGCCAGGTCACAAAATCCATCCCTACCTCCTGCGAAAGTTGGCGGTCACCCGACCCAACCAAGTCTGGGCAATGGACATAACCTACGTTCCGATGGCGCGCGGTTTTGTCTATCTCTGCGCCGTCGTGGACTGGTTCAGCCGGAGGGTTCTGTCGTGGCGGCTGTCGATCACGATGGAAGCAGCCTTCTGCATCGAAGCAGTCGAGGAAGCGCTGGCCCGTTCTGGCAAACCCGACATATTCAATACCGACCAGGGCTCGCAGTTCACCTCGATGGACTTCACGGCGGTACTGAAGAAGGCGAAAATCGCCATCTCGATGGATGGCAAGGGGGCGTGGCGGGACAACGTGTTCGTCGAACGGCTCTGGCGTTCGATCAAATACGAGGAAGTCTACCTCCACGCCTACAAGACCGTGTCCGAGGCCCGCGTC
>NZ_JAJAWH010000054.1:5000-8160 GCF_020531965.1 Pseudorhizobium xiangyangii | reverse complement strand
GGTACTTGTTCGCTATCGGTCTCTCGCCAATATTTAGCTTTAGATGGAATTTACCACCCAATTTGAGCTGCATTCCCAAACAACTCGACTCTTCGAAAATGTATCACAAAGCGCTGGGCGTCCGCACCATATACGGGGGTCTCACCACTATGCCGCTGTATTCCAACAGACTTGTGTGCGGTCCAACGCGGAAAACATTTCTAGAGATTACAACTCGGACACCGAAGGTGCCAGATTATAAATTTGAGCTCTTCCCGCTTCGCTCGCCGCTACTAGGGGAATCCTTGTTAGTTTCTTTTCCTCCGCTTATTGATATGCTTAAGTTCAGCGGGTAGTCCTACCTGATTTGAGATCTAATCTTAAAATGTAGACATTCTGATTAGAAGCTTCCTTTAACCCAACCCGGCTCTAATCCGAAGACTAGAATTCCTCAGCGAATAGTCTATTACGCCAAGTCAATCCGAAGTTCGATTGCGGATGCTAATGCATTACGAACGAGCTAGACCGTAAAGGCCAGCAGCGCTCAGAAACCAAACACCTCTTCAATCATTAAGAAAGAGGAGGGTTGAAGTATTCATGACACTCAAACAGGCATGCTCCACGGAATACCATGGAGCGCAAGGTGCGTTCAAAGATTCGATGATTCACTGAATTCTGCAATTCACATTACTTATCGCATTTCGCTGCGTTCTTCATCGATGCGAGAGCCAAGAGATCCGTTGTTGAAAGTTTTATTTTGTTATAAAATTTAATACATTCATAGACTTTGTGTTTATAAGTGAATAGGAGTTCGCTCTCTTGCGAGAGTTACTATCCCAAACAAGTGCACAGGGTTAGAAAGTGAGAGTTCGGACTCCAAGTTAAGTTGGACGTCCTATATTCACTAATGATCCTTCCGCAGGTTCACCTACGGAAACCTTGTTACGACTTTTACTTCCTCTAAATGACCAAGTTCGTACAACTTCTCGGCAGTCGGGTGCTCTCGCGAGCTCCCAATAGCCAATCCGGAGGCCTCACTAAGCCATTCAATCGGTAGTAGCGACGGGCGGTGTGTACAAAGGGCAGGGACGTAATCAACGCGATCTGATGAATCACGCTTACTAGGTATTCCTCGTTGAAGAACAATAATTGCAATGTTCTATCCCCATCACGACAGAGTTTCACAAGATTACCCATGCCTTCCGGCAAAGGTGGTAGACTCGCTGGCTCTGTCAGTGTAGCGCGCGTGCGGCCCAGAACATCTAAGGGCATCACAGACCTGTTATTGCCTCAAACTTCCATCAGCTAAACGCTGATAGTCCCTCTAAGAAGACAGCAGCTAGCCAAAGCCGGCTGGTCTATTTAGCAGGTTAAGGTCTCGTTCGTTATCGGAATTAACCAGACAAATCACTCCACCAACTAAGAACGGCCATGCACCACCAACCACAAGATCAAGAAAGAGCTATCAATCTGTCAATCCTTATTGTGTCTGGACCTGGTGAGTTTCCCCGTGTTGAGTCAAATTAAGCCGCAGGCTCCACACCTGGTGGTGCCCTTCCGTCAATTCCTTTAAGTTTCAGCCTTGCGACCATACTCCCCCCCGAACCTCATTTAAAGATTTCTCTTCGGGTGCCGATACAGTCATTAAAAATCCTGTACCGATCCCCAATTGGCATAGTTTACAGAAGAGACTACAACGGTATCTAATCGTTTTCGATCCCCCTTCCTTCGTTCTTGATCAATGAAAACATCCTTGGCAAATGCTTTCGCAGTAGTTTGTCTTCCGGCAATCCAAGAATTTCACCTCTGACGACGGAATACAAATGCCCCCAACTATCCCTATTAATCATTACGGCGATCTCAGAAACCAACAAAATGGGAACGCGCGTCCTATTTTATTATTCCATGCTAATGTATTCGGGCAAAGGCCTGCTTTGAACACTCTAATTTTTTCAAAGTAAAAGTCCTGGTTTGCGACGACACCCAGTAAAGGACATCGCCGTTCACCAGGAGGTAAGGCTCCGTCAAACAAGTACACACCAAGAAGGCGGACCGGCTGACAGAGCCCGAAGTTCGACTACGAGCTTTTTAACGGCAACAATTTTAATATACGCTATTGGAGCTGGAATTACCGCGGCTGCTGGCACCAGACTTGCCCTCCAATTGATCCTCGTTAAGGGATTTAAATTGTACTCATTCCAATTGCAAGACCCGTAAGAGCCCTGCATTGTTATTTATTGTCACTATCTCGGCAAAGTGTTGCCAGGGGATAATTTGCGCGCCTGCTGCGTGTCCTTAGACCTGAGGGCCGTTTCTCAGGCCCTCTCTCCGGAATCGAACCCTTATTCCCCGTTACCCGTCATCACCATGGTAGGCCTCTATCCTACCATCGAAAGTTGATAGGGCAGATATTTGAATGAAGCATCGCCGGCGCAAGGCCATGCGATTCGAGCAGTTATCATGATTCACCATAGGGACCCGAAGGCCATTGGTTTTGGATCTAATAAATACATCCCTTCCAGAAGTCGGGATTTTTCAGCATGTATTAGCTCTAGAATTACCACAGTTATCCATGTAGTAAGGTACCATCAAATAAACTATGACTGATTTAATGAGCCATTCGCAGTTTCACTGTTTATTGCTTAAACTTAGACATGCATGGCTTAATCTTTGAGACAAGCATATGACTACTGGCAGGATCAACCAGGTAACTATCTCCGAGAGGCACCCGCCGAAGCAGGGCCCACAAGGCTTTCACTGGACGAACCTAGTTACTAACCTTCGAGTTTGTTACAGATTTGTAAGTTCAACCGACAATTGAGTTGATACACGGCATCATGAGTCTTCAGAGCTTGCGCTCGTCTGACCTGTGACACTATGCTCATCTACTATTCCGGTCTTGCCCACTCTACTTGTTTTCTCTGTGGCGCAAAAGTCCAACAGATCGGCAAGTAGCTTGAAGATTACATTCCGCGTGGCATAGTAATAAAACTATGCAACTTGCTTCATGCATCTCTTCGATTGGTTTGTGATGACTGGTTTGGCCAACGGCAAGCAGTCTACACGGTTTTACCTTTCATCGCTCCGAGGAACGATTACCGGCAGGAGCGTATACAATCAGTGACTACGGATCCGAAGACGCTCGTGTGATGTATTAACCCCAGGCTTCCGTCCATCCACT
>NZ_JAJAWH010000053.1 GCF_020531965.1 Pseudorhizobium xiangyangii | reverse complement strand
ATCCTGCCCCCGCAACCAAAATCTTCCAACGACCAAACAATCAAACCCACAAAAACCCCGCACGGGGCCGTTGGCGTTGCTCACATCTCCATATCCAGCGCGGAAAACGATCAGCGATCAGCGGGGAAGCGCTTCGGCCAAAGCGCCTCTGACGTGTCGTGGAACGTCCATTTCACCGGGTTCCAAGCCCCATCGTCACGCTGTGATAAGTGAACCCGCGACTGACCTGAAACCCGTCTTCCCTAATCGTGGGTATGGCCATGCGCAGGTTGCAAATGGATTGCAAGGAGGGATGCAGGCTCTCGGATATAAGGCGCGCCAGATACCGCCTGCGCCCGTACCAGTGACCGCTCAACTTTGGTGGAACAAGCCTCGGAATTCTGGATCACGGTAGTAAGCAATCTTTCCGGCGAAGATTGGTCGTTGACCGGTGAGAAGCAGCAGCTGACTGTCCGGTGGCAGATTGCGGACTTCATCCGGAGTGAGAAGCGGTCGACCGGTGCGCTGTTGGCTAAAGGTAATGCCGGTATTTTCCGAGTCAAGCGCGCGCGCCATCGTCTGGAAGACGATGGTTTCCTGACCCAGGAGATCGGACACTAAGCGAGCGGTGTCGTGATCGTTCACACCGAAAATCTGTAGAACGCCGGAATTCGAAATGAAGGTACCCGCCATCCCGCCATAGGTTGCCCGTAACTGATGGATGTCTTGTAGGATCGGCCACAGCTGGACGCCGTATCCCGCCATCAGGCCCATTGCTCGTTCGATCGGCGCGAGATGTCCGAGTGCCGCAAACTCGTCGAGCAAATAGAGGACCGGTTCATCCGGTGTGCCAGGTCCCCGTGTCATGTCGCTAAGGCTTTGGCTGATAAGCAAACGAAGCCATCGGGCATAAGTGGATAGCCGTTCTGGTGGCAGAACCAGAAACACGGTTGCCCGACGCTGCTTCAGGTCAGCGAAACGGAAATCTGTCCGTTCGAGCACGCCGGTCATCCGCGGACTATCGAGAAAGTGCGTGTGTCGCTGAGCAGATGACAGGACGCCGGCTGCTTCACGGTCCGATTTACCGATGTGGCGGTTGGCGGCGCGTGCGACAAGTCCGTTTACTCCATCCTGTTCCTGCATGCGAACGAGCAACGTGTTGAATCGGTCCGGTGGAAGCGTGAGATATTCGCGAAGGGTCGCCAGGTGTTTTCGATCAGGAGGTTCGAAAGCGACGATCATCAGGAGCAAACCAGAGATCAGCGCTTTGGCTTCTTCATTCCAATGAGCCTCTCCGCTGAGCCCAGGTTCATCGAAGACGAGTGCGTCAGCCAGGGCATGCGCATCTTCCGCTACATCCACCCCATCCAGCTCCAGCATGTCGAGCGGATTGAACGCAGCAGATTTCACTCCCGTTACCGAAAAGGGATCGAGCACATGAACCGGTCCGAATGATTGGCGAGCGCGTCCTGCAATCCGGGCGTTCTCGCCCTTCGGATCGACGCAGATAATCGAACGATCGGCGACGAGCAGGTTGGGAATGATCGTTCCGACGCCCTTGCCGGTTCGGGTCGGCGCAATAGTAAGAAGGTGTGCTGGACCAGTGTGGCGAAGAAGCTTTCTGGTTTTCGGATCGCGGCCGATGAGCAATCCCGATCGTGCCACCTTCAAAGGCGCGATCTCTTTAGCAATGGCAAATCTTGCCGAGCCGTGGGTGGGCTCAGAGAGGTCGCCAAAACTGACGATCAGCGCATTGGTCAAGAGACGATAGGTCAGGCTGATCGGAAACAGCGGTAGCAGGATGTTGAACACCAGCCACGGTAGGCTGCCTTTGCCGAACCCAAGCGCATTGAGTGTAGACAGACTAACCAGCATGATGACAGCTGAGGCGAGCGTGATGCCGGCAGTTGCCCAGAGGACCCGTTTCAGATGTCTGAACGGAGCAAGTGCCAGAGCCGTGATTGCCCAGAGAGGATCACGAACCGCCATTCGCGCCATGTTCTTTACCGCATTCCAAGCCAGGCGCGTCTGGATCATGGTGCCCTCTCTCCTGCTCCGTGATCCTCTCCTGCTTGTCCGAGAAGGTCGGTGAACAGTGCCTGGTCCCCGTCGCGTGTAAGGAAGGTCGGCAGCTCTCGCTGCAGCCACTCGCGCAACCTTTGGGCAGCATCACGGTCGTTTCCGGTTTCCAATCGATGCAGGATGAGAGCGCCAAGCAGGATCTTCCGTCGTGTGTCGTGTGCCCGTTCCTGCTTGCCAAGCCGTGCCTGCAGCGCCTTCTTTCGCGCCTCTAACTGGTTAATGCGCTGGCTGATTGTTATCCGGCTCATCCTGCCCTCCTCTGTTTGGCACTGGATCGGTGCGATTGATGGGACTGCAAAGTCGCAGGACAAACAACCTGAGGGTTTCCTCAGGGTGCGCGAAGCGCCATCCCGCGGTACAGATGAGCGAAGTGAATTATGGACCAAGGGCGCACTTACGAGTTGCGGGGCAACTCGATGCGAGCCCGTCACTGGGTTTCGGGAGTTTGCTTTGGCGATCTACCACTGCAGCATGAAGCCTATCGCCAGGAGTGGAGGACGCAGCGCCGTCGCCGCCGTCGCCTATCGGACCGCCACCCGAATGCAGAACGAGCGCGATGGCCTTGTCCATGATTTCAGAAATAAGCGAGGCGTGGAGCACACCGAGATCATCTTGCCCGATGGTGTCGACGCTGCATGGGCAAAGGATCGCTCGGTCCTGTGGAATGCGGTGGAGCGCAGCGAGAGCCGAAAGGACGCGCGCGTTGCCCGCGAGTTTGAAATCGCGCTACCGCATGAACTGACAAAGCAGCAGCGGATCGAGCTGACGCGAGACTTCGCGCGAGAATTGGCAAATTGCTACAGAGCGGCGGTCGATTTCGCAATTCATCGACCAGTAGGTGAGACGGACATTCGCAATATCCACGCTCATGTGTTGATGACGACGCGCAGCGTTAACGAACACGGCCTTGGAGAAAAGACGCTGCTTGAGCGGGAAAACAGATGGTTGCTGAACAACAACCAACTGACGTCGCATATGCAGCTTCGCAATCTCCGCCAGGCGTGGGAGCATCACGCCAATCGGCATCTGGCGCGTGCTGGTCTCGATATCCGGGTTGATCACCGATCTCATGGCGAACGTGGTCTGGAGATCGAACCGACCGAACATGTCGGTGTCCAGGCATCGCAGATGCAGAAGCGCGCGCTTGGATCAATGCGAGCCCGGCTTGACGAAAATGCCGCGCGACGGAATGCGGATCTGATCCGTCAGAAACCGGAACAGGTTTTGTCCGTCATCACCGGCGAAAAGAGCGTGTTCGATCGCTATGACGTGGCGCGGGCTCTGCACCGTTACATCAACGACGCCCAGGAATTCCAGAACGCGTTTGCGGCCGTCATGGCGTCGCCGGCTCTTGTGGAGCTGCGACCACCTCGGAATGGCAAGCTTGCCCGCTACTCGACCCAGGAGACGGTGGAACTCGAGCGCGCCATGGCTGAGAGTGTTGGAAGAATGGCGCGGTCCTCCAGCCATGGCGTTAATCGACATCATGTCGATCGCGCACTGAGCGCACAGGACAAGGCCATTCGGGCAAGCACTAGAGCATCGCTCACGGCAAAAGTTGTTCGTGCTGACATGCTGCAGGCAGAACTGGAGCGGGCGGTCGCGCGATCGGGTCTAAGCGAGGAACAGCGTCTCGCCATTCGGCACATCTCTGGGCATGAGCAGATTGCAGCGGTGATCGGCTTTGCCGGCGCCGGCAAATCCACCATTCTCGCAGCCGCTCGCCATGCCTGGGAAGCGCAAGGCTATCGTGTGCATGGAGCAGCGCTGGCCGGTAAAGCCGCCGAGGGGTTGGAGGAGTCTTCCGGCATCGCATCGCGCACATTGGCCTCCTGGGAATACGGCTGGCAGGCGGGGAAAAGCGAGCTTGGCAGGGGTGACGTTCTGGTCATCGACGAAGCCGGCATGGTTGGGAGCAAGCAGCTTGCCCGGTTTGTGTTCGAGGCCGAAGCGCGTGGTGTTAAGCTTGTCCTCGTCGGCGACCATGAACAGCTTCAGGCCATCGGTGCGGGATCCCCCTTCAGGGCCATCGTCGAGCGTATCGGCTCGGTCGAGCTTTCGGAAATCCGCCGACAGAAAGAAGGATGGCAGCGGGAGGCATCGATTGCATTTGCCACCCATCGCACGAGGGACGGGCTCGCAGCCTATGCGGCTCGAGGCGGCGTGGAATTCTCCGACGGTCGCGATGAAGCACGGTCGTCTCTGGTTCGCGGCTACCTGAACGATCTGGAGGAACGGCCATCCGATTCACGGATCGCATTGGCCCACCGCCGTGTCGATGTAAGGGCGATCAATGTCGGGATCAGGACCTCTCTTCAGGATAAAGGTCGGCTTGCTCGCGGGGAGGATGCACAAGGCACGCTTGGACAGGAACTTTTCTATCAGACCGTTGATGGCAAGAGGGGGTTTGCATCTGGAGATCGGATCGTTCTCTTGGAAAACAATCGAGATCTCGGGGTAAAGAACGGAATGATCGGAACGGTCGAGGCCGTCGAGCAGGACGCGATAAAAATACGTCTCGATGGCGGCGGGCAGAACAATACTCGCGTCGTGTCGATACCGGTGAATAGTTACCGGTCCTTTGACCACGGATATGCGACGACCATTCACAAGTCACAGGGCGCGACGGTGGACCGAGCTTTCGTGATGGCGTCACACACCATGGATCGGCATCTAACCTATGTGTCGATGACCAGGCATCGACACGGGGTGCAGCTTCATGTGGATCGTAGCGAGCTGAAGGATATTGGTGCGCTCGGCGCCAGCATGAGCAGGTCGGGCGTGAAAGAGATGGCGCTTGACTACCTCCGTGACTTTGCCGCGCGACGCGGGATAGCAAGCGAGTTCGGGATCCACAGCGAGATTACCATGGCGCCGCAGCCGCGTCGCACCGAAGAACGGCCTCCGGCTCGCTATAGCGCTGATGTGGAGCGCGCTCGCGGGGCGGCCGTTCATCGCCAATCAATCCCCGCCTCTCCTTCGCCAGAGCTAAGTCAGCAAAGCCGCGAAGATCAAAATAAAACGGTCGAGCCGCTCGTGCCGGCGCTCATGGATTATGCCAGGAGCGTGGATGAGGTTGCACGCGAGAAGGCAAAACCACACCTAGCGCTGGAGATGGGCGTTGTGCAGGACGTGGGCACCCAAGTTTACGTCGACCCGCGCGGTGCGGCCGATAAGCTCGCTCGCGCCATCGTGGACAATATGGTCGACGGAGACGCATTGGCAAAATCTGTTGCCGAACGTCCTGAACAGTTCGGCGACTTACGTGGCAGCCAAGGTATGCTGGGCGAGAACAGGGAGCGGAAGCACGCCCGCCACTGCGCCCGCGCGCTCGGTCAGCATGTCGCCTTCGCGGCTCAGACCTGGGAGCGACGGGTCGAGGCGGAGCGCCTTTCGGAAACCTGGAGGCGGGAGAAGCAGGACTTCGTCGAGGTGCCGGGGATCAGCTGCCGCAGTGAGGCGCTTCTGAAGCAGCTTCAAGGTTTGTCGCAGGTCGAGAGCGTGAAGTTCCTGGAGCAGTTGGGGGGCACATCGGAAGGCAGGCAGGCGATGATGGAGGCAAAGATCGTTGTCCAAGCGCTTGAGCGCCGCTTTGGAACTGCTGATCCGGGTAAGATCGAGACCAAGCTCGCACGAGTGGGACCCACGGTTCTCGACAAAATCCCGCGCATTTCTGAGATTGCCCGGATGACTGGCCAGGCTCACAGGAGCGAGTTGGCGCGCCAGCACGAGATGAAGAGGTCGCTCCAGCGGGGCTTATCATTGGGATTGTGAAAAGACAGCCGCCAATTGCGTCACGGCTTCAGAAATCAAGCGCTCTCGCGAATGCACACCATCCAGATCGAATGCGCCATCAACGCCAAGCGCATTGTTTTTACGCGCAGGAGATCGGGATCCGTTAGGAATTCTTGTGAGCGGCCACGCCCGTAGTCTAGACCAGATGCCGGCTCAATCATTTCTGCCCTTCCACCACTCCTATTGATCTCAAACGTCGTTGGCGTGGCTGGTGACCTAAGGAAAACCACAGGCTGGCATTCCTCGCAGCTGTGATAGATTTGGGGCGACAGATACTTCGGCCTACGCGATGAGGAGGACACGCGAATGCCAAAGACTGCATTTCTCGAGTTAAGAGATGAGCTCGAAGCCGCCCATGCGATGTCGGCGATAAAGTTAGCCGTTGCGCGTTTCGGAACAAGTTTGGGATACTGTTGGTACGCGCATCTCTCTGCGCATGGCTCGGAAGTCGAAACGTTTTCCAACTACCCCCGAGCCTGGCAGGTAGACTACCTGGCAAAAGGTTACGCTGATGTCGATCCAGTCGTGATGACTGCCATCACCACTGAAAGTCGGTTCGCTTGGAATGGGGCGACACTAGCGCTGGATGCCAGCCCGTCGCAGAGAGCGTTTCTCGATGAGGCTCGTAGATTTGGAATTTGTGCCGGAACGTCGATACCGTGCGTGGGTGCATATGGTAGGACATCGCTCCTAACATTCGCAACCTCTGAGCCGGATACCGAGTTTGAATTCGATTGCCCGATCCTCGCGGCAACCACCGCAACCCTTGTGGACGTGCATGCTCAGCGCTGCCAGCGTGATGAGCTACCCGCTCATGCGGCAAGGCTTACGGCTAGGGAGAAGACGTGCCTCACATGGGCAGCCAACGGAAACAAGGCGGCCCTGACAGGTCGGATCTTGGGAACGGCCGAAACGACCGTCGAGTTTCACTTGCGTAATGCAAAGCGAAAGCTGGGTGCTCAGAACACGACGCATGCTGTTGCGCTGGCGATTCGACAGCAGGTAATCTGAGAAGCGCCAAGCGGACGGAAGGTGAGAGAAATGATTGGCCTGTGCGTAGCGACCTCGTCCAAGGCGGCGGCGGTGCGCCGCAAAGATCGAGATGGGACTCTCTTCCTCGGAACCATCCACACGGGAGCTTGTTAAAAAAGATCATCGGAGAATCATATGGGCTCGAACTCACCGAAATCCGGAACACCTGGAGTATAGCGTGAATCTAGCCATTCTTGAGGTTTGCCACCTGCAACGCCGTAACTGATTTCTCGCAGGGCCGACGTCTCTTGCGCTGGCTGACCCAGCTGCTTGGCGATAGTAGTCGCAGTTTGAGACGCACGTCGCAGGTCGGAACTGTAAATTTCGAGCTCCCTCTCACCGATCAATGCTCCCAAGTGTTCGGCGATAGCCTTGGCCTCTTCCGCGCCGCGAACAGTAAGATCGCTGTCGTACCATCCCCCGACTTTGCCCTCCAAGTGATGGGGGGCCTCTGTATGCGTCACAACAAAGATCTCTTTCACGATAGCCAACCTTTGTAAGTCCACTTTCCGTCGAAGCTAGCTCAAAGCCGACCGACTACAACCCACCACAACCAAACAGGTGCAAATCGATCGTGAATGTGGAGTTTGGGCCGACTCCAGACTTCGGCGCCGCATAATTGGATGTCCTCTTCCGTCGGATGCCGATCAACGAACGAACCGCAATCGGCCGTAGCTCGGTCATTCACTGACACCAACTCCAACTCAATGTCCGGCTTCTATGCACCTCTCCCGATAAGCTCCGCGCGCCGCACTAGAGCGCACGCTACTTGCCACGGCTGTCTGGCTGGAGCTCGCTGAGCTCCTTAAGCACCTTAAGGGGATCGAAGCGAAGGATTCTGGCCAGTTCTAGGAATTCAATAACGTCCACACGCCGTTGCCCACTCTCCAGGCGTGCGACAAACGACTGATATTCTCCAAGTTTTGAAGCGAGCTCGGCCTGCGTGAGGCTTGCCGCCTCACGGCTTTTTTTCAACAGTGCGACAAGTGCTTCTTGTCGCGTAGTGCCGAGTGTCTTTGTCACGACGCCCACCCATTCCAGATGGGGTCTTCCCTTATATCTGATTTTCGAGTATCTTAAATTCAGATACTCATGGAGGGATGTTTTAAGGTCTGCCGATTCGAAGCCGATAGGGAATTGGGAAGATAACGGGTTATTTGCATAGGTGCCGCGACTTTAGCCTCAAGCCGTTCTGGGCTTTCGTCCGGAGCGCATGGGTGGAGGGCGAGGAGAGCTGTCAGCTACCTCTACAAAGAGATCTCTGACTTCTACCAGTAAGGCAGAGGCTAGAGCCTCTAGCGCGGAAACCGTTACGTTCTCCTGCCCGCGTTCGATTCTGCCAACATATGACCGGTCAATGTTCGCCTCCAAGGCAAGGCGCTCTTGGGAAAATCCCTTCTCGACGCGAAGCCTGCGGAGGTTCCAGCCAATGGTTTGCCGTGTGTCCATAGCCCACCATGCTTTATTGGCGGCTTGACAATCGACGGACTGTAGGTCCCTAATTAAGTCCAAGTATGATCATGGTCCGGAGGAACAACCATGGAACT
>NZ_JAJAWH010000052.1 GCF_020531965.1 Pseudorhizobium xiangyangii | reverse complement strand
ACGCCCGTCACCCGTGAACCCATTCTTCGATGAGGTCGGAGAATTGGATGACGAAATCAAGCAATTGAAGGATACTCTCGCTGGTAAGCTGCGTCTGCAGAACGCCCAGCTTAAAAAGTTGCTCAAGCGGTTTGATGCTGCTTGAGCCTGATTTCATACCAAAGATTGGACATATGAAAGCACCACCACGAAAATTCGTTGTCGAGTTCAAAGCAGGTCGGCGGCGATCCGCGATGAAGCCAGACTCCTCGATTTGGGGCAAGACCGATCTAAGGGCACTTGTACGCGAAGCAGAGAGTGATGCGCCCCATCTATTCGGGCCGTCTAATGCTTCAAAAGCTTCAGAGCATGTTTCGGAAGCGCAACCTGCCCAAGCGCCAGATATCGAGATCGAGGATAGCCCGAAGGGAGACAGCGGCCAGGAAGCGGAGACGTCGCTCGTCGAGCAACAGTATATCCATTTGCCGGCAGACAAAAGTAGTCTCGCACTTGATCCTGCTGCGCCACGGCAAGGGCAGGGCACCGCGCGGGTTCGTCGTGGCGCGCCAAATCGCAGCAGCAAAGCGAACGTCAAAGTTCATGCCGCAAGTTCGCAAGGCGAGCGGGCTGCCGTGGTAAGCGTGGTCTCACTCGAAATGTCTCTCCACGAGCTCGCCTCCCTGGAGACCGAAAATCAGCGGCTAAGGGCGTTGCTGGCCAAGCAATTGCATCAGGAAAACCTGTGGCTTCGGCAAATGTTGGTGCGATTTGATCGAGCTTGAAGTGATTGAATGCCTAAATGAAGTGATTGGCGCCGCCTGAGTTAGGCGGGCATCTTATCTGAACGATAACGCCGGCGTAAGAACCGCCGGCGCGCTACCGCCAGAGCAGATGGTTCATGTTTGGCTGGCGGAAGTCTTAAAGCGCATGGAGGCGGCGCCGCGTCGCTGACGGGTCTTTTCCCTCCACGGCCCGATCCTGACCTCGCATTTTCACCAATCGTGCCGGTACGCCCGCATATATACCATAGGGCACGGTCTCGCCCTTTATCACGGCGTTAGCACCGATAACGCACCCAGTCGCGATATTTGCCCCCGCAAGCACCTTGGCACCCGCGCCGATCCAAACGTCATTTTCAATGATCACCGGTTTCTTGACGAGGGATTGGCGGCGCATAGGAATGTCGGTTCTTGCGGTGCCGTGCTCGAATGAGACGATAACCACATGGGCCGCAATGCGAACATCGTCGCCGATATGGATCCCGCCATGTCCCAGAAGTATTGTATAAGGGTTGAGAGAGACGTTATCTCCGAGCTCGATGGCGCCGCCGTGGGCGTTGATCACGACCCCGCGCCTCGTAGACACGCGGTCACCAATCCGGATATGTCCTTTGCCCCACGCAATATTGGGTAGTCCCAGCATCTTCGGACGTTTGCCAATCTTTAATGCCCCTCGGGAAAGCAGTGCCCGTATCCGCATCAAGCTTCCGAAATTCACCATCGGGTGACGCCTCCATTTACCAGCTTGGGGTATGGGAAGAATGAGCACCATCGACCGCGGAAGGATGCCCAGAAAACCGCGGTAGGCTTAGCTGTCGTCGTCGACTCCCGTCGCTCTTGTGTTCGGTTTTCCTCCGTCTGCTCAGACGCGCCCTGCTGTTGGTTGGCCGTCGCTGGATCTCCATGGTTGTCTTCGGAATGGGGGGGCGCTTGCTATTCATGAGAAGACCTCTTGTCTGGTTTCCTCTCACGCTAACCGGTAGTGGCGTGCAATGTTCCTTCTAACAAGTAACCTATGCAGTGGACGCCTGCACCACGAGTTGGCGATGACGCTCGTCGCCTCCGTGTCCAGCGTGGCTGATGTGCTTCTCGTCCTGATAGCAAACCTCTTGAAGGGTGATGTCATTCATCCAATTGATATTAACGTCCACATTTCCGCAGCACCGACGCCGAAATCCGGGACATTATCGAGGCCGCCGTACGCCCGTCTGAACGCGTGAAGCTCGGCCTTTGACTCGCAGCCCTTGGTCGGGATGCCGTGTTTCGCCTCGTGTAAACGATCACATCTGATCTTGCTGAGTTGCGCTGTCCGTCGGTGCGTTCTCGCTGGTTGGTTCCTACAAGGCTGGAATGTATGCCGGGGCCCCGGTCGTGACCAGGCCTGGAGTATCTACCGTGCAGTAGATGCCAAGGTTTCGTCGGTTGTGGCGAAGGATGGAGCGCAGGATCTCGGGCGTCTCGTCCAATCCGGGTTGCGCAATCAATGTCATGCCGCAGCGTTTCGTTTCTTCAATAGCGTGAAGGACGGCCTGTCCTATCTGGAGCCGCTTCCCGATCCACGCTTTCTCTAAAAACTCCGGCTCCGCCGAGGTCTGGAGCGTGATCGTCGGGCGAAATCGCCTGCTGTCGATCCCCGAGGGCGAAGCCAGGTTTGACAGAAGATCGAGTGAACTCGTGGTCAGAAGATGGACAGGACTTGGATCATATCGGTTGGTGGCGAGATAATCATCCGATGTACGGCCGCAGGCTTTCGAGTAGGGCAAAACCGAGACATCGAAGCCGAAGTGAGACCTTAGTTTTGCGACCAGTCGGGCATCTCTTATTGAAAGCCAAGCCCCATCCGGGAAGCCGATCTCCGGATATTGCGATGTCAGTCTTGAAAAGAGAAAGAGAGCAGGCCGCCAGCGCTGCTCCTTCTCAGGTGCCGCCGGATGTCTGGAAAGCGCGTCGGCAAGGCACCAGGTGCGGTCCTGGGCGATCCCATCCTGGGTGATCTCCACGGAATCCAGTTGTTCGCCGCCAAGAGAACTGATGGGATAGCGCCAGATCTCCTTGATGGTTCCCAATAGCTTCACGGTCTGGCGTCCTTCAGTGATAGCTCGCAAGCACGGAGCGAAACAGTCTACGCCGCCGCGCTTTTGGCTTCATCAATCACGACGGGGGCCTTGGTGCGTGCCCGACGGCTACGTTGCGGCCTTGTTATTTCAGCCACTATCGATGCAGCCACTGTTCGGCCCAGGTCTGCAGCGCTCGTGATCCCCTGTATGAATGGGCGCTTGTGCAGCAGATAGGAGACTGCCGGTACGTAAAGACGACGTAAAGGCTGCACACCCGCAATCAGCGGACGGCACTGGCCATCGACATCGATTCCGCCAGTTCGTATTTGGCTACCGACGGCGGTAACAGTCTTGGCTTCAGACACGAAGCCCTGCTCGGTGAGCGTAGGGAACGGAAAATCGTCCGCCGAGAGTGTCTTCTGCCCGGTCGCATTGATAAATGTGTCGAATGTCTCGTGGCGATCTCCTATCTGGACGACCGCTCCGCGTGCCAAGCCCTCGTTTGATATGACCGCATCCTCGCCAAGGGCGGTTATCTGAAGGTGCCCAGAGCGATGCAGTGCAAGGAGCCGCTCGATAGAGAGGTGCGGCACTGTGGCATAGTCATCGGCGAAAATGCTCTTGAACGATTGGTTGAAGCGCCTCAGATCGTCGGCATTGAAGTAGGCAACCGCGCTCTCGATGATCTCATGGGTAATCAAGATTGCGTAGCGCCAAGGGACCGTATGCCGCTTGCTGAAATTGACCTTCGCTTCCGCCAGGTTGGCCGCTGCCCATTCAAATGGATCGGTTTTATCGCGAAGGCCGTAATAGGCGTCTGCAAAGGTATCGACCGTCAGGCTATCGAGACCGATTGTCGTCGCGTAGTTCGGATCGGCCGAGGCTATTTCGCTGCGAAATAGTTCGAATATGTCATCGAGAAGCCCGCTGCTTCCAAGCGCTAAACGCCGATTGACGGCCTGCTGCGTGCAGATCGCAGGCTCGGTATAGGGGATCGGAAAATAGAAGTCTGCTTCCGGCAACAGACCCTTGCGCGACATCATCACAGCACGGAAGTCGTCTTTGTTCGGGTTGGCGCAGTAGCTTAGTTCGCCCACGTCGTCTCTCGCAAACTGCCCAAAATACGAGGCAATGGTCACAATCGCATCGATCGCGCTGAGCGAAGTTCCGAGAATCCCGATCCGGCCGCTGCCGATCGTTCGAAGGGCTGTCGCTGGCCACGGCGCTTCGAAAAATCCTGGAGAAGTCTCAGGGCTTGATGGAAAGTTATGACCTGTCGCGGCGATCACGTAGTCGAAGACCGGGTCTTCGCAGCGGCTTGCATCGGCCAGCTTTAGAGAAAAATGGTTGCTTCGTGGAATGATGTCAGTGACCCGACAGTTCTCTATGATTTCTATCATATGCCTCGACGCGGAACCCCGTTCGATAAGGGTCTCAAACTGCTCTCGAAATCCGGCAGGGTGGCAAGCCATTCAACAAGGCTCTGTGGTAGCTCTGGAATCTCAACGCTGGGTATGTTCGACAGCATCGCCGGGTCATTGATGTCACGCTGATACGGCGTCCCTTTGCCCGCCACGGACTCCGCCTCGAAGACGGTGATGGCGAGAGGGGTAGGGGAAGCTATGAGATTCTGGAGAGCATAAATGGCAGTCGGGCCTGAGCCCACGATGGCAACGCGTTTAATCATTGGTGCTCCTGCATCGCGTGATGCGCTGCGCTAAACGGCGAACGGACCGGTTCGTTCCGCCATGAATTGAGCATTTCAAATCAATTGACTTCGCAAATTCTCGCTCGACCGCGGTCCCGAACTGTTGGAAACCGGTATCGCTTTCCGGGGCTGCCGGAGGAACTAACGCGTTTTCCGACGCAAATGTGGAAATCGCAAAGACGGATGGTCATACGAAACAGGTAGGGGGAAAATATTCCACGCTGAAACACAAATTACGACCAGTTGTCTAGAGCCGAGCAAGCTGGTGCCGCGATAGGAACCGGGATCGGGATGACCCCCATTGCTGGCATGTGGGTTATTGGTGCCATCATCTTGGGCGTTTGTCCTCTTCCAGATAGTGATCCCCGCAAACAGTGGGGATCACATTGGCTTGCGGGGAAAGGAGTGATCCGCGCCCGCCTCTTGAGCGCCGAGCCTCTGGATGCCCTTATCCAAATGTTCTACGGCATCCGGCTCACTCAAACTACGCTAACGTTCTCGGCCTTCGACTTGCCTGTCTTGCGATC
The DNA here is from genome assembly GCF_020531965.1 of Pseudorhizobium xiangyangii. Classification (GTDB taxonomy): domain Bacteria; phylum Pseudomonadota; class Alphaproteobacteria; order Rhizobiales; family Rhizobiaceae; genus Neorhizobium; species Neorhizobium xiangyangii. Next base: position 3,488 of record NZ_JAJAWH010000052.1, on the reverse strand, counting down.
CTCGCCCAGGTCGTAGCTCACCTTTTGACCGTCTGACAGCGAGCCGCCGTTGACAGCTGAAATGTGGACGAAAACGTCAGTTCCGCCATTATCAGGCGTGATAAATCCAAACCCCTTGTCGTGTGCGAAAAACTTTACGGTACCAGTTGCCATTATCGTCTCCAAAGTTGCGAGGGGAGGAAATAGTCCCCGAATGTTACAGTGGCAAGACCATCTGAGATCGTTTCTAATGCACCGTGGGCGGCTTGATCGCCAGCATAGCATTCATTGATCCCCTCGATCGATCTCCTTCCGCTAATTATATCATCCCGTGTTGTCGGCTTCAGCCGCGACGACGGGAGAGTACAGAAGTACCGAATTGTCGGTGAAGATGAAGCAGACCCGCAGGCAGGAACGATTTCCTATGTGTCCCCAATCGCCATCCAGCTGATGGGTAAGGTAGTCGGAGACATCATAACCGTGGGAAACCAGGAACTTGAGGTCCTCACGCTCTCATAAATCGTGCCTTGAAAAGGCCGTGGGGCATCCACATCTATAGCCTACCACCCGTTATCGCCGACTGCCTGCAGCGACAGCCCCTGTTGCGCGTTCGCATGTCGTTCGGGTGCATGGGCGCTCCTCGGTAAACGGGTTGAGCGCCCATTTTCTTCTGTTCTGTTCTCTCCACTCACAAGGTGTCACCTTTTTCCTTTCCCAAGGTCACGCCCAGGACTGCAGCATGGGGCCGCTGACTACTGAGCAGTTCGAGAGCGTGATCCACTGAAGCTGCGGGGCCAAGCACATCGAAACCGCCGTCCGTCAACGCAATCTCCAGCTCCATCGCAATCAGGAATTCGGCCTCAACCACCAAAACCGATTTTCGATCAATTGCGTCTTCTGCAGATTCCGGCATACCGAAACTCTTCTGCTCTGGTCTCGCGCCATGTGCATGGATACGCTGCCCTATATTAGGAAAGTCATGCTCCACTTCGATGGCTCGAGTGCCCTCCTGGTTTGTGGGGACGTTGTATAAATTACACATCGTCCGCCCTTACGATGTTTCAGCGATGATGCCTTCAATAGGGCTGCGACGGTAGTGGCCAGTTAGAAATGCGACACTGGCTCTGACGATCAGCCCCCGATCCGACCGGCTGGGCCGGGTTGTAAGGGAGGAGCGGGGGCGGGTGAGACGCACCCCTTCGGCTTTAGCTTTCTCACTGGCAATTGTTCCGTCGTCGGTTGATACTCGCTTGCACCTGCATGGGGCGGGGTAGGGATCAAAGCCGCACGATGCTTCCGGAAATCAAGCTGCAGGGTGACGTCAATGTCGCCGCGCTGTCCCCCCTTGTTCGCGGCATGCTTCTTTCGGTCGCCTATGCTGACGGTGAGGGTGGCATAGGATTGACGGCGACCGGCGCCATGAACCGCAAGTTCGTGCATTGGGCCGCTGTACACTTCCTTTGGCCAGGCTTCACAGCCGAAGACCTCTACAGCATGAACAAGGTGCTCAATGAGAGCGACGTGCCGCCGCTCTGGGTCGTGCGCGACATGGCCCGTCATCTAAAACTTCTTCGCCGGAAAAAGGATGTGCTGCTGCCAACCAGACGCGGCCGGGAGTTTCTGGTGAACCCGCAAGCCTTCTTCGATCTGATCGCCACGGATTATCTCTACTCGTATGTTCACACCACCGAGCGGGAAGAGGAGGTCCGAGCGCGGTTACGCTGGTGGCGCATGTTCCTCAATCTGCTCAATATCAAGGCCAGAGAAGGTTGCACGCCAATGGACGCTGTGAAGATCCTCTATCCGGACCTGGCGCCTCTGCCGGACACCGAAATGACCATAGAAGCCTGGAAGTTGAAATCCGACCTCCAGTGTGGCGTCTTTCGACGCCTGTGCTGGCTCGGCTTGCTCTATGAGACACGCGATGGGCTCACGCTCCTCCAGGATGGAGCCTTCCACAAGACGCCACTTTGGCCCGCCTGCCTGCAATTGGAATCGGATACGCAGAGCGACATCGGCGTGCATTGACGCTCTTTATTCCGCCGCCGGCTGCCTCAATAACGCTTTCTCTCGCCGCGCGATCACCACCGGGTCATTCCTGGAATCCGTCCGCTTGCCTGGCTTGCGTCCACGTGGTTTGTAGCCAATCTTCTCGCTGTTGGTCTTCACCTTCGGCGTTGGTCGCTGATCCTGAAGCTCCTTAATATAGGAAAGAACGTCGCCGAGCCGCTTGTTCTCGGTAATGGCCGCATGCGTCACCCGCTGGTCTTTGTCGAACACCCGATAGGCCAAGGAATACCCCTTCCAGCGCACATCCAGTCGACCGTCGGTATAGGCATAGGTCTCGACATAACGACCAACCAGACCGCGTGTCACCTCGGTCTCCTCCAGCATGATCCGCTTCCGCTCGAACGAAAACGTCAGCTGCGATCCGACATAACGCTGCTCGCGCTTGCACAGAATCTCGGCCAATCGATCCGGCACCAGATTCAGCGGCCGGTGCAAATCATCGGGTCGGGCAGGGACGACTGAAAATCGCGCATTGTAACGGTCCATGAAACTCGACAGAAACGCGTTGCCAGCCTTCATGTTATCGATCCCGGCCAGCCGCAGTGCCTTGACCAATCGATCCTGCAGCGTCCTGTTCATCCGCTCGACACGCCCCTTGGCCTGGCTCGAATTTGCGCAGAGAATCTCGATGTTTAGCTCGCAGAGCGCACGCCCGAACTGGGTCATGCCCTGGCCGCCCTTGGCATCCTTCTTTGCCACCCGGAACACCGAATGCTTGTCCGAATAAAACGCAACCGGTGCACCGTGATCCTGCAGATAGAGCTCCAGTGCCTCGAAATAACTAAACGCACTTTCCGATCGAACGAACCGTAGCTGCATAAGCTTGCCGGTCGCATCGTCGATGAACACTAAAAGCGTGCAAGGATCACTCCGGCCTTCGAACCACCGATGATCCGAACCGTCAATCTGTACCAGCTCGCCATAGGCCTCGCGCCGCAATCGCGGTTGATGAAACGTCCGGCGCTGCTTGCGCGAAAGCCAGATGCCAGCAGCCGTCATCCACTTCCGTAACGTCTCGCGCGACACACGCAGCCCATCACGCTCGGCAAGCATCTCCGAAGCCAGGGTCGGACCGAAATCTGCGTAGCACTCACGAACCAATGCTACTGCATAATCCCGAACCCCGGAACTGATCCGGTTGTTCGACGGCCGCCCAATCGCCTTGTGGCGGATCGACGCCGCACCGGATGTTCGTATTCGCTCCAGCAGCCGATGAACTTGGCGCGTGCTCAAGGCCAGAACATGCGCCGCCGTCACCAGCGTCATATGACCATCAACAACCTTCGACAGAACTTCGATCCGCTGCAGATCACGCTCGCTCATCGCAATCAATCCCATCTGCAATCTCCCAGACGTCAATCAGACCCGGGGAGTGTGACATTCCAGCTTTGTCGAATTAGGACATTCTAACTTTGCGGTGCTGGTTCCAGATTGAATGC
>NZ_JAJAWH010000051.1 GCF_020531965.1 Pseudorhizobium xiangyangii | reverse complement strand
CTGCTGGCACATGGGCAGCAGCATCTCGTATCGGGTGTGTGGCGTCCAACGACAGTTATGAATCGATAAGGTCGCATCGATTCACGACAATGATGGGTTAAGTTTTACCGTGGCGCGTGTGGCCCGATGGTCAGTCCGACATCTTGTAGATTTCGCATTGTCCTGGCGGTCGCGCAGCCCCTTGTGGGACGCATGGCGCAGCTCTCCGTCCTGCGTCCAGGCACGGTATTCGATCTCGGCGATCAGTGTGGCACTGGTGAGCACCAGCTCTGGCTCGGAACGCGCGTCGGCGGCTGCTCAAGACGTGCGAAGCGTTCAAGCGGAACGTCCCTCGCAGGGACAGTCGGTCCCGGTTCCCGGGCTGGTGCCCGTCGCTATGCTGACCCTCCTGCGGCTGTCCGGGATCTGCGATTGACGTGACGAGAATTCCCGAAACCGCGCCCTTTTGGGGCGCCGCTATGCTGGTTTCTCCGATATTCTTCATTTTTCGAGCCCGGATCCCGGCCACTGCCGGTTGATCCAGGCGAACGGCGGGACTAGTGCAACATTGTTGTGGCACTGCGTGTCCTTTGTGCAAGAGCCATCCCGCCTCGCAATTGTTCGAGAGGGTTTCGTGTGCAACGGTATCCGGCACAAGGGATCAATTCCGAGGAAGGTTCGTTGGCTCGTGACGAGCGACACGCCTGCCACCGGATCAGTGTCGATGGGAGTGAGGCGCACCCTCGGAGTGCCGACCTTCTCGATCGTCATCTGCGCGCGCCGATCGCCGTCTACCTCTTCGCCCATCTGATCTCGAAGTTGATAGCATCTCCATCGCGCTTTCCGCCTCCATATCACCAATTTGACGATATTCCCGAGCAGATCCGGCTGTTCAACTGCTTAGCTCAAACGGGAGATCGTCGGTCCTATTCCGATCAAGGCCCCCTTGTGTATAGACGTCCTTTCACCACCGTGAGTTTACACTCGTTGGTAGAGATAGTCCTCAGCGAGTCCAAGCCGTCGACAAGCTTGTACAGGCGGCGAGGAGCGCAAGAGCAAGCGATCGGTTGCCTTGGCAGCTTGCGCGACAATCATGCGTTCAACTCGGTTGAGATTATAGGAGGAACCAAGCTCCAGTCGCTCGCGAACCCATTGCGGTAGAATCTCCACGGCGGCTTTCACCAATAGCCCCTGAAAAGGCCCCATCGGCTTTGGAAGGGCCGGTACGTCTTGCATTATTCGTATAAATTCCGGGATAATTGGGGACGTTTCGAGTCGTGGCTTCATGCTCAGGAACAGTGCATCGAGTTCGGCACTCGACGCGGGAGCACCTATTGCGCCGTAGAGTTTCGCTGCCGGCTACGCCTCGGCAAACGCCGCATCCTGCTCGGGTGCTGACAACGGTCGTGCGAAACGGTGGTAGGCCTCGATGAAGCCGAAACCAGCGGTTGCCTGAACCCAGTCGAGGAGATCCTGGTCGTTGGCATTGTAGCGCTCACCGGAGCTCGTGACGCCCTCGACATTACCATGGCGACGGACGACGCCCGCAATCATCGCCTCCGCCTGACTTCGCGCACCATATACGGTGACCATTGCTGCAAGACCAGTGCGTTGCAATCGCGTTAAGGCATCCTTGCGAAACGAGCTGTGCTGCCAGACGCCATCGCGCACCTTTGGCTCGGCAAATTCCAGTAGAACAGCGCTGACCCCGCCGATGAACAATGTCACCTGGTTCTTGAATATGCGCCAGGAGACAGAATTGGGTGGGACAAGCGCCTGCTCCCCGGCAGGTTGGGAAAAATCGAAAGAGTGTCCGGACATTCCCAAAAGATCAGCGGCGGCCTTGTCGATATGATCATGTACAAACGGCGGTAGGGGTAATGCCGTTGATTGGTGGAACATCAGTGCCTCCTTTTACGAAAGAAGACATCGCGGCGACGGAAGTTCCCGACAACAACCGTTCCTCTTGCATCTGGCACAGCTTGATTGCGTCCTCGATAGCATTCAGCTCCAGGAGAACTGGTTTGAGCCAATCGTCAATGCGATCTCGTCCCGCCGGAAGGACTTGGCACGATGCGCCTAGTGATGCCGATGGTAGTCAAGATAGGCAAAGGTCGCCCAGAGGTAGTTTTCGTCTTTGAGACCGACGTTGATGCGACGCTTGCCATTACCGATCTGCATACCGAATTGGCAGCAAGCTTCGACTGGGGGCATCGCGAACCCTGGGATCGGATTCTCGCTGGGGCTGCATTTCCCTAGGTTTGAACTATACGCGAGGTGCGAGACCTGAGACCCGCAGACACGGCCTTTTTTGTTGCCATGAAGGTTGCCGCGTGTGAAGGCTGACGCAGCTTTTGTCACTAAGGACAAGATTGTCGGATGCTGTCGCCTGCCTCCCCGCTTGAAATCTTCACCGACGGTTCGTTCTGGGCCACGAAGCATGCCGGGGGATGGGCATTCGTCGTGCAGCATGGCAATCGACGCATCCATGTTCAGCACGGCAGGGGGGTCGGCAACTCCAACAACTCCTTCGAACTGATGTCCGTTATCGAAGCGATGAACTGGCTGGCTCGTACCGGAGAAGGATACAAGGCAATTATCTGGACGGACTCCGCCCATGTCGTCGAGGGATGTCATCATTGGAGAGCCATCTGGCGCAACAACGGATGGAAGCGCGTCACCGCCGATCAAAGAGTACGAAAGCGCAGTATCCCGGACGCCGAGTTGTGGAAGCGACTGGACGAATTGCTGAACCGCCATCCGGAAGTGGCGGTCTCGTGGTGCAAGGGACACTCGGGTCTTATTGGCAACAACCTTGCCGACGCGTTGGCACGAACCGCTGTCGACACTAGAGGCGGTGGATTTCGGTTTCCCTGACCAAGCGCTCTCTGGTTCCCGTTCGACCCTTGGCCATTGCTTAGGGTGGCAGGCGAATTGATGTTAATGTGTTGAGAGCCTGACGTGGAGGATCCAATGCGCCAGGGGCGATGTCTTCGTATCTCAATGTCCTGCCGTTTCTTCGTAACCGGCGGATTTTCCCTGATGTTGACAATTGCCATCGGGAGCACCTCGGCGGGCGTTGCCTATACCGCGGAGCCAACCGTGCTGGCCATATCCGATTTCGCGTTTATAGACACGTCGGGGGAAGTTAGAGACCAACGCGACGAGCACGCAAGGCGACTGACGGCGTTTGGAGCGACACTTGAAAATGCCCTTTCCACCAGCGATGGGATCAATATTGTCCCACTTGCTTGTGAAGGCGGAGAATGCACAGCGAGGGCCGTAGGACTGGAGGCGTTATCACTCGAGGCGAGAAGAGCCGGAGCACGATATCTGCTAATCGGAGAAGTCCGGAAAATGAGCACGCTGATTGGTGGACTTAAGTTCGCTGTCCTGGACCTGGCTACCAACAGGCCGACCTGCGACCGCTTCCTGAGTTACCGGGGCGACACCGATGAGGCGTGGCAGCGAGCCGCAAGCTATGCTGCGTCCGAGATCGCGAAACGCTGCCTGCCGGCATAAGGCCCTGATCTTCGAAGCATGTCGCGGTGTAAGAATGGATATGAAGGAAGGGAGCGAGGATCAGAACCTTAAGCTACCTTCCTGGATAAGACCTCAGGGTGCGTTGACTCTGAAGTATCGCTGGGAGTCCGCCTCTGCCGGGGCTCCCTCGTGGCCGCTCAAATTATTGAATCGAACTCAGAGCGATATGAGACACATCCTGCGCTGCGACATGTCGATGCGGGCGCCGTGACAAGAATGGTCGAGGGAAGCGGCGTCATGAAATCAATCGAGAAGATAATGCATTATTTCTTGTAGGTAGTAGAATAATGTTTTACCTGTTGATGATCGTAGGTTTGAGGAGAACGAGTATGCAGATTTTGAGGTTCGAGGCCGCAGGTCAGGAGCACGTAGGCGTGCTGGACAGCGGAAAGGTATATGATTTGGCCAAGCTGGTGCCGGGGACGTCAGGCGATATGATCGCTGTCCTCAAGGCCGGGCGAGCACTTATGGAACAGGCACGTGATGCGCTGCCGCGCGCCGAAGGCATCGCGCTGGAAAGCGTGAAGATCCTCTCCCCGATCGAGCGCCCGGGCAAGTTCATCTGCATGGGCCTGAACTATCTGGAACACGTCAAGGAAGGTGGTCGCGACATCCCTGAATATCCGACGCTTTTCCTTCGAGTGCAAACGAGCCTGCTGCCGCCGGATGGAGAAATCCTTCTTCCGAAGGTCTCCGAAAAGCTTGATTTTGAAGCCGAATTGCTCGTTGTCATTGGAAAGACGGCGCACAACGTCTCGGAAGATGAGGCACTTGACTACGTCTACGGTTACACCGCATTCAATGACGGCTCCTTGCGTGATTACCAGCGGCGCACAACTCAGTGGACCGCAGGTAAGAATTTCGATGCGACTGGCCCCTTCGGTCCCGTGATTGTGACTGCGGATGAATTGCCGCTGGGCGCTGTAGGTCTGTCAATCCGCTCGCGCCTCAATGGGAAAATCATGCAGGACGGCAACACCAAGGATCTGATGTTCAGTGTTGCGCGCATCATCTCGTATGCATCGGAAGTCATGACATTGAAGCCGGGCGATGTCATCGCGACTGGCACACCCTCAGGCGTCGGTTTCGCCCGCAATCCGCCTGTTTTCATGAAGGCCGGAGATCTTATCGAGATCGAAATCGAGGGCATTCCAACCCTGTCGAACCGGATCGCCGTGGCCGCCTGACCTTAGAACTACAGCTAAGGCGGCCCGTCCGGGCCGGCTTAGCTGGCCTTCTCAAAGTAGGCCTCGACAACTGCCAGCGTGCGTTGGTAGTGAGCGGTCAGAAGCTCCACCGCCTTATCCGCGTCTCCATCCAGTGCGGCATCCGCAATTTCGTTGTGCTCCGCGCTATAGGTTTGCCGCGCCTGGGGGGAAATCGAGGCGATGTGCCGATAGCGATCGGAACGCTCGCGCAACTCCTCACAGAATTCCAGTATGATACGGGAATTGCAGGTCACCAAAAGCGCATTGTGGAAAGCGTGGTGGCGCGGTTCCCAGTCTGGGTTCGGCCGTTGGGTGTCTCCCTCCAAAAAGCGCGGCGTTCTTGATAGCCGGTAGAGGCTGAGCACGATCCCTTCCTCCCAAGCCTCTGTGCGGTTGCGCATGGCTTCGCGTAGCGCGCAAGATTCCATGAGGCAACGTCCGCGTACGATTTCCCGCCATTGCTCGATCGAGATGGATGCCACGGAGAAACCACGCTGGTCTTCCAGTTCAACCAACCCCTCGGCGGTGAGACGGTTTAACGCCTCGCGCACTGGATTGATGGTGGCCTCGTAGGACTGGCAGAGCCAGTCGATGCGCAGCCGCGAGCCCGGCGGAAGTGTTCCAGAGAGAATATCGAGCCTTAAGGCTGCGAAGACGGCGGACGCCGCGGTGATCTTGCCGCCGGCGGGTCTGGTGGCAGGTTTGGCCTGAAGTGTCCTAGACATTGTTCCCTCGGGAAATAGGCTGATTCATAAAATGCATTTTGACTTTCTGTAAGCTGTATAATACATGATTTATGTGGAGCAAGGAGGAGGATATAATATGCGCACTCTGAAATTTGTAAAATACCTGTTGGCAGCGTCCATCGTCGGGCTTTCCGGTGTTCCCGCATCTGTAGTTGCCCAGGAATCCAAGGATGTGACCTTCGTGGTCGCCAACCCGTCGGCCATCAACATTATTCCGGTCGCGGTCGCCATGGGAGAAGGTTACTTTGCCGAGCAAGGGCTCAACGTGAATGTCGAGGCTCTTAATGGTTCTGGCGCGGTGTTGCAGGCGCTGACCGCCGGTCAGGGACAGATCGGCAATCCCGCCGCCGGTCCGTTCCTCGGCGCGCGCGCTCGGGGCATCGATATAACCTTCATCTACCGTCTCAACCCTAACAGTTCGCTAAGCATGGTCGTAAAGGAGGAGGCGGCCACGCAGAAGCCGGAGGAACTGAAGGGCAAGGTTATCGGGATCGGCACGGCCGACGGCGCGGAAGCATCCTTTGCGCGTTCGATCTTCGGTGATCTCGGCATGGAGGAAGGCAAGGACTATTCGTTCCTCGTCGTCGGTGATGGCGGTCTTGCGACGGCCGGCTTCATGCGTGGGGATATCGATGCTTATGTCGCCGCCACTAGCGATGCCGCCATTCTCAACAGCCGCGGCCTTAAGCTGCGTAACATCACGCCAGAAAGATTCCGCGTGTTCTTCGGTAATGGCTTCGCCGCCATGGCTGACTATATTGAGAAGAACCCGGACGTGATCGAAGGCTTCGGTAAGGCCGTGGTCAAGGGTGCGCACTTCGCCGCTGACCCCGCCAATATTGACAAGGTCATTGACCATGCTGCGACCGTTAACCCGCAGGAAGGCGAGGATCGAGCCTTTTCCAAGGCGCTGATCGAGCAGATCGTCGTTCGCCAGACCCCGTTCGACACGGCCAAGGGGTACGGCTACCAGGATCTCGAAGCATGGCAGGCCTGGCAGGAGAGCCTGGTCTCTTCTGGCGAAATGAAAGAACCGCTCCCTGATTTGAACGCCATCTACACCAACCGCTTCGTTGAAGCCTGGAACTCGAAATGATGGCGGCTCACCTCGCTAAGGAAGAGGGCGCGCCATTGGCGCCCTCGATCTACAGTCTACGAGGCGTTGGCAAGGTTTATGCGCGCCGCAGCCTCGTTGCCCTCGAAAATGTCAATCTCGACCTGCGCAAGGGGAATTTCTATTCGGTCATCGGTTCGTCCGGTTGCGGTAAGTCGACACTGCTCAAGATCATGGCGGGATTGACCTCACCGACATCGGGCAGCGTCGTCCTGACGGGCAAGCCCGTTGTCGGGCCACGACGGGATATCGGCATGATGTTCCAGCAAGCGACGCTGTTTCCGTGGCTGACGACGATCGACAACATCCTGCTACCGATCCGCATACGTGACGGCAAGGTCGCCGCTCGCGCAAAGGTCGGCGACGCTCAGGCACTGCTCGATCTTGTCGGCCTCAATGGCTTTGAAAAGGCTTACCCCTCGGAGCTTTCTGGCGGCATGGCGCAGCGTGCGGCGATCTGCCGGATGCTGATCACCGAACCCGCCGTGCTCCTGCTCGACGAACCATTCAGTGCACTCGACGAACTGGTGCGCGATTTCATGAATATGGAACTGCAACGCATCTGCATGGAGCGCGACGCGACGGCATTCCTGGTGACCCATTCTATCGCGGAAGCGGTCATTCTTTCCGATACCGTGTTCGTCATGGGCGCCCGGCCGGGCCGAGTGATCGAGGCGGTCCACATTGACCTTCCGCGTCCGCGAACGCTTGACATGGTCACGAGCCCCGCCTTCGGCCGCTATGTGATCCATATCCGCGACCTTCTCAGCCAAGGAGCCAGTCATGAGCACGTTTGATATGCACGGCTCCGAGGCCCCCGTGGAGAGCACGGTCTGGAAGGAAGAGATCTCGCTGATCGACAGCATTCCGCAACCCATCGCTATCCTTGGGCTTGGCCTGGTCGTTGTTCTGATCTGGCACTTCGCCACGGCAAGCGGCGTGGTTTCGAACATCATCCTGCCGTCACCGTTAGAAACGTGGCGTGAAATCGTTTTCGTCGGAACCAATCTCGTGACCGGCGGCTATATGCTGGCCGCCCTTTGGGTGACCATGCAGGAAGTGCTGATCGGTTTCGTGCTCGCCACGCTGATCGGGATCGGTTTGGGCGTAATTGTCGGCGAAACCCGGTTCGGTGAGCGTGCCGTCATGCCTTACCTCATAGCCATCGACACGATGCCGAAAATCGCGTTCGCGCCGCTTTTCGTCGCTTGGCTCGGCTTCGACATTTCCTCGAAGGTTGCGCTCGCAACGTTCGTGTCCGTCTTTCCCATCCTCGTAGGCACCGCTGCAGGCCTCAACAGTGCCGACCGCAATGCCCTTAACCTCTTTCGTACAATGGGCGCCACGCGCTGGCAGACGCTAGTGCAGATGAAGATGCCGGCTGGTCTGCCGCACGTCTTTACCGGTCTAAAGATCGCTTCGCTTAGCGTCATGGCCGGTGCGATCACAGGTGAGTTCCTTGGCGGCGGCAAGGGTTTCGGCGAGTTGATCCGCGTCGCGGCGTCACAGCTTCACACCCCACGCGTCTTCGCGCTTATCCTCTATCTTAGCCTTCTCGGCCTTGCCATGTTTGGCACGGTAAGCCTGATCCAGCGAAAACTGGTCTTCTGGCACAAGGACAGCCGCGACGCCGGCGAATAATAGGAAGCACATTCTGACACTCTGGAGTTTATTAATGCCCCGTATAGTGGAAATTCGCGAGGTGACGAAACCTATCTCGTCGCCGATCCGTAACGCCTATATCGACTTCTCCAAGATGACCAGCAGCCTCGTTGCGGTGATCACCGATGTGATCCGCGACGGCAAGCCAGTCGTCGGCTATGGCTTCAATTCCAACGGTCGCTACGGCCAGGGCGGCCTGATCCGCGAGCGATTTGCCGATCGCATCACGAGCGCCGATCCGCAGACGCTGCTGGACGAGTCCGGTGACAACATCTCGCCTGAGAAAGTCTGGGCCGCGATGATGACCAATGAGAAGCCAGGCGGTCATGGCGAGCGCTCGGTTGCCGTCGGGACCATCGACATGGCCATATGGGACGCGGTCGCCAAGATTGCAGGCAAGCCGCTTTTCCGCCTACTGGCCGAGCGCGCAGGTCGTGAAGCCAACCCCAAGGTGTTCGTCTACGCCGCCGGTGGCTATTACTATCCTGGTAAAGACAATTCGGCATTGCGGCAGGAAATGCGCGGCTATCTCAACCGTGGCTACAACGTCGTGAAGATGAAGATCGGCGGCGCCTCAGTGGATGAGGATGCCAAGCGCATTGAATCTGTCCTCGACGAAATCGGCTCTGAAGCGCAACTTGCCGTGGACGCCAATGGTCGCTTCGATCTGGAAACGGCAATAAGCTACGCTAAGATGCTGCGCCAGTTTCCGCTGTTCTGGTACGAGGAGGCAGGCGATCCTCTCGACTACCAACTTCAGGCGGCACTCGCCGAATTTTATCCGGGTGCCATGGCAACCGGCGAGAACCTGTTCAGCATGCAGGACGCCCGCAACCTCATTCGTCACGGTGGAATGCGGCCCGATCGCGACTGGTTGCAGTTTGACTGCGCACTTTCCTACGGCCTCGTCGAATACCAGCGAACGCTCGACATGCTGAAGGCTCATGGTTGGTCGCCATCGCGCTGCATCCCACATGGCGGTCACCAGATGTCGCTTAACATCGCTGCAGGCCTCGGCCTTGGTGGCAATGAGAGTTATCCGGACCTTTTTCAGCCTTATGGCGGCTTTCCGGATGGCGTAAAGGTTGAGGGCGGCCACATCGTCATGCCCGACATTCCCGGCATCGGCTTTGAGGGCAAATCCGATCTCATCCGCGAGATGCACGCTCTCTCCGCGTGAGAAGAGGCGCTCGGTCTCCCGTAGACCTCGGGAGGCCGCTTACATGGTCGTGAACGGACGCCTCAGGAGACTTCCCCCGAACGCGCCGTGCCATCAATCTGGCGCGTTTAAAAGCCTGGATGGGCTTCTCAAAGATTGACCAAGCCGTACAGCGTCAATCAACTAAGGGAGAAGCTGCTTCAATTGCTGGGACTAAATACCAGATAAGGACCTACGAGAACGAAGGAATGTACTCCCCTGCGATTGTCCAGGAGAGCCGTCCAACCTCGATGTCGGAGAAAGATGGCCAAATTCAAGAAAGATAGCGGAGCCATGATCCCGCCAGACGTTAGAAGCGAGCGAGATAGGAGGGCGGCCCGGTAGGGCAGGAAGAGAGCTGATGACAATTACGAAACCTAGCTTATTTTCAGATTTTCGTATTGTTTCCAGTAGGATGGAATGGAAATCAGTGCTTGTGCTACCTAATGACGGAAATCAATGGCGAGCGCATGACCTAGCGTTGTTGC
>NZ_JAJAWH010000050.1 GCF_020531965.1 Pseudorhizobium xiangyangii | reverse complement strand
GAAGATGCGTCCATGGGTGGGGCTAGCCATTAGGAGAACTCGATCTATTGAAATGCTGCGGCGTTGATGGTCAGGGTCCCGCTTGCGGATCCTAACCTTGTCGTCGTGCTGAGCATCGGATTTTCCGGTTTCAGCCATGATTTCTCTCCCAATGGTCGGGACTGGGATTACATTGTAGAAGTCGGTAAACGGGGCGCAACGGGGCAAACGGACGACGTTCTAACCAAATGGACCCTCCGCATCGGCGAGGGAAGTGGATAACTTTCTCAGGTGGATACCACCAAAGCGTAACCTGTGGTTTAGACTGGCAAAGCAACACTCACCAACCACTCGCGCTCCACAATAACGGTTAGACGCAAAAGCCAAATTTATTAGGCATGTGACCCGGAAATCTCAAAAGCGACAGTCCGAACTGCGCAGCGAAGCTTCGATCCAACCGCTGCGGCTGTGTGATGCAACCATGGAGCACTGACAACATCAGCCAGCCCTTGTCGTCCGGCCATTCCTCCTCGCAGACCGTGGCGTGAAGCCCAGAATCGAGCTCCGACATCCACTTGGTATTTCTTAACTACACGTCGAAATTGGTCGGCAAGACAATCATGTCCCGGATCGTGACGTTTCTCGGGCGGGTCAGCATAAAGATGATGGCATCGGAGACCTCTGAGGGCTCGATTAAACTTCCATTGGCTTTGGCCTTCTCAAGGTTTTCCGCGGGCCAATCGGCAAGAAGAGCGGATACGACCGGACCAGGCGAGACCTGGCTGACCCTGATGCCGTGGTTTTTCAACTGCCGACGCATGATTTGAACGAAACTGGTAATCGCCCATTTGGAGCTGGAATAGACTGGCTCCCATTGAATCGGCGCATGGCCGGCAACCGAGCAAGTGACCAAAATATCCCCGGTCCCACGCTCCATCATATGCGGAACGATGTTGCGGACGTTCTTCATGACGGCGTTTACGTTGAGATTCAGCATCCGATCCATTGTCGCGGTATCGGTATCGATAAGATCCCCGCCAATGTAGGACCCTGCATTGCAGTGCAGGATGTCGACGTGATCGACCTTTGCCAGGATTTCCGGCACCATCGCCTCACAACTTGCGGCGTCCAGAAGATCGGTGACCTGCGTGACTACGACGTCGCCGAGCTCGGCAGCGTATGTTTCCAGCGCTTGTCTGTTGTAGTCCACCATCACGACCTTGGCGCCGGCATCGACCAGGGCACGGGTGGTCGCCAGCCCAATCCCTGAAGCTGCACCGGTCACCGCCGCGATCTTTCCTTCGAGTTGTCTAGTCATCTTCTTTTCTCGCCTCTTGATTTTCAGACAGCAAGGAAGCCGCCGTCGACTGGCAGGACTGCGCCACTGATCATGGCCGCGTCCTCTGAAATAAGCAGCGCGATCGAGCGTGCGACATCGTCGACCTCTGCAAAGCGCGCCATCGGGTGGCGAACCATCATCGGGTCACGTTTTGAAGGTTCCGACCACGCCTTCGCGGCAAGCTCCGTCATGGTAACCGTGGGCGCCACTGCATTGACCCGGATGCCGTAGGCGCCGAGTTCCTTGGCCATGACGCGCGTCGCGCCTTCCAGTCCCGCCTTCGAAGCGGCGTACGCCACGTGATCCACGAAACCACGATGTCCGGCGATCGAGGTCACATTCACGATCGTACCGCCGCCACCGTTTGCAATGCGAGCCCGCGCAAATTCCTGCGCACAAATCAGCGCGGCCCGCAGGTTGATGCCAAGGACCTGTTCATAGCCCTCCTCCGTCATATCGAGGACGCTTTCGAGCACGTTCGTTCCCGCGCAATTGATCAGCGCGTCTGCCAGTCCCGCCATCTTCATGGCGGCGCGTGCTGCTGTATTGTCGGCAAGATCGACGGATAGTACGGTCGCGCCGAACTTCGCCGCCAGATCGTCTAGATCGGCTTGCGAGCGCGACAGGGCTACGATCCGCGCGCCACGCTGCGTGAGTAGTTCAACGCAGGCGCGACCGATGCCCTTGCCAGCACCCGTGATGATGACTGTTTTTCCAGTAAAGTCCGACACGTTCATCCTCCCGATGCCTGTTGCTCACAACGCCAGTCTTTGGTCGGTTTGCTTGTCAAACACATGAGCGGCGGCAGGATCGACGTTGAGCCTTATCCTGTCGCCCTGCTTCAGCGCGTGGCGCTCGCGGAAGGCGCACACCACGCGCTGGCCCGCCAATCTGGCCGCCAGGAGAATTTCGGCTCCCGTCGGCTCGATCAATTCGACAGTCGCCGGTACGCCCATATCCCCATGCGACACCATCCACTGGTCAGGGCGAACCCCGTATATCACCTCCTGGCCGTTGCTTGCCCGCGTGCCTTCCGGAAGGGAGAGGGTCGACCCGTCAGCAAGCCGCGCTGAGTTTAGGGAGAGATCGATCGTGGCCGGTAGCATGTTCATCGCCGGCGATCCGATGAAACCGGCGACGAAGGTATTTGCCGGCCTGTCGTAAAGCTCCAGTGGCGCACCGATCTGCTCCACCTTGCCGTCGCGAAGCACGACGATGCGGTCCGCCATGGTCATGGCCTCAATCTGGTCATGCGTCACATAGACGGAAGTAGCGCCGAGGCGTTGGTGAAGAGCTTTGATCTCCGAACGCATATCCACGCGCAACGCGGCGTCGAGGTTTGACAAAGGCTCGTCGAAAAAGAATGCCTTTGGGCTGCGAACCATCGCGCGCCCCATGGCGACGCGCTGCCGCTGACCACCGGAGAGCGCTTTCGGATATCGATCGAGATAGGGCGTCAGCCGCAGCATCTCGGCGGCCCTGTCGACCTTGGCGTTGCGATCGGCAAGATTTTCTCCGCGCAACTTCAGTGCGAAAGCCATGTTCTCCCGGACGGTCATGTGCGGATAGAGCGCGTAGTTCTGGAATACCATCGCCACGTCACGGTCCTTGGCGGCGATGTTGTCGACGCGATGTCCACCAAGCTTGATCGTGCCGCCGGTGATTTCCTCAAGGCCGGCAAGCGATCGCAGCAGCGTGGATTTGCCGCAACCGGAGGGGCCGACCAGTACGACGAACTCACCGTCAGCTATATCGAACGAGATTTTGCGCAGTGCGTGATAGGAGCCGTAATGCTTGTCGACCTGGTCGAGCTCGATCGTCGCCATATCTCAATCCTTAGTCAGTTGTGGCGGCATGGCCGCCGATCATTCGGGACGGGTGCACGGGCAGCTTCACCATGAGGTGTATCCCGCATCCGCGACGACGATGCTGCCGGTCATCAGGCTGGCGGCATCGGAAGCCAGGAACAGGACGACAGACGCGATTTCCTCGACTTCGCCCATGCGCTTCATCGGCGTCATGTTCATCCACTCCTTGTCCCACCCGGTCCCCTCAATGGCAGCCTTCGTCATGTCGGTCGCGATATAGGTTGGCGCGACGGCGTTGACGCGGACGCCCCGCTCGGCCCATTCGGCTGCAAGCGACTTCGTCAGCATGTGAACGGCCCCCTTCGAGGCGTTGTAACCGGCTTGCGGTTGCGGCCGATTGGCGATGATGCCAGACATCGAACCGATGTTGACGATCGAGCCCTTGCCCGCCTTCAGCATCAGGTTTCCAAAGGCGCGATTGCTCCAGAACACGCCGTTGAGGTTTACGTTTGCCACCCTCAGCCAGTCCGCATCGGCCATATCCTCCGCCGGGCTGTGTGCAGCGATGCCGGCATTGGCGACCAGAATGTCCACGCGACCAAGCTTGGAAGCGATCGCCGTCGCGACACGGTCGGTTTCGCCGGAATCGGTTACATCGAGACGCACGAATTCGGCCTTTCGCCCCATCGCGGCGATTTTCGAGACAGCGGACTGACCGAGCTCCTCGTCAAGATCAGTCAGCACGACATGCGCGCCGGCTTCAGACAGCGCATCAGCGCAGGCATAGCCGATGTTTCGCCCCGCACCGGTGACGACCGCGACTCTTCCGCTCAGATCCAACTTCCGCAGGTACATGCTATTTCCCAAGCTCGATCTGGATCTTCACGGAGGACGGCTTCGGTCTTACGGCGTAATCGAACGCTTCGATCGAGTCCTCGAAGGCGTAGGTGTCGGTGATCAGCGCATCGACGTTGATCTGGTTCGATGCCAAGAGCGCCACGATGCGCGGATAGACATGGGCGTAGCGAAATACGTGCTCGATGCGCAGTTCCTTGGTCTGGGCGATGACGATATCGAGCGGGACGGGCTTCAAGGGCATGCCGACAAAAACGACGGCCCCGCCGGGGCAACCATGGTTCAACGTGTCTGCGATCACTTCGGCTGCACCCGAACATTCGAAAACGACATCGACTCCCCAGCCGTCGGTTTCGCGGGCTATGACGCTCTTCAGGTCCTGCGAGCGGACGTTGACGGTGATGATGGCGGGCCCAAGCTTGCGCGCCACTGCAAGCTTCTCATCGACAACGTCGGTCATGATGACTTTGGCGCAGCCGGCCGACAGCGCCGCGATCGCTGTCACCATGCCGATCGGCCCAGCGCCCGTAACCAGTGCGATCGCGCCGGGTGTCAGCCTCGCCTTGGAGACTGCCTGAAAACCGACGGCCAGTGGCTCGACCATGGCGCCAGCGGCGTAGGAAACATTGTCCGGAAGCTTGAATGTGAAGGCGGCCGGGTGGACCACGCTCGGTCTCAGTACGCCATGTACAGGCGGCGTCGCCCAGAAGCGCACCGCGGGATCGAGATTGTAGAGACCCAGCCGCGACGCACGACTTTGAGGGTCGGGAATGCCGGGCTCCATGCAAACACGGTCGCCAACTTTCAGGTTCTCGACCGCGCTGCCGACCTCTTCGATGATGCCGGCGGCTTCGTGGCCGAGGATCATCGGCTCGCGCACAACGAAGGGACCGATCGCGCCGTGAGTATAATAGTGAACGTCCGATCCGCAGACGCCCACGGTCTTGATGGCGATGCGCACCTCGGTGGGACCGAGCACCTCTTTCGGATCCAGGTCGCGAATCCGCAGTTCGTCTTTTCGTTCGAGAACGAGCGATCTCATGTCTTCAGCCCTTTCGGATAATGAACACGGAAAGCGCCAGGCAGAGCACCGTCGCCACCCATAGGGGCAGCACGCCCTCCAGGAAGCGCATCCAGAGAAGATGCACCAGGATCAGGATCACGGCCGAGATGAAGCCCCGGTCGAAGCCGTTGGTCCGGATCGGCAGGAATCCGTCGCGTTCGGGTTTTTGGGGTTGAATGCCAGCCATCAATTTACCCTTTCAATGCGCCGAACGTCAGACCAGTCACGATGTGCTTCTGAACGAAGCCAAGCACGACCAGAGCCGGGAGCGTGGTCAGGAACGCCATCGCAGCCATCTCGCCCCAGTTCGTTCCGGTGACCGAGACATACTCGGCGAGCGCTGTCGTCACGGTCCTGGCGTCAGCCGACGACGTCAGGGTCGCTGCGAACAGGTACTCGTTCCAGGCGAAAATCCAGGTCAGGATGAAGGTGACGGCCAATCCCGGTCGTGCCAGCGGCAGGATAACGTGGGACAGCACCTGGCCGGTCGTTGCACCATCGACCCGTGCCGCTTCGTCCAGCTCCAGCGGAATCCCGTCCAGCATGCCCTTCAAGAGCCAGATGGCGAAGGGCAGGTTGAACACACAATAGAGGAGGATCAGACCAATTTTCGTGTCGAACAACATGAAGTCGCCGAACACGAACCATTTGGTAAACAGCAGGAAGAGCGGCAGCAGAAACACGGCAGGCGGGGCCATGCGGTTGGTGATCAACCAGAAAAACACGTTGTCACCGCCGCTGATCTTGTAACGCGAGAGCCCGAACGCCGCCAGGAGACCGAGCGCGCACACCAGCGCTGCATTCGATGTCGCCACGACCATCGAATTCCAGAGATACTGCAGGAAGGTCGAGCTGTTCAGTACAGCCAGGAAATTGTCCCAGTAAAGATTGTCGATGAGGACCGATTTCGAATAAAGCTTCACGCGGGGACGCATCGACACGACCAGCATCCACCACACCGGAAGCAGGGTCAGAATGGTCAGGCATATCCACAGAACGAAGGAGGCTATACCGGAGCGTCTCATTGTGCGCCTCCCTTGCGGCCGGTCATTGCGACGAAGAGCAGCCAGCTCAAAACGATCGTTACGTAAAGCGTGAGAAGGGACATGGCCGCGCCGTAGCCATAGTCCGTCTTCGGAAAGACGTTGATCCAGATATGAAGGCCGATGAACCGGGTCGCCTCAGCCGGACCGCCCTTGGTCAGCATCCAGATTTCGTCGACCGAACGAAGCGCGTCCATCAGCCGGATGAAGACGGTTGTCAGCAATACCGGCTTCAACATCGGCACGATCACGTACCAGAATATCTGCAGCTTGTTGCCGCCGTCGATCTGCGCCTGCTCGAGTGGTTCTTTTGGCAAGGCGGTCAGCCCTGCCATGAGCGACAGCGTGACGAACGGCGTCCAGTGCCACAGGTCCATAATAATGGCTGTGCCGAAGGCGTGATAGGCATTGGTCGAGATGTTGTAGTCGATGCCGAACCACAGTTTCAGGTAATAGGGCACAATGCCGAACCCCGGAACGCAAAGCAGCCGCCAGGTAGCGCCGACTGCAATAGGCGCGACAACGATTGGCAGTGTATGGATCGTGCGAAAGAACTGCCGGCCCCACAGACGGTCTGCCATCAACGCGCGGGCCAGCACATAGCCCAACAGCAGCTCGCTTACGACTACGAAGAAGGCAAAAACCAGCGTGCGCGCAAGCGAGTTCAGGAATGTCGTGTCAAAAACGAGGTTACGGTAATTCTGGAGACCAGCCCAGCGCAGGGTTGGATCGACTGCGTTGGTGTTCCAGTCGAAGAAGCCGACGTAAAGTATGTAAATGAAGGGGATGAACCCAACTACGAAGAGGATCAGCGTGGCTGGTGTTAGAAACAGCCATCCGATGTTGGATTGTCTCATCCTTCGCTCCGTCAGATCGTGTTTGGATTCTATTTGCCCGCTGCCGGCGTCGTGGGCAGACCGCGCAAACCGCAGTCAGGAAACGGGGCGGCCACCTTCTTGAAGGCGACCGCCAGCCGCCGGGAGGTATGGTCTTTTACTTGCGGTAGCCGAGCTTCACGAGTTCAGCTTCGGCCGCAGTGGCAGCTTGGTCCAGCGCATCGTCCGGCTGGATCTCGCCGACGATGGCTTTGTAGATGAACGGCGCGACGACCTGCAGAACTTGAGAGTGGAACGGGAACGGCGGAGCACCGGCGAACAGCTTTCCGTCGTCACGCATCAGCGTGTAGTAACCGTTCATCTTCTTGTCCTGATCGACGATTTTGGGATCGTCGTAGGTCGAGTTCATGACGATGCGGGAGCCGGCCAGAGCCCAGTCGGTCTGCACTGAGGCCTGCCCGATATACTGCAGGAAGAGCAGCGAGGCGTCCTTGTTCTTGGAAGAATGCGGGATGCCGAAGGCGCCGCCGTCGTAGTAGCCGATATATCCCTTGCCGGATGCGACGGCTTCCATCACACCCGCCTCAACCGGAGGCAATGCCACGCCCACCTTGCCGACGACGGTCGATTTGCTTTCGTCGGTCGCGATCCAGGCAGCGTTTTCTCCGTAGACGAGGCCTTGGGCTGCGCGGCCGGCAGAAAATGTCCCGGCAACCTCGTCCCAAGTGGAGGACGTCGATTCCGGTGGCGCGTATTTCAGCAGGCCGACCCAGTAGTTGAGCGCCTTCTTCGCGGCGGCGGAGTTCATCTGGCCGCCGTTCGCTTCGGTGGCCGCGAAGGTTGTGCCATCGATGCCCCAGTTGTACACGCCGAAGGTCGGCGCGACCGACTCGAAGAATTCGTAGAAAGCGGCAGGGTGGCTCGACGAGGCCTGTACGGTCGTTCCCCAGAGCTCCTTGTCTGCGCCGTATTCGGTGAAGAACTTGGCGATCTGGGTATACTCGTCGTGCGTCGTCGCGGGCTTCAGATCCGCACCGGTGGCATCCTTGTAGGCTTTCTGGATCGCGGGATCGTCGAAAAGGTCCTTTCGGTAGAGGTAGGGCTTGATGAATGCTTCCATGGGGACGCCCATGACATTGCCCGATTTCGGATCCTTGAAGTAGTTTACGAACGTGGTGAAATTCTCCGGCTTGAAGTCCGGCGAAGCGATCTTTGCGTTATCGGCGAGTGACTTGGTGATATCGACCAGAAAATTGCGCGCCAGATACGTGTATACGATGTCCTGCTCGATATAGACGAAGTCATAGATGCCGGTATTGGCCTCCATGTCCTTGATCGCCTTGTCGTACATCTGGTCCCAAGATGTGGCCTCGAATTCGACCTTGATGCCCGTCTCTTCGGTGAATTTCGGACCGAGTACCTGCTCGACATATTTCGACGCTGGGGTCGATTCTGAGATGCCCCGTATGGTCGCGCCCTGATAGGGCTGGGCGGCAGTCTTCCACCAGGAATCCTGAGCAAGAGCGGTCGAGCTCCAAATGCCAAGCGAAATGAAGCCGACGCCCGCGGCTTTGACGAAACTGTTCATTGTTCTCCTCCCTTTGGAACGCAAAATCGGTCCGGTTGTGCGGTTCTAAATTCTCCTCCAACACGCCCAACTGATCTCAATACTTGTAGAATGGAAGGGTGGACACAAGCGCGGCCGGTGCGCGATACTGATACTTTCATGCGCGAAAAGCCATTTTCATGCATGAAATCTTGTGTGCGTTGCACAATCGGGATCTGCGTGTCAGCGCAACGAGAATGCCGGGAAGCACGGAGGCCGTTCGCAATGTCAGTCATTTCGCCCACAGTCGCGAGATTCGAATATGTCTTGACCGGCGCGGACGAGTCTTTCCTCTGGCGCCGCGACGACTATCCGTGGGAACGCAACGTCTGGAATTTCCACCCGGAGGTGGAGATACACTACATCCCCAACGCCAGCGGCATCCTGCTTGCAGGCGATCATGTCGGCGCGTTTACGCCGGGCCATATTTCCGTCATCGGCAGCAACCTGCCGCATGATTGGGTGACGCCGCTCGGACCGGATGAGCGCATTCCAGGACGCGACATCGTCATCCAGTTTTTGCCGACCAAACTGGAGCAGGCTTCGGCCTTCTTGCCGGAATTGGCGGGCCTGCGTGATTTTCTTACCCGCGCGCAGCGGGGGCTGTCCTTCAAAGGTCGGGCGCGGGAACAGGCGGAGGCGCTGATACTCAGCATGGAGCTCCAAACCGGCTCGGTGCGCCTTTCGACCTTCCTGTCATTGTTGTCGCTGCTGCGGGACACTGATGAATTCGATACGTTGTCTTCAGAAGCCTATGTGCCGGATCTAAGCTATGGTTCGCTCGAAGCCCTGCAACAGGTCTTTGCGTATGTCTTTGCCAATCTGTCGGAGGACATCCGGTTGCCGGACATGGCTCGCATGGTCGGCATGAGCGACAGCGCTTTCTCGCGGTTCTTCAAAAAGAACAGCGGCCACAGCTTCACCGACCACGTCAACAAGCTTCGTATCTGGAAGGCGGGCCAGCTACTAACCGACACTTCTCTGCCGGTAACGGACATCTGCTTCGAGGTGGGCTACCGCAATCTGTCAAATTTCAACCGGGTGTTTCTCCGCCACCACAACCTAACACCGACAAGATACCGGAAGCTGTCCACCAACCGAAGAACTGTTCCATTCCATCACAAAGCACTCGGCAATCCTCTCCCTCGTTGATGAGTGGATATTTGAGGCGGACGTCGACGGGAAGAGCACCGCGCCCACTCGCTGCGTGGGACAGAGCCTCCATCATCTGCACGGCAGCTGGCGATCTGCGTGCCGTGCTGATTTTGCCCCGCACCAAAATCGAGAACTGGGTTTGCACCCTTTGCGGCGACATCGAGACGCGCTGGCTTGGCGAGCCGACCGAAGTCTAACCGAGCGGCCAAACGGGGCGTGCAATGTGTTCGGAAGGGTGGCTTATGAGCCCTCATAGGCTTTTGCATTCTTGCCACCTGATCACCGATATCGCGCAATCACCGATCCGGTCAGACAACCAGATGCAATTCGTCAGGCGCTTCCTGTCAGCGTAACGAGGC